>CAWASN010000006.1:0-445204 GCA_963784845.1 uncultured Actinomycetes bacterium | reverse complement strand
TGACGGCGATCGTGGCGCTCCAGGCCCGTTCGAAGTCGTCGAGCATGTCGATCGGCGACCGGGATGCTGACGCCGGCGTCGTTCACGAGGATGTCGATCGGCCCGAGAGCCTCGACGACCCCGACGACCGTCCGCGAAATTGCATCCGGATCGGTGACGTCGAGCGCCCAACCGGCGGCGTCGCCGTCCGCCCGCACCGCTGGTCCGCACCTCCGCGACCACCTTTTCGACGCCGGCCGGGTCCCGGTCCGTGACGGGCGACGTGGGCGCCCTCGTCGCCGAAGAGGTGGGCGATAGCCCGTCCCATCCCGCTCGCCGCACCGGTGACGAGCACGACCTTTCCGGCCACGCTGCGGCTTCGACTCGTCAAACGGGCCACGGTCGGTCAACCTATCCGGTCATGACCGATCCCTTTCGGGGCGAACCGCGGCCGGCGGGACTGGGCTTTTGGCCACTGGCCGAAGACGACCCCCGCGTCGACATCCCACGCGAGTCCGTACGCGTCGTGACCGAGGACGGCGCGCTCGTGCGGGGCCTGTTCTGGACGCCGCCGGCGGGCGCCGTGGAACACCGCCATCGTGCTCACACATCCGCGGGGCGACTTCTCCGTGCACTACGCGTGCCCGCTGCTCGCCGCCGCCGGCTACGCGGTACTCGGGTTCGGCACCCGCTACCAGAACAACGACACGGACTGCCTGCACGAGAACTGCATCACCGACGTCGCCGCCGCGGTCGATGAGGTGCAGCGGCGCGGCGCCGAGGCGGTCGTCCTGCTCGGCAACAGCGGCGGCGGCTCGCTGATGGCCCTGGCGCACGCCGAGCTCGGCTGCGGCGACGGCTGGATCGGGCGTGGCCGCCCACCCGGGCGAAGGCGTGTTCATGCTGCAGGTCGATCGACCCCTCCGTCGCCGACGAGCACGATCCGTTCGTCGCGGTCGCCGGAGCTCGACATGTACGACCCCGACAACGGCTGGCGGCCTTGGCCGGAGCCGTGCTCGTACGACCCGGCCTGGCTGGAGCGCTACCGGGCGCGCGCAGCGCGAACGGGTGCGCGCGCATCGACGCGCTCGCGCGCAAGCTCGCTCGACTCGGCCCGCACAGCGTCGCGCCGGTCTCCGGGACGTGGAACACGGCAGCGACGACTGGCGGGTTCTGCGCAAGCGGGCGGTGCACCTCGACTACTTCACGATCTACCGCACGCTCGCCGACCCCGCCTACCTCGATCCGACCATCGAACCCGACGATCGCCCCCTCGGCTCGCTCTTCGCCTTCCCCGACCCGTTCGACGCGAACTACGGCCGCGGCGGCCTGGCGCGGACGATGACGTCGCGTGGCTGGTTGTCGACGTGGTCGGCGCTGTCGTCGCAAGGCTCGCCTCGCGACCACGATGCCAGGTGTCACGTGCCGGTGCTCGTCGTCCACCCGACGGCGGACACCGAGATCCGCATCCGCCAGGCCCAGCGAGATCGCCGAGGCCGCGGGCGCCGACGACGTGAGCTACGTCGAGCTCAAGGGCGCGCCGCACTACCTCGAGGGCCACCGCCCCGAAGCCATCGAGATCGTCGCCGACTGGATCCGGCACCGCTTCCCGTAGGCGAACTCCGCACCGCCCCAAGACTCCGCCGCGCCGCGTTGTGCAGGAAACCACGCCTCGCGCCATTTCTCGCACAACAGTTGGGTGAGAGACCGCGCCTCGCGCCGATTTCTCGCACAACAGTTGGGTGAGAAAACCGCGCCTCGCGCCGATTTCTCGCACAACTGTTGCGGGGCGGGTGGTGGGGGCGGGGGGTGGGGGTGGGGTGGTCAGCGAGGGGGTCGGCTGATGTTCGGGTCGCCGCGGACGTAGTAACGGTACGGGAGGTCGTCGCCCTTGCCGGGAGCGAGACCGATGCGCGTGGAGACGCCCGGATGCGGGGGCGGGGCGGTTCCGTCGTCGACGATGCGCAGCGCGCCGCGCACGAGGCTGGTCCCGTCGAGGGTCCGATCGGCCGCGAACGCCTGGCCGAGACGGCCGGGACCGGCCGTCAGGTCGCGCTCGCGGCGGGCCTTGACCCGGCGAGCCCACATCAGATCGAGACCGTCGAGCGGGACCGCGGCGCGGAGGAGCACGGCGCGGGCACGTTCCCCGGGACCACACACGGCGTTGAGACACCAATGGTTGCCGTAGCTGAAATAGACGTAGAGCGTGGCGGGCGCGGCGAACAGCGACCCGTTACGAGGCGTTCGGCCGCGAAAGGAATGGCTTCCGGGGTCTTCGTCGGCGCGATACGCCTCGACTTCGACGAGCCGAGCCGAAACGCCGTTGCCGACGAGCACCTTGTTGAGCAGCTCGGGCGCGACCGCGAGCGAGTCGCGGTCGAAGAAGGCTCGGGTCAGGACGCGTGCGCGGCGAGCCACGTCTGCTGTCGCTCCATCCGTTCACGCGCCTGATCGAGCTCGACGGCGACGGGCTCGGACCCGGCGCCACCGGGAGTCGTGCGCCGGCCGACCGCGCTCCCGGGCTCGAGAAACACCAGGTACTCGGGACCGAGGCGCGGGTCGGTGGACACGAGCTCATCGAGGGGCACCCCGCGGTCGACCGCTTGACGCACGACCGCGCCGACGATTGCGTGCGCTTCCCGGAAGGGCGTGCCCCGGCGCACGAGGTCCTCGGCGATGTCGGTCGCCGCGTTGAACGGGCTGTCCGCCCCGGTCGTCATCGCGGTGTCGACGAAGGTCGCGCTGGCCATGAGACCGGTCAGCGCGCTCAGCGAGAGGATGCAGGTATCGAGCGCGTCGAACAGCGGCTCCTTGTCCTCTTGAAGGTCGCGGTTGTACGCGAGTGGCAACGACTTCAGGGTCGCGAGGAATCCGGTGAGATCGCCGATGAGCCGCCCCGCCTTTCCGCGGGCGAGCTCGGCGATATCGGGGTTCTTCTTCTGGGGGAGCATGGACGACCCGGTCGCGTACGCATCGGCGAGCCGCATGAACCCGAACTCGTCCGTCGACCACAACACGATCTCCTCGCCCAGCCGGGAGAGGTGAACTTGTGTGAGCGCGGCGACGAACAGTGCCTCGGCGACGAAGTCGCGATCGGAGACCGCGTCGAGCGAATTCTCGAACGGGCGGGAGAACTCGAGCGCGGCCGCGACCGAGGCGGGATCGAGGGGCAGGCTCGAACCGGCGAGCGCGCCCGCGCCGAGTGGCGACACGTCGGCGCGGGCGAGACAGTCGTGCCAGCGGTCGACGTCACGTGCCAGAGCCCAGAAGTGCGCGAGCAGATGGTGCGCCAGCAGTACCGGTTGCGCACGCTGGAGATGGGTGTATCCGGGAAGCGCGATCTCGGTGGACTCACCCGCGCGCTGCAGCAGCACGCGCTGGAGCTCGTGGATGCGGGCCGCGGCGACCCTGCCCTCGCGACGCAGGTACAGACGCATGTCGAGCGCGACCTGATCGTTGCGGCTGCGACCGGTGTGCAGCTTGGCCCCGGTCGCGCCCGCGATCTCGGTGACGCGACGCTCGATCGCGGTGTGAATGTCTTCGTCACTCGGAGCGAAGACGAAGGAACCACTCGCGAGCTCCTCCTCGACCCGGTCGAGCGCGGCGATGACGACGCCCCGTTCGCCGGCGGTGAGCAGACCCACCCGCTCGAGCATCTGCACGTGCGCGCGCGAGCCCCGCAGGTCGTCCGCAGCGAGTCGCCGGTCGAACGGCAGGCTGACGGTGAACGCGAGGAGCTCGTCGGCGGGGCCTTCGCCGAACCGGCCGTGCCAGAGCGGTTGACCGCTCACGCTCTCCGGGCCGGGCTCGTGTCGGGTCACGAAGATCCCGGGCCCTGCCGGCGCGACCAGGTCTCGGCCGACAGACCCCAGAGCCGAACGAAACCCTCGGAGTCCTGGTGGCGGAACGCATCGTCGGCGTCGTAGGTAGCGAGGTCGTGGTCGTACAGCCCTCGCGGCGCGCGCCTCCCGACCGCGTCGCACCGCCCCGGCGCGAGCCGCAGGCGCACCTCGCCGGTCACGTACTCCTGGGTGGAGTCGACGAATGCCGCGAGCGCGCGCATGAGCGGCGCGTGCCACATGCCGTCGTAGATCAGCTCGGACACGCGGATCTCGAGGCGCTGCTTCTCGCGAGCGAGATCCCGTTCGAGCGTGATGCCCTCGAGGTCTTTGTGGGCGAGTATGAGCGCGAGCGATGCCGGGCACTCGTAGACCTCGCGGCTCTTGATGCCCACGCGCCGGTTCTCGACCATGTCGATGCGGCCCCAGCCGTAGTTGCCGACCGTACGGCCGATCGATTCGATGAGCTCCACCAACCCGAGCCGCACCCCGTCGAGCGAGACGGGAACACCGCGCTCGAAGGCGACGACGATCTCCTTCGGCTCGCCCGGGGCGTCCTCGATGCTGCGGGTCAGCGTGTACGGCTCCTCGGGCGCGGCCGACCATGGATTCTCGAGGACCCCGCACTCGATCGCGCGTCCCCACATGTTCTCGTCGATCGAATAGAGCTTCTCCTTCGACGCCGAGATCGGGATGTCCCACTTGTCGGCCAGCTCGATGCAGTCGGCGCGCGTGAGTCCCCAGACCCGCACCGGGGCCATGACGTCGAGGTCGGGCGCCAGGATGCGCGACGACACCTCGAAGCGCACCTGGTCGTTGCCCTTCCCGGTGCAGCCGTGGCCGACGGCGTCGGCCCCGTGGCGGCGCGCCGACGCCACGAGGTGCTCGACGATCACGGGTCGCGACAGCGCCGACACAAGGGGGTACTTGCCTTCGTAGAGCGCGTTCGCCCGAAGGGCGGGCGCGAGGAAATCGCGAGCGAACTCCTCGCGCGCGTCGATGATCTCGGTCTCGACCGCGCCCGCGGCGGCGGCGCGCTCCCGGATCGTGCGCTCCTCGCCCTCGGCGAGCTGGCCGACGTCGACCGCGCACGCGATCACCTCCACGCCCCACTCCTCGCGCATCCACCGGACCGCGATGGACGTGTCGAGCCCTCCGGAATACGCGAGCACGACTCGCTTTGCCACGATGCTTTCTCCCTTGATCAGAGCCCGACGAGAGTGGCGAGCTCGGCGGCGACGACCGCGCCGCCGACGGATTCGTTGCAGACGACGACAACCGTGTCGTCGCCCGCGATCGTGCCGAGCACCGAGGTCAGCGCGGCCCGGTCGAGCGCGGACGCGACCACGTGAGCGCTGCCGGGGGGCGTGTGCAACACCACGAGGTTTGCGCTGTGCGAGACCTCGACCACGAACTCGCTCATGAGTCGCTTGAGGTGGTCGTCGGACGGCGCGCGTTCGCGTGTGTACTCGGGAATCGCGTACGCCATCGCACCCCCCGGGATCCGAACCTTGACCGCGCCGAGATCTTCGAGGTCACGGCTCACTGTGGCCTGGGTCGCGACCACTCCCTCGGCCTCGAGCATCTGCACGAGTTGCGCCTGGCTCGAGATCGGTTGATCCTCCAGCATCCTCAGGATCCGGTGCTGGCGTTGGGGCTTGCCCAGCGTCGACATCAGCCGCGCCCCCCACGAGATCGACCAGGAGCGCGCGAGCCGAGTGCATCCGGTTTCCGGCCTGCTGCCACACCACCGACTGCGGGCCGTCGATGACCTCGGACGCGACTTCCTCCCCCCGGTGTGCCGGAAGGCAGTGCATGAAGATCGCATGCTCGCTCGCAGCTTTCATCAAGGCGGCGTCGACCGTCCAGCCCGTGAACGCGCGCAGACGTTGTTCACGCTCGGTCTCTTGTCCCATCGACGTCCATACGTCGGTGTACACGACGTCGGCCCCGCGCACCGCGTCGTACGCGTCGTTCGTCAGCTCGACGGAGCCCCCGAGATTGCGGGCGCGATCGACGACGTCCGCGTCGAGCTCGTACCCGTCGGGCGACGCGACGGCAAGCTCGGCACCCGAGAGCGCGGCCGCGTACGCGAGAGAGGCGGCGACGTTGTTGCCATCGCCGACGTAAGCGATCCGTCGGCCATCGAGATCCCCGAAGTGCTCTCGTATGGTCAAGAGGTCGGCGAGCGCCTGGCACGGGTGCGCCCTGTCCGACAGCAGGTTGACGACCGGGACGTCGACGACCGCGACCATTCGTACCAACGTCTCGTGGTCGAACACGCGGGCCGCGATCACCGCGCACATCGACGCCAACGTTCGGGCGACGTCTTCGACGGTCTCCCGCACGTCGAGGCCGACGTCCTCGTCGCGCACCTGGATCGGGTGACCACCGAGGGTCGCGACGGCCATCTCGATCGAAACGCGCGTGCGCGCCGAGGGCTTCTGGAACAGGGCGGCCGCACCGCGACCAGCGAGCACGGGCGGGATCATGCTCGGGTCGGCCTTCCACGCGACCGCGTCCGAGAGGATCCGACCGAGGCGAACTGGGTCGAGATCGTCGATTTCGAGCAGGTGGGCGGTCATCGAGGGCACGCCTCGAGCGCGTCGCCGACCCGGGCTACCGCGTCGTCGATCTCGGAGTCCGAGACCAGCAGCGGTGGCGCGAACCGAAGCGCCGTCGGGGTGACCGCGTTCACCACGAGTCCACGCTGCCAGGCACTCCTGCGCGACAGCCTTCGCGTCGGAGCCGGGTGCGAGCTCGGCCACGATCAGCAGTCCGACGCCCCGCACCTCGGCGACACCGTCGAGCTTGGCCAACCCCTCCACCAACCGGGTACCGGCACGCTCCGCACGCTCGGGCACCCGCTCACGCTCCATGACCTCGAGCACCGCCAGCGCGGCGCTCGCCACGAGCGGTTGGCCCCCGAAGGTCGTCGCATGGTCGCCGGGCGCGAACGCGGCGGCGATGTCGGCCCTCGCCCAGCACGCGCCGATCGGCGCACCGTTGCCGAGCGCCTTCGCCATCGTGACGACGTCGGGTCTGACCCCCGAGTGCTCGAAGCCGAACCAGCGCCCGGTGCGCCCGAGCCCGGTCTGCACCTCGTCGATGATCAACAGAGCTTCGCGTTCGTCGCAGAGCTCGCGCACGCCGCGCAGGTATTCCGCCGACGCGGCGATGACACCGCCCTCCCCCTGCACTGCTTCGAGGAGCACGGCAGCGACGCGCTCGTCCATCGCCGTCGCCAGTGCTTCGAGATCGTCGAACGCGACCTGGCGGAAACCCTCCGGCAACGGTTGGAACGTCTCTTGTTTCTGGGGTTGGCCGGTGGCTGCGAGCGTGGTGAGTGTGCGCCCGTGGAAGGAGCCGTACGCGCTGATCACGTGGAACCGGTCGGGTCCACCGTTGCGTTGGCCGTAGCGCCGGGCAAGCTTGATCGCACATTCGTTCGCCTCGGCGCCCGAATTGCAAAAGAACACGCGGCCGTCGCCACCGAGCAATGCGTTCAGCCGCGCCGCGACCCGAGGTTGCACATCGTTGTAATAGAGGTTCGAGACGTGCAACAGCGTGCGAGCCTGCTCACCGATCGCGGCCGCGACCTCCGGATGGGCGTGGCCCAACGACGTGACCGCGAGCCCGCTCAGGAAGTCGAGGTATTCCTTGCCTTCGGTGTCGAACAGCTTCGTTCCCTCGCCGCGCACGAACGCAACCGGCCGGCGACCGTAGGTCTGCATGACGTTCGCGGCGTCGAGCGCCTCGATCTCGGTCAACGTGCTCATGGGTGCACCATGGTTCCGACGCCCTCCCGGGTGAAGAATTCGAGCAGCAGTGCGTGCGGGAGCCTGCCGTCGAGAATGTGTGCGCTACGCACACCGCCCCGCAGCGCGATGACGCACGACTCGAGTTTGGGAATCATGCCCTCCGACGCCCGGCCCTCGGCGATCATGTGCTCGAGGCCTCCGATATCGACGCGCGAGATCAATGACGACTCGTCGGGCCAGTTGCCGTACACGCCCGCGACATCGGTGAGATACACGAGCTTCTCCGCGTCGAGCGCCTCCGCGATGGCGCCGGCGACGGTATCGGCGTTGATGTTGTACGCCTGGCCGTCGTCGTCGACCCCGATCGTCGCGATGACGGGGATGAGCTCCTCGCGCAGGAGGCGCACGACCATCGTCGGGTCGACGTGGCGCACATCGCCGACGAAGCCCAGGCGCGGATCACGTTGATCGACTCGGATGAGTCCGGCGTCCTCGCCCGACATCCCGACCGCGTAGGAACCGAGCCGGTTGATCATGGCGACGATCTCCCGGTTCACCTTTCCCACGAGCGCCATCCGCACGATGTCGACGGTCTCGGCGTCTGTGACCCGACGGCCGTCGACGAACTCGGGTTCCTTGCCCAGGCGGCGCATCAGCTCGGTGATCTGCGGCCCGCCCCCGTGCACGACGACCGGGTTCATGCCGACGAGCCGCATCATCACCACGTCGGTCGCGAACAATTCGGCCAGCGCCGGGTTCTCCATCGCGTGACCGCCGTATTTGATGACGACGGTCTTGCCCGAGAACTCCCGGATGTACGGGAGGGCCTCGGCGAGCACATGCGCCTTCTCGCCGGCGTCCCTCACCCGCGACGCGAAATCGCTCGCGGTACTCACGACGTGCGCCGATTCTCGTCGATGTAGGCGTGCGACAGATCGGTGGTGACGACGGTCGCCTCGCCGTGCTCGCATCGAAGGTCGCAGCGGATCTCGACGTCGGTGCCGGCCAGGGCCCGGGCGACCGCAGCTTCGTCATGGGTGCAGGCCACGCCGTCACGGCACACCGTGACCCCGTTGTAAGCGATGTCGACGGCTTCGGGATCGAGGTGCGCACCGCTCGCACCGAGCTCGGACAACACCCGGCCCCAGTAGGGGTCGTTGCCGTTCAAGGAGCACTGCACCAGCTGACTGTTGGCGACCGCTCGTGCCGCGACGCGCGCTTCCGCGTCGTTGCGCGCGCCGACGACCCGAACCCGTACGAACTTGGTCGCACCTTCGGCATCGCGCGCCATCTGCTCGGCAAGTGACCCGCATACCTCGGTGAGCGCCGCGGTCAACTCGTATTGTTCGACGGCACCGGCGCGACCGTTGGCCAGGACGAGAACCGTGTCGTTCGTGGAACGGCAGCCGTCGACCGAGAGGCAGTCGAAAGTCTCGCTCACCGCCCGGGCGAGCGCGCGCTGCAGCGCGTCGGCATCGACCGCGGCGTCGGTGGTCACGACGGCAAGCATCGTGGCCATGGCCGGCGAGAGCATCGCCGCACCCTTCGCCATACCACCGACCGTCGCCCCGCCCGCGCGCGACGGCTTCCTTCGCCTTCGTATCCGTCGTCATGATCGCTCGGGCCGCGCGACTCCCGCCGTCGGAAGCGAGGTGACCACACAGCTCCGGCACGCCCTTTTCGAGCGCGGCCATCGGCATCGGGATCCCGATGAGACCCGTGGAGCACACGAGCACGTCGGCGGTCGCAAGACCGAGACCGTGCGCGGCCAGCTCGCACATACGTGCGGCGTCACGCCGCCCTACCTCTCCCGTCGCCGCGTTCGCGTTGCCGGAGCTCAACACGACGGCCGCGGCGCGCCTGTTCGTGAGGTGCCGGCGGGAGATCTGCACGGGCGCGGCCTGCGCGAGGTTCGTGGTGAAGACGCCCGCCGCCGTGACCGGCTGCGCGTCGTCGGTCGCGACGAGCGCGAGATCGGGATCGCCCGACGGCTTGATCCCACACGCAAGCCCGCCCGCCACGAAGCCCGCGGCCGCGGTGACGCCGGTCACGGCTGGACCCCGAGGAGCGCCAGGCCGGTGGTCTCGGGTAGTCCGAGCAAGATGTTTGCGGCTTGGATCATCTGCCCGGAGGCGCCTTTCACGAGGTTGTCCTCCGCCGCGATCGCGATCACGGTATCGGTCCGTTCGTCGAAACGGGCGGTCACGTGCACGACGTTCGCACCGTAGGTGGCCTTGGTGCCCGACGGTTCGTCGACGACCACCACGCACGGGTCGTCGCGCGTAGAAGTCTCGGTAGTGCTCCAACAGGCGCGCCGTCGACAATCCGAGAGCCTGCGGACGCGCGTAACAGGTCGCGAGGATGCCGCGCGTCATCGGGACGAGATGCGGCGTGAACAGAACGTCGACGGGGTGCCGCGCGACCTTCGAGAGCGCCTGCTCCATCTCGGCCGTGTGACGATGGGTGAGCAATCCGTACGCAGAGACACTCTCGTTCGCCTCCGAGAACAAGCTCGTCGTCTTCAAAGACCGGCCCGCGCCCGAGACGCCGGAGACCGCGTCGGCGATCACGCGGGGCTCCACGAGTCCCAAGGCCAGCAACGGCGCGCAGGCGAGACTCACCGCCGTGGGATAACAGCCGGGCGCAGCGACATGTGCGTGAGCGGCGAGATCGTCGCGGTAGAGCTCGACCATCCCGTACGCGAAGCGGGCGACGATCTCGGGGGCACGGTGCACCTCGCCGTACCAGCGCGTGTAGACCTCCGGCGGCAGCCGGAAATCGGCGCCCAGATCGATGACGTGGCCGACGTCGTCGATCACCCCGGGTAAGAACTCCTGGCTGGCCCCGTGGGGCAACATGCAGAACACCAGGTCGAGCCCGCGGAGGTCGCCGGCCTCGAGCGGGGCGAGCACGGTGTCGGCGTACGCGGGCGCCAGGGACGGATAGATCTCGCGCGATCCGGCCGCCCGCGTTCGCACCGGCGGTGACGTGCACGACCTCGATCTCGGGGTGCCCGGCGAGCAGCCGCAGCGCCTCGACCCCCGTATAGCCTGACGCGCCGACGACGGCAGCTCGATACGCCATAGCGCATATAATACACACGAGTGCATATGGGAACGAAGCCCTTTTCCGATCTGACGCCCGGCACGGTCCTCGAGCCGCTGCACGTCAGCGTCTCCCAGGCTGCGAACGAGCGGTACTGGCGATCGGCCGGGGTCGACCACGCCACCCTCGCCGCCGGAGCCCTCTACCCCCCTATCGCCGCCAACCTCACGGTGCTGTGCTTCGCGCAGCTGTGCCCCGACGCAGTCATCCAGACCCGCCAGGTGCTGCGCTGTCATCGCCGGGTCGATGCCGGCGTGGAGCTGGCCACGACCGGGACGGTCGTGCGGTGCTACGAAAAGCGGGGCCGCGCGTACGTCGACGTCGAAACGACCGTCTCGGTCGCCGGTGCGCCCGAGACGCCCGTGTGGACCTCGGAGGTCAGCTTCACCCCGGCGGCGACGCTCGGCGCCCCGGCGTGACCGAGGCCCGCACACGCTCGCTGTCGGTCACCGAAGCGCTCGTCCGCGCGTACTCGCGGCGGGGCAACTACCACTCCGACCCGGCGTTGTCGGCGAGCCTGCAACTCCCCGGGCTCGTCGCCCAAGGCGTGCAGGCCGCCGGGCCGGCGTACGGGCTGCTGCTCGATGCGTGGGGCGAGGAGTTCCTCGCGCACGGCGAGATCGAGATGCGTTTCGTCGGCATCGTGCTCGCGGGCCAGACGCGTCGAAGCTCGCGTCGAGCTCGACGGGGGCAGGCCCGAAGATCAAGATGAAGCGACGTTCGAGGTCGTGAACTCGACCGCGGAGCGCACCGCCGTCGTCGGCCAGCGCACGGCGCTCGGCTCGGACCTCGTCACCTCCGCCCGACCGTCGGGCAGCGCGCTGAATCCCGTTCGACCTCGTGCGGTTTCCTCATCGGGTTGCGCCGGTGCGAACGGCTCTCACTGCGCCCCGGTGTCGAGGCGTACCTCCAGCGCGGCGCGGACCTTCTCGGGAATCGCGACCGACGTGTTGGCTCCGGGCCGGACGGCGACGTAGGTGATCGTCGCCCGGCAGGCTTCGCGACCGGCGACACTCGCCCGGTACGCGAGATCGAAGGACTTCGTACCCAATCGCACGGGCGCGACGTCGACATCGATCCAGTCGTCGAACCGCGCCGGAACCTTTCCACTCAACGAGGGCGCGCACGAGCATCACGTCGAACTCGACGGTCCAGAACTCCGGTCCAAATTCGAGCGACTCCATGAATCGTGTGCAGGAGTCGTCGAAATACGTCAGCCAGTGGGCATTGAAGACCACCCCCTGCCCGTCGATCTCCGCGTACCGCACGCGGATCCGGTGACTGAACGCCATGAGCGCCGATCAGCTTCGGAGCTCGGCCGAGTGTGCAGCCACGACGGCGTCGATACACGTCTGGCGGAGCGCGCTCACCTCGTCGTCGGTGAGCGTGCGTTCGCCGGCACGGAAGCGGAGCGCGAACGCGAGGCTCACCTTTTCCGGACCGACGGCCTCGGACCGGAAGACGTCGAAGAGGGCGACCCGTTCGAGCAGTTCGCCTCCGGCACGCTCGAGGGTGGCCCGAATGTCGGCCGCGGGCACCGTGTCGGCGACCACGAACGCGAGGTCCACCGATGACGCCGGAAATCGCGATACCGGGTGGGCGACGCGTTCGGTGCGCACACCGGCCACGAGCGCGTCGACGTCGATCTCACACGCGACGACGGGAGCGACGAGCGCGAGTGCGTCGACGACGTACCCGGCAACCTCACCGACGTGACCGATCGGGGTCCCGTCGACGAGCACGGTGGCCGAGCGCGTCGGGTGGAACCCGGCTCCTGCGCCCGACTCGAGCCGGAGGTCGGCGACCCGTAGCTCCTGCGCGAGCGCGTGGAGCGCCGCGGTGGCGTCGTACACGTCGACGGGGCGGTTCGGCTCGTGCGGAACGCGCCGCACGTCGTGGGAACGGGCGAACGCGAGCGAGCGCCGTTCGCGGCGGCAGTTGCTCGCCGGGGGCGGGCGGGGCGAACACCGTTCCGGACTCGAACAACGCGACATCGGGCTCGCCGCGCGCCGCGTTGTACGCGACTGCCCGCAGCAGACCGGGGAGGAGCGCGGGGCGAAGGATCGACTCCTCGGCGCGCAACGGGTTCTCGACCTCGATCACGCCGTCGGCCGGAAGGCCCGCGCCCGTGAGGTCGGCGGGCGCAAGGAGCGGGAGCGTGAACACCTCGTCGTACCCCGCGCCCACGAGCACCTCGGTGACGGCCCGCCGGTCGCGCTGCCGTTCGCTCAGACCGCCGGTCTTCTCCGGGTTCGACGGCACCGTGCGAACGATGTTCTGCAGCCCGTAGGCGCGCGCCGCTTCCTCGATGAGGTCGATCTCGCGGGTCGATGTCGGGGCGGAAGGTGGGGACCGAGGCCTCGTGCCCCTCGGTCGCGATCCCGAACTTCGTGAGGTACCCCGCGACCTCGTCGGCCGTCATGGTGACGCCGAGCACCTCGTTGACCCGCTCGGTCCGCACCCGGATGCGCGCCGGCAGGATCGGCTCGGGGTACACGTCGATCGCGCCGGGCACCGGCTTCGCGCCCGCGACCTCGACGAACAGTTCCATCGCCCGCGCCGCACCGCTCCCGGCGTTGTTCGGGTCGACGCCGCGTTCGAACCGTGCGCTCGCTTCCGACCGCAGGCCCAGGCGCTTCGACGACCGTGCGATACCACTGGCCTCGAAGTGCGCGGACTCCAACAGGATCTCGGTCGTGTGCTCCGACACTTCGGCCGCGGCACCGCCCATGATGCCGGCGATGCCCTGCGCTGCCCGCTCCCCGTCGCAGATGAGGAGGTCGGCGCTCGTCAACGAGCGCTCGACGCCGTCGAGCGTGGTCATCGTCTCGCCCTCGCGCGCCAGCCGGACGACGATGCCGCGCCCCGCGAGCCGCCCGAGGTCGTACGCGTGCAGCGGGCGGCACCGCTCGAGCATGACGTAGTTGGTGACGTCGACGACGTTGCTGATGGGGCGCATGCCCGCGAGCGTCAGCCGCCGCTGCATCCATTGCGGCGACCGCCCCATCACGACCGTGGCGGCGAGGGCGACGAAACGCGGGCACCGGTCGGGGGCCTCGACGACCACGTGCGCGCCCGCAATGTCGTCGACGATCGGCCCGGGCTCGCTTTCCGCGACGGCGAAGGGCAGGCCGAAATGCGCCGCCAGATCGCGGGCCACGCCCACGATCCCCATGGCGTCGGGACGGTTCGGGGTGATCGAGAGGTCGAAGACGACGTCGTCGAGACCGAGCACCTCACGCACGTCGGAACCGAGTGCCGCATCGGAGGACAGCTCGAGGATGCCGGCATGGTCGTCGCCGAGGCCGAGCTCGCGCGCCGAGCACAGCATGCCCTCGGAGACGATGCCCATGATCTTGCGCCGGCTGATCTCGAAGTCACCCGGCAGCACCGCGCCGACCCGCGCGAACGGCACGACCATGCCCGGTTCGATGTTCGGGGCGCCGCACACGACCCGCAGCTGACCGTCGCCGAAGTCGACGTCGGCGAGCCGGACCCGGTCGGCATCGGGATGCGGGACGACGTCGAGGATCTTGGCGACGACGACACCGTTCACGTCGCGGCCGGGCTCGTCGATGCCTTCGACCTCGAGGCCGAGCTGGTCGAGCGCGTCGGCGATCTCCGCCGTGGGCGCGGCGACGGGCGTGAACTCACGAATCCAGGACAACGGAGCGCGCAAGACCGAACCTCAGAACTGACGGGAGAAGCGCACGTCGCCGTCCCACAGGTTCTTGATGTGGTCGACGCCGTACAGGAGCTGGACGAGGCGGTCGATGCCGAAGCCGAACGCGAAACCCGTGTACACCTCGGGATCGATGCCCACCGCGGTGAACACGTTGGGGTCGACCATTCCCGCGCCCCCGAGCTCGACCCACCCCGTACGGGAGCACACGGTGCAGCCCGCGCCGCGGCAGAACACACACGACATCGCGAACTCGAGCGACGGTTCGGTGAACGGGAAGAACGACGGCAGGAAACGGGCCTTGATGTCGGTACCGAAGAGCGCGTGGATGAACGCCTCGATCGTTCCGAGCAGGTCGCCGAGCGTGATGCCCTCGTCGACGGCGAGCCCCTCGATCTGGTGGAAGACCGGAGAGTGCCGGGCGTCGAGGGTGTCGCGCCGAAAGGCGCGGCCCGGCGCGACGACGTAGATCGGCGGTTGCTGCGCCTCCATCGTGCGCACCTGCACAGGCGAGGTGTGCGTGCGCAGCATCACGCTCTCGGCGTCACCCAGGCGGACGTAGAGCGTGTCCTGCATGGCGCGCGCCGGGTGCCCGGGCGGGAAGTTCAGCGCCTCGAAGTTGTACCAGTCGCTCTCGACTTCGGGGCCCTCGGCGACCTTGTAGCCGAGGCCGACGAACACGTCTTCCAGCTCTCGCCAGATGCGCGTGACCGGGTGCATGTGACCGCGCACGTACTCGTGCGGGCCGAGGGTGAGATCGAGGCGATCACGCGTCGCCGAGAGCGCGGACGCCTCGGCGTCGAGGACCTCCCGGCGGGCGGCGTACGCCGCTTCGAGCTCGGCGCGCGCGGCGGTCACGGCCTTGCCGACCACCGCGCGCTCCGAGCCGTCGACCGTCTTGATGGCTTCGCGGATCTCGTTCAAGGGGGCCGTCTTGCCGAGGTACCGCCGTTCGGCCTCGGCGAGGTCGTCGAGCGTGGCCGCAGCCGCGAAGGCGTCGGCGCCCTCCTGTGCGAGCGCTTCGGCCCGCGCGGCGAGATCGGTGGCAGCGGTCACGACGCGACTCGGCGCTGGCGCGACGCTTCGAACAACAATGCGGTGCCCGCCATGGCGACGTTGAGCGACTCGCCCGATGTCATCGGCAACGTGACCACTCCGGCGAGCGGGAGAGACGAATCGAGGCCGTGCGTCTCGTGGCCGAGCACGAACGCGGTCGGACCGCGGAGGTCGAACGACTCGGGGGCGGCGCCGCCCGAAGCGCTCGCGCCGAGGCACGCAACGCCGTTCGCGCCGAGCCGCTCCAGGATCTCCACTGCAGCCATGCCTTCCACGATGCGAACTGCGAAACACGCGCCCGCCGAAGCGCGGACGACCTTGGGATTGTAGGCATCGACCGATCCCCGCCCGAGAGCAATAACCTGCGCACCGGCGGCGGCGGCGCTGCGCATGAGCGTGCCCGCATTGCCGGGATCGCCCAGCTGCGTGGCGACCAACGCGAGGTCGGTCCCCGGCAGTGCCTCGCTCCCCGCCCGGTGCATCGACGCGAGCGCGAAGACCGGTTGCGGGTTGACGGTGTCGCCCACTCGGGCGCCGGCATACGTGTCGAGACCGCGCAGTGGCACCCCGCCCGCCGCGACCCGCTCCGCGACCGCGCGCATCTCGGGCGTCGCGTCGACGCCCACGTAGCACTCGAGTAGGCGGACCCCGTGCTCGAGCGCAGCCGCGATGACGCGCGGCCCTTCACACACGAAGACACCTTCGTCGTCGCGCGCCGCGGCGCTCCCGCAGGAGCGCCTTCAGGCGTTTGATCTCCGCCTTGGTCGCGAATAGCTCAGGCGACGTCGAGGGCACCGCGTGCGGTCTCGACGAGCGCGGAGAACGCGGCCGGCTCGCGCACCGCGAGATCGGCGAGCATCTTGCGATCGACCTCGACATCCGCGGCCTTCAATCCGGCCATGAACCGCGAGTAGGACATGTCGTGCTCACGACACGCGGCGTTGATGCGGACGATCCAGAGCTTGCGGAACTCGCCTTTGCGTGCCCGCCGGTCTCGGTAGGCGTACCGGAGCGAATGCATGACCTGCTCGTTCGCCTTGCGGAAATGCCGGCTCCGGGCGCCGGTGTAACCCTGCGCCTCTTCGAGGATCGCGTGGTGGTGCTTCTTGCCGCTGACGGAACGCTTGACCCGTGCCATCCGACTACCTCCCCAGCATGCGCTTGACGCGCTTCTTGTCGCCGCCGACGACCTCGGCCGCGCCGGCCAAGCCGTCGGGTGCGACTCGAAGGCTTGTGCTCGAGCAGGTGGTCGCGGTACGCCTTGCGGCGCAGGATCTTGCCCGTTCCGGTCACTTTGAAGCGCTTGGCCGTGCCGCGGTGCGTCTTCATCTTCGGCATCGTCGGTCTTCCTTCGGTCGATCAGACGCTCGCAGCCTCGGGGGCCGCCTTCGTCTTCGGCTTACGGATTGGATTGAGCACCATCACCATGTTGCGGCCGTCCTGCTTGGGAGCAGATTCGACGATCGCGATCTCGGCGACACGCTCGGCCACCTTCTCGAGAATGCGCCGCCCGAGCTCCGGGTGAGCCATCTCGCGACCCCGGAACATGATCGTCAGCTTGACCTTCGACCCCTCTTCGAGGAAGCGCTCGACGTGCTTCATCTTGGTGTCGTAGTCGTGCGAGTCGATTTTCGGACGGAACTTCATCTCTTTGATGACGACGTTCGAAGCCCGCTTCCGCGATTCCTTGCGCCGCTGGTCCTGCTCGTACTTGTACTTGCCGAAGTCCATGATCTTGCAGACCGGCGGTTCGGCGTTGGCCGCGACCTCGACGAGATCGAGACCGGACTCACGGGCGATGGCGAGCGCGTCCGGGAGTGCTCTCACTCCCAGCTGCGAACCGTCGGCGCCGATGAGGCGAACCTGGCGAGCGTGTATGCGATCGTTGATGCGGGCGTCGTCTGTGGCCAGTGCGGCTTCACCTCGTGTGTCGGGCCGCCCTCGCGAAACGACGGCGGAGCTTGCGGGAAGCGTCCACCGTCGCGCCGGACGTCGCCCGGCTGCTCACAACGGACCCGACGTGGTCACGACCGCAAGGTCGGGCCAGCCGGGCGGGGACGCTGCTGATTGGGTAGCGTCCCACTTCCCTCGATTGTCGACGCGGGAGGATAGTCCAGCGTGAGCGGACTTTGGACACCTGGAGATCCAGACCCCGAAAATCGGGCGCCGGCGGCACCGGAGTCGGGCGCCGGGACCCGGACCGGGCCCGGAGGCGAACCGGCTCCGACCCCCGAGGAGATCGCGGCGGTGCGGGAACTGCACGATCGCCTCGCGGCCACGCCGGTCGCCGACGTGATCGTCAATCATGCGATCGGGATATGGCAGTTGGCCCTGGTGCACCTCGGCGTCGTCACCCCACCCGACGAGTCGGGACGCCGCCCGGTCGCCGACCTGGCATCGGCGGGCCTCGCCATCGACGCCCTGGCCGCCATCGTCGACGGTCTCGCCGAGCGGCTCGGCGAGGGCGAGGAGATGCTCCGCGACGCGCTGCAACAGGTGCAGATGCTCTTCGTGGAGATCGCCGACGCCGCCGACCGCTGATCAGCGAGGTGCGGCGGATATCGCTGCCGCTTCCCAGCGGCCGAGGTGTCCCGGAATCACCTCGAACTCGACCTCCGCTCCGACCGCGATGGCGCGGGTGCCGTCGGTGATGACCGTCGAGTGAAAGGGGTACGTCGATCCGTCGGCGCCCGCGATCTCACCCAGGCCGCTCCCGGAGTCGAAGCGCGCGACCGTGCCCCGCATGTTCACCGGGCGCTCACGTCACTGGACGATCTTGGAGATCGGCAGCTCGAGGATGCCGGTCGCGCCGTGATCCTTCAGCGCCGGGATCAAGATGTTGATGTCGCTCTTGGCGACCACGGTCTCGACCGCGTAACCGTCTTCGCCGTAGAGCTTCGACACCGTCGGCGACTTGAGTGCGGGCAGCAGCGCGATGACCGTGTTCAGGTTCGCCTCGTCGACGTTGAGCTTCACGAGGACACGCCCGCGTGCTTCCAGAGCTCCCAGGAGCAGCGTCTGGAGTTGGAGCATGGCCCGGCGCTTCTCGTCGTCCGCGTACGCGACCGGGTTGGCGATGAGCTCGGTGTACGACACGAGGATCGTGTCGAGCACGCGCAGGCCGGCGGCGCGCAACGCACGGCCGGTCTCGGTGATCTCGACGACGGCATCGGCGATCTCGGGGATCTTCGCCTCGGTCGCACCGTACGACAGCGTGACGCGGGCGTCCACGCCGTGCTTCTCCAAGAATCGTCGGGTCAGCTCCGGATACTCCGTGTGCACGCGGACGTCGGACGGAAGGTCGGCCACCGAGGCCCACGGCGAGTCACCCGCGACCGCGAGGACCATGCGAATCGGGCGCGCCGTCGCCTTGGAGTAGTGCAACTCGGTGAGCGTCACCACCTCGACGCTCGTCTCCTCGATCCAGTCGCGCCCCGTGACGCCGACGTCGAAAAGGCCGTCGGCGACGTAACGCGGGATCTCCTGCGGGCGCAGGATCGTGACGTCGACGACACGAGGATCGTCGATGTTTGCCTTGTAGTCGACGTCGGAGGCGCGGGTGAGCGCGAGGTCTGCGTCTTCGAACAGTTGCAGGGTCGCCTTCTCGAGCGATCCCTTCGGCAGGACGAGGCGCAGCACGCTGATCAGGATACGTGCCCGGCCGACAGCAATCGGTAGCCGAGATCGATCTCGTCGAGGTCCCGCAGGTGCCCGTGGCGGGCGTCCCATTCGCCACTGTCGAGATCGCGGCGAAGCCGGTCGGTACCGTGCCGCCGGACTTCGGGGTCGAGCTGGGCCAGCGACGACATCCCGGCTTGCACCGTCGGATCGAGATAGGCCTCGGGTCGGTTCCAGTAGCAGCCGGCGAAACCGTCACGACAGTCACTCGGGACGAGCAGCGGCTCGACGTGGGTGACGCCGAGCAACCCGGCCAGTCGCCCGAGACCCGGCGCCGATCGCTCGGTGCCGAGCTCGGCGACCTCGGGGAAGTACTCGGTAACGAGCCAGAGTCTGTCGGCGATCGACGGCTCGAAGAACACGATCACCTGTCGACGCGCGACGTGCCGCATCTCCCCCAACCCGAGCTCGAGGTCGTCCCAATGGTGCACGGTGAGGACCGCCAACGCGACGTCGAAGGCATCGTCGCGAAACGCGAGGGCCTCCGCGGTACCGAGCACGGCGGGCCCGGCACTCCCCGCGCGCTGGCGCAACATCGTGAGCGCCGGATCGATTGCGACGACCAAAGGGTCGCCGGGTTCGTAGCTGCCGGTTCCCGCGCCGACGTTGACGACGAGAGTCGCGTCACCGATCGCCGCATCGATACGCCGCGTGAAGCGCGGCTCGGTACGGCGGGTCGAGGCGTACGACGCTCCGATCGTGTCGTAGCGACTCATGGCGGGCGACTCATGGCGGGCGACTCATGGCGGGCGACTCATGGCGGGCGACTCATGGCGGGCGACTCATGGCGGGCGACTCATGGCGGGCGGGTCAGGGCAGTTCGCGCAGCAGCGACACCATCTCGATCGCGGTGAGCGCCCCTTCCTCACCTTTGTGGCCTTCCCTGCCGCCGAGCCGGTCGTGGGCCTGCTCGCGGTCGTCGACCGTGAGGACACCGAAGATCACGGGCACGCCCGTGTCGAGCGCGGCGCGGTGATGCCTGCTGCAGCCTCTCCGGCGACATACTCGAAGTGCGCGGTCTCGCCCCGGATCACCGCGCCGAGGCAGATCACCGCGTCGACGGTTCCGGAAGCGGCGAGACGCTTGGCAACGAGCGGCGCCTCGAACGCGCCGGGAACCCAGTGCACGTTCACCTCGGCGGCGTTGTGCTTCTGCAGGACGGTCTCGGCGCCGTGCAGCAGCTCCTTCGTGATGTCGTGGTTGAAACGGGCGACGACCACCGCGACGCGCATCCCGGTGGCATCGAGTGCACGTTCGCCCGCCGTGTACTCCCCCATCCGTCAGGATCCTCCGAGCTCTTCGTCGATCTCGTTGTCGGGATCCAGCCCGAGCAGGTGGCCGAGCTTGTTCTGCTTGGCTCTGAGGTAGGCGATGTTCTCCTCGTTGGGCACCGTCTGCACCGGCACCCGCTCGACGATCTCGAGACCGTAACCCTCGATGCCGCCGTACTTCTTCGGGTTGTTCGTCATCAGTCGCATCGTCGTGACCCCGAGGTCGACGAGGATCTGCGCCCCGATGCCGTACTCGCGCGAGTCGACGGGAAATCCGAGCTCGATGTTCGCCTCCACCGTGTCGCGACCCTGATCCTGCAGCGAATACGCCCGCATCTTGTGGCCGAGCCCGATGCCGCGACCCTCGTGACCGCGGAGGTAGACGACCACTCCTTGGCCCGCGGCCGCGACCTTCTCGAGCGCGTGGTCGAGCTGAACGCCACAATCGCAACGCAGCGAGCCGAACACGTCGCCGGTGAGGCATTCGCTGTGCACGCGCACGAGCACAGCTTCTTGGCCCGCCACCTCACCGCGCACGAACGCGAGGTGCTCGGTGTTGTCGAGCAACGACTCGAACACGTGCGCCGTGAACTCGCCGTACTGCGTGGGGATCCGCGCTTCGGAGACACGCCGGACGAGCTTTTCGTGATGCCGGCGGAACCGGATGAGGTCCGCGATGGTGACGAGCACCAAACCGTGCTCGGCCGCGAAGGCCTCGAGATCGGGGCGCCGTTGCATCGTGCCGTCGTCGTTCACGATCTCGGCGAGCACGCCGGCCGGGTACCCGCCCGCGAGTCGGGCGAGGTCGACGGCCGCCTCGGTGTGTCCGGCCCGCTTGAGCACACCGCCCTCGCGGTAGCGCAACGGGAAGATGTGACCGGGCCGGGCGAGGTCGCCCGAGGTGGTCCTCCCGTCGATGAGGGCGAGCACCGTCGCGCATCGATCGGCAGCGGAGATACCGGTGGTGGTTCCCGCTGTGGGCGTCGACCGACACGGTGAACGCGGTGCGTTGGCCCTCGGTGTTCTCGGTGCCCGACACCATGAGCGGGAGTCGCAGCTCGTCGAGGCGGCCGCCTTCGAGGGGAAGGCAGATGACGCCGCTCGTGTAGCGGATCATGAACGCCATCTTGTCGGGCGTCATCTTCTCGGCCGCGATGATCAGATCGCCTTCGTTCTCGCGGTCCACGTCGTCGACGACGACGACGAACTCGCCCCGCCGGACCGCGTCGATGGCCCGTTCCACGGCGTCGAACTTCATCTTGTGCTCCTATCGGAAACGAGCAGCCGTTCCACGTACTTGGCGATCAGATCGACTTCGAGGTTGACGCGGGCGCCGGGGGCCCGGGCTCCGAGCGTCGTCACCGCGAGCGTGTGCGGGATCACGGCGACCTCGAAGCCGTCCTCGTGCAACCCGGCGACGGTGAGGCTGATCCCGTCGACCGTGATCGAGCCCTTCTGGACCACGTAACGAACGACGTCGGTGGGCGCCGCGAAACCGAAGAGCTCCGAACCGTCCGGCTGCGGCACTCTCGTGCGCACCGTGCCCGTCCCGTCGACGTGGCCCTGCACGAGATGACCACCCAGACGATCGGCCAGCCGCACCGGACGTTCCAGGTTGACCGGGTCCCCCGCGTGGAGATCGCCGATGTTCGTGCGGGCAAGGGTCTCGACGACGGCGTCGGCCGACCAGTGCCCGTCGCCCAGCTCGACGACGGTGAGACAGCATCCGTTGACGGCGATCGACGCGCCGATCGTCGCGTCGTCGAGCACGGTTGCGGCGCCGATGTCGATGCGCGCACCGCCGGCGTTGGGCGTCACCGCCCGCACCCGTCCCAGCTCCTCGACGATGCCGGTGAACATCAGTGCGGGCCCTGCTTCGGTTCCAACTCGAGCCGGACGTCGGCGCCGACCCGCTCGACGTCGACCAGATCCCAACGCTCGGCCAGGTCGATCGAGGCCGGGCCCGCGTAGGCGAACCCGGGCGCGGCATCGGTGCCGAGCAGCACGGGCGCGACGTAGGCGACCAGGCGCTGCGCACGACGGCCCTCGACGAGCGCGCCGAGCAGAGCGCCGCCGCCTTCGACGAGCGCGAGCAACACGCCCTCCCGACCGAGCACGGCGAAGGCCTCGTCGAGATCGACACCGCGACCGGCCGGCGTGGGCGCGACCGTTTGGACCTTCGCTCCCGCCGCCTGCCAGGCGTCGACCGAGCGCGCATTTGCGGATTCCGTCGTGATCACGAGCGTCGGACCGAGCTCGGCGTCGAACAGCGGTCCGACCGGACCGACCCGGCCGCGGCCGTCGAGCAGCACGCGGAGCGGCGCGCGCAGCGGCAGATCGGCAGGACCGCGCACGGTGAGCGCGGGACGGTCGGCGAGTGCGGTTCCGGAGCCGACCACGATCGCCTGCGCGTCGGCGCGCAGCTCGTGGGCGTCGGCCCGGGCCTCGTCCCCCGTGATCCATCTCGACGACCCGTCGGCCGCGGCGACGCGCCCGTCGAGGCTCAGCGCGACCTTGGCGACCACGAACGCGCTCCCCGTGCGCCGGTGGTGGAGGTACGCCGCGAGGTCGCGGGTCGCAACATCCGCACCGACCCCCGCCGCCACCTCGATGCCCGCGCCGGCGAGCCGGGCGAAACCCCGCCCGGCGACCCGTTCGTCGGGGTCGCCGACGGCGACCACCACACGGCGGACACCGGCTGCGATCAACGCCTCGGTGCACGGCGGCGTGTTGGCGTGGTGATCGCACGGCTCGAGCGTGCAGTACGCGGTGGCACCCCGGGCCCGGTCGCCTGCCGCGCGCAGCGCCGCGACCTCGGCGTGGGGCCCCGTGGGATACGGACCGGTCGCGCCCGCGCCGACGATCTCGCCGCCCTGCACCACGACGCACCCGACCGCCGGCCACGGCGCGCTCTGACGGCGCGCGGCGCGAGCAAGTGCGATCGCCGACCGCATCAGCTCCTCGTCACGCCGTTCGCCACCCATGTGGGCACGCTCCCGTTGCCGATCCGGGCCCGCGGGGAGCACTGCTGAGGAAACGGAAACGGCGACGACGAGCGGACGCTCCGAGGCGCGTACGAAGCGGTAGCCGACCCTCTCCCATCCGGACTCTCACCGTCGGCCCAGGGGTTCCACCTGGTCGGCGCCACGCTGGCTGCGGGGCGTTCGCGGGCTCTCACCGCCGGTCGGGAATTGCACCCAACCCCGAGGGCTTCAGTTGTCAGTTCTCTTGCGACAATACCGCCGCCGCCGAGGAATTGCAACGCGTTCTATTTTTGCCGGAAGGGGTCGAATCGGCCAGGCCAGCCGGCCTCAGTGCGGCCGTCCGCCGGCAAGGAGGTCGAGCGCGTGCGGGGCAACCGACAGCACGACCTCGAGTCCTTCGCGGGCGCCACCCGAGGATCCGGGCAGGTTGCAGATCAGACAACGACCCCGCGTACCCGCCACCGCCCGCGAGAGCATGCCGAAGCCGCGCCCGCCGGCGTCGCTCGCCCGACGAATCGCTTCCACGATCCCGGGCGCTTCCCGTTCGATCACGGCGCGGGTTCCTTCGGGCGTGAGATCGCGGGGACCGAAGCCGGTGCCGCCCGTCGTGACGATCAAGCCGGCAAACTCGTCGGCGAGATCGGCGAGCGCCTCGGCGACCGCGGCGGTGCCGTCGCCCGTCACGCGATGCTCGCGGACCTCGTACCCGGCCGCCGTGAGCGCTGCTACCAACGCCCGGCCGCTCGCGTCGTCCCGAGTGCCTCCGGCGACGCCGTCGGAGACCGTCAACACCTTCGCGGCGAGCATGCCGGACCCAACAGGCACAGCGGCGGCCTCGGGCTTCACGATCTCGAGGCGGCCGCGCGCATCTGCGCCGCCGCGGCGGCCGGATCGTCGGCTCCGAAGATCCCCGTGCCCGCCACGAGGATGTCGACGCCCGCGTCGATCGCGAGGTGGGCGTTGTCGATCTTGATGCCACCGTCGATCTCGATCTCGACGGGCAGCGAGCGCGCGTCGATCTCTGCTCGCGCGCAACGGACCTTGTCGAGCACGCCGGGAATGAACGGTTGACCGCCGAATCCCGTGTGCACGCTCATCACGAGCAGCAGATCGATCTCCGCGAGGTACGGCTCGACCGCCGCAAAGGGAGTGTCGGGCTCGAAGGAGAGCCCGACTCGCATACCGAGGGCGCGGATCTCGTCGAAGAGCAAACGAGGGTCGCCGAGCTCGATGTGAACGGTGCAGCCGTCGGCGCCGGCGTCCGCGAAGGCGCCGAGCAAGACCCCCGGGTTGTCGACCATGAGATGACAGTCGAGGAAGAGATCGGTGTGCTTGCGCAGCGCCTTCACCACCGGTGGACCGATGGTGAGGTTCGGGACGTAGTGACCGTCCATGCAGTCGACGTGCAAGAGGTCGGCGACACCCGCGACGCGCTCCGACGTCGGCCGCGAGATTCGCGAAGTCGGCGGCCAGGATCGAGGGTGCGATCTTCATGAGCCGGAGGCTAGAGCACTCCCGCTCGAACGCCGCAAGCACAACACGAACATGCCGTCGGTCTGCGCGTCCGAGGGCAGGAGGATCGCGCCGCGCCCGAACCGCCGCCACGGAACCGGCGGGGCCGGCTCCGCGTCGAAATCGGGAAGGTGTCCTTGCGCCCAGGTGTCGATGTCGATCGTCTCCTCACGCGACAACGTGCACACCGCGTACACGAGACGACCTCCGGGCTTGACCGCGCGCGCCGCCGCCTCGAGCAACACCTTCTGCAGCGCGGCGAGATCGCGCACGTCGTCCGGCTGGACCCGCCACCTCGCGTCGGGACGTCGGCGCAGCACACCCAGACCGCTGCAGGGCGCGTCCAGCAAGACCCGGTCGAATGCGCCGTCGCGCACGGCCGGGCTGCAGCCGTCGGCGACGATCGGCAGGACCGTCGGGGCGACACCGAGTCGCCGCGCCGCCCGCTGCACGGTCCGGACCCGTCCCGGGTGGAGGTCGGCCGCGATGACCACACCCGTCCCGCACATACGTTCGGCGGCGGCCGTCGCCTTGCCGCCGGGCGCCGACGCGACATCGAGCACCCGCTCGCCGGGTTGTGGATCGAGCACGGCCACGATCGCCTGACTCGCCTGATCCTGCGGCGTCGCCCTTCCTTCGGCGATCGCGGGCAGTGCGGCGAGATCACCGGTGTGCCGCAACCGCAGCGCCCCGGGGACGAGCGTTCCGGGCTCCACCTCGGCACCCGCCCCGATCAACTCGGCCGTGAGAGCCTCGGTGGTAGTCCGCATCGGGTTGACGCGCAGTGTCACCGGCGGGGGCAGATTGTCGAGCTCGAGCGTCGCAACCGCGTCGACGGCGCCGAACGTGTGCACGAACATGCGCACGATCCAGTCGGGATGCGATGTGCGCACGCCGACGGAGGTGACGTCGCCACCGCTCGGAAGCGAGAAGGGCGGACCCGTGCGCGCCAGCGCCCGCAGCACCCCGTTGGCGAAGCCGCGGGCCCGGGCGTCGACCACCGCGACGGTCTCGCCGACCGCGGCGTGCGCCGGAACCCCGATGAGCAGTTGATACGCGCCCAGCCGGAGCGCGGCGCGTACCGACGGATCGAGCGAGGCAACGGTGCGGTTGGAGACCTTCGACAACAGCGTGTCGAGCGCCCGCTGCATACGGACGGTGCCGTAGACGAGATCCGTGACCAGCGCCCGATCCCGCGGCGCCAGTGCGGAGCTCCGCAGCGTCCGGGGCAACAGGATGTGCGCGAAGGCCCCGTCTTCGATCCGCAGGAGTGCCTCGAGCGCGACTCGGCGCGACGAAGCGGCCTCGGATTCTCTCACGCCGGGTCCCGGTCGGCTCCCGCGGAGTCGACGCGCACGTCGCCTCGGAGTCCGGCACGCCAGGCGCGGGCGGCCATCACGCGCTTGCCCTCGGCCTGCACTTCGTCGAAGGCCAGAACCCCGGCCGAGGTACCGAGACGGGCGCGGGCGTCGACCTCACCCGGCGCGACGGCGGGTGGAGCGACGTCGACGTGCGCACGCCATACCTTCACCCTCCTGCCCACGACGAGCAACCACGCGCCCGGCCTGGGGTTGGCGGCCCGCACGACGAGGTCCAGATCGGCTGCGGTCCGGCGCGGGTCGATGCGGAACTCTTCGACGGCGAGCTTGTCGGCGTACGTCACTTCGCCGACTTGGCGCCACGGGACCATGTGGGGAATGGCAGGCAGGTGCTCGCGCAACAGCGCCGTGCCCGCATCGACGAGGCGCCGGTGCAACTCCCCGGCCGTCTCGCGATCGCCGATCGCGACCCGAACCCGAGCGAACACGGGTCCGGTGTCGAGCCCGGCCTCGATCTGCATGAGGTCGACGCCCGTCTCGCGATCACCGGCGAGGATCGCCCGCTCGACGGGCGCGGCGCCTCGCCAACGCGGCAAGAGTGAGAAGTGCAGGTTCACGAACCCGAGCGGCAGCGCGTCGAGCAACGCAACCGGAAGGATCTGGCCGAACGCGACCACCACTCCGAGCTCGGCGCCAGTGGCGCGCACCTCGTCGATGACCTCACGCGCCTTCTCGGGTGTCACGACGCGCAGGCCGAGATCGACAGCAGCCTGTTTGACGGGCGAGGCGTCGGTGCCGGGCCCGCGCGTCCGTCGCCGGTCGGGCTGGGTCACGACGAGCGCGACGTCGTGGCCGTCGTCGACCAACGCACGCAGGGGGGTGACCGCGTCGGCGGGAGTGCCGAGGAAGACGATGCGCACGCGGTGGACGCTACGGGTCAGAGCGCGTGCGTGCGCCCGCCGGGCGTCCGCACGCCCATGCCCTGCTCGCGCAGTTCCCGCATTGCCAGCTTGCGCTGGTCGGCGTCGAGGCGGTCGAGCATGAGCACGCCGTCGAGATGATCGATCTCGTGGAGGAAGACCCGTCCGAGCAGCTCGTCACCTTGGATCACGACCTCGTTGCCGTCGAGGTCCAGGCCCTTCACCGTGACGAGCTTTGGGCGCACGATCTCGAAGGCGAGGCCGGGCAGCGACAGGCAGCCCTCCTCGTACTCCCACTCGCCACTGGCTTCCACGATCTGCGGATTGACGAGCGTGTGGGGTCCGGCGTCGTCGGGAAGCTCGTAGACGAAGAATCGCTTCTGCACGCCGACCTGCGGTGCCGCCAGACCTACGCCGGGCGCGTCGTGCATCGTCTCGTACATGGCGTCGACGAGCTTCACGAGGCCGCCGTCGATGTCGGTGACCTCGGCGGTCGGCCGTTTGAGCACCGGGTCGCCGAAGACGCGGATCGTGTGAGTCGCCACGCGGGTCATCGTAGCGGCGGCACTTTCGGCCCGGGCCTTCGAGCGCGGCCACCCACTCGATGCCGACGGCGCCTATACCCGCGGCGGATCGACGACGGCCCGCACGCGCCCGACGGCACGACCGGCGCCGAGACCCGTTGCCAACGCCGAGGCCGGCACGTCCCAATCGGGTGCGTGTACCAGCGCGCGACCGTCGGTCGGGCCGAACACCTGCACTCCGTCGCCGCGACCGCGCTCGGCGCCGAGGCGCAACGCGTCGATCGCGGCCGTGAGAGGCTCCTCCGCTCCGACGAGCTCGGCCAGCGCACCGAAGGGCGGATACGCGAGCGTCCGGCGGTATTCGATCTCGGCGGTCGAGACCGGGCCGGGATCGCCACGCACGACCGACTGCACCACGACGTGTTCGGGGATGCGCGTCTGCACGAGCAGGAGGGATTCGTGCCGGGCCCACGCCGACAGCAGCTGCGCGCCCGGGTCAAGAGCCAGTGCGCTTCCGCGGCGGCCCGGTACCGCGGTGCGAGCAACTCCTGGTCGAGATCGAGGTACGCGACCAACGTCGGGCGCCGGCGCCGCACCTCGGAGCGATGCAGCACGGCTTCGGTCCCGATGACGATCTCGGCGTCGGGGACCTCGGTCGTCGTGGCGTCGACGTCGACGACCCGCGCGCCCGGTACGAGCCCTTGGAGCTCTTCGCGGACGCGGGTCACACCCGACCGCAGGACCCGCAGCTTGGTGGCGCCGCACTCCGGGCACACCAGCGGTCGCTCGTCGGGGCGGTCCCATCGCAACAGGTGCCCACAGGTTGCGCACACGAGGAGGCGGAATCGACCCCGGCGGTTGAGCACGCAGACTGCGAGACCGTTCGCACGATGCAGCGCGGCCGCCAAGGCTTCGGACAGCAGGCCCGACCCGGGCGGCTCCTCGCGCCGGTCGACCACCTGGACCCGCGGCCACCCCGCCGCTTCGACGTCGGGCGCGGGACGCTCGACGCGATCGGGTCCGCCGCTCGCGATCAGGGCCTCGACGGTCGGCACCGGCGAACACACGATGAACGGCGCACCACCGCGCCGGGCCCGTTCGTACAGCACGTCGCGCGCGTGCCAGGTGGGCGAGCGCTCCTCCTGCAAGGCCTCGTCGGCGTCGTCGACGACGATCGCCGCCTGCAGGTCGGGGACGGGTGCGAGCGCCGCGATCCTGCCGCCCACGACGACACACGATCCCTCGCGCGGCCCGACGCCAGCCTCGGGTGCGTGCCGCGTCCGACTCGAACGAGTGCAACAGCGCGACGTCGCGACCTTGCGCAGTCAGGTACGCGGCCAGCGCCCTCGATCGGCCCGCGTCGGCGACGCACACGATCGTCGAACCCGCCACCGGGCACAGCTGCGCCACCTGCGCCCGGCGATCGAGCAGCGGCGGCTGACGGATGACCCGCGTGGTGTTCCCCGGTGCGAGCCCCCGCCCGCGCGACGCGAGAGATCCGGACCTCACCGACGATCCGTCGGTGAGGTCGGAGGGCGCGACGTGATTCGGGGCCGACCCCGAACGCAGGACCGCGACACGCGGGCCCGACCACCGCCGAGCGATCCATTCGCTCGAGCGCGACGACGTCGCCGGGCGGACCGGCGGACACCACCGCGAGCACGTCGAGGAGCTTGGAGGTACCGGCCTGCGAAGCGACGTCGTCTTCGATCACGAATCCACGGACCCGCCGCCCGTGGAGCGGAACCCGGACGATCGCACCCACTCGGACCCACGCGCCGAGGGCGCTCGGGACCGAGTAGTCGAAAGCGCGCTCGACCGCGGTGACGTCCGGCAGGACGCGACAGGCACGAACCGTCACATCGTGTCGGGTCGTGCTAGCTGACCGCCCGCCGCAGCTCGTCCGCGTAAGGCGTCGTGTTCTCCCAGTTGAAACCGTCGCCCTCGGTACGGCCGAAGTGCCCGTACGCCGCGGTGCGCTTGAAGATCGGACGACGCAGGTCGAGACGATCGATGATCGCCGCGGGGCGCATGTCGAAGACCTCGCGCACGGCCGCTTCGAGTGCCTCGGGCGAGACCTCGGAGGTGCCGAACGTGTCGACCATGATCGACACCGGGTGCGCGACGCCGATCGCGTACGCGACCTGCGCCTCGCAGCGCTTGGCGAGACCCGCGGCGACGACCGCCTTGGCGATCTGGCGTACCGCGTATGCCGCCGAGCGATCGACCTTGGTCGGGTCCTTGCCGGAGAACGCGCCGCCGCCGTGACGGGCCATGCCGCCGTACGTGTCGACGATGATCTTGCGGCCCGTGAGCCCACAGTCGGCGTGAGGACCGCCGAGCTCGAAGTTCCCGGTCGGGTTGACGAATACGTCGAAGTCGTCGTCGGCGAACTGGGGCGGCAACGACGGACGGATGACGTGCTCGATCAGATCGGGCTTCATCCGGTTGATGATGTCGACGTTCGGACCGTGCTGCGTCGAGATCAGCACGGTCTCGAGCCGGATCGGGACCCCGTTCTCGTACTCGACCGACACCTGCGTCTTGCCGTCGGGCCGGAGGTAGTCGAGCACGCGCTCTTTGCGAACCTGCGTGAGCCGGCGCGCGAGCTTGTGCGCGAGCCAGATCGGGATCGGCATCAGGTCGTCGGTGTCGTCGCAGGCGTAGCCGAACATCATGCCCTGGTCGCCGGCGCCGACCTCGTCGTACAGGTCGCTGCCGCCGGCGCGCTGCTCGTACGCCTTGTCGACTCCCATCGCGATGTCGGGCGACTGCTCGTCGATCGACACGATGACGCCGCAGGTCTTGCCGTCGATGCCGAACGACGCGTCGGTGTAACCGATCTCGCAGATCGTGTCGCGAGCGAGGCGGGAGAAGTCGATGTGCGCGTTCGTGCTGATCTCGCCCGCGACCACGCACAGACCTGTCGTGACGAGCGTTTCGCAGGCGACGCGCCCGTAGGGATCTTCGGTGAGGACCGCGTCGAGGACGCTGTCGCTGATCTGATCCGACATCTTGTCGGGATGACCCTCGGTCACCGACTCGGACGTGAACGTGTGCCTACTCAACGAACCTCGCTCCTCCGCCACAGCTCGGGCGTCAATGGTCGGGACATGTTAGAGGGACGACCCTCGGTCGGGCCCACCCGGCATCTCACCCAAGAGCGATACGACCCGTTCGAGCACGAGGCCGGCCAGTTGCTCCTTCGAAAGCAGCGGTGTCGCTTCGGAGGTTCCGTCGGCTCCGAGGAGTAACGCCCGATTCGTGTCGACTTCGAACCCGGCGTCGGGCGCGCTCACGTCGTTGGCGACGATGAGGTCGACGCGCTTGGCGCGCAGCTTGGCGGCCGCGTTCTCACCGACGCGCTCGGTCTCGGCCGCGAATCCCACGACTACCTGATCGGAACGCTTGGCCCGCCCGAGCTCGGCGAGGATGTCGGGGGTCGGCTCGAGCACGATGTCGGGCACGCCGTCGGCCTTCTTGATCTTTTGCGTCGAGGACCCCTTGGGGCGGAAATCGGCGACCGCGGCCGCCATGATCACGGCGTCGGCGGCGCCGAACCGCGAGGTCACCGCTTCGTGCATGTCCCGGGCGCTCTCGACCCGGACGACCTCGACCCCGGCGTCGACCGGACGGCTCGCAGTGGTGACCAGGACCACCTGGGCACCCAGCCGGCAGGCCACGTCGGCGAGGGCGTGCCCCATCTTCCCCGACGACCGGTTCCCGATGTACCGCACCGGATCGATCGCCTCCCGGGTGCCGCCCGCGGTGACGATGACGGAACGGCCGGTCAGCGGGTGGCGCCCTCCGAGCAGCGCGAGCACCTCGCCCGCGATCCGATCCGGATCCGGGAGTCGACCGGCACCCGAGTCGCCGCCCGCGAGGCGACCTTGCTCGGGATCGAGCACGTGCACGCCGCGCCGGCGCAGGGTCGCGACGTTCTCGCGCACCGCGGCGTGTTCCCACATCTCGGTGTGCATCGCCGGGCAGACCAGCACCGGGGCACGCGTTGCGAGCAAGGTGGCGCTCAGGAGGTCGTCGGAGATCCCGGCCGCGTACTTGCCGAGGAGGCGGGCCGTGGCGGGAGCCACGACGATGAGGTCGGCCGTCTGGCCGAGCCTGGTGTGGGGGATCGGTTCGGTACCACCGAACAACGACGTTCGCGCCGGCTCCGATGCGAGCGCGGAGAACGTGAGCGCGCCGACGAACTGCTGCGCGTCGTCGGTGAGCACCGGAGCGACGTGGACACCCGCATCGATCAGCCGGCGGCAGACTTCGACGGCCTTGTAGGCGGCGATCCCACCACAGACACCGAGGACGACACGCGGCATCGGAGGTCGTCTCGGTCGATCGACGCTCGGGCGCAGCTCGGCGGACCGGGTCCGCTCAGGCCGACTCGTCGGGTGTCGACTCGACGATCTCGACGGCGGCCTCGGGCTCCTCGACGCGCTCGTAGACGATCTTGTTGGCCGCGATCTCCTCGAGCGCGATCGACAGGGGCTTCCGAGAGACCGAAGTGACCTGAGGCGGCACGATACGCCCGAGGCCCTCGCCGAGCTGGTTGTAGTAGTCGTTGATCTCGCGGGCCCTCATGGCGGCGAGCGTGACGAGCGTGAACTTCGAATCGACCTTGTTCATGAGCGTCTCGATGCGAGGCTCCATGAGCGACGGGCGGCGTTCGGCCATCAGGGTCCTTCTTGTTCGCGGCGGGTGCTCAGGATAGCAGCGACCTCGGCGACAGCCCGCCCGACCTCGTCGTTCACCACGACGGCGTCGAACTGCTCCTCCCCGGCCTGCTCCTCCGCCTCGGCCCGGGCCAGGCGCCGGGCGATCGAATCGGCGGTCTCGCTCCCCCGGGCTTCCAGGCGCCGGCGCTGTTCCTCCCGGCTCGGGGCGCGCACGAACACCAACAGCGCCTCGGGAAGCGCCTTCTTGACCGCGAGGGCGCCCTGGACGTCGACCTCGAGCATGACGTCGTGACCGGCGTCGAGCTCGCGGCGGACGTACTCGATCGGTGTGCCCTTGAGGTCGCCGTAGACCTCGAACCACTCGAGGAACCCACCGGCATCACGGAGCCTTTCGAACTCCGAGCGGGTCACGAAGTGGTAATCGACTCCTTCGCGCTCGCGGGCACGGGGTGCACGCGTGGTCCACGACACCGACCAACGCAACCGTGCATCGGCGGCGCGCAGGCGGGCCCCGATCGTGCCCTTACCGGCCCCGGACGTACCGGCCAGGACGAGCAAGATGCCGCGCGGCGCGGGTGGCGCGCCGGGGCTGGAACGGTCGGGGTCAGCCGGCAAACTTCTCGAGGAGCGCCCGGCGCTGGTTCGTGCCCAGTCCTCTCAAGCGCCGGCTCTCGGAGATCTCGAGCTCCGACATGATGTGGCGGGCGCGCACCTTGCCGACCCCGGGCAGCGACTCGAGGACGCTCACGACCTTCAGCTTGGCGAGCATGTCACCCGACTCGTCGCCGCGCTCGGCTGCTTCGAACAGCTCACCCAAGGTGAGTGATCCGATCTTGAGCTTGTCCTTCACCTCGGCGCGCTGACGCCGCGCGACCGCAGCCTTTTCGAGCGCGAGCTGACGCTGCTCCGGTGTGAGCGTGGGCGGGTTCGCCATGTGAGTCCTCCGGCGCGACTGCGAGATGCGGTCTGATCGATTCGAGAGTTTGTGCCTCACCGAATCAGCAGCGGTGCAGCATAGCGATACTGCGCTCCGTCGCAACTGGCGCACGAATTCCGCGACGCCCGTTCCCACGCTAGCCCACGGCGAGCGCGCTCACCACCGCGGCAGCCACCCGTTGCGCGGCGGCACGAGGATCGTCGGCGTGGGTGACGGTGCGTCCGACGACGAGCACGTCACCACCCGCCCGCGCGACGGCTTCCGGTGTGCCCACGCGCGCCTGGTCGTGGAGCTCCCCATCGGCGAACCGTATGCCCGGGACGATCGTGACGAAGTCGGGTCGATGCGCGTGGACGCGCTCGACCTCCGGCAGGGCACAGACGACCCCGCGGCAGCCCGCTTCGATCGCGCGCTCCAGACGCACCTCGAACGCGCTTGCATCGGGGTCGCTCGTGAGCACGGTGACTGCAATCGGAGTCGCCGGTGCATGCCCGGCGTCGCGCGCGCCTTCGGCAAGCCCCTCGACGCCGGAGCGCAACATGTCGACACCGCCGGCCGCGTGGAAGTTCAGGTAGCGCACACCCTGACGCCCGAACACCCACGCGGCACGGCCGACGGTCGTCGGGATGTCGTGGAGCTTGACGTCGGCGAAGACCTCGAAGCCGAGGGCGCGCATGCGCTCCACCGCCGCGGGCCCGGCGGCCGAGTACAGCTCGAGCCCGACCTTCGCCACGCCGAACCAGGGGGCCACTTTCCGGGCGAGCGCCTCGGCCCGATCGAGGTCGTCGACGTCGAGCGCGACGGCCAGCCGGCTGCGGACGTTCTCGTCGTCGAGCTTGTCGTCGGGCTGCCCGACGAGCTGCGGGGGGTCCGTCGTCACCGCAGTCCTCCGATCAAGTCGCGCACGCGCGCGACGTCATTGCGAACACACCACTCGTCGAGCTCGGTGACGATCCGCAGAGTCGCCCGCGGATCTCGGAACGTCGCAGTCCCGACTCCGACTGCGGACGCGCCGGCGAGGAGCATCTCGGCCGCGTCCTCACCGGTGCTGACGCCACCCGTGCCGATGATCGCCACTCCCGGGTACGCGCGCGACACCTCCCAGACCGCGCGCAGCGCGATCGGTTTGATCGGCGGACCGGAAAGCCCACCGCCACCGGCGCCGAGGCGAGGTGAGCGCGTCGAGGCGTCGACGGCGAGTCCCATGACCGTGTTGATCAGCGTGAGACCGCTCGCTCCCCCGTCGAGCGCGGCGCCCGCGATCTCGACGAGGTCGGTGACGTTCGGGGACAGCTTCGCGAAGACGGGCGCGGCACCGCCCAGCGCGTCGACGACCGCTCGAGTGGCGGTCCGCGTCGTGTCGGCGGAGTGCGCGAACACATGTCCGCGCGCCTCCACGTTCGGACACGAGAGGTTCACCTCGATCGCGAGGAGTCGGGACGCAACGTCCTTCAAGGCGAGCGCCGCGCTTTCGAAATCGGCGATGGTGCGGCCCCAGATCGAAGCGATGACACGCGCCCCGAGCCTCTCGAGCGCCGGGAGGTCGTGCGCGGCCCACGCGTCGAGACCCGGACCCGGGAGCCCGACCGAGTTGATCATCCCGCCGCCCGGTGCCTCCGCGACGCGAAGCGCCGGGTTCCCGGGCGCCTCGAACACGGCAACCGACTTCGTGGTCACCGCGCCCAGTCCGCGCGGGTCGCACAGCGATGCCACTTCGACACCGTGCCCGAACGTCCCCGAGGCGGCCACGACGGGGTTCGCCAACCGCAACGGCCCGGCGTCGACGGCGAGATCGGCTCCGGACGAGCGCGTTCGCCGGCTCACGGTGTCGGCCCCGACTCCGCCTCGGACCGCGACGGGGAGGCCGACACCTCAGACATCGAACCGCAGCTGACCGTCGGCGTGGTAGTCCTGGAGCGAGCGGACCTCGGGCTCGCGCTCGGCCTCCTCGGTGATACCCCCGGCCGCGGCGACGGCCGCGGCGACGGTCGTGATGCACGCCACGCCGTGGGCGATCGCGGCCCGGCGAATGTGCATGCCGTCCGAACGGGGCCCACGACCGCGGGGGGTGTTGATCACGAGATCGACCTTGCCCGACGAGATGAGGTCGACCGCGTCGACACCGACGTCCTCACCCACCTTGGCGACGATCGTTTCGACCCGTACCCGCTTGCCCTCGAGGAACCGGGCAGTACCCGCGGTCGCCGCGATCGAGAACCCGAGATCGAAGAAGCGCCGCGCCGCGAAGACGCCCGCGTCCTTGTCGCGATCGGCGAGGGAGAGGAAGATCGTGCCCTCGCTCGGGAGCTTGTTGCCGGCGCCGGCCTGACTCTTGGCGAACGCCATCCCGAAACTGCGGTCGATGCCCATCACCTCACCGGTGGAACGCATCTCCGGTCCCAGGATCGTGTCGACTTCGGGGAAGCGATTGAACGGCAGGACCGCCTCCTTCACCGACACGTGACGACCGGCGGCAGGTGGCTTGAGCAAGCCTTCGGTCGCGAGCTGTTCGAGCGTCGCGCCGAGCATCACCCGGGCCGCGACCTTGGCGAGAGGGACACCGGTGGCCTTGCTCACGAAAGGCACCGTCCGCGACGCCCGCGGGTTGGCCTCGATCACGTACACCTTGCGATCCCTCACCGCATACTGCACGTTGAGGAGCCCGACCACCTCGAGCTCGTGGGCCAGTCTGCGGGTGTAGTCCTCGATCGTGCGCACGACCTCGGCGGGCAGCGTCGGCGGCGGGATCGCGCACGACGAGTCTCCGGAGTGCACGCCCGCTTCCTCGGTGTGCTCCATCACGCCGCCGATGAGGCACGCACCGGCGCGGTCGCGTAACGCATCGACGTCGACCTCCGTCGCGTCCTCCAAGAAGCGGTCGATGAGCGCCGGGCGCTCGGCCGACAGGCCGCCTTCGCGCCCGAGCGAGCCGGTGTGCGCGAGCTCGGCCATCGCCCGGCGCACGTCGGCCTCGTCGTAGACGATCTGCATCGCCCGCCCACCGAGCACGTACGAAGGGCGGACCAGCACGGGGTAGCCGATCGTGTTCGCGACTTTCACCGCTTCATCGGCGCTCGTCGCCATCGCGCCCTCGGGCTGGGGGATCGCGAGTCGGGCGCACAACGCGTTGAACTGCTCCCGATCCTCGGCTGCGTCGATCGACGAGGGTGAGGTGCCGAGTATCGGGATACCGCTGCGCTCGAGATCGTGCGCGAGCTTCAACGGAGTCTGGCCGCCGAGGCTCACGATCACCCCTCGCACCTCTCCCGCCTCCCACAACCGTTCGCACACATTCAGCACGTCTTCGTTCGTCAACGGTTCGAAGAACAGGCGATCACTCGTGTCGTAGTCGGTGGACACGGTCTCCGGGTTGCAGTTGACCATGACGGTCTCGAAACCGGCGTCGTGAAGCGCGAACGCGGCGTGCACGCAGCAGTAGTCGAATTCGACGCCCTGGCCGATCCGATTGGGACCACTGCCGAGGATGACGACGGCTGGTTTTTCGAGCGGGGCGATCTCGTCCTCGTCCTCGTAGGTGCTGTAGTGGTACGGGGTGAAGGCGTCGAACTCGGCCGCGCACGTGTCGACGGTCTTGTACGTGACGCGCACGCCTGCCGCGATCCGTCGCCGACGGATCTCCGCCTCGGACTCGCCCCAGAGATACGCGAGCTGCGCGTCGGAGAAACCGAGCCGTTTGGCGCGCCGCCAATCGGCACGCGTCGCTCGATCGGCGCCGAGACCCGACAACCGGTCGCGTTCCTCGACGATCTGCAGGATCTGATCGAGGAACCAGGGATCGATTCCCGTGACCTCGTGCACCCGTTCGATCGAGACGAACCGGCGCAGTGCGGCTTCGACCTGGAAGATGCGATCCGGAGTCGGGATCGCAGCCGCGAGCACGACCTCGTCATCGGAGAGCACGTCGAGCTCTCGCTCGGTCGGGTCGCAGTTGAGGCCGAAACGCCCCGTCTCGAGCGATCGCACCGCCTTCTGGAGCGATTCGGTGAAGGTGCGCCCGATCGCCATCACCTCGCCGACCGATTGCATCTGCGTCCCGAGCACCGGATTGGATCCCGGCAGCTTCTCGAACGCCCAGCGCGGGAACTTCGTGACGACGTAGTCGATCGTCGGTTCGAAGCTCGCCGGCGTCTCGCGGGTGATGTCGTTCTGCACCTCGTCGAGGCGATACCCGACCGCGAGCTTGGCCGCGATCTTGGCGATCGGGAACCCCGTCGCCTTGCTTGCCAGCGCCGAGCTACGCGAGACGCGGGGGTTCATCTCGATCACGACCATCTCACCGGTACGCGGGTGCACGGCGAACTGCACGTTCGACCCGCCGGTCTCGACGCCGATGCGACGGATGCACGCGAACGCCGCGTCGCGCATGAGCTGGTACTCGACGTCGGTGAGTGTCTGCGCGGGAGCCACCGTGATCGACTCCCCCGTATGCACACCCATCGGGTCGAGATTCTCGATCGAACAGACGACGACCACGTTGTCGGCGTGATCGCGCATGACCTCGAGCTCGTACTCCTTCCAGCCCGCGATGCTGCGTTCGATCAGGATCTCCGAGATCGGGCTCGCCGAGAGACCGCGCTCGGCGACGTGCTTCATCTCCTCGTGGTTGTGCGCGATCCCGGTGCCACCACCGCCGAGGATGTAGGCCGGGCGGACGATGACCGGGTAACCGATCTCACCCCCGACCCGCAGAGCATCGTCGATGTCGTACGCGATTCCCGACGGCGGCACCTGCAACCCGATCTCCATCATCGCGACCTTGAAGCGCTGACGGTCCTCGGCCGTCTGGATCGCCTCGACCTTGGCTCCGATCATCTCGACGCCGTAGGTCTCGAGCACGCCGGCTTCGTGAAGCGCGATCGCGAGGTTGAGGCCGGTCTGCCCGCCGAGCGTCGGCAGCAACGCGTCGGGCCGCTCCTTGTCGATGATGCGCGTCAAGGTCGGCACGTCGAGAGGTTCGACGTAGGTCGCGTCGGCGAACTCCGGATCGGTCATGATCGTTGCGGGATTCGAGTTCACGAGCACGACCCGGTAGCCCTCTTCGCGCAGCACCCGGCACGCCTGGGTTCCGGAATAGTCGAACTCGCATGCCTGACCGATGATGATCGGCCCGCTCCCGATGAGCAGGATGGTCTCGAGGTCGTCTCTACGCGGCATTCGTCAGCTCGCCTTCATGAGTTGCACGAACTCATCGAAGAGATAGCGCGCATCGTGCGGTCCGGGTCCGGCCTCGGGGTGGTACTGCACGCTGAACGCGCGCACGTGCTCGCTGCGAACGCCCTCGACGTCACCGTCGTTCAGGTTCAGATGCGTCACCTCACTGCCGTCGGGCAACGACGCGGCGTCGACCGCGTAGTTGTGGTTCTGACTGGTGATCTCCACCCGCCCGGTCGACAGGTGTCGGACCGGATGATTACCACCGTGGTGGCCGAAGCGAAGCTTGAAGGTGTCGGCACCGAGGGCCAGGCTCATGATCTGGTGCCCCAGGCAGATGCCGAACACGGGCACGTTCCCGAGAAGTGCCTGCACGCTCTCGCGTGCCCTCTCGACCGCGGCGGGATCTCCGGGCCCGTTCGAGAGGAACACCCCGTCCGGGGCACGGGCGAGCACCTCGGCGCCACTCGTTCCCGCGGGAACGACCTCCACCTGGCAGCCGGCGCCGACCAACCGATCGAGGATCGACCGTTTGATCCCGAAGTCGTAGGCCACGACGTAGAGCGTCGCGTCCTCGGGGCCGACCGTATACGGCTCGGGCGTCGTGACGACCGACGCGAGGTCGCAACCGTCGGTACCGCCGTCGGCCTGCGCCGCGGCGAGGAGCGTGTCACGATCGGCGACGCCGAACGCGCCGGGGATCGCGCCGGCACGCCGGATATGACGCGTGAGCCGCCGGGTGTCGATCCCGGCGATCCCCGACACCTCGTTGCGCGCGAGGAACCCGTCGAGACCGTCGGTCGCTCGCCAGTTCGAGGGATGGCGCGCGAGGTCGCGGACGATGATGCCGCGGCATCGCGGCATGCGGGCCTCGTCGTCGCGCGCGTTGACCCCGTAGTTGCCGATGTGCGGATACGTGAAGGTGATGATCTGACCGGCGTACGAAGGGTCGGTGAGGATCTCCTGGTACCCGGCGAGCGAGGTGTTGAACACGACTTCGCCCGTGGCGACACCGCCGGGGGGCTGGTGGCCGATCGACGTACCCTCGAACGTCTCGCCGTCGGCGAGCACGAGCAACGCTTCGGTAGTGGCAGTGGTCATATTTGTGCTCTCATCGGGTCGCTTCGTGGTCGCGGACGGTCGGGATACCGCGGTAGATGGTGTGCCTCACTTTGCCGGTGAGCTTCCAACCGTCCCACGGTGAGTTGCGGGACTTGCTGGCGAGGCGGGCGCCCTCGACCGACCATTCGTGCGCAGGGTCGATCACGCAGAGGTTCGCGAGTGCGCCCGAAGCGACCGCGCCACCATGGCCGTCGGCGTCGAGGCCGACGACGCGCGCCGGCTGCCACGACAGCGCGCCGAGCGCCTGCGTGAGCGTGAGGATCCCCGGCGCCACCAACGTGGTGAGCACGACGGCGAGCGCGGTCTCCACGCCGAGCATGCCCGCCGGCGCCTCCTCGAACGGCACGTCCTTGCTCTCGGGCGTGTGCGGCGCGTGGTCGGTCGCGATCGCGTCGATCGTGCCGTCGAGCAGGCCGGCGCGCAGAGCGTCGACGTCGGCCTGCTCCCGTAACGGCGGATTCATCTTGAAGGCGGGATCGAAGTGCGAGCACGCCTCGTCGGTCAGCACGAGATGCTGCGGTGTGCACTCGGCAGTGACGCGCACCCCGGCCGCTTTCGCGTCTCGCACCAGCGCGGCGGACGCCGCACACGACATGTGCAACACGTGGTAGCGACCACCCGAACGCTGCGCGAGTTGCAGGTCGCGCGCCACGATCGTCGACTCCGCCTCCGAAGGCCGACCCGGAATCCCGAGCCGCGCCGACCAGGCACCTTCGTGCATGTGACCACCGCGTACGAGCGCCGGATCTTCGGCGTGCTGGGCCAGCACCGCGCCTGGCAACGCCGCCGCGTACTCGAACGCATGTCTCATCACGAGCGCGTCGGCCACGCAGTCGCCGTCGTCGGTGAAGACCCGGACGCCGAGGTCGTACAACTCCCCCATCGGTGCGAGCTCCGCACCCTTGCGACCCTTGGTGATGCACCCGGCGGGCCGCACATCGCACAGGCCCACCACGCGGGCGCGATCGAGGATCGACTGGGCTACCGCCGCGTCGTCGATCGGCGGGTCGGTGTTCGGCATGCACACCACTGCAGTGCACCCGCCCAGCGCAGCCGCACGCGAGCCCGTCTCGATCGTCTCGGCATCTTCGCGCCCGGGCTCCCGGAAGTGCACCTGGATGTCGACCAGCCCGGGGGCGACGACGCATCCTTCGGCGTCGAGCACGGTCGCTCCCGCTCCGGGAGCGAGCGCGGGACCGACCTCGGCGATGGCGCCGTCGACGATGCGAACGTCGGCACCGCCGTGGTCACCGGCGGCGTCGACGATCCTTCCACCCTGGATGAAGACTTCACCTTCAGACATGTTCACACTCGAACCTGTTCACACTCGGACCTGTTCACACTCGGAGATGGCCACCAGGGACGTCTCCCGATCGACAACCCGCCGCTACACAATCGGTCCACCCGAGCCCAACAACGACCAGAGCACGGCCATGCGGACGGCTACGCCGTTCGCGACCTGCTCGGTGACGAGTGACCGGGACGAGTCCGCGACCTCGCCCGCGATCTCTATCCCCCGGTTCATCGGCCCCGGGTGCATCACGAGCGTGTCCGGCTTGCACCGAGCCGCGCGCTCGACGCTCAGACCCCACCGGGCCGAGTACTCCCGAAGACTCGGAAACAGCGCCTGGCCGATGCGCTCGCGCTGGATACGCAGGAGATAGACGACGTCGACGTCGGGCAGCACGTGATCGAGGTCACTCGTCACCGAGACGGGCCAGTCGTCGAGACGTTCCGGCATGAGCGTGGGCGGACCCACGAGCGTGAGCTCGCACCCGAGCGTGTGGAACACTGCGACATCACTGCGTGCGACTCTCGAGTGGCGGATGTCGCCGACGATCGCGACGCGACAGCCGTCGAGCGATGGCCCGCGGTGGCGGCGAAGCGTGAACGCGTCGAGCAGCGCCTGTGTGGGGTGCTCGTGACAACCGTCGCCGGCGTTGACGACGCGTGCCGAGGTCCACGACGCGACCCGGTGCGGCGCGCCCGCAGCACCGTGGCGCACGACGATCGCATCGACGCCCATCGCGTCGATCGTCTGCACGGTATCGAGCAGGCTCTCACCCTTTTTCACCGACGACGTCGACACCGAGAAGGTCATCGTGTCGGCCGACAGACGCTTCGCCGCCGTCTCGAAGGAGAGCCGGGTTCGGGTCGAGTCTTCGTAGAACAACGAGACCACGGTCTTGCCCCGCAGCGCGGGGATCTTCGGGATGTCGCGCCGGGTGATCTCCACGAACGAATCGGTGAGATCGAGCATCGACTCGATGCCGGCGCGCCCGCCCAGATCGTCGACCGAGAGCAGGTGCTTCATCGGCGTTCGCCCTCCCGTTCGGGGACGCCCCACAGGTCGACACCGTCGTCGCCGTCGATCTCGGCGATACGGACGCGCACATCCTCGGTGGAGCGCGTCGGCAGGTTCTTTCCCACGTAGTCGGCGCGCAGCGGCAGCTCCCGATGCCCGCGATCGACGAGCACGGCCAGCTGCACGGCCCGCGGACGGCCGAGCTCGTGCAGCGCGTCGAGGGCGGCTCGGGCGGTGCGGCCGGTGAACAGCACGTCGTCGACGAGGACGACGACCTTGCCCGAGATGTCGGGGACCTCGGTAGGTCCCGTCGGCGCGATCGGGCGCAAGCCGATGTCGTCACGGTAGAACGCGACGTCGAGGGAACCGAGCGCGGGCTCGACCGCCTCGAAGGAGCCGATCGCGTCGGCGATGCGCCGAGCGAGGGCAACTCCTCGCGTGTAGAGGCCGACGAGCACCACGTCGTCGGCGCCGTGATTGCGCTCGACGATCTCGTGCGCGATGCGGGTCAGTGCACGCCGGAGGTCGGCGGCGTCGAAGACGTGTGTATGGAGCACCGCGGCAACGTCCGTACCGGAGTATGGACGGGAGACCGAGCCGGGAATGGCGGAGGCGCCACTCTCGCGCGCGTCACGTTCGCCGGGCTCGTGGGCCGACATCGCCTGCTCCTCCGTAGGGACCTCACAGGATCCCCTTCACGGTCGAAGCGAGGTTAGCACCGCGTCGGCGGCGGCGCGATCCGTCGGCTTCGCGCCCGTGCGCCGAATACAGCTCGGCGTCGAGGATGTCGCCGAGCGCGGCCAAGCGCTCGTCGTGCAGTTCCTCGGCGAGCGCACGCGCGTACTCACGCGGCGTCTCGGCGGGCGCCCGGGCCCGACCCGCCTTGCGACCCGCCCGTTCCAGGCGATGCAGCGCGCTCGCACTCCACGACGCCCTGCGAACCCGGCGCCGGTGCGCCGCGGCGAGGATCTCCGGAGTCGCGGCGGCCAGTAGGACGATGAACACGGCCGCGATCGCGAGCGGGACCGCGTTGTGCCGGGCGTCGGCCAACCAGGAGCCGCCCGACCTCGCGTCGCCCGCGAGCGGCACCGCGGCAGTCGGATCGAACCCTTGCCATCCGACGCCCGCGAAGTAGATCTCCGCCCACGCGTGCGCGTCCTTCTCTTTCACGACGAACCGACCGGTGAGCCGCGTCACGCGCGCCCGGGCGCGAACCCGGTGACCAGCCGGGCCGGGATTCCGACACTGCGAGCGAGGACGACGAGACTGCTCGCGATCTGCTCGCACCAACCCAGCCGGCTCCGGAACAAGAAGTCGTCGACCACGTCGGGAGCTTGCGATATCGGTGCGTTGAGGGAGTACCGCGTGTTCGCTCCCATCCACGACTCGATCGCCTGCACCTTGTCGAAGGTCGTCGTCGCGCCGGCGGTAATCGTGCGAGCGAGCGCACGCACTCTGGCGGAGGTGGCCGCGGGTGTCCGCGCGTACTGGTCGACGATCGCGGCGGGGACCGCATTCTTGTCGGCCGCCCGCAAGGTGTGCCTCGGTCACCGGCAGGCTGCGGCTGTACACGGTGTACACCGCGCCCTTGCCGTAGCCGGCGCCCGACTCGGGGGCGACCCGAAGCGTGCCGTCGGGTCGTTCGCTCAGCAGCTTGTCGGTCTCGACCACGCGCGGGCTCGGAGCCGCGAACAACTCGTCCGAGAAGCTCGCCTCGATGTGGAACGTCTGGCGGAACGACGACCCGGTCTGCGCACCGACGTCGTATTCCGCGGCGGGAACGTAGACCGTGGTCCCGTCACCGTGCGCCAGGTAGTTGTTCGGATCGCCGGATCGAGTGTTCGTCCAGCTCTTGCCGAGGTACTCGTCGAAGGTCTCGCCCCGCCAGAAGTCGGGGTGGGCGGCATCGACGGTGAACACGACCGAATTCGACAGCCGCGGCCGGCACGCGAGGTCGAGCTGACTGCTCGACTGCAGTGACGAGGGCGCGCCGTCGCGCTCGGCGTCGCCCGGCTGCAGCCCGGGCCAAACGTGGCGCCCGAGACGCTCGGTCACCGTCGGCACGAGCGCGACCGCGGCGACGATCACGACCAGGGAGATGATCCCGCCCACGCGCGCCAGCTCGGGAAGCCGGCGAGGAAGCGGCGTACCGCCCTCGAGCGCGGGCACCACCTCCGCATCGGCCCGATCGACGAGCACCAGCGTGATCATCGTCGCCGCGGCCCAGGTGACGAGCAGCCAGCTGCGGTCCGAGCCCGCGAACGACGCGTGGCGCGAGCGCGGCCAACCCGCCGAGCCCGAGGATCACCACGGTCGCTCGGCGCGTCGGCACCGAAGGAAGCGCCAGCACGCCGAGCGCTGCCGCCAGGGCGCCCGCCAAGACTCCGACGAACCAGGGGAAGTGCGCACGCTCGGCGGCGATGCCGCCGACGGAGCCGAGCGCGACCGCAGCCGGGATCGCGACCATCCTGTACGCGGGAGCGACCCGCCGCTGCTCGCGGATCGAGGCGTGCCCTTGCCCGCGGGAGTCGACGCCTGTCCCGGCTCGAGGGCGCGCTTCGGCGGCTCATGCGCGGACGACCTCTGTCGGCCAACCGTCGGGCGGGTCGGCCGGCGGTCCGACGCCGGCGCGGGCGAGCCGTCGCCCGAGGGACGCGCGGCGTCGGCGACCAGCGCCCCGACGGGTGCGCCACTCTCGCACGTTCCGCACCACACGACGCCACCGGCGGCGAGCGTCGCCACACCGATCCCGGCCGCGAGACTCGCGGCCGCTTCGGGTGTCGGGCCGCGCAGGTCGACGACGAGCGCGACTCCGAGCGCGGGCGGCGGCTCGTGCTCGCGGACGACGATCTCACCGCGGCGAGCACTCGTGGGCCAGTGCACGAGCCGGGCCGCGTCGCCGGGCGTGTACGGACGCACCGCGCGGACGGTGTCGCCGGTGCCGTGCACGACGAGCGGCGATCCGCCCGAGACCTGCTCGTCGGGAATCGGCTGCAGGACCGCCGGCGCGATGCCCGGACGGGGCCCGACGAGGATCGGGGCCGGCAGCTGCGACGCGGACGGTGCGGGTACGCACGAACACACCGAGCGGCGCCGACGTCCGGAGCTGGACGCGCACCGACCGGAACACGCCCCGACGCATCGCGGAGTGCGGGAGCCGCCCGCTCGCCGGGAGCCGAGGTCCGCCACCAGCTGCCGGGCGGATCGAGAGCTCGCACGTCGAGTGCGCGGCGCTTGGACGGAGACCTTGATGCGCAGCTCCACCACGTCGCCGACGGTCGCGTCGGTGGGCGCGACCGCCGCGACCCGAGCCGCGCGACCGACCAGATCGGCCACACGATCCCGACGACGAACAAGGTGAACGCGAACACCCCGACTGCGACCACCGCTTCCTGACCCGTGGCCGCGCCCGCGGCGACGCCGTACGCGCCCGAGGTGAACAGGACGATCGAGGTCAGCGTGAGGTCGCCCGGGCCCTGATGACCGGCGGCACCACGCAGTGCCGTCGCCCGGGTCCGCGGCCCGCGGCGCTCGTCGCGTCGGGAATCTCACCGGCGCCACGACCGTGCGGAGCTTCACCGTGCGGCGCGGCGACGCGATCGACGATCTCGGTGATCGACGCGCCCGCCGCGCGCGCGACGTCGACGCCGCTGCGCGAGCACGATGCGGTGCGCGAGCGACGCCGGCCGCGACGGCCTTGACGTCGTCGGGCGACACGAAGTCGCGGCCCATCACGGTCGCGTGCGCCTGCGCGGCGTGCAGCAAGCCGAGGCTCGCGCGCGGCGACGCGCCCGAGCGCGACCCCGGGATGGTTCCGGGTCGCGTCGGCGACGTCGAGGACGTAGTCGAGCACCGAATGCGCGCGAGTGCACTCGACGGACGGCCGCCATCGCGTGCGCGCAGCTCCGCGGGCGTCGTGACCGGCTCGATGTCGTCGAGCGCTTCGACGCCTCCCCCCCGCTCGAGGATCTCGCGCTCGGCCTCGCGGCCGGGCCGCCCGATCGTGCACACCATCGCGAAGCGGTCGAGCTGGCTGTCGGGCAAGCGGGAACGTGCCCGGCATGCCCGAACGGGTTCTCGGTCGCGACGCAGGAAGAACGGCGCCGGGAGCGGGTGGGTCATCGCCGTCGACGGTGACCTGGTGCTCCTCCATCGGCTCGAGCAGCGCGGCCTGCGTGCGCGGCGACGCCCGGTTCACCTCGTCGACCAGCACGCACATTGGCGAACACCGGTCCCGGCCCGGAACTCCCACTCGCCCGTTGCCGGGCTGTACACCGACGTGCCGGTGACGTCGGCCGGCAGCAGGTCGGGCGTGCACTGCACCCGGCCGAACCGCCCGCCGATGCGCGTCCGCCAGCGACTTCGCCAGCAGGGTCTTGCCGGTGCCGGGCATGCCCTCGACGAGCAGGTGGCCGCCCGACAGCAGCGCGACCACCGCGAGCCCGACGACGTCGTCGGCGCCGCGCATCGACCGCGACACCGCGTGGAACACGTCGACGGCGACGGTTCGCGGGATCACGCGGCTCGTCGACGCGGCGAAGTCGGCAAGCTGCATATCGGCGCCCAGGGTAGGCGACCGCCGACGCTCCTCCGGACGCCGGGTGCCGGTCGAGCGCCGCAGCCCGTCGGCTCGGCGCCCGGCGTGCCCCGATCGTCGGTGCCGGCCTCGCCGATCTCGTCGAGCAGCAGGGTCACGAGCTCGAAGTGGAGCTGCGTCAACCAGTCGTAGAGCGACGCCGTACTCGAAGCGCGGGATCGCCGGGCGTCGTAGTCGGTGTCGGTATCCTCGGTCACGCCGAGCGCGGTGCCGATCACGAGCCGGGCGTCGTTGACCGCGGTGAGCCACTGCATCTCCTCCTCGGCTCGCAGCTTGATCTCCACGCAGGCCCCGGCTGTTCGCCACCGCGCCGTCGAGCCCGGCGACGATCACCTCGAGCGCGGCCCGACGGGCGCGCGACGAGGTCGTCGTGCACCAGCGCGTCGTAGTCCTCCTGCGCGCCGCTCCTCGGTCGGGATCGAGGTAGGCGCGGGGGTACAGCCGGTCCCGGACCTCACCGATCGGCGGATCCCCGACGATCGGCATCATGTCGCGGGCCGTCATCACGAGCAGCTCGCACCTCCTGGCGTGCACAGCGTGACGCCGAGTGCGCCGTCGCGCGTCGTCGCTTGGAAGCGTCGCGCGGGCCACTCAGTCGTCCTTCTGCATCGTCGCCCAGAGCCCGTATGCGTGCAGCCGGGCGACGTCGGCCTCGCACTTCTCGCGCGTTCCGTCTCGCGACGACCGCCTTGCCCTCGAAGTGGACCTGGTTCGTGAGCCGGCTCGCCTTCGCGCGCGAGTAGCCGAACAGCTTCTGGAACACGAACATCACGTACGCCAACGTGTTGATCGGGTCGTTCCACACGATCACGACCCAGGGAACGTCACGCTGGGTGTCCTCACCGCCGAGCAGCTCCTCGACGGTGTCGGGAATCGTGATCTCGTGACGTCGGGTGCGCTCATCACTCGCCGGGAGCATCCTCGAGGCGTCCTCGCCGGCACGGACGTCCTCGGCGATGCGCGGAGCAGTCCGTTGACGAAGCGGCCGGAGTCCTTGGTGGAGTACTGCTTCGCGAGCTCGACGGCCTCGGTGATGATCGCCCCCGGTCGGCGTGTCGGGTACCCAGCTCGAGCTCGTACGTGCCGAGGCGCAACAGCGCGCGATCGACGACGGGCATGCGCTCGAGCGACCAGTGCTCGGAGTACTTCCGGATGATGGCGTCGATCTCCTCGTGGTGCTCGTCGGCGCCGATGACGAGCTGCCGCGTACTCGTCGGGCGGCGACGGGCATGCTCCGCGAGCAGCTCGGCCGCGGCACAGCCCGCGCAGCTCACACTCGTACGCGAGACCCAGGGCTCGCTCCCGCGCAGCTCGGCGCGTCGCCACCGGCCGTCTCCTCTGCGTCGCTCAGGCGCGGGACAGATAGTCGCCGGAGCGTGTGTCGACCTTGACCCGGTCACCGATGTTCACGAACAGCGGCACCTGCACGACGAACCCGGTCTCGAGGGTCGCCGCCTTGCGCGCGCCCGACACCCGGTCGCCCTGCATGCCGGGCTCGGTCTCGGTCACGACGAGCTCGACCGATGCCGGCAGGTCGACGCCGATGACCTCGTCCTCGTAGGTGGGCAGGACGGCGTTGTCGCCTTCCTTCAGGAAGTTGACCGCGTTCGCCGATGCTGTCGGCCGGCGACCTGGAGCTGGTCGTAGCGTCTCGTTGTCCATGAAGACGTAGTCGGGGCCCTCGCGGTAGAGGAACTGCATCTCGCGCTTGTCGATGACCGCGATGCTTGACCTTCTCGTCGGCCCGGAAGGTTCGGTCGAGGACGGCGCCGCTGCGGACGTTCTTGAGCTTCGTGCGCACGAACGCGCCGCCCTTGCCCGGCTTGACGTGCTGGAACTCGACGACCGACATGAGGCCCTCCGGCAGGTCGAGGGCCATGCCGTTCTTCAGGTCGTTGGTGGAGATGCTCACAGCACGAGATCCTTGGGAGTCAGGGTGAGGGGCTCGGCGCCCGTCGGCCGTACGACGAGCGTGTCCTCGATGCGCACGCCGCCGACGCCGGGAAGATAGACGCCCGGCTCGACGGTGACGACGTCGTTGACGAGCAAGGTATCACCGGCCGTCGCCGCGACCCGGGGTGCCTCGTGGATCTCGAGGCCGACTCCGTGGCCGGTCGAGTGCGAGAACGCGTCGGCCCAGCCCGCGTCGGCGATGACGTCGCGCGACGCGCGGTCGACGTCGGCGCACGCGACGCCGGCCGCGACCGCGGCCCGGCCCGCGGCCTGACTCTCGAGCACCACCTCGTAGACGCGACGCGCGTCGGCGCCGGGATCGCCGACCGACACGGTGCGCGTCATGTCGGAGCAGTAGCCCGTCGACGATGCAGCCGAAGTCGCACACGATGAGCTCGTTGCGCCCGATGACGCGATCGCTCGGTACGTGGTGCGGCTTCGCGCCGTTCGGACCGGACGCGATGATCGGATCGAAGCTGTTCCCGCTCGCACCGCGCTCTCGCATCGCGAACTCGAGCGCGACCGCGAACTGCCGCTCGGTCGGATGTTCCGCCAGCCTCGGGAGCAACGACTGGAACGCGTCGTCGGCGATCGCGCACGCCCGCCGCATCCGGTCGACCTCGCCCTGCGTCCTTCACTCGCCGCAGCCCCTCGACGAGCTCCCCGGCCGGGACGAGATCGACGCCCTCGAAGGCCGCGGCGAACCCGATCTGTTGCGCCCACGTGACGCTGTGATCTTCGAGACCCGAGTCGCGCATCCGCCCTAGCGACGATGCGCACCAGGATGTCCCGCTCTGCGCCGAGCGCCGTGAGCCCGATCTCGATCTCGGCACTTTGTCGCACCCGCTGCCGCCAGCTCCTCCTTCGCACGCTCGGTGTAGCGGCCGTCGGTGACGAACCGCGCGCCGTCGGGCGTGACCAGCAGCATTCGCCGCCGAACCCGTGAAGCCGGTGAGGTAGCGGACGTTGGCGAGCTTCGTCACGAGCAGCGCGTCGATCGCGGCCTCGTCGAGACAGTCCTGCAGGCGGCCGAGCCGGGAGCCGACGTCGAGCGCGGCGAGGGCCGTCGTCGCGACCGTCATGTTCGTTCCTCCAACAACGTGGCCGCCGCGTCGACGGCCAATCGGTACCCGTCCGCCCGGAGCCCTGCGATCGTGCCGTCGACGACGGGCGCGATCACCGAGTGGTGCCGCCACGCCTCCCGCGCGTACGGATTCGAAAGGTGCACCTCGACCTTCACTCCGGCGAACATCGTCGAGCGCGTCGGTCAGCGCGTACGCGTAGTGCGAGAACGCGCCGGCGTTGAACACGATCGCCGCGCACCGCCCGCGTGCACCGTGTATGGCGTCGACGAGTACGCCTTCGTGATTCGACTGGAGATGCTCGATGTCGTGGCCGCGCTGCGGCCGCCGCCTCGGACGCAATCGCGACCAGCTCGGCGAGGGTCGTCGTGCCGTACTGCGCCGGGCTCGCGTTCGCCCAGCAGGTTCAAGTTCGGTCCGGAGAGCAACAGGATCGTCGCCATGTGTCCTACCCCTCCACCCCGATCGCGGCGAGCGCCTTGCGGACCGCGGCGGGGTCGGGGTCGATCACCCGCTCGATTCCGCTCGGCCCGGCCAGCATGAACGTGAGACCGCCCCCGGATTTCTTGTCACGCGCCATGACCTGCACCAGCTCGTCGGCCCGCAACCCCGGTGGCGCCTGGGTGGGAAGACCGAGCGCGCCGACGAGCTCGGCGTGACGGGAACCGCGCGCGGGTCGATGCGCTCCAACGTGCCGGCGAGCTGCCCCGCGAACACGAGCCCGACCGCTACCGCCTCGCCGTGCAGCAGCGCGTGCCCCGAAGCGGTCTCGAGTGCGTGCGCGAGCGTGTGCCCGTAATTGAGCGCGGCCCGCACGCCGGTCTGCTCGAGCTCGTCGGCGGTCACGTACGCGGCCTTGATGGCAACGCAGTCGCACGATCACATCGGCGAGCGTCGCGGATCGCGCACGACCAACGCATCGATGCGCGAGGACACGAAGTCGTCGCCCATCAACGAGTACTTCGCGATCTCGCCCAGACCGCAGCGGTACTCGCGATCGGGGAGCGACACGAGCGAGTGCGGATCGGCGAGGACCGCGAGCGGCTGGTGGAACGCGCCGACAAGGTTCTTGCCCTCCGGGCAGGTTCACGCCCGTCTTGCCGCCGATCGCGGAGTCGACCATGGCGAGCAGGGTCGTGGGAACCTGCACGACCTCGACGCCGCGGTAGTACACCGAGGCCGCGAAACCCGCCGTGTCGCCGACGACCCCTCCCCCCACCGCGACGACGGCGTCGCCCCGGAGCAGGCCCCAACGCGCGAACCCGCGGCAGAGGTCCTCGACGGTCGCGAGCGTCTTGTGGCCTTCGCCGTCGGCCATGAGGAACGTCTCGTGGGCCATGCCCGCCGCCCGAAGCGACTCGCGCACCTCCTCGACCAGTACGCCCGGAACCGTCGACTGGGAGACGATCGCCGCCCGCGCGCCGGCCCACGAGCACGGATCGAAGCTCCGATACCGCTCCGTCGCCGACGACCACGTCGTAGCCCCGCTCGGCGAGATCGACGGTGATGCGCGCCGTCATGCGACTGCACCCTCGAACACCGAGAGCACCGCGTCGGCAACCGAGGCGACATCGATGCCGTCGGTGTCGACGCGGGCGTCGGCGGCGGCGGCGTACGCCGGCTCGCGCAACCGTTCGAGGCGCCTCAACGTCCCGGCCGCGTCGTCGCGCAGCAGCGGCCGGGACGACCCGTCGCCGACGCGAGCGAGAAGCGTCGCCGCGGGCGCCTGCAGCCACACGACCAATCCCGCGCCACGAAGCGCCCGACGATTCTCGGGGTCGAGAACGGTCCCGCCCCCGCACGCGACGACGAGCGGCTCCGGCGATGCGCACACGCTCCTGACGACCTCGCGCTCGAGCGCGCGGAAGCCCGACTCACCCTTCGTCGCGAAGATTCCCTCGATCGACAGGCGCGCGGAGCTCGACACGAGGTCGTCGGTGTCGACGAATGGTCTGCCGAGCCGGCGCGCGCACTCCTTGCCGACGCTGGACTTGCCCGCGCCCATCAGCCCGATCAGGACCAGGTGCCTTTCGGTCACCGCGCGCCGACCAGTCACGCGAGGGTCGCGCGATACGCGTCATGGTTGCGGACGAACTCGGCGAGGGAGTCGCCGCCGAACTTGCGCAGCGCCTCCGACGCGAGCACGAGCGCGACCATCGTCTCCGCGACCACTCCCGCGGCCGGGACCGCGGTGACGTCGGTGCGCTCCTTGAACGAGACGGTCTCCTCCTTCGTCTGGATGTCGACCGTCTTCAACACGGGCCGATTCAGGGTGGCGAGCGGCTTCATGGCGACGCGCGCCACCACGAGGTCGCCGGTCGTCATGCCACCTTCGATACCGCCCGCACGGGCGGTATCGCGCCGGTACTCGCGCGCATCGGCGTCCCACGAGATCGCGTCGTGCGCTTCGCTGCCGCGCACGCCGGCGACCGTGAAGCCCTCACCGATCTCGACCGCCTTCATCGCCTGGATGCTCATCAGCGCCTGGGCCAACAGACCGTCGATGCGGCGGTCCCAATGCACATGCGAGCCGAGCCCCGGAGGGGCACCGTACGCGAGCACCTCGACAACTCCCCCGAGCGAGTCGCCGGCCTTGGCCGCCTCTTTGATCTCGCGGATCATGTCGGCTTCGGAGTCGGGATCGAAGCATCGCACCTCGGAGCTGTCGATCTGCTCGAGGTCGTCGGGAGTCGGCCGGTGCGCGATCGACGCGGTCGCGGCGCCGAGCTGGATGACGTGACTCAGCACCGAAATGCCGACGTGCTCCAGCAGCGTCTTGGCGACCGCTCCCGCGGCGACACGGGCGGCCGTCTCGCGCGCCGAGGCCCGTTCGAGCACGTCGCGGGCGTCGTCGAATCCGTACTTCTGCATGCCGGCCAGATCGGCGTGACCGGGCCGGGGCTGGGTGAGGGGGGAGGCCGTGCGGCCCGGTGCCGACGACATCTCCTCCGCCCACTTTCCCGTCGCCCACTCACTGTTGTGGACCAGGATCGCGAGCGGGCTCCCGAGTGTGCGTCCGTGGCGTACGCCGCCGACGAATTCGACGTCGTCCTTTTCGAAACGCATGCGCGGGCCGCGGCCATAGCCGAGCCGCCGCCGAGAGAGCTCGTCGCGCACCTTGTCGATGAGGATCGGAACTCCGGCGGGCAGGCCCTCGACGGTGACCACCAACGCCGGTCCGTGGGACTCGCCGGCCGTCAGGTACCGCAACACGGTGCCTCCTGGGCGACGGCGCCCTTACGGCACCGCCGTCACGTCGGTCGGGTCACCGGATTCTACGGCAGCGCCCGCCGGTGTCAGCCGTTTACCGTCCCCGTCGGCGACCCGGAGCCGCCGGTCGGCGCGCCCGACGCGGGCGTGGTCGCAGCACCGCTCGCCCCGGTGGCCGTGGGAGTCGGCACCACCGAAGAGCTGAAGATGCGTCCGGACACGGTCAGCTGGTCGAGGCTGCCGATGAACACCGCGCCGGCGTGTCCCTGGGCCGCGGCGGCAGAAGAGCCCGCCGCGGTGGTGCTCCCGCTCGGCGTGATCGAGATGCTGTCGACGACGAAGACCCGCTTCATCGTCGAGAGCTCGGCGATGTAGCGAGCGACCGCGTCCTCGCTTCCCTGGGCCGTGATCGCGACGTTGACCGTGGTCACTCCGACCGACGGGGTCGGGGTGCTGGGCGTGATCGTCTGCCAGTCGGCGCCGGAGCTCACCCGAATCGCGTCGATCTCCCGGAGGAACGTTGCCTCGGCCGTGTCGCTCGGCACCGCCGCGAGCATCGCTTTGCTCGAGATGTCGGCGGTCTTCTTCTTGGGACTGGTCGAAGCGCTCAGCGACTGGCGCAGGTTCGCCGACTGCGTCTCGGCATCGTGCATCGCGGTCTTCGCCTTCGACGCCTTGCTCTCCATCGATGAGTAGACGACGCGGTACCAGAGCGTGCCCACGAGCAGCACGACGAGCGCACCGACGACCATGTTCTTGGTCTTTACCTGCACTTCGACTCCTTGAAGAAGGTCTCGAGCCGGTGGCCGCGAGCAGTCGAGCCGAGCGCCGCATTGACGGTGAAGCCGACCGAAGCAGGGGTGTTGCCGACCGCGGGCGTGGCGTGTGCCGTCGACACCCAGAGCACCGACAGATCGGTGTCGTTACGGAGCGAGTCCAACAGCGCCGACACTGACGGCAGGTCGGGCGCGACGCCGCTCATCGTCACCGTCCCCACGGCGGGTACCAGTCCCGCGCAGATGTCGTTGGGGGAAGCGACCGGCGTGGCGACACCGGTACCGGTACCCGACGCCGCAGTACCCGACGCCGCAGTACCCGACGCCGCCGTACCCGAGGCCGGCGCGGCGGTCGTGGGGGTAGTGGCAGTGGTAGCTGCCGGCACCGTGTGGGTTCCCGAGAACGACGTCAGGAACACGCCCGGTGGGAGCTTCAGGCCGATCTGGGAGACGATCGAGGGCCACGCGACGTCTTGTCCGAGGGCCGACACGACGTCGGCCTTGAGCGCGGCCGCCGAGGTCGCACCCGCGCCCGCACCCGAGGCTGCTCCCTGCTGCGCGTAGAAGAGCTCCGATCGGAGCTTCTTCACCTCGGCTTGGGCAGCGACGCTCTTTTTGGTCGCGCTCGTCTGGTCACTGTGGGCCTTGTAGGTCCCGCCCGCCATCAAGAGCACGCCGACGACCGCGGCCGCGACGGCCCGCTGGTCCATCCGCCCGCGCGTCTTCGTCGACGTCTTGCGGTGCTGGGGCCGCAGGTCGATGACGGTCCCGACGTTCGCGCCGCCGAGCGCGAGACCGACCGGAGCCGGAAGATACGGCTCGAGCCGCGGCAGCTCTTCTGCCGGAAACCCGATGTCACCGATGCGCAGGAGATCGTGCATGTACGCCGGCTCGACCGGTACGCCGACGAGGGCGGCCAGCCGTTCCGGCAATCCGGGCAGCTGCGCCGACCCGCCGGTGACCACGACCCGCCGGAGCTGGGCCGAACCCGGCTGGTTCCGGTAGTAGTCGATCGAGCTGCGGACCTCGTCGAGCAAAACCGAAAGCGGGCGGTCGACCGAGGTGCGGGCCCGGGTGACCATCTCGTCAGGGGCGGGGTTGCCCAGCGCGCGCTTCAGGGCCTCGGCGGTCTCCGGCGGCACCTGGAGGTCGGTCGCGATCGCGTCGGTGAGCTCGCGCCCACCGCTGCCGAGCACGCGCACGAACTGTGGCACTCCGCCCTCGTGCACCGCGATGGCGGTAACGCCTCCGCCGAACGAGACGATGCCTTCGGCGCCCGGACCCTCTTCGAGCTCGCCGCCACCGCCACCGGCCGCGACCATCGCGCCGACCGGACGGGCGAGCGCTCGCGTGAGCGCGAGCGGGATGAGATCGACGGCGCCCACCTCGAGCCCGCCGGCTTCGATCGCGGAGACGAGCTTGGCGATCGTCGCCTCGTACGCCGCGACCAACAGCACCTGCATCGTCGGGTCGGAGCCGGGCTCGGGAGTCGAGGTCCCGAGGATCGCGAAATCGAGGACTGCCTCGTCGATCGGAATCGGGATGAGGTCGCCGGCCTGGAACTGCAACGCGCTCATGAGCTCGTTGCGCGTCATCACCGGCATCTCGACCTGACGAACCACGACCCGAGGGCTGGCGATGCCGACCCGAACCGGCACCTTCTTCAAACCGACCTCGGTACGCAGGCGCGTGACTGCGTCGGTGATCGCGGCAACGTCGGCGACCTCGCCCTCGCGCATCGCGTCGCGAGGCAGTGCCACCTGCGCGAACATATCGAGGCGCGGTGGGTTGCCGGCGGTGACCTCGGCGATCGTCACCGCGTTGGTGCCGATGTCGAGACCGATCAGGCGGCGGGCCATGCGTCCCCTCCTCCGAAGGTTTGTGCCTCGAGGTACTCGTCGAGGTCGCGAGCGCGGATGCGAAAGTGCTTGCCGACGCGGATCGCCGGAAGTGCACCGGCCCGGATGAGTCGGTAGACGGTCATGGTCGACACGCGCATCGCATCTGCGATCTCGCGCACCGTGAGCAGTTCGTGTTGGCGCTCGCTCACGGTCGTCACCCCCTGTCCGGCCGAACCGACTTCCGAATCGACTTCCGAATCGACTACCGAATCGACTTCCGAGCCGACTTCCGAGCCGACTTCAAGGACAACAATCGACAACAACCCCATCGCGCTGTAACGCAAATGCGTACTTCTGTGCCTTCGGTGACGCCCGTTTGGGCGGAGCGGCCGATTTGCGGCTATCGCCCGAGCGTCCGGTACCAGTCGACGATCGGGGCGCCGAACAGCACGAAGGTCATCGTCCCGGCTGCGAGAAAGGGTCCGAAGGGGATCTGCTGTTTGCGACCGCGGACTTTCACCACGATCAGGACCATGCCGATCAGCGCGCCGTACAGGAATCCGGCGAACAGACCACCGGCGACCTCACCCCAGCCCAGCCAACCCAGACACAGCCCGAGCAAGAACGCGAGACGGACGTCGCCGAAGCCCATGCCGCGCGGGGAGATGACGTGAATGGCGAAGAAGATCGCGAACGCGATCGATCCGGCGAGAAGTGCCCGACCGAACGCTCCCCAATCGTGGGTCCCGGCCGAGGCAACGGCCAACAGCACCAGCGCCGCTACGTCGGCCGGATACAGAATCCGGTTCGGGAGGATGTAGTGCTCGAGGTCGATCGCCGACAGCGTGATCAGCACCCCTGCGAGCACGAGGTACGCCGGCAGCGCCCACGAATGTGCGAAACGCGCGCCGCACGGCCGCGAACACGATCGCCGTGAAGACCTCGATCAACGGGTAGCGCGCCGAGATCGGGGCGCCGCAATTCCGGCACCGCCCCCGGAGCAACAGCCATGACACCACGGGGATGTTGTCGCGGTTCGCGATCTTGACGTCGCAGCCCGGACAATGCGACGCCGGCCGGGCGATCGATTCCTTGCGCGGGACGCGCCAGATCACGACATTGAGGAACGATCCGATCACAAGTCCGTACACGCCGCTGATAACGGCGACCAGCGCAGTCACGACAGTCGAACCTAGGCGGGAAACGACACGGTCCCGTGACACCCGCGTCGCGGCGCAAGAATCACGGGACCGGCCATCACCAGGTCGGCTTCCATGCGGGATCGCCCGGGAGCGGTGCTCCCGTCGCGTAGCAGCCTCCGGAGCCCGGCAGCCTCGCGAACACGGTCGTGCCCGCCGCCTCGTCGTCCAAGACGTAGAAACACGTACCCGACTTGGACTGACCGGAGAGCACGATCTGGGTCGCGTTCACTGGGTTCACGTAGACCGAGTTGGGTCCGGTCGACACCGCGGTACCGGAGAGGAAGGTCAATCCGCCGGTCTCGGCCGTCATCGCCGCCGTCGTCGCGGTCGTGTAGTCGGCTTTGGCGAGATAGAGGCTCTTCGCCCCGGTGGTCGCGTTCCTCAGGCTTGATTGCATCGCGCGGTCCTTGGCCCGGGATGAGGCTCCGAGGAAGACGGGGAGCGTGACAGAGATCAATATGCCAATGATCAGGATCACCATCATGAGCTCCAACAATGTGAAGCCGTCTTCCGCAGGTTGGACAGCGCGAGCATCGAGATGCTCACGTTGCATATCGCACAAGTCCTTTCGTCACTCATTGCGGTGGGCGTCGAGCCGAATATCGGCGACCCGAATATCGGCGATGACGCGAAATGACTTGAGGCGCGCACAGGGTCCGAGCCGGCGCCTCGGTGACGCGTGAAGGCCCGGGGACTCAGAGCCCCCGGGCCTTCACATCACTGTGTTGTTGTGACTCTGTCGGTTGTGTCCTGTCGATTACCAGCTGGTGCCGAGAGCGGACACGTTTGCCGCCGTCGGGGCTGCGGGACACGCCACCTTGCCGAAGTACGTGCCGGCGCTCGTACCGGTCGCGACGTCACCGATCGAGAAGGTCGTTCCCGACTTCGACGGCTCCGACAAGCAGACGACGCCCTTGTCGCCCGCGATCACGTCACCGACCACGACGGTCAGTGCCGCCTTGGCGGTGTTCGCGCCGTTCCAGTTCAGCGACGCTTCAATGCCCTTCATGTTCGCCGTCGTCGCGTCGTAGGTCTGCGCGTCGGTGTACACGGTCTTCTCGGCCGTGAGACCGTTGCGCAGGTCGGACTGGGCAGCACGGTCCTGGGCACGCGAACGAGCGCCCAGGAAGGTCGGAATGGCGATCGCGATCAAGATGGCAATGATCAACACGACCACCATCAACTCAATGAGGGTGAAACCCTGCTCCTCGTCCCGACGACGGGAAGCAAGTGAATGAACGAAACGCACTTGGCATGACCCCTTTCGTGCGCCGGGGGTTGTGGATGTCCCACGAATCAGCGCAACGCACTCATCGACACGGTCCCCCGAGTCCTTGAACGCATCGCGTGAGGAACCCGAATCCGGCCGTACGAGTCGCCGCGAGCGAAGGCGCAAAGCTGCCGAAACGGTCACTTCCCGCGCCGCACTCAGCGCCCGCGCGCCGGCATCTTGGGTCACCCACGGCGCGGCCCACGCGCCGGGTGCGTCGCGACGGCTATGCGCCGATCGGCGCACGATCTGCGTCACGGGCTCGGCGAGGAGCACCGCGGTGAGCGCGTACACCGAACCCCACCACAGAACCCGCGCCGGATGGAACGGAAACATGAGAAGGACAAGCGCGGCCAGAGTGGACTTCGTCACGATCCGGCGGCCCCTGCCCCAGTCACTCACAACCAGCGCGGTGATTCCCGGCGCGAGGTAGTACCGCGTGCACCACGGGCTCGAAGAACAGGCGCGCCGTCAAGACACAGCCGAGCGCCGCCACGACGAAGGCGGGATCCCGTTCCCTGCGAACCAACCACGCGAAGGCGAGCGCGACGACGAAGGCGCCTCCGCGTTGCGGAACCGTGGTGAGATACGCCGTCGTGGACGGGATCCACAGCGCCGAGTGACCCTGGAGCGGGAAGGCCGGCGGATGCAGCAGCGCGTTGCTCGCGTACTTGGGATCGGCGACGATGAACGCTCCCATGAGCGCCAGAGGCGCAAGGACGCAGCGCCGCGCCGCTTTCCACCGCGCCGGTCCCGGACAGGCCACGACGTACACGGGCACGGCCAGAAGTGCCCACTGCTTGAACGCGACCGCGGCGCCGAGAAGGAGCGCACCCCGGAGCGGGCGTTCGGCGAACAGATCGCGCAAGGCCAGGCAGAGCAACGCGAGCGCCAGCACATCCTCGTAGTGGCCGTAGACGATGGCCATCGGCGCGAACGCCAGGACCAACACCGCGCCTTGGAGGATCGCACGCCCGCGTCGTACGAGCAGTTGCGCCGAGAGCGCGCGCACCGCGTACAGCAGCGGGATCGCGCAGGCCAGCGCGTACGGCCCGAAGACGGGCCACATGTCAGGGTGTGGCCTGGGGTACGGGTAGCTCTCCTGCAGCCGGAAGAGATCACCGATCACCGCGACCGGCGCGAGCACGAGCGGCAGCAGGGGCCCCGCGTCGAACACGTCGTGCGCGGTTCCGGTCTCGTAGATGAGCGGATAGGTCCCCTGGGACACGTAGTCCGCGGCGCGCAACGACGTCCACGCGTCGCCGGGTATCCACCAGCCCGCACGGTGGCGCACGATCGGCAGCACCATCGACACGAACAGGCCCGCGACGATCGCGAGCAACCCGAGGCCGATCGCGGCCCTCCAGGGATGAGGGTCGCCGACCCCGGCGATTCCGCGCTCGCAAGTGTTCGACATGGGTGCCGGGCTCGCGCCGTAGCTCGGCGACTACTTGATGAGCTTGATGATGTTGAACATCGGCAGATACAGCGAGATGATCATGCCGCCGACGCAGACACCCATCACGACGATCAGGATCGGCTCGATGAGCGACGTCAGGGCGTCGACGGTCGCCTCGACCTCTTGGTCGTAGAAGTCGGCGATCTTGTCGAGCATCTCGTCGAGGGCGCCCGTCTCCTCACCGACGGCCATCATCTGGACCACCATCGGCGGGAACACCGGGTGCTCCTCCAGCTTCTTCGAGAGCGGGTCTCCTCGCTTGACCGCCGACTGGGTCTCCCGCACGGCATTGGCGACGACGTAGTTGCCCGCGGTCTCGGCGACGATGTCGAGCGACTCCAGAATCGGGACACCGGAGCGCACGAGCGCAGACAGGGTCCGGGAGAAGCGGGCCAGCGCGGTCTTGCGCACGAGCTTGCCGAAGATCGGCACCTTCAGCTTGATCGCATCCCACTTCTTGCGGCCTTCCTCGGAGTTGATCCAGCGCCGGAACGCGAAGGCCGCGACGATCTCGGCGATGAACACGACGTACCAGAGCTTGCGGCACACGTTGGAGATGTCGATCAGGATCTGCGTCGGGGCCGGCAGCGTGCCCCCGAGCTGCTTGTAGATGCCCTGGAACATCGGGATGACGAAGAGCAGCATCGCGGTGACGATGGTCAGCACGAGGATCGCGACGACCAACGGGTAAGTCATCGCGGACTTCACCTTGCGGCGCAGTTCGACCTGCTTCTCGATCGTGTCGGCGAGCCGGAGGAGCACGCTGTCGAGCGCACCGCCGACCTCACCCGCGCGCACCATCGACACGTAGAGACGCCCGAACGCCTTGGGGTGCTTGATCATTGCCTGCGAGAGAGAAGCGCCCTTTTCCACGTCCATGCGGACCTGGTTGACGATCTCGGCCAGCGGTTTGCTCTCGGTCTGCTCGGCGAGGATGTTCAGCGCGCGCAGCAGCGACAAGCCGGAGTTGATCATCGTCGCGAACTGGCGGGAGAAGACGGCGACGTCCTTGAGCTTCACCCGGTCGCTGAGTCCGGGGAGCTTCAGCTCCTTTTGGAGACCGGGACCGCCCTGCTGCTGGATCTCGATCGGCACATAGCCCATCGACCGCAGCTTGCTGACGACGAGCTGCGCGTTCTCGGCCTCGAGCGATCCCTCGACAAGCTTTCCGCTCTTGTCCTTGACCTTGTACTGAAACGTTTCGGGCATGATCGATCAGCCGTTCAGGAGTCGGCGGAGGTCGTCCTCGTTGGCGCATCGCTCCATCGCGGCCTCGAGCGAGATCCGGTGGGCCCGCACCAGCTGCGCGAGCGACATGTCCATCGTGACCATGCCGTAACGCCCACCCGCTTGGAGCATCGAGTAGATCTGGTGCGTCTTGCCCTCCCGGATGAGGTTGCGGATCGCAGGGGTGGCGACCATGACCTCGCACGCGACCGCTCGACCCTGGCCGTCGATGTTGGGGATGAGCTGCTGCGTGCAGATGCCTTGCAGCGCCGACGCGAGCTGCACCCGCACCTGCTGCTGCTGGTGGGCGGGGAACACGTCGATCACACGGTCGATCGACTGCGGCGCGTCCTGGGTGTGCAGCGTCGCGAACACGAGGTGACCGGTCTCCGCCGCGGTCAGCGCGGTCGAGATGGTCTCGAGGTCACGCATCTCGCCGACGAGGATGACGTCGGGGTCCTGGCGCAACACGTGCTTCAGTGCGTTGGCGAACGAGTGGGTGTCTTCGCCGACCTCGCGTTGGTTGATGAGCGAGCGCTTGTGCGTGTGCAGGAACTCGATCGGGTCTTCGACCGTCATGATGTGCACGGCTCGCTCGCGGTTCACGATGTCGATGAGCGACGCCAGCGTCGTCGACTTTCCGGAACCGGTCGGACCCGTGACGAGCACGAGGCCGCGCGGCATGTGCGCCCACCCCTGGACCGCCGGCGCGATCCCGAGACGCTCGAAGTCGACGATCTCGTACGGGATGGCACGCATGACGCAGCCGACGGAGTCACGCTGCAGGAAGACGTTGACGCGGAAGCGTCCGCGTCCGGGAAGCGCGTACGACGTGTCGAGCTCGAGCTCGTTCTCGAACTTCTCGCGCTGCTTCTGGGTGAGGATCGAGAAGATCATCTGGCGGATCTGCGAGCCGTTGAAGATCGGCAGCTCGGCGACGGGGCGCAGATCGCCGTGCACCCGGATGACGGGCGGTGATCCCGACGCCAGGTGGAGGTCGGAACCGCCCCACTGGATGACGAGGTCGAGGAGGTCGTTGATGTGGAGCTCGTCTTCGACGGTCTCCCCGACCACGACGTTCGCGTTGAACTCGGCGATGTCGCCCTCGGCGGCGCCGTAGATCATCGCGATCGCGCGGATGAGCTCGGCCCGGTCGGCAACGGCCGGAATCACCTCGAAGCTGGTCGACTGACCGACCGCACTGAGCGCGGCGTCGCTCGGCGGCTCCGCGAACGCGACGACGAGCTTTTGGCCCTCGAAGTCGACCGGGACCGCGACGTACTGGCGCGCCATGTCGGCCGACAGCGTCTCGGGCGCGTCTTGGTGGATCGGCGTCTCGAGGAAGTCGATGAAGCGGACGCCCATCTGATCGGCCAGCGCCGCGGTGAGGTCCTTGCTCCCGACGAGACCCAGGCGCAACAAGACCGACGGCAATGCCTGCTTGGTCCGTTCCGACTCCTCGATCGCTTGTTCGAGGTCGTCTCGCGACAACACGTGACGGTCGACGAGCGTCTCGCCGAATCGGCGCGCCTGGTTGGCCAGCATGGGTGCAGTCCCCCTCAGAGGGTCTCGGGCAGACCTGGTATCGGCGCCCTTTCGGCTCCGCTGTAGAGCGGCATTGAAGCGAGGGGCCGGTTCAGGCCACGACCCGGAAGATCTCCTCGAGCGATGTCAAGCCCATCGCCGCTTTGCGCAGTCCGTCGGATCGCATCGAGAGCATTCCCTGCATCAATGCGACCTTTTGGATGTCTTCGGACGATCGGTGCTCGATGATGCACCGTTCGATCTCCTCCGACATCGCCATGACCTCGTGAATGCCGAAGCGCCCCCGGTAGCCCGTGCGCCCGCAAGAGCCGCAACCGACGGCCCGGTGCAGCGTCGGCCACTCGCCGGCTTCGAGCTCCTCGCCGGGCCACCCTGCGCCGATCAGCTCGGCCTCGGTTGGTTGATACGCCTCTTTGCACTTGTCGCACAGCTTGCGGGCGAGCCGCTGGGCCACGACGCAGTCGAGCGCGCTGGTGACGAGGAAGGGCTCGACGCCCATCTCGACGAGTCGCATGGGAGTGGACGCAGCGTCGTTCGTGTGCAACGTCGAGAGCACGAGGTGACCCGTGAGCGCGGCCTCGATGCCGATGACGGCGGTCTCTTTGTCCCGGATCTCACCGACGAGGACGATGTCGGGGTCGGCACGCAGGATGGACCGGAGCGCCCCGGCGAAGGTGAGCCCCGCCTTCGGGTGGATCTGCACCTGGTTGATGCCCGGCAGCCGGTACTCGACGGGATCCTCGACCGTGATGATGTTGCGATCCGGTGTGTTCAGCTGGTTCAGGGTCGCGTAGAGCGTCGTCGACTTGCCCGATCCGGTCGGGCCCGTGACGAGGATCGTGCCGTAGGGCTTCGTGTAACACGACTCGAACCGGGCGTGTGACTCGGGGAGGAAGCCGAGGTCCTCGAGCTTGAGCACGGCCTGGGTCTTGTCCAGGATGCGCATCACGACCTTCTCGCCGTACACGGTGGGGAGGGTCGCGACGCGGAGGTCGATGCTGCGACCCGCGACCTTCATCGTGATCCGGCCGTCCTGAGGGATCCGGCGTTCGGCGATGTTGATGTCGGCCATGACCTTGAGTCGCGAGATCACGCCGGCCTGGATGCTGCGAGGTGATCGCATGACCTCGTGGAGCACGCCGTCGATGCGGAACCGGATGCGGAGATCGCTCTCGTTCGGCTCCACGTGGATGTCGGACGCGCGATCACCGACCGCCTGGTTGACCAGCAAGTTGACGAACTTGACGATCGGCGTGTCCTCGAGCACCTCCGACAGGGTGGCAAGGTCGGTCTCCTCGTCGGCCTCGTCGGTCGCCGCCTGCATGACCTCGTCGACCTCGCCGTCGACGCGGAAGAAGCGCTCGATCGTCTCGATGATCTGGCTGGCGGTGGCGACGACGGTGTGGACCTCCGCGCCGGCGAGGGCGCGGATGTCGTCGACTGCGAAGACGTTCGACGGGTCCGCCATCGCGACGACGAGCTTGCCGTCCTCCCAGCCCACCGGGATCGCCTGGTAGCGACGAGCGAGCGATTCGGTGACGATCGCCGCGACGGAGCCGTCGATGGTCCGGTCGTTGAGGTCGACGAATTCCAGCCCGACCTGACGCGCGAGCGTGCGGACCAGCTCGGCCTCGGAGATCGTCCCCTGCTCGATGAGCAGCCGTCCCAGTGGCTTGCCGGTGCGAGCCTGTTCGACAACCGCCGCGTCGAGCTGGGCCTCCGTGAGGAGTCCCTCTTCGATCAGCAGCGATCCGAGTGGCGTTCCGTCGGACAAGTGACCCCTCCCTCCGCGCGAACGCTGGAAGTATCGGCACGCTCCGTGGCAGCCTGTATCAGGATCTCACTCTCTGCGCGTGACGAGGCGGTCACGACGCCGAGCGCCACCCCGGGCGCGCGCGCCCACGGCGAAGGTCCTCGAAGGAGTTCTGCCCGGGGCGCTCAAACGTCGCGGAGGCCGGAGAAGGCGCTGAGGTAGCGACCCTTCTCCGCGGGATCGACGTCGCGGTCCAACTCGTCGGCGACGCCGTGCGGACCGGGATGCGGCGACTCCACTCCCGGGCCGTACGGCGCTTCCGGTTCGACCGCGGCCTCGACGACGGGCTTGCGGCCGTTCGCGCGCGGCGTCGCCGGCGGAGCCGGGGGCGGCCCGACGTTCACGGCGCCCGCGTCGACCAACCCCAAGAGCGCGTGGCAGACGTCGAGCACCGGCCGGTTGGTCTTGCGGACGAGGTCGCGCACACTGCGCCGACCGTCGAGGGACACAATGAGGTGCCACCGCTCCCGGTCGACCGTCAGCTCCGCCACTCCCAGATCGTCGGCGAGCCGAATGCGACAGTCGAGCGACGGGATGACGGCCTGGATCTCGCGCCATTCCTCGACCAGGCGCGAGAGTTCGTCGATCGCGACCTCGAGATCGACCGTCGCCAGACATGCCCACGTCGGCTCCTCGGGCCCGAAGCGGAACGCGCCGTCCTCGGCCCGTTCGACCGCGAAGCAGATGTCGATCACCCGCGCCAGCAACGCGTCCTGGTCGTCGAGAGGATCTCCGGCCTCGCTGGACTCCGCCGCGCAACAGCGACCCTCGACGATGTAGAGCACGGCCGACGAGTTGGCCGCGTCGAGCCAGAGTGCGCCGGTCTTGGCGGACTGCGCCAGCAGGCCGAGCAGCTCGGGCAGTGCCAGTGTTTCGAGTGTTCCTTGCAGCACGAAATGTCCCCCCGTCGGGCACGGTCGCTTCCGTCGACCGGTTGCTCTTTCGTGCATCGACCGCAAAGGCGGCCCGGCTTGAGCGCGAGCGTGGTCAGGAACGACGATCCGGCGACAGTGCATGAACGGCTGCCGCCCACATGACGGGGACGGGCGCCGGAAACCCGCTCCACTGCTCGATCTGGAGCGCGGCCTGGTGGACGAGCATGCCCAGGCCGTCGACGATCTCCGCGCCGCGTGCCGCGCGCCCGCCAGGAACGGCGTCTCCCGGGGGTGGTACACGAGGTCGGCGACGACCTGCCCCGGGTGGAGCACAGCGAGCGCCACCGGGACCTGATCGGCCCACTCGCCGCCGGCCATGCCGATCGGCGTGGCGTTCACGACCAGCGCCGCGCCTTCCACCGCCGAGGAGCGCTGCGACCAGGCGACGCTGCGGCCCCGTGCGAGCCGGGCCGCGGTCGCCGCGGCCTCCGGCGAGCGGGCACAGACAACGACGCGCGCGCCAACCCGGCCGAGGGCTCTCGCGACCGCCCGGGCCGCACCCCCGGCCCCGAGCACCACCACCGTTTCGTCACCGGGATCGTGACCGGCCTCGCGCAGCGAGCGCAGAAAGCCCTCGCCGTCGGTCGAGTCGCCGACGAGACGTCCGGCGTCGGAGACCGACACGGTGTTGACGCCGTGCAGGGCCGCGGCGTCGTCCGACAGGTCGTCGCAGCACGCGGCGGCCGCAGTCTTGTGCGGCATGGTGACCGAGAGCCCGACGAGTCCGAGCGTACGCAGAGCATCCAGCGCAGCTCGCGTCCGGCCGTCGGCCACCTCGAACGCGACGAAGACCCAATCCAGCCCGAGCTCGTGGTACGCGGCGTTGTGCAGCACCGGCGAAAGCGAATGCCGGACCGGGTCTCCGATCACGCCCGCGAGCCGGTCGCGCCCGAGATCGTCAAAACGCGCCGTTCTTCTTCGCGAGGGCGATGTTCGCGTTCTGTTGTTGGAGCGTCGCGGCGAACGCGGTGTGTCCGGCCTTGTCGATCGCCACGTAGTACAGGAACTGCGTCTTGGCCGGCGCGAGCGCGGCCTTCAGTGACGCTGCGCTCACCGCCGCGATGGGAGTCGGGGGCAACCCCACATGCGCGTAGGTGTTGTACGGGGAGTCGATCAGCTTGTCCTTGTTGGAGAGCGCGCGATTCTTTGGATCGCCGCGTGCGTAGATCAAGGTCGCGTCGACGTCGAGGGGCATGCCGCGGGCGAGGCGGTTGTAGATCACCGACGCGATCAGCGGCCGGTCACTGTCGAACTTCGCCTCCGCTTCCACGAGGGAGGCGATCTTGACGATGTCGTACGGCCCGTGGCCCTGCACACTCGCATTCGCGAGCCCGAGCTGGACCGCTCGTTTGTCGAACTCGGTCACGAGCGTCGACAACACCAGGATCTCGTCCTCGTCGGCCGAGATGTTGTACGTGTCGGGCCACATGAGACCCTCGAGATCGTTGGTACCCTGCGGTTCGAACGCGGAGCGGACCGCGTTGTTGTGAGTCGCTTCCAGGAACGGGTCGATCGAGAGGCCGGGGAGCTTCCCGACCCGTGCCGCCACCTGTTTCAGCCAGAAGCCCGGCGGGATGGTCAGCTTGACGTAGGCGATGTGCGGCCCGGCCTTCATGGCCTTGACCGCAGGGCTCACGCCCATGTTCTTGCGGAGCTCGTACGTGCCGGCCTTGAAGTTGGTATCGCCATTCAGGCGCGAGTACACGTTGAAGACCCACGCCGGGCCGATGACGCCCCGATGCGAGAGCTCGGTACCGATACAGGGCACGCCGCAGCCATGCGCGATCTGCACCTCGACCCGGGCGCCGGCGCTCCCGGGCGGGTTGAGCTGCCACCAGAACCAGGCGACCCCGATCATGAACAACACGAGCGGGACGACGACCAAGAACAAGAGGACGAGCGCGGTGCGACGGCTCCGACTCATGGACGGGCGTGTTCCAGCCACGCCTGCAGCATCACCGCCGCGGCGACCTTGTCGACGACGCGCCGGCGCGCGTCACGCCTCATCCGTGCTTCGCCGAGCGCGCGCTCTGCGGTGACGGTCGTGAGTCGCTCGTCCTGCACGACCACCTCGATATCACCGGCCAGGGCGCGCAGGGCGTCGATCTCCTTCAGCGCGGCCCGCGCCGCCGGGCCCTTACCGCCCGAGAGCGACAGCGGAAGGCCCACCACGATCACGTTGGCGCCGAGCTCGCGCGCCGCCCCGACGATGGCGCGGCGATCCGCGACCCGATCGCCCGTCCTCGAGAGGACCTCGTGGGGTGACGCGACGGTTCGCGACGGGTCGGACAACGCCAAGCCGATGCGCCGCTCCCCGAGGTCGACGCCGAGCGCGCGGGTGCCAACCGCCGAATCGGTCACGACCCCCACTGCGCCGCCAGCTCGCGAGCTACCGCGAGCGCGTCGTCGATGCCGGCGACGTTCTGCCCCCCGCCGACCACCGCCTCGGAGCCCTTGCCGACCCCGCCGCCCAGCTTGGCGACCGCAGGCTTGGCGATCGCGTCGGCCGCCCCGCCTCGGCCGACGACGTCCTTGCTGATCGCGACGGCGATCGCCGCCTTGCCCCCCGCTTCGCCGGCGAGCACCACCACACCGCTGCCGAGCGTGTGCACGGCCTCTTGGGCGAGCTGTTTCAGATCCGGCGCCGCGACGGCGTCGACCCGGGCCACGAGGATCCCGCGCTCGGCCCGTGCCGCGAGATCGCGTGCCGTGCCGGCGGATTCCTTGGCCCGCAGCCCGCGGAGCTCCTCCTCGAGCGCGCGTACGTGTTCCGACAGGCGCTCGATCCGGTCGGGAACCTCTTTGGGCGTCGCGCGCAGCAGATCGCCGGCGCGGCGCAGCAATTGCTCCTCGAACTCGATGTACTCGAACGCGCCGTCGCCCGTCATCGCCTCGATACGTCGCAGGTTGGAACCGATCGACCCCTCGCTGACGACCTTGATCGGACCGATGAAGCCGAGCGCGTGCACGTGCGTGCCGCCGCACAATTCGGTCGAGGGCCCGGCTTCGAGTACCCGCACGATCTCGCCGTACTTCTCACCGAAGAACGCGATGGCGCCGATGCTCTCCGCCTCGGCTTTGGTGGTCTCGTAATGGCGAACCGGAGCGTCGGAGATCACCTGCGCATTGGCGAGGCGCTCGACCTGGGCGAGCTGGTCGGCAGTGACGGGCTCGTGGTGGGAGAAGTCGAAACGCAAGCGATCCGGTCCGACGAAGGACCCGGCCTGTTGCACGTGGGTGCCGAGCACCTCGCGCAGCGCCCAGTGCAGGACGTGGGTCGCGGTGTGATTGCGCCGGATGCGATCGCGGCGCGCACCGTCGATCTCGGCGATCGCCTCGTCGCCTTCGGCGATCACGCCCTGGCGCACGCGACCCCGGTGCAAGGTGACCTGGCCCGGAAGTCCGTATTGCGTGTCGACGATGTCGACGACGGCGCCGGGCGCGGTCGTGATCGCGCCGGTGTCGCCGATCTGGCCGCCCGACTCGGCGTAGAACGGCGTGCGGTCGAGCACGACGTCGATCTCGAGACCTTCACCGGCCTGGCCGACCCGCTCCCCGCCGACCAGCAGCGCGAGAACCTTGGCGCCCGACGAGTACTCCTGGCGGCCGGTGAACTCCGTCGCCCCGTGAGTGTCGACGATGTCGCGGAAGAACTCGAGCGAAGCGCCGCTCGACGCTCCCGCCTCCTCCGCCGCGGCCCGGGCGCGGGCCCGCTGTTCCTGCATCCGTTCCTCGAACCCGGCGATGTCGACGGCGCGGCCCCGCTCTCCGGCGATCTCGCGCGTGAGGTCGATCGGGAAACCGAGCGTGTCGTGCAAGAAGAACGCGTCCTCGCCCGAGACGTCTCTGTCGTCGACGATGTCGGACAGCATGTCGACGCCGCGCTGCAAAGTTGCCCGAAAGGCCTGTTCCTCGCGTTCGACGATCGTGCGCACCACCGTGTGCGACGCCGCCACCTCGGGGTAGGCATTGCGCATCGACGCGACGACGGCGTCGATGACCTCGGGCAGGACGACGTCGCGCGCACCCAGCAGGTACGCGTGGCGCACGGCGCGCCGGATGATCCGGCGCAGCACGTAGCCGCGCTCCTGGTTGGACGGCCGCACCCCGTCGTTCACCATGACGGTCATCGAACGGGCGTGCTCGGCGATGATCCGCAGTGATACGTCGGTCGACTCGTCGGTTCCGTAGCTCGCGCCCGTGACACGTTCTGCGGCCGCCCGCAACGGCACGAACACGTCGATGTCCCAGATCGAGGTCTTGTCCTGAACCACCATCAGGTTGCGCTCGAGACCGGCACCGGTGTCGATGCTCGGTTTCGGCAGCGGGACACGGGTGCCGTCCGCCTGCTGGTCGAACTGCATGAAGACGAGGTTCCAGATCTCGATGTACCGGTCGGCCTCGGTGATCGGGCCACCGTCGGGGCCGAAATCCGCACCGAGGTCCCAGAAGATCTCCGACGACGGCCCGCACGGGCCGGTGTCGCCCATTCGCCAGAAGTTGTCGTCTCCGAGGCGCTGGATCCGCTCGGCCGGAAAGCCCACGCGTTCGCGCCAGATCTGCTCCGCCTCGTCGTCGTCCTCGTGCACCGTGACCCACAGGCGTGCCGGATCGAGCTTCAGCACACCCGTGTAGAACTCGTACGCCCAGGGAATCGCGTCGGACTTGAAGTAGTCGCCGAAGCTGAAGTTGCCGAGCATCTCGAAGAACGAGAAGTGGCGGTTCGTGCGGCCGATGTCGTCGAGGTCGTTGTGCTTGCCGCCGGCCCGCACACATTTCTGGACGGACACCGCCCGGCGGTAGGGCGCCGTCTCCTCGCCGGTGAAGAACGACTTGAACGGGACCATTCCGGCGACCGTGAACAGCAACGACTTGTCGACGGGGATCACGCTGGCCGACGGTACGTGCACATGGGCGGCGCACGGTGAAGAACTCCACGAAGGCGCGTCGCAGCTCGTCAGCGGTCGTCGGACGGTCGGGCATAACCGTTCCAGGTTACTTGCCGGCGCTCCGTACCGAGCTGCCTTTGAATGCGGCTTCGCGGGCGCGCATGGCGTCGCGACCCTCGTTCACGGCCGCCCGGACGTTGTCACCCCAGCGATCGACGACATCGGCGGGCGCGAGCCGCAGCGCCGCCCGGCGCACTCGGCGCATCACGGTCCACGACGAACCGAGCCCGAGCACGAACCCGATCACCAGCCAAAGGAGTCGTTTGATCACGCCGCTCCCGTCGAGGTCGTTCCCGTCGAAGTCGTTCCTGCTCAAAGTCGTTCCCGTCACGGTCTCAGGACGCGGACCGGCGCCGACGGGCCGACGCGCGCGACTCCACTCTCGGCGACTCCCCTTCGCGCAGTCGCTGCGCCGCGCGCGAGACGCCGGTGCCGAAGGCCATCGCCTTCACGACCGGAGTGGCGATCGCGCGCTTCGCCTCGTCGAGCCGCTCGGCCGAGGTCACGAGGCGCTCGACGCGATCGATCTCGACCGCGGCGTCGTCGACCGAGACGCGCGCGTCGTCCAGGAGCTGGAGCGCGTCGTGCTCCAGCGTCGCCAGCGTCCGCCGGAGGCTGCGCAGCGTGCGGGCGAGCATGACGAGCACCATCGCCAAGACGACCACGAGGATCGTGACCACGGTCGCCGCGATCACGGCGAGGACGTCACCCGTCGACATCTTCGCCCGCCCGGTTCCCGACGGGGTCCACCGGCGCCGGGTTGTTCAGATCACTGGTCGGCACGTTGCTCGCGTCCTCTCCACGTCGCTTGCGCCACTGCTCGATCAGATCGAGCTCGGCTCCGTGTCCTTTGGCCCGGTAGAACTGCTCGCCCGCGACCTCCGCCGGCATGTGCTGCTGCGGCACCCAGCCGCTCGGATCGTCGTGAGGATAGACGTAGCCCTTGCCGTGACCGAGCACCTGGGCCCCGCGGTAGTGGGCATCCCGGAGATGCATCGGCTACCGGCCCGGGGCGGCGGTCACGCACGGCCGAGGTTGCCGCACCCAGCGCCTCGACGACGCTGTTGCTCTTGGGCGCGAGCGCCAGGTGGATCACGGCGTGTGCAAGGTTGATCGCCACCTCGGGCAGACCGACGTACTCGACGGCGCGGGCGACCGCATCCGCGGTGAGCAACGCCTGGGGATCGGCGAGCCCGACGTCCTCACTCGCGAGGATGACGAGGCGGCGGGCGATGAAGCGGGCGTCCTCTCCGGCTTCGAGCATGCGTGCGAGCCAGTAGAGGCCCGCGTCGGGATCCGAGCCGCGGATCGACTTGATGAACGCGGAGATGATGTCGTAATGCTCGTCGTCGCCGTAGCGCACGCTGCGGAGCGCGAGCGCGGCCTCGGCGTCGGCGAGCGTGATCGCCGACCGGCCGTCCTGACCGTGAGCGCGTGTGCGACCTCCAGCACCGTGAGGAGGTGGCGGGCGTCCCCTTCGCTCTTGTCGACCAGGTGTTGCAGCGCAGCATCGTCGATAACTGTCGGTTCCGCGCCGAGGCCGCGGTCGACATCGTCGAGCGCGCGCCGTGCGAGCACGTCGAGCGCGGCGTCGTCGAGCGGTTCGAGCCGGAACAGCGTGCTGCGCGAGAGCAGCGGCCCGGTGAGGGAGAAGAACGGGTTCTCCGTGGTCGCGCCGACGAGAACGAGCAGACCCTCCTCGACGAACGGGAGCAGCACGTCTTGTTGGGCGCGCGAGAAGCGATGGACTTCGTCGAGGAACAGGATCGTGCCCTGCCCACGCTCGCCGAGCCGGGCCCGGGCCCGCTCCGCCACCTCGCGCACGTCCTTCACCCCTGCGCTCACCGCGCTCAGCGTCTCGAACGCCTTCTCGCTGACGCCCGGCAACGAGCCGGGCGATGGTTGTCTTGCCGGTGCCCGGGCGGCCCCCAGATGACGACCGACGAGAGGCGATCGGATTCGATCAGCACCCGCAGCGGCTTGCCCCGACCCAGCAGATGCTGTTGGCCGACGACTTCGTCGAGGGTCCGCGGCCGCAACCGCGCCGCGAGCGGCGCCTTGCGCGCCGACCGCTCCTCGACCGCAGAAGCGAACAGATCCGGACCCCGGGCTCACCCCCGCAGGCTACGCGCCCCGAATCCCCACCAACAGATTGGTGCGAGAAATCAGCGCTATGCGCTGACTTTCCTCGCACAACGACCGCGTCGATAGAGCGTTTCGCCGTCTGCTCGACGATCTCTCGATCCGAGGAGGAGCGTGTGAACACGAGCGGCAGCCAGCCGGCGGCGGAAAGGCGGTCAGGCGTTCGCTGTCTGCCACGACCGCGCGTCGCACCGGTATGGAACGGGAGGCCGTAGTACTCGGCGAAGACTTTGCAGTCCGGCCATGCGAAGTCCGGTCGATAGGTGTTCGAGCCGATCTTCACCCGCAACTGCTGCACCGGCGCGGGAAGGCGCGCCCGGCGAAAGATCTCGAGCAGGTTCAGTTCGGACTGGCTACCGCCCGGATCGAACGATGCTCCTCGCGCCGCAAGCAGCGACCGCACGACCGACATGTGCCGACCCGGGCCGGATTCGAGCCGCTCCGCGCAGGCTCGCAGGCGTCGAAGCGACGCCAGGCCGCGACGCAGGCCGTCATCGAGGGCACGACCCAGTTGGAACTCGCTCATCTTCGTGGTGCAGTCGGCCAGTGTGCGCTCGAAGGATGTGCACGCAACGCCTTCGCGTCGCACGACATCGTCGTCATCGAGCACCAAGGACGAATGCAACACGACACCGCGAACCTCGGCGCGGTATCGCCGGCCGATGGTGATCTCGTAGCGATCCTCGGGCCGGGGCTGAAGTCGCCAGAGCCTCGCCGCCGAGGCATGTGAGGCAACGGCACCGTCGACGGACAGGACGGCAGCGAGCAGGCCTCGTTCCCAGGAGTTCGGCCCTCCGACGATGCCGTATACCCGCGGACGAACGCCGCCGCAGCACATGTCTGTCGACCAGTCGTTGACGCTGGTCGGCGCTCAGGTCTCCTTGGCGTAGCTGGGCAAGAGTCACCAGTCCGTGCTGTGACTCGAGCAGTTTCTCGAAGCGGGCAAGGTGTGCATCCATCGTCGAACGGTACGGACACGCTGAGACACGCTCCTTCCGCCGCCGGATTCGACCCCGCGTTGTGCGACTTTTCCGCGCTCCACGCGGATTTCTCGCACATCTGTTGGGCGTGGTTTCGGGGGGGTCGGGGGGGTCGGGGGCTCAGGAGGTCTTGTTGTCGAGAAGACGCAGACCGAGGTCGCGGAGTTGCCGGGGGTCTACCGAGCTCGGAGCGCCGGTGAGCGGGTCCACTCCGGACTGGGTCTTCGGGAACGCGATCACCTCGCGGATGTTCTCCTCGCCCGAGAGGATCGCGACGAACCGGTCGATGCCGACCGCGAAGCCCGCGTGCGGCGGCGCCCCGAAGCGGAACGCCTCCAGCAGGAACCCGAACCGTTCCTGGGCGTCGTCGGCGTCGATCCCGATCACGGAGAAGACACGCTGCTGCACGTCGGGACGATGGATTCGCACCGAGCCCGATCCCAGCTCCCACCCGTTCAGCACGAGGTCGTAGGCACGGGCGCGCACCGACAAGCGGATCCGACTCCAGCCGGTCGATGTCCTCGGGGTGCGGCATGGTGAACGGGTGGTGCATCGGCGCGGCACCGCCGGGCGCTCCGTCGTCGCCCTCGGCCGCCTCGAACAACGGGAAGTCGACGACCCACACGAACGCGCAGCCCGCCCTCGCCGACGGGCGGGCGACCGAGGTCGAGCCGCAGCGCGCCCAACACCTCGCGCACCATCGGACGTGCGCCCGCGACGATCAGGATCAGGTCGCCGGCGACGCGCGCCGAGAGCGTCGACGAGCCCGAGCTGCTCCGCTTCCGAGACGAACTTGGCAACCGGCGACTCGAGCACACCACCGTCGCGCACGCGCATCCACACGAGGCCGAGCGCACCGAGCGATTTGGCCCGCTCGGTGAGCGCGTCGAGGCGTGAGCGCGACATGTCGCCCTGGCCCTCGCACTCGGATGCCCTTCACCGCGTCGGCGCCCGCGAACGCGCGGAACTCGGTCGCGCCGAACACGTCGGTGAGCTCGACGAGCTCCATACCGAACCGCAGGTCGGGCTTGTCGGAGCCGAAGCGCTCCATCGCCTCGAGCCAGGTCATCTCGCGGGATCGATGCCGGCGCCTCGCCGGGACGCGCGACCTCGGCCGCGCCGAGCACCGCGGCCGACACCGCCTCGAGCACGTCGTCTTGATCGGCGAAGGACATCTCGACGTCGAGCTGCATGAACTCGAACTGGCGGTCGGCACGGAGGTCCTCGTCGCGCAGGCACCGCGCGATCTGGAAGTAGCGATCGAAGCCGCCGACCATCAACAGCTGCTTGAAGAGCTGCGGGCTCTGCGGCAGCGCGTAGAACTCACCCGGCCGCAACCGCGACGGGACGACGAAGTCGCGCGCGCCCTCGGGCGTCGACGCGATGAGCATCGGCGTCTCGACTTCGACGAAGTCCTGGGCGGCCATCGTCTCGCGCATCACCCGGTTCACCGCCGGCGCGCAGCCGCAAGTTCCGCTGCATCGGCGCGCGCCGAAGGTCGAGATAGCGATGACGGAGCCGCAACACCTCGTCGACGTCCGACGCGCTCGTCGAGCGGGAACGGCGACGGCTCGGACTCGTTGAGCACCTCGATCTCGCGGGCCACGACCTCGACCGCGCCCGTCGGAAGCTCGTCGTTCACGGTGCCATCGGGCCGCGCGGCCACGTCGCCCGCCGACCCGCACGACCCATTCGCCCCGAACACGATGCGCGACCTCGAGGCCCGAGAGCTGCGGATCGACCACCACCTGCACCACGCCGGCGACGTCGCGGACGTCGAGGAACACCTTGCCCCCGTGGTCACGGCGGCTGGCGACCCAACCACACACGACCACCGACGATCCGATGTCGGTCGCTGCGGAGATCTCCGGCTCGATGCGATCGCATCATGATGGTGCTTCGTCCTTCCTCATCCGCAACCACGCCGCGATCTCTTCACGCCGCACTTCTTGCTGTAGCGGCTCGGCGGCACGGAGATCCCTCACCGCAACCATTCCACGTTCGCGCCTCCCGAGCACCCACGATGACCGCCCAACGCGCGCCCGAGCGATCGGCCGCGGTCATCTGCTTCTTGAACGATCGCCCGCCGTACGAGCGATCGGCCGCGAGCCCGGATTCCCGGAGCTCGGCGAGCAGCACTGCGGTGTCGGCAACGCCGATCGGGTCGACCACGAACACGTCGACGCGCGGCAGCGGCAACCGGCAGCACCCCCTCGGCGTCGCACGCGAGCAACAGTCGCTCGATGCCCGACCCGAACCCGATCGACGGCGCCGCGGGCCCGCCCATCTCCTCGGCGAGCCTGTCGTAGCGACCGCCGCCACCGATCGCGTTCTGCGCGGCGTCGAGCGCGTCGCTCGCGAGCTCGAAGACGGTGCTCGTGTAGTAGTCGAAGCCTCGCACGAGCCGGGGCGCGATCTCGAACGGGATACCGAGCGCCCGCAGACCCGCCTGCACGCGTCGCGAAATGGGTCGCCGACGCGTCGCTCAGGTACTCGCCGAGCTGCGGCGCGCGCTCGAGCATGTCGCTCCAGTCGGGGCGCTTCGAGTCGAGGATGCGCAGCGGGTTCGCTTCGGCCCGTTCCATCTCGGCGCCGAGAAGCGACGGCGTGCGCATGCCAGTACTCGAGCAGCACCTCGCGGTAGCGCGCTCGGGTCTCGGCGTCACCCATCGAGTTGATCGACAGGCGAACATCACGCAGACCGAGGTCGCGACAGAAGCCCCAGAGCAGCTCGATGATCTCGACGTCGACGTCGGGATCGTCGATGCCGATCACCTCGGCCCCGAGCTGCCAGTGCTGGCGGTAGCGCCCGGCTTGCGGCTGCTCGGCCCGGAAGTTCGGTGCGAGGTACCAGACCTTCCACGGCGTCGGCGGTCGGTGCTGCACGAACGCGCGCACGACCGGCGCGGTCCCCTCGGGCGCGCAGCGCCAGCCGGCGGCCGCCCCGATCGACGAAGTCGTACATCTCCTTGCGCACGACGTCGGTGGTCTCGCCGACCCGCTGCGAACACCTCGTAGTGCTCGACGATCGGCGTCACGAGCATGCCGTAGCCGAACCGCTCGGCCCGTCCGGCGAAGCGCGCGACGACCTCCATCCACCGCGCGGATTCAGGCGGCAGCACGTCGAGCATGCCTTTGGGCGCGCGCATGACGTCTCGATCGCGGCGACATGCGCGGCATGCTAGCCAGGGTCCGCGCGCCCGACGATCATGCGGTCGCCATTCGCCGGCGCCATTCGCGGTTCGCCGGCACGGCCGGGCACCGCGCGCAGGGCCTCGAGCAACGCCGGCCGTAGCGGACGACCGGCTCGAGTGACGCTTTCGCTACGGAACCGCTGGGCTTGAGCTCCGCGTACGAGATGCGGATCCACGCCGACTGCGTCGGGCTGAGGAAGTAGGGCGGGCTCAGGTACTTGAGGCGGGTGTCGTAGCGTGTAGTTCTTGTTGTACCCGCCGGATCAGCGTGCCGGGTCGAGCCGTTGAACGTTCCGACGGGCCCGCGGAACTTCTGGGTGATCACGCCGTTGACGTTCAGGCTGTGCGCGCCGGGATTGCACACGGATGCGCTCCCGAGCACGCGGTGTTCGCCACCCGAGGCCCAGTTCTGGACGTAGAACGAGTGGTTGAGCGACATGATCGCGGCGTCGATCGTCAGGTCGTCGGTGCACGTTGGCGCCGCTGCGGGTGCACGACGGCGACGTCGTTGTTGGCGACGAGACCGAGCACGTCGTTGCCGGCCGGGTACTGGTGGTACAGCGAGGTCGCCCGTGATGTCGATGTCGTTCTGCGACGCGACCGTGAGCTGGCCGTTCGAGCGTGCCGCTGACGTTGACGTCACCGTTGCACGACGAGCCGGAGCACGACGAATGGTTCGGGTCGGAACGCGAGCTCGGGACCGTTCTGCACGTAGATCACGCCGTTGGCCGGCAGGCTCAGGTTGTTGCCCGGGCCGCACCCGGCGTTCGTCGACTTCGTCTTCGAGCTCGACGACGTTCATCTTGCCGGTCGGAGAGCAACGTGATCGTCGTCGGCCCGGTGTAGAGGCAGCCGGTGCCACCCTGCGCACCGTCGGCCTGCGTCCGGATCGAGGTGTTCGCGGGCGGGAACGGCGAGGATCGACGCCGCTTGCGGGTCATCGTTGCGTCCGGTGAATGTCGGCGAGTTCGAGCACCCGAGCGGATTGAGCACGGTCGCGTCCCGGTCCGCCGAACTCGTGCTGTGGAACACGTTGTTGCTCGTCGGCGAGTTGTAGTAGGTGTCGGTGTCGCCGTTGAACTCGGGCTGCCGCACACGTACAGCCCGTCGTTGGTGTGCACGGGCCCGTTCAGCGACCGCCAGCGTCGATCCAGTACACGATCGCTGCAGTTCGACGTGTGTCGGCCCGTACCTGTTGCGCCGTGGGGTTCCACTCCCACGAGTGGTACGTGCACGACGACGGTTCGCCCCGACAGCACCGGGTCGGTGATCTCGTAGTCGGTCAGCCAGAGATAGTCGAGGAACCCCTGGCGGCGCAGGCCGAGCTTGACGGTGCGGATCACACCGGCCGACGAACAGCCGACGTCGGGTTCGTGACCGCTTCCCGGACGACGTGAGGTAGACGATGCCGCGTCGCGGCGTCTTCGTCGTGTCGGGCGTGTAGCGGAAGCACTCGCCGTTGGTGCTCGGGCCCGGGACCTGCACCCAATCCGTGAACGCCGGGTTCGCGGGCGGCGGCGGGTTGGTCGCGCTGTAGGTCCAGTAGTTGTTGTTCTGCGCGAGACGGTTGAGGTAGTCGTCGACGCCGGCCTCGGCCGCGGCGAGCGCCGACTCGTGGTCCTGGTCGTGACGCGACAGGGGAAGCTGCGCGACGCGCCCTGCACGATCGCGAGCGGGATGATCGTCATGCAGCATCACGACGGTGATCACGATGATCATCGCGAGACCGGCTCTCGTCGTGCGAGCCGTCGGGGCGGTGTGTCGGAAGCGTCGGCAGAAGAACTGGATCATGGCGTCAGCTGTTCGGGTTGTAGTCGACGTTGCGGACGTGGACGCGGCGTTGAGATGACGACGACCGGCGACTGTCGGCGTGCACCCGGACGCGCACGTGATGCCGACCGTGTCGATGCTGCGCAGAGCCGCGGTCGTCGTGATCGGCATCGGCGTGATCGGCGTTCCCGTCGGCGTCGTAGTACGTGAAGATCGGCTGGCTGGTGTCGATGTACTTGCCGTCGATGCGGTTCGACGGCGCCCCGGTATAGGTGTAGTTCCCCGGGTCGACCGTGCTGTCGGGCGGCGTCGGCGTCCTCGTGGAAGACATAGACGTTCGTGCCGGCGACCAGCGACGTGTACGCGTGCACGGTCGGACCGTTCGCTCGGGCCGCTGAGATCGGCGAGGCTCGCGTAGAACATGACGTCGTTCACGTCGGCCGACGCGAACGCGCGCCGGTCGTGCTGGTCGGCGCGACCGCGGTACGGAGGTCCTTCGTGATGCGATCGGCGATCGTCTGGGCTTCGCCTTCGGCGGTGAACCGGTCGGTGGTCGCCACCGCCTGGTTCTGCATCACGCGACCACGACCGAACGCGGCCGCGGTCACGAACGACAGCAGCGTCATCGCGATCATCATCTCGATCAGCGTGTAGCCCGTTCGTGCGCGGCGCCGCATCGGCCGCATGACGCGTGGCTCAACTGACCACCACCGTGATCGGACCCGGGTACGTAGTCGTCGCGACGTCGCCGTACCGCTCGACGCCGTACACGCCGTCGGGCTTGACCCAGATGTTGACGGCTCCCGACTTGTTCGACGTCTGCACGCGCGGCGTGCCCCCGGGCAGGTCGCACTGATCGTCCAGTGCCCGAGCGGGAGCGCAGTCGTGCTGTCCCCGGTCGCGCTCGTGGTCGACCAGCCCGAGCGTCGGGCGCCGTCCCGTTCGCCGTCCCATTCGTGCACACCGCCGTGTAGGGCGAGGCGAATGTCGTCGTCTCCGCCGCGGTGGCGTCGTCCCGGCGACCGCGACCGCGGCCGCGTCTGGACGTGGATCGGCAGGTCGTAGAGCGGCACCTGCGTCGTGGTCGTCCCGCCCGGCGTGACGCGACCGGAACCGTGCCCGGCCGTCGGGTAGAAGAGGTTGCGGTTGGTGTCCTTGCCGAGCGGGTTGTTGTCGGTGCAGTTGCCGGCGAACACCGTGTAGCCGCTCGGCGTACGGGAACAGGCTGGGCGACGTCGTGACGTCGCCCGTGCGCCGCGGCGAACGAGTACTGGCCGTACGGCTGCAGCCCCGTGTTCGCGACCGAGATCGACATGCCCGTCGCGTGGGGGTGCGCCCGGCGTGTTCGTCGGCGACGCAGCGTCGCGACGATCGTCGCGGGCGTGTCGTACTGGAACTGCAGCGACGTCGTCTGGCCGACGGAGACCGACGCCGTCTGCGCGGGCACGAGGAGCTCCTGGTCACCCACACCGGTGCCCTCGATCACGCTCGACCGTGTACGCGCCGGGCGTCGAGAACGCGAAGTACGCACACCCTTCGGTCGTCGTCTGCTGGGTCAGCGGTCGTCGGACCCGTCGATCTGGACGCTGACGTTGCCGAGCGCCGCGCCCGGCCGAGTCGAGCACCTTCGCGGCGATCGACCCGGTCGACGCCGAGTAGGCACCGGCGGGCGGAGCGAGCGTCGTCGACCTCGTGACCGGCTCGGTCCGCCCATGCCCGGCCACGTCACCGACTCGTTGACCTGCATGATCTGGCCGGTGGTCGACCCCGCGCTGTCGCAGGCGCTCGTGGTCGAGCTCTGCCCGACGCACTGCATGTCCTGGGTCACCGTGTACTGGAGCCCGTTCACCGTCTGGCGGCGTGGTGACGGTCTGTTCCCTGCGGGATCGATGGTGAACTGAGTCGGGATCGGCCGCCTGCCCGCGCACCGTTCTCGATCTGCCGAGTCGCGAGGTTCGCGGCCACGACGCGGTTGCGGGTGTTGCCGGAGACGATGATCGCGTTCTCGAACAGCAGCGGCCGCGGCCAGGAACGAGACCAGGAGTACGGTGATCGCGACGACGACCTCGACGATCGTGAAGCCGCGTCGGCCGGACGTGCACGCGGATGCGTGAGCGTGCCGCCTGCATCCCGCATCCGGCAGCACGGTCCGTCGCCCGGTGCAATGAGTCGGCTCTGGCCCTCGCACGGCGATCGGCGTTCCGCGGCGTAGGGCTTGAGGCGAAATCGCGGGCGTCGCGTACCCGTGCGGCCCCGATGGGGCTTGACGCGGCGCTACGACTTGTTGCCGGGGAGCACCCGTGATGCCTCGTAGACCGAACCGACCCGTTTGACCGCGGCGAGGATCGAGTCGAGGTGGCTCGGGATCGGCCAGCTCGAACTCGAACCGCAGGCGTGCGATCCGGTCGGCTTGTGGTCTGCGAGGTGCACGAGAGGATGTTCACGTGGTGCTCGGAGAGCACGTCGGCGACGTCGCGGAACAGCCGCGACCGGTCGAGCGCCTCGACCTCGACCGACACCATGTAGTTGCCCGGCGCGTCGTTGTCCCACTCGACCTCGATGACCCGATCGGCCTGGCTCCGCAGGCTCACGGCGTTGGCGCAGTCGGTGCGGTGAACGGAGACGCCGCGGCCGCGGGTGACGAAACCCATGATCTCGTCGCCCGGTACCGGCGTGCAGCACCGCGACAACCGCACCATGACGTCGTCGAGACCCTCGACGTGCACGCCCGCATCGTGCGCCGGTCGCGCCGCGGGCACGCGGTGGGCGGGCGACGGTGGTCGGAAGCTGCTCCTCGCCGCCGCGCAGCTCGCGCTGGATGCGCTGGACGACCGCCTTGGCCGAGACGTGCCCTTCGCCGATCCCGACGTAGAGCGCCTCGAGGTCGGCGTAGTGGAGTTGCTCGGCGACCTTGGCGACATCGCGAGCCGAGAGAGCTTCTGCACCGGCATCGCCTCGCGGCGCATGGCCTTGACGAGCTCGTCGCGACCCTGGTCGATCGCGTCGACGCGGCGCTCACGCGAGAACCACTGCCGGATCTTCGAGCTGGCGCGGGGCGTCTGCACGAACTGGAGCCAGTCGCGGCTCGGACCCGCGCCTTCGACCTTGCTCGTGAAGATCTCGCACGTGTCGCCCGACTGCATCGCCGACTCGAGCGGCACCAGCCGGGCGTTCACCCGCGCGCCGATGCACCGGTGCCCGACCTCGGTGTGGATCGCGTACGCGAAGTCGACCGGCGTCGCCCCGGTGGGCAGCGTGATCGACGCGTCCCTTCGGGGTGAAGACGAAGACCTCGTCCTGTTCGAGGTCGATCTTCAGGCTCTGCATGAACTCGGTCGGGATCGGTCGTCTCCTTCTGCCAGTCGACGATCCGTTGCAACCACACGAGGTCCTCGGCCGGGTTGCGCTGCTCCTTGTAGCCCCAGTGCGCGGCGACGCCGTACTCCGCGCGGCGGTGCATCTCGTCGGTGCGGATCTGGAACTCGACCGCGCTGGCCCTGCGGACCCACCACCGTCGTGTGCAACGACTGGTAGAGGTTGAACTTGGGCATCGCGATGTAGTCCTTGAACCGGCCCTGTACCGGACGCCAGAGCGCGTGGATCGAGCCCGAGCGCGCCGTAGCAGTCCTTGACCGAGTCGACGATCACGCGCACGCCGACGAGGTCGTTGATCTCGGCGAACTCCTTGCCCCGCACGACCATCTTCTCGTAGATCGACCAGTAGTGCTTCGGTCGGCCCGTCACCTCGGCATCGATGTGCAGCTGCTCGAGCCGTGAACGCACCGCACCGACGACCTCTTCGAGATACCGCTCGCGCTCCCCGCGTGCTGGAGCACCATCGCCTCGATCTCGGCGTAGCGCTTCGGGTGCAAGCACCGCGAACGCGAGGTCCTCGAGCTGCCACTTGACGTCTTGCACGCCGAGGCGGTGCGCGAGCGGCGCGTAGATGTCGAGCGTCTCCTGGGCGATGCGCTTCTGTTTCGCCTCGGGCAACGAGGCGATCGTGCGCATGTTGTGCAGGCGGTCGGCGAGCTTGATCAAAAGGACGCGCACGTCCTTCGCCATCGCGACGAGCATCTTGCGCATCGTCGCCGCCTGCTGCTCTTCGCGCGAGTCGAACTCGAGCCGGTCGAGCTTCGTCACCCCGTCGACGATCGCGGCGACGTCCTCACCGAAGCGCGTCCCGCAGGTCGTCGAGGGTGACCGAGGTGTCCTCGACAGCGTCGTGCAACAGCGCACCGGCGAGCGTGATGTCGTCGAGCCCGAGATCCGACAGGATCATCGCGACGCCGAGCGGATGCGCGATGTAGGGGTCGCCCGAACGGCGGACCTGGTCGCGGTGCGCGTCGCGCGCGACCTCGTACGCCTTTTCGATGAGGTCGGTCTCGCGTCCGTCGTCGCCGCTGCGCAGCGAAGCCAGCAGGGGACGCAACGCCCCGTCGACGTTCGACCGCCACGGCTCGCGACGGGTCGGCGCGCTGGTCACGGGATCACGCCCGGACTACTCATAGGTGACCAACGCGTGGATCTCGTAGCCGTCGAGCTTGTCCCGACCGTGCAGGAAACCGAGCTCCAGCACGAACGCGAACCCGACGACGACACCGCCGAGCCGTTCCACCAGATGGGCCGTGGCGACCGCGGTCCCGCCGGTCGCGATCACGTCGTCGACGATGAGCACCCGGTCGCCGGGACGCGATCGCGTCCCGGTGGATCTCGAGCAGATCGGTCCCGTACTCGAGCTCGTATTCCTGGCGCTCGATCTGCCAGGGAAGCTTGCCGGGCTTGCGGACAGGTACGAAACCGGCCTGGAGGGCATAGGTCACCGGCGCCGCGAACACGAAGCCCCGGGCCTCGATGCCGATCACCTTGTCGACGCGGGTCGCCGCGAACGGCTCGCCCAGCGCGTCGACGGTCGCCCGGAACGCCTCGGGAGCGCCCAGCAGCGGCGTGATGTCCTTGAAGACGATCCCCGGTTTCGGGTAGTCGAGAACGTCACGCACGTGCGCCCGCAGGAACCGGCCATGTCCATGGACACAAGGGTACCGAGCGGGACGCGAGCCATCGCGCCCGCACGAGGGTCGAGCCTATTTGCGCTTTCTTCTGCGCTGTTGGCGGGGCCGGGGTTGGATCGTCGTCCGGCGGAACGGCGGGAGGACCCGGGACCCCGAGGCGCTTGCGCCCGGTCTCGTCCGAGGGCTCGTCGGGCGCAACCGCAGGCACCCCGAGCGACGCCGACGCGGCCGCCGCCGGGACCCGCCGCCGGCGTTCTGCCAGCGCCCGGTACTGCGGCTCGCGCTCCTTCGCCCAAGCGAGCAGCGGTGCGGCGACGAAGATGGACGAGTACGAACCGATGAAGAGTCCGGCCGCGAGCGCGAGTGCGAAGTCTTCGAGCGCGGTAGCGCCGAGGATGCCGCTCCCGACGACGAGCAGCGAGATCACCGGAAGCACGGCGACCAGCGACGTCGAAACCGAACGCATCAACACTGCGTTGAGCGACCGGTTCACCATCTCGGAGTAGCTCGATCGGCCGGTGGCGGTCAACGTCCGCTGGAACTCGACCACCTTGTCGAACACGACGACGGTGTCGTAGAGCGAAAAGCCCAAGATTGTCAGGAACGCCGTGACGGTCGCGGGCGACACCGCGAAGCGGAACAACGCGTAGACGCCGATCGTGAAGATGATGTCGTGGATCACGGCGATGATCGCCGCGGCCGACATCTTCCACTCGAAACGGATCGCCAGGTACGAGGCGAGCACGAAGAAGAAGATGATCAGTGCCTTGAGCGCCTTCTGGCTGACCTCGTGGCCCCACGTGGGCCCGACCGTCGTCACACTCACGTCCTGGGAGGCGTTCGTGCTCCCTGCGTACTTCGCGAGCGCGGCCGCGACCGTCTGCACCTGACTGGCGGGCAAGGTCGCGACCGTGACCGTCACCGCCGCGCCCTTCACGGTCACTTTCGGATTGGTGAGTCGTGTCCCCTGCAGCGCGGCTGTCACCCCGGCGACCGTGGGATGCACACTGGACTTGGCCGTGAACGTGAAGGAACCACCACTCGTCCCGGTGGGCACCTGCACCGAGGCGGCGTCGATCTGGCCGTACTTCGCCAGCGCCGACTGGACCACGTTGATGGGATCGGCGATCACGCGCGCTTCGACCCTCACGGAGTCGGTCCCGCCGCCGGGAGGCGTCAGCACGCTCACCGTCGCGTCGCCGAAGCCGAGCGTCCCCAGCAGGGTCCGGACGTCGGCGACCTTCGCCTTCCCCGTCTTCATCTGGACCTGCCACGCCGTCCCACCCTCGAAATCGATGCCGAGGTTGAGGCCCCGCACCCCGAACAGCACGAGGCTGAGGATTACGAGCGACGACGAGAGGATCAGCCAGCGCCGGCTGTGCTTGATGAACTGGAAATTCGTGCGCTCGTGATAGAGGTCGGAAGGCCGGTGTCGCCGGGTGACGCCCGGGATGTCCTCGGCTTCGGGCGGCGGCGCCACGACGGTCATGCCCGTGCCTCGGGAACGTCGAGGCCGGCGCCGATGCCGACGCCGGCCATGCGCACGAGCGCGGGGCGGCGGGCGAGCACCGACACGAATGGCCACATGAAGCAGTAAGCCAGGATCAGGTCGAGAGCGGTCGACAGACCGAGGAAGTACGCGAAACCCTTCACCGACGAGGTCGCGAACAGGTAGAGCACGACCGCGCCGATCATCGAGACGAGGTCGGCGGCGATGATGGTGCGGAACGCCCGCCTGAACCCGGAGTCGAGCGACGACCGCACCGTCTTGCCGGTGCGCACCTCGTCCTTGAGCCGTTCGAAGTACACGACGTAGCTGTCAACGGTGACGCCGACCGACACGATGATGCCGGTGACGCCCGCGAGGGTGAGCGTGAGGCCCTGGTCCGCGGAGAGCCACGACACGAGGGCGAAGAACGTCAGGCCGGTCAACCCGATGCCCGTCCATACGACCAGACCCAGGAGTCGGTAGACCAAGATCATGTAGAGGGCGACGAGCGCGAGTCCGATGAGCCCCGACACGATGCCGGCATTCAGCTGGTCCTTGCCGAGCGTGGGTGACACCGACTGCGCGGTCTGTGACACGAGCTGCACCGGCAGCGACCCGTAGCGCAGGACGAGCGCGAGGTTGTGCGCCTGCTTGCTCGTGAAGCTTCCACTGATCGTGACGTCCTGACCGGTGATGCCGGCGTTGATCGTCGGCGCCGACTGGACCACACCGTCGAGCTCGATCGCAACCTGTTGGTTGACATAGGGAGTCGCGACCTTGGTCACGAAATCGTTGTTCTTGAAGTGGACGTTCACCTCCCAGGCTGCGGTCTGGGTGTTGACGACCGCGGACGCGGTGCCGACGTTGCGACCGGTGAGGATCGTCGCCCCCAGGAGGTAACACACCGTCTTGTTGAGGTCGGGCAGCACGACCGACTGATCGGCAACGTCGGGGGTCGCCGCCTTGCCGTCTCGGCAGGTGCTGTTCGCTGCGGTGGCCGCGGGAGTCGTCGTGGTCGTCGTCGCGCCCTTGACCGTCGTCGCCGTGGCCGCGGTGACCGTCGTCGCGGTGACCGTCGTCGGGGCGACCACCGTGGACGTGGTCACCGCCGCGGGGCGTACGGCCGCGATCGGCAACGTGTCGATGGTGCCGACCGCTCCGGCCGCGTGCGCGGTCGTGGTGGTTCCCGGTTTGGCCGTGGTCGTCGTGGCACCTTTGACGGTGGTCGTCGTGGCGCCCTTGACCGTGGTCGTCGTCGCGCCCTTGACCGTGGTCGGCACCGCCGCGCTCGAGTACGGGATCGTCCCCTGCACGACTCGGAATCGGAGCTCGGCGGTCTTGCCGACGAGTTGATCGGCCTCGGTCGCGTTCTTCACACCCGGCAGGTCGACGACGATGTTGTTGCCCTGTCGACTGACGCTGGGCTCGGCGATCCCGAGGCCGTCCACTCGGTTCCGGATGATGGTGACGGCGGTGTTGAGTGTCGACAGGTCGGAGCCCTTGACGGGCGCGAGGACGATCGACGTGCCGCCCTGCAGGTCGAGTCCGAGCACCGGCCGGCTCGATCCGAGCACCGTGGCGATGAACGAGCCCACGATCACGAAGACCGTCAGCAACAACAAGATGACCTTGCGCCGCACTGGTCAGTCCGCCCCGGTCTCTCCGTCGTAGGGCTCACCCGGATGCGGGAACGACTCCGGCTCGATGCGTTGACCGATCGCGCCCCGAGCCACGTGGATCACGGTTCCGGGTGCGATCTCGATGTCGGCGTCGGACTCACCCAAGCGGGTGATACGCCCGTAGATACCGCTCGTGGTCAATACCTCGTCGCCTTCTCGGATCTGTGCCTGGAGTTGGCGTACGGCGGCGATGCGCCGTTGCTGGGGGCGCCATAACAGGAGGTAGATGGCGCCCACCATGAGAACGGGGAAGATCGCCACCTGCACTGGATGCCCTTACGCCGGAGAAACGGGAACCGAAGCTACCACCGCAATTTGCCGGGAACGGGTCACGATCCGGGCACCTCGAACGCCCGGCCCCGGTCGGCCGCGATGGCCTCGGCCAGGCGTCCCAGCCGCTCGGACCGGACCATTCGCACCTGGCCGCGGTACGCATCCCGGGAGAATGCGGCCCAGCGCTGGGCTTCGGCCCGCGCCGCTGCCTCCAACGCCTCCGGCGGTACCACCGCGTCGAGGAACCCGGCTTCGACGGCGCCGTCGGGGTCGTACACCCGAGCGCCCACGGTCGCGTCCTGGAGGTGACGCGCCGAGCAACGCTCCTGGGCGAGCTCGACGGCCCAACGCGGCAGCACCATGCCCAGCTGGGTCTCGATGAGCCCGATCCGGAACTCGCCCCGCGCGCCGACGCGCGCGTCGGCGCCGAGGAGTAAGAGTGCGCCGGCCGCGATCGCGTGCCCGGTGCACGCCACGACCACCGGGATCGGTGCGCCGTACATGCGCGCGAAGAGCTCGCCGCCGTCGGTGACGAGCTTGCCGGCCGCCTCCGCGCTGCTGCGCATGACCTTGAGGTCGAAGCCACCGGAGAACATGCCCGGTACCCCGGTGACGAGCAGTGCGCCGACCTCGGCTTCCCCGGCGTCCTCCGCGCGCGACAACGCGTCGGCGAGCCCGGAGAGCACGTCGGGCGAGAGTGCGTTGGCCTTACCGTTCGTGATGGTCACTTGCGCGATGCGGTCGCGCACGGCGTATTGCACGAGCTCCATTGGTCCTCCGAGAACGGCCCCGCCTAGAACAGCTCCGGAGCCTCGCCGGGCGTGCCGGCGCGCGCAAACCGATGTGCGCGAACCCGGCCGGGGTGGCCACGCGCCCTCTCGGTGTGCGCTCGATGAGCCCGCACTGCAACAGGAACGGCTCGTAGACGTCCTCGACGGTCTCGGGCGCTTCGCTCACGGCGACCGCCAGCGTGCCCAGACCCACGGCCCGGCCGACGAACGTACGGCAGAGCGCGTCGAGAATCGCGCGGTCGACCTTGTCGAGGCCGAGCTCGTCGACCTCGAACAGCGCGAGCGCGTCGCGCGCCGTATCCGCGGTCACCCGGCCGTCGGCGCGCACCTCCGTGTAGTCGCGCACGCGTTTCAGCAACCGGTTGGCGATCCGGGGAGTCCCGCGCGAGCGGCTCGCGATCTCGTCGGCGCCGTCGGACTCGAGCTCGACTCCGAGAATGGTCGCGGCCCGGCGCAGGATCGCCGCGAGCTCGCCGGTCTCGTAGTAATCGAGGCGGGCGACGAAGCCGAAGCGATCGCGCAACGGTCCCGTGATGAGCCCGGTACGCGTGGTCGCGCCGACGAGCGTGAAGCGGGGCAGATCGAGACGGATCGTCCGCGCGCTCGGGCCTTTCCCGATCACCACGTCGAAACGAAAGTCTTCCATCGCCGGATACAGACTTTCCTCGACCACGCGCGGCAGGCGATGCACCTCGTCGATGAACAGCACGTCACCGTCGTCGAGGTTCGTGAGGATGGCGGCGAGGTCGCCGGCGCGTTCGAGCGCGGGCCCGCTCGTGGGCGTGATGCGCGCACCCATCTCGGTGGCGATGATCCCGGCGAGGCTCGTCTTGCCGAGCCCGGGCGGACCCGCGAGCAACACGTGGTCGACGGCCTGCCCGCGCTGCTTGGCGGCGGTCAGCATGATCTCGAGATGCTCACGCAGGCGCGGTTGACCGACGAACTCCTCGAGGCGTCGCGGTCGTAGCGTCGTCTCCTCGGCGACCTCGGCTTCGTCGGCCTCCGGGCTCAGCAGCTCTTCTCTCATACGGCCTTCTTCACGGCCGGCCCGCCAGGAGGCGGAGCGCCTCGCGCAGGAGGTCCTCGACCGTGCCGTCCTCGCCGAGCTGCACGAAGACCTCGCGTACTTCGTCGTTGCCGTAGCCGAGCCCGACGAGGGCGTCGCGCACCTCCGCTCGCGCGTTGGGGGTCGAGGAGCCCGGGATCGCACTGAGATCCACATCGGGCATCGAAAGTCGAGCCTTCAGGTCGACGAGCAGGCGTTGCGCGGTGCGTTTCCCGACGCCGGGCACCGCGACGAGCGAGTCGAGGTCGTCCTCGGCCAGGCAACGGCGCAGGTTGGGAGGCGAATGCACCGACAGGATCGCGAGCGCAAGCTTGGGGCCGACGCCACTCGCGCTGATCAAAGCCTCGAAGGTGTCGCGTTCGTCGCGGCTCGTGAAGCCGAACAGGATCAACGCGTCGTCACGCACGTGCTGATGCGTGTACAAGAACACGTTCGTCGCCGGTTCGAGCGCCGGAATCGCGTTGATCGGCACGAGGACGCGGTAGCCGACGCCGGCCACCTCGACCAGCACCTCCCCCGCCAGCGTGCGTTCGAGCACTGTGCCGCGCAGCGTCCCGATCACGTGGGGATCCGATCCAGCATGCGCGCCCGCCCGTGGTGGCAACACGCAAGTGCCAGCGCGTCGGCGGCGTCGGCGGGCTTGGGGACGTCTCGCAGACGCGAGCAGGCGAGTGACCATGGTCTGGACCGCGAGCTTGTCGGCCCGGCCGTCGCCCGTCACCGCGAGCTTCACCTCGTTGGGGCTGTACTGCGCGACCGGGATACGGGCCCGCGCCGCCACGACGAGCGCGAGCCCGCTCGCTTGACCCACCGACATCGCCGTGCGCACGTTGTTCTGGAACAGGACCCGTTCCACCGACAGCGCGACGGCCGGAGCTGAGCGACCAGAGCCTCCAGCTCGTCTGCGAGCGCGAGAAGCCGCTCGGGCAGCAGCTCGGCGGCAGACGTGCGGATGACACCGCACGACGTCGCGCGCAGGCGGCCCTGATCGCGGATGACGGCGCCGTAGCCACACCGCGACACGCCGGGGTCGATGCCGAGGACGGGCCCGGCCGGGTCGAACACAGGTTCGATCCTACGGCTTCACGCCCGCCGTCGCGAGGATGCCGACCTCACCCTCTCCCGCGGAGGATGCGCCACAGGACGAAGAGCACGAGCGCGCCGATACCGACCGGGACGAGCCGCTTCGTCGAGCGGCGCGCCGGCGACGCCGAGGAGGTCGACGGGTGCGACCTCGGCCGAGTCGATCTTGCGGGGACCGGTTGCCTTCGCTCCGGCGGGAGCGGCATGCCGGCCCGCCACCGGCGCTCTCCAACGCCTGCTCGAGCGGACCGCCCGCGTGCGAGGTGTCGCCACCCCCGGCCGTGCTCAAGACGTCGCGCTCGACGTTCTCGACGAACTGGCCCATCAGCTTCGAGGAGACATCGGCGAGCACTCCGCGACCGAACTGCGCGACCTTGCCCGTGATCGCGAGATCGGTGGCGACGTCGACCTTGGTGCCGCCGCCCTCGGCCGACATCGTGACGACGATCGTCGCCTTCGCGTTTCCCTGTCCACGCGTGTCGCGGCCCGACGCGTCGATGACGATCCGGCGGTTGGCCTCGTCGACCTCGGCGAGGCGCGCCGGTACCCTTGTACTGGGCGGTGATCGGCCCGACCTTCACCTTCACGACGCCGCGGTACTCGTCGCCGTCGACCTCCTGGAGCTGCGCGCCGGGCAGGCAGGGCGCGATGCCCTCGATGTCGAGCATCACCCTCCAGGTGGCGTCGATCGAGGTGCTCACGCGGAAGCTGTCGTTGATCTCCATCACTTCTCCATGTCGGTGAGCCGCGACTCCAACTCGGCGAGGTCTCGGGGGGTATCGACGTCGGCGTCGGTCCCGGTTCCGTCGCACGGTACCGCGACGGCCGGATGCCGGCGGAAGAGCGCCCGCGCGCCCTCGTCGCCGGCGAGACCGAGGGCCTCGGTCCAGTGGCGCCGGCCGATCAGCACCGGGTTGCCACGCCGACGCCGTCGTACGTCGCGTACCGCGAGCCGGGCGCCGGCGTCGTACGCGGCGGCGAGCCGCCGGTACGCGCCGGCGCCGACGAGCGGCTGGTCCGCCAGCCCGACCACGACACCCGCGACCGTCGGCATCGGGCTCGAACCGGCGCAACGCACACTGCAGGCTCGACGCGATCCCACGCTCGGGTGCGTCGTTGCGCACGATCTCGACGCCGGCTCCGCGGGCGGCGGCCGCGACCCGGTCGTCGGAGACGACGAGCACCACCGGCGAGCACCCGCTCGCACGGGCGGCGTCGAGCGCGTACGCGAGCAACGGACGCCCGTGGAGCAGGACCAGCGGCTTCGGCGTGTCGCCGCCGAAGCGCACGCCGAGTCCAGCCGCGAGGACGACGGCCGCAAGCCTCGGGACGCAGTGCTCAGAGCGCTTCGAGCGCCCGGCGCACGAGCACCTGGGCGAGATGGGCGCGGTACTCGGGCGACGCGTTGAGGTCGGCCGAGCGGCTCGGTACCCGACCGCCGCCTCGCGGGCCGCTTCCGCCGCCGAAGCTCCCTGGGCCAGCGCGGTCTCGACCGCGGTGGCACGCAGGGGCACCGAGCCCATGTTGACGAGCGCGACGTGGGTCGCGCCGTTCACCCGCGCCGCGACCGCACCGACGATCGCCCAGTCCTGGGCACGGCGGTTGAACTTCTCGTACGCGAATCCGGCCGCGCCCGACTTCGGGACCTGGATCTCGGTGAGCAGCTCGTCGGGCGTCGAGCGCGGTCTCGAGGAACCCGCGGAAGAACTCGGTACGCCGCGACCGAACGGGTGCCGCCCGGCCCCTGCACCACGAAGGTGGCGTCGAGCGCGAGCAGCGCCGCGGGCAGGTCGCTCGCCGGGTCGCCGTGCGCGACCGAACCGCCGATGGTCCCGCGGTGGCGGACCTGATTGTCGCCGACTTGCGCCGCGACCGCGCGGCAGCACGCCGCACTCGCGTCGCGAGCACGCTCGCTCGTCTCGAGATCGCGGTGTCGGGTCAGCGCGCCGATCGCGACGTGATCGCCCGCGTCGCGGACATAGGAGAGGTCGTGCACGCGCCCGACGTCGACCAGCACGGTCGGCGTCGCGAGCCGCAGCTTCATGAGCGGCAGCAACGACATGCCGCCCGCGAGGAACTTCGCGTCCTCGCCGTGCTCGCCGAGCAGCGCGATCGCCTGCGTCGCCGACTCGGCCGCGCACGTAGTCGAACGCGGCCGGGATCACGTCGCGCTCCGCATCGTCTCCGCCGCGGCAAGCACCGACTTCACGATGTTGTGGTACCCGGTGCAGCGGCACAGGTTGCCCTCGAGCCCGAGCCGCACGTCGCGCTCGGTCGGGTTCGGGATCTCGTCGAGCAGCGACACCGCCGCGAGCACCATGCCCGCGGTGCAATAGCCGCACTGGAGCCCGTGGTTCTCGTGGAACGCAGTCTGCACCGGGTGCCACCGTTCGCCGTCGGCCAGGCCTTCGATCGTCGTGACCGCGGCGCCGTCGGCCTGCGCGGCGAGCATGGTGCACGACTTCACCGACTCGCCGTCGACGAGCACCGTGCACGCACCGCAGTTCGACGTGTCGCACCCGATCTTGGTGCCGGTCAGGCGCGCACGCCTCGCGCAGGTACTGCACGAGCAACGTACGGGGTTCGACGTCGTGATCCTGCGCCGTACCGTTGACGCTCATGGCGATCCGCATGAGCGCGGAGACTAGCGCCTCGCCCTCGGCGACCTTCACTGCGCGGCGGGAGCGTCGGCCGTGGGACCCTCAGGACTTCTGGAGGATGGGGACGAGCTTGTCGACCGAACGAACGTCGCGCCGATCAGCTTGCGGTCGGCGAACGCGACCTTGCCCTCGGGTCGACCACGAACACCGATCGGCGCACGCCGAGCACCGGCGCGCCGACGCCGTACGCGCGATCACCGACTTGTCGATGTCGGCGAGCAGCGGGAAACGTGAAGCCCTTCTTCTCGGCCCACGCCTCGTGGCTCTCGACGTCCTGGGGCGAGATGCCGAGGAGCACCGCGCCGGTCGCGTCGAGCTTCGTGAGGTTGTCGCGGTACGAGCACATCTGCCGGGTACAGCCGGGCGTGTTGTCGCCGGGATAGAACGCGAGCACCACCTTGCGGCCGCGATACTCCGACAGCGTGTAGTCGCGCCTGGCGCCGTTCACGACCCCCGGCAGGGTGAAGTCCGGTGCGTCCTGTCCGACCTCGATCATCGGGATCTCACCTCCCGTCGGACAGTCCGACGCGACGGCCCGGACTGGTGACTCCGACCCTGACGCCCCGACCTCGGGATAGCCGGGCTCGACGACGCTCGACGGCCTCGAGCACGGAGTCGGGGATGTCGAAATTGGCGTACACGGCTTCGACGTCGTCGTGGTCCTCGAGCACGTCCATGAGCCGCAGCACCGACTTGGCCGGGCCTCCTGCGTCGAGCGCGACCGACCGTGGTCGGGATCATCGTGAGGTCGGACGACTTCACCTTGATCCCGGCCTCCTCGATCGCGGTGCGGACTGCGTGGAGTTCGGTCGGCGGCGTCGTCACGTGCCAGCGTCTCGCCGACATCCTGCACGTCGTCGGCACCGGCGTCGGCCGCGACCAGGGTCAGCTCGTCCTCGTCGGCCGACCGGTCGACCACGATGACCCCTTTGCGCTCGAACTGCCACGACACCGCGCCCGGCTCGGCGAACGATCCCCCGTTGCGACTGAAGATGTTCTTGATCTCCGCCGACGTGCGATTGCGGTTGTCGGTGAGCGCCTGCACGATCACCGCGACGCCGCTCGGCGCGTAGCCCTCGTACGAGACCTGCTCGTAGATGACGCCCTCTTCTTCGCCGGTGCCGCGCCGGATCGCGCGCTGGATCGTGTCGACGGGCAACGAGTTGTCGCGCGCCTTCTGGATCATGCGTGCGCAAGCGTCGCGTTCGACGCGGGATCACCGCCGCCCGACCGCGCCGCGACCTCGATCTGGCGGATGAGGACCGCGAAGAGCTTGCCGCGCGCCGCGTCGGCCGCACCCTTCTTGTGCTTGATCGAATGCCACTTCGAGTGACCTGACATCAGCCGCTCCTAGACGGCGATTGAGAAGAGTTGGTGGAGACGAAGATCGCCCGCCAGCTCGGGATGAAACGTAGCGAACCAGATCTGCCCGGGCGTCCGAGCACGGGCACGCCGTCGTACGAGGCCAGCACTTCCACGCCCGGGCCGACTCGCTCGATCACCGGCGCACGGATGAACACGCCCGGGAAGGTGCCGTCGTGCGGCCCGCGTACCGCGAGCGGCCTCGAACGAGTCGCGCTGCCGGCCGTAACCGTTGCGGCGCACCGTGACGTCGATCACGCCGAGCGGCAGCTGGTCCGCTCGGCCGTCGACCACCTCGGCGCGCGAGCACGATCAGACCCGCGCAGACCGCGAACGCGGGCAGGCCGTCGCGGAGGCGGCGGGTCAGCGGCGTGCGCAGCCCCGACGAGTCGAGCAGCTTGTCGACCGTGGTCGACTCGCCGCCGGGCAGGACGATCGCGTCGACACTGCGAGATGCTCGGGCGCTTGACGAGAACGGCCTCGGCGCCCGAGCGCGTCGAGCGCCTCAGCGTGCTCGCGGAACGCGCCCTGTAGTGCGAGGACCCCGATCTTCACCTGGCGGCCTCCGCATCACAGCGGTCACCAGCCCCGCTCGGCGAGCTTCACTTCGAGCGAACCGATCTCCTCGCCGCGCATCGCTTCGCCGAGACCGCGCGAAACCTTGGCGACGATGTCGGCATCCTTGTAGTGCGTGGTGGCCTCGACGATCGCGCGGGCGCGCTTCGCCGGGATCGCACGACTTGAAGATGCCGCTGCCGACGAACACCGACTGGGCGCCGAGCTGCATCACGAGCGCCGCATCGGCCGGAGTGGCGATGCCACCCGCGCAGAACAGCGGCACCGGCAGCTCGCCGCGCTCCGCGACCTCCTCGACGAGATCGACCGGCGCGCGCAGCTCGTTGGCCCACCCGTAGCGCTCCTCGGAGCCGGCTGGCCTGATCCGTGTCGATGTCGCCGAGAATCAAGCGGAGGTGGCGCACGGCCTCGACGATGTTGCCGCTGCCCGCCTCGCCCTTGCTGCGGATCAGGCACGCGCCCTCGCCGATGCGCCGCAGCGCCTCGCCGAGATTGGTCGCGCCGCACACGAACGGAACCGTGAACGCCCACTTGTCGACGTGGTACGCCTCGTCGGCGGGCGTGAGCACCTCCGACTCGTCGACGTAGTCGACGCCGAGCGCCTGCAGTACCTGCGCTTCGGCGAAGTGCCCGATGCGGCACTTCGCCATCACCGGGATCGTGACCGCCTTCTGGATGCCCTCGATCATCGAGGGGTCGCTCATGCGGGCCACGCCGCCGTCGCGGCGGATATCGGACGGGACGCGCTCGAGCGCCATCACGGCGACCGCGCCGGCGTCCTCGGCGATCTTCGCCTGCTCGGCGTCGACGACGTCCATGATGACGCCGCCGCGCAGCATCTCGGCGAGCCCGCGCTTGACCCGGGCGGTGCCCGTCGTGCGCTCAGTCGTCAGTGCGTCGCGCTCGTCGGCCATGGCGCCGAGGCTAGAACCGGCGGGTTCCCGCGGCCCGACTACGGAGTTTTCGTCACCGAGTAGCTCGGTCGGGGAGCTCGACCCAGGTCTGCCCGGGCGTCAGCGCGGATCACGTTCCCCTCGGCGTCGAGCAGCCGTGCGGGCTTGCTCCTTGTCGGGCCGCGACCACGTGCCGGTGATCTCCTTGCCGCGCGGTGAACACCAGCGCCCGGCCCGTGCCGCTGATCTCGGCTTCGGCGCCCTTGGCGTCGCGCTCTCGCCGCCCACGTACGGCACGAACATGACGACGACGTTCTTCGGCGCGAGCTGCACGCCCTGACGCGACGTCTCGGGAGCACCGAAGATCGACCGCTTCCACGTTCCGCTGGCGGCGTCCCAGCTCCACGTGACGGCAAAGCGGCTGCCCGGTACGCGGACCCGCCCCGGAAGCCGACCCGACCGACGCCACGGGCACCCCGGCGACCGCCGCGTGCGCGGCTCGGTACGAGAACAGCGGAGGCGGCGGAACCGGCGTGCCGCACTTGCCGTACATGAGGTCGACGTGTGCGTAGAGGTTGTACGGCGCGCTCGGCCGCGGAGTGGTCGCGGAACATCATCGACCCGGACGGCGTCTCGTCGAGCCGCACGACCGGCGCCGTGTTGATCGACATGATCGCGTACGGCGCGCCGCCCGAGTAGGCGAAGATCCCGCCGATCGGCCACACGAGGCTCTGATCGGTCTTGCGCACCGAGCGCACGGGACCGACGCGGTCGGGCGCGTGCGAGTTGAAGATCGCGGCGAGGCGCGTGATACCCGCCTCGACGACCTCCTCGTAGACGACGTCGGCCTGGTCGACGCCGTACTTGGTTGGCCGGCCTGCGGTGTTGTCGATCTTCACCGTGATCGCGGACCGCTTCGACGCCGCGCCGGTCGGGTCGGGCAACCCGGTCAGCGGCGCCACGCCGGGGCGCTGGCGGCCTTGGCCTTTGCGACCGCCGCCGCCTTCGACGTGGCCCAGCTGCTTCGCCGCCACCCGCCGCACGCGGCCAACGACGACAACGGCCGCGAGCGCGACCGCTCCAGAACGTGACGAACGCATCCGTCATGGCGAATAGCTTCGCGTCACATCTGCTCGAGCGCGTGGATGCGGTCGTCGATCGGCGGATGCGTGTCGAAGAGGTGGTTCCACTTCGTGTCACCCTTGTTCGACTCCTTGTCGAGCGGCTCCTCGATCCACAGGTGCGCGGTGGCCTTCGAAGCGAAGTGCGTCGACGGTGTGGTCGTCCTTCAGCTTCTCGAGCGCGGAGATCAGACCGGGCGGGTAGCGCGTGAGCTGCACACCCGACGCGTCGGCGAGGTACTCGCGTTTGCGGCTCACCGCGAACTGCATGAGCGCCGCGATGATCGGAGCGAAGATCAACAACACGAAGCCGAGGATCGTGAACACGATGCCCAGCGGTTGTTGCCGTCGTTGTCGCGACCGCCGCGGCCACCGGTCCAGAACATGAACCGCAAGAAGAAGTCGGAGAGCAGGGCGATGATGCCGACCATCGTGACCGCGAGCGTCATCACGAGCATGTCGTAGTTGCGGATGTGGCTCAGCTCGTGCGCGAGCACGCCCTCGAGCTCGACGCGGTTCATCTTCGTCGAGCAGCCCGGTCGTGACCGCAACGGCGGCGTGCTTGGGATTACGGCCGGTCGAGAAGGCGTTGGGCGCGGCGTCGTCGACGATGTAGAGCCGGGGCTTGGGGAGCCCGCTGGCGATGCACAGCCCCTCGACGAGGTTGTGATAGCGGGCGTACTGCGAACGGATCGGCAGGCACCGCGTGCGCCATCCGCAGCGCGACCTTGTCGCTGTTGAAGTACGAGACGAACGACGCCACGCCGACGATGATCGCGACGATGACGATGCCGATGACCCCGCCGCGCAGGAAGTAGTCGAACGCCAGACCGACCGCCACAACAGCATCACGAACAAGAAATGAGCAAGAACGTCTTGCGCTTGTTCGCAGAGATCTGTTCGTACACCAATCGCCTCGAGACAACGTTGCCGAGGGAGACGCCTCAGCGCGGACCCAGGATCAGAACTGGACCTTGGGCACCTCGGCCGATCCCTGCTCCGCCTCGAAGAACTCGCGCTTGGAGAAGTTGAACATCCCGGCGATGATGACGGTCGGGAACGTCTGGATCTTGGTGTTGTACTTCTGCACGCTGTCGTTGTAGAACTGCCGCGCGGTACGCGATCCGGTCCTCGGTCGACGTCAGCTCCTCCTGCAGGCTCAAGAAGTTCTGGTTCGCCTTGAGGTCGGGGTAGCTCTCCGACAGTGCGAACAGCTGACGCAGGGCTCCGGTCAACACGTTCTCGGCTTGGGCCTGCTGCGCAGGACCGGCCTGTCTGCGCCTGCACCGCATTGGTGCGGGCCGCGGTGACGGCCTCGAGCGTCGAGCTCTCGTGCGCGGCGTAACCCTTCACCGTCTCGACGAGGTTCGGGATCGAGATCGTGGCGACGCTGGAGCTGCACGCTGATCTGCGACCACGCGGAATCGACTCGGTTACGCAGCCGAACGGCGCCGTTGAAGGCGAAGACGACGAACAGGATCGCCACGACGATGACGACCAAGATGATGATGACTGCTGCCACCGAAAGACCTCCCAAGGGGGTAGAGGGTCATTGTACGGAGCGGTCGGCCGGGAAACGGTCACCGAGCGAATATGCGGGCCCTCTCCTCGGGCGGAGCCGGCGGACCTAGCCGGCCGGCACCAACGCGCGCTCGTACAGCTCCAGATACCGCTCGGCCAGGCGACGCATCGAGAACTGCTCGGCCCGGTCACGGCCGCTCGCGACGAGACGGGCGCGCGAGCGGTCTGTCGTCGAGGAGCTGACGAAGCGCGTGCCGAAGCGCTCCCGCGTCGCCGGGCGGGACCAGGACGGCGTCTTGCCCGGAGCGCGCCACGTTTTGATACCCCTCGATCGCGGAGGCCACGATCGGCACTCCCGCAGCCATCGCTTCGAGCAACACCACTCCGAACGACTCGCCTCGCAACGACGGCGCGCAGAACGCCGTCGCGCCCCGAAGCAGCGAATTCCTCGGAGCATCCGTGACCGTGCCGAACCATTCGACGTCACCGACGGCTCGGCGTCGCAACTCCTCGGTCTGCGGGCCGACACCGATGATCTGCAACCGCGGTCGCGATCGATGCCGTCCCACGCGTCGAGCAGGACGTCGAGACCCTTCCGGGGCTCGTGACGGCCGATGAACAACACCGTCGGACGGGGACCCACCGCTGGTTCGGCCGAGGCGACGCGCTCGATCTCGATGCCGTTCCACAGCACCGTGTATTCGCGCGCCCGTCCAGTTACCCTCCGCGGTTTCCCGCGCGGACTCGGAGACCGCGACGCGGAACGTGAGCCGCATCATCAGCGAACGCAGCGCGGGTCGGAGCCATTGGTACGGAACCTCTCCGGCTGCGTGGAACGTGCCGACCATCGGTCCGTTGAACCCGATCAACGCGCTGACGGTGGGGCCCGGGACGATCGGCTCGTGCAGGTGCACGACGTCGGGTTCGAGGGTCCGCAACACCTCCGCGGTGCGGCGCGCCGTCGCGCGGCCCGGCGAGATCGGCGCGATCGAACCGTTCGACTCCCATTCGACCGTCGGCCCGACGCTGATGATCGTGGCCTCGGGCGGCGGCCCGTCGCAGGGTGCGACGATGCGGACGTCGACGTCGAGGCGGCGCAGCTCGCGCGCGAGCCCGAGCACCTGACCCTGCACTCCCCCGGGTCGCGACATGGAGTATGGGCAGATCATCGCGATCCTCATCGCGGTCCGCGGGTCGTCGTCTCGATCTCGGTGGTGGGGGCCGGACGCATCGCGGGCCAGGCTTTCCTATTCACGGTCGCTCGGCCAGTTCGCCTGGAGCAGATGCCACTGACGGGGCGCGACGCGTATGAGCTCCTCGAACTGGTGCGCCAGGCATTGCGTGATGCGGGCGACATCGTCGCGCAACCGCCCCGCGCGCTCGGTCGGGATCGACGCGCGCACGACCCCGCGGTGACCGCGCCCGGCCTCGAAGTACACCGCGACCGGCAACAGCGAGGCGCCCGTGCGCAGAGCGAGCGTCGCCGGCCCGCCCGGCAAGGTCGTCCTCTCGCCGAAGAACTCGACCTCGACACCGTCGCCGGTGAGGTCGCGGTCGGTCAGCAGGCACACGATGCGGTTGTCGCGCAGCGCACGCAGCACGGTACGCGAGACATCGGGTCCGATCGGCACCACCTCGAGACCGATGGCCTCCCGCTGGCGCGGCGAACCATGCGAGGAGCTCGGGCGGCTGGAGAGGCTCGACCACGGCGAGCATGTGGTGACCGTGCGCCGCCATCCACGCCGCCGCCCACTCCCATCCGCCCAGGTGCGGAAGCGCCAGGATGACCCCGTTGCCGGCGGCAAGGCCGTCGGTGACGTGCTCGTAGCCCTCGATGGTGAAGTTCGCCATGATCTCGCCCCGCCTGACCTCGGCGGGGAGCCGGAAGATCTCGAGCCAGTAGCGCCCGTACCACTCGAAGACTGCATCGACCGCGGCGCGATCCCCCGAGCCGGTGACGCGCCGCTGATGACGCGCGCACATCTTGCGGTTCGATCGCTGGGGCCAACCTCCGACGCGCCCCGCGACCCGACCCACGCCGGGAACGAGTGGTGTCGGGATCAGTTGGGCAGCCCGGGCCGCGCCCCGATAGGCGTAGGTCGTCAACCGCCCTCGTATCCCCACGAACGCGCTACGGCCTGGCGCCGCGCCGTTCGGAGCGGGGACGCGAGCGAGGACGCTGGCCCTCGACGCGGCGCGCCATCCACCACGAGCGCAACGGCGTTGCCGGTCGTTCGACGCCGCGCGGCCGTGCCGGAGTGGGTTGCGGCGGACGCGCGGCCAAACGGTAGACGTGCACGAACCGCTGCACGGCCGTGAACGCGGTGAGCGCCAGCATCACCCAGAGCATCGGGATCAGAATGGGGAACGCGAGGGCGATGCCGAGCAACACGAACCGCTCGGCCCGTTCCATCAGCCCGCCGCGGGCGTCGAGCCCGAGCGACTCGGCCCGGGCCCGCTCGTAGGAGATCAACATCGAGCACGCGGCCACCGCGAACGCGAGGAGCGGAAGGTACGACGACCGGTGCGCGAGGTGCCAGGCGACCCCGCCGAACAAGAGCGCGTCGGACGCACGGTCGGTGACGGAGTCGAAGAAGGCACCGCGCGGGCTCGCCTGCCCGCTCCCGCGGGCGATGGAGCCGTCGAGCAGGTCGCTCACGCCCGCCACCGTCAGCGCGACGACCGCCCAGACGAGATGGCCCGACCCGATGAGGACCGCGGTCGCGACCGAGCACACCAGACCGAAGACCGTCAGCGCGTCGGCGGTGATGCCGACGCGGCGCAAGCCGTCGCCGATGGGGCCGAGGCCCTGCTCGACGCCATTACGCCAGCGCCGGTCGAGCATGCGGTGCTCCTCAGAGGTCCGCGCTCGCGTCCGCGAGCACTCCGCCCACGGTACCAAACGACCGGGCCGAGCCCCGACCTTCTCCGAGATCGCTCGACTCCCACGAGCGCGCCGGCCTTCCCGGGCGCTCGCCTCCCTGGAATCCCGCGGTGCGCGTTCGTACAATCCGACGCAGCAGCGAGCCCGGCCGAGGGAGACAATCGGTGAAGACCTTTCCGACCGCGAAGATCCGCAACGTCGCCCTTGTCGGCCACGGCGGCGGCGGGAAGACGTCCCTCGCCGAGGCGCTCCTCTTCAACGCCGGAGCGATCGTCCGCCTGGGCCGGATCGAGGACGGCTCCACCGTGTGCGACTTCGACCCCGAAGAGCAACGCCGCAATATCTCGGTGTCGCTCGCGCTCGCTCCGTTCGAGCTCGATGACCACAAGGTGAACGTGCTCGACGCGCCCGGCTACGCCGATTTCGTGGGCGACGTCGCCGCCGCGATCCAGGCCGCCGACCTCGCGCTCTTCGTCGTGTCGGCGGTGGAGGGCGTCGAGGTTCAGACCGAGATCGCGTGGAAGCTCGCCGAACAACGCCGGCTGCCGCGGGCGATCTTCGTCAACAAGCTCGACCGCGAGCGCGCGTCGTTCTCACGCACGCTCGACGAGCTCAAGGCGAAGTTCGGCGCCGGTGTCGCACCGCTGCAGCTCCCGATCGGCGAGGAAGCCGACCTGCGAGGCGTGATCGACCTCCTCAACGACGTCGCCGTCACGTACGAGTCCGGAACCTCGAAGGGAATCGAAGGCCCCGTACCCGACGACATGGCAACCGAGGAGCACTCGGTGCACGACGCGCTGGTGGAGGGCATCGTGATCGGCGACGACGATCTGATGGAGCGCTACCTGGGCGACGAGGCGATCGAGACGGCCGAGCTCGCACGCGCGCTGCGCGCAGGGGGTCGCGTCGGCAAACGTGTTTCCGGTGCTGTGCGGCAGCGCGACGAAGCTCGTCGGCATCGACCGTCTGGCCAAGTTCCTGGTCGAGGAAGCACCGGCGCCCGCGCTCGACGGCGACCAGCCCGGCGCGCTCGTGTTCAAGACGATCGTCGACCCCTACGTCGGGCATGTGAACCTGTTCAAGGTGTTGCACGGGACGATCAAGCACGACGACGTGCTGACGAACGCTCGGTCGAAGGTCGACGAACGCATGCACCAGTTGTTCTCGATGCGTGGCAAGGAGCAGGACGCCGTGAGCGAGGTCGCGGCGGGCGACATCGCCGCCGTAGCCAAGCTCACGCATACCGCGACCGGCGACGTGCTCGCTACCAAGGGTGCCGACGTCACCGTCGACCTGCTGGCCGCGCCCGAGCCCCTCCTTGCCGTCGCGATTCGGGCCAAGAGCAAGGGCGACGAGGACAAGCTTGCCAACGCGCTGCACCGGCTCCAAGAAGAGGACCCGGTGCTGCGTATCGAACGCAACCCGGAGACCCACCAAACCGTGTTGCGCGGCATGGGCGAGACCCATCTCTCGATCGCTACGGAGAAGCTCGCCCGCAAGTTCGGCGTCGAGGTCGCGACCGACGACGTCCACGTCGCTTACCGGGAGACGATCAGCGGTAGCGCCGAAGCGGAGGGCCGGCTCAAGAAGCAGAGCGGCGGCCACGGTCAATTCGCCGTCGCGTGTTTGCGGGTCGAACCGAGGGAGCGTGGCGCCGGCGACGAATTCGTCGACGCCATCGTCGGAGGCGTCATCCCCCGCAACTTCATTCCCGCGGTCGAAAAGGGTGTGATCGAGACCGAGGAGCACGGGGGCGCGCTCGGCTTCCCCGTCGTCGACGTGAAGGTCACGTGTTTCGACGGGAAACATCATCCCGTCGACAGCTCCGAGATGGCCTTCAAGACCGCCGCCGCCATGGGCCTGCGCGACGCGCTCGCCCACGCGGGCCCGGTGCTGCTGGAGCCGGTGAGCGAACTCGTGGTGGTGGTGCCGGAGATGAGCCAGGGCGACATCATGGGCGATCTGAACGCCAAGCGGGGCCGTATCCAGGGTTCGGCGTCGGTCGGCTCCGGCGAGGTCGAGATCACCGCGCACGTGCCCACGTCGGAGGTGCTGCGCTACGCCATCGACCTGCGCTCGATGACCGGCGGTCGGGGCCGGTTCACGATCACGCACTCGCACTACGACCCGGTGCCGCCCCACCTCGTCGACAAGATCACCGGCGACAGGAACGTCGCGGTCAGAGCCTGAAGGCTCCGCCGCTCGGGCGTAGACGCTAACGGGGGTACTGCGTCCAATCCTCCGGGTTGTTCTCGGTGTACTCGCCGAGGACGTGACCGTCGACCGCGTCGAGCTCGACGAGACCGCGCACGCTCGGCGGTTCGTCGGCGCTGTACACGAGGATGCGCCAGGCCGGACGCGAGCGCAGACCACGCCATCCGAGTTGAGCCGACGCGTGCCCGACCGGGAAGCCGACAGTGCGGCTCGCCACTGCGAGCGCTTCGGTCTGATCGATCTTCAGCGACCAACCCGCGACGAAGTGGTACAGCGCGATGACGGCGAGCAGGATCGCACCGAAGACCAGGCCGGCATTCCCGCTCGCGAGCGCGGCCCACAACGCGAGCGCCGCGATGACCAGGTAGATCGTCCCCGCGATGCGGCGGCGCTTGATGTCGGGGAAGACATAGGGACCGACGTACGCGGTGACGTCGAGATCTTCCGGCAGCTGATCGCGCACGGGCTCGTCGCCGCTCGCCCCGTCGTCCGGGTGCTCCGCGTCGCTCGGTCCGCCGTTCGTCACCGCGCGGACGCTACCCGGGCCATACCGCTTTGAGCTTGTCGTAGCCGGTTCGCAGGCTCTCGGGCAGCACCCGGGCCTCGGCAATCGACGTCATGAAGTTCGTGTCGCCCGACCAGCGCGGAAGGAGGTGCACGTGCAGGTGCCCGGGGATCCCGGCGCCCGCGGCCCGCCCCAGGTTGGCCCCCACGTTCACTCCCTCGGGCGCGTAGGCGGCCCGGATCGCGCGCAGTGCCCGCACCTGGGCCCGGGCGACGGCAATGTTCTCGTCGTCACTCAGGTCGTCGAACGCGGCGGTGTGCCGGATCGGGGCGACCATCAGATGGCCCGATCCGTAGGGATAGAGATTCATGACCGTGATCGTCGCCGGCGCGCGCTCGAGCACGAGCGCTTCGGCGTCGTCGGTCGCGTCGACCAGATTGCAGAACACACACCCCGTCTTCTCGCGCTCGGTGTCGGCGCTCGACACGTACGTCGAACGCCAGTCCGCCCACAATCGATCGAGACCCACCGCCGCGCTACCGGTGCTCGAGCACTTCGGCTGCCAGCCGTTCGATGAACGCGTCGACTTTGACGTCGCGCTCGGGAACCTCGTTGCTCCCGCGCGGATTGACGCCGACGGTGCCGGCGGCGGAGTCGTCGTCGCCGACCACGAGGATGTACGGCACCTTGTCCGTCTTGGCCTTGCGGATGCGCGAGCCGAGGCTGCCGGTCGAACCGTCGACCAGCTCGGCACGGAAGCCCTCCGCCTTCAGCCGGTCGACGATTCGGAACCCGTAGTCGTCGTTGCGGTCGCTCACGGGGAGCACCGTCGCCTGCACGGGAGCGAGCCAAGCCGGGAACGCACCCGCATAGTGCTCGACGAGCACCGCGAAGAACCGCTCGATCGTGCCGAAGAGCGCGCGGTGGATCATGATCGGCTGGTGGCGCTCGTTGTCGGCGCCGACGTACTGCATCCCGAACCGTTGCGGGAGCTGGAAGTCGACCTGGATCGTCGACATCTGCCAGGTGCGGCCGATGGCGTCCTTCGCCTGCACACTGATCTTCGGACCGTAGAACGCGCCGCCACCCTCGTCGAGGACGAGCGCGAGGTTCTTGGTCGCGGCCGCGGTGCGTAACGCCTCGGTCGCCTCTTCCCATTCGTCGTCGCGGCCGACCGCCTTGCCCTCGGGCTTGGTCGAGAGCTCGAGGTAGAAGTCGTCGAGGCCGTAGTCGCGCAGCACGTCGAGCACGAAGTCGAGCAGGCTCGAAAGCTCGCCGGCCATCTGCTCTTTGGTACAGAAGATGTGGGCGTCGTCCTGAGTCATGCCCCGAACGCGCGTGAGCCCGTGCACGACGCCCGACTTCTCATAGCGGTAGACGGTCCCGAACTCGAACATCCGCAGAGGCAGCTCGCGGTACGAGCGGGTGCGGTGCTTGAAGATCAGGATGTGGAACGGGCAGTTCATCGGCTTGAGGTAGTAGTTCGTGCCTTCGTTGTTCTGGCCGCCTTCGTCGACGTGCAGCGGCGGGAACATGGCATCCGCGAACCAGTCGAGGTGGCCCGAGATCTCGAAGAGCTTCGACTTCGTGATGTGCGGCGAGTTGACGAACTCGTACCCCGCGGCCTCGTGCCGTTCGCGCGAATACTCCTCCATGATGCGCCGCACGCGGGCACCCTTGGGATGGAATACCGCGAGACCCGAGCCGATCTCCTCGGGGAACGAGAACAGGTCGAGGTCGACGCCGAGCTTGCGGTGATCGCGCCGTTCTGCCTCGGCGAGGCGGTGCAGATGCTCGGCGAGCGCAGCCTTCGACTCCCACGCCGTGCCGTAGATGCGCTGCAGCATCGGGCCCTTCTCGTTGCCCCGCCAGTACGCGCCCGCGACCTTCTGCAGCTTGAACGCGGCGAGCCTTCCGGTGGAGGGAACGTGGGGACCGCGACACAAGTCGGTGAACTCGACGGCGTCGCTGCCGGGGGCGACGTTGCGGTACACCGACACTCCCCCACCGTCGCCGCCCGCCTCGCCGTTGTCGTCGGCGTCGGCCGCGCCGGTGCGGACCTTCTCGATGATCTCTTGTTTGTAGGGCTGGTCGGCAAACACCTCCAGCGCTTCGTCGTAGGTGATCTCGGAGCGCACGAAGCGCTGGTTGGCCTTGACGATGCGGCGCATCTCGTCCTCGATGCGGCCGAGGTCGTCGTCGCTGAACGTCTGCCCGTCGGGGAGATCGAAGTCGTAGTAGAAGCCATCGGCGATGGCGGGCCCGATCGCGACCTTGGCACCCGGAAACAGTCGGGTCACCGCTTCGGCCATCACGTCCGCGGTCGAGTGGCGAAGGACCTCGCGGCCGTCGTCGGAGTCGGGCACGACGATCTGCAGGTTGACGTGACGGTCGAGTGGCCGATCGAGGTCGACCCATTCGCCGTCGGCCTTGGCCGCGATCGCAGCCTTGGCCAGACCCTTGCCGATAGAAGCCGCTACCTGCGCCGGCGTCGATCCCGACGCGTACTCCCGAGTGGATCCGTCGGGGAGCTTGATCGTGATCTGCTCGCTCATGATGTCTCTATCGTCGGCATTGGCGTCGTCTGGATGCGCAGCGAGGCTACCAACGCCCGGATCGGCGACGGTGCGGATTCCGCGCCGGCTCGAGCCCGGCGCCCGATCAGACGAAGCGGTCGGCGATGGGGCGCTCGAGATCGACTCCGAGGAGTTGGCCGAGCTCGCACAACGCCGTGCGTGCGGTCGGGTCGTCACCACCGGACAGGATCGCACTCGCGAGATCGTCGAGCGCGTCGAGCGCGCGCGGCGAATCGAGGTCGTCGTCGATCGCGTCGCGCACACGCTGCGCGAATCCGCGCGGGTCCGGACCCGTTGCACGCGCGGCGGCCGCGAGCAGCCGGCGCAACAAGGCCGTGCCCTCTTCGAGATCGGTGTCGTACCACTCGAAACCGTGCCGGTAGTGATGACGCATGAGCGCGAGCCGGATCGCACGGGGGTCGGCCGTCTTCAGCAACTGGTCGATGAATACGAGGTTGCCGAGAGACTTCGACATCTTCTCGCCCTCGTAGTTGACCATCGCCGAGTGCAACCAGTGCGTGACGAACGGCTTCCCCGTGAGGCTCTCGCTCTGCGCGATCTCGCACTCGTGGTGCGGGAAGATGAGATCGGTGCCACCGCCGTGGAGATCGATGGTGGGTCCGTGCTCGTGCATCGACATCGCCGAGCACTCGATGTGCCAGCCGGGCCGGCCGACACCGAAGGGAGCCCGCCACGCGGGTTCATCGGCGAGCGACGGCTGCCATAGCACGAAGTCGAGGGGTTTGCGGCGGTGCGGGTCGTCCGGGTTGCCTCCGCGCGCGGGCGAGCCGGATCATCTGCTCTTCGGAGTAGTGCGACAGCTCGCCGTAACGCGGAAATGTCGATACGTCGAAGTACGCGGTGCCGTGGGTGAGATACGCGTGGCCCGACTGCAGTAGCTGCCCGACGAGCTCGATGATGAGGTCGATCGACTCCGTCGCCCGGGGCTCCGCGGCCGGCGCCCGCATCTCGAGCGCGTCCATGTCGCTGTGAAAGCGCGCCGTCTCTGCTTCGGCCAGGTCGAGATAGGGCACGCCGAGCTCACGAGCCTTGGGCAGGATCGAATCGTCGACGTCGGTGATGTTGCGGACGTAGCTGACCTCGTGCCCGAGCTCCTCGAGGCGGCGGATGAGGAGGTCGTAGGTGAGGTACGTCGCCGCGTGGCCGAGGTGCGTCGAGTCGTACGGGGTTATCCCGCACACGTACAGGCGCACGGTCGGCGGAGGCTCGAACGGCACGACCGAGCGCCGAGCGGTGTCGTACAGGCGCAAACTCACCGCCTGACCCTACTGCTCCGAATGCCTCGCCCAGGCCCGACCATGCGGACGGTTTCGCTCAGACGGAGGTGAGCCGCAGGCTCGCCCGCATCTTGTGGCGAATGTTGACCGTCAACAGGACGGCGGCGAAAGTCTCCATCCCGACCGCGTTGCGCAGCGAGCCGCCGTCGAGCGGGCGCAGCCGCGGAATGCTGCTGGTGATGTCCATCACCGTGGTCTTGGCGTCGTCGTCGTCGCCGAGCACGATGACATCGCTCGACATCTCGTGGTCGATCTCGCCGAACTCGGCCGCCGGGACCAGATGGAACGCGGTGCAGACCCGCGATCGCCACAACCGCGCCTGGATCTCCGCCGCGACCGAGCCGTGGGGCGGGAGCACCGCGTTGAACTCGTTGCCGTGTTTCACGAGGTTGTTCGCCATCGACACGACGATCTTGCCGGCGAGGCGGTCTGCGTGCTCCTGCACCGTCGGGATCGCCGACTCCGCGTGCACCGCGAGGATCACGACGGGTGCGTCGCACGCCCACGCGTTGTCGCACGCGATGAGGCGGCCGGCGACGCGGTCGCCCCATTCCTTCTCGAGCTCGTCGACCGCGGTGCGAGCCTTGTCGACCGCCCGCGATCCGAACAGCACCTCGTGCCCGACGCTCGCGAGCCGGGCCGCCAGTCCACCGCCTGCGGGACCGGTCGCCCCCAAGATTCCGATACGCATCCGGAGAGACTAGACGCCGCCGCGCGGTCCGCTCCCCGGAGCCGGCGGGGCATCATCGACGCCGATGAGCCGCGCTCAGCCGATGCACTCGGCGCCGAAGAGTATGCGCAGCTCCGCGAACAGCCCATTGCGGGCTTCGCAGCGGAATTCGTCGCCGAGGCGGAGATCCGTCTCCTTGTCGGGACCGATGAGCGTGAGCAGCACCGGGCTGTCGCCGGGGTTGGCGGCAAGGAGCTCGCGCAGACGCTGCACCCGGTCGTCGGTCAGCACGCTCGCCTTGATACGCAGCTTGAGTGGGGCCCCGGCCTCGGCATGGACCTCGGGCCGGGTGATCTCCATGGCCATGAGCTTGGGGGTGTCGTCACGTCCGTCGACGCGACCGCGGATGGTGACGATCGCGTCCGGCGTGAGCAGCTCGCCGTAGGTGAGCATCGTCTTGGGAAAGACCATGACCTCGATCGACGCGGCCAGGTCTTCCAGGACGAACGTGGCCATGAGGTCGCCGCGCTTGGTGTACTTGCGCTGCAGCGCGGTGACCACGCCGGCAACCGTCCGCACGGAACCGTCTTCGAGCTCGCTCAGATCGGCGATCGAGCACTCGACCAGCCGACGCAACGCGGCCTCGACACCCATCAGGGGATGGTCGCTCACGTAGAGGCCGAGCATGTCCTTCTCGGCGCGCAGTCGCTCGGCTTTGTCGAACTCGACGTCGGGAATCGCGAGGCGGTCGTCGAACACGGGCGACTCGTCGGCAGCATCGCCCAGGTCGAACAGGCTCATCGTCCCCGCGTCGCGCTCACGCCGCCGGCGCAACGCGGCATCGACCGCGGCCTCGAAGACGTTCAGCAGACCCTTGCGCGGGTGACCCAGCGAGTCGAAGCCGCCGCCGTTGATCAACGACTCGATCGTACGCTTGTTGAGCACGTTCGCGTCGACCCGGTCGCAGAAATCGTGGAAGTCGGTGAACGGCCCGCCGCGCTCGCGCTCTTCGATCAACAGCGCGGACACACCTTCGCCGACGTTACGGACGGCCGACAGCCCGAACCTGATCGCATGTCCCTCGCACGAGAAATCGCTGAACGACGCGTTCACGTCGGGAACGAGGACGGGGATGTCGAGCTGGCGGCACTCACCGAGATACACGGCGGCCTTGTCGAGGTTGGTCTTCACGCTCGTCAACAGCGCGGCGAAGTACGCCACGGGATAGTTCGCCTTCAACCACGCGGTCTGATATGTGATGAATCCGTAACCGACGCTGTGCGACTTGTTGAAGGAGTAGTCGGCGAACGGTTCGATCGTCGTGAAGTAGTCCTGCGCGAACTGCTCGCTGTGACCGTTGCGGATGCACCCCTCGACGAACTTGGAGCGTTCCTTCGCGATGAGCTCCCTGATCTTCTTGCCCGTCGCCTTGCGGAGGTTGTCGGCTTCCTCGAGCGAGTAGCCCGCGAGCTTCTGCGACACACGCATGAGCTGTTCTTGGTAGATCATCAACCCGAAGGTCGGACCGAGGATCTCCTCGAGGTCGGGGTGGTCGAAGGTGACCGCGCGCCGGCCGTTCTTGCGCTCCGCGTATTCGGTGTGCCAGTTCTGAGCCATCGGACCGGGCCGGTACAACGCGATCACGGCGGCGACGTCCTCGAAGGAGGTCGGTGCGAGCCGGAGCAGCAGCGATCGCAACGGTCCGCCCTCGAGCTGGAAGACACCGATCGTGTCGGCCCGGCGCAACAGGTCGAAGGTCTTCTCGTCGTCGAGCGGGATGTTGTCGATGTCGGGCCGGGTTCCGGTGGTCTGCTCGATGAGGTCGAGCGCGATCTCGATGACGTCGAGGTTGCGCAGGCCCAAGAAGTCCATCTTCAAGAGCCCGAGCTCCTCGACCCCGTGCATCTCGTACTGCGTCACCATCGGCGCGTCCTCGAGCGCGGTACCGGGCTCGGGCTTGCGTTGGATGGGCAGGTACTCGGTGAGCGGCTCACGCGTGATGACGACCGCGGCGGCGTGGATGCCGTCCTGGCGGCGCAGACCCTCGAGCCCGCGAGCCACGTCGACCACCCGCTTCGCGTCGGGGTCGACGTCGTAGAGCGCGCGCAGGTCGCTCGCCATCTTGTAGCCGTCGGCGTAACGGTCGCTGGGCGTGAGGCACGCGTGCAGCGGCGTGTCGCGCCCCATGATCAGAGGCGGCATGAGCTTGGCGATCTTGTCGCCGACGGCATAGGGATACCCGAGCACCCGGGCCGCGTCGCGCACGGCAGCACGTGCTTTGATCGTGGAGAAGGTGATGATCTGGGCGACGTGGTCGTGGCCGTATCGCTGGGCCGCGTACTTGATCATCTCGCCGCGGTAGCGCGAGTCGAAGTCCATGTCGATGTCGGGCATCTGCTTGCGGCCCGGGTTGAGGAATCGCTCGAACAGCAGGTCGTACCGGATCGGATCGATGTCGACGATGCGCAGGCAATACGCGACGCACGAACCCGCCGCGCTCCCCGCCCGGGACCGACGCGGATACCGCGCGACTTGGCGTAGCGCACCAGGTCCCAGACCACGAGGAAGTACGCGGGGAACCCCATCGCCTTGATGACGTCGAGCTCGAACTCGATCCGCTCGATCACATGTGGTGCCGGGCTTGGTCCGTAACGCTCCTTGGCGCCTTCCAGGGTGAGCTCGCGCAGATACGAATTCTCGTCGTGACCTTCCGGTACCGGGAACGCGGGCAGGATCGCCTGGCCGAACTCGATCTCGACGTCGGCGCGCTCGGCGATCAACAGCGTGTTGTCGCACAGCGTCGGGAACCTCGGCGAACAGCGCTCGCATCTCGGCCGCGCTCTTGATGTAGAAGTTGTCGCCGTCGAACTTGAACCGCTTCGGGTCGCTCTGCAGCGCACCGGTCTGCACGCACAAGAGCGCGTCGTGCGACTCGGCGTCGTCTTTGTGTGTGTAGTGACTGTCGTTCGTCGCGAGCAGCGGGGCACGAAGCTTGCGGGCGATGTCGAGCAGCGGACGCATGACGCGCGCCTGATCGTCGATGCCGTGGTCCTGCAGCTCGACGAAGAAATGATCCCGACCGAAGATGTCCTGAAAGCGTGCGGCAGCCTCGAGCGCCGCATCGTGCTCGTCCTGCAGCAAGAGTTGCGAGACGAGCCCGCCGAGACAGCCCGTCGTGGCCGTGATGCCCTCGTGATGACGTTCCAGCAGGTCCCAGTCGCTGCGGGGCTTGTAGTAGTAGCCGTCGAGGTAGGCCGCGCTCGTCACCTTGATGAGGTTGCGGTAGCCCTCGTTCGTCTCCGCCAGCATCGTGAGGTGGAAGATCTCGTGTTCGGACCGCTTCGGACGCTCGAAGCGGGACGTGTTCGTGAAGTAGCCCTCCATGCCGAGCACGGGCTTGATCCCGGCATCGCGCGCAGCCTCGTAGAGCGGGAGAACGCCGTACATGTTGCCGTGGTCGGTGATGCCGACCGCGGGCTGGCCGTCGGCGGCCGCGGCGGCAACCACCTCGCCGATCCGCGACGCACCGTCGAGCATCGAGTACTCGGTATGGAGGTGCAGATGGACGAACGAATCAGTCAAAGCTCCGCCCTCGCGGTCGTCATCCACAGGGGCGAGATCGCCTGTGCACAAGCCTGTGGATGAATCACATGAGTGTGATTACCCTACCCCAGACCGCCACGGAGCCGCCAGGCTCTCCAATCCCTGAACGCCACCCCGACCACCACCCCGACCACCACCAACAGATGTGCGAGAAATCCGCTCCAAGAGCGGATTTCTCGCACATCTGTTGTTCGGGTTTGGTGTTCGGGTTTGGTGTTCGGGTTTGGTGTTCGGGTTTGGTGTTCGGGTTGTTCGGGCTTTCAGTGGTGGCGGCGGCCGTGAGCGGCGACGAGGGGGACGAGCATCTCGTCAGGGCTGAGCGAGCCGTGCCCCGACAAGAGCTTCGACTCGTTCGGCAGCGCCGGATCGATGAACGCAACCTCGTCGCGTGCAGCGAGCACGACATCGCCGACGCGCCCGGGCACGCTCCCGGTCGCGCCCGTGCCGAGCAGCCCTTCGTCGAGCAGCTCGGCGCGCGACCACACCCACGCGCGCGTTCCCAGTTGCTCGCGCGCCGCATCGGCCAGCTCGCCGCGGCGCCCTTGTTCGCGTAGAGGTATCGGAAGCGTCCGTCACCGGCCATCGCGGTCGTCATCGAGCCGAGGTCGGGCATCGCGATCCACGATTCGGGCTCGAGGTGCACTTGTCCGTGATCGGCGGTGACGACCAGCGCGGCGCGCTCGGGCAACGAGTCGAGCAACGCACCCACGATCGCGTCGGCGGCGCCGAGCTCGCGCTGCCACACCTGCGCCCGAAGCCCGAACTCGTGCGCGATCGAATCGACGCCGGGGTAATACCCATACACGAGTCGTTCCCCCGCCTCGACCTCGGCCAAGCAGAGCTCGACCAGCGCCGCGGTCGTGTGCCAGCCCACGAACCGACCGCCACGCAGGTGCGCCTCCGTGAAGCCGGTGGTGCGGAACTCCGCCTTGGTGACGACCGGCACGGGCCGACCGAGGAACGCCGTGTGCCGTTGCACGTCGAAAGGGTCCGGCGGGCGCCCACCACCGTGCACCGACCAGCGCAAGACGTTCAGCACGCTGCCGCCGACGAGCATCCGGTAGCCGAGGATCCCGTGCTGGGCGGGAGCGAGGCCCGTAGCGATCGACGTGAGAGCCGAGGCGGTCGTGGCCGGCGTCACCGTCGTGATCGGGCCGCCCGGCATGGCGGCAAGCTCGGGCATGACCGCGGCGTGCTCGCGGAGCGCGTTCCACCCCAGTCCGTCGAGCACGAGCAGCACGACCGTCTCCGCCTCACGGGCCGGCGCCGGCAGCCACGACGTGTCGCCGTGTCCGAGGAGCGCCGGGACGAGCCCCGCGACCGACGCGCCGTCGAGAGCTGGACGCACTGCTCCGACGAGGGAGGAGCTCATCGGCCGGCCCGGACTGCGATCATCCGCGGCAGCGTAGGACCTCACTGACCCCCTCCGGGGCGACGCCTCCCCCCTCGCACGCGCGACGATGGGGGGTATGAGGATGTCGACGCGCGGCGACTACGCCGCCCGGGCGCTGTTGTCGCTCGCGCTCCACGCGACGGATCGGCCGACGTCCGTGAAGGAGATCGCCGAGCGCACGCACCTTCCGCAGCCGTACCTGGAACAGATCCTGTTGTCGGTGAAGGGCGCCGGCCTGGTCCGTTCCAAGCGCGGCGTCGGCGGCGGGTACGTGCTGGCGAGGGCGACCGATCAGATCACGCTCGCCGACATCGTCGCCGCGGTCGAGGGCCCCCAGATCGTGCTCGCCGAGCATCCCGACCACTGTGAGGGGCACTGCATCCTGCAAGAGGTGTGGGTCGGCGTCGACGACGAGTCGCGGCGCATCCTCGAGCGGGTCACGTTGTCGGAGCTCGTCGAGCGCACGCGCGTCGGGCATCCCGACGCGCGCCCTGACGTTTCGTCCTGACCTCGCCCACACCGAAGCGCGTCCCGCTCGAGTCGGGCCGAGAGAGCTCAACCCCGGCCCGCGCGCAGGCGATCGAGCACGGAAGCCAGGTCGGCCGGGAGCGGTTCGGCGAAACGCAGGCGCTCCCCGGTGACGGGATGGTCGAATCCCAGTGTCGCCGCGTGCAGGAACGGACGTGACAGCGGGACCTGATCGCGTGACCCACCATAGGTACCGTCACCGACCACCGGATGACCGATCGCAGAGAGGTGCACGCGGATCTGATGCGTGCGACCGGTCTCGAGCCTGCAGTCGACGAGGCTGCATTGCGGGTCGTCGAATTGCTCGACCACGGAATACTCCGTCCGCGCCTCTTTGCCCGCGCTGCGGACCGCCATACGCGTCCGACGCGCGCCGGAGCGGCCGATCGGGGCGTCGATCATGCCGCGCGGCGACGAAAGATGACCCCAGACGAGAGCGACGTACACCCGCTCGACCGAACGGTTCGCGAGTTGGGAGACGAGCGACTCATACCCACGCGCCGAGCCGCGACGGCGAGGAGACCGCTCGTGTCGCGGTCGAGCCGGTGCACGATCCCGGGTCGCGTCGGGTCGCCGACATCGGCGATACCGGGAAAGCACGCGAGCAGACCGTTGACGAGCGTGCCGGTCGCGTGGCCGGCGCCCGGGTGCACGACGAGACCGGCAGGCTTGGCGACAACCGCGACGTCGTCGTCGGCGTAACGGACGTCGACCACCACCGACGCGTCGGGTTCCGGCCGCCGGTCGCGATCGAGCGGTGGCTCTTCCAACACCTCGAGCACGTCGCCTTCATGAAGGCGATGGCTCTTCGATACGGCGTGACCGGCGAGCAGGACGTCGCCGTTGTCGATCAACTGTTGCACCGCGGTCCGGGGCCATCCGGTCAAAAAGGAGAGCGCCCGGTCGACCCGATCGCCTTCGAGTGCAGCCGGGATCGGGATGGGGCCGTCGATCATTGCGCCCGCGTCGGGGCGGGCGCGAGGAGCGTCCGTGCGATCAACACGATCGCGCCGACGGTGATACACGAATCGGCGACGTTGAAGACCGGCCACCAGCCGACCGCGATCCAGTCGACCACGTGGCCGCGCAGGAATCCCGGATACCGCGCCAGCCGGTCGGCGAGATTGCCGAGGGCGCCACCCAAGACCAGTACCGAGCGCGACGAGCGTCCATCCGTCGGTTGCCTGGCGCACCGCACGCGCGACGAAAGCGGCGATGACGATCGCGAGCACCGCCAGCACCGGCGTGTAACCCTGGAACCGGCTGAACGCGCTGCCACTGTTGCGCGCGACCTCCAGGACGAGAAAGTCGCCGATGAGGTGCTTGGGGTGATCGCCGATCGAGGCGACGACCCACGCCTTGGTCAGCTGGTCGACCGTGACGATGACTGCCAGAGCCAGGACCACCCGCGTGGTCCACGACCGGGTACGACTTCGGGTGTCAGCGTCGCCGTTCGCCACGGGCCTTGCACTTCACGCACTGCTCCGCCCACGGGATGACTTCGAGCCGGGCGACCGGAATGCGATCGAGACAGGTCACGCAGACCCCGTACATCCCGGTGGGGATGCGCTGCAACGCACGGTCGATATCGTCGACGGTCTGGCGCGCCGTGGCCGACAACGAGAGGTCGCGCTCTCGTTCGACGCTCACGGTGTCGCCCTCACCCGACTCCTCGTCGAACTGCGTGTCGCCTTGCTCGCGCTCCGACGCGAGCTGCTCCGCGGATGCCTCGAGCTCCTCGGCCTGGCGCGGCGTGGTTCGCGCGCGCCTCCTCGAGGAGCTCCCGCAGCTTGTCGAGCGTGCTCTGGGCGAGCGGCGGCGGGAGCTTCTTCGGCGGCGGCTCCTTCTTGACCTTGACCGGCGCCGGCTTCGCCGCGGGTTTGGGCTTGTCTTGGACCTTCATCGGGGCCTTTTTCGGCGTCGCGGCGGCTTTCTTGACCTGCGGCTTCGAGCCGGTCGCTTTCTTTGTCGGCGCGACCCGCTTCCCCGCACCCTTTTGGGCCTTCCCCGCGCTCTTGCGCGCCGTCGCCTTGTTGCGTGTGCTCGCGCCGGCGCGTTGGGCCACCGCCTTCTTGGCGACGGGCTTTTTCGCCGCGGCGGCCGCTTTCTTGGCGACGGGCTTCTTCGCCGCCGCGGCCGGCTTTCTCGCCACGCCCTTGCCCACCTTCGTGGCGGCGGCCTTGGTCGCTTTCGTCGTCTTCTTCGCGGTTGCGGCCGACGCTCGGGCCGCGGGGGACCTCTTCTTGGCCGACGCCGCCTTCGGTGCGGGCGAACTCTTGGCCCCGGCCTTGTTCGCCCCGACCTTCGTGGTCAGGGTCTTCTTGGTGACCTTGGACGCTTGGGCCATGCTGACCTACTCGTGTAGTGGCTCGTTGGTTCGGTGTGCCGGCTCGCCGGTGTGCCGGAGTTCGTGGCCCGGAGCCGGGATCGCACAGCGGTCCGCTCGGGGGTCGAGACCCCGTACGTCCGGGCGACGGCCCCGGAAGGCGCCGGATTGTAGCGGCCGGTGCAGGCCCCTTCGGTCACCCAGGACCGGGGCCGAGAAGGGGGGCCAAACGCCGCTCGGCGTCGCTCGCCGTGAGGCCGGCGACGAACAGCCGCTTGAGGCGCGAGCGGTGCCCGGCCACGACGGAAACCGCCGACGGCGCGACACCGAGCGCGGACGCGAGCGCACGGCGCGCGCCGCGTCGGTGGCACGGCCGTCGACGGGAGGTGCCGCGACCCGCACCTTCAACGCGTCGCCGTGACGGCCGACGATCTCGGTCCGACCACTGCGGGGTAGCACGTGCACGTGCACGTGCACCCCTCCGGGGACCGTTTCGACGATGGACGTGGGCGCGGCGATCGACGGCGGACGAATGCGGGACCGGCGGGGGGCCTCGCGATCAGACGTAGACCCAGACGGTCTCGCCGATCGGGAGGATGTTGTCGGCCCAGATGAAGTTGATCGCGGCGTTGGAGACCCGCGTGCAACCGTGCGACGCCGGGTACGGAGGTACCTCGGTGTAGCCGTGCACCGCGATTCCCGACCACGTGAAGTACTTGGGCCGGAACAGTGTGCCGAGCGGGCCGTGGTCGGGACCGTCGACCTGACGGATGACCTGGAACACGCCCTCGGGAGTGTGCGCGCTGTAGCGCACACCGTCCAGTGTGTAAGGGTGGTCGGAACCCGTCGCGGTGTTGAAGGTGTATTTCACGAACCCGTTGTTGACGACCATCAAGATCTGTCGGGTCTTGTCGATCTCGATCATGGAGCCCGAAGTCGACCGCGCTCGCGGACGGGTCGCGGTGCGGAACTTCGCTTGGGTCGCGGCGTCGATCGCGCCCGTGCGCGGCAGGCCATTCGCCTTTTGGAACGCGTAGACCGCTTGGAGCATGTTGTCGTCGAACGAACCGTTGGCGCTCGGCATCCAAAAGCCCAATGCGAGCAGGCGGTTCTGCGCCGCGACGACCGCGGCACCGGTCGCACCCCGGCTCATCAGGCCGACGTCGGACACGTTCGGCAGCGCGAGCATCCGGTACCCGTTGCCGTCGGGCATGCCGACGACCTGCACGACGTGACGGTTGGATGGCACCCCACCGGCTGCACTGCCCTTGAAGTGGGCGTTGCCGAAGGTGAACACGCCGCCATCGGCGCCGGCCAACCAGTAGCCGTTGCCGGCGCCGTTGCGCGCCATGCCGACAACAGGCGCCGCGAGTCGCATCGCGCCGGTAGAACCGTAGAAGCACGCGTCGCCGAAGGAGAAGATCCCGCCGTCGGACGCGACGAGCCAGTAACCGTTGCCGCTCGGGGTCGACGCCATCCCGACGACCGGCGCCACAAGCCTCATGGCACCCGTCGAACCGTGGAAACGGGCAGAACCGAACGAGAACACGCCACCGTCGGCGGCGTAGAGGTAGTACCCCTTGCCGCCGGGGCCGGCGATCAGCGACTTGATCGGAGCGTTGAGGGGCTTGCCGCTCATCGAGCCGTAGCCCTTTGCGTCACCGAACGGGAACACGCCGCCGTCGGCGGTGACGATCCAGTAGCCGAGGCCGCTCGGGGTCGCGGTGAGCCCGACGACCGGCTGCACCAGCGGCCAACCCGCGAGCGCGCCGTAGAAGGGGGCGTTGAACGAGAAGATGCCGCCGTCGGATGCGACCTCCCAATAGCCCTGACCGTTCGCGGTGGTGGTCATCGCCACGATCGGGCGTGTCGAGCGCGACGTTCGCGCTGGACCCGTGGAAGGTCGCGCTCCCGAACGCGTAGACCTCACTGTCGTGCGTGGCTGCCGCGGCGGCGGGATGGGCTGCGAGGACGGAGCCGAATGCTCCCGTGGCCACGGCGAGGACGCTGCACGCCGCCGCGCGCAACCAGAGTGAGTAACGGCGCATTCGGCGGAGGCTAGCCGGGCTTCGGCGCAATGTTCGATCGGACCGCCGGTATCGTTGCCGCCATGTTCCGTCCGGTCGATCCGTCCCTCGATCTCGTCGCGCTCGAAGACGCGATGCTCGTACGTTGGGGGGAGGAGGACGTGTTCGGGGAGTCCCTGCGCCGGCGCGAGGGGCCCCGGAGTGGGTGTTCTACGAGGGTCCGCCGACGGCGAACGGCAGACCGGGCATCCACCATGTGTGGGCCCGGCTGTTCAAGGACCTCTACCCCCGCTTCCACACCATGCGGGGGAAGCACGTCGCCCGCAAGGGCGGCTGGGACTGCCACGGACTGCCCGTCGAGGTCGAGGTCGAAAAGGAGCTCGGCTTCTCCGCCAAGTTCGAGATCGAGGACTACGGCATCGAGCGCTTCAACGCGAGGTGCCGCGCCTCGGTACAGCGCTACGTCGAGGACTGGCAGTCGCTGACCGCACGCATCGGCATGTGGCTCGACACCGCCGGCGCCTACTGGACGCTTTCGAACGACTACATCGAGAGCGTCTGGTGGCTGTTCCACGAGATCTGGGACGCGGGCGCGATCTACGAGGGCTACAAGGTCGTGCCGTACTGCGGACGGTGCGGCACCGCGCTCTCGAGCCACGAGCTCGGCCAGCCGGGCGCGTACCGCGACGTGACCGAGCCGTCCGTCTACGTGCGGTTTCCGCTCGTCGACCGCGCCGAAGACCTCCTCGTGTGGACCACCACGCCATGGACATTGCCCTCCAACGTCGGCGCGGCTATCGGTCCCGGCATCGACTACGTGCAGGTGCGCGCTCCCGAGGGCGGTCGCGATCTCGTCATGGCCCGCGCACGCGTCGCCGACGTCTTGGGAACCGACGCCGTGATCGTCGGCCCCGTCGAGCGCGGCGTCGTTGGTCGGAGCACGATACGAGCCGCCCTTCGACATGCTCGTCGGTCGAGGGGAACGCGCGTTCACCGTTGTCGCCGACGACTTCGTTACCACCGACGACGGGTCGGGCATCGTGCACCTCGCGCCCGCGTTCGGCGAGATCGACCGCGAGGTCGGCGAGCGCGAGGGGCTGCCGATCGTCAATCCCGTCAACGACGCGGCCCGCTTCGAACCTGCGGTCGGCGAACGCTACGCGGGACGCTTCGTCAAGGACACCGATCCCGATCTCATCGAGGAGCTCACCCGCCGCGGGCAAGCTCGTCGCACTGGTCGACTACACACACTCCTACCCGCACTGCTGGCGCTGCGACACGCCGCTCATCTACTGGGCGAAGCCGACGTGGTTCGCCGCGCACGTCGGCGTACAAGTCCGAGCTCATCGCCGAGAACGAGACGATCAACTGGTACCCCGAGCACATCAAGCACGGCCGCTTCGGCGACTGGCTCGAGAACAACGTCGATTGGGCGCTGTCACGCGACCGCTACTGGGGCACGCCCATCCCCGTCTGGCGTTGCCACGACTGCCGACACGACACCTGTGTCGGTTCGGTCGACGAGCTGGCCAAGCTCTCCGGCCGCGATCTCACGGGCATGGACCTGCACCGTCCATACGTCGACGACGTGACGATCACCTGCCCTCGATGCGAGCGCGGCACCGCGTATCGCATCGAGGCGGTCCTCGACGCGTGGTTCGACTCGGGCTCGATGCCCGCCGCCCAGTTCCACCACCCGTTCGGGGCGAACGACGAGTTCGACACCCACTTCCCCGCCGACTTCATCTGCGAAGCCATCGACCAGACCCGCGGCTGGTTCTACTCCTTGCTCGCCGTGAACACGCTCGCGTTCGGCAAGACGCCCTACCGCAACGTCGTGTGCCTCGCGCACATCGTCGACAAAGACGGGCTCAAGATGTCGAAGTCGCGCGGGAACGTGATCGACCCCGTGCCCGTCCTGGCGGAGCGGGGCGCCGACGCTCTGCGGTGGTACATGTTGTCGTCGGGTTCGCCCTGGACGCCCAAGCGGGTCTCGATCGAGGGCATCGACGAAGCGACGCGGCAGTTCCTGCTCACACTGTGGAACACCTACTCGTTCTTCGTCACCTACGCGAACATCGACGGCTGGTCGGCGACGTCCGGCGCGGCCCCGGGTGACGAACCGGTGCATGTGCTCGACCGCTGGATCACGTCCCAGGTGCACCGCACGGTGCGGACTGCGACCGAGGCCCTCGAGCAATTCGACGCATTGGCGGCCACCCAGGCGTTGGCCGAGCTCGTCGACGATCTTTCGAACTGGTACGTGCGGCGCTCCCGCGCCCGCTTTTGGAAGTCGTCCGATCCCGTCGCGCACGCGACGCTGCATGGCGCGCTGCTGACGCTCTCGCGGCTACTCGCGCCGTTCTGCCCGTTCTTCGCCGACGAACTGTTCCGCAACCTGGCGAACACCGACGAGTCGGTGCATCTCGGCGACTGGCCCGGCTACGACGACGACGCGATCGACGACGCCCTCGAAACCGAGATGGCGCTCGCCCGGACCCTCGTATCTCTCGGACGAGCGGCGCGCGCCGACGCCAAGCTCGGCGTGCGCCAACCGTTGCCGCGCGCGATCGCCTTGCTCAGCGCAGGCGAGGGGCTCCGTGACGAAGTGGCCCAGGAGATCAAGGACGAGCTGAACGTCAAGCAACTCGAGGTGGTGGATTCGCTGGAAGGTCTCCTCTCGTACAAGGTCGTCCCCAACTTCCGCACGCTCGGGCCGAGGCTGGGCAAGCTCGCGCCGCGCGTCAAGGCGCTGCTCGAGCACGTCGACGGAAGCGAGGTCCGCAGCGCCTTCGACAACGGAGGTTCGTTCTCGCTCACCGTCGACGGCGAGGAAGTAGTGCTCGAACCACACGACGTCGAGATCCGGGCCGAGCAACACGCCGACCTGACCCTCGCTCAGGACGGCCCGCACGCGGTCGCGCTCGATCTGACCCTCGATGACGACCTCCGCGCCGAAGGTCTCGCCCGGGAGATCATCCGGGCCGTCAACGACCGCCGCAAGGCACACGGATTCGAGCTCTCCGATCGCATCACCGTAGAGCTGCGGTCCACCGTGCGCGTCGTCGACGCCGCGGCCCGCCACGCGACCTGGATCAAGACCGAGGTGCTCGCGACCGACTTCGACGTGACGGTGGAGACGCTCGAAAGCGCTCCCGACGCGTCGATCGATGGTGAGCCTCTCTGGCTCGAGCTGCGCCGGGTCTGACCCCCCCCCGAGGTTCCGTTCAGCGGCGACGGCGGAAGACATCGCGAAACGATCCCCGCTCGGCATCTTGGTCGAAGAAGCGGTTCTCGCCCGTGACATCGTCGTCCTCGTCGCGCGGCCCCAGCGGCTTCTCGTCGTGGACGGCGTCGCGCAGCGTTGCGAAGAACGCGTCGTCGTCGAGGATGTTGGCGTCGACCGGGTCGCCCGCGGCGAGATCGATCGGCGGCGCGCCCGGCCACGCGAGCCGAGCCGGCGGAAGATGCGTCGCCAAGGCCGGCCCGAACCTCGTCTGCCCGAACCTCGTCTGCCCGAAGCTCGTCACGGATCGTGTCGCGGCGCGGCCGGTCCGGGCCTTCGTCACGCGGCGACGCTTCCCGTGAGGTCTCTTGACCCTGTTCGAACAGCGTGCGCACATCGACCTCGCTCGTCGCGGTGCTGACCGAACCGGAGGCGCCGACCGAGCCGGAGGTTCCGGGGCCCGGCGCCGCCGCGAGCGAGGGAGGCGACGCGTCGGACGTTCCCGCGCCCCGCGCGTCGGGTGTCGCGTCCGGCGTCGGGGAGGCCGGAGCGATGGGAGTCTCGGCCACGGGCGCGACGGGAGTCTCGGCCGGACCTGACGAGCCCGACTGCGACGGAAAGCTGATCGACGAGGGAATCTCGACGTCGCTCGGTTCGGGTTTGGGTGCGGGCGCGGTCGTCGACCGAGTCTTGAGCGCGGCTGAGGTCGGTCTCGAGCGCGCGCACCATCCGCTCGCGGTACTCGGCCTCGAAACGGGTCAGCGCTTCGACATCTGCGAGGAGCGTGTCGCGGCGACCGGCGAGCTCGACGATCTCTTGTTCGAGACGGCGCCGCTCGGTTTCGCCCTTGCGGCGGGCCTCGGCCTCGGCGTCGGCGACGAGACGCCGCGACGACATCTCGGCGTCGTCGAGCATCTGGCGCGACTTCGCCGTCGCCTCCGCGACGGCTTCGTCGGCCGCGCGTTGGGCGAGCAACAACGTGCGGTGGAGGATGTCCTCGGTCTCCCGGGTCCGCGTCGCCTCGCTCTGCGCCGAGGTCAGTCGCTCCTGGAGCTGGGTCACCCGCTCGTTCGACGCATCGATCGCGGCTGCGGCGCGCTCGAGGAGCTCGTTGACCTCGTCACGGCTGTAGCCCCGCATCTCGGAGTGAATCTCGGTATCGCGGAGCTCTCGCGGTGTGATCTCCATATCACTCCATCGTAGACCCGGTGTCCCCCGGGGAGGTGCACCTCGAATCGTCCTTTTCGACGGAGACGCCCGCCGGACGGACGGTCAGAAGATCGTGCCCGAACAGCCGATTGCCGTGTGCACGAGCTCGATCGAGATGAACACGACCAAGAACGAGAGATCGAACATGCCCGCGGGCGGGATGACGCGACGCACAGGTGCGAGGACCGGCTCCGTCAGCTGCATGAGCACGCCGAGAAAGCTTGCGAGCCCGGAGCCGGGACGCACCGGAAACCACGACATCACGGCGCGCGCCAACAAGATCAGCAAGTAGACGTTGAGCGTTGCGCAGAGAACTTCTTTCACGAGCGCCGAACTGTCTTCACGGGCGTGCGGTGCGATACAGACCGCGTGCCTGCAGACGCTCCTTCTCCTCCTCGGAGACTTCGACGTTCGACGGTGTCAGCAAGAACACCTGATCGGCCGCCTTCGACATCGTGCCGTTCAACGCGTACGCGAGCCCGCTCGCGAAGTCGATGAGCCGACGCTGCAGATCGCGGTCGACGCCCTGCAGGTTCAAGATGACCGGTTGGCCGTTCTTCAGCCGGTCCCCGACCTCCTGGGCGTCGTTGAATCCCTTCGGATCCATCACGTGGACCCGGGTGGCCGGCATCGGTATCGGTTTGACCGCGGACGCGCGCGGCGGCGTCACCGTCGGAGCCGGCGCGGGCGCGGCTTCTTCGCGTTCACGACGGCTACGGATCACCGTGAGCGGGCTCGATTCGGCGACCGGCGCGGCGGTGGCCGTACCGGCGGCTACCCGCGGGTTGCCGCGCAGCTTGGCGCGGCGGCGCGGCGATCGGCTCGCCGTACTCGTCCGCGTAGTACTCGTCGTCCTCGCCGTAGTACTCGTCGTCGTCAACGAGGCCCAGCCAGACCATCGTTTTGTGAAAGACCGACATGCGGCGTCCCTCTCGTCCGTAAAACGCTTCTCTGGGCTGACTTCCTCGAGGCTTGCGAGAAGGTCTCTCGACAACCCGCCGGCACGCTCACACAACAGCTCCCAGTCTGCTCTCGCAGGCCTGGAAGCCACCTCCGCACTGCGTACGCAAGGCTATCGTCGCGCGTCGGCGGCTCCCGGCCGCGGACCAAAGATCGCGCTGCCGACACGCACGATCGTGGAACCCTCGGCCACGGCGGCCTCGTAGTCGCCGCTCATTCCCATGGAGCATGCGGAAAGCCCCAGGTCGTCGGCCATTCGCCGGAGCCGGGAGAAGAAGCGTCGCGGGTCGCCCGCCGCGGGCGGGACGGTCATCAAACCCTCGACCCGGCACCCGGAGCTGCGGCATGTGTCGACGAGGGCGCTCGCGTCCTCGGGCGCGCAACCGCCCTTTTGCGGTTCCCCCGCTACGTTGACCTGCACGAGCACCGCCGCGCCGGGAACGCGGCGACCGATCTCCATGCCGAGCTCGTCCCGGTCGACCGACTCCCACAGCGTCACGACCGGCGCGACGAGTCGCACCTTGTTGCGCTGTAGGCGTCCGATGAAGTGCCAGCGCACCGACCCGGCGTCGGCGAGCGCACCGACCCGGGCGACGAGATCCTGAGCCCGGTTCTCGCCCAGATCAGCGGCACCCGCGGCGATCGCCGCGCGCACGTCATCGAGGTCGACCTGCTTCGTCACGACGACGAGGGTGACATCGCCCGGGTCGCGTCCGGCGGCTCTCGCCGCGGCGTCGATGCGTTCCCGCACCCGCATCAGCCGCTCGGCCACCGTCACGACAACACCGCGATCGTGGCCTGCCGTCCGGTGTCGCCCCGGCGGCGATACGAGAAGTACGCCTCCGAATCGGCGGTGTTCACGCCACAATCCTGGAGGTCCGCCACGCCTTCTCGCTCGAGCACGATCGCGACTGCGGCCGGTATATCGAGTGAGGGGCGTCCGTCGTGGGTGCGAGCCTCGACCTCGGGTCCGAACCGGGCGACGAACCGAGCGAGGTCGCCGGCGCCGAACTCGTAGCTCGCGGCCCGGATGCACGGGCCCAAAAAGGCATGCACGGCGCCCGTGCCGAGCTCGCGCAACGACGCGACGGTGGCTTCGATCACGCCGGTCTGGAGCCCACGGTGGCCGGCGTGGGCCACGCCGACCGCGCCCTCGCAAGCGAGGACGATCGGCGCGCAGTCGGCAGTCACGATCGCGAGCGCCACGCCCGAAACCGCGGTGACGACCGCGTCGGCGACCGGGGCGTCGCACGACGTGACATACGGGACGGGCAACGTCGCGATATGCACGCCGACACCGTGAACCTGGCGCGGCCAGACCCAGTGACCCTCGTCCTCGACACCGATCCGGCGCCGAAGCTCGGCCCGATTGCGGGCGACGACGCGCGGATCGTCGCCGACATGGTCACCGACGTTGCCCTGCGCCTTACCCGTGCACCACACCCGGGCCGGACCGACCGCGGTTTCGAGCATCGCTTCGGCCCCGCCGGACCGCGGGGTCACCGCAGGAATTCGGGAACGTCGAAGTCGTCATCGCCGAGGTCGAGTGCCTCGGCGCCCGCGAGCGAGTCTTCGTCGTCGAGCTCGAGGGAGTATGCCGACTTGCGGCCACCGCCGGCTTCCCCCTCGTAGCGGTCGAATCCGGCGGCGATCACCGTGAGGCGAACCTCGTCGCCGAGCGCGTCGTCGATCACCGCTCCGAAGATGATGTTCGCGTCGGGATGCGCGGCTTGACCGATGATCTCGGCCGCCTCGTTCAGCTCGAACAGCCCGAGATCGGACGGACCGCTGACGTTGAGCAAAATGCCCCGGGCACCCTCGATGCTCGCCTCGAGCAGTGGGCTCGAGATCGCCGCCCTCGCCGCGGTGACCGCGCGACCGTCGCCCGACGCGTAGCCGACTCCCATGAGCGCCGAGCCGGCATTGGTGAGGATCATCTTCACGTCGGCGAAGTCGGTGTTGATGAGGCCGGGCGTCGTGATGAGATCGGTGATGCCCTGGACACCTTGCAGCAGCACCTCGTCGGCCATCTTGAACGCGTTCAACATCGACGTTCGCTCGTCGCTGACCTGCAGCAGGCGTTCGTTGGGGATGATGATGATCGTGTCGACCTTCTCCTTCAGCTTCGCGATGCCCGACTCGGCCTGCACCGAGCGCCGGCGCCCCTCGAAGCCGAATGGTCGCGTCACGACACCGATGGTCAGCGCTCCGATCTGCTTGGCGATCTCCGCGACGACGGGCGCACCGCCGGTACCGGTGCCGCCGCCTTTGCCCGCGGTGATGAAGACCATGTCGGCCCCCTTCAGCACCTCTTCGATCTCTTGACGGTGTTCCTCGGCTGCCTGTTGGCCGACCTCGGGATCGGATCCGGCACCGAGACCGCGGGTCAGCGTGCGCCCGATGTCGAGTTTCACGTCGGCGTCGGACAACAGCAACGACTGCGCGTCGGTGTTGATCGCTATGAACTCAACACCCTTCAATCCCGCGTCGATCATCCGGTTGACCGCGTTGCAGCCACCACCGCCGACACCGACGACCTTGATCACCGCGAGATAGTGCTGCGGAGCGCCGAGCATGTGAACCTCTTCCTTCTTCCACCGTGGCCCCGGGCCACTGGTCGTCGACCGCCGAGCCCGAAGCACGGCATCACGTGCACGACCGGCTTCCCTGCTGTCAGAACTCCCGGACTGTGAAGCTCAACTTGACGTTGACATTTATGTCAACCTGTGCTTCGCGTCGAGACTGTACCGGAGCGTGGTCACCGAATCAATCATGCTCGGCGGCTCCGACGCCGACGCGAGCGGCGCGATCAGGCGTGCAGCACCGCCTGGTTCGAGTTCGACACGTCGATGTAGGAGAAGTGCGAGCCCGCGAGCTGCGAGAGCACCGCGAGCGCCGACGCCGCCTTCGCGTCGAGGTTGCCGGCATCGCCGAGGCGAATCTCCCCGTTGCCCCTGACGTCGAGCGCGAGTCCGTCGCCACGGACGTCGATCGCGGCAATCTGTTGCGCGAGCGTGGCCGGCAACTGCGAGACGACGCCCGCGGCGTCGGGGGGCGCGAGCAACTCCCCCACGTTCGGGGCGCGGCGCACTCCCACGACTTCGACCGTGTGCGGCGGCGGCGTCGCAGCGCGATCAATGACATGGCCGTTCGCGGCGACGAGCATCACGCCGCCCGCGACCCGCACGTACGCGACCGGTCTGTACTCGACGATCGTGATGCGCAACGTGCCCGGGAGATCACGGCGCACCGTTGCATCGCGCACCCAGGGGAGCTGTTCGACGCGGCGCTTCGCCGCGCCCGTGTCGACGAACAGGAGGTGATCGTGCAGGTGCACCCCCGATGCCGCGCGCACCTGGGCAACCGTGACGTGCTGCGCGCCCGTCACGGTGATGCGATCGAGGTCGAGCACGGGCGACGTGACCACCAAGAACGCCAACCCGGCAGTGCTGAGTACGACCGAGACCACGAGCAGCACCCGCAGGCGCCGGCGGCCGGCCTGGCGGATGACCTCTCTGCGACGCTCACGGATGCGCGGATCGATGCGCACCGGTGCGGGGGACTCCGGTCGGGTCGGCGTCGGGGTCGTCGTCATTCGCAGGCCTCCTCGGACGGGTCGGCGAAGCCGACGAGCTGCAATTCGGGCTCGAGGCGGATCCCGGTGGCGGACTCCACTCGGGCTTGCACGAGTCGCATGAGCGCGACGACGTCGTCGGCCGTCGCGCCGGGGCTCGCGGCGAAGAAGTTGGCGTGTTTCTCCGACACCACGACCTGGCCGACGCGCAGACCCTTCAATCCGCACGCGTCGATGATCCGTCCCGCCGCATCACCCGGCGGGTTCGTGAAGACCGATCCCGCGTTCTGTCCCCCGGGCTGGTGCTCACGCCGCCACCGGACGATCTCGTCGATGCGCCGCTCGCACGCGCCAGGATCGTCCTCGCGGCCCGCGAAGAGCGCCGACAACACGACGTCACGCGACCCCGAGCGCGGAGCGCCGGTAGCCGAAGCCGAGGTCGGCCGCCACGGGTTCCCGCACATCGCCCGGTGTCGAGATCGATCACTCGTGCGGACACGACCACATCCTCGGTCTCGGCGCCGTGGCCGCCCGCGTTCATGCGCAGCGCCCCGCCGACGCTGCCGGGTATGCCGACGAAGAACTCGAGACCGCCGATACCCGCTCGCGCCGCCTGCCGGGCGAGCACCGGGAGCGGCGCCGCACTTCCGGCCCGCACGGTCGCCGACTCGGGGTCGACAATGATGCGCTCGAACTCCCCGCCGAACACGACACCGACGCCTGCAAGTCCGGCGTCGGCGATCAGCAGGTTCGAGCCCCGCCCGACGACGAGCAGCGGCACGTCGCGATGCTGCGCCAGGATCTCGGCCAGAATCGACAGATCGTCGTTGCGAACGATGCGCACGAGCGCGGCGATCGGACCACCGCAGCGGTACGTCGTCAGCGGCGCCGAAGGAGCATCACGTCGGAGCCGACCCGGAAGTCGCTCCTCGACTTGCGCGACTACCGCGCGCAGCGCTTGCGCGTGCGGAGTCTCCGAGGCGCGCGCCATCATCCGCGCCCGGCCACGCGTCGAATCGGGCCATCACCCAATCTCCATCGCCGGCTCGGGCCGGGCGATCCATACATCCGGCATCGTCGTGAGGTCGCCTGCTCCCAGTGTCAACACGAGATCGCCCGGGCGGGCATAGCGCTGAGGCACGCCGTTGAGGTCGGCGGGACGGGGTAGGTACGCAACCGGCAGCGCGGGATGGCGGTCGAGGACCGCCCGGAGGATGAGCCGGCCCGAGACTCCGGGGATCGGCGTCTCGCCGGCGCCGTACACATCGGTGAGCACAAGCGCATCGGCCGCGCTGAACGAGTCGGCGAACCCGGGCCCGATCGACGCCGTGCGCGAGTAGCGATGAGGTTGGAACACCACGACGACGCGCCGCCACGGCCCCCGGCGGGCGGCGTCGATTGCAGCCGCGACCTCCGTCGGGAGGTGGGCGTAATCGTCGATGAACGTCACACCGTCGCGCTCGCCGCGGTACTGGAAGCGTCGCGCGACGCCGCCGAAGCCGGCGAGCGCCCTCACCGCGGCTTCGACCTCGACGCCGATCTCCAGCGCGATCGCGATGGCACCGGCCGCGTTCGTCGATGCCTTGACTCCCCGAGGGACCGCGATCTCGGTGCGGGCCCCGCCCTCGCCGACCAAGGCGAAGCGACAACCCCGCGCGTCGACGACCTCGTCGACGATCCGGTAGTCGGCCGTCGCCGCGAAGCCGAAGGTGCGTATTACCGCGTCTTGCCCGGAGAGGCTCGTGGCGATCGCGCGGCGACGGGATCGTCGGCGCTGACGACGACCGGTCCCGACACCGAGGCGACGAACTGCTCGAAAGGCGCGCACGAGCGCGTCGAAGTCTCCGTAGTGATCGAGGTGGTCCGGCTCGACGTTGGTGACGAGCGCGGCTTGCGGCGAGAGATGCAGGAACGTGCCATCGCTTTCGTCGGCCTCGACGACCAACCACTCCCCTTCCCCGAACGCCGCGTTGCTGCCCACTTCGTTGACCTCGCCGCCGATCACGAAGCTGGGCGACCACCCGGCCGCACGCAGGATCAGCGCGAGCATCGACGCGCTCGTGGTCTTACCGTGCGACCCTGCGATCGCGACCGTCTTACGGGTCAGTGCGAGCGCGGCCAGCGCCGCCGACCGGTGCAACACCGGGATGCCGAGCTCCGCCGCCGCCAGCAGCTCGACGTTCCGGCGCGGGATCGCAGTCGAGTACACGACTGCGTCGGCATCAACGGGCACGTACTCGGCCCGGTTGCCGACGTGCACGTCGACGCCCGCCGCCGCGAGCCGTTCGAGCACCGCCGCACTCTTGATGTCGGAACCGCTGACGACATGACCCATCCGGGCGAGCACCGAGCGCGATCGCGCTCATCCCGGCGCCGGCGACGCCGACGATGTGCACGCGCCGTGGTCGCGACAGGTCGAGGTCGACCGGACCCGCCCCGGGCTCCTTAGAGGCCACCCGCGTGCTCCTCCACGAGATCGGCGACGCGTGCGGCGGCGTCGCGTCTTCCCAGTGCCCGCGACGCGTCGCCCATGCGCTCGAGCCGATCAGGCGACCCCAACAGATCCGCAACGAGCGCCGCGAGTCGCTCCGGGTCACATTCGTCGTCACGCAGCATCACCGCGGCGCCCGCGCGCTCGAGGGTCTGCGCGTTGCGGGTCTGGTGATCGCTGGGCGCTCCGGGAAGCGGAACAAGCACGGCGGGCAACCCGACCACCGTCAGCTCCGCGATCGTCCCGGCGCCTGCGCGGCACACCGCGAGCGTGGCCCGGCCGTAGAGGAGATCCATCCGCTCCTCGTACGCGACCAGCTCGTACTGCAGCGCGTCGTCCTCCCGCCGGACACGACGCAACTCGGCTTCACAGGTGTCGAGGTTCCGGGGACCGCAGACATGGTGCACGGCCAGATCGGTGCGATCGCGCCACGCGTCGTAGCAGCCGAGAGCCGCGAGATTGATCGTTCGCGCACCCTGCGCGCCTCCGAACACCGCGACCAACGCGGGGGCACCCGCGGCGAGTGGGGTGCGTTCCAGCTCGGCGAACGCGCCACGCACGGGATTGCCGGTGAGGGTTGCGTCGGCCAGCGGCGTGGCAGGCAGAGAGACCGCCGGACGCGCCCCGAGCCGGACACCCCAGCGGTTCGCCAACCCGGGAGCGGCATCTTGTTCGTGCACGACGACCGGCACCCGCAAGAAGCGGGCGGCCGCAACACACGGAAACGAGGCGTACCCGCCAAATCCCACGACGACACTCGGACGGTGGCGCCGCACGATCAACAGCGCGCGGAGAACGGCGAGCGCCGCGGCGACCAGCGCGCCGATGTTCTGACGCGCCGTCTCGAATGTGAGCTTCCGCTGGAGACCCCGGCCCGGCAGGAGGTCGATGTCGAAGCCTGCCGCCGGTACGACGCGTCCTTCGATGCCACGCGTCCCACCGACGAAGCGAACCGTGTGACCGCGGCGTTCGAGCTCCTGGGCGACGGCGATGGCGGGGTAGGTATGGCCACCGGTGCCGCCACCGGCGAGCAGCGCGAAAACGCCGGGTGAGCGAACGCGTCCCCTCACGACGCCCGGTCGGGCAGCGGACGGCCCGACGCGCGGCTCGCGTCCGCGAATCGGCGAGGAGCCGGCTTGACGCGCGATGTTCGCCACGACCCCGATGCTGAACATCGTGATCACGAGCGAGGTCCCACCGACCGAAAGGAACGGTAGCGGCACACCCGAGACCGGCAGAACACCCACCACGGCGCCGAGGTTGATCGCGGCCTGCCCGACCACCCAGGCCGTGACGCCGGTAGCGATCAGCATGCCGAAGCGATCCGGCGCGCGCCGCGCGATCCGCAGCCCGACCAGGCCGAGCCCCGCGAACAACCCGAGCACGAGCAGGCATCCGATGAAACCGAGCTCTTCGCCGATGATGGCGAAGATGAAGTCGGTGTGCGCGTTCGGCAAGAAGAACCACTTGGCCCGGCCCGCGCCGAGGCCGACCCCGTTGATGCCACCGCTCCCGATCGCGATGAGCGACCGGTAGAGCTGGTAGCCCGTGTTCCCGACGTCGTGACCCGGGTGCAAGAAGGAGAAGATGCGCGCGCGCGCCGGTACCCGGCGAGCAGCGAGAGCACGCCCGCGCCGAGCACCCCGGCGACGATGATCTGGGCGAGGTGCCGAGCCCGTACACCGCCGACGATGAGCAACGACCCGACGATCACGGCCAGAACGATCGTCGAAGCCAGATCGGGCTCTTTCATCACGAGAATCGCGAGAACCATGAAGATGGCGACGACGGGCCGCCACATGCGCGGATCTTCGAGACGATCGGCGCGCCGGGTGAGGATCTCGGCCGTGCAGAGAAGCAGCGCGAGCTTGGCGATCTCGCTCGGCTGGAGCTGCAGCGGACCGAACACGATCCAACGTTGAGAACCCGATACGAGCTTGCCGCCTACCAGCACGAGCGAGAGCGCACCGAACGCGCCCACCAAGACCAACGGCGCGAACCGGCGCCAGAGCCGGTAGTCGATGCGGGCGGCCACGAGAAACGCGATCAGGCCGACAACCGCCCACATGAGCTGTCGGTTGAAGAAATACCAAGAGGAGCCGTAGTCCGAGAGCGCGGCGACCGATGACGCGGACAAGATCATGACGAGCCCGACGACGTTGAGCACACCGACCGTCGCACACAACACCACGTACGTCGCCGGTCGGGGGAGCTGCTCGCGGCGCTCGAGTCGCGCGAGAACCGACCGCCCGACACGGGCGAACGGATTGCCGATGTTGCGCAACCGTTCGAGCGGCACGCGGGGTGTGACCGCGGTCATCGCGACGTCGCCTCCTCCAGCACTTGGGTCGCGCACCTCGCGGGCGAAGTCGTCGCCCCGGGCGGCGTAGTTCGCATAGGCGTCGAAGGATGCGCAGGCGGGTGAGAGCAAGACCACGTCGCCGGTACGAGCCATCCGGCTCGCGGCCCGAACCGCGTCGTGCATCCCGTCGACCTGCGCGACCTCGGCGCCGGCGGCGGCGAAGATGGCCGCGATCTCGGGGCCGGCCTCACCGAAGGCGACGACCCCCCGCAGCCGGGCCGACTCCGACGCGAGCACGGACAGATCGAGGCCCTTGTTCCGCCCGCCGGCGAGCAACACGACCGAGTCGAACGACGAAATCGCGCGCCGCGTGGCATCCGGGTTGGTGGCCTTGGAGTCGTCGAACCAGCGCACGCCTTTAGCTTTGCCCACCAGAGCAACTCGGTGGGGCATGGTCGTGTACGCGCGGAGCGTGGTGACCACGCCATCGAGATCAGCTCCTACCTCCAGGGCCGCGGCCGCCGCCGAAAGCGCGTTCGTCCGGTCGTGGGCAAGCGATCGCGCCATCTCCGAGACCGGCGCGAGCAGGTGACCGTCCGGGAACACGAGTCGGTCCCCGACCACCCGAAAGCAACCGTCGGCATCAGCCCGCCCGGACACCCCGACCCTCCGGGCAGGCGAATGTTCTGCGATCGCAGCGCGCGGACGTCGTCGTCGGCGTCGTACACGAGGAGATCGTCACCGGTCTGATGCGCCGTGATGCGCGCCTTGGCTGCCAGGTAGTCGTCGAAGGTGCGGTGCCAGTCGAGGTGGTCGGGCGTGACGGCGAGCAGCACCGCGACGCGCGGCCGGAACGACTCGTGCGCGAACGCGAGCTGGAACGATGACACCTCGGCGACGATCACGCCCGCGGTGCCGGCGAGCGACTCGTCACCGACGGCTTCGACGAGCGGTCGCCCGAGGTTCCCCGCCGCGATCGCGGGCACGCCCGACGCGCCGAGCATGTCGGCGATCATCGTCGTCACCGTGGTCTTGCCGTTGGTTCCGGTCACGGCGACGAACGGGACCGAGGCCCGCTCGGCGGCAACGTCGATCTCGCTGCGCACCGGAATGCCCCGCGCCTGCGCCTCCACGACTGCAACGTGCCCGGGCGTGACGAGCGGGCTGGGCACGACCAGGTCGACGCCGTCGACGAGCTCGCGTACCTGCGCTGCGGTCGGTGCCTCGACGAGATCGACGCCGATCCGACGCACTTCTCCCACCCGCCCCGCGTAGCGGGCGCCGGAGGACGGAGAGTCCTCGACAACGACCACGTCGGCGCCTTCGGCTCGCAGCACACGCGCAACCGCCACGCCGGTCTCGGCCAGTCCGATCACCATCACCCGCGCTCATCCGAGATTCACCCCATGGCGCAAGAAGTCGGCATAGAAGATCCCGACCCCGAGAGCGACGCAGATGCCGGCGAACAACCAGAACCGGACGATCACGGTGAACTCCGACCAGCCCCCGACTTCGAAGTGATGGTGGATGGGCGCCATCCGCAAGATCCGTCGTCGGAAGCCACGGTACGAGACGATCTGCGCGATCACCGACAGCGTCTCGATCGCGGGCAGACCGGCGAGAAGTGGCAACAGCAGGTGGGTACGGGTCAGCAGCGCGAGCCCGCCCATGGCGCCGCCGATCGCGAGCGATCCGGTGTCGCCCATGAAGATGCGAGCGGGCGCCGCGTTCCACCAGAGGAATCCGGCGCACGCGCCGAACATCGCGGCCGCGACGACGGCCTGGTCGAGTGCCTGTGCCGAGACGACCCGGTAGATGTCCGGGTGACGGAACTCGGTGAACGCGATGATCATGAACGCCGCGAACGTGAGCGCGGACGAGCCGGCCGCGAGACCGTCGAGCCCATCGGTGAGGTTCACCGCGTTGGAGGTCGCGTACACCACGAGAATCACCCACACGAACAGGCCCAACCGGCCGAGATCGATGTTCAGCGGCTGCGTGAACGAGAGGTGCGTGTCGGTGTGGACGAAGTAGACGGCGAGCCAGGCGAACACCGCCGCCACCACGACGATGCCGAGCGTCTTGCCCCGCTTGCGCAGGCCCATGTTCCGACGGGCGCGCACACCCAGGTAGTCGTCGATCCAGCCGACGAACCCGAGACCGATGATGAGCGCGATGAGCGCCCAACCAGGGGTGGCGAATGCGATCGCGTCGCGCCGGATGTGCGCGAACAGGTAGCCCGCAACGGTCGCCAACACGATGGCGATGCCGCCCATCGTCGGCGTTCCGGCTTTGGCCGCGTGGGGATGCTCGATCGGTCCGTCGTCGCGAATCTGCTGGCCGATGCCCATGACTCGCAGGCGCCGAATGAGGAACGGCGTGAACAGGATCGTGATGACGAAGGCCGCGCCCGCGGCCATCAGCATGGCGATCACGGCGGATCACCTCCCACCGCGACGTCTCCTCGGGGGGCAGGACCGTCGGTCGGGCACGCGCGCGCGCCGCGACCAGGCCCTCGGCAACCCGTTCGAGCCCGAGCGCACGACTGCCCTTCACCAGCACCGCGTCGCCCGGTCGTACCGTCGCCGAGACGATCGCGAGCGCCTCGGAGGCGTCGGCCGCGGCATGAGTCTCCGCCCGCGCACCACCGGCGGCGTCGACAATCGCGGCGCCTCCGGTGCCCACACCGACGATCACGTCGAGTCCCAGCGCGGCCGAACGCTCCCCCACGACGCGGTGCGACTCGTCGTGATGCGCGCCCAACTCTCGCATGTCGCCGAGCACGGCGATGCGGCGGGCGCCGCCGGGCAGCGCCAGGTGCGCCAACGCGACGAGCGCGGCTTCCATCGACGTGGGATTCGCGTTGTACGCATCGTTCAGCACCGTGACGCCCTGGTCTGTCTCCAGCAGCTCCATCCGCCATCGCCCCGGCGCGGCGGCCGCGATCTCGACCGCAATCTCGTCGAACGACATCGCGAAGACCCGATGTGCGACCGCGACGGCCATCGCCGCGTTCAAGGCCTGGTGCGTGCCCCGCAAGGGGACGGTGAACCGATGACCGTGGAGACTGAACGAGGGCCGGAGCCGATCGTCGACGCCGACCTCGCGAATTCGGTAGTCGGCCCCGGCCCCGACACCGACCGTCACCACCGTGGCGAGCGTTGTGTCACCGAGACGCGGCGTCGCCGGGTCGTCGGCGTTGAGCACCGCGGTTCCCGAGGCGGGAAGCGCCTCGACGAGCTCGGAGAGCACAGCTACCACGCCCTCGCGTCCGCCGAGGTGTTCGGCATGCGCGAGGCCGGCGTTCGTCACGACTCCGGTGTCGGGCCGCGCGATGTCGCACAGCGCTTCGAGGTCGCCCGCGAATCGCTCGCCCATCTCGGTGACGACGACTCGAGCCGACGCCGGGGTGTTGCACAGCGTGATCGGGAGCCCGAACTCGTTGTTGTACGACTCCGCGTTGGCATGACAGCCTTGCGACGCGAGCGCGGCCGCGAGCAGATCCTTGGTCGAGGTCTTCCCGGTCGACCCGCCGACCGCGACCACGTGCAGATCCGGTCGGTCGAGGCGAAGCGATCGGGCAACCTCCTGCAGCGCGCCGAGCGTGTCGCCGACGTGCACGAGCGCGCGCCCCGGTCCGAGCCGGGACCCGTCGAGTCGAGACGTCACCTCGAATGCGTGATCGACAAGCGCGACATGCGCGCCCGCGTCGAACGCGGCCGCCACGAAATCGTGCCCGTCGCGTGCCCCTCGGAGCGCGACGAAGCACGCGCCCGAGGCGAGTGCTCGCGAATCGAACGACCACGCGTCGACGGTCGCACCGGCGTCACCGACCACACGACCCAGCGCGCGCCGGGCGATCTCCCGAGCCGTGAGCTGGCTCACCGGCACGCCGCCAGCTCTTCGGCCGCGACCACACGGTCGTCGAATGGAGTCGTGACACCCCCGAGGGTCTGGCCGGTCTCGTGACCCTTGCCCGCGATGACCACGACGTCACCGGCGCCCGCGGCCCGCAGCGCGGCGCGGATCGCGGCTCTCCGGTCGATCTCCACCACCGGCGGAGTCCGCCCGGTCGGGATTCCTTCGAGGACGTCGCGCACGATCGCGTTCGGGTCCTCCGAGCGAGGATTGTCGGAGGTGAGGAATGCCAGGTCGGCGAGGCGGGTGGCGACCTCACCCATCAACGGTCGCTTGGAGCGGTCGCGATCTCCGCCGCACCCGAACACGACCGTCAACTTCCCGCCCTCGACGAGGGCGCGGGCCGCGCCGAGCACCGAGGCCAGCGCGTCGGGCGTGTGCGCGTAGTCGACGAGAACCGCGAAATCACGCCGCCCACCGACGCGTTCGAAGCGCCCGGGAACCTGCAGCGGCGCGCCCAACCCCGCGAGCACGGCTTCGAAGGAGAACCCCACGAGCAGCGCGGTCGCGGCGGCAGCCAACACGTTCGAGACGTTGAAACGTCCGACGAGCGGGCTGCGCACCAATCCATGATGGTCGTCGCGGGCGTCGACGAGATCGAACAGCGTCTCGTCCCGGCGCAAGAGCACATCGCGCGCGAACACGTCGGCCGTGGGGTCGTCGATCGAATACGTACAGACCTGAAGACCGAGCGACCGTGCACGCTCGACGAGCTCGACCCCATACGGGTCGTCGATGTTGATCGCGGCGCTCGAGGAGAAGCGGGGATGGAACAACGCGGCCTTGGCCTCGAAATACGCGTCCACGCCCGGGTGATAGTCGAGGTGCTCGTGGGTGAGGTTGGTGAACGCGACGGCCGCGAAGCGCGTCCCGTCGACGCGATGCTGATCGAGCGCGTGCGACGACACCTCCATGGCGACCGTGTCGACGCCGCCGTCGCGCATGCTGGGCGAGCAGCGCCTGGAGGTCGGTCGCCTCCGGCGTCGTGTGGTGCAGCGGCGCGACGGTTCCGTCGATCCGGGCCTCGATCGTGCCGATCACGCCGACCCGGCGGTTACCCGCGCGCGCAATCGCTTCCAGCAGGTAGGTGGTGCTGGTCTTGCCGTTCGTGCCGGTGACACCCAGCACGCTCAGCGAGTGCGACGGCTGACCGTGAAAGCGCGAGCACAACGGTCCGAGGACTGCTCGCACCGAGTCGACCCTGGCCTGCACGACGTCGAGCGGGAGCACCCGCTCGACGAGCAGCGCCGTCGCGCCGGCGGCGATCGCCGCGGGCGCGTGGTCGTGACCGTCGCTCACGGCGCCCGGGATGCAGCAGAACAGCACGCCCGGACGCGCCTCGCGGCTGTCGTGAACGATCGACGCAACGTCGATTGCAGGGTCACCTCGGACCTCGAGGAGGTGATCGCGCGCCTCGTTGTCGGCGAGGAGGTCGTGCAGCAGCACGTTCCTCCTAGGTGTGTTTGGACGGGTCGGGGGGCAGGCTATCGGCGGTCGATCCGGCGCCGGCTGCGGTTCCACCCCGCCCCGGAGAGCCCGGAGCCTTCGCCGCCGTGGCGCCCGGCGTGGTCGCCGACGGAACCGGGGCCAGCCGGGCGACGGCCGCGGCGAGATCGGAACCGTGGGGAACGGCACAGGAGCTTCCGGCCGACTTCGCCGTCAGCCGGGCGGCCGAGTACTGCTTGTTCGCGAGGTCGCTCGGGCTGACCGCGTACTGCTGCAGCGCGAACTGCGTGATCTCGGAGAACACGGGTGCCGCGACCTCACCTCCGTAGCTGAGATTGTTCTCGTCGAGGGCGACGAGAACGGCGAAGCGCGGGTGGTCGGCCGGCGCGTACCCGATGAACGACGCCATGGTCGCGGCCGAGGCGTACCCGCCGGTCGCGAGTGCCTTCTTCGCGGTTCCCGTCTTCCCCGCGACGGTGTAACCCGGAATCGCCGCGCACGCACCGGTGCCGTTCGAAACCACTCCCTGCAGCATCTGCGTCATCAGAGACGCAGTGTTCGCCGACACGACCCGAGTTCCCGCTTCGACCGGCGCCGGATGGCGGACACCTTTGGAGTCGATCGTCGCGTCGAGCAGGTGCGGCGGACGGGTGACCCCCCCGTTCGCGATGGTGGCGAACGCGTCCAGCATCTGCATCGCCGTCACGGAAACGCCGTAGCCGATCGCGGTGGAGTACTTGCCGGTTGCGTAGTACTGCGACGGCGACAACAGCAGCCCGGCGGGCTGATAGGGCCACGCGACGGATGTCGGCACGCCGAGCCCGAAGGCGCGCACCGCGTCGGCGATGTCCTGGTTCTTCATCCGTTGCGCGATCTCGATGGTGCCGACGTTCGACGACTCGCGCAAGATGTCGGCGGTCGTCCAGTGCTCGACGCCGTCCGGCACGCCGACGTGGGCTTCGGCGTCGACGTACGGAGCGACCTGCGGGTCGACCTTGATCGAGAACGGCACCCGGAACATCGTTCGGGGCGTGACGAAGCCGTGCTCGAGAGCCCACGACATCGTGATCAGCTTGTTGGTGGAGCCGGGCTCGAAGAGATCCGTCAGCGGCGAGTTGTTGTCGCCCGGACCGGCAACGTGCGCCGGCGTCGTCGCCGTGGCTCCGAGCACGCTCGCCATCACGAGCACGTCTCCGTTGGTGACGTCGACCATGACCGCCATGCCGCTCCTCGCGCCGGTCGCTTTGACCTGATCGAGGAGCGAGTACTCGGCCTGCCACTGCAGGTCCTCGTCGGTGGTGAGCACCACGTCGGTACCGCGTTGCGCGTCGACCTGGGTCCGCTGGGTGTCGGGGATGTCGTGGCCGAGCGGGTCCTGTTCCACGACGAGCTCGCCCGACTTGCCGGTCAGCAGCGAGTTGTACTGCTGTTCGACCCCGGCCGCGCCCGAGCCGTCGGCATGCACCTCGCCCACCACCGCGGCACCGACCGATCCCGCGGGATAGCTGCGGGCCGACTCCGGCACGAACCCGACCCCCGGAAGCTTCAAGGCCTGTACCGCCTGGGCGACGTCGTCCGGGACCGTGTGGGCCAGGTAGACGAACCGGCGGGGCGAGCCCGGGGTCCCCTTGTCCGACAGCGCTCGCGCCAGGGCACGTTCGTCCACGTGCATGACCGGCGCGAGCGTGGCGGCCTCGGTCGCCGGATCGGTGACGAGCGTGGGGTCGGCGTACACGGTCGTGCGCTCGATCGACATGGCGAGGTCTCGACCGTTTCGGTCGAAGATGCTGCCGCGCTCGGCCGTCAACGGAATCGTGTGCAAGGCCAGGCTCACGGAGAGCTTCTTGTACCGGCCGCCCTCGGCGATCTGGAGCTGGCCGACCCGAGCCGCGAGCGCGCCGAATGCGACAACGAGAAGCGCGCTGCAGACACCCAGCCGAAGAACCGGGCGGGCGGGCCGAACCGGCGTGGTCGTGCGTGCGGGGCGCAACGGAGGGCGTGATCCGGCGGCGCCGGTGCGCACGCGCGGGTGCGCAGGGCGGCGCGGTCCGCTCGGGTCACGCGGTCGGGGAGACGTCACGGGGTCGGGCCGAGGGAGCTCTTCGTGTCGTCGTAGCTCGAAGCTTCGGCAGGGATCGTGTCGACCGTTCCCGGCACCGACCGCCGGGACGCGACGGGCAGCTCGATTGCCGAGGGTCCGGGAACCATCCCTTGCGCCTTCGCGCCCTTGATGACCGTCTGCGCCGACGAAAGCACCGCGACCTGCTCGCGCAGGCGCTCGTAGCGCAACTGCTCGTTCGTGCGCTCCTTCGAGAGGCGTTCGAGGGTGAAAGCCGACTGCGCGGCGAACACGTGGAAGGCGACGAGCGTGAACAGCGACGCGACCGTGACGAGCGCGGCCGACCACATCGTGAGTCGGGCGCGGAGGCGACGACGGGCCGCCTCGGGCGCGACGGTGAGGCGGGCGCGCGCACCGTCCCCGCGGAGGTTTGTTTCCGGACGCGGCGTTGCGTTCGGGTCTTGGGAGGTCCGCGGGGACGGTTGGGCGCTCATGGAGACAATCAGGCGACGATGTCGGGGACGGTGGAGACTTCGGGCAGCCGCTCGACTGCGCGCAGCCGAGCGCTCTCGGCCCGGGGGTTCGCGGCGAGCTCCTCGGCGGACGGACGCATCGGCTTGCGCGTCAGCACCCGGACCAGCGCACGCGGCCGCGCCGGCGCGACCGGGAGCTTGGCCGGAACGTCCCGCTCGGCATCGTCGCCCGCCCAGCGTCCGAATCGTTGCTTCACCATGCGGTCCTCGAGCGAGTGATACGCCAACACGAGCACTCGTCCGCCCGGCCCGATCACGTGCACCGACTCGTCGAGACCGTCGGCCAGGTTCGGGAGCTCGCGGTTCACTTCCATCCGGAGGGCTTGGAACGTGCGCCGCGCCGGGTGCGGACCCCGGCGGCGGGTGGCAGCGGGGATCGCGTCGCGCACGATGTCGGCAAGCTCGCGGGTCGTCGACACCGGGCGGGCAGCGACGATCGCGTGCGCGATCCGCCGCGCGAATCGCTCTTCGCCGTACTGCGAGATCACCGCCGCGAGCGCGGACTCGTCGTAGCCGTTGACGACATCGGCGGCGGTGAGCGACTGCTTGGCGTCCATGCGCATGTCGAGGGGCGCGTCGAAGCGGTACGAGAAGCCACGCTCGGGTCGATCCAGCTGAGCGCTGCTCACTCCGAGATCCATGAGGATGCCCATGACCTGTTCTCCTTCACCGTGTTGCTCCACGAAGGTCGCGAGCCGCTCGAATCCCCCGTGCACCACCTGCACCCGATCGCCGAAGCGAGCAAGACGGGAACGAGCAGCCTCCACCGCGTCGACGTCACGGTCGAGACCGAGCACGTGCACGTCGGAGCCGCGCGTCCAAGAGCACCGCCGAGTGGCCGCCGCCACCAACGGTGCAATCGACGATCATTCCTCCGGGCACCGCCGAGAGAAGTTCCAGCACCTCCCGAGCCATCACCGGGAGATGCGAGAACTCCTCCGACACCCTTGCTCCTCGCTGGTTTGCTGGGTCTCCTCGCCGCTTCGCCGGAACCGTTTCGCCACCGATCCCGACTTCAGCTCCCCGGTCGACAGGCACCGCCCGGGATGTCTCCCCGAGTCGGCTACGGCTGAAAGCGGGCGGAGTAGGGGCCAACAACCGCGCCGGCCGGGGAGCTGAAGACGAGCCCGGAACGCTGGGTCCGTCGAGTTGTCAAGTGCCCGGACGCCCTCGCCGGGGCCCGGACGGGTACGCCTTGTTCGTACGCTCAGAGGAAGTCGTTGATGCCTTCGCCCTCGACGATGGATGCGATGCCTTCCGCGTCACGCTCGGCGAACATCTGCGCATCCCAGATCTCGATGTGGTCGAAGCTGCCCGCGACCATGACTTCGCGCTCGAGGTGCGCGTAGTCGCGTAGGTGCTGCGGCACTGCGACCCGCCCCTGCTTGTCCGGGGTGATCTCGACCGCCCCGGCGAAGAAGGCGCGCGCTGCGCCCCGCTCCCGAGCGCCCCGCTCCCGAACCTCGCGCAGCTTGCGGGCCAGGCGGTCGAACTCGGCAACCGGATACACGGCGAGGCACCCGTCGAGCGCTCTTGCCATCACCGCACCCCCCTCGAGCTGTTCTCGGAACCGGACCGGGAGGATCACCCGACCCTTGGCGTCGAGGGAGTGCTGGAACTCCCCCAGGAACATTGCCGATGAACCCCTGTGTCTCGCGTCGCTTGCGACTCGTGCTTCTGCGCCTTGCTGCGCCTTGCTGCGTGTGCGTCTGCGTCTGCGTCTGGTGGCGTCCGGGAGAGGAACTTCGCTCCACCTCCCTCCACTGGGCGCCACCTTATGACACAATCCTCCACTACGTCAACACTCTCCACCCTCATGAAGCTCAAGAACCTCGAGAACCACTCATTCACCCACGCACGCTGAACTGCGCTCGGAGGCCAACATGTCGATCCGCTTCGGCTGGACCCGACCTCAGCCCGGTCCCGAAACGACCGATGAGAACCGTGTGGAGGACGTGCAGTCCGCGATTTCCGGTCTCGCCGTGCCGCCCGCGATCGACGCCGCGCGGGCCGACGGTGCGCGCGGCCACGCGCCGGACAATCATGGTGACGAGCGCGACGGTGCCGACCGCGCGTCGGGCTCGCCCGTGCCGACCGCCGAGATCGCAACCGACCCGAGCACCCGGAGTGCAGGTACGCCAGTGACGACTCCCCCGACGCCGCAAGCAGTGATGGAGATCTTCGAGATACACGCGCGCGTCATCGACACCGAACGCAAGTCACATCGGCGCCTGGGCGGGGCCGCGGCGCGGCGCGCATATCACGAGACGCTCATCGAAGAAGCGGCGAAGTTGCACAGCCTCGGCTTCGAGACCTTCGAGGCGTTCGCGGCCATCCATGGCGGCGGCGCCGACACGCCGGGACCGACAGGCGAGGCTCCCGTCGCCGGCGCGGATGCCGGCGTCGCGGACGCCGGCGTCGAAGCCCGCGTCATCGAGGAACCGGTACCGGCAGAGGTGAGCGACGCGGCGTCGGCGCTGCCGAGCTCGCAGAGCGAATCACACGACGAACCCGAGACGGCCGGCGAGACGATCTCGCGCATCCGAGTCCTCCTCGACGAGCTCGGCGTCGAGCCCGGTGGCGACCCCTTGCAGGCGGCCAAGCAATTCCTCGACGTCGTCGAAGGCGGCACGGTGCCTGACGATCTCGCTCCCGAAGGGGTCGCCGCGTCCGAGCCGGCCCCGGACGTCTCGGCTTCGGAAACCGCCTCGATCGCGACGAGCTCGCCGGAGGCTCCGAGCATCGAAACGCCCGACGCCACGAGCCCCGGCGCCGAAATTCAGCCGACGGAGAGCGCCGGTTCCGATACCGGAACACCATCGGTCCCCGCCATCGATACGCCCGCAGCTTCCGAACGTCCGGCCGCCCTGTTGTTCCCCGCCGCGGCGTCGAGCGCGCACGAGCAACCGGACGCCGAAGCAGTCGAGTCCGAGGCGCCGGCCGCGGACGCGACCGCCTCCGGGGGCCCGTCACTTTCGGTCGACGACGAGATGATCGAGCTCGCGCACGCACGGGCGGAGCGCTGGCACGCGGAGCTCGAACGGACGCGCATCGAACTGCACGCCGCTTCCGAAGCGCACCAGGCTGCCGAACGCGAGACCGATCAAGCTCGTCGTGAGCTCGACGCACTGCAGGTGGAGCTCGAGCTCGCTCGCGAAGCGGCACGGACCGCCGACGCCGAGGTCGCGCAACGCACTTCGGAGCGCGACGATGCCGCCGCCGGCCAGGCCGCGCTGACCGAAGAGATCAACCGATTGCGTGAAGACGTTGCGAGTGCGGAGTCCGCCTCCGACCAGCAGCGGCACGAGCGCGACGAAGTGGCTGCTCAACTCGGTACCGCGCAGGCACAGCTCGCAGAGCTGCAACACCAACTCGCCGAAGCCGAAGCCGCGCGTACTCGGATCGACGCCGACCTCACCGACGCACGAGGCCGGGCCGAAGAGCACGAAGCCGCGCGCGAACAACTCGCGACCCAGGTCGCCGACCTCGAGCGAGTGCTCGCGGAGCGGACCGAGAGCGCAGCCGAGCACGACGCGATCGCCGCCGAGCTCCGCGACCGGATCGCCGAGCACGAAGGCACCGTCTCCGAGCTGCGCGCCCGCATCGCCGAACTCGAGACGACGGTCGCGGACCGTGAGTTCTCGCTCCACCAACGCGAGCAGGCTGTCGCGGGCGCGACCGGCCGGGCGCAAGAGCTCGAGCAGGCTGTCGCGGACGCGACCGGCCGGGCGCAAGAGCTCGAGCAGGCTGTCGCCGGCGCGACCGGCCGGGCGCAAGAGCTCGAGCAGGCTGTCGAGGACGCCCGCGCCCAACACGTCGCGGCAAGTGCCGACCTCGAGGCGGCGCGAGCCCGCGTGGGCGAGCTCGAACGCCACATCGCGCACCAGAAGTCCGAATGGGAGCGCATCGGTCACGACCGCCAGGGCGTGCTGACCGAGCTCGACGAGGCCAAGGCCCGCGTCATCGAGCTCGAGGAAGCCCTCGGCCGGAGTGACGGCGAACGGGACGCGGCTCGCTCGGAGCTGGAGCAGGCTCGGGCCCGTGCCCGCGAGCTCGAGGAGAGCTCGGCCGAACACCTTGCCCGGCTCGACGAGGCGACCGCTTCGCTCGAGTCGATCGGGCCCGAGCTCGAGCACGCCCGGACCCACGTCCGCGCGCTCGAAGACGAGCTCGAGCAGGCCCGCACCCATGCCGGCGCGCTCGAAGCCGAACGCGACGAGGCCAATCGGGCCCGCGAACACGTCGAAGCCGAACGCGACGAAGCCAATCGGGCCCACGAACAGGTCGAAGCCGAACGCGACAGGGCGATCGAGCAGCGCGACGGCGCGATCGAACAGCGCGACACGGCGATCGAGCAGCGCGACGGGGCGGGACGCGAGCGCGACGAGGTCGTGCGTCAACGTGACGCAGCCTTCGCCGAGCGCGACCGCGCGCTCGGCGAACGCGAAGCCGTCACCCGGGAGCGGGCCGTGGCGCTGTCGGCCCGCAACGAGGCCATCGTTGCCCGTGACGCGGCACGCGCTGCGCTCTCGGACCGGACCGCCGAACGCGACGAGGCCCGCACGAACCTCGCGCGCCGCACGAGCGAACGAGACGACGCCCTTCTGGCGGTCGCCGAGCAGGCGCGCCGAGCGCGACGTCGTGACGCTCCGCCTCGCGCAAGCCGATACCGAGCTCGCCCGGCTGGAGTCGGTCGTCAGCACCCAAGAGGCCGAACACACCGCGATCACGGCCGAGCTCGGGGCCACGCGCGCCCGTGCCGACCAGCTCGAAAGAGCGCTCGACAACCAGGCAGCCGAGTACGACGAAGCGATCGCACAGCTCGACCAGGCCCGAGTCGACATCGCAGAGCTCGAAGCCGCGCTCGCGGCTCGGACCGCCGAACGCGACGACACCCTCACGCGGCTTCGCGCGGCGGAGGCGGAGTCGGACCGGCTCGAATCGGCCCTCGCCGCACAGATGCAAGAACGCGCCGAGGATCGCCGAGCGGCATCGGCGCGGATCGAGGCCCTCCAAGCCACGGTTTCCGGGCTCGAGGAGTCGCTCGCGAGCGAGACCAGCGCCCACCAGATCGCGCGCACCCAGCTCGAGGAGGCCCGGTCCCAGGTCGCGATGCTCGAAAGCGCCGTGACGGACCTCACGGCAGCTCGCGACGACGCGCGTCGCGGACTCGACGACGCGCTCGCGCAGATCTCGCGGCTCGAAGCCGTGATCTACGAGCACGTCGGCGAGCGCGACGAGCTGCGCAGCGCCGCCGCGTCGGCACAGGAGCGGGCGCAACTGCTCGCCGAGCAACTCGAAGGCGCCCAGGGGACGCTCGACGCGATGGCGGCCCACGCCGAGGAGCTCGAGGCCGATCTCGCCCGGGCCGAGGCCGCGATCCCGTCGGTGGAAGCGCGCATCGAGGCCGAGACCATCGTCGCCCAAGCTCGCAGCGATGCCGACGATCTCCGTCGTCAGGCCATGCACGAGGCGGAAACGATTCGTCGGGACGCCCTCACCACCGCCGAAGGAATCCGCGACATCGCCCAGGAGGACGCACGCGACCTTCGCAATCGCGCCGCCGGCGCGGCCATCGACGACACCCAACGCGCCGAGAACATCAGCGGCCTCCTCGAGCGCGTCTCGAAGCTCGAACGCAAGCTCGCCAAGCAACGCAAGCGGATGGAACGGGCGGCCGATCGCATCGAGCGCAGCGAGCGGGCCGAGTATGCAGGCATGGAGGCCGATGACATCCTCCAGCGGGCGGAGAAGAAGGCAGCCCGTCAGCGCGAGTCGGCCGAGAAGTACGCCCTCGAACAGCGCACCAGTGCCGACGACTACGCGTCCGACCTCCGGGCGCGTTCGATCGAGGAATCGGCCGCGTTGCGCGCCGCGGCCGAGCGGGACGCGGCGGCGCAGCGGGACGCGGCACTACGGGACGCGGCCGCCGAGCGCGACGCCGCGCAACGTGACGCGCTGAAGATCATCGAAGATGCCGAAAAGGATGTCGCCCGGCTCCGCCTGGCTGCCGAGAAGGAGGCGGGCCAGCTGCGCCGCGCCGCCGAGCACGAGGCCGCCGAGATCCGCGACAAGGCCCGAGTCGAGCGCCAACACGCCCGTGAGGAGCTCGCGGTGCTGCTCGACCGCCTCGCGAGTCCCGCGGGACCCGACGAAGACTGATCAGGCGGAAACCGCCTCGGTCCGGCCGAGGTACTTGTGCCAGACCGGGTCGATCGGACCGGCCGACGCGATGAGCGAAGTGGTCGCGTGCGGCGCGACCGGTTGCCGGCGCAGCACCATCCCGCATTCGTTCGGCAGCCGGGCTTCCTTGCGGGCGTTGCACGCCCGGCACGACGCGACGACGTTCTCCCAGGTATGCGGTCCACCTCGCGAGCGCGGCAGGACGTGATCGAGGTTCTCGGCCGCGGTACCGCAGTACTGGCAGCGGTGACCGTCGCGGGCGAACACCGCGCGTCGTGAGAGGGGTGCGGTCGCCCGAAACGGCACGCGGACGAAATGCACGAGCCGGATGACCGTGGGGACGGGGACGTTCCGGCGCTCCGAGTGGAATTCGGCGCCGTTGCGATGGACGATCTCGGCCTTCTCCTTCAGCACGAGGACGACCGCGCGTCGTGACGAGACGACGCAGAGCGGCTCGAAACTGGCGTTGAGCAGTAGCGCGCGGGCCACGCGGACCACCTCCCGTGCGGTCGAAGTGTACCTACCTGCCCACGCGACACCATTCGAGGTAGCGCACGACATCGCAGACGCGGGGCCGGCCTTCGCCGCCGTATGCAGTCTCGAAGCGGAACCGCAGATACGCGCGATCGGGCAACGGGAGAAAGGGGGCCCGAGCCCACCACCGCCGGGGCACGGCCCGGAGGAATTGCTGCATTGCCGCAAACCACAGGTGTGGCCGCCGGAGCACGGCCGTGAGACACTGGAACCAAAACGTGGCGCCGTGCGTCATGCCTGGGTCGCCGCGGTTGGGGCCCATGCCCGAAACGGTAGCGTGGCGGTGGTGGCCGGCGTCTCCCGGGGAGGACGACGGCTCGCCGTGGCCCAGGCTGCCCCCGACGGAGGTCGACAACGGTGCAAGCCGCGCCCCGCCCGGAGCAGTCGTTCAAGGATCTCTTCGACGTACTCGCCGCGCAGGTCGAACGGGTCCTGCGCGGAAAGCGCCGAGCGGTTCATCTGGCGCTCGTGTGTCTGTTCTCCGAGGGCCACCTCCTGATCGAGGACGTGCCCGGCGTCGGCAAGACGTCCCTCGCCAAAGCGATCGCGCGATCTACCGGAGGCTCGTGGCGACGGGTGCAGTTCACCCCCGACCTGCTGCCGTCCGACATCACCGGCGTCTCGGTCTGGGACCGGGCGCGCGGGGACTTCGAGTTCCGCCCGGGGGGTGTGTTCGCCAACGTCGTGCTCGCCGACGAGATCAACCGCGCGTCACCCAAGACGCAGTCGGCGTTGCTCGAGTCGATGGAGGAGCGCCAGGTGAGCGTCGACGCGCAGACCTACAAGCTGCCGCGCCCGTTCATGGTCATCGCGACCCAGAACCCGGTCGAGCTCGAAGGTACCTATCCCCTGCCGGAGGCGCAGCTCGACCGGTTCTTGTTGCGCCTGCGCATCGGGTATCCCGACCGTGACGCCGAGATCGCGATACTCGACGCCGAACGAGGCGATCCCATCGATCCGGACGACCTCGAACCGGTCACCGACCCCGAGACCGTCGGGGCGTGGATCCACGAGCTCACCCGCATCCATGTCTCACCCGAGCTGCAGGGCTACATCGTCGATCTCGCCGAGGCGACGCGCCATCACCGGGATCTCATGCTCGGCGTCAGCCCGCGGGGTGCGCTCGCGCTCCAACGCGCGTCGCGCGCGCTCGCGGCGAGTATCGGCCGGTCGTACGTGGTCGCCGACGATGTGAAGGTGCTCGCGACGGCGGTGCTCGAACACCGGCTCCTGCTTTCGTCGGAGGCCATGATGCGCGGCGTCGATCCCGCCGACGTGTTGAGTGCGATCCTCGACACCGTGCCCGTTCCCGCGACCGCGCGGCGGCTGACCGACATGTTGACCCGGCGCGGATGGTCGTTCGTGGGTGTCGCCGTCGGCTTGTACGTCGGCGGACGGCTCCTCGGCCTCGTGCAGCTCGCGGTGCTCGCCCTGACCGCCACGCTGCTGTTGGCCGGCGCGTACGTCTGGGTGCGGATCAAGACCCCGACCCTCGTCGCCCGGCGCGCGCTCAAGGAGCTGTTGCAGGTCGGCGTCGAGGGTCGCGTCGATCTCGTGGTGAGCGCGACACGCCGGGAACCGACGCTCGCCGTCTCCGACGCGTTCGACCAGGGACGCCGCGCGGCCCGATTTCTCCTCGCGCCCCTTCGGCCCGGCGAAGAGGCCCGGGCCGCGTATCGCTTCCCCACCGACCGGCGCGGACGATTCGAGATCGGTCCCCTGCGCGCGACCATCACCGACCCCTTCGGACTCGTCTCGTCGAGCCGCCGCGTCCTGGGCACCGAACAGGTCATCGTCTACCCGCGCGCGCACGACATCATCGAGCCGCCGGACGTCGCCGGACTCGACCTCGACCGAGATCACCCGGCCGTCAGGGCTCGCGTCGAAACGAGCGGCGACTTCATGACGCTGCGCGAATACGCGCCGGGTGACGACCTCCGGCATGTGCACTGGCGTTCGACCGCACGGCGTGGCCACCTGATGATGCGCCAAAACGAGACTCGCCGGCGCGCGCCCGTGCTCGTCGTACTCGACGTGCGCCCGGCGACGCACGACCGTGCCTCGTTCGAACGGGCGGTGGAAGCCGTCGCGTCGATCGCGACCGCGCTCGACCGCGCGGGCCGACCGTTCGAGGTGGCGTGGAGCACGGGCGCCACGATCGGCGCACCGGGACGCCGTCACCTCGCCTTCGTCATGGACGAGCTCGCGATCGTGGAGCCGCACGGCGCCGACCGCCTTCTCATCGCGTCGACGCGCCGGCGCTCGAGCGCGCTCATCGCGGTGACCGGGCGCCTCCTCCCGAACGACGCGGCAAGCCTCGGTCTGCTCGTGCGCGACGGCGGACTGCTGATCACCGTCGCCGCCGCGGCCGAGACGGAATCGGTCACGCCTCGGGGCCGGCGCTTCCGCACGATCGTCGTGCCGTGCAACGAACGTCCCTTCGTCAACTCGTGGAACGAGGCGGTGCTGCAGTGGCAGCGCACCGGCAGTCGTCCTACCTCACTCTCACCCGCGCCCTCCTGACCGGCGGGGCGACGCTCGCCCTCGCCCGCGTCTACGCCGGTTCGTCGTGGATCGCGCCCTTGGTGATCGCGGCCGCGATCCCCGCCGGGCTGTTCACCCTCACCGAACGACGACGCTGGAGCACGTCGGCCACGGTCGGCATCGCGGTCGTCATCGGCGCGTGGCTCGCGATCCTCATCGACGATCCTTCGGAGACGTTCGCCGGCATCCCGACGCCGAGCGCTCTCGCGAACGCCGGACACGACATCGCCCGATCGGCCCACGTGCTGCGATCGGCGGTCGTGCCCGTACCGGCGGTCGGCGCCGCCTTGATGCTCGCCGTGGTGGCAACCTTCGTGGCCGCGCTCGCGACCGAGTTGATCGCCCGCGAGCTGGAGGCTCCCATCGGCGCGATCGGTCCGAGCGTCGCCCTCTACGTGGCGGTGTGCGCGCTCGGAACCGGGAGCTGGGCGCCCACGACCGCGATATACGCGCTGGTCGTCGTCGAGTATCTCGTTGCCCTGCAACACACCGAGATGCAAACCCGTCGGACCTGGTTCCAGAGCGCGGCGAACCGGCGCTCACAGCTCGTCGCGGGTGGGGCGCTGACCGGAGTGCTCGTCGTTGCGATCGCGGTCGCGCTCGGCCCCGGCGTTCCCGGAGCCCGCAGCCGGCCGTGGATCAACTACCGCGTGGCCGGGAGCGGGAACGGTGCTGACATCCTGACTGTGACCTCGCCCCTCGTGTCGGTCGGAGCGAAGCTCAACGGGAAGCAGTCGACCAAGGAGGTCTTCACGGTCCGGACGACCGAACCCAAGGGCAACTACTGGCGCGTGATCGCGCTCGACCAGTTCGAGAACGACGGGTGGGGACTCAACTCCGATCAGCGCTCCGCGTCACAGCTGCCGGGGCCGACGGACGGACCCGGCACGACGATCATCACCCAGACGTTCCACCTCGCGAACATCGACGCTCGCTGGCTCCCCGCGGCCTACCGACCGGTCGACATCAATCTCGCCGACTCCAAGGTGCTCCCCGGTTCCACCTCGCTGTTCCTCGACTATCCGCTCGCCGGCCTGACCTACGTCGTGCGGTCCGAAGTCGCAAATCCCGACGTTGCGGTACTCGAATCGGTCTCCGACGCCGACCTGGGTGCGATGTCGGCCGACCTCGCGCTGCCCACCGACTTTTCGGCCCGGGCCCGCACGTTCGCTCGGAACGTGACCAAGGACGCTCGGACGCCCTATGACCGGGCGATCGCCCTGATGGATGTGTTCCAATCCCCGCCGTTCACCTACGACACGACAGTCAACCTCGGGACGACCGCTCACGCGCTCGACCGGTTCCTCTTCGAGACCCACAGCGGATTCTGTGAGCAGTACGCGTCGGCGTTCGCCGAGCTCGCCCGCGGGTCGGGCTGCCGACACGCGTCGCGGTGGGCTACCAACCCGGCATCCGAAAGGCCGACGGCCTCTGGCACGTCGAGGAGAAGGACGCGCACGCCTGGCCCGAGGTCTGGCTCGGTCCGGTGGTGGGCTGGTACCGGTTCGAGCCGACGCCGACCCGAACGGACCCGGTCACGGGCCTCGGCGGCAAGTCGGGTGCGGTCGCCTCCGGGGCGACCACGACGACGAGCTCCCCGTCCTCAGCATCGACCACCCCGACGACGACGTCGCTCACTCCGACCTCCGCCTCGGCGCTCGGGCCCTTGCCCACGACGCCGGGGTCCACCAAGCCGAGCGGCACCCGCGCGCACGTGATCACGATCGCGGCGGTGGTCGTTGCCGTCGTGATCGGCGCACTCGCGGCTCTGCTCGGCGCACTCGCGCTTGGCGCGGCGCAACGCACGCGCCGCCGGCGCCACGACCCCGACACTCGCCGGCGCGTGCTGGGAGCGTGGTCGGAGGCGTTGGAACGGCTCGCCGCCGCCGGCATCGAACGCCGACCGTCGACGACCTCGCTCGAGTTCGCGCTCCGCCAGGCTCCGGCCCTCGGCGCGGGAGCGGCCGGACCCCCGCTCATGGACCTGGCGCGCCTGCACACCCATGCGTTGTACGCACCCGACCCGCCCACCGCAGCCGAAGCCGACGAAGCGTGGTCGGAGTTGGATGCGATCGCGTCGGCACTGCAGGTGAGCGTGCCCCGCACGAGGCGCTGGCGGTTCCGGTTCTTCTCGCGCCGATCGGTACGTTCGTCGGCTGACGCCCCGGACGTCAGCCCCGAGCGGTGAGCCCCTCGACGAAGGCGTCACGCTCGCGGCTGAACGCACGCACGTCGGCGTCGACGTCGGCGGCGACCTGATCGACCGCCACGAACAAGGCGAGTTGGCCCGCACGCAGCGCGTCGAGGATCTCACCATCGTCGTGGCAGGCCCAGACGTTGCGGCCGTCGGTGATCAGCCGCAGGCTCGTGAGGTTGTGCCCGGCGTCGCGCACCGCGTCGAGCGCGACGCGCACCCGGGCCGACGACAGCCCGGTGTCGAGCATCGACCGGACCACGCGCAGGGCGACCAGATCGCGGAATCCGTATCCCCCGGCGTCACTGGGAGCGACGAGGCCGGATCGTCGCCAATGCCGAAGCTGCGCCACTGTGCAGCGCGACAGCCGCGCCGCCTGGGCCGGTGTGAACTCCACGTCGAGGATTCAGGAGTCGTCGCGGCGGAAACGATCGCGCCACTGCCGACCGCGGTCGCCGAACATGCCGCGGAGGCCACCTTGGGCGCGCAATCCCCCGGTCAGCGTTTCGAGCCCCGCCCGTCCGAGCTTGCGCACGTGACGCTCGATGACGAGCGAGCAGGCGAGCATCACCGCGAACCCGATCGCGCCGACCCACACATGCGAGGCGAACGTGAAGATCAACAGCACCAGACCGCCGAGGAGCCCGAGTGCGGCCCAGCGGATCATGCGCGCCGAATGCCGGTACAACGTGGTGCGCGAGACCCGCTCACCCAGAGCCGGATCGGTCGCGTTGAGCTGGGCTTCTATCTCACGGAGGATCTTCTGCTCCTCGTCGGAGAGCGGCATGTCGTTATTCTCGCGCAGCCGGCAGGGGCCAACAACGCGCGGAGTCGGCGCAATGAGCTCCCGGCATCCTCAACCCGCCTTCCCGGCGGCCGAATTGCCACCCATTGCACCGGTCGCATCCGCTGCGGACTTCGCCGCCCCACCGTCAGCGGCCGAGCGGTAGACGAGATCCACCAGGCGATGCGCCGCCAGCGCGTCGCCCGCCCGGGGGTGACCCACCGATGACGGTTCGGGCGCTCCGGGGGCACCGGGCGGGCCGAGCGCGTCGAGGAAGGCCTTGGTCGGCTCCGCGTATTGGGCAAGCGCCTTGGCGTACACGTCGGGCAGCGTGAAGCGGTTGCTCCACTCCGGAGGTTCGGAGGTGACGACCTGCTCACCGTCGTCGGTCTGGACGTGCAGGGGGCCGAGATAGTCGTCCTCGGTCCAGAGCATCCCCTTCTCGCAGAACACCTCGATCCGGCGGCTCGACTCCCGCGTGAGAACCTGGTGCCAGACGCTCGTGAGCTGCGCGACGGAGCCATCGGCGTAGGTGAACGTCGCCGCCGCCGTGTCCTCGATACCTGGATACCCGAACCTCGACGCGGTGCGGGCCGAGACCTCGACCGGCGGACCGAGTATCCAACGCAACACGTCGACGTCGTGAATAGAGTGCTCGATGACGGTACCGCCACCGGCTTGGGCGACGTCACCGCGCCACGTCGACCCGTACAAGCCCTGCACGGGAAAGTACTGGTCGTCGCGCATGACGGCCGCGAGCACGCGGCCGTGCTGAGCCGATGCCACCGTGCTCGCGAGCGTACGGAACACCGGCGCCCAACGGAGCACGAGCCCGACCTGATGTGGCACTCTCTCCAGCGCGGCGGCGACCCGCGCCGCGGTCGGGAGGTCGGGCGCGAGGGGCTTCTCGCAAAAGACGGGCAGTCCCCGATCCGCCGCGGCTTCCACCGCGGCGAGATGCGCTGCGGTCCAGGTGCAGACCCACACGACGTCGACGGAGTCGAGCAACCCGTCGAGCGTGGCGTACGGCTCGCCGCCGTGCCGGCGGGCGACCTTGGCGGCCCGGTCGGAGTCGTCGTCGAAGGTCGCGCTCAAGCGGGCGTCGACCAGGCCGGCGGCCGCGAGCTGCTGCAGCGCCACCGCGTGCACCGTCCCGATATGCCCGCACCCGACGAGTCCGATACGTCTCATCGCCTGCCCCGCATCTCCGGCGCGCCGGCCGTCCGAGCGTGCGACTCCAACAGCGTCGCCGGGCGGACCGCGGCGCGCCGAAGCGGTCACGCACCTCGTCCACGGCGCGTTCGACCGCCGCCCGGCGCTCGGTGCGCCGAGTCCGATCGCGGTCGTCCTCCCCGGTGAGATCGAACGAGGTCTGCACTTGCGCGGCGGTATCGAGCTGCGCGAGAGACGCCGAGGAGGCGCACGCCGCGCGTGACGTCGAAGTCGGCCAGCAGCGCACGGGCCACGCCGAGGATGACCGTGCTGACGTCGGTCGGCTCCGGGAGGGTCCGGGCCCGGGTGCGCGTGTCGAAATCGGCGAATCGGATCTTGAGGTTCACCGTGCGAGTCGTCAAACCGGCGCTGCGCAGTCGGGCACAGGCACGATCGGTGAGCCGAACGAGCTCGCGTTCGCACGCGAGCATCGCCCGGAGATCGATGCTGTAAGTCTCCTCCGCGCCGATCGACTTCGCCTCGCGGTCGGGCACGACGTCGCGGTCGTCGTCGTTGCGTGCGAGTGCCGAGAGATGACGTCCGAGACTCGTGCCGAGCGCCGCGACGAGCGCCTGCTCGTCGACGGCGGCCACGTCGCCGATCGTGCGCATTCCCATCCGTTCGAGTTTGGTGAAGGTCGCGGGACCGACCCCCCAGAGCCGTGACACCGGCAGTGGACCGAGGAAGGCCTGCTCCGTCCCCGGCTCGACGAACAGCACCCCGTCCGGCTTCGCGAGATCGCTCGCGAGCTTGGCCAGGAACTTCGTCGACGCCACTCCGACCGACACGCACAGTCCGGTCTCGGCGAGCACGCGGCTCCGGACGGTCGCGGCGATCTCGCCCGGCGCGCCGAGCATGCGCCGCGCTCCGGCGACGTCGACAAAGGCTTCGTCGACCGAAAGTTGCTCGACCAAGGGTGAGACGGACGCGAGGATCGCCATGACCTCGTGGCTCTTCTCGAGATAACGCGACATGCGGGGCGACAGGAACGTCGCCTGCGGACACGCCTTGCGGGCCCGCGCCATCGGCATCGCCGAACGCACGCCGTACTTGCGCGCCTCGTAGCTCGCCGTGCTGACGACGCCTCGATTGCCGAGTCCCCCGACAATGACCGGCCGACCGCGCAGGCTCGGGTCGTCGAGCTGTTCGACGGCGGCAAAGAAGGCGTCGAGATCGACGTGCAGGATCGTCGCGTCACGGCGCGCGGTCACGAAACCGCGGTACGACGCGCATGTCGGCGCGTGTAGTACCGAAGACGTCGTACTCGAAGTCGACGCCGCTGCCGGGCTCCCACCGGTCACGCAACCACGCCGCCAACGGTTCTCGCACCCACGGCGCGCACGAGGCGAGCAACTCCGCGCACTCGGACGCCGGTACGAAGAGCGCCTCCACGACGATCCCGTCGGGGTCGTCGACCACGACGTCACCTTCGAACGCAACCGCGAGATGGACCTCACAACGCATCCGCCAGCCCATGTCGGGCGCGGGGCGCGCACCTCGTACAGGGGACCGCTCCACTCGCGTACGCGCAGGCCCGTCTCTTCTTCGACCTCGCGCGTCAGCCCGGCGAGCAGATCGGCGTCGTCGGCGTCGATCACACCGCCCGGGGTGCTCCAATCCTCGACACCGCCACGCCGGAGGTTGCGTACGAGCAACACGCCGTCGGGGGTCTCGAGCAGGCCTCCGGCAACGGTCCACTCGTGCACACAGACATTCTCGCGCTTCGGTCGCGCCCCTGCCGCGCCAGTACGATCGCCCCCGTGCCGGCCGAGATCACGTCGGGTGAGGTCACGCCCGAACACCCCAACCTTCCGAGACGGGGCGCACTCGGAGCGATGTTCGTCGCGATCGCGATCTCCGGCTCGCTCGGCGGTCTCATCGGCTACAGCCTCGTAGCGACCACGTGCCCGAGCACTCCGACCCGGGCCGAACAACTGCTGCAGCAGATCCGTGGATTCCAGGTGCACGTCCCGTCGTGCGCGCTGAAAGAGCTCGGCGGCGCGCTGCTCGGAACGGTCGTGGCCGCCGTGGGGGCGGCAACGATCGCGATCCTCGTGTTGCGGGCGCAGTCCGAATGGCGGGGCCACGCCCCCCGGCCCCGGGCCTGAGGTACCGGCGTTCGGACGAACCCGAGGCCGGGTCCCCGTCGGAGACCTCGCGATCAGGCGAGACCAATTCTCCGGAACGCCTCGGCGAACGGCACCCCGGCCGAGCGACCCGCGTCGATGGCGCTCTCGCGCAGGAAGTCGCGGAACCAGTCGCCGGTCTCGACGAGCTGACTGGCGTGGCAGAACAGCGCCTCGATCTTGCGCTCGAGCGTCGCGCCGACATCGATCCAGACGTTCGCTTCGAACGTGCCCGAGAGGTACAGCGGCGCGCACCTGGTGCGTGTCGAGGCCCTCGGCCCGCAACTCCGGGAAGTAGTGGGGATTCCCCGCCGCCGGTGCGACCGCGTCGAGAGTGGCCCATCCCGTGATGCGATGGTCGCGGTGATTCACGTACGCATCGCCGAAGAACACCGCCGTGGGGTCGGGACAACACACGACGTCGGGACGTACCGACCGGATCAACCGGACGAGCTCGAGCCGAGCGCGCGGTCGTCGACGATCTCGCCGTCGGGGTGATCCAGGTGATGATGCCCGGCGATTCCGAGCACCACGCGCGGCGGCCGCCGTCTCCTCGACGCGCAGCCGGGCCAGCGCGTCGAGATCGGCTTGCGGATCCGAAGTTCCCTTGTCACCTCGGGTCGTGACCACCACGTGGACCTCGGCCCCGGCGTCGGCCCAGCGTGCGAGGGTGCCGCCGGCCGAGATCTCCGGATCGTCGGGATGCGCGTAGATCGCCAGGACCCGGTCGGGAATCTCGTCGCTCACCGTGCTCACGTCGGCGCGACCGCGGTGGGCGAGCCGGTCATGGGCGCTTGGACGAGCTCGTCGAAGGCGACGACGGTGCGAGCGACGGCATCGTCGTCGACGTCTTTGTGGGTGACCAACCGGAAGGTCCGAGGGTCGAGGGTCCCCGCGCGCACCCCGGCGCGCCCGAGCCGGGCCACGAAATCAGCGGGGAGCTTCCCGAGATCCGCGCACACGATGTTGGTCCGGATCGTGGTGGGATCGACACTGCCCGGCCAGCGCGCCGCCAGAGCGTCGGCGAGCCGGCGGGCGCGCGCGTGGTCTTCGGCCAGACGTTCCACCATCGTCTCGAGCGCGACGATCCCCGCGGCGGCGATGATTCCGGCTTGGCGCATGGCGCCCCCCCAACGGTGACGATGCTCGCGCGCCTCGTCGATGACATCGCTCGGCCCGCACAACAGCGATCCCACCGGCGCTCCGAGACCCTTCGACAAGCAGAACATCACCGTGTCGGCCCGGGCGACGACGTCACGCGGTGAGGCCCCGAGCGCGATGGCCGCGTTCCAGATACGCGCGCCATCGACGTGCACCGGGAGCCGCCCCGCCCGCGCGATGTCGCAGAGCCGGGTCATCTCGGCGACGTCGATCGGAGTCCCCGAGAACGCCATGTACGTGTTCTCGATCACGACGAGACTCGGGCTCGGCAGGTGATGGGCAACGCCCTCGATTGCACCTCGTATCCCGTTCGGAATGTCCCGCAGCGGGTGCATCTGCACGCCGCTGTTCACGGGCGCGCCAGCAGCCTCGTAGCGGTAGACATGGGCACGGTCGGGGCACAGCACCTCGGTGCCGGACGGCGCCAGCACACGTATCGCGAGCTGGTTCGCCATCGTCCCCGAGGGCACGTACAGCGCCGCCTCCTTGCCGAGCAGGGACGCCGCCAAGGCCTGCAGCCGGTTGACCGTGGGGTCTTCGCCGTAGACGTCGTCGCCGACCTCGGCGTCCGCCATCGCCCGGCGCATCTCGGGAGTCGGCGTCGTCACCGTGTCGGAGCGGAGGTCGACAGCGCTCACGGCACTTCCCAGCCCGGCTTCACCGGTCGCATGAGACCTTCTTGGATGACGGTCACCGCCAGCGCGCCGTCGGCTCGGAATATGAACCCCTCGGCCAGCCCGCGCGCCGCCTGCGCGGACGGACTCTTCTGGTGATAGAGCAGCCACTCGTCGGCGCGGAGCGGGCGGTGGAACCACATCGCGTGGTCGAGGCTCGCGATCATGAAACGGTCGTCGTCCCAAGAATGCGCGTGCGACATCACCGCGGTGTCGAGCAGCGTGAGATCCGACGCGTACGCGACGACACACGCGTGGAGCAACGGATCGTCGGGCAAGCGTCCGTCGGCGCGAAACCACACGAGTTGCTCGGGCTCGCGCGGGCTCGGGTCCCGATCGAGCCAACGCGGCAACTGCTCCGAGCGGGTGTCGATCGGGCGATCGCGCCGGATCCAATCCACGAACGCAGGCGGGAATCGGTCGGCGAACGGCTCGAGACGTTCGCGCGTCGTCGGTAGCGAGTCGGGGTCGGGTGCTTTCGGCATCGGGTACTGGTGCTCGGGGCCGGGTTCGTCGATGTGGAACGACGCCGAGAGATTGAAGATCGCGCGGCCGTGCTGGATCGCGACGACACGTCGGGTCGTGAAGCTGCGCCCGTCGCGGATCCGGTCGACGTCGTAGACGATCGGGATGCGGGGGTCGCCGGGGCGGAGGAAGTACGCGTGCAGGGAGTGCACGCGGCGATCGGAGTCGACCGTGCGCCCCGCGGCGACGAGGGCCTGGCCCACGACCTGACCGCCGAACACGCGCTGGCGATCCTCGTCGGGACTCACACCCCGGAAGAGGTTGGACTCGAGCTGCTCGAGCTCGAGCAGGTCGATCAGATCGTCCAGCGCACGCCCCATGACCCGCCGATGCTACCGGCGCGGTACCAGCCCTTACCCGAACAGCTCCGCTACCCGAAGAACACCGACGCCGTCTCGAACAGGCGATCGTCCACGGTCTTCAACTGCGCCACGGCCTCCTCGATCGGGATGCGCACCACGTCGGTGCCGCGCAACGCGACCATCTTCCCGAAGTCGCCCTCGTGCGCCGCATCGATCGCCTCGATGCCGAAGCGGGTGGCGATCACCCGGTCGTACGCGCTCGGGGTCCCGCCCCGGAGCACGTGCCCGAGCGCCGTCATGCGCGCCTCGAATCCCGTGCGCTGCTCGATCGCTTCGGCCAGTCGTTGCCCGATGCCGCCGAGACGCACATGGCCGAACTCGTCGATCTCCCCAGCCTGCACCTCCATCGTGCCTTCCTTCGGGGTCGCACCCTCAGCGGCGACGACGATCGAGAAGTTCGCACCGTGTTGATGACGGTGCGTGAGCCGATCGCAGATCTCGGCGATGTCGAACGGCTCCTCGGGGATCAAGATGATGTCGGCGCCGCCCGCCAATCCCGAGTATGTCGCGATCCAGCCTGCGTGGCGGCCCATCACCTCGACGACCATCACACGGTCGTGACTCTCGGCCGTCGTCTGGAGCCGGTCGATCGCGTCGGTCGCGATCTGCACGGCGGTGTGGAATCCGAAAGTGAAATCGGTACCCGACAGGTCGTTGTCGATGGTCTTCGGAACTCCGATCACCCTCACACCGTCGCCGCCGAGCCTCAGCGCGACGCCGAGCGTGTCCTCGCCGCCGATCGCGATGAGTGCGTCGACACGATCCTGCGCGAGCGTCTCGATCACGCGCCTGGGCCCGTCGTCCGTCTTGTAGGGGTTCGTCCGGGACGTTCCCAGGATCGTTCCACCACGCGGGAGGAGCCCAGCCACGTCCATGAGCGACAAGTCCATCGACTCACCCTCGAGCGGCCCCCGCCAACCGCGGCGATACCCGACGACGGTGTGTCCGTACTCGCCCATCCCTTTTCGGACCACCGCCCGGATGACCGCGTTGAGTCCCGGGCAGTCGCCCCCGCCTGTGAGCATCCCGATCCGCATGGTTGCCTCCTGAGTTGACCTATCCTGCCGCGAGTCCGCGTCCCGGGCGTCACTTTGATGGAACAACCCACTCCGGAACCCCTCCCGACGCCGTCCCCCCGACTCGCCGCCGAGCCTGCGCCCCGACAACAGGTCGGACAACCGGTCGAGCGTGCGCGCGAAGACCGCACCGCCCAACGGCTGCAGGCGCGCGTCGAGACCAACGAGCCGCTCGTGGCGTGGACACGCGGCTGGGTCTCACGGGAGATGCCGCTGCACGGGATCCTCGCGGCCCGCACGCTCGACTTCGCGGTGCTGACCGAACACTGGCTCTTCCTCATGAACACCGGGTTCTTCACTCGGCGACCTCGGCGGTGTGTGTACGCGGCGCGCCTCGAGGAGGTCTTCGTCTCCCGGGAGATTCGCGAGAGGCCACCGGCTGCGGCTCGCGTCGGCCCGGGGCCGCCCGTTGTGGCTCGAGCTGAAGTCGAACGTGCAGACCAACCGTTTTGCCGACGAGCTCGCCGCGCGCGCACGACCCGCGCCGCGAGACCCGCCGCCCGCCACCTCGTGAGCTGCGTCATCGCGATCGACGCGGGCACCACCGGCGTCCGATCGTTCTCGGTGGACAGCGACGGGGTCCCGGGGGCGCGGGCATACCGCGAGTTCCCCCAGCACTTCCCTCGACCGGGATGGATCGAGCACGACGCCCAAGACATCCTCGCGGTGACGATCGACACGCTGGGCGAGGTCGCCGCGCTCCGATGCGCGACCGCGGCCAGACCGTCGCCGCGATCGGCATCACGAACCAGCGGGAAACGGTTGTGGTGTGGGATCGCCGTACCGGCCGGCCTCGGTCGCGCGCGCGATCGTCTGGCAGGACCGCCGGACTGCAGGACGCTGCGACGAGCTGCGCGCCTGCGGTCACGAGCCCATGATCCGCCGCGCGACCGGCCTCGTGCTCGACCCCTACTTCTCCGCGTCGAAGCTCTCGTGGTTGCTGCACGAGGGTGGCGTCACCGTCGACGACGACCTGATGTTCGGCACCGTCGACACCTGGCTGCTCTGGAATCTGACCGGTGGCGTCGACGGTGGCGTCCACGCGACCGACCCGTCGAATGCGAGCCGCACGATGCTCTACGACATCGGCACCGGCGAGTGGTCCGAGGAGCTCGGCGCGCTGTTCGACGTCCCGCGTTCGTGCCTGGCCGAGGTACGCCCGTCGAGCGGGCGGTTCGGCGTCTCCGAACCCGGCTGCGCGGCCGGTCTGCGCGTCCCCGTCAGCGGTATCGCCGGCGACCAGCAAGCAGCATTGTTCGGCCAGGCGTGCGTCGTTCCGGGAATGACGAAGAACACCTACGGAACGGGATCGTTCGTGCTGACCAATGTCGGCCCTACCCTCCCCGCGCCGGTCGACGGTCTGCTCACGACAATCGCGTGGTCGCTCGCTCCGGACCAGGTCACCTACGCCATGGAAGGTGCCATCTTCGTGACGGGCGCCGCGGTGCAATGGCTGCGCGACGGGCTCGGGTTCATACACGAGGCGTCCGAGATGGGACCCCTCGCCGCGTCGGTGGCCGATTCCGGGGGCGTGTACGTCGTACCCGCCTTCACCGGGCTCGGATCGCCGTGGTGGGATCCGTACGCGCGCGGCACGATCGTCGGCATCACGCGTGGCACCACGCGTGCACATATCGCGCGAGCAGTTGTCGAGGCCATGGCGTTCCAGACCGCCGACGTCGTCGACGCGATCACCGGCGCGAGCGGCCTCGAGAACATCGAGGAGATGCGGGTCGACGGCGGCGCCGCGGTGATGGACCTGCTGTGCCAGCTTCAAGCCGACGTGCTCGGCGTCGACGTTCGGCGCTCGGCCATCCAAGAGACCACGGCGCTCGGCGCTGCGTTCCTGGCCGGCCTGGCCGAAGGCGTGTGGGAGTCTGCCGCCGAGGTCAACGCGCGATGGAGTGCCGACGCCTCCTTCACACCGAGCATCGGGGCCGAGGAACGGACGCGCCGACTGACGACGTGGCGCCGAGCGGTCGAACGGTCGCGCGACTGGGCACACGAGCCGTCGAGCTGACTGCCGCCGTCGAGCTCTACGACGCCGCCGACATCGGAGCATGCGCGTCGGCGAAGGTCGCGACGCGCGCTGCGTCGGTGGGGATGTCCTCGGCGTGTTTCGTCGCGTAGGTGTCGACGTACTCGTAGCCCGAGAGCTGCGCGATCTCGTACATGACCTCGTCGGTGAGTTCACGCAGCGCCAGGCGATCGTTCTCGCGACCGGCGTAGCGCGCCGGATCGATCCGCTCGCCCAGGTTGATCACGACCCGGCGGAACAGCTTCGGGAACCGCGAGTCGACGGGCTGAACCTCGTCGGTTCCGATGAGCCCCACGGGAACGATGGGAGCGTTGCAGGAGAGCGCGAGCCGGGCCACCCCGGTATGACCACGGTGCAAGAGCCCGTCGCGCGTGCGCGTTCCCTCGGGATAGATGGCGAAGACCCGGCCCGAGCGGAGCACCTCGGTCGCCGACGCGAGCGCTCGCTCGCTCGCGCTGCCTCCTTCGCGCCGAATCGGGATCTGCCCACAGCTGCGGAAGAACCATGCGGTCTTGGCGTCCTCGAAGTACTCGGCCTTGGCCACGAACGTGACCCGCCGGCGCACAATGAGCGGGATGAAGATCGAATCCAGGAAGGAGCGGTGGTTCGCCGCCAGGATCACGGCCCCGCGACGAGGCAGGTTCTCGCGCCCGACGACGCGCACCCGCACGAACACCCGCACGAACGGAGTGACGAAGATCTTGACGATCCAGTACAAGGACCGTCAGCGTACGCTCCGACGCCCTGCCCCTGTCCAGGAGCCCGTTGTTCCGGAGCCCGGGTCCGAGAGCCCGTCGCGACCGGCGAACGCGGAAGCGCTCAGGCGGCGACGGCCGTCGTGCTCCCGACGACCTCCGCAGCGCTCGGCGGGCCGATCCGACCGACCAGCTCGTCGATGCGCGCCAACATGAATTCGGCGTCGGCCCGATCACGGCGGGCGTTGTCGAGCGCCCGCCCGCTCCCGAGCTCGTGGACGACGTGGGCAGGCAGCAGCCGGGCAAGCACACGGAGCATCTCGACCTCCTTCGACACGACGAGTGTCTGCTCCGGACATGGCGCGGCGGTTCCGTGCGTGTCACGGACACGCGAACAGCTGTTGACGCCCGGCTGACCTCGCCGTGCGGTGACCTGAAGCGACCGGCGAAACCTGACCGGACGGTCAAGAGCGGCGCTACGCTCGTCGAATGCGGCGCAAGCTCACTCCGAGGGGTCGTGAGCGGCGCGATCAGCTGATGGCGTGCGGAGCGAGGCTCTTTGCCGAGCGCGGCTACCACCCGACCTCGGTCGCCGACATCGTCGCGACGCTCGGCGTCGGCAAGGGCGTCTTCTACTGGTATTTCGCTTCGAAGGAGGAGCTCCTCGCCGAGCTGCTCAAGGCGTCGAACCACGAGCTGCGCAAGCGCCAACAACACGCCATCGGCGACGAGGCCGACCCGGTCCGACGTATCGAGCTCGGGATCCGGGCCTCGCTCGTGTGGTTCGCAGAACACCGCGAGTATTTCGCCATCATCCAATTCGCCGCCACCGACGAGACCTTCGCACCTGTTCTCGCCCGCAACCGTGAGATCTCGATCGCCGACACGATCCGCCACCTGAAGGACGGCATCGTCGACGGCCGCATCGCCGACCGCGATCCGGCACTCCTCGCGCACGCAATCCACGGTGTCGTGGCGGAGTTGACCCGCCACGCCCTCATCGACGACAACCTGCCGGTCGGCGAGGTTGCCGACCTGTGCGTGGCGTTCTGCCTCGAAGGGCTCTGTGCCTGAACGACCGTGAGCGCGAGGCCGCTCAACCGAGCTTGGTGAGACCCTTGCGGATCTGGCGCATCGCCTGTTGGATGCGCTTCTCGTTCTCGACCAACGCAAAACGCATGTAGCCCTCGCCGCCCGGCCCGAACCCGTTCCCGGGAGACGATCGCGACCTTCGCCTCCTGCACGCACATGGTCGTGAACTCGATGCTGGTCATCTCCGCGTACGGCTCCGGGATGCGGGCCCACACGAACATCGTCCCCTTGGGCTTCTCGATGTGCCAACCGAGGCGGTCGAGGCCGTCGATCAACGTGTCCCGCCGTTTGCGGTAGATCTCGTTGACCTCCTTGGGGAAGTCGGGCGCCTCGTTCATGGCGACCGTCGCCGCGATCTGGATGGGCTGGAACGACCCGTAGTCGAGATACGACTTGAGCTTGCCCAGCGCGGCGACGATCTCGGAGTTCCCGACGAGGAAACCCATGCGCCACCCGGCCATCGAGAACGACTTCGTCAGCGTGTACAGCTCGACGGCCACGTCCTTGGCGCCCGGAACCTGCAGGATCGACGGCGGTTCGTAGCCGTCGAATCCGAGATCGGCGTAGGCGAAGTCGTGCACGACGACAATCTCGCGCTCGCGCGCGAACTCCACGAGCTCGGTCATGAATGCGAGGTCGACGCACGCCGTCGTGGGGTTGTGGGGAAACGACGCGACGATCACGCGAGGACGCGGCCACGCCTGCTCGTACGCGCTGTGCAGGTTCTCGAAGAAATTCTGATCCGGGCCCATGCGCACGTAGTGCACGCCCGCTCCGGCGATGATCGGACCCCAGATGTGAATGGGGTACGACGGCGACGGCACGAGCGCGGTGTCGCCCGGACCGAGGAGTGCGAGCATGAGGTGCGAGAAGCCCTCCTTCGCGCCGATCGTGGAGCACACTTCGGTCTCGAAGTCGAGCGTCACACCGAACTTGCGCTCGTACAGCGCGGTCACGGCCTCGCGCAGCTTCGGGATGCCCTTGCTGGTCGAGTAACGGTGGTTGCGCGGGTTGCGAACCGCCTCCACGAGCTTGTCGACCGCGATGTCGGGCGACGGGAGGTCGGGGTTGCCGAACGCGAGGTCGACGACGTCTTCGCCGGCTCTGCGCAGCGACATCTTGAGCGCATCGATCTGCGCAAACGCATACGGTGGCAGAGCGTGAATGCGTCTGAATTCCATGATCCTCAACGGTACCAGCCGGTGCGAGGCGCCCCGATAGTTTTGGGTCCGTGGCCCGGCCGTTTCCTTCCCCGCCCAAAGCGGTCCTCCTCGATGTCGGCGGCGTCTTCTTCCTGCCCGCACACGACCGGATCCTCGGCGCGTTCGCGCGCGCCGGCCTCGGTCCGGGAGCCGAGGTGCTCGACCGGGCGCACTACGCGGGTGCCGTCGCGTTCCACGGCGACGGCGGCGCCGATCTCGACTGGCCGAGACGCTGGCGCCGCGTATCTCGACGGCTACATCACCGAATGCGGCATACCCGAGGAATCGCGTGAAGAGGCGCACGAGCATCTCGACAGCGAGTTCGCCGACGCCGCGTTGTGGATTCGGGAGATTCCCGGATCGCGCGGGCCTGCGCGACCTCGCAACGCGCGGGAGTGCGCCTCGGGATCATCTCGAACGCCGACGGGCTCATCGGCCAGCGCCTCGGCGAGCTCGAGATACTCCAGGTCGGCGCGGGCGTGGGCGTCGAGGTGGAGTGCATCATCGACTCCGGTGCGGTGGGTGTGGCCAAGCCGGACCCTCGCATCTTCCACCTCGCGCTCGACGCCATGGGCGTCTCGGCCGGCGACGCGTGGTATGTCGGCGACATGCCTGGCATCGATGTGGTCGGCGCCCGCGCCGCGGACTCTTCCCCGTGCTGATGGATCCGTTCCACTTCCATCTCGACGCCGACTACGCGCGCACCGGGTCGCTCGAGCACCTCGCCACGATCATCAGGGTCGGATGACGCGAGTCAGCTCGTCGCGACTCCGGCGAGAATGCGCGCGACTTCGTCGGGGCGACTCAAGAACGGCGAGTGGCTCGTCGGCAACTCGAAAACGTCGTCGACTCGTGCCGCGCACGCCCGTTGCAGTCCGACCGAGACCGCGCGATCTTCGGTACATACCACGTATGTCGCCGGCTTCTCTCGCCACGCGACGTGACGGGTGACTCCTCCGAGAGCAGCGATCGACATCGGCCGTAGCCGTGCGCCGGCCGCCGCGGCGACCTCCGGCGTGCAGTCGTGAAAGAACAGGTCGGTCACTCGCGCCGGATCGACGCTCACAACGTCGCCGTCGAACACGATCGCCCCCGCGAGCTCCGTCTCCTCACCGCCCGCAAGCCCGTTGCTGATCACGCTCTCCCCCGCGTCGAGGGCGAATGCCGTCAGGTAGACCAGCTGCACGACCGAGTCGTGCGTGCCGGCGTCGGTGATCACCGCGCCGCCGTACGAATGACCGACGAGAACCACCGGGCCTTCGATCGCATCCAGCGCCCGGCGGAGGTTGTCACCGTCGGCGCTCAGATCGGATCCCGGCCGCGTCACCGACGGGTTGTCGACCACTGCGCTCGCGATTCCGTCGCGATCGAGGCAGCTGCGAACCGCTTCCCAGCACCAGCTTCCATGCCACGCTCCGTGCACCAGCATGATCGTCGGCGCGTGTGCGCCCGTCGGGCTTTGGTGGCTCATCGCCGGATCCTGCCGGGTCCCGGCGTCGAGCTCAACCCAGTAAACGGCGGACGCCCCGGGCGATCTCGAGGTCTTCGCGCGCGGTCACCACGAACGTGCGCGCCGGCGCGTCCGGGGCGCTGATCTCGCCGTCGCCCGAGCAGCGGGCGTTGGCCGCGGGATCCACATCCAGCCCGCAGGCGGCACGAACGGCGGCGGAGTGCTCTCCCACACCCCCGGTGAACACACAGGCGTCGAAACGCGCCGAGCGCGGCTTTCATCGCGCCCAGCTCACGGCGGAGGCGGTGGGCGTAGACCTCGAAGGCGAGGACCGCGGCCGGGTCGCCGGATGCGCCGCGATCGACCACCGCTCGCATGTCGGCGGTGCCCGCCAGGCCGACGAGGCCGCTGTGCATCTCGAGACCCTCTTGCACGTCGGCGCCAGAGAGCCCTGCGGACTGCGTCAACCACAGGACGAGCCCGGGATCGATCGCACCCGCGCGGGTGGCCATCACGAGCCCGTCGAGCGGCGTGAATCCCATCGTGGTGTCAACCGAGCAGCCGCCGCGCACCGCGCACAACGATGCGCCCGCACCGAGGTGACACGACACGATCTGCAGATCGGCGACCGGCACTCCCGCGAGCTGCCCGACGCGGCGCGTGGCGTACGAATGCGACAACCCGTGGAACCCGAATCGGCGCAACGGCCATCGATCCCGCCATGCCGCCGGCAACGCATAGACGTACGCGGCGGGCGCGAGCGTGGCGTGGAACGCGGTATCGAAGCAGGCGACGTGGGTCGCGCCCGGAAGGGCGCGTCTCGACGCCGCGATCGCTGCCAATGCCGCCGGTTGATGGAGCGGCGCCAAGCCGACAAGTCCACGAAGGCGAGCTTCCACCTCTTCGTCGAGGATCACCGGCCGGGTGAAGTCGGTTCCGCCGTGCACCACGCGGTGACCGACGGCGTCGACGGAGCCGACCTCCACCGCGAAGCCGCCGATGGGCCCGTCGTCACCGTCCCACTCGACGACGTCGTGAGTGCCGAGCACGTTGTCGTCGTCGTCGAGCCGGACAGCTTCAGCGAGCTCGATCCGGCGTTCACCACCAACAGCCTCATCCGCGGTTGGTCCACTTCCAGTTCCGGACCTCGGGGAGGTCCTCGCCGTGCGCACGCACGTAGAGCGTGTGGCGGGTGCGCTCGTCGACCATGTGCTGGCGGATGCGCGCGGCGTGGGTTCCCAGCCCGGGTACCCGATCGATGACGTCCATGACCAGGTGGTATCGATCCATGTCGTTGCGCACGAGCATGTCGAACGGCGTGGTCACGGTCCCCTCCTCCTTGTAACCGCGCACGTGGAGGTGTGCCGCGCCCGTTCGCCGGTACGCGAGGCGGTGGATCAACCAGGGGTAGCCGTGGAACGCGAAGATCACCGGCTTGTCGACGGTGAACAACGCGTCATAGTCGCGGTCCGAGAGGCCGTGCGGATGCTCGGTATCGGGCTGCAGACGCATCAGGTCGACGACATTCACCACCCGCACCTTGAGGTCGGGCAAGTGCTCGCGCATGAGCGTCACCGCCGCGAGTACTTCGAGGGTCGGCACGTCGCCCGCGCACGCCATGACCACATCGGGTCCGCCGTCGTCGTCGTTCGAGGCCCAGTCCCAGATGCCGATCCCACCGCGTGCAGTGGAGCTCGGCTTCCTCCATCGACAACCACGCGGGTTCGGGCTGTTTTCCCGCGACGATCACGTTCACGTAGTTGCGGGTGCGGAGACAGTGATCGACCGTCGACAACAACGTGTTCGCGTCCGGTGGAAGGTAGACGCGCACGACCTCGGCCTTCTTGTTCACGACGAGGTCCATGAATCCCGGATCCTGATGCGTGAAGCCGTTGTGATCCTGGCGCCACACGTGCGATGTCAAGAGGTAGTTCAACGACGGCACCGGGCGTCGCCACGGCAACGTGCGGGCCACCTTCAGCCACTTCGCATGCTGGTTGAACATGGAGTCGACGATGTGGGAGAACGCCTCGTAGCACGAGAACAGTCCGTGCCGTCCCGTCAGGAGGTAACCCTCGAGCCATCCCTGACACGTGGTCTCGCTCAGGATCTCCATCACCCGGCCATCGGTCGCCAGTGACACATCGACGGGCAGCACCTCCGCTTCCCAGGTCTTGTCCGTCGCTTCGTAGACCGCGTCGAGCCGGTTGGAGGCGGTCTCGTCGGGTCCGAACATCCGGAAATCTCGGGTGTCGGCATTCAGACCGAAGACGTCCCGCAAGTACCCGCCGAGGACTCGGGTCGACTCCGCGTCGTGTGCTCCGGGCGCGTCGACGAGCACCGCGTGCTCCCCGAGATCGGGAAGCCGCAGGTCGCGAGTGAGCAGCCCACCGTTCGCGTGAGGATTCGAGCCCATACGCCGGTCACCCTGGGGTAACCAGCCGACCACGTCCGGACGCGGACGCCCGGCGGTATCGAACAACTCGTCGAGACGATACGACCGCATCCAGGCCTCGAGCTGCGCCAGGTGCTCGGGCTTCTCCCGCACCGCCGACAAGGGAACCTGGTGAGCTCGCCACGTTCCCTCGACGGGCAACCCGTCGACGACCTTCGGTCCGGTCCAACCCTTCGGCGTGCGCAGGACGATCATCGGCCAGCGGGGCCGCTCCCCGCCGTCACCGCCGCGCGCTCGTCGCTGGATCGCACGTATCTCTGCGAGGACGTGATCGAGGGTGGCTGCCAGCGCGTGATGCACCAGTGCGGGGTCATCACCGCCCACGAGAAACGGTTCCCAGCCGCAGCCGCGCAGGAGGTCGCGCAGCTCGGGTTCGGGGATGCGCGCGAGCACGGTCGGATTCGCGATCTTGTATCCGTTCAGGTGCAGGATCGGGAGCACTGCGCCGTCGCCGACGGGATCGAGGAACTTGTTCGAGTGCCAACTCGTCGCGAGCGGGCCTGTTTCCGCCTCCCCGTCGCCGACGATGCAGGCAACGACAAGATCCGGATTGTCGAACGCGGCTCCGAAGGCGTGGCCGATCGAGTACCCCAGCTCACCGCCTTCGTGAATCGAGCCGGGCGTCTCGGGCGCGACGTGGCTCGGCACGCCACCCGGGAACGAGAACTGACGAAAGAGCCGTTCCATCCCCTCACCGTCGCGAGTGATGGCCGGATAAGTGTCCGAATAGCTGCCCTCGAGCCAGGTGTTCGCGAGGATCGCGGGCCCACCGTGCCCCGGGCCGATGACGTAGATCATGTCGGTACCGTCGCGTGCGATCACCCGGTTGAGGTGCGCGTAGATCAGATTGAGGCCCGGGCTGGTCCCCCAGTGTCCCAACAACCTGGGTTTGATGTCGTCGACGCCGAGCGGACGCGTGAGGCGCGCGTTCGCGAGCAGGTAGATCTGCCCGACGGTCAGATAGTTGGCCGCGCGCCAGTAGGCGTCGAGGCGCGCCAGCTCGGGCTGGGACAGCGGGGTCGCTTCGATCCGGTGCACCCGATCAGCATTACCCACCGCGAGGACCCGGGATGTGCGCGGGTCCGAATGTGCGTGGCGCCGGTCGCTCAGCGCGACAGTTCGGTCACGCAGCGATCACGCCTCCGCGCTCAGATTCGATCCAAGAGACACTCGCCGGACGTCTCGAGGAATGTCGACACGTAGGAGCGCAATGCAGGTCAAATTCAAGCGAAGCACCGCACTCATCGTGAGTCTCGCGGTCATCGTGTCCGCGCTGGTCGGGTTCGCTATCGGCAAGGTGAACTCCACGACGACCTCACGCCTCAAGAACTCCGCGAGCGGGCCACCCGTCCTTGCCAAGCTCGGCTTCTATCCCGGCTTCGGGAGCGTGCCCTACCTCAGCCGCGCTCGAGAGCTGGCTCGGCCGGAGTGCCGATTACGTCGTGCAGTTCGGCGACGTTCGCTCGACCGACGCGTTCATGTCGTCGGTGTGGGGTGAGGTCGTGAACGCAGGCGCGTTGCAGACGATCTCGGGCCGCATCCACCTCGCCGAGTCGGTTCCGCTCGGATTCGGCAACTTCGTCGACACCTCGACCGCCGGCGGCCAAGCGACCGCGCGCGCCACGCTGCAGCAGACGGTCAACGGCTCGAACGACGGCGCGTTCACCGTCGCCGCCAACTATCTGAAGAACGGTGGCTACCCGGACGCGGTGATCCGGCTCGGCTGGGAGTTCGACGGCGGCTGGATGCCGTGGTCGTCACCCGGGAACGAGGCACTGTGGGTCCAGGCGTACCGGCACGTGCACGATCTGTTCCGGGCCGTCTCACCCGGATTCACCTTCGACTGGAACGGAGACTCCGGCTACCTGCAGTCGCAGACCGCGGCTTACCCGGGCGACGCGTACGTCGACGTCGTGGGCCTCGACGTATACGACAAGGGAATGGGTGGAACGACGGCCTGGAACTCGTCCACCAAGGCGTGGAGCGTGCCGAGCGCGGCGTGGGCGAAGGTGCTCCCGAACCTGGTCGCGCAGCGCGACTTCGCCATCGCGCACGGCAAGCCGGTGAGCTACCCGGAGTGGGGCCTCGACGGTGTCAACGCCACCGCGACCTCATACGTCGGCGGTGACGACCCGACGTTCATACAGGGGATGTACAACTGGATGACCGGTTTGCCCGCCAGTGGTCCCGGCAGCTTGAAGTACCAGTCGTACTTCAACGAGGACACCGCGGACGGGAACCACAAGATCAACATGAATTGGTTCCCGAACGCTTCGGCCCTCTATCGGTCGCTCTTTTCGAGCTCCGCGTTGACGGCGCCGACGACCACGACCCAGGAACCCGTGATCCAACCGCCGGCAACGACCACGACGCCGGCACCTCCCCCGACGGTGCCCGTGACGGTTCCGACCACGACACCCGCCACGACACCTGCCACGACACCCACGACGAAGCCGGTCACGACGACGACCACGACACCCGGTGCGACGGTCGCGAGGCAGGACGTGACCCGGGTGCTCGCCGCCGGGTTATCGGCGCGCAACCTCGAGACCGAGGCCAGGTGGGCGGGAGCCCAGTCGAGTCCCTACGTCTGCTGCTGGGCGCTCCAGGGTCAATACGTGAACTTCAAGTTCTACGCGGACGGTGGCCCCACGTCGCTGAACCTGCGTTACAGCGCAGCACGAGGCAATGCCAGCCGCAAGATCGAGCTGGACAAATCCGTCATCGCGGCGAATCAGAGCCTTCCGGCCACCCCAGACTGGAACACGTGGTCGACGGTGTCGATCCACCGGTCGATCCCCAAGGGAATCCACCGTCTCAAGATCTGGTTCGATCGTCGCGCCGGTTCCCGGAACTATGTGAACCTCGACAATCTCACGGTCATACCGACCTTGTTGATCGAGGCCGGCACGTCGGCGAGGAATATCAGTACCGAGTCGAAGTTCGCCGGCGCCGAGAGCGCGCCCTACGTCTGCTGCTGGGCGGCACAAGGTCAGTACGTCACGTTCGCCTTCCGCGCCGCGGGAGGTCCGGGTCAGACGGTCTTGTCGTTGCGGTACAGCGCCGGCAACGGCGACGCGACCCGCAAGCTCGAATTGGACGGCTCGGTCATTGCCGCCAACCAGAACTTCCCGGCGACCGCCGACTGGAACACGTGGTCGAAGATCTCTGTCGGCGTGACGCTCACCAAGGGCCTGCACACGCTGAAGGTCTGGTTCGATCAGGGCGCCGGGTCCAACAACTTCATCAACCTCGACAACGCGAACGTCAAGACGGGATAGTGCAGGTGCACGCCGGAACCGTCCCGTTTCGGGCAAACGGTCGGGGCGGTTCCGTCACATGTTCTCAAGCTCCCGGTCCTCGCTCCCGACCTTGGTGTACGTGAACGAGGTCCCGCGACTCGAGCCGGATGCCATCGAGAGGGCGTTCCACACGCTCTTGGCGTCGGATCGTCGAGCGGCGCTGGCCGCAATCGCCGCCCACGGCCTCTTCGTGCCGCTGCCGCCGGATCTCGACACGGAGGGTCATCCCACCCTCGACGCCCGGTCCGCGCTCGATCTGGTGGACGCGGGTGATCGACCCATCGTGATCGAGGCGTGGGATCGCGTCCGCGAGGTCGGCGCGACACACTCCCGAGTGCGCCTGCGCTCCGGTCACGAGGCCACGCTGTACTTCTTCGACCTCCGCGAGGGCTACGGGGTTCTGATCGGCGCGCTCGTCGGGGAGCCCGAACATGGCTTCTCGGCTCCGACCGAGCGGGTCAGTCATCGCGCCGCGTGTCTCGATGCAGCGCAAGAACGACATCGCGGTCTTCGTCGATATCGACGAGGCCACGACACAGATGCTCGGATCGACGCGCGACGAGATGATCGGCCGCCCGTCGCTCGACTTCGTACACCCGGACGACCATGACCGTGCGATCGAGAGCTGGATGGACATGCTCTCCGCCTCGGGTACGCAACGTCGGGCCCGGTTGCGGTATCGGCGCTCCGACGACACCTGGATGTGGCTCGAGCTCACCAACGAGAATCTGCTCGGCGAGCCCGAAGGGTGCGTCGTCACCGAAGCTCTCGACGTCACCGAGGAGATGGCGGCGCACGAGGCGGTGCGCGCCCGCGAGCAACTCCTGCGCCGGGTCGCCGAGACCGTCCCGCTCGGGATCCTGCACCTCGATCGACAGGGCCACGTGCTGTACGCGAACGAACGCCTGCACGAGATCCTCGGAGTCCCGAAGGTCGACGGCGGTCCTCCGCCGTTCACCAACATCGTGCCCGCCGACCGTGATCGCCTCGACCACGCGCTCGCGCAGATGATGATCGACGGCGCCGACTGTGACCTCGAGGTCGAGGTCAAGACCCGACGGCGCGGCGACGATCGGCGCTGCGACCTCCGACTACGAGCCCTGAGCGACGCCGATGGCTCCGTCAGTGGTGCGATCGTCTGCATCGAGGACATCACGGAACGGGCACGTTCGCCGGGCCGAGCTCGAGCACCGCGCCACCTACGACCCGCTGACCGGATGCCTGAATCGTGCCTCGATCCTGCAGGTCGTCGAAGCTCGGATGAGCTCTCCTTCGGCGGTCGGCCTCATCTTCTTGGACCTCGACGGATTCAAGTCGATCAACGACGAGCTCGGACACGCCAGTGGCGATCTCGTCCTCATCGAGGCCGTGCGCAGGATCAAGGAGAGTGTCCGCGACACCGACGCGGTCGGACGCCTCGGCGGGGACGAGTTCATCGTCGTCTGCCCCGACTGCTTCGACGCGAACGGCGTGGTGCACATGGCGCAGCGGATCGCCGACGCGTTCACGATCCCGATGCTGCTCGGTGACGGTCCCGTCGCGATGCGAGCGAGCATCGGCGTCGCCGTCGCCAACGACGGGCGCACGACGAGCGATGTGCTCATCGCGAGCGCAGACGCCGCCATGTACGAGGCCAAGCGCAACGGCGACGGCCGGCCCGTCACACCGTTCACCGAACCACGCTCGGTCACGGGCGCGAAGCCGACTGCGACAGGTGTCACACGGGCCGACGACTCCTTGCCGTGATCAGCCGTCCGTCCTTAGATGGAGCGACAGGGAAGGGAGAACCCGGCGACCGCGCCCACCGCGGTGGACCGGCCAAGGGAAGGGCGTTGAGATGAACCAGCACACGGGATACACCGCACCTGCGGTCGAGCGGCGCGAGAACGTCGCCGGCATGCTCAGCCGCCAGCGGGGGAGCTACTGCCCCCCGAACGTCGGCTGACGACGCATACCGCTTGGGAACGCCGGCGTGGGATCAACTCCCGCGCCGGCGTTCTTCGCGTCACGGCTTCCCGATTGGTCGGGCTACCAGCTCGAACCGAGCGCCGACACATTCGCGGCGGTCGGCGCCGCAGGACACGCCACCCTGCCGAAGTAGGTACCCGCGCTGGCGCCGGCGGCGACATCGCCGACGGAAAACGTCGTACCCGACTTCGACACCTCGGACAGGCACACGACACTCTTGTCGCCGGCGAGGACGTCACCGATCACGACGCTCAGCGCCGGCTTGGCCGTGATGGCGCCGTTCCAGTTCAACGAGGACTCGATCGACTTCATGCTCGCAGTCGTCGCGTCGAACGTCTGGTTGTCCGTGTACATCGTCTTCTCGGCGGTGAGACCGTTGCGCAGATCCGACTGCGCGGCGCGGTCCTGAGCCCGCGTCTGGGCACCCAGGAAGCTGGGGATGGCGATCGCGATCAGGATCGCGATGATCATGACGACGACCATGATCTCGATCAGCGTGAATCCGCGCTCGGTATGTACGTTTTGCGCACTCACGAGACGGAGCCCGACGGCGCGCCCGAGCCCGTCGGCCCCCTCGCGCCCGTCAAGATGTCCGGGTTCGCACGCCGAAGGATCCATGCGCGAATCCATCGGTCGATCGGCCCCACGACTTGATCCGGCGCGGGCGTGATCCGCGCCCGCCGATCCCGGGTCCGACCGAACTTTTGCACCTACCAGGCGTATGGTCGGCCCGTTCCGAATGCCGACGACCGCCCACGGGCGGTTCCGGGGGAGGCCGTCTGCCATGCCGATGACGACCACGAGCGCGAGGTTGGGCATCGCCGCGGCGGTGCTCCTCCTCTCGGCCGCGTGTGCCAGCAGCGGATTCCCGGCCGCGTCGTCGACGACGACCACCTCGCAACCGGTCGCGCGCTCGAGTGCCGTCACTCCTTCGACGACGACGACGACGCCCGCCGGACAGCCGCTGCTCCCCGCTCGGATCGTTCTGTCGAGCTCGAGCGTCAAGGCCGGAGCGGCGAGCATCGCGCGGGTCGTCGTCGACAACAACACGGGTCACCCGGTGGACGTGTACGGATGCAAACGACTGTTCGCGGTCATCCTCACGAGTGTGCGCGTCCGTCAGGTTTCTTCGACGCCGTCCTGCATCCAGCAGTTCGTGATTCCGAAGGGAGACTCGATCTATCCGGTGACGTTCGAGACGCGTTACTCCAAGTGCGCCAAGCATCTGCCGTCGGCCGGAGTACAGGCCTGTCTGGCAGACGGCAAAGCGCCACCGCTCCCCGTCGGCGGGTATGACGTCGTACTCGTCGACACCGCGGGCATCCTCCGCGCTCCCCGACCCGTCCCCGTCCTCGTGGTTCCCGCCGTCGCGCCGCTACCCAAATGCGTTCCCTTCCCGCGTCCTGTGCCCGTGAAGACGACGACCAGCAAGACCACGACGGGCAAGACCACGACCAAGAAGCTCGCGACCAAGAAGCTCGCGACCAAGAAGATCGCGACCAAGAAGTGTGCCTAGGTGTGGTGTCGAGTGAACGCTTCGCGGTGCTCCATCAGTGCCCCTACCGGACGGGATCTGCGCTCGACGCGTGGATCGTTGTACTGAAAGAGACGGCTGCGGAGCCGGCCGGCATCTCGGCGTACGCGATCTGGTCTCGATCCGGTGGTGGCTGACGCATCTGTTCCGACGGGGACCACTCCCGGTCGGGCCAACGATGACGACCGGCAACGACGCGGGTGACACCGTTCGCGGTGGGTGAAGTCGACGTTCCTCGACCCGGGGCCACGCTGCAGAAGATGCCCGATGTTCAGGTGATAGCGCGCGTGGGCGAAACACTGCGGCGTCTCAACGACCAGCCGTCCCGTCCCCGCAACTCCGCCGGACCGGTGGCCCAACAGGGGCTTGCCCTCAACCCTGAGTGGCCCGTCACTGGACTGCCCGAATCCGGCAACCAGCACCTCGACAACACATACGAGCGTCGATCTCGGGCCCATGCGGCGAGTACCCGATCGGCAGTCATGGCGCGTTCGGAGGCACACGAGACGCGGGGTTCGGGCCGCGTGTTCTGGGACATCTGTCGCGTCGTTCTATGTGGCCGAGCGGATGGCAGAACGCGCCCTTACCGTGCATCATGCGCTCCTGGAGAGCACTACCGTCGGGGCGATGGAGCGAGTCATGTCCGCGGCTGTCCTGACCCTCGGCAAAGGTTGGCTGTTGCGACAACTGACTCGCGCGTCGTGCTCGGCAGGGTTGCTCCTTGTTGTGCTTGCATTGGCGGTTCCCGCGTACGTGTCGTGGGCTGAGCAAGCTTCGGTGTTCGCGTCGCCGGGTTGGCTCGCGGGGACCGACGGTGGCGTTTTCGCGCTCGGGAGCGCGCCGTTCCGTGGCAGTCTCGGCGGCCGACACCTCAATCAGCCCGTGATTGCGATTGCGAGTGATCGCAGCGGTCGGGGGTACTGGCTCGCGGCGCTCGACGGTGGCGTGTTCAGCTTCGGCGACGCCCACTTCTACGGCGGGTTAGGTTCGATGCACCTCAATCAGCCGATCGTCGACATGGTCGCGACGCCTGACCGGTTCGGGCTATTGGCTCGTCGCGGCTGATGGTGGCGTGTTCAGCTTCGGCGACGCCCACTTCTACGGCAGCCTCGGCGCCAAGCACCTGACTCAGCCGATCGCGGGGATGGTGCCGACACCGAGCGATCGCGGGTACTGGCTGATCGCGGCTGATGGTGGCGTGTTCAGCTTCGGCGACGCCCACTTCTACGGCAGCCTCGGCGGAACATCGGTCACACCCGCGATCGCGACGCTCGCGGCAACGCCGAACGGCCATGGTTACTGGCTTCTACGGCGCGACGGCCGCGTCTATCACTTCGGCAACGCCGCGGCGCTGCCCGACGCCGCGGGCGCGTCCGCGCTCGCGGTCGGGCTCGTCCCGACGCGCTCGGGCGCAGGGTATTGGATCGCTTTCGCCGACGGGACCGTCCATGCATTCGGTGACGCGGCACCGCTCGGACTTCCGCCGATCCGGCCCGCGGCACCGATGGTCGGCCTCGCGACACCCTGGGCGTCGTCTTCAGGTTTCGCGCTCCCCTTGCTCGAGTCGCTGCGCACCGTCCCCGACGCGCACGCCTCCCAACGGACGTGGGTCGGGCCCCACGAGGTCGCGCTCACGTTCGATGACGGCCCCAGCAGCTACACGCTCTCCGTCCTCGGCGTCCTCACGCGGTACCACGTTCCCGCGACATTCTTCACCATCGGGTACCTCGCAGCCGGGCGGCCCGACCTGCTCATCGCCGAAGCGAACGCAGGCATGTCGATCGAGGACCACAGCTGGGACCATGCCGACCTCACCCGGCTGTCGATCCCCGCCATCGACGACGAACTCACCCGAAGCGCAAACGCAATCAAGGCCGCGATCGGCCACCGGCCGACGTGTTTCCGTCCCCCATACGGATCTACCAACAGCACCGTCGCGGCCGAAGGCACGCGACTCGGACTCGCGGAGATCTTGTGGAACGTCGATCCTTCCGATTACCGGCAACCCGGCGCGAACGTCATCGCCTCCCGAGTCCTCGCCACGGCCAGCGGCCGCGGTCTGGTCATCGGCATCCACGACGGCGGCGGCGACCGGAGTCAAACCGTCGCCGCGCTCCCGACCATCATCCAAGGGCTACGTGACCGCGGCTACACGTTCGTCCATCTCTGCACATGAACACGACGTGACGTCCACGGGTAAGGCCGGCGTGCTGAGTTTCAACTCGTCGAACGGCCTACCGGAATCAAGTGTCCATCGAAACGGGTCAACTTCAGTGCGACCGTGCGGCAGGGTGGTTACGCGTTTTGCATGAAGCACTCGGTGTAGCGCACGTTGCCCGTGCCGATCACCGACTCGCAGAACGTCTTCAGTTCTCGCATCGTGTGACCCTGGGACAGCAGGTACGCGTTCTCGTGGAACTCGCCTCGGATCTGCTTGACCCGTCCCAGCAGACGCGACGCGTGGAGCACGTCGTACTCCGACCCTTCAACGTCAATCTTCAACAACGGGCAATGCTCGATCCCGTAGGTCTCGAAGATGTCATCGAGCGAGACCGATGCCACCCGGAAGTGCTCATGCCCGGCCGGGTCGTCACTGCCAAGAAACGCCGTTGAGCCCGCGCTATTCGACCCGAGATGCGCGACGAGGTCGGTCGTCCCGGTTGTCGCCGCGACAGCCTGATTGTGCGCAATCACGTTGGTGACCCGGTTGCGCCGGAAGTTCTCATCGAGCAGCGCGAACACCCGTGGGTTGGGCTCGAACGCATGGATCGTGACGCCAGGATGGGTCTTGGCCAAGAAGATCGACACCACACCTATGTGGGCTCCGAGGTCGAGAATCACATCGCCCGGCGCGAGGGCGATGTCGGAGAAGTCATGGGCGCCGTAGCCGATCTCTCCGGCCACGTCCTCGACCGCGACGGAACCGTCGAGGTCGGCGACGAGCATCGGCACGCCGAGCAGATGAAACTCCCGCAGCACCGTTCCCTCGGTCGCCGTGACGGCCCGATACTGCAATCGACGCCGGATACCGTCAGCGATTCGTCTCGGAGTCGAGAGCATCCCCGTGACGTTACTGACCCGACCGTCCACGACATAGAACTGCTGTCGGTACTCGCCGAGAAGGCGCGCTATCGGGCAATCTGGTCGGGTGCCCGAAGGATCGCGACGTGGTGCACGGTCATGGGCGTGGTTTGTCGCGTGGCTCGTGATCGGAGCGAGCTACGCGCTCGTTCTACTCGGCGCGTTCACGATCGGCATTTTCATACTCCCGGTATCCGTGGCGCTCACCATCTTCACAGCAACGCGACGAGGTTCCGGCGTAGGGCTTCCTGGTTTGATTGCTGGTGGCTCCATCCCGTTGCTCTACGTCGCATATATCAATCGAAGTGGGCCCGGGCAGGCGTGCCACTCGATCTCAGGCGGCGAGCAATGCACACAACTGATGACGCCCTGGCCGTGGCTCGCCGTGGGCGCTGTCCTTGCCATCTTGGGAATCGCAGTCTTCCTCGGTGCGCAGAGCAAACGAGACCGATTGACGGGTGACCGTCCATAGCTGCCGATCTGCAGGACTACCCCAGCGAGGCAGTTCCGTTCTGCGGCAGGATTGCGCGATGAGCGAACCACACTGGACACTTCTCCGGATCCGGCTGGAAACACTCCGCGACATGGTCGTGTGGGTCGCGGGTGGCGCCCTCGTGGTGGCGCTGGTCGATGCCTACTCCACAGTGCAGGACCTCCGTCGCGGCTTCGAAGGGCAGAGCGTCCGTATCGAGTGGTACAGGTACGTCAATGCCGCCGTCTCGGGTGCGGGGATACCCCTGTTGGTCGCCAGCATGTTGCTCTCGCTCGCAGTGTTGTTGACCGCTGGAAGTCGTGTTGCCTCAGCGTTCGGTGAAGCGGGACTCGATGCGGAGGACGACGAGGATGCGATCGCTGACATCGAACCATCGACCGAATAGACCATTGCCATCCCTCCCGATCGGCACTCGTCGCGCCTGCGCGGGATAGGGCACGATGTGCCGTGCGGAGCGGAAGGCTAAGCGGAATTTCAGTAGCAATGGTCCTGACCATCGCATCTTGCGGTGGCGGTAGCGCGACGATCGGGTCGGCGGTCCCACCCCCGGAAGCAATCAACAACTTGTGCGTTGCTTACGGAACGCAGATCAACCGGGAAGCCGTCAACGTGAGCGCCACGACGGCGGGCGCGGTGACGGACTCGCTGCGCGCTGCAAAGGTGAACGCCGCGCCGTGGGCCAGTCAGCCGCGAGCGGAGCAAGTCGCCGCGTTGCGAGTACCCCGTGACTGGTCCGCCGGCGGTTTCGGACGTGACGTTGTGCCCGCACCACACAGCTGCGATCGTTCGCGGAACGCTCTACTTCTTCATCGACGCACACGGGCATCGAACCGCAATACCGGACGCCGTGCTGGGACCGCCTTGCAACCGAACGTGAGCGGGATAACCGCTGCGATGAAGGAGCGCGATACTTCGCCGATGTTCGCCGGAGTACGTCCTGCTCGCCCCGGGGACGGACCGAGGCTGCAGAGTATCGAACGTCGCGCCGGCCAGCAGTTCCGTCAGGTCGGTCTCGACAACGTCGCAGACGACGAACCAACCTCGGTTGAGTTACTCACGGAGTACGCGGTCGACGGGCGAAGCTGGGTTGCGGTTGACGACGCGGATCACCCGATTGGTTACGTGCTCGTCGACGATGTGGACAGCAACGCTCATGTCGAACAGATCAGTGTTGATCCGGCTCACCAAGGAGTCGGGGTAGGGCGCGCGCTCATCGACCGAGTGCGCGTATGGGCCGAGCGAACGGAACGTCCAGCAATCACGCTGACGACCTTCGTCGACGTGCCCTGGAACGCCCCCCTCTACGCACATCTCGGGTTCGTCGAAGTGCCAGAGGACAAGATCGGCCCTGAACTGCGGGCTCTCCGAAGGTCCGAGACAGGGCGGGGCCTTGATGCGGTCATGGCGAGAACCTGCATGGAACTCCGTCTCGATGCCTGACCACTGCCGCTTCCTCCGTCGTCCACTGCGTGCGCGAGATTGGCAGATCTGGCGTCGAGCAGCTTGACGCCGTCTACGGAGCGAACTCCTCCACGACGTTGAGGTCGACGAACTCGGGAGCGCCGTCGAAGATGTCGGCCATCAGCGCCCGTGCCGCCTTGAGCCCTTCCTCACGTCGCGGGTCGTTCTCTCGTGCGCGAGCCTTCTCTTCGCTCTCGAAGACGACCAACATGTAGACCTTTGCCGGGTCCTTCTGGTCCTGCATCGCGATCGAGTGGAGCAGACCCGAACCCGGCTGCTCGATCTTCCGCAACTGCTCGACCAAGCGCGGCATGTCATTTTCGCGACCCGCCTTCAGCTGGGTCGTGATCAACTGGGCCCACATGCGTCATCCCCTCTCGCCGACTTCCACGCAGCGCATCCTGCCTGATCCCGCCCACGCGGGGCGAGCGCGGATCGGCAATTCTGGCGTGACCTCATTGGGCGACTCCGACTGCTCGCCCCCCGGCGCTTCACGCGTGTCGCGCCATTCTGGCCGTTGATCTGGCGCGTCCTTATGTGTGCTCGATCCGGCACGAGCGGCGAGTCACTCGCCGCGCGATCAACCGTCCGCTTCCACGTGGTCGGCGTCCAGCCCGTCAAGGAATTCGCTGACCGCCCGCTTGGATCTGAGCACGTGCAAGGCCACGTGCTGCCCGTGCTGCGAAATGATCTCGCGTTCGCGCTCCGGTTGTGAGCGATTCTTCCGCCAGATGCGAACCGCCAAACGCCACTCGTCGCGCAACCGCAGCAAGCGCGAATAGTCGCACCCTTCGGGCAGCTCGCCCGGCATTCGGAAGCCGCGCAGGAGCGCGCGTCGTACGCACAGCCACCAGGGCATGTCGAGAAACACAACGGTGTCCGCGCGTTCGAGCCGGAGATCGAGTGTCTCGTGGTAGTTGCCGTCGGCGATCCACGCATCGCCGGCGAGCACGCCACGTTGCTTCTCACGCCATTCGGTTTCCGACGGTGCAACCCAGCCGGGCCTCCAGAAGTGGAGGTCGAGGTGAATGACCGGCAAGCCGGTCTTGGCAGCAAGCGCGAGCGAGAACGTGCTCTTCCCGGACCCGGCCAGCCCGGTGACTATGACTCGGCGTCCTAGCGCTATCGGCGGGTCACTCATCGCAGCCAGTGTCCCTCACGTGCCGGTCCGGGATGCGCCAACACGCGATCAACCTACAGATCAAACGAGCTCACGGTCGACCTCGAAACCGCGAACAACGACGACCACAGTCTCACTGGCAGACATGGACGGTGTGTCAGATCATGGAGTCGCGGGGAGATGCACGCCTGGACCGAGGACCCGAAAGTACTTGTAGTCGGAGTAGTCGGAGCCGTTGCAGTATGCCTCGACCCCATACTCGTGTCCTGTAGCGGCGTTCGGAGGAACGAGGCGCGGCGGGGACGGGCGCGTTGTTGGCGCACCAGCTCGTGTCGCTTGGCGAGACCGTGGTCGATGTGCCTCCTGCGCTCTCGGAGCGGGTTCGGTTGTTGGACGCGTGTCGCAAGGACAAGACCGACGCGTACGTCCCGGGAAGGAGACCGTGTCGAGTCAGCTGCGCGAACAGCCGGCTCGGTTACCCTCCGGAACGGGGCGTGCCCAATTCCAGCACCGTCCGATCGACACGCGCTCCCATCAAACGAGCACTTCGACAGGTCAGATCGAACGAGGCTCACCGTCGACCGCGAACCGGCGAACCCGCGAACAACGACGACACCAGTCGCACTGGCAGATACGGCGCGGGGACCATGCACGCTCTTCACAGTCAACGGCGCACCCAGAACAGACTTTTGACCCTGGTCAACGATCCGGACACGGTGCGACGCTGAGGTCGCGAGCGGAAGGAGTGCCGACATGGCGCAGCGTTGGGAGTACATGACATGTGACCTCACCAAGCCGAAGTCAAAGATCGAGAGCCTGAACCGGTTAGGGCGAGAGGGATGGGAAGCTGTCGCGATGGTCTCATCGTGGGGCGTCGGTTGGCGCTGGGTGCACCCGATCGTGTTGTTGAAGCGGATGGTTCCCGACGGACCCTGACCGCGAATCGAACGCCGATCGCAGTTCTGGACGTGTGCCTGAGAAGGGCGAACGCGGAGGACGCCGCAGGGATCGAGCGGCGATGTGGTCACTCACGGAATCGCCGAAGTGCTTGACTAGGCAGGTGGGCTACTTGCCGCTCGTGCCGCTGCTCGCCCTGCTGGGCGTCGACGCGTGGGTCTATCTCGACGCTGCACACCAGCAGGAGACTGGAAGCATCCCCACATTCCGCATCGGCCAGCTGACGATCGATACGCCCGCGTCATGGTTCGTCGGATGCTTGCTCCTTTGGGTCGTCGTCTTCCCGCTTTACCTCATTGCCCGAACCTCGAACTGAGCGACCGCCCAGTCGGTTGCAGCGAGTGCCGAACGGCAGATCGGCGCTACCTGGCGACGTCGAGGTCGAGTTGCCATTCTGTACGGACGCTCACGACCTCGAAGCCCAGCGCTTCGTTGATTGCCACCATGGGCGCGTTCGAGAACGCGTTACTCGTGCGGACCTCCGTGGTCTCTGGGCGATAGTCGCGGATCCGTTGCAACATCGCCGCTTTCACCCATTTCGCTAGACCGAGCCCGCGATGGGCACCGTCGATTCCCGTGTTCTGCTGATGCGCCACGACGGCATCTGACGGCTCGAAGGTGACTTCGGTCCCGCCGACGCACCTGCCGTCACGGTCACGAACGAAGACCGTCCATCGCTGCCTTCCGGCCGCTAACAGTGCTCGATCAAGCCCTTCGACGAACTGGACATCGACGACTGCGTCGCCGACGTCAAGGTCGTCTCTCGGAGCGGTTTGCATGATGCGGTGGACCGTCACAGCATCCGAGCGCAGATGCGCGGGAAAGCCACCGTCGATCATTTCGATCGAGTAGCCGAGTCGTCGCGCATGTTCGCAGCGTGTCCAGCGATCAATGAGCGTCCAGTCGACATCACTGATCTGCAGCGCGCTCGTCCGATTCACCCGGGCGATTCGGCCACCAACATGGCGCGAGAACGATTCCCCGCGGGAATGGCCGAGAATGTCGACCACGTCAGTCGGGAGCGGCCTTCCCGGATGGTCTCACGTCGCATCGCAGTGAACAAACGCCCACCGATGCCGCGCCGCCTGTGTTGTTGACCGACCAACACGTCGCACTCCATCGCAGTTGGGTCGCCAGCAGAGTTCGACCAGCAGTACCCACACGCGACGGGCGCGCCTGCACGGTCCTCGACCAGCCATGCGTGATCATCGAACTGCGACGGAAGGTTGCGAGCGAACGCGACGTAGTCGTCGAGTTGATGCGGCATGCGGTTCGAACCGCGCTCCCGTTCGACGGACGACTCGACGCTGTGCAACGCCGCAAGCTCTTCGTCCGTCCCTTGTCGAAAGCCACTCCGGCGGACGCGGTACGCCGACTCGCTGGTCACACCCGCAGTCTCCCACCGTCTACCAAAGGGCGCAGATTGCCCGATCGCGCGCTCCCGGCGAGCGCATAGCGGCAGTTATGGGGTCCTCCTGCTGATCCGTGGGTGGTTGCAGGGTTGGTCCGCGGGTGCACCCCGCCTGATTCCTAGGTTCGGAGTTGCTTAACGACTTCGAATCCAGGAGGTAAGGCGGGGTGCGGAACAAGAGCGTATGGGAACGCGCGTGCGGGCTGTCGCGAACGGTTGTTGAAGCGGTCGATTTCGACGACGACGCGCAGGCGATCGTGGTGTCGGTGCGGCCGGTTGCGAGGGCGCGCAACCGGTGCGGGCTGTGCGGTCGCCGTTCTCCGGGCTACGACCTCGGCGACGGTCGCCGGCGGTGGCGAGCGTTGGATCTGGGCACCACGAAAGTGTTCCTCGAGGCCGACGCGCCGCGGATTCGGTGCCAAGTCCATGGGGTGACGGTCGCGGCGGTGCCATGGGCGCGGCACGGCGCGGGCCACACCCGCGACTTCGACGACCTCGCAGCCTGGCTCGCGGTCCGCACCTCGAAGAGCGCGGTGATGGAACTGTTACGCGTCGCGTGGCGCACCGTCGGGTCGATCGTGACTCGTGTGAACGCGGACATCGACGCCACGGTTGATCGCCTCGATGGGCTGCGTCGGATCGGGATCGACGAGATCTCCCACAAACGCGGCCACCGTTACCTGATCGTCGTCGTCGATCACGACCGCGGCCGGCTGGTGTGGGCCGGACCCGGCCGCAACGACGCGGCCCTCAACGTGTTCTTCGACGAGCTCGGTCCCGAACGCGCCGCGCTCCTCACCCATGTTTCTGCTGACATGGCTGACTGGATCGCCCGCGTCGTCGCGGAGCGGGCCCCCAACGCGGTGCGCAGCGCGGATCCGTTCCATGTCGTCGCGTGGGCGATCGAAGCGCTCGACATCGAACGCCGCCGGGCCTGGAACCAAGCCAAGGGCCGTCGACCCACCCGCGGTCTCGGCCTCGCCCGCCAAGGCCGCTCGACCGGCGACGCGCAACACATCTCCAAGTCGCGCTACGCGCTGTGGAAGAACCCCGGAGACCTCACCCGCCGTCAACGCGCCCAACTCGACTGGATCGCCAAGACCGACCCGCGACTGTGGCGCGCCTATCTTCTGAAAGAAGGACTGCGTTACGCGTTCGCGGTCAAAGGCGAAGCCGGCAAGATCGCACTCGACCGGTGGGCGAGCTGGGCGCGCCGCTCCCGGATCCCCGCGTTCGTCCAGTTGCAACGCCGGATCCGCACCCACCGCGAAGCGATCGACGTCGCGCTCGACACCGGCCTCTCCCAAGGGCTCATCGAATCCACCAACAACAAGATCCGACTCTTGACCCGCGTCGCGTTCGGGTTCCACGGACACGAACCCCTCATCGCACTCGCGATGCTCGCTCTCGGATCACACCCGCCCCGACTGCCCGGCCGCGAATGACCCACGGATCAGACAGGAGAACCAGATATGGACGATCCCGTGCCGGGTGGCGCCTACGGGTCGCGGTCTGCTTCGCAACGTGTGACCCAGTCGGAGACGTGGGCGTCGGCCCGAGTGGGATACGGAAGATCGAGGCGTTGCGCGGTATCGGTTGCGAGTGTGCGGAACAGGTTCATCGTCGCAAGCGACGCTCGCCAGGCGTCTTCGTCGTCGTAGTGGCCGAAGGTGACGCGGAGGTCGTCGAGAATTCGGGCGTCGGCCCACTCTTCCAAGTGTCGTCCGTTCTCCCAAGTGTCGTAGTCCGCTCCTCTCGTGGCACGCGTGTGCCACTCGATCACCCGGAGCAACAAGGTCTTCATCCGGCCGTCACACGCGATGGTCTTCGCCGCCCAAACCTCACCTCTCCGAAGGTGCTTCGCGTTCCACACCGAAAGGAACCAGAACTCGCTCACCACCGCGAGAAACTCCTCGGCTGATGGCAGTGACCCCAGAGTGGGGCCGTCCGGCAACATGCTGAGTGCTCGTGCACCCAGCCCGTCCTTGTCGAGGATCACGCGGACACCTCCACGGCAGTACGCAGAGATCTCGTGGACAGCACGGTCCATCGCCTCGCGGACGGGGCGAGGGAGCAACCGGAACATGATCGGGAACCGCTGGCGAAGCTTCTCCACGAGCAGAAGGGCGCGCAATGTCTGGTGCGGCAGCGGCGCGATCCCAGCGTCCAGTCCGCCCGCGAACAACACATGCCGGGTGATGCCTTCCGGGTCGGCGTACGCGACCCAGACTCCACCGATCTCGTTGAGCCATTCTGTCGTGGCCAGGTAACGGTCGGGCGATGTCGTTGTGAAGGCGACGTCGAGATCCGACCACTCATCTGCGGGACGATCGTGGCCCGCTCGCGAACCCACGATCAGCATTGTTCGGATGTCCTGACGCGGCCCCGCCCAACTCACGAGACAGCGCTCCAGGTCTTCCATAGAGCCGACGACGGCACCACCACCGGCCGGCTCACCACTTCCTCGGTCCATGTCGACTCCCGCGGAGCTACGACCGACTCCAACAAACGCATCTTCGCCGCGCGGCGACCGTCTGGCGAGGGCCGATCAGCAGTTCTGTGCGGTGCCGCTCTGGGAGAGCGCCTACTCTTCGAGCCCGGACGCGAGCCGCTCGAGCGTGCCGCTCATCGTCCGACGGTTCCGCTCACTCCGGTCATCCACGCCCGACGTCTGCTTGCTGAACGCCAACACTGACTCGGGCCGCAGGTCCTCGCTCCACTCCGTGACCCGGCACCCTGTCGGAGTCGGCTCGATGCGGAAACCCCACGTCGAATAATGAAAGTCGAACATCGAGCACTCGAATGCGAAGGTACGCCCGGGCTCGGCCTCGATGACTTTGCCTTGGGTGGTCCACTCGTGGTCACCGTGGCGATTGTGACCGTCGAAGATCGCACCAACACTCGGGCCGTCGAAGCCGTCGTGCCACGCGCAGGCGTAGCACTCTTCGGACCACTCTCCCATGCGTGTGACATCCGAGATCGCCGCGTAGACCACCTCGGCCGGCGCAGAAATGTCACGAGAGACTTCGAGCTTCTCAACCATGGCGGTGAAGTACACTACAGCGCGAACGGACGCAGCCGCGTGTCAACGAGAACGCGCACAGATTGCCCGGTCGGGGACACTTCTGCCAGCAAGCGGACCGCACAGAACGCGCGTGAGGCCCGGCCCGCGTCGGCTTATGAGGCCCGCTTTCCCCCTCGTATCGCCGGGTCGGTAGGCGGTGAGCTCTCGTGCGCGCCCACGGCAGGCGGTGCGGACGCCTTGTGGGTGCAGAACGATCCGAGATTTCGGTCGGTGCAGGCTTGCTGCGCAGACTTGGTGTGCAAACTCTTGTTGAGTGGCCGGTGGTAGGAGACGCGAGATGCGCTCGTGGCCGAGTGCATGTCCGGGCAGCTTTCGACACCCGCACCGCGCCGCGATCAGGAGCGCAGGGCCGGACTCGGGACGACCAGGCGGAAGGGGCCTGACTCGTCTCCAAATTTCTTTGGGTCCGCGCGTGAGATGAAGGTCTGGTCGAGCCAAGAAGTGCGCGACTTCTTCGAGTCCGTCGCCACCGACCGGTTACGCGCACTGTGGCTGCTCGCGGCGACGACTGGCATGCGACTCTGTGAGCTCTGCGGCCTGATGTGGAAAGACGTGAATTTCGAGGCAAGCAACGTCGCGGTCCGACGCTCGCGCGTTCCGATCGCCGGCAGAATCGCCGAAGGCACACCCAAGTCCGACCGCGCTCGCGTCATCGCAGTTGCACCCGCAACGGTCTCGGCCTTACGCACGCACCGTAAGGGCCAACTCGAAGAGCGGCTCGCGTGGGGTGAGGCGTGGCAGGACAGCGGCTACGTGTTCACCCAAGCCGACGGGGCCCCTGTACGGCCCGACGCGGTGACCCGCGCGTTCGAAGCCCACGTGATCGCCGCCGCGCTCCCCCGGATCCGGCTGCACGATCTGCGCCATACCCACGCGACGCTCGGACTCGCCGCGGGAATCCCGCCGAAAGTGATGTCGGAGCGACTCGGCCACGCGAAAATCGGCATCACCCTCGACCTCTACAGCCACGTGGTCCCCGGGATGCAAGAAGAGGCCGCTGCCAAGCTCGAGGCGCTCCTCTTCGGCTGAGCCTCTCCTCGGGCATGGTCACAAGTTCAGCAGGCAGAGAGTCGTCGACGACGGCGACATCGCGCCGTTCGGTTACGTCGCGCTGCGGAGCCAGACAACCGTTCCCGATTCGGGCTGATTCGTTTCGACCTGGGCCGCGAGCGCGGCGACGAGCCGACCGACCACGCCGCGGCGGTGGCGTGGAAACGCTCTCGGTGCAACGAGGATCATCCCGCAGTGCGCGCGAGCTTGCTCCGCTCGCCACTGCAACTCCACGGCAACGAAGTCGGCGATGTTCTCCGTGACGATGCAGCGCTCATCGAGCTGCGCGAACACGAACAGCTGGTCATCGTGCAGGCCGCGCAGCTCGGGTTCCTCCTGTACTGCAATCGCATCGAGGCCGCGCTCGCCGCAGTCCTTCGGCGATTGCGGCCGAGAACATCTCGTCCAGGAGCAGCTTCACCCGTACAGGCGTTGACGAACCTCACCCGCGTGCTGGGCCGCACCGGCCGCGGCTTCGTTCATCTCGATACGGTCGTCGATCTCGTCCGGGAACGACGCGTAGTAGCTCTCCGCGGTGCGCACCTGCGCTTCGGTGATACCGAGCCACTTTGCCGCTCGCCGGACCGCCTCGGTCGCGCCGCTCTCCGAAAAGTCGCGCAGCACGACGACGATCTCCCACACGTCGAGGCCCGCGGCCAGACCCGCGCGCCTCCCCGTGGGTCCGTCTCGGAACACGACGCCGGGATGCTCGGCCATGCGGATTCCCTCGTCCACCAGCCGCACAACCAAGCCCGACGTCGCCTCACCCGTACCCGCGCCGCTCCGACGCAGCCGACGAGCAACTTCATCGGGAAAACGAACCGAGATCGGAGTACTCATGCACTACATTGTAGCGCGCTCATGGTCCCTGGATCTCCGCCTCTTTTTCGCACGCTTGGCACCACGACGGCACCACGGCTGTGAGATCGGCTCCACTTTTCGCGCGATGCAAGCCCCTGACCAGGGCTTTTATCTCAGCTCGCGCCGACCTCGTAGGGCTCGGCGTAGAACTGGCTGTACCACTTGCGGAACTTCAAGATCGGGCCGTCGGTGTCGGCGAGCGCGGGCGACGGCAGGAAGCTCTTGTGCTCCCAGATCGGCCGGTCCTCCTGTACCTGCTTGTTGATCTCCTTGACGAACGCGTCGGCAACGGTCGAGGTGAGCTTCTCGTCGTCGAACTTGCGCACGATGAAGTTGAAGCGCACCTGTGTGGTCTCCGTCGTCGATCGGAGTCGTGGTCGCGATGTTGATCGCGTCGACGATGCCGCTGAACCACACCTTCGAGAAACCGGGGCCGTAGTTGTACACGTCGATGCGGCCTTCGGTGACACCGCGCGGCGTCACGTACGACTGCTTCGACAGCATCACCGAGCACGGCCCGTCGGTGTTGTACTCCTCCACCTCGGCGACGGTGTCGGTGCCGTGCACGAACTGGAAGTGCGCGGGATCGGCGCCGTTCTCCGACATCTCCTGCGGAATCGTGCGGATCACGTACGACGACGAGTAGAAGTCGCTCCACGCCGGATCACCGATCTCCTCGATGACCGGGATCTCCCACTTCGGCGCTTCCTCGAAGGGGTGGTACCACGCGAGCACGAATCCGTTGCGCTCGACGACCGGGTAGGTGCGCACCCGCGCCTTGCGGTTCGTGCGCTGGCTGTACGGGATGTTCGTGCAGGCGCCGTCGCCGTCGAACCTCCAACCGTGGAACGGGCACGTGAGGAGTCGCCGTCGACCGTGCCGCCGTACGCGAGGTGCGCGCCGAGATGCGGACAGAACGCGTCCTGCAGATGGAACCCACCCGACGTGTCACGCCACAGCACGAGCTCGCGGTTCCAGTACTCGAGCGCGCGTCACCTCGCCGGGCGCGAGGTCGCCCGGGAATGCGACCTGATACCAGCCGAACGGGATCGGAAACGGGAATCGACGCGACGCCATGGGCCGATTTTAGAACACGTTCCAATCTTGGTGCCGGTCGAGACCCGTCGTCGGCAGCTGGGCGAGAATGCGGCCATGAACGATGGGGCGGACCGAACCCTGGGCGAGGTGGGCACGAAGGTCGTGTTCGAAGACGACCGGGTGCGGGTCTGGGTGCTGTCGCTGGCGCCCGGAGAGCGCAGCGACGTGCATCGCCACGACTACGACCACCTGCTGATCCAGGTCAAAGGCGACCGGATCGCCGTCGATCCCGAGCCGGACACCCAGAGCCCGTACCGCGACTACTTCGAAGCGGCCGTGGTTCCCGGCATGGTGACCCACGTGCCCAAGGGCGGCATCGAGACCGCGGTGAACACGGGCGTCGAACCGTATTACGAGATCATCGTCGAGCTGAAGCAGTGACGGGCGGGTAGCCGTTCGGCTACTGCTGCGAGCCGGTCGCGACGCGCTTCGCCCACGGATAGTCGGGCTTCCCGCTCGGGGATCGTTCGATCTTGTCGACGACGTGCAACTCGCGCGGCACCTTGTAGCCCGCAACGTGCTTGCGTGCGTGGGCATCGAGCTCGTCGAGCGTCACCGCGTGGTCCGGACGCATCTCGACCACGGCGGCGACGCGTTCTCCCCAGCGCTCGTCGGGAACCCCGACCACCACGACGTCGAACACCGCGTCGTGCGCCTTCAGCGCCGCCTCGACCTCCTCTGGGTAGATCTTCTCGCCACCGGAGTTGATGCACACCGAACCCCGACCGAGCAGGGTCATCGTCCCGTCGGCCTCGACGATCGCGGAGTCGCCGGACACCGAGAAGCGCCTGCCGTTCACCGTCACGAACGTGGCCGCCGACTTCTCCGGGTCCTTGTGGTAGCGCAGCGGCACGTTGCCTCCGCGCGCCATGCGCCCGACCACACCCGACCCCGGTTGCACGATGTTCATGTCGTCGTCGAGCACCACGGTGTCCGGGCCCATCTTCACAGTCGGCAAGCCCGGCTTCTCCTCCCCGCCCTTCATGATCACGCGCACCCCGTTGTAGCCCGTCTCGGTGGACCCGACCGCGTCGGCGATGACGAGATTCGGGAAGCGCTCGTGGAACTGCGCTTTGACCGTCGCACTGAACACGGCCGCGGTCGAGGCGACCGCAACGAGCGACGAGGCGTCGTACCCGCCCTCGTCGAGCGCCTCGATGAGCGGGCGGCCCATCGCGTCGCCGGTGATGCCGAGCGTCGGGATCTTGTACTTCTCGATGGCCCTCCAGACATCGTGCGGATCGAACTTCGGGGTGATCACGGTCGTGCGCCCGTTGATGAGCCCATTGATCGTTCCCCATTGCGCGGCACCGTGCATGAGCGGCGCGATCACCACCCCGAAGCCGGCGTCGTCGGCCGCCTCCCCCGCCTGCTTCGCGAACTCCCACTCGTCGAGCACCCGCACGCCCGTGTCGAAGTTGACAAGTCCGCCCAGCACGCACAGCACGTCTTCTTGACGCCACACGACGCCTTTGGGCATCCCGGTAGTCCCACCCGTGTACAGGATGTAGATGTCGTCGTCGGAGCGTTCGCCGAAATCGCGCTCGGGACTCGCGGCGGCGAGCGCGGCTTCGTAGTCGACCGAGCCGATTGCCGTCGTGTCGGTTCCCGAGCCGTCGTCGATGGCGATGAGGTGACGAAGCATCGGGAGCGCGTCGCGTACCGCTTCGATCCGCGGGCGCGAACTGGGCGTCGTGCACGAGCGCGACGAGATCCGCGTTGTCGAAGAGATAGCGCAGCTCGGCTTCGACGTAGCGGTAGTTGACGTTGACCGGGACGGCGCGCAGCTTGTACGCGGCGAAGATGGTCTCCACGAAAGCGTGGCTATTGAAGCCGTAGATCCCGACGTGGTCGCCGGGTTGGACACCTTGGGCCTGGAGATGGTGGGCGAGACGGTTTGCCCGTTCCTCGAGCTGGGCGTAGGTGCGGGGCTCGTCGGCGACGATCACTGCGATCCGATCGGGGACCGTGTCGACGACGTGCTCGATGAGATCTGCGATGTTCCAGGCCATGACTCGGTAGTTGAGCACCAAGAGCCCGGCCAATGCGAGACTGCAGCCGTGGACGTCGATCTCCCTGCCGAAGACGACCCCCGCCGCGTCGACGTGCGGGGCTGGTTCACCGAGCATCCCGCGCCGAGCCCCGGTGACCTGGTCGACGCCGGTTACGTCGTTCCGCATTGGCCCCGGCCCTACGGCCTCGATGCCGATCCCGCGCTGCAGCTCATCATCGAGGACGAGATGCGGCGCGCCGGCGTGGCGAAACCGATGAACCCGATCGGCATCGGGCACTGCGGACCGATCATCGTGGCTCTCGGCGACGACGCGCAAAAGGACAGGTACCTCAGCCCGATGCTGCGGGGCGAGGAGCTGTGGTGCCAGCTCTTCAGTGAGCCGGGCGCGGGGTCGGACCTGGCCAATCTCTCGACCCGAGCCGAGCGCGACGGAGACGTCTACCGAGTGAACGGCCAGAAGATCTGGACTTCACTCGCCGATCACGCCAAGTTCGGCATTCTCATCGCCCGCACCCGCAACGACGTGTCGAAGCATCGCGGCATCTCCTACTTCATCGTCTCGATGGACCTCCCGGGCATCGAAGTCCGTCCGATCCGCAACATGACCGGCGAGTCGGGATTCAACGAGGTGTTCTTCACCGACGTGCGGGTTCCGGCCGAGAACCTCATCGGCGAGGAGAATCTCGGCTGGGGCATGGCCAAGTCGACGCTCGCGAACGAACGGGTCTCGTTGTCGACCGGCGGCGGGCTGCAATGGGGCTACGGGCCAGCGCGCGCGATCTCGTCGCCTACTTCCGCGACCGCGGCGGACTCGGCGACGTCGTCGCGCGCCAACAGGTGGTCGGTGCGTTCATCGAAGGCGAGATCCTGCGCTACCACCGCATGAGAATGATCTCGGCCGCGGTGAACAAGAAGCCGGGACCCGACGCGTCGTTGCGCAAAGCCCTCGCCGACCCTCACGGCAAACGCGTGTTCACGCTCGCCAAGGACCTCATGGGCGCCGGTGGCATGCTCGCCGAGAACGACTCGCTCGGACCGCAATGGGACCGCGGCTTCCTCTTCAGCCCCGCGCTCACGGTGGGCGGCGGCACCAGCGAGGTGCTGCGCAACATCATCGCGGAGCGGCTCCTCGGCCTCCCTCACGACCTCGACGTCGAGCAAGGCAAGACCTGGGCGGAGACCCGCGGCGGGACTCTCGCCAGCCCGTAGCACTCAGACGCGCTCCCATTCGGGCCGATCTCATCAAGGTGAGACGATTCACAGTTGGGGGCCGGACCGTCGCCGTCGGGGCCATTGTGGTGGTCGCGCTCCTCGGCGTGCTGGTCGCGCAGGCGTCGAACGGGGTCGGAGGCCAGGAGAAATACACCCCGTGCCCGTCGAGTACCCCCGCCGCGTGTGCGAGTCGTCTGGCGAAGGTGTGGGGGCGCGACGTGCACTCGATCCCGACGATCGCAATGCCGGCGGGCCTCACCTTCGAGCGCGGGTACATCACCAAGACGGACAAGCCGCCCGCCGGGTTCTTCGTCTTCCGGTCGCCGGTGAGCGGTGATCCGCAACCGACCGAGCTGAGCATGAGCATCGCTCCCGCGTCGCCGCTGCCGTTCGACAGCGCGCACCGCGGCGGGAAGCTGCTCCACCTCTCGAACGGGCGCGGTATCTCGACGCGACCATATCGATCCGCTCGGGCCCCTTCATCGAGCAGGTCGGCGGGTACGACATCGTCGTGGCCTACGACCTGCGCAAGCCCGCCGGGGCTCTGCGATCCGCACAGCTCGCGTTGCTCGCTGCGGTCGCGCCTGCGCAATAGCGCCCCGCCGAGCGCCGACAACGAAAGGCATCCGCCGCCGAATGCGAGCTCAGGCAGTCGCCATGTCCACGAACACGCGCAACTCGCGCTCGATGTCGGGACCCATCGGCGCGTACAGGATCTCGGTGGCACCCGCCGCTTCGAGCGCGTCGATCCGCATCCGGACCTCCGCCGGCGGCCCGGTCCACGTGAACGCTTGCAGCACGTCGCCGTCGAGCAGGGGCCGGTCCCGTTCGGTCACCCGCACGAGATGGTCCTCGTGAATCGCGAGGTGACGTTCGGCCGGAGGGACCTCCTCCAGGCGAGCGCGCCATTCGACGCCGCCCGGGAGCGTCTCGACCGACGCCGGATCTCCTTCGTACATCGCGTGGTACACCACGGTGAGCGTGGGTCCCGCGGCCGCGAGCGCTCGCTCGGAACCCGGGCTCTCGCCGTCGTCGAGGATGGTGCCGAACGCGAGGACCGAGCACCACGCGAACTCGGGCTCGCCCGCACCGATCGTCATGACGCCGTCGCCGAGCTCACGGGCCACGGCAAGCCCTTTCGGACCGTTCGCCGCGATCACGATGGGCGTCTCGATCGGTCGGGGTGGCGCGAACTCGGGCGCGTGGATCATCTGTACGATCGCCCCGTCGACCTCGACCTTCTCACCGCGCAACAACGCGGTAGCTGCTCGACGTACCGCTTCGTCGCCGCCCAGGACAGCGCCTTGTGCCCCATCGCCATCCGGCCGGTGAAGCCCGTACCGATCGCGGCTACGACCCGTCCCGGCGCGAGCTGCTCGAGCGTCGCGATCGCGCTCGCCTGCACGAGTGGACTGCGCAGATTGGGAACGAGCACTGCCGGGCCGAGCGCGATACGGGTGGTGCGCTGCGCCGCGAGAGCGGCGATCATCCAGACGTCGCCGTAGAGCGCGGGCGAGTCGAAGAGCCAGGCCCGCTCGTACCCCAGGCGCTCGGCTTCGACGATGTGATCGATGACATGCGGGCCCGGCGGGAACGCGGACGAGATCTGCACCCTGCCTCCTAGGTGCCGGTGAGCTCGGCGACCAAGGGCGCGAACTCGCGCGCCTTCTCGCCGGGAATCACGCTGTAGCTGTAGCCCCAACGCTCACGACGCTCTCGCAGGCGGTCGGCACATTCCGGTATCGAGCCGATGAGCGTGAGCGGCGAGTCGAGCACATCCTTGGGATCGGCACTGAAGAGCTGGCCCATCACGTCGGCGACCCCGGGGGTGTCGTTGGTGACCTCCGCCGCCGCGAGCCAGGCGTTCAGCTCGAGCTCGTCGAACCGTGCTCCCGCGCCCTCACGCAGCCATCCGACCTTCTGGTCGATGCGGTCCGGCATCGCATCGTGCGCGGCGTCGGTGTCGACCTCACCGGAGTGGATCGACGCATTCACGCCGACGATGTCGGCGACTGCACCGGCGAAGCGCAGCACGCGCGGCTGGCCCCCGCCGATGATCAAGGGCGGGCCGCCGGGAGTGAACGGGCGCGGCGTTCCGGGAAGATCGGTGATGCGGTAGTGCTCACCGGCAAAGTCGACCGGCGCCTCGTCGGCGAACAGCGCTTTGAGGATCTTGGTGTGCTCGATCATCCGATCGACGCGCACCTTGGGTGCGTCCATGGGGATGCCCGAACGGTCGTAGTCGAGCCGTTTCCAGCCCGCGCCGAGCCCGACCTCGAGCCTGCCCTCCGACAGCACGTCGATCGACGCGAGCTCACGGGCGAGCACCGCCGGATGGCGATAGTCGCAGTCGAAGACGAGCGCGCCGACCCGCAACGTCGTGGTCAGTACCGCCGCCGCGGTCATCGCCGCGATCGGTCCGAACCCCTCGTCGAAATGGTCGGGCACGAACATCGTCGAGTAGCCGAGCGCTTCCAGCTCTCGGACGGTGTCGGTCCACGTGCTGCCCGCGAGCGGACCGTGGACCTCGACCCCGAACCGGAATCGGTGTTTGCTCAATGTGCCACCGGGCAGACGCGCTCGCCCGGAGGAAACTTCACCGGCATGTGCTTGATCCCGGCGATGAAGTTCGAGCGGAGCGGCTGCACCTCTCCGCGCGAGCTCGATCGTCGGGATGCGCTTCGCCATCTCCTCGAGCAGCACGTAGATCTCCATGCGGGCGAGGTTCACGCCGAGGCAGTGGTGCGGACCGCCGCCGCCGAAGCCGACGTGCTCGTTGGGGCTACGCCGGATGTCGAACTTGAACGGGCCGTCGAACACCTCCTCGTCGCGGTTCGCCGAGATGTACCAGATGCTGACCTTGTCGCCTTCCTCCAGCTCCTGACCGCGCGAGCACGGTGTCATGGGTGACGTTGCGGCGGAAGTACATGACCGGCGACGCCCAACGGACGATCTCCTCGGTCGCCGACTGCGCGAGCGACGGGTCGTCCACGAGCAGCTGGTACTGGTCGGGGAAGTCGCAGAAGGCCCTGATCCCGTGCGAGATCGAGTTGCGTGTGGTCTCGTTGCCGGCGACCGCGATGAGCAAGAAGAAGAGGTTGAAGTCCATCTCCGACAGCCGGTCGCCGTCGACCTCGGCGTCAGCAAGGCGGTGATGATGTCGTCGCGCGGCTCGGCGCCGCCGTTCGGCCGCGAGCTCGTTCGCGTACATGAACATCTCGACCTGCGCGTTCATCACCTCCTCTTCGGACACGTTGTACTCGGGGTCTTCGCAGCCGATCATCCGGTTGCTCCACTCGAAGAGCTTGTGCCGGTCTTCCTGCGGTACGCCGAGCATCTCCGCGATCACCTGGAGGGGCAGCTCGGCGGCGACGTCGACGACGAAGTCGCAGCCGCCCTGCTCGATCACCTCGTCGAGGATCTGATTGGTCAGCTCGCGGATGGCGGTCTCGAGCAGCGCGATCTGCCGCGGCGTGAACCCCCGGTTGACGAGCTTGCGGTAGCGCGTGTGCTCGGGCGCATCCATCGTGAGCATGAGGTTGCCGCCCTGCTCGAAGTCGTTCTCGCGATCTCTTCGAGCACGACCACGCCGCCGCGCTTCTGGTCGGAGGAGTAGGTCGCGCCGTCGCGCCCGACGGCGACGACGTCGTCGTACTTGGTGACCACCCAGAACCCCGGGCCGTCGGGCTCGGGGTGCTTGTACACCGGAGCCTCGCGCGCAAGAAGGTGAACCACTCGTGCGGGATGCCCTGCGTGAAACGTCCCGGTCGAGCAGGTCGATGTCGCTCAACTCCATTGCGTCTCTCCCTCGATCGTCCTGGGGAAAACTACACGGCTCGTTCGGGTCGGAAAGCCCGTACGACGACGCCGGCGTCGTAGAACTCGCGCCAACTCGCGATCATGCCTTGATCGTCGAATGTGAAGAACGTGACGTAGTGATTGCGATAGGGGCGGCCGTTCTCGGCCACGTCGGCGTCGCTTCGGTGCTCGGCGATCACGACATGAGGGTCGGTCGTCTCGTGGATCTCGTCGACGGTCATGGAGAAGCGGGAGAACGAGTCGCGGGCGAAGGCTGGAAGTCGGCGATCGCGGCCTTGCCCTCGTAGCGCCTGGGCATCTCGCCCGGCGTGCGAAGGGCAGCTCCATCACCGCGTCGTCGGCGAAACGCGTCGACGAGCTCGTCGACGCGCATCGCGTCGGCCAGCGCCATGACCTCTCGCACGCGTTCGACGTTGGCGCTCATGCGAATCGGCTCATCGCGGTCATTCCGGCTTTCGGTTCCCGACGACCCACATGGAGAAGAACTGCGAGCCGCCGCCGTACGCCTGGCCGAGCGCCGGCCCGTCTTCAACTCGACCTGGTAGTCGCCGGCCCGTCCCCGCACCTGCTGCGCGGCCTCGCCGAAGCGGACCATGCCCGACGCGCCGATCGGGTTCGACGACAGCACGCCGCCCGACATGTTCCACGGGATGTCGCCGTCGGGCGCGGTCGCGCCCGGCCTCGGTGAGCTTCCAGCCGTCGCCCTCCGCGCAGAAGCCGAGGTTCTCGAGCCACATCGGCTCGTACCACGAGAACGGCACGTAGACCTCGGCGCAGTCGAAGTCGTTGCGCGGATCGGTGATGCCCGCCTGCGCGTACACGTCCTTGGCGCAGTCCTTGCCCGCCTGCGGGTTGACCTGGTCGCGGCGGGCGAACATCGTCGGCTCGCTGCGCATCGCCATGCCGTGAACCCACGCGACCGGCCCCTCCGAGGCGTCGGCGACCTTCTCGCTGCCGAGCACCATCGCCATCGCGCCGTCGGAGCTCGGGCAGACGTCGAGGTAGCGGAGCGGGTCCCAGAGCAGGAACGACTCCTCGACCATCTTCAGGTCGATGTCGGGGATGTGCAGGTGCGCCTTCGGGTTGCGCAGCGCGGCGAGGCGGTCCTTCACGGCGACGAGGTGCCCGATGTAGCGCGGCGCGCCCGAGCGGTACATGTACGCGCGGATGAGCGGCGCGAAGTAGCCGCCCGCGCCGGCGACGAGCGGCGCCGCGAACGGCATCGGCACCGACAGGCCCCACGTCGCGTTGCTCTCGGACTGCTTCTCGTACGCGACGGTCGAGCACGCGCTCGTGCACGCCCGCGGCGACGAGCTTCGCCGCGACGATGCTCGGTCGACCCGCCGACCGATCCCGCCGTGTGCACGCGGATCATCGGCTTGCCGACCGCGCCGAGCGCGTCGGCGAGGTACAGCTCCGGCATCGCGACGCCCTCGAACATGTCGGGCGCCTTGCCGATGACGACGGCGTCGATGTCGGACCACGTCATGCCCGCGTCGTCGAGCGCCTCCTGCGCGGCCTCGCGCACGAGACCTGCCATCGACACGTCCTTGCGCGCCGTGCGGTGCACCGTCTGGCCCACCCCGACAACTGCAACCCGATCGCCGGCCATGACTATTGCTCCCTCTGGCTTGCTTCGCTGCGTCTCGTCCGCACAGGACTACTCACCCTCCAAGACGACGACCATGTTCTGTTGCAGGCACGGACCGCTGGTCGCGTGCGCGACACCGCGGTTCGCCTCGCCCGTCCGTGATCCGGCGGGCGACCTCGCCGATTCGGACGAGGCCCGCCGACATCACCGGGTTCGCGCGCGAGCGGCGCCGCCCGACGGGTTGATGTTCGTCTCGCCGGCGTCGAGCCCGAGCGCCTCGCGCGAGGATCAGCTCCTCGTGGCTGAACTGCGCGTGCAGCTCGGCGACGTCGACCGGCCGCCTCGCCGACGCCCGCGGCACGCGCCGCGGCCGCGCGTCGACTCCGAACGTGGTCAGGTCGCGCACACCGAGGCCGTGCGCCTCGATGCGGTGTTCGATGCCCGCGGATCCACGCGGGCCGCTTCGACACACTTGCGGGCGAGGTCACCCGCCGCGAGCACCACCGCGGCGGAGCCGTCGGTGATCGGGAAGATGTCGGCGTCGCGCAGCGGATGGTGCGTGACCGGCTGCGCGCAGCACGCTCGTCGGCCGTCGACGTCGCCCTTGCGCATCGCGTTCGGGTTCTGCTGCGCGTTGCGCTGCGAACGGGCTGCGACCTCGGCGAGGTCCTTCTCGGTCGCGCCGCTCGGCATCGAGGAACGCGCAGCGCCTGCAGCGCGGCCATGTCGACCATCGACGGCCACAGCGGCAGCACGTAGTACGGGTCGAGTCTGCAGCGCCATGATCTCGTGCAGATCGCCGGGCGACGACTTGCCGAAGCCGTACACCAGCGCGCTGTCGACCTCGCCGGTCTGGATCGCGACCCACGCTTCGTACAGCGCCCACGCCGCGTCCATCTCGACGTGGCTCTCCCGCATCGGGCGGCCACGCACCGACGGCGTCGAGACCCGCGACGAACGCGAACGGGCCGCCCTGCAGGTAGTCGAGGCTGCCCGAGCACACGAAGCCGATGTCGTCGTGCGGCGATGCCCGACTGCGCGATCGCCTCGTGCAACACCGGCACGATCATCTCGGTTTCGTTGTGCGTCGCGTCGCGCGCGACGTTGCCGCACGCGTGAACGAAACCACTGCCACGTCTCGCATCACAGGTAGTCCTTGTAGCGGTCGTAGTCAGCGTCGGGTTCGCCGGTGGGCTCGAACCATTGGATCGAGGTGTGGTCGGGCTTCAGCTCGTCGGCCCACTTGGCCTTCACGCGCTGACCCATGTGCACGTCTTCGACGGGACACCGCGGATCAGGCCGAAGAAGGTGTTGTTGGCTCCGTCGAGCAGGATCTGCGCCGACACGTACGGGATCTCGGGCGCGAGCTCCGAGAGACCCGGGGACGTTCACCACGCAGAACGTGGTGATCACCCCGGTGTCCTGCACCTCGACCTCGATCGACGTGGGCTCGCCCGACTTCGGGTCGGTGCCGCGTGACGCGCGCGTAGACCTCGTCGCTCGACGGCGCCCGGCCGCCGATGATCTTCCCCTCGCCGAGTCCCTTGAGATAGCGCGTGGTCGCGACGCCGGCCGTGAGCGTCGTACTCGAGCCGGATCGGCGACGTGATGCCGGTGACGGGCTGCTCGTCCTCGGCCGGGACGTGCGGCGGCGCGGGTTCGGGCTCCTCGCCGTCGCCGAGCGGGACCCACGCCTCGATGTCGGTGATCGAACCGGTGCGCTCGGCCCGCCAGCGGGGCGCGACCCGAGAGCCGACGCGGATCGCGTCGGCGACTGCCGCAGTCGACCACGTGCAGCAGCGCGGTGTCGGCGCCGTCGGGCCGGATCAGCGCGAACGCGAACGGCTTGTCGAGACGCGTGCTTGCCGGCTCGCGGGTGCGCGACCCAGGTGAACGCTTGCACGGTGCCGCGCGGGCCGACCTCGATCCAGTGGTCGCCCGTCGGCCGCGACCGCGGCGCTCGTCGACGGGTCGTACTCCGTCGGCGGCACGAGCACCCGCCCGTCGGCGAGCTCGCACCGCGAGCGAGGCGGCCGTCGCGCAACCCCGTGAGGAAGCGCCCGATGACCGGGCCCGACCGAGCGGGTGTAACCGCCCGGATACTCGATGACGTGATGAGCCGTAAAGACGTCGGTCAACGCTTCTCCTTCGAACTCGACTTGGTCGCTCGTCGGACCGCGGGTCGCTTCACGCGCGTCAGATCGCGCGGTCGCGCCCTTCCCAGTACGGGTCGCGCAGCGTGCGCTTCAACAGCTTGCCCGGTGGGTTCGCGCGGGCAACTCCTCGCATGAAGTCGATGCTGCGCGGCCACTTGTACTTCCCGAGCCGGGCCTGGACGTGCTCCATGATCGATGCGCGCAACGCGTCGTCGCCGGCGACGCCCGGCAAGGGCTGCACGACCGCCTTGATCTGTTCGCCCATGTCGTCGTCGGGGATGCCGAACACCGCGATGTCGGCGACCTGCGGGTGCTCGTGGATGCAGCCTTCGATCTCGGCCGGATAGATGTTGATCGCCGCCGGCGATGATCATGTCGCTCTTGCGGTCGCACAAGAACAGATAGCCGTCGTCGTTGAGGTACCCGACGTCGCCGACGGTGAAGTAGCCGTCGGCGTCGTGCGACTTGTTGGTCTTCTCGCGTGTCGCCCTTGTACTCGAACGTACGGCCGCCACCCATGCGCATCCAGACGGTGCCGGGCTCGCCGACAGGAAGCGCGTTGCCGTCGTCGTCGGTGATCTTCAGCTCAGAGTTCGGCCACGCCCTACCGACCGTCCCCGGGTACTTCAACCACTCGTCGGGCGGTGCAATCGTGCCGCCACCCTCGGTCGCCGCGTAGTACTCCCAGATCACCGGGCCCCACCAGTCGAGCATCTTGCGCTTGGTGTCGACCGGGCACGGCGCCGCCGCGTGGATCGCCCACTTCATCGACGAGACGTCGTACTTGTTCTTCATCTCCTCGGGCAGCTGCAGCATGCGGATGAACTGCGTCGGCACCATGTGCGTGTGGGAGCAGCCGTAGCGTTCGATGAGCCGCAGCGTCTCCTCTGCGTCCCACTTGTCCATGCACACGACGGTGTGCTTCATGTGCAGCGAGTTGCCCGCGAACGTGGTGACCGCGGTGTGGTAGTTCGGCGAGGTGCTGAGGTGCACCTCGCCGTGCGCCGGCGGGATGCCGAACAGCTGCAACAAGAACGTGAACAGCTCGGCGCTCACGTCGGGATCGATGTCCGCAAGCGCGCGCTTCACGCCCTTCGGCTTGCCGGTGGTGCCCGAGGTGTAGTGCATCGCCGCACCGGTCGAACGATCGTCGGGAAGCGTGGTCGGCTGCGCGTCGACGAGCTCGGCAAACGAGCGGAACCCGGGGATGTCGCCGTGGGCGAGCCGCGCGTCGGGCGGGATGCCCGCCTCGTCGGCGGCGGCGTTCGCGAGCTTGGCGAAGCGCTCGTGACTGATGAACGCCTTCGCCTCGGCGTCTTGGAGGATGTACGCCGTCTCCGGCGCGCTCAGCCGGTAGTTGATCGGGACGTAGTAGAGGCCGGTCTGCAGCGCGGCCAGGTAGACGGTGAACGGATGCATGCCGTTCGGCAGAACGGCCGCGACGGCATCACCCCGCTGCAGACCCAGCCCTCGCAGCGCGTGCGCGAGCTGGTTCGCCCGGGCGAGAACGTCGCCGGCGCTGTGCTCGGTGCCGTCGGGGTCGACGATCGCGAGGTACCCCGGATCGTCTTGCGCGTGTTGCCAGAATCCCATGCGCCGGGCTCCCTCCGGATGGGCGTCGTTGGCCGCAGACTAGAACACGTTCCAGTTTCGGTCCAAGGAGCGTCCCCTCCGGGCGCCGGCCGAGGCCCCGTTCGACCGGGCTGGACGATCGACCTGAAACGTGTTCTAGCCTCCGCCCGTGACCGAACAACTCGACATCAGCACCAAGCACTGCACGATCGAGCGCGAGGGGCGCGTCGTGATCGTCACGATGAACCGTCCCGAGAAGAAGAACGCGCTCTCCCCCGACATGCTGGCCGGCCTCGTGCTCGGCTACGAGTACGTCGACGAGGACCCCGAGGTGCGCTGCGCGATCCTCACCGGCGCGGGCGGGAACTTTTGTTCCGGGATGGACCTCACGTCGATGGGCCAGGAGTCGGACGATCCGAAGGTCCGGGAGGTCATGGCTCGCGGCAACAACCCGCACTGGAAGGCGTTGCTGCGCGACTACCGCTTGACCAAACCACTGATCGCGGCGGTCGAGGGATACGCGGTTGCCGGCGGCAGCGAGATCCTGCAGGGCACCGACATCCGGGTGGCCGGCGAGAGCGCGATCTTCGGCGTCTGGGAGGCCAAACGGGGGCTGTTCCCGCTCGGGGGCTCCGCGTGCCGGTTGCCGCGTCAGATCCCGTACACGCTGGCGATGGACATCCTCTTGCGCTGCCCTCCGGTGCCGGCACCGGAGGCTCGCGAGATCGGCTTGATCGGCCACGTCGTGCCCGACGGCCGAGCGCTGGCGCGCGGCGATGGAGCTGGCGGCAGAGGTCGCGGAGATGGCGCCGCTGTCGACGAAGGCGATCCTGCGGGCCTGGCGGGAGACCGAGCACATGAGCGACGCCGACGCGATGCAGCATCAGGACGGCATCGGCTGGGAGGTCTTCGCGAGCGAGGACGCCCAAGAGGGCCCGAAGGCGTTCGGCGAGAAACGCGCTCCCGTCTACAAGGGCAAGTGACGCCGCGTGTCCGAGGCCGCACCCGGGATTCCCGACTCGGCGGCGTTCGCGACCCGGGAACGGGCCGAGCTCGCGAGCGCGATCCGCGCGTTGATCGACACCGTGATGTCGCTCGAGGACGTCGACGCCACCACGCTGAGCTCGGCCGCACGTGACGTCGAGCAGCTGACGGCGCGGCTCGGGCCCGGCCGGGACGAGGGCGCCGGCTATCGCCCGAAGAGCCACGGCGACTACCTCCCTCGCTCTCCGATCGTGGGCGAGGCGAGCCCGCTCGCGCCACGGCTCGACTGGGAGCGCGTCGACGCCGACGACGGCGCCGCCGGCATCGAGGCCCGGGGCATCTTCGGCGCCGCGTACGAGGGGCCGCCGAGCTTCGTCCACGGCGGCTGGGTCGCGTGCGCGTTCGACGAGGTGCTCGGAATCGCCAACATCGAGGCGGGCAATCCGGGCATGACGGCCCGGCTGATCGTGCACTACCGCAAGCCCACCCCGTTGTTCCGTGAGCTCCGGCTCCGCGCGTGGGTGGACCGGATCGAGGGACGCCGGATCATGTCCCGGGCCGAGATGTACGACGGGGACGTGCTCACGGCCGAGGCGGAGGGGCTGTTCGTGCAGCCCCGGCCCGAGGTCGCCGAGCAGTACTTCGGCCCCCGCACCGCCTGAGCCCGCCCACCCGACTGCCAGCCCACCCGACTGCCCGCCCACCCGACTGCCCGCCCACCCGACTGCCCGCCCACCCGACTGCCCGCCCACCCGACTGAAGGTCCGGCTTCGACGCGCCGATGATTCGGGACGGGGGAAACAGGCGTGTCGGGAGCGTCGCCGTGGAGTGTCCGACCTGCAGGTATCGAGTTCCGGCCGAGTGGTCGCTGTGCCGGCGTTGCGGCGCGCCCCTGCATCCCGAGCCCGAGGACACCCGGATCCCCGTTCCCGCGTCGCTGCACCGCCAACCCTCCGGTGCCGCAGGCACGCCGTCCCCGTCCCCTGCGCCCCCTCCGGCCCCGACGTCGTCGGCGCTGGCCGCGCTCGCCGCCGCCGCGCGCAACGGGCCTCCGAGAGCGGCGCCGAGCACGGCGTCGACTCGCGTCACACCCCCGGCTCCGGTCGTCGCCCGACGAGGCGTCCCGTTCGGGGCGCGCCTGGGCATGCTCGTGCGAAGGCACTGGCGTCGCATCCTCGTGCTCGTGATCGTCGCCGTCGCACTGGCGATGAGCATCGCCGCCGTGTGGCCGGTCGTGTTCCACTCGGACTCCCCGTCCGCCTCCCCGGCCCAGAAGAGCGCGGCCCAAGAAGCGGTCGCAACCGATCTTTTGCGCACCGTCGTAGGTGGGAGCCGGGTGCTCTTCGCCGCGGGTCACTCGTTCGCACACGTCACCGCCGCGAACGTGAGCGCATCCTCGTATCACGTGCCCGTCGTCGCCGCGACCAAGGTCGCGACGGCGGGCACGGTCTCGATGCGCGTGAACAGCGCGACCGACATCACCTTCGCCTCGCCCGCCGACGCCAACCGCTGCGTCTTCGCACGCGACGAGCCCGCGAGATCGCGCACCCGGTTCGTGACGGTGCGCACGAGCGATTGCCGCGCGGGCGCGGCGCCGGCGCAGGGCTGGATCACCCGATGAGCACGTGCCCCGCGTGCGGTAACGCGGTCCGGCCGATCTGGCCGACGTGCCGATCCTGCGGCGAGCTGCTCATGGCGCCGCCCGCGCCGGTCGTCCAAGTCGGCGCGACGCCTCCACCGACCGGCCCCTCCGTCGAGGAGCAATTCTTCACGCCGGCGGTCTTCCAGGCGCCGATCGACGTCCGCCGGCCCGAGATCCCGGTCTACACGCACGACACCCGCATCGCCGGCTCCGGTTCGGGGGCCGGCAAGTGGGCCGCGCTCGTCGGCATGGTCGTGTTCGTGCTCGCAGCCGTCGCGATGGCGTGGTTCACGATCCGACCCGGCGCCGCGGCGAAGAGCCAGGCCCCCGTCGTGCTCGCGCCGCGTTCCTCCGACCGCGGGCCTGCCGACGAGCCTCGACGTCATCGTGCGGGTGGAGGCCGAGTCGACGCGGCACACGGCGCTCCAAACCATCACCGAAACCGGGAACGCCGACATCAGCGCACTCGCGGCGGCGCAGCCGAACTACCAGTGGGTCTCGGGCACCCAGGCGTCGTCGGATCCCCACACCGTCTCGGTCGCCCAGAGCAACGGGAACGTGACGATCGTGGTCGCGGCATCGAACCACGACGTGTGCGCGTTCGGCCGGTCGTCGCCGAGCGTGGATCCGACGTACGTCACGATGGCGCACATCCGTACGTGCGCCGCGGTCGACGCGCCGACGATCGGCTGGTCGAACCAGCCCGGCGGGGCCGCGTCCGACCTGCCCGACGACCCCGGATGAGCCACTAGCGTCCGCGGCGCAAGCGCACACCCACTCGCGGAGGTCTGCATGGGCGTCACTGACGACGTACGGGACTGGGAACTGCAGGGTCGCCACCTCACGATCGACGATCGATCGGTATGGGTGCTCGACATTCCCCCCACCCGCGCCGGCAGGGACGCGGAGCCGCTCCTCATGCTGCACGGCTTCCCGTCGTGTTCGTACGACTGGCGCCACGTGTTCGGGACACTGAACAGGGATCGACCACGTCATCGCGGTCGACTTCCTCGGCTTCGGGCTCACCGACAAGCCCGACGTCCGCTACGGCATGCGGCTCCAGGCCGACGTGATCGAAGGCGTCGCGCGGCGGCTCGGCCTCGCCTCGGTCGCACTGCTGACACACGACATGGGCGACACCGTGGGCGGCGAGTTGCTCGCGCGCGACCTCGCAGGAACGTTGCCGTTCGACGTCACTCGACGCGTGATCACCAACGGCAGCATCTACATCGACATGGCGCAGCTGACCGACGGCCAACACTTCCTGTTGGCGCTCGACGACGCGCCCACCGATCTCGTCACGGCCGAGGGATTCAAGGCCGGGCTCGCCGGAACGTTCTCACCAAAGAGCAAGGTCGGAGCCGGCGAGCTCGACGCTCAATGGCTGTTCGCCTCGCGCCGCGGCGGGAACCGGATGCTGCGCGCGCACGATCCGCTACATCGAGGACCGCCGGGCCGAGGAGCGGCGCTTCACCGGTGCGATCGAAACTCATCCGTCGCCTCTGTCGATCGTGTGGGGTGAGGACGACCCGATCGCGGTCGTCGCAATGACCGATGTGCTGCGCCGCGCGCGTCCCGACGCGCCCGTCACCATCCTCGACGGGGTCGGCCACTACCCGATGATCGAGGCGCCCGACCGCTTCGCCGCCGCCGTCAGCGCTGCCCTGACCCCCTGACCCCCTGACCCCCTGACCCCCTGACCCAACAGATGTGCGAGAAATCCGCGCCTGGCGCGGATTTCTCGCACATCTGTTGGGGTGGCTTTGTCTGGTGTCGGGGTGGTTTTGTCCGGCGGGGAAGGGGTTAGGCGTTGAGGGCGTCGAGGCGCTCAACGGCCTCGACGTACTCCTCGACGAGACGCTGGATCACGTCGCGCGTCGATCGCACCCGGTCCATCATGCCGACCACCTGCCCGACGGGCATGCCCGTGAGCTCGCGGTTCTGCACCCGAGCCACTCGTGCCATGACGTCGGCGACCAACATGTACTGGAGCGGCATCGGCAGGTAACCGGGCGAGTCGGGCCGCTCCCACGCGTCGGTCCACTCCGTGCGCAGCTGGCGGGCGGGCTTGCCCGACCAGGCGCGCGAACGCACTGTCTGGGTCGAGTCGGCCGCGAGCAGCTTCTCGATGACGAGCGGCGTCATGTCGCTCTCCGCGACGGTCAGCCAGATCGACCCGGTCCACACACCCTGTGCCCCCGATCGCGAGCGCGCCTGCGATCTGCGAACCGTGGGCGATGCCCACCGGCGGCGAGCACCGGCGTCGGCGCGATCTCCTCGATGACCTGCGGGCCACAGCACGAGCGAGCTGATCTCGCCGGTGTGCCCGCCGGCCTCGGTGCCCTGGGCGACCACGATGTCGACGCCGATGTCGACGTGTTTGCGTGCGTGCCGCGGGCTGCTCGCCGAGCGCGGCGACCATGATGTCGCGCTCGTGCGCGGCGTCGACGATGTCCTCGGGCGGCGGCCCGAGCGCGTTCACGAGCAGCGACGGCGAGTGCTGGAACGCGATGTCGATCTGGGGGCGCGCGGTGGCGTCGGTCCAGCCGAGGAGGTGGTGGCCGCCGGCCACCTCCTTGGGGAGTGGCGGCACGCCGTGCTCGGCGAGCACCTTCTCGACCCAGTCGCGGTGCTCCTGGCTGATCATCTCCTCGAGCTGACCCTCGAGCACGTCGGCATCGACACCTTCGGGCAGCTGCACCTTGGCCGGCATCACGAGGTCGACGCCGTAGGGCTTGCCGTCGACGTGCTCCTCGATCCACTTCAACTCGATCTCGAGCTCGTCGGGCGTGAAGTAGAGGGCGCCGAGGACGCCCATACCACCCGCCCGGCTGACGGCGGCGACGACGTCGCGGCAGTGACTGAAGGCGAAGATCGGAAATTCGAGGCCCAGATCACGGGCGAGCTGTGTACGCATGTCAGCCGATGGTAATGAAGTCACCCCCCACACCTGCAACACGTTCTAGGTTCGCGCTACGGTCCCGCCGGGATGGCGGGCGCGCGGGGCGTCGTCGCGTCCTGCCGTGAGGAGTGCCATGACCGGAACCCGTGCCGCCGAGACCGCCGCTCGCAAGAAGCGGCTCATCGCCGCGGCAACCGAGCTCGCGGCCGAAGGTGGGTACGACGCGGTGCAGATGCGTGACGTCGCCGCCCGGGCGGAGGTCGCGCTCGGCACCCTCTACCGGCACTACGCCTCGAAGGACCAGCTGTTGCTCGCGGCGATGGCCCTCCAGGCGTCGACGTTGCGCGAACGACTCGTGCAGAGGCCACCGAAGGGTGAGACCCCCGCGGCTCGGGTGTCGGACGTGCTGCGGCGCGCCTCGCGCGCACTCGAGCGATCGCCGCTCGTCACCCGGGCGATGCTGGCTTCGATGTCGTCGTCGGAAGAGGCGACGATTCCGTTGAAACACGAGATCGATACGACGTTGCGTGCGATCATCGCCGACGTCGTCGACGACGACGGCCGCTGCACGACCCACGCGGATCTCGACGGCATCGTCCGCGTGCTGGGATCGGTATGGTTCGCCGAGCTCACGTACTGGAGCAATGGCCTCAACCCGACATCGTCGATGGGCGACAATCTCGCGTCGGCCGCCAAGCTCCTGCTCGGCTGAGCCACGCCGATCAGGCGTTGAGGCGCTCGCGCACCTCGGCGAGCACCGGTGCATTCGCGGGGTCGGTCGCGGCGATCGGGCCGATGATGATCCACGTGACGCCGGCGTCGACGTAGGGACGCACGCGCTCGCTCAGTACGTCGCGCGCCCTCCTCGATCGGGCGCGCCAGTCCGCCCCACGTGAGCGTCGCTTCCGGCGCGACCCGTCGCACGAGCGCAGCCTCGTCCTCGAACTCGTCGGGCTCGAGGCCCCAGGCGTTCCAGCCGTCGGCGGCCGCGACGATCTCGCGCACCTGGCTCACCTTGCCGCCGACCCAGACCGGAAAGTCGTAGCTTCGAAGCGCCCGGACCGCGTCGTGCAGCACGTCGACCCGGTCGACGATCGTGCCGAACTCGAGCCCGAAGGTCTCGTTCTCGCTCCGGCTCTCGGAGTCGCCCGAGCCGACGCCGGCGATGAGCCGACCGCCACTCACGCGCTGCGCGGTCGCGAACGAGTTCGCCAGGGTCGCCGTGGGTCGCAACGTCGCCCAGCGCGACGAGCGTCCCCACGTGGATACGGCTCGTCTCGGCCGAGACCGCGCCGAGGAGCGCGAAGCACTCGAGCGCGGGACGGCGGGCCGGCGGTTCGCCCCGGAAGAGGTGGTCGTAGACGAACACACCGTCGAGCCCGGCGTCTTCCGCCGAGCGCGCGACCGCGATCGGGATCTCCGGATCCTCCACGAACGACGGCAGCGCGAGCCCGACCCGGATCGTCACGGGACCAGCTGCCGGGCCAGGACCGCGGCGCCGATTCCGCCGGCTCGCTCCCCCAGCTGGGCGGGGACGATCGCGACGGCGGGCCGGTAGTCGACGCCTTCGATGTGGCGCCCGAACGCCTCCTGCAAGGGACCGAACAGCAACGGCCCGAGCTCGACCAGCCCGCCCGCGATCACGATGCACTCGGGGTCGAGGATGTTCGCGAGCCCGGACAGACCGACCGCCACGTTCTCGGCGTACTGGACGAGCAGCGACCGCGCGTCGGAGTCGCCCCGGGCCGCGGCCCGGCCCACGTGTAACCCGGTGACGGCTGTCGCGTCACCTCCCGCGGCGGCGACGAGCGCCGCGCCGCCGCCCTTGGCGACCAGATTCCTGGCCATCCGACCGAGCGCGCTGCCCGACGCGATCGCCTCCCAGTGGCCTCGTTCACCACACGCGCAGAGCGGTCCGTCGAGATCGACGGTGAAGTGGCCGATCTCGGCGCCGAAGTTGTGCGCACCGCGGTACGGCCGTCCGTCGAAGAGGAACCCGCCTCCGATACCGGTACCGAGCGTCACCAACAGCACGTCGCGGCGACCGACCGCGGCACCGTAGGTCACTTCGCCGAGAGTCGCGACACTCGCGTCGTTGTCGACGACGACCGGGTGTCCGGTCGCCGCGGTGAGCGCCTCCCGGAGCGGCGCCTTCCGCACGTTCGGCAGGTTCGGCAGCGTACGCGACGTTGCCGTCGCGATCGACGAGACCCGCCGCACCGACACCGATGGGCGCGCCCGCGGCGTCGAGCTGCGCGACGATCGACGCTCCCGTCGCAACGAGCGCATCGAGTCCGGTGTGGGGTGAGGCGAGACGCTCCTCACGAACCACGGTCCCGTCCTCGGCCAGCAGCACACCGAGCACCTTGGTGCCGCCGATATCGAGTCCGATCGTGGCCGCCATCGACACGTCTACTCGGTCCCGGTGTCGCCGGCGGTGTGATCGCCGTTCATCGGCACGGGCCGGGCGCCCGCACCGTGTCGATGGTCGTCGACGTCGATGTCGATGTGATGCACGCGTCCCTCTCGAGCAGCCGAGTCGCCGCCTGCACCCGGGCGGCCACCGCGCTGCGATTCGACGAACTCGTCGGCGGCATCGATGAGGGTCCGGAAGGCGCGCAACATCTCGTGGGCCGCGTTCCAAAGGTGCTCGACCGGATCACCGTCCGCAAGAAGCGAGGCGTCGAGGGGCGGGGCGTCGTCGTGCTCGCGAGGCTCCATCAGACGAACTCGATCACGAGGCGACCGTCGACGAAGCGGGCGCCGGCCACGGTCCGGCGAACCAGGCTGTCGGGAAGCACGATCGCGCGCCGGTGCGGGCCGACGGTCAGCACGAGCTCGTCGTCCGTGCGCCCGAGCCGGACGTCGTCGTGTTCGGTGAAGGGCAGTTGGACCGAGAGCAAGAGCGCGCCGCCCGAAGGTTCGACCCGGAACGGCTCGGTCCGCGACAAGCGGGACGAGGCGTCGGTGTCGCCGTAGAGGTTCTTGGCAAAGATCGACAGTGCGGGCATCCCGACGACCTCTTCGTTGGCGAGCTCGGCCTCGAGCAGCGGGAGCGGCGCAAACGCTTCGGCGATCACGTCGAGGTGGGCCGTCTGTGTCGCGCGCCACTGCGAGAGCCAGGGATGCTCGAGATCCGCAGGAAGGATCCGGTTCGCGATGACCGCGTCGACGTGATAACCGAACAAGGACAGATAAGTGAACGTGCGCCGCGCCTCGGCGACCACGAGACGTTCGGGGTTCACAACAAGCCGCGCGCTGGTGATGTCGCCGTCGGTCAACAACTCGCGCACACCGTCGAGTCGCTCATAGAAGCGGCGGATCGCACCGAACACGCCATCACTCGCGATCGGGATGCCCGAGACCCGTTGCAGGATCGGCCGCGCCACGCGCGTCAGTCGGCGTTGCGTGTCGAACATGCGGTCCATGTACCAACCGAGCACGTCGGGCAACGAGAGCAACCGGATGGTCTCGGCGGTGGGCGCGCAGTCGACCACGACGAGGTCGTACTCGCCGTTCGTCGCGAACTCCTTGATGTCGGCGAGCGCAAACACCTCGTCGAGGCCGGGGATGACCGCGAGCTCCTCCGCCTCCACCGTGTCGGCGCCCGCCCAGTCGAGTACGTCGACGAGATAGGCGCGCACGTCCTCCCAGGCTTCCTCGAACCGCAGCCTGGCGTTGAGCTGTTGACCGTGGAGCCCGTGCCCGATGCGCGTCGGCCGGTCGCCCAGCGGCGCGTCGAACGCGTCGGCCAGCGAGTGGGCGGGATCGGTCGAGCAGACGATCGTGCGGAGTCCGTGCTCGGCGGCACGCGCCACGGTCGCGGCCACGACCGTCGTCTTGCCGACGCCGCCCTTGCCGGTGAAGAGCAAAATGCGGGTCAAGCGACGGCCTCGACCTGTTTCTTCAGGTCCTTCAAGGCGCTGCCCATGATGAGGCCCGCGGCCCGGCGCTTCAGCAAGCCCGGCAACGGCACCGCCAGCTCGACCGCGAGCTCGTAGTGCACACGCGTCGACGACGGTCCCTCCCCCTCGAACCGATATCGACCGTCGAGCCGGCGGAGCATGTCGCCCTCGACGAACTTCCACGAGAACGAGCCCGGCACGTCGGCATAGTCGTACTCGAGGACGTAACGCACACTCTTGCCGAGGGCAGCGGCGCGGTACTCGACCCGCACCCCTCGTCCGTCGCTGTCGCGCTCGAGCGTGTGCACGTCCTTCACGTCGCGTACCCACTCGGGGTACGACTCGAAGTCGACGGCGACGTCCCAGCATCGATCGGCCGGAGCCTCGATACGAATGCGTTCGTCGGCGGTTTCGGTCATCGACGCGCTCCCTTCACGTCTCTCGGCGCAGTGCGTCTCGTCGCGGTTCCGGCCGGCGGACGCCGGGCCGGGTAGACACCGTGCCGGGCACCGAAGAGCGCGGCGAACCCGAGCGACAGCATGGGCACGAGCACGCTGAAGGGGTTCTGCCAAGCCGTGGCCAGCGCAACCACGACACACACGGCCGTAGCGCCGAGAAGGTGGCGGCGTTGCTCTTTCGGCGCCGACGGCGTGAGGAAGACCCACGACCCCACCGCGATGTCGTCGCCACGCGTCGAGCGGACGAGAGCGAGCCCGAACGAGTAGATCCAGATCGGCAGCGACGCGAGGAACAACACCACACTCACGACGGTCGCCGGGGTGTTGAAGGCGTGTACGCCGACCGAGTCGGCGATGGCGACGACCGCGAAGACCGCGAGCGTCGACCACGACGCGACGACGATCGTCTTCCCGGTCATGGGGTCAATCTACCGGGGAGAAATCTTCAGCGAGGAAGGGGCGTCGCCGAGGAAAAGTCGCCCCCGGCGATCGGCGCCAACCGGGCGACCAATCCCTCGTAGGCGTACTCGGCCAGGGCTCGCTTCCTCGCCGCGCTGCCCATGTCCGCACGACGCGCACGATCGTGACACAGCACGTCGAGCGCAGCGCGGACCTCACCGACATCACGTGGCGCGACGACGTAGCCGGTCTCGCCGTCGACGACGGCTTCGTGCGCACCGCCGCTGCGCCCCGCCACCGAGGGCACCGCGCAGGCCGCCGCCTCCAAGAAGACGATGCCGAATCCCTCGGCCTCGACCCCACCCCACCGGTCTCGACAACACATCGCGAAGGCGTCGGCACAGGCGAAAAGGTCGGGAAGCTCGGCGTCGGCGACCCGCCCGAGGAAGCGCACCGGCGCGCCCCGCCGGTGGGCGCGGCGTTCCAGCCGGGCCCGGTCCCGGCCCGACCCCGCGAGGGCCAACTGCACGTCGGTCATGCCCGAGACGGCGTCGATCACGATGTCGAATCCCTTTCGGGGCACGAGGCGCGACAGGCCGAGGATCAAGGGGCGGTGCTGATCGAGGCCGAAGCGGGCCCGGGCCGCGCTGCGTTGGGCCGCGTCGAGCGGATGGAAGCGCGCGCCGTCCACGCCGGGCGCAATGACGACACCGGGGACGTCGCCGCCGGCGATGCGTCCGGCCTGGCGGGCCGGGTACCCGCCGGCCGCGACGACTGCCGCCGCACCCCGCATCACCCGCCGTCCGAGGGCGCGCAGTCCGGGCACCGTCGCCGGGACCGTGATCTCGGCGCCGTGCACGACCACCGCGTACGGCGCACTGCGCAGCTGCGGGCCGATGAGCCCGAGCGGGAGCATCGGGTCGAGGAAGATCACCTGGGCGCCGACCTCGCGCGCGAGCGCGTCGACGTCGCGGGCGAGCGATTTCGTGGGGAGCAAGACCTTCTGGCGGGCGCGCACGACCCGGAACGGCTGCTCGGCGTCCCACGTTCGGGCGCCGGCATACGCGGTCGTGAAGACCGTCGTCTCTTCAGCCGGGAGTCGGCGCCACAGCTCGTAGAGGTACGACTGGATACCGCCGAGCTTGGGCGGAAAGTCGTTCGTGACCAACAGGCTCGGCATCGCCGCCCGATGCTACGAGTTGGCGAGCTGCAGGGCGTCGTCCCAACTGCCGCGTTCGGCGATGATGCGTCGGTACTGCATCACCAAGCGCGGGCGATTGAACCCGAGCGCGCCCATCAGCCGGCCGCCCTGCCCGAAGAGCGCGACGAACTGCCGATCGCCGAGCGTGCCGTGGGCGATGCGGACGTCGACGTCGGGCTCGGCCGACACCACACCGACCGTCTGGATCTTTCGGTCGTACTGGTCGGACCATACGAACGGGACCGGAGCGAACGGCTCGGTGTGCCCCAGCAGTCGCCGGGCCGCGTGCACGCCCTGTTCGGTGGCGTTCGTCCAGTGCTCGAGCCGCATGAGCCGACCGTCGAACAGCGGGTTGGGCCAGCGCGCCACGTCGCCGGCAGCCACGATGTCGGGAGCCGCCAGGCAGGTCTCGTCGCAGACGACGCCGTCGTCGAGCGTGAGCCCGGAGCCCTCGAGCCACGCGGTCTCGGGCACCACGCCGATGCCCACGACCACCACACCCGCTTCGACGACCGACCCGTCTCCCAGCCTCACCCCGCACACCTGGCCGGCGCCGTCGTCGACGATCGCGTCGACGACCACGCCCGTACGCATGTCGACGCCGTGCTCGCGGTGGATCCCCGCCAGGACCTCGCCCAGCTCCGGCCCCAGACCGCGCACCATGGGCTGGGCCAGCGCCTCCAATACCGTGACGTGAAGACCGCGCGCGCGGCACGCCGCCGCGATCTCCGCGCCGATGAATCCCGCGCCGATCACGACGACCTTCGGGTTCGAGTCGAGCAGCTCGCGCAAGGCGAGCGCGTCATCGAGCGTCCGCAGCGTGAACACGCCGGGGAGGTTCGGCTGGTTCGCCAGCCGGCGCGGCGTCGCGCCCGTCGAGATCACCAACCCGTCGAAGTCGATGCGCTCACCGTCGTGCAGCTCGATCTGGTGTTCGTCGGCCCTCAACGCGACCCGCGTGCGTCGAGACGCCATTCGAGATCGAGATCGTCAACGCCCTGCTTGCGCAACACGACCTGGTCGGGCTCCCATTCGCCGCGCAGCAGCTCCTTGGAGAGCGGCGGGCGGTCGTACGGGAGGTGCGGCTCCGCCCCCACCGCGACGATGCGACCGTCGAAGCCCTCGCGCCGGAACGTCTCGGCCGCGCGCAACCCCGCGAGCGAGGTCCCGACGATGGCCACGGTCCGCATAGCTCGTCGAACCTACCAACTGGCCGGAATCCTGACGTGGCCGTCATACTTACGCCGCTCGACCAGCCTCCGCGGACCAGCCGCCGGCGTGGACCAACCCCACTGGAGTCGCCGCATGCCGAAGTCCAAGCCGACTGCGACCTCGTCCGCCCCGGTGTCAGCTGACGTCGACGTGTCGGGTCGGCCGCTACGCCTTCGCGACGTCGACATCGACGCGTTCTTGCACCCGAAGACGATCGCGGTGATCGGCGCATCCGATTCGTCCGCGAAGCCCAACACCGCGATGACCCGGAAATTCTCCGCGTGGGCACACAAGAACGGAGCGACGTTCTATCCGGTGCACCCCGAACGCGAGACGGTGCTCGGCCAGCCGTGTTACAAGACGGTGTTCGACATCCCCGGCGACCTCGACCTGGCGATCATTCTCACCGGGCGGGCGGAGGCGACCTTCGCAGAGGTGCTCCGGCGCAAGGCGAAGTTCGCGGTGATCTTCGCGGCCGGCTTCTCCGAGGCGGGCGCGGAAGGGAAACGACGCGAGCAAGAACTGGAAACGCTCGTGCGCGGCGGCGACGTGAGGCTCCTCGGACCGAACACCAACCTCAACGCGTTCGAGGAATTCCGCGAGGACCTCGAGGGACCGTCGATCGCGCTCATCACCCAGTCCGGCCACCAGGGACGGCCCGTGTTCCAGGGCCAAGAGGTCGGTATCCGGCTCTCGCACTGGGCCCCCACCGGCAACGAGGTCGATCTCGAGTTCGCCGATTTCGCCCGCAACTTCGCCGACCAGCCCGAGGTCGGCGTGATCGCGTGCTACATCGAGGGATTCAAGGACGGACGCACGCTGATGCTCGCCGCCGACCACGCCGCCGAGCTCCGCAAGCCGATCGTGATGGTCAAGGTCGGCAAGACTGCGGCCGGTCGCTCGATGGCGCAGTCGCACACGGGCCATCTGACGGGCTCGGACGCGGTGACGTCCGCGGTCTTTCGTCAGTTCGGGGTGACGCGCGTCGACGGGCTCGACGAGCTGCTCGAGGTGTCGATGTCGTTCGCGCGCACGCGGCCCGACCGGACCCCTACCTGGGCCAAGTCCAACAAGGCGCCCGGAGTGTGCGTCTACGCGATATCCGGCGGGACCGGCGCGCACATGGCCGACGTCTTGGCCGATGCGGGGCTGCGCCTGCCCGACCTCACAAAGGAATCCCAACGCCGGCTGCACGACAAGCTCATTCCGTCGTACCTGCGGGTGTCGAATCCGGTCGACTGCGGCGGTCCGCCGGTAGCCGACGCTCGCGGCCGCAAGATCCTCGACGTGATCCTCGCCGACAAGAACGTCGACATCTTGGTGATCCCGATCACCGGCGCCGTCGCGATCTTCAGCGACCCCTTCACGCGCGACATCATCGAGGCCGCCCGGACCACGACGAAGCCGATCTTCGTCATATGGGGCGCGCCGGCAGGTACCGACGACACGTACTACAAGCGCCTGCTCGACGGTGGGCTGGCGGTGTTCCGGACGTTCCACAACTGCGTTGCCGCCGTGAAGGGCTACGCCGACTACTGGACGTTCTCTGCTCGATACCGCTCACCCTTCGCCGACGCGCCCACCGAGCCGCTTCCCGCGGCACGCAAGGCGCGCAAGCTGCTCGACGGGCTGAAACCGGGCGAGGCGCTCTCGGAATGGAACTCGAAGAAGCTCATCCGGGCGTACGGCATCAAGACGTCCAAAGACGAGCTCTGCGCGTCCTCGGCCGAGGCCGTGCGCGAGCCAAGGCGATCGGCTTCCCGGTCGTGATGAAGGTGTCGTCGCCTGATCTCGTGCACAAGACCGACGTCGGGGTGGTGAAGGTTGGCGTCGCTACCGCGGCCGACGTGCGGACCACGTACGACGACCTGTTGCGCAGAGCCGACAAGGCCGACCGCAACGCACGTATCGACGGTGTGATGGTCTGCGAGATGGTGAAGGGCGGTGTCGACACGCTCATCGGCGTGTCGACCGACGAGCTCTTCGGACCGGTCGTCACGATCGGTGTGGGCGGCATCTTCGTCGAGGTGTTCGGCGACGTGACGTTCCGGGTGCCGCCGTTCTCCGCCGACGAGGCCCGCCGCGCCCTCGCCGAGCTCAAGGGCTTCAAGCTCCTCGAGGGCGTCCGCGGACAGGCCCCGGTCGACGTCGAAGCCCTCGTCGATACGGTGATGAAGGTGCAGCGCCTTGCGCTGGATCTCGCGAGCGACGTGCGCGAGCTCGATATCAACCCGCTGGTCATCCGCCCCCGCGGCGCCGTGGCCCTCGACGCATTGGTGGTGAAGCAGTGAGTGAGGCTGTCGACGTTTCCGCCGAGCTGCAGACGCGGCTCGAGAACGGCGTGTTGTGGTTGACGATCAACCGAGCCGACAAGGGCAACGCGATCCCTTACTACTTACGAGATGCGCTCATCGACGCGTTCCGAAACGCGCACTGGGATCTCGAGGTGCGTGCCGTCGTGCTCACCGCCGCAGGTGAACGTCACTTCTGCACCGGCGCCGACCTCTCGGTTCCGCAACCGCAGCGCGGAACCCGTCCTGCCGAGGCCCCGGAGCGCGTCGTGGGTTCCGCGGTGAACATGATGCGCGCCGGCTTCCAGCAACTGATGATCGCGATCCAGGATTGCGAGAAGCCCGTCATCGTCGCCCTGAACGGCACCGCGGCCGGTGGCGGCTCGATGCTCGTGCTCGCGGCCGATCTCGTGATCGCGGCCGACAGCGCGAAGTTGATCCAGGTCTTCGTGCGTCGGGGTCTCATCCCCGACGCCGGCGTCGCCTACCTCCTGCCGCGCGTGGTCGGCATGCACAAAGCCAAGGAGCTCGTCTTCTTCGGCGACGACCTGTCGGCCGCCGACGCGGCCGCGCTCGGCATCGTCAACAAAGTCGTGCCCGCCGCGGAGCTGCACCACGCGGCGAAGGAATGGGCCGAACGCCTCGCCCTCGGCCCGACCAAGGCCATCGGGTGGTCGAAGAAGTTGCTGCACGATGCTTCCGAGATCTCGCGCCATGACCTCCTCGGCGAGGAAGCGATGCTGGTCGAGCTGAACAGCTCGACCGTGGACTCCCAAGAGGGCGTCGCGTCGTTCCGCGAACGCCGGCCTCCGGAATGGAAGGGTTGGTAGGCGGGGTGGCCGGCCTCATCAAGGACAAGACCGCGGTCGTCGGTATCGGTCAGACCAAGTTCGGTAAGGGCCTGGAAGACACCGAGCTGTCGCTCGCGTGCCAGGCCGTGTCGCTCGCGCTGGACGACGCGGGGATCGCATCCGTCGCAGGTCGACGGCATGGCCTCGTACACGATGGAGCCGAACCGCGAGATCGACGTCGCCCGGAACGTGGGGCTCGGCGACGTCACGTGGTTCTCGCAAGTCGGCTACGGCGGCGGCGCCGGGTGCGGAGTGGTGGGACAGGCGGCGATGGCCGTCGCGACCGGGCAGTGCTCGGTCGCGGTCGCTTGGCGTGCCCGCAAGCGCGCCGATCCGACCAGTCGGCCGTGGGCCCAGGCCCACGCGCGGCTCGCCGACAACAGCCAGTGGACACGACCGTTCGGCGTCCTCCGGCCGGTCGACGAGATCGCGCTGCTGACACGCCGTTACATGCACGAGTACGGCGGCACCCGCGATCACCTCGCGAACGTCGCGTTGGCGTTTCGCAAGCACGCGGCCCGCAACCCGAACGCCACCATGGGCCACAAGCCCATGACCCGCGACGACTACATGCACGCGCGCTGGATCTCCGAGCCTCTCTGCCTCTTCGACAACTGCCTCGAGACCGACGGTGCGCTCGCCGTCGTCGTCGTGGCGGCGGACCGGGCACGCGACCTTCGCCGCCCCCCGGCGTACGTGCACTCGTTCGCGCAGGGATTGCCGCCGCAGCATCAGACGATGACCAACTACTTCACCGACGACCCGCTGCGGGGTCCGGCGTGGACCGCGGCCAAGCGCATGTGGGAGATGGCCGACGTCACGCCCGCGGACGTGAAGGTCGCCCAGCTCTACGACGCGTTCAGCCCGCTGATCATCCTCTCGTTGGAGGGCTACGGATTCTGCGAACGCGGCGAGGGCGGGCCCTTCACCGACGACGGCAACATCGAATGGCCCGACGGCCGACTCCCGGTGAACACCGCCGGCGGCGGGATGTCGGAGGCATATGTGCACGGCTTCAACCTCGTCCTCGAAGGCGTGCGCCAGATCCGCGGCACTTCGACCGCGCAGGTCGAGGGGGCCGACGTGTCGTTGGTGACGAGCGGCGAGGGCGTTCCCACCTCGGCGATCATCTTCACGAAGGACGTGTGAGCGATGGAATCCGCCTGGCTGCTACCCGATCTCGCCGACCCGATCGCGCGGCGAGTTCTGGTTCGGCTGCGCACGCGGCGAGCTACTGGTCCAGGCCTGCGGCTCCTGCGGCACGCGCCGTATGCCGCCCCGTCCGATGTGCCCGCAGTGCCGGTCCCTCGACGTCACGTGGGAACGGACGTCCGGCCGGGGCCGGATCTGGTCGTTCATCGTTCCGCACCCGCCGCTGCTGCCCGCGTTCGGCGAAGTTGCGCCGTACAACTCGATCGTCGTCGAGCTCGACGAGGACCCCGGCATCCGCTTCGTCGGCAATCTCGTGGCGAGCGCCGACGGTCAGATCAACGAGATCGACGCGGCGACGATCACCATCGGCGAACCCGTCCGGGTCGTGTTCCACCAGATCGAGGACGTGACGCTCCCCCGCTGGGTCCGGGTCTGAATCACCGGGGCGGCACTCATCGGGGCCGCGCCCGGGCTCGGTGTGGGCAGGGTTAACGGGCCGTTTACCGCGCCGCGCCACTCTGGGTCCGCCCCGGCCCCTTCGTCTCGGTCGACATCAGGCGGAAGGGCCGGGGCGTCACGAGGCTGGACGCGTCGCCGCGATCTTGGCGGCGCGCTGAGGCGCGCCGCCACCTCCCGGGCCAGGATCCGCGTGCGCACGACCCCGACGTACGCGACCTCCGCCACCTCCGAGGTCACCTGGGCGCGGGCAGCGCCGTCGAGCCTCTCCCACAGCGCAGCGCGAGTGTCGGGCGGGAGATGACACAAGGCCACGGCCACCGTCATCGGCTGGCGCGCGGCGAGCTGTTCGAACACTGCGGTGACGCGCTCGGGCGGGTGACCGTCGACGCAGTGGAACGGGCAGTCAGCCTCGTTGTGCGCCGCGAGCACGGGCCAGTCGACCCCGTTGCGGATGGCTCGCACGAGATCGTGCAAGGCGGCGATCCGCTCGCCGTCCCCGGCGTCGCGCACCTGCGTGAGCCCCTCGCGCAGGCGGACCCGTTCCCGCATGGTCAGCAGGTGCGCGACCGCGTCCGCATGAGGGGTCGGGAGCACGCTGAAGGCGAGAGCAGCGCGTCTCACGCCGGAAGCGAGCGTCGGCGTCTTCGCCTGCACCCTGGAGTTGTCGGCCTTTCGGGCCCGCCGGTGTAGCGCGCTGGGACTACTTCGGCCGGGGACGCGCAACGGCTCCGGCAGGAGCCGGAGCCGATCGCACGGTCGATCGCAGCGGGGGTCCGCGATCGACGACTTTCTCGTTCCGGACCGAGGTCCGGAAATCGGGGTACTAGGCGGCCTTCCGGACGGGAGCGTCGTCGCGGCCGTCGCGGAGCTCGCCCAGCGTCTCTTCCCATCGGAGTTGCGACACCAGCCACGAGAGCGCCTGCACCTTGGGCTCGGCGCGGTTTGCGGTCGTCTGCATGATTGCTCCCTTCGAGCTGTGTCCCGTAGCTGCGCACAGCTGCTACCGTCATCGCCGGTGAGGAGCCGCTCCTTGAGCGCCTTCCCTAGTGGTGCGGCCCTGAGAGGTCCTACCCTAGAGAAGATGCCCCTGGAGTTTCTCCTCCCGGAGGAGGAACACTGTGAGTATATGCTCTCAGTGTCTCTAGTGTCAATCCGGAGAGACGGCAATTGCCCGAAGCCCGGTGGCGCATCGACGAGCTGGCCCACGAGGCCGGCGTGACGGTCGACACGATCCGCTATTACGCACGTGAGGGCTTGCTCCAGGCTCCGGAGCGGGAGGGCCGGCACAAGCTCTACGGCCAGGACCACCTGGATCGCCTGGTTCGAATCCGCGAGTTCCAGACCCAGCGCTTCTCCCTCGCCGCGATCAAGGCACTTCTCGCGGTCGACCGGCCCGGCCTCGAGGGACTGTTCGCGGCCCAGGGCCACAGCTACAGCCTCAATGACCTGGTCGAGAAGTCCGGCCTTCCCATCGCCCTCATCGGCCGATTCCGCGAGATCGGTCTCCTGGCCGAGCCCGAAACGCTCGGCCACGAGGTCTACGACGACAGCGACCTCGATCTCCTACGAGCCGTCTCGGAGCTCCAAGCGATCGGGATGACCGAAGACATCCTGGTCGAGCTGGGCACGATCTACGTGCGCCACTTCCGCGCCCTGCAGGCCGACGTGCACGCGATGCTGTCCGGCGTCGGACGCGACTGGGACCAAGACGAGATGGTGGCGGTCCAACGCCGGCTCACCGCCAACTCGACCCGCATGATCCCCGCGGTCGACCGCGTCCTCAACTATGTGCACCAACGCACGATCCAGCGCCTCACGCTCGAAGCCGTGAACACCGCTCAGGAGACGAACACCGGCGTCGGCGGTGTTCGTCTCGACGGGACCCCTGCTTCCTAGTGCAGGCGCGCCCGGCGCCGGGTTCGCGCGCCGGGTTCAGTCGTGCAGGCTCCAGATCCGGGCCGCGTTGCCACCGGTGATGAGCGCCCGATCGACCTCGCTGATCGCACCCATCGTCTCTTCGATGGTCTTGCGCGAATACGGCCAGTCGTTCCCGTGGTGGGGGTAGTCGCTCGACCACATCATGTTCTCGACGCCGACGCGGTTCCGCAGCTCGACACCGCTACGGTCGGTGATGAAGCTCGCCGCGTTGTTGCGGTACCAGTACGCGGACGGCGGTTCGCGCAACGGGAGATCGCCCCAGACGCGGTTGCGCCACCAACGGTCGTCGATGCACTCGAGGAAGTGCGGGATCCAGCCCACACCGGTCTCGATCCAACAGACCTGCAGCTCGGGGAAGCGCTCGAACACGCCGGTGAAGATCATGTCGGTCATGGCACCGGTGGCCATCGCGAACACGTGGCTCATGCCACCGATCGCCTTGGCCCGGGTCGCCTCGCTCGCCATGTTGTAGAGCTGGTTTCCCTTGGCCGCCGCCGCCTTGCGGCTCGCACCGCGCGACGCCCGGCTGATGATGTTGATATGGATGCTCACGGGCACGCCCTCGTCGACGGCGGCCGCCCAGAACGGGTCATCGTCTCTCGAGAGGCCGCTCTTGCCCGCGGGCCAGTTCGAGATCAACACACCCTTGGCGCCGCGCGCCTTGGCCTTGCGCAGCGAGTCGATCGCGTTGTCGATGCCGAGCGACGGGATCTGCGCCATCCCGATCAGGCGGGTCGGGTCGGGCGCGCAGAACTCCTCGAACAAGAAGTTGTTGTAGGCCTCGATGCCGGCCAGAACGAAATCGTCGTCGTCGTCGCCGAGGAAATGGCTCATCGTCCGTTGCGGGGGGAAGAGGATCTCGGCGTCGACGCCGTCGATGTCCATGTCGGCGAGGCGAGCCTCACCGTTGTAGCAACCGGTGCGCGCCTCTTCGTAGGTGACGCCATACCAACGGAACTTGTCGAACGGCATGCCCGGCGTAGCGACGAGACCGATGGGGTCGGGATCTCCTCCGACCGCGGTCAGCCACGCGTCGCCGCCCTCGTGATCCTTGACGAGCTTCGGAGCCTTGTCCTGGTACTTGGACGACAACCAGTTCGTCCAGATGTCCGGCGGCTCGAGAATGTGGCAGTCGGCGTCGACGACCTCGTACTTGGACATTGCGATACCGTCCTTTGCTGACGTTCGTGTCAGTTTATTCGTAGGGGGTGCGGGTGGCGCAACGGCCGGGTTCGGAACGCCTGTCGGAGGAACGCCTGTTGAAGGCCTGTCGGAGGAACGCCTGTTGAAGCGAACGTCTGCTGGAAGGTCTCCGGGTCGTGGATCTCGGCGGCGAGCCCTCGGCGCGGGCGGCACGGGTGCTGGGCGATCTCGGCGCGTCCGTCGTGCGGGCCGTCCCGTCGGCCGGCGACGTGTTGCCCGCTGATATCGCGCGGGCGTGGAACGTGGGCAAGCGCGTCGTCGCGGTCGCGCCCGACGCGGCTGCGCTCGACGAGCTACTCGCGCGCGGCCGACGTCGTGTTCGACTCCCCGGGTACCGACGGGACCCACCAGCTCGACCCGGCCCGCGCCCCGCGTGCGGCGTGGGTCAGCATCACGCCCTTCGGGCTCGACGGACCACGCGCGTCGTGGCGCGCCTCCGACCTCGGAGTCATGGCCGCGAGCGGAAACATGTTCGCCACCGGCGACCCCGATCGGGCTCCGGTGCGGTGCACCGAGCCGGCTGCCTACGCGCATACCGCCGGTGAGGCGGCGTTCGCGGCGCTGACGGCGATGTGGAGCGGCAAGCCCCAGCGCGTCGACGTCTCGATGCAAGAGGTCGTACTGATCGCCAACATGGTCGCGCCCGCGAACTTCGAAAAGACCGGGAACCGCGGCAACCGCCGCGGCGCGAGCATCGGCCGCACCCGCGAGATCTGGCCCGCGCTGGACGGCTTCGTCTCGTTCGGCCTGCGGGGCGGCAAGGCCCGAGTCGCGAGCCTGGAGACGTTGACCAAGCTCGTCGTCGCCGACGGCATCCCCGCCGACGCGCTCACGAGCCAGGACTGGAACACCTACAACCAGAACACGGCGACCGCAGAGGAGCTCGACGGCATCGCAACCGCGGTCGGCGAGTACTTCTCCCGGCACTCGATGCAGGAGCTGTACGACATCGCGTGCGAGACGAACCTGATGCTCGCGCCCGCGAACTCACCCAAGGAGATCTACGCCTCGGCACAGCTCGCGTCACGCGGGTTCTTCGGTCCCGTCGGCGAGGTCGAGCGATTCCCCCGTTCCTTCGTGGTCGTGCGCTCGGCCGGAGGCGAGGCGGCACCGGTGCGGCCGGAACCGGCCCCGACCGTCAAGGCCCGTGAGCCGTATCCCCGGCCGGAACCCGTCCAAGCCGGGAAGAAGGCCTGGGACGGGGTGCACATCCTCGAATTCGGTGCGGGCGCGGCCGGTCCGATCGCGACGCGCTACTTCTCCGAGAACGGCGCGGTTGTGCTGCGCATCGAGTCGCGCACCCGCCCCGACTTCCTGCGCGCCATGGCGCTCGCGGTTCCGGACAACCCGCACGGCCTCGAAGGCGCGCCCATGTACGACGGGCTCAACGTCGCCAAGCGCAACCTCGCACTCAACCTCAAACAGCCTGCGGGCGTCGACATCGTGAAACGACTCGTGACCGAGTGGGCCGACGCGGTCGCCGAGAACTTCGCCCCTCGTGCGATGAAGAGCTTCGGCCTCGACTACGACAGTCTCGCCGAGATCAAGCCCGACCTCGTGATGATGAGCGCGTGCCTCAACGGGCAGACCGGTCCGCACAAGGATTATCCCGGGTTCGGCGGGCAGGGTTCGGCGCTCGCCGGCTACAACGCGCTCACCGGCTGGCCCGACCGTGAACCGGTCGGTCCGTTCGGGACGATCACCGACTCGCTCGCGCCGCGCTATGTGTGCGCGGCGCTCGCCGCCGGACTCCACTACCGGCGTCGCACGGGCAAGGGCGTATATCTCGACTTGTCGCAGGTGGAGTCGGCCATTTGGACGCTCGCGCCGTGGCTGCTCGATTACGCGATCGACGGCGTCATCCACCTCCGCGACGGCAACGGCAACCGGCGCGCCGCGCCTGCACGGGGCGTTCGCGTGCGCCGACGAGGACGGCCTGGGCGACCGGTGGGTCACGATCGCGTGCTGGACCGGCGACGAGCTCGAGCGCTTGCATGCGATCACCGGCCCCGACGTCGAGTCGTGGACGCGTGCCCGGCCGGCGCGCCGAGATCGCCGAACAGCTCCAGGCCGCAGGGATCGAGGCGGTCCCGGTCAACGACTTCGGCGACCTCAACCAGGACCCGCAGCTCGCGCACCGGGGTCATTTCGAGCGACTCACGCACCCATTCCTCGGCTCCGGGCTCTACGAGCGCAACGGGTTCCGCCTCGCGGAGTGCCCGGGCGGCTATGACCGACCCGGGCCGACTCTGGGCCAGGACAACGACTGGACCCTGCGCGAGGTGCTGGGTTTGAGCGATTCCGAGGTCGAGGCGTTGCAGGCGACCGGGGTCGTGGAGTGAGCTAGGCGAGTGCAGACCCGGCGCGTGAACGAAGACGATCGCACGTGGATCGCCGAGGTCGTCGTCAACGAATTCGGTTCCAAGCGGGTCGTCTCACGGGGCCGGGTGTACGAGGACGCGTCGACACTCGACGGATTCGTGGTGGAGAACGACGGCCGCCCCGTGGGTTGCGGTCTCTGGTACGAAATCGGGGGCGACGCGGAGCTGGTCGTGCTCGTCACGACGTATCGCGGCGCGGGGGCCGGTACCGCGCTACTCGATGCGGTCATCGGGCACGCGCGTGCGAGTGGTTGGAAACGACTCTGGCTGATCACCACCAATGACAACGTCGACGCGTTGCGGATGTACCAGCGCGCCGGATGGGACTGGGTCGGCTGGTATCGCGACGCGGTGAGCCCCACGCGCGGACGTTGAAGCCCGAGCTTCCCGACACGGGCGCGCACGACATCCCGATCCGGCACGAGCTCGAGCTCGAATACCCCCTCTGACGTCGCGTCCCTGTCCGACCTCGGCGTGTCACCTCGGAATATGCACGACGCAGGGAAGATGGGAACACCCGGGAGAAGCGATCTTGTCGCCGTCAGGGGTCGAGACGACCACCGGCTTGTCGAGCGTCGCGCCCCGGATCACGAACGCGTTCCCCACGATGGGGACGTCGCGCCCGTCATATGACACGCGGGACACGAAATCGGGCACGAGCCCGAACATCGCGGGCTCCGCGCCGGGTTGGCTGAAACTACCGATCTCCGCTCCGACTATGGCAAACCCCTCTGCCGAGCCGCAGCTCCCCCCTGAGCTCGTGCCGCTCTGGAAGACCACGCAAAATTGCTCGCCGAACGCCTTGGTGCCCGCCGGGCAGGTGCCGTCCGGGCGCCGGCGCCGAGAAGCCCGAGCAGAACGGAAGCGCGGCGTAGACGTAGACCTTCGCCCCCGCAGTGCTGATCGCGAGCCGGGAGCCGATCGTCGGGTCGATCGGGATGTTCCCGTGGTACACGTCGGGCAACGCGTCGGACGGCCGGCTCGGGCGATCGAAGATCGCGAATGTCACGTCGCCGGCAGAGAGGTGATTCGAGGTCTGGACCTGGACGCCACCTTGGTGGCGGATCGCCACCAGCGTCACGACCATCGCCGCGACGACCACGAGCGTGCCCGCGATGGCGAGACGGCGCCGCTGCACTCGCCGGCGTGCCCGGGCGACAACCGACTCGAGGGCTCGGGACTCGGCCGCGACGGAGACGATCGGGCCGGCGAGCAATCCGGCCAGGGCGTCGTGCTCTGCATCGTGGTCAGCCATCACGGTCCTCGGTCAGCAGTACTCGGAGCCGTTCCCGAGCCGCGTGGAGGTGGTACTTCACCGCGCCTTGCGAAAGTCCCATCGACTCCGCGACCTCCGCGATCGGATAGCCGCCGCCGTAGTACATCCCTGCCGCGACCCGCTGCTGCGGCGAGAGCGTCCCGGAGCACGGCGCGCACGTCGAGTGTGGCGTCGGGTGACGGCTCCTCGCTCGGGCGGCCCGCCCGCGCCGTCGCCCGATCCTCCCGGGCCCGCGACCGGCGCGCGTTCAGCAGCTGATGCACCGCGACGGTGCGCACCCACGCCGCCGCGTTCTCCATCGCGCCGACCCGCGACCATCTCGCCAATGCGCGCACGAATGCCTCCTGCACTGCTTCCTCCGCGCCGTCACCGAACGACGCGAGCGCGCGGCACAGCCGGGCGTACTCGCCCCGGAACAACGCCTCGAACCCTTCGGGACTGCCGCTCAATCCGCCACCGCCACTCCTGAATCGACACCGCAGCGCACGGAAAGGTTTGGGCGGACGGCGCGCAGTCTTCAGTCTTGCGGGCACCGGGCGACGGACCGAGCCGGTGCTCACGAGAACACGCGCAGCATCCCTCCGACCCAGTTCGCGTTGTCGGTGTCGTTCCAGCCCGCGAGCATCGCCCGCGCTCATGTCGTCGCAGCCGTAGCGCAGCGGACCGTCGTCGTCGCAGATCGCGTCGACGATGCGGCGCGCCGCTTCGGCGCGGGCGTGTACTGGTCGCGGATGCCCTGGCGGCTCTTCCACATCCGTTCCGCGAGCTCGCGGTACTCCGCGTGCTCGATCGCGGCCGCGGGCCGGTCGGAGGCCGCCAGCATCTCCGTCTCGATCGGTCCGGGCATGATCTCGACCACCCGTATCCCGAACTCGGCCGACCTCGGCCGCGAGCGACTCGCCGATCGCGGTTACCGCGGCCTTCGACGCGCGGTAGGTGCCGAGGAACGGCACCGGCGCCAGCGTCGACGACGAGGTGACGTTGCAGATCACTCCCCCGCCGCCCGCCCGCATGATCGGCACCGCGCGCTTCGTCACCTCGACGAGACCGAAGACGTTCGTCGCGAACATCCGCTGCCACGACTCGGCCGGCATGAATTCGAGCGGGAGGTTGTCGCTCTCGACGCCGGCATTGTTCACGAGCACGCGCAGACCGTCGGGCAGACGGATGGTCGTCCGGGTCGGTGACGTCGAGACGCTCGACCCGCAGGCCGGATCCGACGAGGTCGCCGCCGTCGGCGGGATTCCGCATCGTCGCGACCGTGTCGAACCCCCGCGCCGCGAGCTCGATCGCAACCGCGCGTCCGATTCCCCGGCTCGCGCCGGTCACTACAGCACTGCCCTTCGGTTCCATGAGCGATAGCGTGCCACGTCTTCCGATGGACCTGCGCTTCACCGCCGACCAGGAACGCTTTCGCGCCGAGGCGCGGGCGTGGCTCACCGATCGTCTCGACGGCCGGTTCGCGGTCGTGCGCGGGCGCGGCGGCCCCGGCGACGAGCACGAGCTCTTCGAGGAGCGCCTCGAGTGGGAGCAAGAGCTCGGCCGCGACGCGTTGGATCGGCTTGGGCTGGCCGGCCGAGTACGGCGGGCGGGGCGTCTCGCTCATCGAGCAGGTCATCTTCTACGAGGAGTACGCGCGTGCGGGCGGGCCCGGACGGGTCGGCATCGTCGGCGAAGGGCTGCTCGGCCCGACGATCGTGCACTTCGGCGACGACGCGCAGAAGCGGCGCGTTCCTGCCCGGGATCCTCCGCGGCACCGAGATCTGGTGCCAGGGTTACTCGGAGCCCAACGCCGGCTCCGACCTCGCCAACGTGCAGACCCGAGCCGACCTCGACGGCGACGAGTGGGTGATCCACGGCCAGAAGGTGTGGACGTCGCTCGCGCACTGGGCGCAGTGGATCTTCGTGATCGCGCGCACCGACCGCAGCGCGCCCAAGCACAAGGGCCTCTCGTACCTTCTCGTCCCGATGGACCAGCCCGGGCGCATCGAGATCCGCCCGATCGTGCAGATCACCGGGCACAGCGAGTTCAACGAGACGTTCTTCGACGGCGCGCGCACCGCGGCGGAGAACGTCGTCGGCGAGGTGAACGCAGGTGGCGCGTCGCGATGGGAACGCTCGCGTTCGAGCGGGGCGCGTCGACGCTCGGCCAGCAGCTCTCCTTCGAGAACGAGCTCGTCACGATCACCGACCTCGCCCGCGCCAACGGCGTCGCCGGCGACCCCGTCTTCCGCCAGCGCCTCGCCGACGCGTGGATCACGCTGCGGGTCATGCGCTTCCACGCGCTCCGGACCCTGCCGATGCTCGAGCACGGCACCGTCGATCCCGCGACCTCGATCCACAAGCTCCTCTGGGCGTCCTTCCATCGAAACCTGGGCGAGCTCGCCGTCGACGTGCTCGGCGCGCGCGCCGACCGCGTACGACACCGACGACGATCGCCTGACCCGGCTGTTCCTCTACTCACGCGCCGACACGATCTACGGCGGCTCGAACCAGATCCAGCGCAACGTGATCGGCGAGCAGGCCCTGGGGTTGCCGAAGGAGCCACGATGACCAACGCGTCGACGCCACCCGAGTACCCCCCGGGACACGATCTCCTCGCCGGCAAGACCGTCCTCATCACCGCGGCCGCCGGCACCGGCATCGGGTTCGCCACCGCCAAGCGCGCGGCTCGAGGAAGGCGCGCGGGTCGTCGTGCAGCGACATCCACGAACGCCGTCTGCGCGAGGCCGCCGACCAGCTCGGCCCGAGTGCACTCGCGGTGCTCGGCAACGTCACCGACGAGGACGACGTGCAGCGCCTCGTCGCCGGCGGCAGCCGAGTTCGGCGGCGGCCGGCTCGACGTGCTGGTGAACAACGCGGGCCTCGGTGGCACGGCGACGTTGCAGGACATGACCGACGAGCAGTGGTTCTCGGTGCTCGACGTGACGCTGACCGGCACGATGCGCATGACGCGCGCCGCGCTGCGGCACATGGCCGGCAACGAGTCCGGCGCGATCGTCAACAACGCGTCGGTCGTCGGCTGGCGCGGCGCAGGAGGGACAGTCCCACTACGCGGCGGCGAAGGCCGGCGTGATGGCCCTCACCCGCTGCGCTGCGATCGAGGCCGCGGCGAGCAATGTGCGAGTGAACGCGGTCGCACCGTCGCTCGCGATGCATCCGTTCCTGGCGAAGGTCACGACCGAGGAGCTTCTTGCGGAGCTCGAGAGGCGCGAGGCGTTCGGACGTGCCGCGGAGCCGTGGGAGGTGGCGAACGTCATCATCTTCTTCGCAAGTGACCTGGCGTCGTACATGACCGGCGAGATCGTGTCGGTCAGCAGCCAGCACCCTTAGGGGTCAGGAGCCCCCGAGCCGGGCCAGGAGCTCGGACGCCGGGATCGAACCGGGCCGGAGCCGGCGTCGCGCCGCGTCGTTCGCCGCCGATTGCAGCAGCGCGTTCACGGGCTGCGTCGGATCCGTGCAGACGTGCCTGCAACGTGATCTCGCCGTTGAGATAGTCGGACTCGAGCGAGCCGGTCGCGCGGCGCAGACTCTGCCAGGTCGACCCCCCGCCGCGCGCGAGACGCGGCGTCAAGCGGTTGCCCCGCCGATCGCGGTCCTCCTCGATCGAAGCGACGTCGAAGCCCGCGGTCGCCAGCACCGCCGAACCCTCCCGCCGGGCGCGGCGACTCAACTCGTCGGCGTCGTCACCGGGCTCGCACAGTGCTTCGACCGAGTTGGCGAGGTTCATCAACAACTTGCGGTACTTCCAGCGCATGACGTCGGGCCGCGGAACCGATTCGAACGTCGAATCCGCAAGGACAGCTGCGACCGCCCGATCGACATCGTCGAGACCACCGGGATAGCTGCCCACGTCGAGCAGCCCACTCACCGGCGCCGACGCCGCCGCGACCACACCGGGCTCGAGGTGTTCCGCAGGCAGCATCACGCAGATCGCGTGCACGTGCGCGAAGCGACGCAGGGCGATGCGCTCGTTCTCGACGCCGTTCTGGGCGCACACCACCGGAATCTCGGGACCTGCCGACGGCCGCGAGCTCGTCGAAGGCGCCGGTGGAGTCTTGTGTCTTGGTCGTCACCAACACGACGTCGTCGGGGCGCCAATCGATACGCGCGGGACCGTCGACGACGGGGAGCGCAAGCGTGGCGGTGCGGTCCGGATCCACGAGGCGCAGGCCGTCGTCGCGCAGCGCGGCGAAATGGGCGCCGCGTGCGATAGCGACGACCTCGTGACCGTGCTCGAACAATCGTCCGGCGATCACGCCACCGACCGCGCCGGCCCCGAGGACGACGAGCCGCATCAGTCGGCCGTCGGCGTGCCCGCCGTGCTCTGGACCGCTTCGATGTACGCGGGCTTCTCGCCGCCACCGTGAACGAGTATCTCCGCCCCGTTCACATAACGAGCGAGCGGCGAGGCGAGGAACACGCACACATCGGCGACGTCGGACGGGTCGGCCATGCGGCCGAGCGGCACGGTTGCGCCCACGGCCGCGATCCCCGCTTCGTCGCCGTAGAAGAGGTGGGCTTGCTCGGTGACGACGAGACCCACGATCACGGCGTTGACCCGCACCTTGGGCGCGAACTCCACTCCCATCGTCTGGGTGGCGTTCAAGAGGCCGGCTTTGGCAGCACCGTACGCCAGCGTCGACGGCGAAGGCCGCACACCGCTGACGCTGGCGATGTTGACGATCGTCCCGCCGTGCTCTTGGCCTTGCATGACGGCGTTCGCGCGCTGTGCGAACACGATCGGTGCCGTGAGGTTCAATGCGATGATTCCTGCGGTGAAGCGCGGCGACGCCGTCGCGGAGTCCGCGGGTGGCGCGCCGCCCGCATTGTTGACCAGAACATCGACCGTGCCGAAACGCTCGATGCACGCGGCGATCGCCGCGTCGATCTGCTCCGGCTCGCGCACGTCGGCGGCGACGAAAGCGACACCTTCCGGCAGCGACTCCGGCTGGTTCCGGCAGCAGACGAGCACGTGCGCACCGGCTTCGGCGAAGCGACGCGCGATCCCCCGTCCGATGCCGCGACAACCGCCGGTCACGATCACGGCCTGCCCGTCGAAGCGGAGTTCGTCCATCGGCCGGGCATTCTGGCACGTCGACGTCGCAGGGCCCGTGGCCGGGTGGTCCGGCCCGGCATTGTCCGGGGGCCGGTCGTTGGACCGGCGTCACGCCCGCGCGCCTACGATCTGACACCCCGTCAGAATCGAGCTTCGAGTGGTTCCCGACAAACGCGTCACCATCGACGAGATCGCCGGCGAGGTGCACGACGGCATGACCGTCGGAATCGGAGGTTGGGGGTCGCGGCGCAAGCCGATGGCGATCGTGCGAGCGCTGTGCCGGTCGTCGGTGAAGGACCTCCGTATCGTGTCGTACGGAGGGCCCGACGTCGGGCTGCTCTGCCGGGCCGGCAAGGTTCGTGAGGTCGTCTACGCCTTCGTCTCGCTCGACTCGATCGCGCTCGAACCGCACTTCCGCAGCGCCCGGCAGTCCGGTTCGGTAACGACGATGGAGCTCGACGAGGGCATGTTCCTCCTCGGATTGCAGGCCGCCGCCTGGCGGGTCCCGTTCCTGCCCACCCGCGTCGGGCTCGGTTCCGACGTCATGCGCCTCAATTCCTCTCTCCGCACCGTCCGCTCCCCCTATGCCGACGGCGAGGATCTCGTCGCGATGCCGGCGCTGCAACTCGACCTCGCGCTGATCCACATGCACCGCGGTGATCGGGGAGGAACCGGCCAGTACCTGAACATCGACCCCTACTTCGACGACCTCATGTGCATGGCGGCGGCCCGTCGCTTCATGAGTGTCGAACGCATCGTCGAGACCGACGACCTCCTCGGCGCCGGTCCGCCGCAGTCGATCCGCATCAATCGCCTCATGACCGACGGTGTCGTCGAGACACCGCACGGCGCTCACTTCACCGAGTGCGTCCCCGATTACCCGCGCGACGAGGCGTTCCAGCGCGCGTACACGGCATCGGCGAAGTCCGACGACGCCTGGCAGCAGTTCCGCGCCCGCTACATCGACGTCGACGAAGCCGACTATCAGCGGGCGGTGCAGTCATGAGAGACGGACCGCCCACCCGGGCCGAGGTATGCGCGGCCGCGATCGCCGACTGCTTCGCGCACGACGGCGAGATCCTCGCCAACCCGATCGGAACGTTGCCGGTCATCGGCGGCCGGTTGGCCAAGGCAACTGTCGCGCCCGAGCTCGTGATGACCGACGGCGAAGCGTTGCTCGTCGAGAACATCATTCCGGTCGGCGTGGACAATCCGCAGAAGGTCGTGGCGGGCTGGAATCCCTATCGAGCGATGTTCGACGTCGTGTGGTCCGGCCGCCGCCACGTGATGATGAGCGGGAGCCAGCTCGACAAGTTCGGCAATCAGAACTTCGCATTCATCGGCGGGCACGACAAGCCGCGTACGCAACTGCTCGGCATGCGAGGGGCACCCGGCAACACCATCAACGACAAGACCTCGTACTGGATCCCTGCGCACACCACTCGGGTGTTCGTACCCGCCGTCGACGTCGTGAGCGGCGTCGGCTACGACCGCGCCGGTGAGCTCGGACCGGTTGCGGGCCGCTTCCACCATCTCGGCCACATCGTCACCAACATCTGCGTCCTCGACTTCGAGACGCCGACCCACCGCATGCGACTGCGGTCGGTGCATCCGGGCGTCTCCGTCGACGACGTCGTCACCGCCACGGGGTTCGAGCTCGCGATCGACGCCGACGTACCGACCTCGCGGCTGCCGACCGACGACGAGCTCGAATGGATCCGCGAGCGCATCGACCCGAACGGCCTCGGCGAGCAAGAGGTGCCGAACCCGTGAGTGCGGGCGGCGCGCTCCACACTCCGATCTGCGATCTGTTCGGGATCGGCGTGCCGATCGTGCAGACCGGCATGGGGTGGGTCGCCGGACCCCGGCTCGTGAGCGCGACCGCGCAAGCGGGGGCGCTCGGCATCCTCGCGTCGGCCACGATGACCTACGACGAGCTCGAGCGCGCGATCCGCGAGGTGCAGTCACGCACCGACCGGCCCTTCGGCGTGAACCTGCGCGCCGACGCCGAGGACGCGACCGAACGCGTCGACCTCCTCGTGCGTGAGAACGTGCACGTCGCGTCGTTCGCGCTCGCACCGAACGAACGTCAGATCAAGACGCTGAAGGACGCGGGTGTGCGCGTCGTGCCGTCGATCGGGGCCCGCCGCCACGCCGAGAAGGTCGCGGCCTGGGGAGTCGACGCCGTGATCGTGCAGGGCGGCGAAGGTGGCGGCCACACCGGCTCGGTCGCGACGACCTTGCTGCTGCCGCAGGTCGTCGACGCCGTCGACATCCCGGTCATCGCGGCCGGCGGCTTCTTCGACGGGAGGGGGCTCGTTGCCGCGCGGGCCTACGGCGCCGCCGGCATCGCGATGGGAACGCGCTTCCTCCTCAGCCGCGACAGCACGGTGCCCGACGCCGTGAAGCGCTTCTACCTCGAGCGTACGGTCACCGATACCGTCGTCACCAGTCGCATCGACGGGGTTCCACACCGCGTGTTGCGTACCGAGTTCGTCGACGAGTTGGAGCGCGCGAGCTCTGCGTCGTCGGTCGCGCGCGCGATTCGAAACGCCTTCGCCTTCAAGAAGATGTCGGGCACCTCGTGGCGAGGGATGATGCAAGAGGGCTTCGCAATGAAGCGCGAGGGCAACCTCAAGTGGACCCAGGTGATCCTGGCCGCCAATACACCGATGCTGTTGCGGGCCGGGCTCGTCGAGGGCCGCCTCGACGCGGGCGTACTCTCGAGTGGCCAGGTCGCCGGCGTGATCGACGACCTCCCGAGCGTCGCGGAGCTGGTGGAGCGCATCATGAACGAGGCGGAACAGACGTTGAAGCAGTTGGGAGCGTCGTAGTGGGCAAGACGCGAGTTCCCGCGGTCGAGAACTGGTTCACCACCGACGAGTCGGCGCCGGCCTTGCTCGGCGCTCCGAGGTGTGGAATCGGGTTCCTATTTCTGGCCGACCGCGGTTGCGGTCTCCGCAAATCCGAGTGCGCCGGGCGAAGCTCGAGAACCGGTCGAGCTGTCGCGCACCGGGAAGCTGTGGTCGTGGACGACGAACCACTACGCACCTCCGGAGCCGTACGTGTCACCCGACCCCTTCGTGCCCTACACGGTGTGTGCGGTCGAGCTAGGCCGGGAGCGGATGGTTGTGCTCGGTCAGCTCGCGACCGGCGCCGAAGCCACCGACCTCGAGGTCGGCATGGAGATGGAGCTCGTGTTGGGACCGCTCTACGAGGACGAGGAACACGAGTACGTCGTCTGGCAATGGGCACCGTTGAGGAGCAAGCCATGAGCGAGCACGACATCGCGATTCTCGGTGCGGGCATGCACCCGTGGGGCAAGTGGGGCCGCAACTTCGTGGAGTACGGCGTGGTGGCGGCCGAGGCCGCCCTCGCCGACGCGGGCGTCGCCTGGCCCGATATCCAGTTCATCTCGGGCGCCGACACGATGCGCAATGGCTACCCGGGTTATGTGGCGGGCGCGACCTTCGCGCAGGCTCTCGGGTGGAACGGCGCCCAGGTCGCGTCCAGCTACGCGGCCTGTGCGTCGGGGGTCACCGCTCTCGCAACCGCGCGAGCCCAGATCCTCGCCGGGTTCTGCGACGTCGCGCTGGTCATCGGTGCCGACACGACCCCCAAGGGATTCCTCGCCCCGAACAAAGGTGAGCGGGGCGACGATCCGGACTGGCTGCGCTTCCGCCTGCTCGGCGCGACCAACCCGACCTTCTTCGGCCTCTACGCGCGCCGGCGCATGGAGCTGTTCGGAGCGACACGCGACGACTTTGCACGGGTGAAGGTGAAGAACGCGAGGCACGGTTCACACAACCCGTACGCCCGCTACAAGAAGGAGGTGTCGGTCGAAGACGTGCTGAACGCGCCGATCGTCTCGGACCCTCTCGGACTGCTCGACATCTGCGCCACGAGCGACGGAGCCGCCGCGATCGTCGTGTGCTCGCTGGAATTCGCACGGCGGCGCGGCGTCGCCGATCCGGTGCGCGTACGCGGGCATCTCGACGGTCACGCCGAGCTACCCGCAAACGACCATCGAGCTCCCGAACTTCGCGACCGACAGTGCAGCCGGCACCGGGGCTCAGCCCGAGCACGGCTTCAAGGAGTCGATCGCGGTTCGGGCGTACGACGAGGCCGGACTCGGGCCCGACGAGATCGACTGTGCCGAGGTCTACGACCTCTCCACCGCGATGGAGCTCGACTGGTACGAGCAGATCGGGCTGTGCGCACCGGGCGAGGCGGAAAAGCTGCTGCGCGACGGCGTGACGGCGTTGGGTGGCCGGGTGCCGGTCAACGCGAGCGGGGGTCTGGCGTCGTTCGGCGAAGCCGTACCCGCGCAGGCCATCGCCCAGGTGTGCGAGCTCACCTGGCAGGTGCAAGGCCGCGCCGAGGGTCACCAGGTCGAAGGTGCGCGAGTGGGCCTGGCAATCAATCAGGGGCTCTTCGGCCACGGCTCCGCCGTCATCGTCACCAACTGACCGGACCGTGGCGCACCGATCGAGGACGGGGTCGATCAGTCCGAGCGGTGGAGCTCGGCACGAACCAAGTCCGGCTCCGGGTCGACGAGCGCGGTCGCACCGAGCTCGTCGGTGTGCAAGAAGAGCTCGTAAATCTCGGTCGCCAGCACGGCGATCCCGGTCGGGCTCGGTACCGACCCGCCCGGAAGGCACTCGGGATGCGCGGTCAAGAACCGCGCCGCTCGGTGCGTGGCCTCATGGCGAAAGCGATCGTCCGCGGTGGGGAACCCGAACTGCCACCGCCGTGCTCGCAGCGCGATCGCGGCCTTGTCTCGATCGCCCTCGTCGACCTCGACCCCGGCCGCCGGGAAGATGCGGCAGTCGTAGGTTCGGCACGCCGCGGGCGGTGCTCGTAGATCGAGCACCGGTCGTCGACGAGCATCGGGCAGTGCCCCACGCGCGTCGTAGCCGAGCACCACGTGACCTGGTGGCATGCGGGGCGCGGGGAAGACGAGCTCTACCGGAATGTGGGCGAGCGCGTCGGCTTCGTCGGGCTCGACGAGCACGAACTGCGACGACGTGCAGCAAGCGGTACAACCGTTGCACGGCACCTCGGACGCCCGATCGCCGCGGATCGCGCCCTGCATGTCGACGATCCACGTCGAGAAATCACCCGCCGCGAGCGGACCGTCGTCGCCGGCGCCCTGGTCGACCGTCACTCGACGCCCCGGGGTGCGTTCATCACCACTCCATGATCGCCCATCGACACGCCCGGACCGCGGCGCCGCGGTAGCTCACAGCCCTCGCTCGGAGTAGAGCGCCGTCAGGAGCTCCACGACGGGAACGGGCGCCTTCGTGAGCGAACCGGCGTCGAAGGGTGGTTGCGGGTCGTACTCGATACCGAGCTGGATGCCCTGCGCGTACTCCTCGCCGGCAATGCGGGCCGCGAGCGTGAGTCCCATGTCGATGCCCGCCGACACACCCGCCGCGGTGACGATCTTTCCCTGCTCTACCACCCGGCGCTCGGTGGGGATCGCGCCGTACTCTCCGAGCCGTTCCAGCGAGGCCCAGTGCGTCGTCGCTTCCTTACCTTCGAGCAAGCCGGCGGCCGCGAGCAACATCGATCCCGTGCACACCGACGTCGTCCACTCGGTCGTCACGTCGACGGCCCGGATCCATTCCAACAGGCCCTCGTCCGTCTCGAGGGCACGCGTCGCGAAACCTCCCGGCACCACGAGGACGTCGGCCGCGGTGATCTCGTCCAGCGCATGATCCGCGACGAGAGCGAGGAACCCGTTGTCGGTGCGCACCTCCCCCGCCTTCGCCGCGACGAACGCGACATCCGCTTCGGGGAGGCGTTGCAGCACCTCATAGGGCCCGACGATGTCGAGCGCCGTGATGCCGTCGAACAAGAGACACACGATGTCCACGAGAGCTCCTCAGGGTTGCGACGACACGCGTCGGGACACGGATGGGGACACGGATCGGGACGAGCGGAATCGATTTCGGTACTCGGCCGGGCTCGCGCCGACACGGCGGGCGAACGCCCTCCGTAGCGTCTCCGGCGTCCCGAATCCGACTGTCTCGGCAACGTCGTCGACCCCGAGCCCGGTGGTCTCCAGCAGGCGCCGCGCGGCCTCGACCCGGACCTGCTCCACATACCTGGCCGGCGTGCAACCGACGTCGGACCGGAACACACGCGCGAAGTGTCGGGGGCTCATCGACACTCTGGCGGCGAGGAGCCCGACGGAATGGTCGTCGGCCGGATGCTCACCGATCCATGCCTGCAGCTCGCGCAACGGATCGCGCGCGGCGCGCTGCGCGCTCAGCTGCACACTGAACTGCGCCTGCCCGCCGGGGCGTTGCACGTACATGACGAGTTGCCGGGCGACCGCCCGAGCGACGTCTTGGCCCATGTCGTCGGCAACGAGTGCCAGGGCGAGGTCCATACCCGCGGTAACGCCGGCCGAGGTCCAGACCTCACCGTCACGCACGAAGATGCTGTCGGTGTCGACCTCGACCTGTGGGTAACGCTCGCTCATCCGAGCGCAGGCAGACCAATGGGTCGTCGCCTTGCGTCCGTCGAGGAGCCCGGCCGCAGCCAGCACGAAGGCACCCGTGCACACCGATGCCACGCGCCGGCTGCGCCGCGCCAGGTTCGTGACCGAGCGGATCAGTCGCGGATCATCGGCCGCTGCGTACGCGCCCGCGCCGCCGACGACCACGAGTGTGTCGATCGGTCCCCGAACCGAGGCAAGGGCACGGGCGGCGACGACTCCCGGGCCGCGCGCCGTCGCGACCGCCCCGGCGTCCGGCGCCGCGACCACGAGCTGGTACCCATTCGCACACGCGAACACCTCGTGCGGCCCTACCAGGTCGAGCGTCGTGATGCCGGGGTAGACCACGAAGACCACGAGGCGGCTCACGCCACCCATTCTGTGGCGTCAGCCGATTGGCAGCAATGACATCATTCCGACGATTTCTGCCATCGGGTCGCATACCGTCAGCACTTCGACGCCGCGTCGGCCGCGGTGCTACAAGGATTCGGTGACTTCGCGGCCATACCGCCTCATCTCCGGAGACAGCCACGTCAACGAGCCCGGCGATCTGTGGACCGCGCGGCGTCCCCGCCGCATTCCGCGAGCGCGCTCCTCGCATCGAGCGGTTCCCCGCCGGCGATGCGTGGGTGATCGAGGGCGTGCGCGACCCGATCAACTTCGGCATGAACGCGTGCGCGGGCCTCGAACCCGCGGAGATGCATGCGTGGTCGCGCTTCGACGACCTCCGCCCCGGTGGCTACGACCCGGCCGCGCGCCTGGTCGAGATGGATCGCGACCGTGTCGACGCCGAGGTCCTGTATCCCACCCCGCGGCTCGCTCAGGGTGTGGTGGCGACCGCCGACGTCGAATTCCATGTCGCCCTCGTGCGCGCGTACAACGACTGGCTGTCCGAATACGTGGCCCACGCACCCGAACGCTTCGCCGGGCTGATGCTCGTGCCGAACCGCGGCGCAGAGCACGCCGTCGCGGAGATCGATCGCGTGCTCGGTCGCCCGGGGATCCGCGGTGTGCTGCTCGGTTGCTATCCCAACGGAACATTGGAGCCCGATGCCGCCGACGACCCGGTATGGGCGCGCATCGTCGAGGCCGACGTTCCCGTCAACATCCATGTCAGCCTGAGCCAGCACATGCCGGCCGCTCACCGCGCCGCGCTCCCCGGCTACGGCCGCTTCTTCGACGCGCCGAATCGCATCGTGCAGCTCATCTTCGCCGGCATCTTCGACCGCTTCCCCGAGCTCAACGTCGTCGTAGCGGAGGTCGACTGCGGCTGGGTGCCCTACTTCAAGGAGCAGATCGACAACAACTACCGCCGTCTCTCCGGGATCAGCGATTTCCGGATCGTCGGACCCCCGAGCGATTACGTCGAGCGCCATCTGCACTTCACGTACCTCACCGATCCGTTCGGCATCACCAATCGGCACCTGGTCGGAGTCGATCGCATCCTCTGGTCGAGCGACTATCCGCACATCTCGAGCGACTGGCCGCACTCGTGGGACGCGATCGACAAGACATTCGCGGATGTCGCCGCGCAAGAGCGTGCGTCGATCCTGCACGGTAACGCCGAACGTCTCTACGGCTTCGGCCGCTGATTGCGTGCCCGACGCGTCTACGCGTCGACGGAGAATCGGTACCCGACCCCCCGGATCGTCTCGATCCGCCACGTGTCGTCGGGGCGCGTTCCGAGCTTGCTTCGCACGCGGCGAATGTGTTCGGTGACCGTGGCCGCCTCCTGCCACTCCGCGGTCGATCCCCACACGTGCTCGAGCAGGACCTCACGGCTGAAGACCCGCCCGGGCGTGGACGCGAGGAAGCTCAGGAGGGTCAGCTCCTTCGGCCGCAACATCAGCTGCTCTCCGTGCAACACGACCTCGGCGCGCGCGACGTCGATGACCAGTCCGTCGAACTCGAACCGTTCCACCGGTGGTTTGGCGAGACCACGGCGAAGTAGAGCGCCCAGGCGCGCTCCCAACTCGGGCAGCGAGAACGGCTTCACCATGTAGTCGTCGGCGCCGGCGTCGAAGCCGTCCAGTTTCGAGGGCTCTTCGTCGCGGCCGGTCAGGACGAGCACGGGCACACCGCTGTCGCGCCGGATGCGCCGCAGCACGCTGAGCCCATCGAGACCGGGCAAACCGAGATCCAAGACGATCGCGTCCGGTGGAAGGAGACTCATCGCCCGCAACGCGCCGGGACCATCGCCGGCCTCGGTGACGGAATATCCCTCACCATCCAGGAACCGGCGTACGAGCAAACGATTCCCGTCGTCGTCCTCCACGACGAGGATCCGCGAACCCGATGCAACGGTCATGGCTCCCCCCGGAGGCCGTCAGCTCGGACGAACTATACGGAGTCGGGCTCGAGCGCGCTTTCGAGTGCGGTGAACAGAGCCTCGACGTCGACCGGCTTGGTCAGATAGGCGGCGGCGCCGGCCTCTACCGCCTCGGCCATCCGGGCCGGAAGCGCGTCGGCGCTCACAACGATCACCGGCGCGTGGCGCGTCGAAGCATCGGCTCGCATCTCTCGGAGTACGTCCTCGCCCCGCATGTCGGGCAGGTGCATGTCGAGAAGGATCGCATCGGGCCGCTCCGATCGCGCCCGCGCGATCCCTTCGCCGCCACCGGACGCGGTCAGGAGCTCGATTCCGGCGAAGTGACCGAGCAACTCACGCATGAGCAGCCGACTCGCCTCGTTGTCCTCGATGTACAGCACCCGACGGTGCTCCGGAACGGTGCACGCGAGTACCTCGGCGGCCCGAGCGGGATCGAGCGGCGGCAGCACTTGATCGACCGGGATACGCACCGGCGCGGCGCGGAGCACGACCCAGAACGTGCTGCCTTCGCCGACACGAGACTCGACCCCGATGACACCCCCCATGGCCTCGGTGAGTCGCTTCGAGAGCGCCAGGCCGACGCCGGTCCCCTCGATCCCGCGCGCCTCGGCCTGGAATCGCTCGAACGGTGTGAAGATGTGCTCGAGATCTTCGGCCGCGAGCCCGAAGCCCGTGTCGCGTACGCGCACGACAACGGTGTCGTCGCGCTCGCGGCACGTGACCACCACCCGTCCCGACGGTCGGTTGTACTTGATCGCGTTCGTGAACAGGTTGAGTAGTACCTGGCGGAACCGCCGCCGATCGGCCACGACCCGCGCCCGGCCTGCACGCCCGGCTTGGAGCTCCACCGCGATGCCTTTGGCCGCAGCGAGAGGCTGGACCAGCTCGAAAGCCTCCTGCAGCGCGCCGGCCAGCAGGACCGGCTCGACGTCGACCTCGAGCTGGTCGCGCTCGATGCGATCGAGGTCGAGCACTTCGTCGACCAGCGCGAGGAGGTGCCGACCCGCGGTCAGGATCTGCGTCACCGATTCGCTCTGCCGTTCGTCGAGAGCTCCCATCTGCAGCAACTGGGCAAAGCCCAACACGGAGTTGAGGGGCGTGCGCAGCTCGTGACTCATCCGGGACAGGAACTCCGACTTGGCCCGACCGGCTTCTACCGACGCGCGCCACGCGGCCTCGACTCGACGATGCTCGGAAACGTCCTTGTAGGTCGCAACGACCCAGCGCTCGTGGTGCGCGCGTTCCAACGGGTGCGCAGCGATCTCGAGCCAGTGGACCTCACCTTCGGAATCGACCACCCCGCCGCTGCCTTCGGCTGACGCGCCGGTGCTCCGCGCCACGACCTCGGCGCGAAGCTCGAGCGGAATTGCGACGCCGTCCTCGTCCAGGATCGTGATCTCGACGTCGCGGGTGCCGTCGCCCCACTTGCCGGCGACAGTGTTCCCGAGCAGGCGGACCGCGGCCGGGTTCGCGGTCACGAGCCCGCCAGTCGGATCGAACACGACCACGCCGTCATCGAGCCCGCCGACGACGAGGCCGAGCCGGTTCTCCGCGCGAACCAGGTCGGACAGGTCGGCGACGTGGATCACCGCCGCGACGGCCTGGCCACTCGGTGCCCGGGTGATGCCGACGCCCCCCACACGACCGAATCGTCGGGCCGCACGAAGCGCACGCGACCCCGATCGTGCATCGTGTGCGCGGGGAGATCGCTCAGGCGCAGGTCGGCACGTTCGCGGTCATCGGGATGGACGAGGTCCACGAACGACCTGCCCTCGAGCTCCTCGGCACTGCGCCGGACCATCCGCGCGAAGCGTCGGTTCACCCGGATCAGCCGCTCGTCGGTGTCCACGACCGCCAGACCCGTCGGGGCCAACTCGAACGCGGTGTCCCCGAACGCGGTGTCCCCGAACGCGGTGTCGTCGATGCTCACGCGGTCACCACTTCCCTACGGTTGCCCGCTTCGTCTCTGCGCTCCATCTACGGACACACAACTTTGCTCGGTCACGAACCTGGTTGTCGATGCGTTGGTTTCATTTCGATGAGCCGTTCGGCAGAGTCAGCGGGTCGAGGGCCATCCGGCCCGGCCGGAAGGGGAGCGACATGCGAGGTCGGATGAGCAGGGCGGGCATGGCTGCGGTGCTCGCACTCGTCGGTCTGACCACTGCGAGCACGCTGGTCGCGGGCCCGGCCGGCGCCGACAGCCAGACCACGAGCAACGCCCCCTACACGTGCACCACCAACCCGAACGCCGGGAACCAGGCCGCCACCTACACGGTCACCGCGAGCGACTCGGTCGACCCGGCGTCACCGGGACAAGCGGAGACGTACCGGTTCGTCGTGCCGTTCTCCGAGGCCAAGCCTCCGGTCACCGCCACGTATCAGGGCGGCACCACCTCGTACCGGATCCCGGCCGGGCTCACCGTGACCGGCGTGAGCACCCAGGCCCCCTCGGGCGGGAGCCCGATCTCCTCGACCGCCAAGGTGCAGGGCGACAGTGTCATCGTCACCTCGACGGCCAACGTCCCGCTCGACGGCTCCTCCTACCCGACGCCGGACCTCCTCGTGAACGGCACCATCCAGGCCGCGGCGGCGGGCGTCGGTGTGAAGTGGGCGACGCCGTATCAGATCGTCGCGGTCGTCGCGGTCCAGGGCTTCGGAAACATCACAGCGACGTGTACCCCCGACTCGCCGGCAACGATCATCGCGTCCACCACCGTTCCCGCCGGTCCGAAGCCTCCCGTCGCCACGAACCAGAACGTGGCGTTGCCGGCCGGCACGACCAAGGCCATCACGCTGTCGGCAACCGACGCCGACACGCCGTTGAACCAGTTGGTCTTCGCCATCGCGACACCCCCGGCCCACGGGACGCTCACCGGCACCGCGCCGACCGTCACCTACGCGCCGACGAGCGGATTCGTGGGCACGGACTCGTTCACCTTCACCGCGACCGACCCGCAGGGAGGTCACTCGACCGGCACCGTCTCGATCAACGTCTTCCCATCCGCCGTCATCGACAACACTCCTCCGACGATCTCGGTCACCTCGCCGGTCAACGGCGCCGTCTACGCCCCCGCGCAGGTTGTCGACGCGGCATTCACGTGCGCCGACTCGACGACCGGGATCAAGTCGTGCGTCGGCAACGTGGCAACCGGCTCTGCGATCAACACGACCGTCGGCGTGCACACCTTCACGGTCGATGCCACCGACAATGCCGGCAACCGCGCAGAGTCGACCATCTCGTACCGTGTGGTCGACACGGCGCTCGCGAAGAGCCCGGTGACCGCGCTCCCGATCGACTGCGGATCGCTCCAGCCTCTCGCCCCGACATCCATCCCGGTTTCCGCCTCGGCGCCGACCCAGGTCGGCACGTCCCGCAGCTTGAAGTTTCGCGTCGCGCTCGGCTCCCAGAGCGTCGCCGCACTGACCGCGGCAACGAACGTGCAGTACGTGTTCAATTCGGTTCACAACGGCACCGTGAAGTCGGCGGCGATCGAGGCGGGATCCGGGACGGCCAATGCGCGCGCCGGAGCGGCGCTGACGATCGCGTCCGGCTCGGTCACGCTGACGCTGCCGGGTCCGATCACGGGCGGCAACACGGCGGCGACCTCGTTCACACCCCCCGCGTTCGACGTCACGATCACAGCAGGTACGGCGGTCGGCGCGGCCATCGTCACCACGTTCCAACGCTTTCGGGAGCACACCGCGGTCGCTCTCGTGACCCAGAATCTGAACTGCACCGCCGGGAACGCCGGTCAGAACAAGCCGAACCCCGATCTCACCTCCACCACGATCATCGACACGACGCCGCCTGCCGCGCTGATCAGCACACCGGGCAATGGTGACGTCATCACCACCGGGACTCCTTTGACCGCCGGCTTCCTCTGCTCGGACGATCACTCGCTCGCGACGTGCTCGGGGACAGCCGGAAACGGCGTAGCGATCAGCACGGCGACGGCAGGCATCAAGACCTTCGCCGTGCGCGCCACCGATGCGGCGGGCAACGTCGCCCGAACGCTCGTGTCGTACACGGTGGTTCCCGCAACCGAGACGTTCACGGCTCGCTTCCCCCCGGACTCGCAAGCCAACCTGGACGCGACCGCGGCGTACTTCGGCACGACCGTCGCGAATCTGCCGTTCCTCGGAGTCTCGATCCTGGAGTACGTCGACTCGGTCAATCCGACAGCCGCAACACCAGTCGCGCCACCCGCGAATACCGGCACGATCGCACTGCCGACGACATACCCGCACGCACAGGTCGCCAGCGTCGTCAACCTCGCCGGCAAGTGGGGCCTGGATGCGAACCAACTCCACGCCTTTGCGGTCGACATCCTCGTATACGTGTGGTACGTGCGGACCCACTAGGCCGCCCGGGAACTACCTGAGGCGAATGGTGTGAAGGTCTCGCTCGAGCTCCGCGTGCTGCGCGCGGGTCAACGGGAGATACGGAGCACGCAAGAACCCGCCGTCACGGCCGAGGATCGAGAGTGCGGCCTTCAGCGACCGCGGGTTCCCGCCGCGAGCGAGCGCGGAGTTCGAATTCCAAGAGGAGCTGTGACGGGCCGTCGTCGCCTGCGGCGAGGGCGGCCCACGCTTCGGTGGCGATCCGCGGCGCGACGTTCGGTTCGAAGCACAGGAGGCCGCGCGCACCGAGCCCGTGCATCGCGACAACCTCCCGTACCATGCCGACCCGCACCTCCACCTGGGAGTCGAACCGAGCGACGAGCCGGCTCACGTACGCGTGCAACGCGTCGATCGTCGGATCGGAGACGTTCACCACCCGAATGTGCTGGTAGTCGTCGACCAGTCGTTCGACGAGCGCTATCGGTAGCGCGTAGCCCGCGAGCACGGTGTTGTTCGAGAGGTGCACGTCGCAGTCAACCGCCTCGAGCACCTCTCGAAAGTGCGACTCGAGCTCGTCGTCGCGCAGGCGCACGGGACCCGGCCGCGGCGCGAGGATCTGTACTGCGTCGACACCCGCATCTTCCGCGGCAACCGCCAGCGCGCGCGTCGAAGCCGTCGATGCCGCGAGACCGATTCCCGCCGCCACGACGGGCACGCGGCCTCGAACCTCCGCCGCCGCGACCTGGTACAGCGAGACCTTTTCGTCGAACGAGAGCAGATCGCCCTCACCGCTCCCCTGGCTGGCGACATAGACGCCGACGCCGGCGTCGGCGAGGAACCCGAAATGTGCGCGCAGGAGACCGGCGTCGACCGCGCCCGCGCGGTCGAACGGCGTGATACTCATCGCGTGGACCCCGGGGGGCCGTTCGCCATCGGAACCTCCTGCTCCACCACGTTGGCAGGAACAACCGACGCGGGGCCAGCTACGATCGCCCGCCGCTCATGGATCTCTCCTTCAGCCCCGACGAGGAAGCGTTCCGCGCCGACTGCCGGGCGTGGCTCGATGCCAACGTGCCGCGACCGCGCTGCCCGTCGGGCGACACCCGGGAGGGCTTCGCCGCCCATCTTGGATGGGAGCGCGCTGCTGTTCGACGCGCGGTACGCCGTCGTGTCGTGGCCCGAGGCCTTCGGCGGACGAGACGCGAGCCTCTGGGAGTGGCTGATCTTCGAGGAGGAGTACTACCGGGCCGGCGCGCCGCAACGGGTCACCCAGAACGGCATCTTCCTGCTCGCTCCGACGATCTTCGAGTTCGGTACGCCCGAGCAGCAGTCGCGCATCCTCGGGCGCATGGCTTCGGGCGAACAGGACCTGGTGCCAGGGCTGGTCGGAGCCGAACGCCGGCAGCGACCTCGCCGGGATCCAGAGCCGGGCCGTGCCGCGACGACGCCGGCGGCGGCTGGCGGCTGTCCGGGCAGAAGACCTGGACGACGCGGGCGCGTTCTGCACGCACCTGTTCGGACTGTTCCGCAGCGACCCCGACGCCGAGCGCCACACGGGCCTCACGTACTTCCTCGTGCGACCTCGAGTCACCGGGCGTGACCGTGCGCGGCTTCGAACGCCTCGACGGCGACGAGGGTTTCGCCGAGGTATTCCTCGACGACGTCTTCGTCTCCGACACCGATGTGCTCGGCGAGCCGAACCAGGGCTGGGCGGTCGCGATGGCGACCACCGGCTCCGAGCGCGGGCTCACGCTGCGCTCCCCCGGTCGCTTCCTCGCCACCGCGCAGCCGGCTGATCGACCTGTATCACGAGCGTGGCGACGATCCCGAGATCCGGGACCGAGTCGTCGCGGCGTACATCGACGCCGAGGCATATCGCTGGCAGACCTTCTGGACCGTGACCCGCGCCGTCGAAGGACGCGCGCACGGGCGCGGAGTCTTCGATGGTGAAGGTCTTCTGGTCGGAGCTCGACGTGCGCCTGCATGAGCTCGCGCTCGAACTCCTCGGCGCCCATGCTCCGCTGCTCGACGGCGACGACGGTGCGTGGATGAAAGGGTACGAGTTTGCTCTGGCCGGACCGATCTACGCGGGCACGAACGAGATCCAGCGCAACGTGATCGCCGAACGCGTGCTCGGATTGCCGAGGCGCTGAGGATGCGCTTCGCCTTCACCGACGACCAGCTGGCGTTCCGGGACGCGGTGCGCGAGCTCCTCGAAAAGGAGTGCACTCCCGCGCACGTGCGGGTCGCGTGGGCGAACGAGAACGGCCGCGTCCCCGGCCTGTGGGAACAGCTCGTCGACATGGGCGTGATCGGCATGCTGGCGCCCGAGAGCGCGATGGCGGCCTCGGGCTCACGATGGTGGATCTCGTCTTGATATTCGAGGAGACGGGCCGGAACGCGGTACCCGAGCCCCATCGTGGAGACCGCGGCGTTCGGCGTGCCGCTGCTCGAGACGCGCCGACGTCACGATCGCCGCCGGTGAGACACTCGTTGCGTGGGCCGACACCGCCGAGTTCGTGTTCACCCGTGCGGGCCGTTTCGAGCGCGCGGTCGATCGAGCTGGTCGCGCGCCGAACGGTCGACGGTGCCGTCGACCGCCTGTTCGAGGTGCGCGGGGCCGCCGCGCCCGTCGACGCCGAAGCACTCGCGGCCGCGCTCGACCGGGCGACCGTAGGCATCGCCGCCCAGCAGTGCGGCCTCGCCCAGCGCATGCTCGACCTGACCGCCGACTACGCGAAGGAACGACGTCAGTTCGGCGTCCCGATCGGTTCCTTCCAGGCGATCAAGCATCATCTCGCCAACGCTCGCACCGCGCTCGAGTTCGCCCGCCCGCTCGTGTACCGGGCGGCCGCGCACGCTCGATCCCGTGCACGCGAGCATGGCAAAGAGCAAGGCCGACGAAGCCTCGCTCATGACGGCCCGGGCCGCGCTGCAGTGCCACGGCGCCATCGGCTACACGACCGAGTACGACCTGCATCTCTACATGAAGCGCGCCTGGTCGCTGCCCGGTGCATGGGGATGCGCGCGCACGCATCGTGACCGGGTCGGCAAGGCCATCCTTTGAGTCATGAGGCCATGAACGAGGCCTTATCGTCGATGCCGTCCGCACCCCGGTGGGAAAGCGCAACGGCGGGCTCGCGCACGTGCACCCGGCCGATCTCGGCGCGCATTACGCATTCGAGCGCTCTTCGACCGCGTCGACGTCGACCCCGCCGCGGTCGACGACGTCGTGTTCGGATGCGTCGACACGATCGGTCCGCAGGCGGGCGACATCGCACGGACATGTTGGCTCGTCGCCGGCATGCCCGACGAAGTGCCGGGCACGACGGTCGACCGTCAGTGCGGCTCGTCGCAACAGGCGGTGCACTTCGCCGCGCAGGCGGTGCTGTCGGGTACGCGCCGACCTCGTGGTCGCGGCAGGCGTGCAGAACATGAGCACGATCCCGATCAGCTCGGCGATGCTCGCCGGTCAGGAATACGGGTTCGAGACACCCTTCAGCCGGTCACCAGGGCTGGGAAGCGCGTTACGGCACCCAGGAGGTCTCGCAGTTCCGGAGCGCGGAGATGATCGCGGAGAAGTGGAACATTTCGCGCGACGACATGGAGGCCTTCGCGGTCGAGTCCCACGAACGGGCCCTGCGGGCCACGGCGGAAGGCCGCTTCGAGCGCGAGATCGTCCCCATCGGCGACGCCCGCCGGGACGAAGGCCCGCGCGAGCCCAACCTCGACAAGATCCGATCGCTGCCCCCGCTCGTCGACGGCGGCAGGCTCACCGCCGCGATGGCGTCTCAGCTCTCCGACGCGTCGTCGGCACTCCTCATCGCGAACGCCGATGCGGTACGTGTCCACGGGCTGCAGCCGAGAGCCCGTATCCACCACCTCTCGGTCCGCGGCGCCGACCCGGTCTGGATGCTCACCGCTCCCATCCCGGCCACCGCCCACGCCCTCGCCAAGAGCGGCATGAGCCTCGACGACATCGACCTCGTCGAGATCAACGAGGCGTTCGCGTCGGTCGTGCTGGCGTGGCAGCGAGGAGACCGGCGCCGACCTCGCCAAGGTCAACGTCAACGGTGGGGCCATCGCGCTCGGCCATCCCCTCGGGCGCCACCGGCGCACGGCTGATGACGACGCTGCTGTACGAGCTGGAACGCACGAACGGGCGTTACGGCCTGCAGACGATGTGCGAGGGCGGCGGCCAGGCCAACGTCACAATCATCGAACGGCTCTAAGCACTCCGGGCGATCGCGAGCTACCTCGGGAGCAGAGCCGACACTTGGGGCGCGACCGATTCCGCGAACGTCGCCGTGACGTGAGCGGCGTTCGGCCTCACGATGATGTCGCCCACGATCGCATCGCAGATCGGCCAACGCGGGCACACCACATGATCAAGATCGATCGTGGTGACATCCGGTAGCCGACCTTCACTTCGATAGAAGAGCTCGAGCGGTGTGGGCTTCGGATCGACCCTGAATGCACACGTTGCGGGCGGACGTCCGAGCGACAGGCACGAGAGGGGGTCGACCCCCACTTTCGGCTCAGGAATCGGCTCGAGTATCACGATCTTGCGCCCCGGCCGGCGCAGCCCGTTCAACGCATCCGAAGTCGCACGGATGAGACCCGCCTCGAAATTCGAAAATCCCGGAGCGATCCCCTTGCCGTCGGCCATCATCACGAACCGGTGCTCGGGATTGTCGAACGCCTGGTGCGCCAGAAGGACCAGGTCCGGATCGAGCCGCGGAATCACTCGGTTGTACCAATCGGCCTGATGAGCTGGGCAATCGACGCCTACATACGCAAACTGAAGGGTCCGCTGCCACGGGCAGTTCGGAAGAGCGGTGACCGAGAAGTCCCAGTGACGTTGCTTTGCGATCGCGGTGAAGGTCGGGATCCACATCCACGCGTTGCTGTCGCCGACGAGCACGACCCGCAATCCGGAGCCCGGCGTGACCGTGCAGACATCCACCGGTTTGCCCAGACAATCGGGGAGCTTCGGAAAGTCGTTCTTGGCCTTGCGCCAATCAAGAAGCTTGAGCCCCGATGGAGAGACTCCCACCCCGCTCAGAGCGGAGATCGATCCGCTGTGTGTATCGAGCACCGCCGGCATCACCACGACACCGCACACGATGCTGATCGCCAGGCCGAAGGCGATGATCGGCACCTTGAAGCCATCCAACGCTCGCGCGGCGCGGATCGGATGTTCGATGAGATGGAAGCTGAGCGCGGCAAGCGCCGTGGCTGCCGGGCACGCGATCGCGAACAACGCGAGCGGCGACAGGCTCCGGTCGTGGGACGCGACGACGATGACGGGCCAGTGCCACAGGTACACGCCGTATGAGATGCGGCCGAGGTAGGTGAACGGAGGAGAAGACAGCACGCGCTTGGCCATCCCACCGCGTGCGTTCTCGAGCCCCACGATCAGGGTCACCGCCAAACCGGCGGCCAGTATCCCTCGGTAGATCGGATCGAGGTTGACCGACGACGAGGCAAGAACGAGCAGGAGGACAAGAGCCGTGAGGGCGCCCCATGGCGCGAGGCGATCGCCCCGGCGTCGCCACCGGAGCAGTTGGGGAGTCAATGCCAACGCTGCACCCGCCAACAGCTGATACGCACGCGTATCGGTTCCGTAGTACGCACGGTCGATGTTCGTCGACGCGATGTGCACTGCCACGAACGCAGAGACTCCGCCGCCGGCGACGACGACCATGCGCACGACCCACCATCGAAATCGACCTGCTCGTGCCGACACGACGAACACGGCGGCCAGGATCATCGGCCATACGAGATAGAACTGTTCCTCGACCGCGAGTGACCAGAAATGCAGAACCGGATTCGTGTTGACATTCACCGCGAAGTAGTCGGTGCTCTGCCGAATGAAGTACCAGTTCGCGACGTAGACGAACGCGGCCCGAAAACCACCCAGAGCATTGAGGCTCTCCGCCGGAGACGTGACGGCGGTGTACACGAGCGCCGTACAGATCAGCACCACGGCGGCGGCCGGCAGGATCCGCCGGACCCTTCGTGCATAGAACCGCGCGAGGCGGACTCGACCGTCGGTGGCGAGATCCCGGACGAGGAGCTGCGTCACGAGGAATCCCGACAGGACGAAGAACACGTCGACCCCGATGAAGCCGCCGCTCGCCAGACCCAGCCCGCAGTGGTAGGCGACGACGAGATAGACGGCAACCGTCCTCATCCCGTCGAGGTAAGGACGGTAGTGCGCCGACGGGTCGCGAGCGCGGGTTCCACGTGTGGCTTCCGTGCCCACCTCGCTCGGCATCACACCGTCGACCTGCCGCACCTATCTGGGAATCAGTTTCGAGATCTGCGGTGCCAACGAGCGTGCGAAGGTGGCGGTGATGTGATCGGTGTTGGGTCGGACGATGATGTCGCCGACGAGCGCGACCCCTAAAGCCGGCTGTCGCGCAAGGACCCATTTCCCGTCCACCGAGCAGTGATAGGGGTATTCCGGGTTGTCGAGACCCTGCGTCGCCAGGATGGTCAGATCCGGGTTGAGGTCCGGAATGATCCGGTCGGACAGGTCAGCTTGATGAGCAACGTACGCCCCGAGCTTGACGGCGACCGTCGTGAGCCCATCGAGAAACGGCCGGTAGTGCTGTCGGATTTCCGACGACCGAGCCTCCGTGCCCGCCTCGCTCGGCAATCTGCCCTCCCGGACCCCACTCAGGTCGCAATGCCTGCAATATTCAGTATGCAGGAGCCGGGATCCTAACTATTCCCGGCTCGCGGAGACCAGGCGGCGCAGTCGTCGCCCTCCCAGGACGACGAACACCGGGCCGCAGATCAGGAACTTCAGCGACACGATCGCGAGCGTGATGTCGCGGCCGGCGGTGCTCGAGTCGAGTATCACGTGGATCGGGTTCGCGGGGTCGTAACGGACTCGAACGGTGGGCCCGAGATTGCTCCCCTCGCCGTGCAGCTCCGGCTCTCGGGTCTCGACGGTCAGGCCGTCGGTGGTGATGAAGGCGATGTCGCCGTTCGCAACCCGTGACGCGGTGACCGGCAGGAAGTGGGCCCGCTGTTGCGCGTCACTCTCGTGCAGGTGCCACGTCAGCCACGCGCCTGCGATACCGAGCAACGCCACCAGCGCACCGCCGACGAGCGCCGTCCAAGCCCGCCGCCGCGTCCATCGCTCCGCGGGGGCGGGTGCGGCGGTGCCGCGGGCATCGACCGGCAAACCCGGAGCGGGACGGGCCCGGCCCGCGTCGTATTCGCGGCGGGTCCGGTGGTTCGACAAGATGCCGTACGCGGCCACGAGCTCGTTGAACTTCGATGCCGCTTCAGGATCCTCGCTGGTGTCCGGGTGGAGCTGTTTGGCCCGGTTCCGGAACGCCCGAGCGATCTCGTCTCCGCCGACCGACGCGTCGATACCCAAGATCGCGTAGAGGTCGGCACTGGCCCCCGTGACCGTCGGCACGGGCCTAACCTATCCCCGCAGCTCAGTCGTCCTTCATCGCGACGGCGTTCGGCGTGACGTGCATCTTGGGGACGTACTCGCCGCCGTCGACGGCGCGCGCCTCACCCCGGAACTTGGCGCGAAGGTCCCGTGTACACGCCGGGCAGGGGCCCGCGAACACCATCATCGTCTCGGCTCCGCAGCGCAGGCACGGCATCGCCTCGGGGGGAACGCGGCAGGATCGAAATGCACGAGTCCGAGCGGCACTCGGGCATCCTCGCGTGGACCGGCGCTCGAGTGGGCGATCGCGGCGAGGTCGACAACGGGCTCGCGTCAAGGCGGGGGCTCGGGCGAGATGAACGCGATCGGCACGGTCAGCCCGCACGCCTCGTGCCGTAGGCTCGCGATCCGGCGTCCGGGTTGGGTCGCGGCCTTGATCGTTCCGAGGCGGTCACCGAGCAGCTCGCCGCACGCGTCGATGTCGGCCACGGTCGGCGACAGGCCGAAGAACCGCTCACCGTCACCTTCGACGGGGCCGACGAGCTCGATGATGACCTCTCCGGCACGAAAGAAGGTCTGTGTGGTGCCATTGTCGAGCTCGCGCACCCGCCGCACTTCGAGGCCCCGGTCGGCGTACACAGCGGTCGTGCGGTCCGGGTCGTCGGTGAACACCACGAGATGATCGACCGACAACGCACCGTTCGGGTGTTCGGCGGGCTCGACCATCGGCTGCATGCCCAGTGTCCAACCGGCGATACCGCGTTCGCCGACACCCGTTTGGATGCGCACGTGTCCGAGGCGGCACACGCCCTCGGGGTCGACCGCGAAGCCGGCCTCCCGCCAGGCGTCGGCATCGCCGGCAACCTCGAGCCCGATGAGCACCGGTCCCTTCACGGTCGCGCTCCGGCCAACGCGGCGAGCTCGTCGAGGCGCGGGAGTATCCGCTCACGGGTCCCGCCGGGGAGGCGCAACACCACCTCTTCGATGCCGATCGACGAGTAGTACTCGAGCTTGCCCGGATCGGGGATCGTGCCGAACGGCACGATGCTCAGCGTTTTCGGGTCACGCCCGCGCGTCTCGCACACGCGTTCGAGCTCGACCAGCGCGGCGCGCACTCCCGCTCCGCCGATCGGGATCCATCCGTCGGCGTACTCGGCCACCTGCGCGAAGAGCTTGGGCCCGGCCGCGCCTCCGATCAGCACCGGCGGCCCGCCCCCAGCCGGTTTCGGCCACGACCACGACGGCGCAAGGTGCACGAACTCCCCGTCGAAGGACGCCACGTCGTTCCGCCACATCGCCTGCATCGCAAGCATGTGCTCTCGCGCGACCTCGCGCCGGCGTTTCATGTCGACCCCGTGAGCCTCGATCTCGTCGGCGTTCCAGCCGAAGCCAATGCCGAACACGAACCGACCCCCTGACTGACGGTCGAGGGTCGCCACAGCCTTCGCGGTCACGATCGGATCCCGCTGGGCAACGAGGCAGATGCCCGTGCCCACCACGATTCGTTCGGTCACCGCCGCGGCCATCGAGAGGGTGACGAACGGGTCGAGCGTGCGCTTGTACTCCTCCGGCAGCTCGGCATCACCAGTTGCGGGCGGCGTTCGCCGGCTCGTGGGTATGTGGGTGTGCTCGGGCACATAGAGCGAGTGGAGGCCCCGGACCTCGATCTCCCGGGCGAGCTCGACCGGTCCGATCGTCTGGTCGGTCATGAACATCGTCACCCCGAACTTCACGTGCCACTCCTTGCCCGAACTCGCTCGTTTCCCGGTGAATTCCGTCTCACCGTAACCGCCTCTCGACGCAATTCGGACCTTCGCCGCGAGCCGGGTATCAGTTTCCACTCTGAGCGAACCGACAGAACATGCAATGGAACGTTCACCCTTGCGCGCGTTCGGCGAGGCCGTCGCGATGAGCGCGATCGCGCTGGCGGCGCTGCTCACGCTGCGCGCCATGGGCATCCTCGCGCCGGTCCGGGTCGACGTGCTCGTCGGTATCACGGTCGTCGCACTCGGCGCGACCTCGTTGGCCACTGACTGGAAGCGTGCCCGGCGTCTTCCGCTCGGCCTGCGCGTCGGGGTGCCGATCGTCGGAGTGGCGTGCGTGATCTACACCACCGGGTGGGGGCCGGTGCTCTCCGTCGGTTTCGTGTTCTGCGCGGCGCAGGCCGTCGCGCTCGAAGGCTCACCGGCCGCCCTCCCCGCGACGGCGTGGAGCCTGGTGTGCCTCCTGGCCGCAGAGACGACCGTCGGGCTCGGATGGGCGCCGAGTGTCCTCAGCCCGAGTCGGAGCCACGGCATCGCGGTGCTCATGGCCGCCGGTCTGGTGTTCGTGAACCGGATCGTGTGGGTGAGCGCGCACGATCGCGAGCTCGCCGCCAACGCACTCGCCCACAGCGAGGACCGCTTCCGCCGCCTCCTCGTGAACGCCGCCGACGCGGTCGTCGTGCTCGACGGCACCGGCATGATCGTCTTTGCCACCGAGGCCATCGAGGTGTTGACGGGATACTCGGTCGGCGAACTGGTGGGCCGTCGCGACGGAAGCATCTTCGTGCAGCCCGAGGATGTCGAACGAGTGCGCGGCGCGAGTGGAGGCGGCGACGGCCGAATCCGTGCCGTGCGCGAGGACATCCGCGTCCACCATCGCGACGGATCGCTGCGCTGGTGTCAGATCTCGATGACGAACCACCTCGACGACCCCGTCATCGAGGGCATCGTCATCAACGTGCACGACATCACGGAGCGACGCGTGGCCGCCGCGAGGGTCGCCGCCGCCGAGGCGCGCTTTCGGACGCTCGTGCAACACGCCGCCGACGGCATCATCGTGATGGACGGCGACTCTCGGTGCCAGTACGTCAGTCCTTCGTACGAGCGCCTGACCGGCCTTTCCGAGTCGCTCCTGGTCGGAAATTCCCTCCGTCAGATGGTTCACCCCGACGACGTCGCCCAGATCGGCGCCGCGTGGGCCCGGATGCTGCAATGCCCGGAAGAGACCACGACCGCGCTCGTGCGGGCACGGCACGCCGACGGTCGCTGGCACTGGCAGGACACGTCGATCTCGAATCGGCTCGACGACCCGACCATCGTGGGAATCATCGTGAACGTCCGCGACGTCACCGAGCGCAAAGCCCTCGACGACCTCCTCGCCGAGGAGTCCCGCATCTTGGAGATGATCGCGGGCGGAGAGCGCCTCGAGACCGTCCTCGACCGTGTCGCGATGCTCACGGCCGAGTACGCGGCTGCGAGGTATTGCCTCATCCGGCTACTCGACGGCGACGAGCTCAGGGTCGCCGCCGCCCCCGGCTTCCCGCCCGAGGTCTTCGACCGCGTCTCGAGCATCGGCATCGACGCGCAGCTCTCGTCGGCTCGTGCGGCGCGTGACCGCGTCGAGGTGTTCATCGACTACGCCGACACCGATCCGGGAGTCGAGATCCCGACCGCCGCCGCCGCCGTCAACACGACGTTCAGCTGGGCTCTACCGATCGAGCTCCCGAATCGTGCCGCGGTCGCGGGAACACTGACCTTGTTGTTCGATTCCGATCACGTCGACCGTGAACAGAACCGGCCGCTGCTCGAGCGCGTCGTCTCTCTCGCAGCAGTCGCGATCGAGCAGGCCCACGCCCGAGAGGACCTCGAGTACCGCGCGTATCACGACGAACTGACAGGCCTGCCGAACCGCGCCTTGCTGAACGACCGATTGACTCACGCGTTGCGACGCTCGCGACGCGACGACACCGCCGTCGCCGTCCTGTTCTTGGACCTCGACCGGTTCAAGTTCGTCAACGACAGCCTCGGTCACGAAGCGGGCGACCGTCTGCTCACTCAGATCGCGCAACGCATGGTCGCAGGCCTGCGCGCCTCCGACACGATCGCCCGTCTCGGAGGTGACGAGTTCGTCGTCGTCGTCGAGGACGTGAAGGACGACCTGGAGGTTCATGCGGCGGTGCAACGCGTCGCCGCGATCCTCGAAGAGCCGTTCGAGGTCGACTACGAGACCTTGTTCGTCAGCGCGAGCATCGGAGTGTCGGTCGCGCGCGACGATGCCGACGCCGCCGCCCTCCTGAGAGAGGCCGACGACGCGATGTACCGGGCCAAGCAGCGCGGCAGGCGCAGCATCGAGTACCAGACCGGGCGGAACTCTCCGGCTACCACCAACCGCCTCGCGCGCGTCACCGGCCTGCACCGCGCCCTCGAGCGCGACGAGCTCGTCGTGTACTACCAACCGATCGTCGACATCCGATCCCGCCGTCCGGTTGCTCTGGAAGCGCTCGTACGGTGGAACCACCCCGAGATCGGACTCGTCCCGCCCGCGGACTTCATTCCGTTGGCGGAGGACACCGGCTTGATCGTGCCACTCGGGTGGCGGGTGCTCGAGCACGCGCACCGACGGCTGCAACGCGACCGCGATCTCTCGATCGCGGTGAACGTCTCTGCCCGCCAACTCTGCGAATCCGACTTCGTTCCCCGCCTGACCCAGCTGGTCGCGTCGATCCCACCGGGATCGCTCACGTTGGAGATCACCGAGAGCCTGCTCATCGACGATCCCGACAACACCGCGGCAACGCTCGCGGCGCTCGACGACCTGGGCATCCGCATCGCGCTCGACGACTTCGGAACCGGCTATTCGAGCCTTTCGAACCTCGGCACGCTCCCGATTCACCAGCTGAAGATCGATCGCAGCTTCGTGTCGGGCCTCGGTGACCGCCCGGAGTCGGAAGCGCTCGTGAGCGGCATCATCAACCTCGGCCACGGCCTCGAGCTGGAGGTCGTGGCCGAGGGTGTGGAGACCGAGCAGCAGGCCCGCCGGCTCGAACGACTGGATTGCAATTTCGCGCAGGGATACTTCTTCGGGCGGCCGGCGCCGTGGCTCGACACCGCCGCCGAGACGCCGGGCCCAGAGGGTTTGGGATCGTTGGAGGGAATTGCGCGCCGGTAGGGTACGGCCCCGTGCCCGGCATCTGTGAAGGCCGCATCGTCATCATCACCGGCGCCGGGCGCGGCATCGGCCGCGAACACGCGCTCGGATTCGCCCGTCAGGGCGCGCGAGTCGTCGTCAACGACCTCGGCGTCGCTCGTGACGGAACCGGTGGCAGTGCCGGGCCCGCGCAGGACGTGGTCGACGAGATCCGCGGCTTGGGCGGGGACGCGATCGCCAACACCGACGACATCGCCGACTGGGGTGGCGCGCGGCAGGTCGTGCGAACCGCGCTCGACACCTTCGGCGGGCTCGACGTCCTGGTCAACAATGCCGGCTTCGTGCGCGACCGCATGCTCTTCACCACAAGCGAAGAGGAATGGGACGCGGTGATTCGGGTGCACCTGAAGGGCCACTTCGCGGTCACGCGCCACGCATCCGAGTACTGGCGGGCGCAGAGCAAGGCGGGCCAACCGGTCGACGCCCGCATCGTGAACACGTCGTCGGGCGCGGGCCTGATGGGAAGCGTCGGCCAGGGCGCCTACTCCGCCGCGAAGGGCGCGATCGCGGCGCTGACCCTCGTCGAGTCGGCCGAGCTGGCCCGCTACGGCGTCACCGCGAACGCGATCGCCCCTGCCGCCCGTACCCGCATGACCGAGGAAGTATTCGGGGAGCGAATGCAAGTTCCCGAGTCCGGGTTCGACGTGAACGATCCGGCCAACATCTCTCCTCTCGTCGTCTGGCTGGGCACTACCGAGTCGGCCGGCGTCACCGGGCGAGTCTTCGAGATAGAAGGGGGCCTGCTCTCCGTCGCCGACGGCTGGCAGCACGGCCCGAGCATCGACAAGGGCGCGCGCTGGGACCCGGCCGAGGTCGGCGCTGCCGTCCAGAAGCTCCTGGCCCAAGCACCACCGCCGGCGCCGGTCTACGGCACGCAGTGACGCGCGCGCATCCCGCGCCTGCCGAGGTCCGGGCGCGCTGGCGCGAGCAACGCGTCTGGACCGACGAGACGCTGCTCGACCGCCTCGACGGCGCGCCCGCGGACACACTCGCGATCGTCGACGGCGAGACCCGCCTCACGATCGACGACCTCCGTTCACGATCCGCACGAGTCGCGGCCGCCCTCGCGAAGCGAGGCATTGGACCCGGATCGGTCGTCGCCTGGCAACTGCCGAACTGGTGGGAGGCGGTGGTGCTGTGCTGGGCCATTTGGCGCTGTGGCGCGACGGCGAGCCCGATCACACCCACGCTGGGGCCGCACGAGGTCGGCTTCATCCTGCAGCGCACCGGTGCTGAGCTCGTGGTCGTGCCCCGGATGTTCCGCGGCACCGACTACCCGGCGTTGGTGCGTGCCACCGGCTCCCCCGCGGCGGTGGTCGCGGTCCGCGGCGGCGAACCACTGCCGGAGAGCGCCGACGCGGCGCCGACCGTCCATGTCTCGGTCGACGACGTCGCCGTCATTCTCTGGACGTCCGGCACGACATCGGAGCCCAAGGGAGTCGTCCACACGCACCAGTCGCTGCGGGTCGAGGCCGACACGATCGCGACTGCGCACGCGATACGACCCGGTGAGCCACTGCTGCTTCCGATGCCGGTGACGCACGTTGCCGGGCTGACATACGGGATCCTGCTGCCGATCACGAGCGGCGTCGCCACGGTGTTGATGGACATGTGGGAACCAGGGCGTGCGCTCGACCTGGTCGAGCGAGAGACGGTCGCCGTGATGATCTCGACTCCGGTGTTCATGCGGACCATGATCGACCATCCGGACTTCGAGAGCACCGATCGCGGCTCGTTGCGGTTGTTCTCCCTCGGCGGCGCCGGAGTTGCCCCCGCGATGGTCCGGGAAGGAGCACGGGCGTTCGACTGTTGGTGCAAACGCACGTACGGGTCCACCGAGTACCCGACGCTCACGACCGGTCGGGCCGGCGACGACCCCGAGCGCGATGCAACCACCGATGGCCCGTTGATCGGTACGGCCGAGCTGCGCGTCGTCGATCCGAACACGCTCGTCGACGTCACGCCCGGCACGCCGGGCGAGTTGCTCGCCCGAGGACCCGAGATGTTCGTCGGCTACCTCGACCCCGGCCTCGACACCGATGCCTTCGTCGACGGTGGCTGGTTCCGCACCGGCGATCTCGCCGTGTACGACGGCGAGTACCTCACGATCGTCGATCGCCTGAAGGACATCATCATCCGCGGCGGCGAGAACATCTCCGCCCAAGAGGTGGAGGCGCTGCTCGTCACGCATCCAACCATCGCCGAAGCCGCATGCGTTGCGATGCCCGACCCGGTCATGGGTGAGAAGGTGTGCGCGTTCGTCATCCCGGCTCCCGGGGGCGCGCCGACGTTGGAAGCGGTGCGCGCTCACCTTCTCGGACGAGGACTGGCACGATTCAAGCTCCCGGAACGCCTGGAAGTGCGTGAGTCGCTCCCCCGCACCGCAAGCGGCAAGGTGCAGAAGTCGCCCTTGCGCGCGGAAGTGCTCGACGACTGACTCAGGTCTCCCCGTCGAGCACCCGAGAGACGGCGCGCACCAGCTCCTCGCTGCGCGGATCACCTTCGTTCGCATCGAAGCGGAGATCGCTCATCACGTACGCGAACGAGATCCCGGTATCGGGATCCGCGAACGCGAGCGATCCACCCGCGCCCGCGTGCCCGAAGGCGTCGGGCGGGTTCGCGGCGCCGAACGAACGGCCGAGCATGTAACCGAGCCCGAAACACGTCTCGGTCGTCAGCACCTCGTCCTTGCCGCACGCGCGTTCGAGCGTGGCGCGCGCGACCGTCGCGGCACTCAGCGTGCGCCGGCCGTCGATCGCTCCGATGCACGACGCGTACAGCCGGGCCAGGCCCCGCGCGCTCCCGATGCCGTTCGACGACGGCAGTTCCGGCGCATGGAGCTGCCTGGTGTTCCACATGGCGTCGTAGTTGAAGTGTCCGCCGGGGTTCGAGAACACCCGCGCCAGCAACAGGTCGTCGCCGAAGGGCGCGAGTGCCGCGCGCAGATCGACCTCGGGCGGGACGAGCTGCGCGACGCGCGGCTCGAGCGCTTCGGGAAGACCTATCCAGAAGTCGATGCCGAGCGGGTCGCCGACCTCCTCCCGCCAGAACGTTCCCACACTGCGATGTTTCGGGTCGGCCCGGCGCATGATCTCGCCGACGAGCCATCCGTAGGTGCGCATGTGGTAGCCATGTTTCGTTCCCGGTTCCCAGATCGGCGCTTGGTTCGCGAGCGCTTCGACCATCGGTGCCCAGGACAGCGACTCCTCGAGTGTGAACTCGCCTTCGACCAGCGGGAGGCCCGCCTGGTGGGACAGCGCCTGGGCGACGGTGATGCGTTCCTTGCCCTTCGGCGCGAATTCCGGCCAGATCGACGCGACGGTGGCGTCGGGATCGAGATGGCCCTGCTGCATCAGCAGGTTGGCGCACGTCGCGGTGACGCCTTTGGTCGCCGAGTAGACGAGGACGATCGTGTCTTCGCGCCACGGCTCGCCGGTCGTGGAGTCGGCGAGACCCCCCCAGAGATCGACGACAGGCTCGCCGTCGAGGTACACGCACACCGCGGCTCCGACCTCACCGCGAACGTCGAAGTTCTGCACGAACGCGTCGAGCACGGGCTCGAATTCCGTCGCGACGTACCCGTCGATCGTCACCACCGGGAGTGTAATTCCGGGTCTCGAGCGGTTCCCGGTGCGAGATTCACTCTCGACGCCGAGAAGTCAGGTTCTCGAGGCTTGCGCGCCCGCTTGACACATCTGGAGAATACGGTTTCGCTGACGCCGAGGGGGACCCGCAGATGAGGACTGGCAAACGCAGCGGCGGGCTCTCGCGCCCGGTGAGCCGTCGTCGGCCGGGACGTCCGGTGACGGCGATCACGTGCGTGTTGCTGCTCGGCACCGCGGCCTGTTCGAGCAGCAACCGCGCCGCGCCGGCGGCGGACACGACGACGGCACCGCCAGCCGTCACGACCACCACGCCGAGCCGACCGGCGGGACCGTCGGCCGACCTCGCGCACGAGATCACGGGCGGGAACGGCGCGTTCATGGGCTCGGCGTCGCCGTCGAACCTGCACCAGGATGGTTACGTCGAGCACGAGTACGTCGCGGCCGGGACTGCGTCGTCGTACCGGGCCACCAGTGCGCTGAGTCACGACGGCCGTTGGACCTTCGTGCCCGACGTGAGCGCGCCGTATCGCACTCGTATCGTGGTGCGGCGCCCCGCCGATCCTGCGCGTTTCAGCGGCACGGTCGTCGTCGAGTGGCTGAACGTGAGTGGTGGGGTCGACGCCGATCCCGAATGGACCAGCATGCGCGAAGAGATCGTGCGTCGCGGCGACGTCTGGGTTGGCGTGTCGGCCCAGCGGATCGGGATCATGGGCGGACCGGTGCTCGTCAAGGTCGCGGTCCCCGGCGCGGAGCAGGCCGGCAAGGGCCTCAAGGCGATCGACCCGGCGAGGTACGGCACGCTCGAACACCCCGGGGACGGCTTCTCCTACGACATGTTCACCCAGGTCGCCCGCGCGGTCCGCGCGGGCGCGGGTCTGGGTGGACTGGCGCCGAAGCGGGTCATCGCCGCGGGCGAGTCGCAATCGGCGTTCGCGCTCGTGACGTATTACAACGGCGTCCAGCCCCTCACCCAGGCCTTCGACGGTTTCCTCGTGCACAGCCGTGGCGCGGTCGGGCTCCCGCTCGTCGGGCCGGGCAAGTACGCCGACATCGCGAGCGCGATCAGCGGCACGGCGACGATCTTTCGCACGGACCAGAAGGCGCCCGTGCTCGACATCCAAACCGAGACGGATGTGTCCAGCATCCTGAACTCCTACGCGGCGCGCCAACCCGACAGCAATCGCTTCCGGCTCTGGGAGGTTGCCGGCACCGCGCACGCAGACGCGCATCTCCTCGGCCCGTCCGCGAAGTACATCGACTGCGGTGTCCCCATCAACAACGGGCCCATGCATATCGTCGCCAAGTCCGCGTTGCACGCGCTCACGACGTGGCTCACCACCGGCGAGGCCCCTCCCATCGCCGCCCGCATCGCGGTCACGCCGGGCGCGACACCCCAGATCCGCCGCAATTCCGACGGCATCGCCCTCGGCGGCATCCGCACGCCGCCGGTCGACGTACCCGTCGCGGCGTTGTCGGGGGCGGCCGGGCCCAACCCGTCGACGATCTGCTTGCTGCTCGGCTCGACCAAGCCACTGTCGAGCGCCCGGCTCGCACAGCTCTATCCGTCGCGCGCCGAGTATCTTCGCCGCTTCACGGCGGACGCCGATGCGGCGATCAAGTCCGGCTTCGTGTTGCCCGAGGACCGTGCCGCGCTGTTGGCGTTCGCCGAACCGTCTCGTATCCCAGGCTGACTCACGACGACGGCCGCCGTGATTGCCCACGCGGTTGTACGCTCGGCCGCTCCCGGCCGAGGTCACCGGCTTGGGCATGCGCCCCGTTCATGCGGGTGGGCCCATCTCGCCGGGAGCCGAGCTCTCGATGATCGACCTTCGGTCGCTGCTCAGCCCGCGTGCCATGGCACTGCAGGTCGCGACCACGATGCTGTCGTCGATGAACGACGGGACGACATCGAACATCGGCAACCTCGGGTCCTGACCGGACGCCGGCGGCCCGCACCCGCTCCGGGCGTGCGTGGGATCATTGCCGCATGACGTATACGCACGGTCATCACGAAAGCGTGCTGCGATCCCACCGGTGGCGGACGGTCGAGAACTCGGCCGCCTACGTCGCACCTCGCCTCGTTACCGGCGCTCGCGTCCTCGACGTCGGCTGCGGCCCGGGGACCATCACCGTCGACATCGCCGCACGAGTCGCGCCCGGAGCCGTGATCGGTATCGACTGCTCGGCCGACGTGGTCGCGCAGGCCCGGCGCGACGCGACCGGCGTCGACAACGTCGAGTTCGCGACCGGCGACGTGTACTCGCTCGACTTTCCCGACGCATCGTTCGACGTCGTGCACGCGCACCAGGTGCTCCAGCACGTCCCGGACCCCGTCGGTGCGTTGCGGGAGATGCGGCGAGTCTGCAAGCCCGACGGAGTCGTCGCGGCGCGCGACGGCGACTACAACGCGTTCACGTGGTACCCCGCAGATCCGACGCTCGAAGCGTGGCGCACCCTCTACGAGAACATCGCGCGCGCGAATCGGGGCGAACCGGACGCCGGGCGGTTCCTCTTGTCGTGGGCACACGCGGCCGGGTTCACCGATGTCGAGCCGGGCGCGTCCGCCTGGTGCTTTGCGACACCCGCGGACCGATCGTGGTGGTGCAACCTCTGGGCCGACCGCATGACGGCGTCGGCGATAGCCGAGCAGGCCGAGCGCGAAGGCTTCGCCACGCGCGCCGACCTCGAAGCGATGGCCGCGGCCTGGCGCGGCTGGTCGGCGAACCCCGATGCGTGGTTCGCCGTCCTGCACGGCGAGATCATCTGCCACCCGTAGGCAGTTGTCAGGCGGGCATCGCCAGTCCGCCGTCGACGACGAGCGTCTGGCCGGTGACGAACTTGGCGTCGTCGCTGGCAAAGAACACGCAGGCCCCGGCAAGGTCCTCGGGTTCGAGCGTCGACTTCATCGCCGTCTGCGCCGTCATGCCCTCGATGAAGAAGTCGGGAACGATCTTCTTCGTCGCCTCCGTCATCGTGACACCGGGGGCGATGCAGTTCACGGTGATGTTCCAGTTGCCGAGCTGCGCTGCCATGAACTTCGTCAGACCGACGATGCCCCACTTCGTGATCGAGTAGCTGTAGTTGCCGAGCCCGGTGAAGTCGTCGCCGAAGCTCGGGAACGAATAGGCGTAGGCCGCACCCGATGACTGGTTGACGACGCGCCCGTAACGCTGTTTTGCCATGATCGGAGCCGCGGCCCGCACCATCAGCCAAGCTCCGAACTGGTTCACGGAAAAGACCTTCTTCAGGTATTCGAAGCTCGGATCGAAGTTGTCGATGTCGTAGTAGAGCGCCGCGTTGTTGACGAGGATGTCGACGGTGCCGAATGCCGCGACGGTCTTGTCGACGCACGCCTGCGCCGAAGCCTCGTCGGAGATATCGGTCTGCACGAGCAGCACTTCACCCTTGCCCGAGAGGGACTTCATCCCGGCCGCAGCGCGTTCCTCGTTGATTTCGGCAACGACGACCTTGGCGCCCTCGTCGAGGAAACGCCGGGCGTACGCGAGACCGATGCCCTGCCCGGCTCCCGTGATGATCGCGACCTTGTCCTGTAGACGTCCCACGCGCATGTCTCCCTGGTGATTTCCCGAGCGCGTTCGGCGGATGCGACCGCCGCTCCCCGGCCTTGGCACGGGCTTTCGCGCCCGCGCTACGGTGACGCCAACGTCAGTTTTCTTGGCAGCAGGGGGAACGCGCAAATGGGCATGCTCGACGGCAAGGTGGCCATCGTCACCGGAGCGGGCAACGGGGTCGGGCGGGGCGAGGCGATCATGCTCGCCGATCACGGAGCGAAGGTCGTCGTGAACGATCTCGGTGGATCCGTGAGCGGAGAGGGCTCCGACAAGCGGGCCGCCGATGCGGTCGTCGAGGTCATCAGGGCCCGCGGCGGTGAAGCTGTCGCCAACTACGACAGCGTCGCCGACTACGACGGCGCCAAGAGCATCATCGGCACGGCCATCGAGGCGTTCGGACGCCTCGACGTGCTGGTCAACAACGCCGGCATCCTCCGCGACAAGATGATGTTCTCGATGTCCCCCGAGGACTTCGACTCCGTCGTGAAGGTCCACATGTATGGCGCCTTCAACACGATGAGCCACGCGTCGCAGTACTGGCGCAACGAGTCCAAGGAGGGCCGCCAACCCCGCGCCGCGATCATCAACACGGTGTCGAGCGCGGGCCTGCAGGGCCAGGCCAGCCAGATCAACTACGGCGCGGCCAAGGCCGGCATCGCCGCGATGACGATCATCGCCAGCCTGGAGCTCAGTCGCTATGGCGTGCGCGCCAACTGCATCGGCCCCGGCGGCGCCACCCGGATGGTTGCCCAGGCGATGAAGATCGACGTGAAGAACCCCGAGGACTACACCGAGTTCGAGAACATGAACCCGGGCAACTCCGCGCCGGCGGTCGTGTGGCTGGCCTCCGACGAGGCGCTGCACGTCACCGGTCAAGTGTTCCGCCTCGTCGGCAACAACCTCGCGCACTACCGGCCGTGGGAGATCGGCGAGCAGTTCCTCGCCAAGGACAAGGAAGGCAACCCGAAACAGTGGGACCCGGCGGATATCGGGCGCATCGTCAACCGTTACGTGTTCCAGAGCGAGAACCCGGGAATCGACGCGCAGCGCCGGGCATGAACATTCCCGACTTCGAGACCCTCGCCTACGACGAGGGTGACGACGGGGTCGCCGTCGTCACCCTGAACCGGCCCGGCGTCCACAACGCGTTCAACTCGCTCATGCAACGCGAGCTGCACACCTTGTGGCGGGCACTGCGCCGGCGCGACGAAGTGCGCTCCATCGTGCTCACCGGCGCAGGCGAGAAGGCGTTCTGTACGGGAATCGACCGCATGGAACAGATGGGCGGCGAGGGCGACGACACGACCGATCCCGACATCGTGGGCAGCGGCACCACACCGTTCATGTTCAACGACCCGGGCGACAACCTCGGACCGAAGTCGTGTGACCTCTGGAAGCCGGTCATCGCCGCGGTCAACGGCATGGCGTGCGGCGGCGCGTTCTACATGCTCGGCGAGGTCGAGTTCATCGTCGCCGCCGAGCACGCCACCTTCTTCGACCCGCACGTCACCTACGGCATGACGGCCTCGTTCGAGCCGATCCACATGGCCGGCATCACCCCCTTTACCGAGATCATGCGGCTCTCGCTGCTCGGAAATCACGAGCGCATGTCGGCCCAGCGCGCGCTTCCAGATCGGGATGGTTTCCGAGGTCGTGCCCGGTACCCACGTGGTCACCCGGGCGCGCGAGCTCGCCGCGATCATCGCGTCACAGCCGCGGCTCGCCGTCGAGGGCACGGTGCGCGCGCTCTGGTCGACCCGATCGATGCCGCAACGCGAAGCGGTGCGCCTCGGTTATGCGTACGTGGCGATGGGCACCAACCAGGAATCGATCGCAGAGGGGCAGAAGATGTTCGCGTCGGGCAAGCGCGTGGAGTGGAAACTGCGCTGATGGCGGGAACGAAGAAAGTCGCAATCGTCGGCGCCGCGCTGTCCGACATCGGCCGCGTCGACGTCAAGACTCCGTTCGAGTTGCACTACCAGGCCACGACTCGAGCGTTGGCCGACGCCGGGCTCACCAAGGACGACGTCGACGGCTTCGGGTCGAGCGGCATGGGCATGCTCGCCCCCATCGAGATCTGCGAGTACCTGGGCCTGCGCCCCACGTGGATCGACGGAACGGGCGTCGGCGGCTCCACGTGGGAGTTCATGGTCGAGCACGCGACCGCGGCCATCCTCGCGGGTCACGTGGAAGTGGTCGTGCTCGCGTACGGATCGACCACCCGCGCCGACCTCAAAGCCCGGCGCCGCACCGCGAACCTCGGCTTCGGCGGTCGGGGCCCGATCCAGTTCGACGTTCCGTTCGGCCATTCGCTGATCTCGAAGTACGCGATGGCGACGCGCCGCGCACATGATCGAGTACGGCACCACGGTCGAGCAGCTCGCCGAGATCGCGGTGAGCACCCGTTACAACGCGTCGTTCAACCCCGAGGCGTTCTACCGCGATCCGATCACGATCGACGAGGTCAACAGCAGCCGGATGATGGCCGACCCGCTCACCAAACTCCACTGCTGCATCCGCAGCGACGGCGGCGGCGCGGTCGTGCTCACCACCGAGGAGCGGGCCCGCGACCTCGCCAAGAAGCCGGTCTGGGTGCTCGGCACCGGCGAGGCGTCGAGCCACACGACGATGAGCGAGTGGGACGACTTCACCCGCTCGCCCGCCGTACGCGAGCGGCAGGCTCGCGTTCGAGCGGGCCGGCGTCAAGCCCTCCGACATCGACACCTGCCAGATCTACGACGCCTTCACCCACATGGTGCTCGCGAGCCTCGAGGCGCTCGGCTTCTGCGGGCCCGGCGAAGGCGGCCCGTTCGTCGAGGACGGCAAGCTCCGGCTCGGCGGCGCGCTTCCCACCAACACCGACGGCGGCGGCCTGTCCCATTGCCATCCCGGCATGCGCGGCATGTTCCTGCTCGTCGAGGCGACCCGTCAGCTGCGGGGCGAGGCCGCACGGCCGCCAGGTCGAGAACGCCCAGCTCGCGTGCGTCAACGGCACCGGCGGCTGGTTCTCGTCGGCCAGCACCGTCATCCTCGGCGCCTGAAGCTCAGCCGGTCGCGTGGCGCTCGGCGGCGTCGCCGCGAGCCCTCGGCCACCTCCTCCGGACCGATCTCGCCGATGATCGAGATCGTGAGCGCCGCGCCCAGCACGAACAGCAACGCGCCGTTCAGACCGTAGAGCTCGAGGCCGCCGAACGCGGCGAGCACGATCGCGAACGAGCCGACGTACAGCGTGCGGCGTTCGAGCCAGCGGTTGACCCACCAGTCGCACATCATGATCACGAGGAAGCACGCGCGCGACCACCAGCGGCCGCTCGAGGCGTGTGCGCGCCCGCGAACACGATGATCGGCAGCGCCCCGATGAGCACGCCCGCAATCGGGCAGGAAGCTCCACAGGCCGACCCAGACGGCGAGCGCCGCGGCGCCCGGCACGCCGGCCGCCGCGCGATCGCGAACGCGAGCACCGCCTCGACGAAGCCTCCCAGAGCTTCACGCGCGCGAAGAACAAGCCCCGACGCGAGCCGTCGCGGATGACGAACGCGGTACGTGCTCTGCGCTGCGCCTCGTCGTCGATGAGACCGAGTCCGCCGTCGATCAGGCGCGGGCCGTAGAGCACGAAGAAGATCGTGAGGATGAAGCCGGCGAGGAACGCCGACACCCTGCGACGCCGCCGACTCGATCGCCTGCGGCGCCTCGCCGCCCGCGAGACGCTGCGGGATCGCGTCGACGAGTTTCGTCACGCGCTCGTGCAGCTTGATCTCGCGGAAGAACTCGGAGTTCTGCTCGAGCTCGGCGGCCCGCTGCGGCGCGGCCTGTTGCAGGCTGCTCATCGCGTCGGAGACGTCGTTGACGATCTTGTAGCCGACGAAGCCGATCGTGCCGAGCAGGACGAGCGCGGTGAACACGACCGCCAGCGCCCGCGGAATGAAGCGGAAGTGCGCGAGCCATTCGCACCGCGGGGTACACGAGCGCGGCGATCGCCATCGCCGAGAGCGCCCACGCGATCACCCGTTCGGCGTCGCGCGCGATCTCGAGGAACAAGATCGTGAGCCCGAGCGCGAACACGAGCGCGAGCGCGGACCGAACCGACAGCCGCACCCGGAGCGTGCGCGCCATATCGACCATCGGCTCGTACGATACCGACGTGTCGTCCCTCCCTCTTGGACCCTCGGTACCACCGGCACGCCACCGGCTCGCCACCGACACCGCCGCTCCGACGGCATCGACCTCGACCCCCGCTCCGCGATCCCGCTCGCGATCGCGGTCGCCCTCTTCGCGATCGCGGTCTGGTTCATCCGCTCGATCCCGCGCACCCTCGTCCGCGCTCGCGCTCGCCGTCGCTGTTCGCGTTCGCGCTGAACCCGTTGGTCGAGGCGCTCAAGCGCCGCACCGGGCTGGCACCGGCGCACGGCAGCCGGCGTCGTGCTCGTCGCTCGCCGCGGTCGTCGTCGTCGGTCGTCGCCGCGCTGATCACCGTGCCGACGATCCACGAGGTCCGCGACTTCAACAAGCAGATCCCGCAGACGGTGAAGGACCTCGGCAAGCTCCCGATCATCGGGCCGCGGCTGCGCGAGGCGCAACGCGTCGGAGAAGGTGCAGCAGTGGCTCAACGACGCACCGAAGCACCTCAGCGCGAACTCGAAGCCGATCGAGAACGCGGCCGGGCGCGATCGCCGACGGCATCGCGGCGGCGCTGTTCACGATCCTGCTCGCGATCACCATCCTGCTCGACGGCGAGCTCATCGTCGGCGGCATGCGCCGGCTGGTGCCCGCGCGCCGGCGCGCCGACGCCGACCGGATCGGCCGTCTCGTGTACCAGGTGATCGGCCGCTACATCGCGGGCACGCTGCTCGTCGCCGCGCTCGCCGGGGTCGTCATGCTCACCGGCGCACTCGCGCTCGACGTTCCGCTCGCGCCGCTCATCGCGGTGTGGGTCGCGATCACCAACCCGATCCCCCAGATCGGCGGCTTCCTCGGCGGCGCCGTGTTCGTGCTGCTCGCGCGTCACCCAGGGCGCGGTCGTCGGGCGTGATCGCGCTCGTGATCTTCCTCGTCTACCAGCAGCTCGAGAACCACGTGCTGCAGCCGCTCATCATCGGCCGGGCCGTGCGCCTCTCCCCGCCCGCGACGATGGTCGCCGCGCTCGTCGGCGTCGCAGCCGGCGGGCTCGTCGGCGGCCTGTTCGCGATCCCGCTGCTCGGCGCGACGAAGGCGATCTACCTCTCGACCCGCTTCCGCCGAGTCGTCGACGCCGGGACCGTGCCGCAGCGATGCCGGCGAGACTGTCTACGGCCGCGAGCGGCGCGCCGAAGAAGCCGCGGTGCACGACGAGCGTGACGGTGTCGAACAGCGCGTCGGAGTCGAACTCGAGCTGACGCGACACGAGGAAGTACGCGAAGCGTTCGAGCAGCGCCATGAGCGCGGCGACGGTCGCGGGGTCGCCGCGGCGCGCCGGCTTCGCGCATGCGGCGCCGAGAGCGGTCGGCGATGTCGGTGAACGCGACGCACACCGAGCTGGCTCGTCTCACGGTCCTCGACGTTGCCCTCCATCCACGCGCGCAGCACCGGACCGAAGCGCGCGTACGTGGAGAAGAACGTCTCGAGGAACCGCCGGAGCTCGGCCGCACCGGCTTCGTCGGCGCGTCACCTCACCGAGGCCACCCGCGAGCGCGCCCATCTCCTGCGCGCACTGGATCGCGAGCGCGCGGAGCAAGCTCCTCCTTGTTCGCGAAGTACAGGTAGAAGGTGCCGTGCGAGGTGCGGGCGGCGCGGACGATGTCGTCGACGCGCGCGGCGTGGAACCCGCGTTCGGCGAAGACGCGCATCCCCGCGTCGAGCAGCTTGCGCATCGTCTTGCGACCCTGCGCCCGCAGCTCCGCGGGCCGCGGCCGGCGTTCCGGGCGGAGCGGCCGCGTCGCGCCGGCCGGGTCGCTCGTCGGGACGACTTGTACGCTTCGGCCATGTCTCTCCCGGGGCCTGCCCTGCGGACGATCGCGGAAGCGGCCCGCCGCTTCGCGGATCGTACCGCCTATCGTCACGCCGCGCCGGCTGGTCGCTCTCCTACGCCGACGTCGACCGCATCTCCGACGAGGTCGCGGTCGGGCTCGCGGCGCGAGGGCGTACGGCCGGGCGACGTCGTCGGGCTCGTGCTGCCCGCGGGCCCCGAGTACCTGCTCACCGTACGCCGCCGCGGCCAAGCTCGGCGCGATCACCGCCGGCGTCAACGACCGGCTCTCCGAGCGCGAACGAGACGCCATCCTCGCCGTCGCGCGGCCCCGGCTCGTCGTCACCACGGCCGACGCGCCCGCGGCCGAGTCCGCCGACACCGTGCTGGCGCGACTCTGCGAGCGTCCGGTGCGAGGCGCCGCCCACGCGCTCTCGGACGATCCCGACCGGCCGGTCGCGATCATCTTCACGTCGGGCACGACCGGCCTGCCGAAGGGCGCGCTCTACTGCAACCGCCAGCTCGCGTTCATCACCCAGACCGACGTCGGCGACACCTGGGACACCGGCGGCCGCTCGTTCAGCGGCACGTCGTTCGCGCACCTCGGCTTCATGACCAAGCTCACGGGAAACCTGCGGCGCGGCGGGACCACGTTCATCATGGAGCGCTGGCACGCGCGGCCCGCGCTCGAGCTGCTCGCCCGCGAACACATGACGACCGTCGCGGGCGTGCCGACGCAGCTCGCGCTGATGCTGCGCGATCCCGAGTTCGACGGCTTCGACCTGTCGTCGGTGCAGTACATCGTCGCCGGCGGGTGGTCCGGTCACGCCGGGTCTCGCCGAGGAGGCGCGTCGCCGATTCGGCGCGCCGCCTCGCCACGCGCTACTCGTGCACCGAAGCGGGCATCGGGCTCGGCACCGCGTTCGACGACCCCGACGAGGACGCGATCATCAGCGTCGGCCGCCCGCACGCGAGCGTCGAGCTCTCGCTCCGCGACGACGACGGCGACCCGGTCGGCCGGCGGCGAGATCGGCGAGGTGTGCCTGCGCTCCCCCGCGGTCATGTCGGGCTACTGGCACGACCCCGAGCAGACGCGCCGCCGCGTTCACCGCGCGACGGCTTCGTGCGCACCGGCGACCTCGGCTGGATCGACGACCGCGGCCGCCTGCGCCTCGTCGGGCGGAGCAAGGAGATGTACGTGCGGGGCGGCTACAACGTCTACCCCGTCGAGGTCGAGAGCGTGCTGTCGACCCACCCCGACGTCGCGGCGGTTGCCGTCGTGCCGCGCGCCGACGACGTGATGGGCGAGATCGGCGTCGCGGCCGTCGTCCCGCGCGACCCGGCGCGGCCCCCGTCGCTCGCCGACCTGCGCGCGTTCGCGGCGCCACACTCGCCGCGTACAAGCTCCCCGAGGCGCTCCACGTCGTCGACGCTCTGCCGCTCACCGTCGGCGAGAAGGTCGACCGCCGGGTGTTGGTGGACGCAGATCGCCCAGCTCCTAACCTGATCCGACACGGCAGAGCCGTGTAGCGAGGCCGGACGGCCATGGAGCTCGAATTCACGGCCGATCAGGACGAGCTGCGCGACTCGATCCGCGCCGTGCTCGCCAAGGAGAGCCCGGTCGGGCTCGCCCGCAGGGTCGTCGACGACGGCGAGCGCCCGGACGCGCTCTGGGCCACCCTGAGCGGCCTCGGCTGGCCCGCCCTCACGATCTCCGAAGCCGACGGCGGCATCGGGCTCGGGATGATCGAGGCGGCCATCCTCGCCGAGGAGATCGGCCGGGTCATCGCGCCCGGGCCCGCTGCTCGCGACCGCCACCCAGTTCGTGCCCGCGGTCCGCGAGACCGGCCACCGCCGAGCAGCGCACCCGCTTCCTCGGCGCGGTCGCTGCGGGCGAGTGCTCCGGCTCGCTCGCACGTCGCCGAACGCAACGGCTCGTTCGACCCCGCCGCGGTCACCGCGACGTTCGTCGTCGACGGCTCCCACGTGGTCCTGGCGGGCGAGAAGAGGTTCGTCGTCGAAGGCGACGCGGTCGACGAGCTCGTCGATCGTCGCCCGGGAACCCGGACACCGTCGGTGACGACGGTGTTCGCGCGCTCGTCGTGCCCGTGGCCGCGACCCGCACGAGCCGGTGCGCGCGCTCGACGGCAGCCGCCGCTTCGCGCACGTCGATCTCGACGGCGTGCGGGTCGAACGGGACCGCGTCCTCGGAGACGGACGGCTCGAACGCCGGCGCCCTGCGCCGCGCCGTCGAAGAGGCGACCGTCGCCACCGCGCTCGAGATCGTCGGCACCGCGCAGACGATCTTCGACGTGACCCTCGACTACGCGAAACAGCGAGAGCAGTTCGGCGTGCCGATCGGTTCGTTCCAAGCGATCAAGCACAAGTTCGCCGACATGATCGTGTTGCTCGAGCGAGCCCGCGCGACCGGCTACTTCGCCGCGCTCACGATCGCCGAAGACGATCCCCGGCGCACGACCGCCACCTCGGTCGCCAAGGTCGCGGCCGGGGACTGCCAGCGGCTGCTCGTCGAAGGAAGGCATCCAGATCCACGGCGGCATCGGCTACACGTGGGAGCACGACATGCACCTCTACGTGAAGCGCGCCAAGTCACTGGAGCCGTTGTTCGGTTCGAGCAGCGCCCACCGCTCGCACATCGCCGACCTGCTCGGCGTCTGAGCTTCGTCCGCTCGACCGCCGAGGCGACCGGGGCTCAGACCTTCAAGATGATCTCGGCGAGGACGTAGAACGCGATGATCAGGGCGAAGCCCGTGTACATCGCGTTCCTGTGCGTCTCGTAGATCACGTTGAGGCCCGTGTTCCCCCGGCCGCTGATCTTGCCCGAGCGCGTTCGACCTCGAGCACCACGCAGCACGACGATGCCGATGAGCAGGTAGATCACGGCCTTGCCGCGCTGATCGGCCCACCGAAGCTCGGGCCGAACTGCATAGAAGTGTGCTGCGCCGACCATGAACACCAGCAGCGGCAGCGAGAAGATCGTGTTCTGGCGCGACGCCATCGCGCCGGCCCGAGCCGACGGCGGCGGCGTTCGGGTTCGCCTCACCGCCGGCCTTGAGCGTGCGCGCGTTGGCAATGACGATCTGCTGCGCGCGGCCAGATCACCAGCCACACGTTGAGGAACATCGCGAGGCCGAAGAGGATGCCGATCGCGAGCGTCGGGCCCGCCGTCGTGTGCACCCAGAAGTCCTTGCCGAAGCTGCCCTTCGGCGCGACCGCGATGATCAGCAGACCGAAGACGACCGTCGCCGCGGCCGACCAGCGGAACCACCAGAGCGCGCGCCACGTGAGCTTGTCGAGCGCGTCGTTACGCGAGCCGGCTTCCATCTCGGCGAAGGCCGGGGTCTGCACGAAGTTGAAGAACCACAGCAATCCCATCCACATCATCGCCACGATGACGTGGGAAATGCGAAAGGCTCCGGACAAGCCAACTCGGTGGAAGATCTCCATCGCACGCTCCGGATCGTTCTGTGAGGGCGGCCGAACGTACCAAACCTTTGGTGGTCCCGACAGGGATCCTCGCCGGTGCCGAGCCCGAGGTCGGGCCTAGAGATCCGGAACGTGCATGTTGCCGGCCACCTGGCCATCGCCCTCGATCGGCTGGCGCAGGGGAACGACCATCCCGGCGAAATCGGAGAAGCGCGATGACGTTCCCGAGCTCGTCGGCGACACGACACTCCACGACGATCAGCTGACGGCCCGCCCGCATGACCCGCGCCTCCGCCGCGCACGACGGTGCCCTTGGGCCGACCCAGGTAGCGGACGTGCAGGTCAGCGGTAACGAGGGTGTTCTCCCCGGGCCGGAACGTGCCCGCCCGGGCGGCCGCCCACCCGGAGGCGACGTCGATCAAGGTCGCGATCGCACCGCCGTGGAGGTTCCCCGATCCGTTGAACGCCCCCGCAGCGACCGGCATCTCGACGGTCACGACCGACGGGTCGTCGCCCTTGACGAAGTCGAGCCCGAGGAGCTGGTGCAGCGGGGTCGCGGAGTGCGCCGTCCGCAGGAGCTCGACGACATCGCTCGGGAAACCGCCATAGGGATGATCGCTCGGGTTTGCGCTCTCGGTGCGGTCCGTGTCGGCGTCGGGCATGTGGGCACGCTATTCGGCACCGAGCTCGCCCGACGGATGCGCGCTCCACCACGCGAACAGCTTGGCGAGATCGCCGTCGTTCGCGCGCGCGCGTGCACGAGTCGGTCACCGTGGGTCCACCACATCGCGGCATGTCCCGACTCGGCGCGGCACACGTAGCGGCCGACCGCGTGGCTGGGGTCGGACGCGACCGACCACGCCCTTTCGTCGGGCCGACCCATGGCGCACGCCGGTGGGCCCGAGCGCGCTCGCAGCTCGGCACCGGCCGCACGACGAAAGGCGGGGCCGACCGTGCCCGGCGTGTACAACGCAATCTCCATCTCTCCGTAGGCAACCTCCGTCGTCCCGCGAGCGATGTCCGTTCCTCCGGCCGCCATGACACAGCGCACGTGCGGGCGCGCGGGTGAGAGGCCGGCGCATCTCGGGACCTCCACGACGGCCAGTGCGATCGCGTCCGGCGGGGGTAGGTCCGTCGCCGGTTGCGCAGAGGTGGAGGGGATCGTGGAGACCGGTGAGCGCACGTCGGCGACCGCCGATCCCTGCGAGCGGTGGCCGGCGATCCACCAGGTCGCGGCGAGCCCGGCGAGGAGCGCCGCGGCCGCCGCCGGCCGCGGCCCGGCCGGCGCCCGGGCGTCCGGCACCCGGCCGTCCGTCCCTCGTCTCCGGGCGGAAAAGCGCAGCGCCGCGAGACGGGCTGACCATGAGGACAAGCGCCCGAAGCGCACGTGTCGATCGCGCTTGCGCGGGCGGTAGGGCGCTCGAGCTCCGGTGCCTCTGCGCTCCGACCAGAACTCCAGATTCGAGAGGTCACGGTTCGAGGAGACGGGATTCGAGGAGACGGGATTCGAGGAGACGGGATTCGAGGAGGCGGGATCGGGTTCGGTCATGGCCGAGACTCTAGCCATGCCTTCCCTGTTTGACACACTCTTACATGGTCTGTTATGAATCAGTCATGTCGGATGCCGCCCCTTCGAGAACCCGCTCCGCCGCACCCTTGAGCCTCGTCGCGGCCGTCGCCGGGGCAGCACTGGCCGCGCTCGTCGTCGCCCGACCCCATTTCGACGCCCAGCCCCATTTCGGCGCCACGACCTGGGCCCGAGGCGATGAGCTCGCCTTGTTCGTCTCCTGGACCGTTGCCGTCGTGGCGAGCGTGTGGCTCTTCGTCACGGCCGGGGCGTGCGCGGCGGCGGTCGGGATCGGACGTCCCGGCATCGCGCGCTCGCTCATGCCCGCGCTCCCCGGGTCGCTACGCCGGATGGTCGAGGTCGCGATCGTCGTGTCGTGCGTGACAGTTCCCTCGCTCCCTGCGGGCGCGGCGACGACCGCGAGCACGACGACCGCGAGCACGACGACCGCGCCCGTCGCCGACGTGCCCGTAGTGCGCGCACCTCCGGGGATCGTCGCGATCACGCCGGCGCCGAAGATCGCTGCTCCCGTCGATCTCCCCGACGCCCGCCACTCGCGGCGTCGACCACGTCGTCGTGCGCCCGGGCGACAACCTGTGGCTCATCGCGCGCGGCGGTGACGCGCGCGATCGGTCGGTCCGCCGGCCGAAGCCGAGATCGCCCGGTACTGGCGGGCAGTGATCGCCGCGAACCGGACCACGCTGCGCTCGGGCAACCCGAGCTCGATCTACCCGGGCGAGGTCGTCGCCCTCCCCGCGCGCTCCGAGGTGCCCTAGCCTCCAGCGCGTGACCCCGCCGACCACGCAGGAAGTGCCGGACAAGCCCGACGGGCCCCTCCTCGTCGATCAGCTGCGGTTCATGGCGCGCACGGGCGGCGACCGCGTCGCGTACACCGACCTCGATGCCGGAGCCCAGATCACCTTCTGCGAGTGGGACGAGCGGTCCAACCAGCTCGCGCGGTGGCTCGTCGAGCACGGCGTCGCCAAACAGGACCGCGTCGCCCTCTACATGGACAGCGATCACTGCCTGCAGTGGATCGTCGCGTACGCCGGCATCCACAAGGCCGGCGCAGTTGTCGTGCCCGTGAACACCCGCTTGTCGGTCGACGAGGTGTCGACGATCCTCCGCCATGCCGAGCCGTGCGTCATCCTTACCAACGACCGTCTGCTCGAGAACTCGCGATCGGTCGCGGCGGAGCTGCCGATCAAGGCAGTTCTCACGACCTCCCGGTGGACCGACCTCGACGGGCAGGACGAGAGCGACATGCAGGTGCCGCTCGACCTCGACGACATCGCCGACATCATGTACACCTCGGGCACGACCGGACTCCCGAAAGGGGTACTGGTCCGCCACCGCAACGTGGCGATGATCCCGAACACCGCACCGCACTGGTCGAACGTCGGTTGGCTGCACGGTGCGCCGCTGTTCACGTTCGCGGGCATGAGCTTCATCTTCAACCCGATGAAGATGGGCCTGAGCGGTCTCTACATGCCGAAGTTCGACGTCGACCGGTGGTTCGACGTCGTCGAGCACGACAAGCCGATGATGATCTTTCTGGTGCCGGCGATGGCGGAGCTCATCACCGCGAGCCCGCGCTTTGCCGACGCAGACCTGTCGGCACCCGTCGCGGTTTCGATCGGCAGTGCGCCACTCGCGCCTGCGACGTTGAAGAAGCTCCAGGATGCGATGCCCCAGGCGTCGGTCATCAACTCCTACGGTCTCACCGAAGCCGGTCCCGCGTTCATCACGATGCCGAAGGAGGAGGCGGACAAGCGCATCGGATCGGTCGGCAAGCCGACGCCACCGATGGAGGTGCGGGTCGTGGATCCGGGCACCGACCGGGACCGCGCCCCGCACGAGGTCGGCGAGCTGCTCGTACGCCTCCCGGGCAAGCAGCGCGAGTACTACAAGGACGACGGCGCCAACGCTTCGTCGTGGACCGCCGACGGCTGGCTTCGAACCGGCGACCTCGCGTACCTCGACGCCGACGGTTTCGTATACATCTCGGGCCGCATCAAGGACATGATCATCCGCGGCGGCAACAACATCTACGCCACCGATGTCGAAGCGGTGATACTCGAACACGGCGACGTCCGGGAGGCGGCGGTTGTCGGGATCCCGCACCGCGTTCTCGGCGAGGACGTCGGCGCCTTCGTCGTGCGCAGGCCGGGCGCCTCGCTGTCCGACGAGGAGCTGCTCGCGTTCTGCGCGGAACGCCTCGCCGACTACAAACGCCCCCGCCGCCTCTGGTTCGTTGCCGAGCTCCCGCGCAACGCGACCGGCAAGGTCATGAAGCACAGGCTCCGCGAGATCGTCGCCGCGGAATAGCGCTTGCGCGGCCTTCGCCGGGCGGAGATGCACGAGCTGGGCGAGCGCTTGTAACCTCCGCGTCCGGAACGCTGACACGCATGTCAGCTCGATGTGGAGGCGATGGCCGTGGCACTCACGGAGCTCAAGGGACGACCGCTCGGCACGCAGAAGGTGATGATCGAGCGGGGGCCGGTCCGCGTGTTCGCCCAGGCATTGCTGGACGACGACCCCGTGTACACGAGCGACGCCGCGCCGGTGCCGCCCACGTTCCCCTTCGTGATGCCGTACTGGGGATCCATGGGTGAGGGTGGCGCCGCGGGCCTCCCGATCGAGAACCTCCGGGGCAAGGGTCGCGCCATCCTGCACGGCGAACAGGAGTTCACCTACCACGGCGGTGAATGGCCGCACGTAGGCGACGTGCTCACAGGCGTTGGAGTCATCTCCGACGTCTACGAGAAGCCGAAGAGCAGCGGCGGCAAGCTCGAGTTCTATGTGACCGAGACGACATGGTCGAACGAGCGCACGTCGAAGCCCGTCGTGACGACCAAGTTCACGCTGGTGATCAACTGCAAGGCCGACGCGGCCGAGCCCAAGCCGATCGCAAAGTGACGCCGCAGGAGCTGTCCGACCGAGCCGAGATCCACGACGTCATCGTCCGCTACGGCTGGGCCATCGACACCAAGGACTGGGATCTCCTCGACACCGTCTTCACCGACGATGCCCACGTCGACTACTCATCGAACCCGGGTGGCAAAGTCGGACCCTACCGAGAAGTCAGGGGTTGGCTGGCGAAGGTGATGACGGCGTTCCCCGTCACCCAGCACCTGATGTCGAACATCGACGCTCGGCTCGACGGCGATCGAGCAACGTGTCGCACCATGGTCACGAACCCGCAGGGCGCTGCCACCCGCGAAGGTGGTCCGCACTTCTTTTTCGTCGGCGCACGTTACGACGACGAGCTCGTGCGCACGGCGCAGGGCTGGAAGATCGCCAAGCGGGTCGAGACGACGCTGTGGTTCCAGGGCTCCCTGCCTCCCGAGCTCTTGATCGACCGCCCGAGCTAGTGGCGCGCCGGGCACCGCGGCGGCAGCTTCGGCACCGCGAGCGCATCGGCAGAGAGCAGTCGGCCGGCGCGCCGCCAACAGATCACGATGTCGTTTGCGGACTCGTCTCAGCCGTGCCCGGCTCAGGATGCCCCCATGAGTTGTAGAGGAGTTCACCGATCTCGCCGAACAAGGCGGGTGCAATGTCGTCGGGCCGGTTGGCGAAGTCGGTCTGCTCGGCGGCCATGGCGGCCACGATCCACGAACAGGTGTCGGTCTCGAAGAGCCCGGAGTCGATGAAGGTGCCGGGACCGCTGCCAGTCTTGTTGTAGACGCGGACCGGCATCGTGATGTCGATGTCGGCTGCCATCGCCATGTGCGGGAGGCGACGAGGCAGCCCGATGAGATGCTGCTGGCGGAACAGGATCGCACGCGCCCGTTCGTCCGTACGTGTGTAGGCCTCGGCGAGATCATGGGGCGAAGACAGCGAGAATGGCGCGCCCCCAAGAGCTTCCTCGAAGGTGATGTTGTTCAGTTGTGCCGTGCGGTAGCCGAGGCCACGCATCGCGGCGTTGATCTGCTCTGGCGTTCCGATCGACTGCAACAGCATTGCGGTCGCGGTGTTGTCGGAGACAATGATCATCAGCCATGCGAGGTCGTCGAGGGTCGGCGCGAGTCCTGAGGCGAGGAAGCGCAACACTCCGGTGCCGATGTACCGATGGGCATCGTCGAGTGGCACTCGCATGGTGGGATCAACCGACCCCGAGGCGACGAGTTGCGAGTAGTAGACGAGGATGAAGATCTTGGCGGCGCTCTCGGCGGGAAGCACGCGATCCGCGTTGATGTCGATCGTCTCGCCGGTGTTCAGGTTCCGGGCGTAGACGGCGAACACGCCGGGTTTGCCATCGATGACCTCCTCGACTGCAATCGCGAGCGACATACTGCATGCCTCCTCTGGCCTCGACGAGTTCGCATCTTGCCCGCGCCGCAGCCACTCGGCGAGCGCCGATCGAGAGTTGAGCGAAGGCCGTCACCGACCGGCCCCGCCAGGAGATCGAGCCCTCGCGAACCGATCGACGTTTGCGCGCGTGTCCGATGACGGGCTCGCGCACCTCTTTCGAGCCACACCCAAGCGTCCCCGCAGGCAGGAAACCCGATAGAGAAACTCTCTTTCGGTCAGCGATCGATGGTGGGGTCAATGCAGCTCTCGAGCCGAGCGACGAGCGGGTCCACCGTGCTGAGGTCGGTGACATGGGGCTCGAACCGGTCGACCTGCAACCCGAGGCGCGTCTCATCGGCTGGTGCTGCAACGAGAAGGCACATCCAAGTGTCGGAGGCGCTGCGACGCGGGCGGTGCGCCGAGTCGTACTCGATGGCGATGTTCGAGATTCGGTACACGCCGGGTCGAGTCGCGATCACGCTCGCGACGAGCCATGTTGCACCACGTTCGGGACGCCCGCTCGGTTGCGAGATTCGAGCCCCGTGCACCGGTCGCGTCGGCCACTCCGGCCCGAGCGGGCCCGTCACAGCGCCGAAGCCCAGCGCGCCGGGCGTGTTCCTGTAGATCGACCAGCTGACCTGCACGCCGTCAGAAGTCGATGAGGTAACGCTGTCGAGCACAACACTCGGACCTGACGAGGTGGTCAGATCGATGCCCACCGAAAACTGCTCATTGGTTCGTACGACGCCGCCGTAGCCGCCTCCGCTCGCGTGGAGGTACGTCCCACCTCGAAACCACAACACGCCAGCAGCGATTGTGGCTACGACAAGACCTAGCGCGAGAACGAGCCGAGGGCTGCAATGCCTGGTTCGATGACCCGCGATCGGAAGATCTGGCGCGCCGCCGTCGGTCTGTTCCACCACGTCCACGCGCACATCATGCCGGGTCGGGGCGCGCTCTGCGACCAGCCCCGGTCGCCCATGGCGAGCCCATGTCGACTCCCGCAATCTGGGCGCGTTCGGGTCAGGTCCACGGGCGGCGATGGTGCGCGAGATCAGCGGACAACAGCGCGCAGAATCGCCTCCGGCCGCGTTCGCGACTTGGCGTGATCACAGTTGGGGCCGGGCGCGAGACTGTGGCGATGTTCATTCGAGCAGCAGAACCTGCTGACGCAGCCGAGGTCGCCGGAGTTCATGTGCGCTCGTGGCAGGCGGGTTACCGCGGGTTACTCCCCGACGCATACCTCGACGGTCTGCGGCCCGCGGATCGTGCGAAGTCCTACACCTTTGACAGCCGTGATCCCCACGCTCCGACCACGATCGTCGCGGACGATCACGGAATCATCCGCGGGTTCGCCACGACATCGCCCTCGCGCGACACCGATCGGCATGCAAGCGGCGAGTTGTGCGCCCTCTACGTCGAGCCGTCCGCTTGGGGCACCGGCGTCGGACGAGCGCTGATCGCCGCGGCACGTGCCCGTCTATTCGGTCGACATTTCGAAGATGCGATCTTGTGGGTCCTGCGGGGCAACGAGCGCGCGGCGCGCTTCTATCGCAGCGACGGGTGGCTCGCGGACGGATGCCAACGCGAGGCCGACATATGGGGAATCATCGTGCACGAGGAGCGTTACCAGCGGAAGCTGCTTTGAGTGCGAGCCGGTCGAGACGGTGCTCCGACTGCGCGCGAGAGCGCGGTACGGAGGTCGGTCATCGGGATGTCCGCGATGTCGGCTCGTGCGGCTGCGGCATCGAAGGTCATGTCGATCGTGTCCATTGCCAGCGCGGCTCGAGGTTGCCACGCGCGACCGGGGCCATGACGCGGAGCAACCAGCGAGGTACGTGATGGATCTTGCGGTGACTGTCGCGAACGTCCCCCAACAGCCCGGCCAGTTGGTTGAAGGTCACGTTGCTCGGACCGCCGACCTCGACGATCTTCCCACGCAGATCGGCTTCGACAACAGCACGTTCGACGACCGCTGCAACATCGCGGACTGAAACGAAGTTGATCGGATTGTTGCCTCGTCCGAAGACCGGGGCCTTTGCCATGATCTCGGCCCACGACTCGACGAAGGCGGTGGCGCGGACGATGGTCCAGCCGACTCGACTGGAGCGCAGACGCTGCTCTGCGGCGTTCTTGGCTCGGAACAGTTCCATGGGGCTGTCGGACGATGCGCCGACGACAGACATCATCACGACGTCGCTGCCCGTTGCTTCGGCCACGTCGACGAGATTCGCATTGCCGTCTCGGTCGACCGACTCGGGTGTGACTCGTCCGGGTCCGGCAAAGCCGTGCACCGCGGAAACTGCGGTCGTCACGCCCTGCATCGCCCGCTCGATACTCGGCTTGTCCCGTAGGTCGCCCTGGACGATCTCGATCACACCCTCGGGTAGATGACGGGCTCGGGCCGGATCGCGCGTCAGCACGCGGACGTCGTGGCCGCTAGTCACCAACTGTGAAACGACGAGCGTTCCGAGCCGACCCGTACCCCCCGCAACGAGAATCACCCGCGCACGACCTGGTCGCGCACCGCGTCATCGACCGTGGTCGCAGACTCCTCGACCGGCTCGAGGTAGAAACGGGCCCAGTTCGCCACGCCATCGCGAACGCCGAACAGGATGACTCCTCGCATGCAATCCGCGGTGCCATCGCGGCGCGTGCCGGTCATTTCCCACTCGGTCCACGCGGTATCACCATCAACCGCGACGCGGACCACCCTGGCCCGCACATCGGGTACGAACGCAAAGATCTGCTCCCAGTTGCGACGAACCTGATCGCGGCCCACGAACCCTCGACCGGGATGCACCGGCGTCTCGTTGCTGTAGTCCTCCGCAAAACACTCCACCAAGGCGTCGATGTCGTGGGCATTCGTGGCCCGCACCAACTGCTCGACCATCGCCTGAGGTCCGTCCATCAACCCTCTCCCGTCTCCGTGTCCTCATCATTTCATTCCAGTCGACTAGAATGAAATGACTACTATGAACTCTCGACCTCGGACCGTCAAGCCCAAGCGTCCTTACGACGCCCGCAGCCGCGAAGAACAGGCCCTCAAGACCCGCAACCGCATCATCGACACCGCCCAGCGGCGCTTCCTTCGGGACGGCTACCCGGCAACGACGATCGCTTCTATCGCGGAAGAAGCGAACGTCTCGACCGACACGATCTACAAATCGTTCGGCGGGAAACCCGGCCTGGTCCGCGCAATACGAGCCAAAGCACTCGAAGGCGAAGGACCCGCACCGGCCGACCAGAGGTCCGACGACCTACATGCACGCGACTTGGACGGCCGCGCCATCATCGCCGCATGGGGCGCACTCACCTCCGAAGTCGCGCCACGCGTCGCACCCATCCTCCTCCTCATCCGCGCGGCAGCCGCGACGGACCCGGAAGTCGAAACCCTGCTCGAGGAAATGGATGCCGACCGCCTCCGTCGCATGACCGAGAACGCTCGCCGACTGCGCGACCACGGCCACCTCCGCCGAGGCGTGACACTCGCTCGGGCGGCCGACATCCTCTGGACCTACAGCGCGCCCGAGCTCTACGAGCTGCTCGTGCTCCGCAAAGGCTGGCCGCCCAAGCGCTACGGCGAGTTCATCGCCGACGCGATGATCAACGCGCTCCTCGAACCCACATGAGAGCGCACAGAATGTAAGTGCTCGGGGCGCCCGGAGCGCCGATCGCGCACCCATCGCATCAGTGATGGGCGCGGCTTCGGCCGGCGGCTTGGTCGGTCAGTCCGCGTGCGAGGACAGAGCGCCGTCGCGTGTGCGCATGCCGCTCGCGCTCTGTTTCGTTCCCACGATGCAGCGCGCCACTCCCGGAACGCGGACCCTGCCGTCCTTCTCGAACGCGCTCACCTTCGCAATGGCGTTTGCCCGAATCCGCTCCCGCGCCCGTTCGTCGACCTGCTGAAGCGCCGCAACTGCGAGCGAGACGTGCTCGCTGATCATCTCCCAATACTCCGCGGGCGATCGCGTCACGAGTTCGACGTCGACGTCCCACTCCCCGACGTCGCGCAGCCCCGCGTCCTCGTACAAGGCACTGACATATCCCGGGGCACCGCACCGATACATGTTCGGCCCGCCCGGGTCGGGTGGTGCCACCACCGCCTCGGTCGCGATTGCCTGCATGGCGATCGTCGTCCACGGGTTTTCCTCGGGCCTGACCCAAACCGACGAGCAGAGACGTCCGCCCGGCTTCAGCACGCGCACGAACTCGGCCGTCGCCTTGCCCATGTCGGGGAAGAACATGTACCCAAAACGCACCGAGACGCTATCGAATGTGGCGTCGTTGAACGGCAGATCATCGGCGCTGCACACCTTCGTCTCGATATTGGCGATCCCCTGCGTCCCGGCTCGCCGCGCGGCTACGTCCAGCATCTCCGGCACGAGGTCGGTCAGCACGACCCGTCCCTTCGGCGCCAGTCTCGCGATGCTCAAACCCGGCTCGCCCGTGCCCGCGGCAATGTCGAGATGCTGCTGGTCTTCAGCGATGTCGAGACGATCGATCATCGCGGCGCCGACCGGGCCCAGCTGCTCCATGATGACCGAGTCCCATTTCTCCCAGCCCGCGGAGAGCCCGGCCCACGTCGCTCGCTGAACGTCTCGGATCTCATCGGCGCTCGACACCGGCCCTCCCCCAATCGATGCACCACCGAACCCGGAGCCACTCCTTGGTGGGAGTACATACTGCACGCTCCGGCACGGTCAAGCGAGACCGAAGGACGCTCACCGATGAGTTTCGGGCCGCTCGACGGTCGAACCCAGCGAGACGGACAACGGCGTCAGGCCGGTCGATCACGACTACCGTCGCTCGAACGCCGATCGGGACACGCGCCGACGGGAGGGTCGCCATGAGTCGTGTCAGCACCTACCTGAACTTCATGGGTAACACGGAGGAGGCATTCGGCTTCTACGGATCGGTCTTCGGGACCGAACCCGGGGGTGAGATTGTGCGCATGCATGACATGCCCGCCGGCCCGGGCATGCCGGCGCTGTCCGATGCCGAGAAGCACATGGTGGCGCACATGGAACTGCCCATTCTCGCGGGTCATTTCTTGATGGGCACCGACATGTTGGAGTCGGCGGGACATGAGCTGCGGATCGGCAACAACGTCACGATCAACCTCGAGCTGGACACCCGCGCCGAGACCGATCGTCTCTATACCGCGCTCTGCGCAGGCGGCACCGAGGCGACAGGGATGCAGGAGATGCCCTGGGCCTACTGGGGCGTCTGCCTCGATCGGTTCGGCGTCCGCTGGATGTTCAACTGCTACGAACCCCAGTCGTAGTCAAGGCTCGCGCGCCGCGGAGGCGCCGGAGGCGTGCCCGGTTGCGTCCAGCCGTCGGTCACCGAACCAATACAGCGAAGTCACGACCAAAAGGACAGCGAGGACAGCGGCGCCGTTCACGATCACGCGGCCATAGCCGTGAGTCGAAACGTCCAGGAACGGATAGGGGTACCACTTGGTGACGCGGCCGTAGATCAAGATGTACGAGATCCATACCAACGGCCACACGCCCGCCCGCGCGACGGTACGACCGTCGATGCGGCGGCGGGGACCGAACAACAGCCAGCCGAGGACCATCATGATCGGGACGATGTAATGGAACGCCATGTTCGTGCTCGTCTCTCGCCAACCGTGCGGCTCGTGCACCTTCGCCAAGACTGTCGTGTACACGACGCCGGTGACCGTGATCCCGAACAGCGAAGCCAGCCGAGCCGCTCGCCAGATCCGACCGTCTCGGTTCGCGTTTCGGGCGAGTTGGGCGGACGTGACGCCGCTGAGGATGTTGCTCTGGATCGTGAAAAAGCTCAGGACGCGTACCGCTCGGTTCGCCGTCGAGGTTCCCGCGAGCGTGCCGACCGCGTGACCGGGCGGCGTGGCGCTGACCCGAATCGCAATCCAGAGCTGCACGACAATCGCGACGGCGACGAGCACTGCAATCGTGGCGTTCCAACCACGTACCAGCCGTCCACCCACACCGTCGTCCGCAACTGCCGGCTGTCACGAGGCACTACGCACATCATGCCCGCTGTCGTCTCGTGACACCACCGTCGGAGCCGCGCCGAAACGCTCGGCGACACGGCGGCTCCACGCCGGGCTCCGATACACGGGCGTCGAGCGAGAGGTCGTCGCACTGATGGGCGTCACGCAGGGGATCTACCGTCAGACCTCGACGTACTCACATTCGCTCTGAATCTCGCACGCCATGACCGTGACTCCTTCTTGTCGCCGGAGCCCACGCACAATGCTCGATCCGACGTCACGCGCCCGGGGCAGAGCGCCAGTTGAGGCGTCGGCGAGGTCACTGTCATGGCGCGACGTACCGACGCACTCGTTCCATACAAGACACCGCCAATACAAGACACCGCCAATACAAACACCGCCAATACAAGACACCGCCAATACAAACACCGCGCAGATATGCGTCTTTCTTCGGCGTTGCCGCTCTCTCTTGAATTGCGGCGTTGCCGCTCTCTCTTTGAATTGAATGTCGTTGCAACATACATTCGACACTCGAACGCCGTCCTCGGGGGCTCGGTGTCCTTCCCGAGTCCTTCGTCCGACCGGAGGAGATCATCCTTTGTACCAGCGCCGGCGGGCCCTGCTCGGAGTATGCGCCTGTTTGCTCGCGCTCGGCAGCGCAGCGGGATGTAGCAGCTCATCGAAAACGGGAACCGGCGCCACGACGCCCTCGACATCGGTTTCCACGGGTTCGGGACCACCGAACACCGGCGTCGAGTCCGGTGGCACGACCACGACCGCACCCAACTCGACCGCAAAGTCCGGGCATCTCGGCGACACATTGAGCGTGACCGACGTGGGAGGCGACACTGCGACAGTCACGTTCGTCCGAATGATCGACCCGGCAACATCGACGAGCGCGGGGTCGAGCGCACCCGATGCCGGCAAACATTGGGTCGCATTCGAGGCGACCATCACCGACAACGGCGTGAACGCCGGAGACGACTCGCTCGACGCGCTGGCGACCGGCTCGGACGGCCAGCAGTACGCGATCAACGGCAATATCAGCGGGCAGGTGTCCGGATGCACCTCGACGGCCGCAAGCGCCAAACCCAACGAAAAGGCGACCTTCTGCCCGGGGTTCTTGATTCCCGACGGCGTAACCGTCACGGCGGTCGGATACAGCACTGCTGGGAGTGATGTCGGCATTACACCCTCGTTGACTTGGACGGTGCCTTGACAACTCGCCGATTCGGACGCGCCTTCTGAGAACGCTCACAGAGTGTCCGATCCGGTGTCATGTCCCACCCAGGGGCGCGAGATAGACGGGTCATGCGTCCGAAGCGAGCAGCCGGCGGACTGTCGGGTCCTTGCCCGCGAGGTAGTCCTTCCGACCGTCGGGGAACCGCTCCGCAAGCCGCAGCTTGGCTTCCTCGTACGTCTGTCGGGCGGCAGCATCTCGGCGAAGCAGTGCACGGAACTGCAGGTATCGAACCCACTGCTCGGAACCGAACTCGACACCGTGCACGTGGGCGACGCGGTGCCAAGGAGCGTCCTCCAAGACGAACACCCAACCGCCCTCATCGCCCGCGTCTCCTCGATAGAGCCATCCGAGTCGGCGCAGCGGTGCCTCGACTTCATCGAGCGCTGCCGCTGACGACAACCCGACGGCGAGATCGATGATCGGTTTCGCCAACAAGCCCGGCACCGACGTCGAGCCCACATGCTCGACCGCGTGCGCCAGACCGGCGAGCGCCGCCTCGATATCGGCGGCAAGCGCTCCGGCAACCGCACCCCATCGATCGTCCGCTCGAACGAGCGCGACGGTTCCGTACTGAAGCCCGAGCCCAACCGCAGCGAAGTCCACCACCGGTCACGCCCTCCAACGCCCGACGAACCGCACCTGCACCCACACCCACACCCGCACCGGCACCGGCACCCGCACAGGCTGCCTCATCCCGCGGTCGTTGCGCTCACGTTGACGGCCTCGGGGTTGAGCGCCTGGCAGGTAGTTTCGTTCGACAGTTCGGTTCGGTCGGAGGTCAGGAGATCATGGCCTCAGGGACCGCGAGGTCCTGGGCGCGGTAGAGGTCAACGAGCGCTGCGGCTTCGGCGGTGGCGGTGACGCGAGCGACGGCGTCGATGAGGTCATCGAAGTCGTCGCCGGTCTCGCCCTTGTACGACGCGTCCATCCGTCCCCACTGGTCCCACGGCAACATCTCGATCTTGTTGAGCGCCGCGAGGTCTCGGATGGCATGGCACTAATCGCCAAGCAACAGTGCGACGTTGTCGTGGAAGAGGCCCGGCGCGTCGGCGGGCGCCACCGGGGCTGCAGATCGCAGGTAGTCGTCCGTCGGCGTCGACGTTCCCTCGGAGTGCGGGTAATCCGAACAGCACATGTAGAGATCGCCCGTCTGGCGGATCAAACGCGCCGGCAGCTCGTAGGAGAACGACGAGACGCGCACCTGGCGCCGGAAGTAGTCACTGGGACGCATCGACAACGGGGCGAGCGGACGCCCGTTCAGACGGGCGGTGAAGTCGGATCCACCGTCGAGCATCATCAGGTACATCGGGACCCATACCGCGCTCAGCTCGACCACCCCGATGCGTAGATCCGGGTGCCGGTCGAGGGTCCCGTTGAGGATCAGATCGGTGCACGCCAGCGCGGCCGCCGTCCAGATGAAGACGGAGTCGAGTGTGTTGATGAACGCGTCGGGCGGGTCCGTGTACCACGCGTCGGCAAAAGGACGACGCTGATCGGCGACGTGGAACAGCGGCCGCACGCCGTGAGCCACGAACGCACGCCAGATCGGATCGTGAGCGGGATGCGAGAGTGGCCGACCGTCGACGAGCGTGGCGCGACCATGGCCAGGTGCACGCGGTCACGCTCCAACCGTGCGAGCTCGACCAAGAGCCACTCCTGGTCGCGCAGCGTCACGTGCGCGACCGGATGCACCCTGCCTCGACCGTCGGCGGCGATCGTCGCGCACCAACGATTCCACGCGGTCATGTTCGCGGTGAGCGCGCCGAGATCGGCGTCGAGGGTGCGCTCCCACAACAACCCGAAGTTCGGGAACACGACCGCCTCGTCGACGCCCATGGTCGCGAGACGATCGGCTCGGGCGCTCGCGTCCCAGTAGTCGCGAGGCAGCTCGTCGTCGTAGCGATTCTCGGGCGGTAGGCCCGCCCGAATGCGTTCGTGCAGCGTCCCGAGCGCGGAGGTCTCCCGTGGTCGTTGCACGTCGGCCGGCGCGAGGCGTTTCCCGCGCCATGTCACCCACGCGTAACCGAGGTCGTCGTCGACGATCCGCAACGCGTCATCGCGCCGGCCCGGGTCGATGTGATCGAGCCACATCGTCCGGGGCTCGTAGAGGTGCTGGTCGGAGTCCACCACAGAGGCCATCCCCGCATTGTTCCCCTAGCCTGACACCCATGTCACCCCGGCCCGATTTCGACCTCGATGCCGACGCCTACCGCCGGCGTATTCGGATCGTCTCCCTCGAGCCCGGCGTCGTGGAATCCGACCTCCAGGACGACTTCCACCACTTCGTGGTGACCCTGCGCCACGACGGCGATCACGTCGTTTCCGTGGACGCCCGGTCCGAGCGCTGGCCGTGGTCGACGTGTCCGGATGCCGCGCTGCCGCTGCGCCGCGCTCTCCGGGATGCCGCTGTCCCGGCGTTTCACGGCCGCCGGCGCGTGGACCGACCCGAAGCTGAACTGCACGCACCAATTCGACGCCGCGTGCCATGCGATCACGCACGCGGCGTGGCAACGAACCGAGCGCGTCTACGACCTCGAGATCCCCCTCCGCGACCCGGCGACCGGGGCCTCGCGCTGCCGGCTCTGGGTCGACGGCGAGCCGGCGCTCGCCTGGGAAGTGGCCTGGGAGGGCATCACCGACGCGCGCGGCACCGTTCGCGGCCGCGCCCTGGAAGGGTGGCTTCATGCGCTGGGCCGACGCGACGCTCGCCGAGGACGACGCCGAACGAGCAATCACGTTGCGGCGCGCATGTGACATCGGGATGGGCCGGGGCATGGATCTCGACAGCATTCCCACCGCCAGTCACCTGCCGGTGTTCATGGCGGGGGTGTGCCACTCGATGCAGCCCGGGATCGTGGAGGTCGCGCTTCGCCACGTCGGTTCCATCCGCGACTTCGCCCGTACACCCGAGCTGCTCGACGTCGACAACGCGTAACGCCCGCCGGGGCGCTATTCGCCCGGATACTCGCCTGCGAATCGCTTCATGGCCTCGACCGCTTCCGGCGATCGCTTCCACGGCGACACGATCATCCGGGTCACGCCGATCTCCTCCCAGCGGCGGACAGCGTCGGCCGAAGTGACGGCACCGCCGAGCACGATCTGGAACGGCACGTTCTCACGGCCGTACTCGGCGAGCAGCGTGCGCAGTACGGCGATCTGTCCCGTTGCCGACTCGAGCGTGTGCGCCATGCCGATCCATCCGTCGCAGTGACGCGCGGCCCGGCGCAGTGCCGCCTTCGACTCTCCCCCGACGAGGATCGGCGGCCACGGCTTCTGGACCGGCTTCGGCTCGAAGACCACTTCGTCGAAGGAGAAGAACTCCCCGTGGTGCGAGATCGTCTCGTCGGTGAAGAGGCGCTTACAGACTTCGACGGCCTCGTCCACCCGACGGCCGCGTGACGAGAAGTCGAGCTGGGTCGCGATCCATTCCTCTTCGAGCCAGGACGCGCCGATGCCGAACTCGAAGCGGCCGCCCGAGAACAGGTCGACCGTCTGCACACCTCGAGCGGTCGTGAACGGGTGCCGCAGACCGATGTTGTACACATGGGTGCCGAGGCGCACGCGCGTCGTTCGCCCCGCGAGGAATCCGAGATAGGCGAAAGCGTCGTAGATCGGCGCGTCGGGCGGAACCGGCGGGTGCTCCTCGCCCGGGTGCGGCGATCGCGACATCGCCCTCGTGAAGATCAAATGTTCGGGCAGCCACACCGACTCGAACCCGAGCTCTTCGGCGGCCATGGTCGCGTCGAGATGGAAATGCGGGTTGAGCGCGCCCAGGGCGATACCGAACTTCACGAACCGACCTCTTCTCCGGCGGTTGTCCAGCTTCCGTCGGCCGTGCGGCCCCAACCACCCGCCGCGAGGTTGCCGCCGTCGACGTGAATCGTCGTCCCGGTCACGAAGCGAGCGAGATCCGACGCCAGATAGATGACCGCGCCCGCAACATCGTCGACGTGACCGGCGACGGGCAACGGGGTCTTCACCGGCAGATCACCGCCGATGCCCGGCGTCGGGATGACGTCGGGCGCGACGCAGTTGACGCGGATACGGCGCTCGCCCAGCTCGAGCGCCAACGACTTCGTCAGGTTCACCTCCGCGGCCTTCATCGCGCTGTAGATCGCGAACCCCGGCCCGGCGCGGTGCGCTTCGATCGAGGTGACGTTGATCACCGATGCTCGCCCGTCGGTGGGCATCAGCGGCACCACCGCCCGCACGAAGTTGGCGACGCTCGTGAAGTTCTCCCGGATGAGCGAGTCCTGACCCTTGTCGTTGACCTCGAGAAACGCGGCCCGGAACCCGCCGCCGGCGTTGTTCACCAGCACGTCGACACTCGGGAGCGTGGCCACCCAGGTGCGGACTGCCTCACTGTCGCGAACGTCGAGCACCTCCGCCACCGCCCGCCGACCGACCGACTCCACGTCGGCCGTTGTCCGGGCCAGACCCTCCTCGTCGCGATCGCAGCATCGCGACGTCGGCACCGAACGCGCGCACGCGCCGGCGACCGCGGCGCCGATGCCCTGGGCGGCACCGGTGACCAGGACGCGGCGGTTGGTCAGGAGCGCGGAAGCGGGCGTGAGCGGCATGGCCGGTGGAGGCTAGCGGCGACTACGGTCGGTGCGCATGAGCTACGACCTGAGCGGGAAACATGTGTTGGTGACCGGCGCGTCGGGCGGGATCGGCGCCGCACTCGCGAAGGATTCGCGAAGCGGGGCGCGACCGTCGGGATGTGCGCGCGCCGCACGGACCGGCTGCACGAAGTGCTCGAACAGTGCCGCATCCATGCTCCCGAGTCGCGCGCGTGGACCGTCGATCTCGCCGATCTCGACGGGCTAGCGGCCTTCGCCCGGACCGCGTCGGAAGAGCTCGGCGGTATCGACGTGCTCGTGAACAACGCCGGCATCCCGAAACGCAAGCCCGTGTTCGAGATCTCGCCCGAGGTCGTCGAGTCGACGATGCTCATCAACTACTTCTCCCCTGTCCGGCTCACCTTCGCATTGCTCGACGAGATCGTCGCCGCGCGCGGCCGGATCATGTACGTGTCGTCGGTCGCGGCGCGGCTGTCCCCTCCCGGCGAGGCCGCCTACTCAGCCACCAAAGCCGCGATCTCGGCATGGGCCGAATGCCTGCAGGTCGACCTGCGCGACACCGACGTATTGGTGCACGTCCTCTACCCCGGCGTAATCGACACCGAGCTGTTCCACCTGCCGGGCAACGATGCGCTCGGGTCGACGGGCGTCGAGATGCTCCCCGTCGATGCCATCGTCGAGCCGGTGCTCACGATGATCGAGCAGGACAAGCTGGAGGTTTCGGTCCCCGATTGGTTCAACGGCGTCTACGCGAGCAAGGCGAACGACGTCGCGGCCTTCTTGCGAGGAACGATCGAGTTCGCCCGTTCGCAGCAGTAGCGAGCCGGCGTCACCTCACACCAGAGCACGCGGCGACACGCGTCAGGGTCACGGCGACGCGTGGTCGGTGCGTGCATCCAGCGCCTTCACCAATCCATCCACATCGGCGACCGTGACCGTCAACGCGGAGTGACCCGACCGACGGAGCAGCGTACCGACCTTCTCGTGGAAGTGAACGCAAACACCGGTGTCCCGGTTCGTCCCGAAGGTGAGTCCGTCGTCGGCGAACGACAGCCGGGCGCCGACCGCCGTCCACCACCGATAGCCCGAGGTGACGTGCGCCCCGTCGACGTTGGCAAGCGGCGTCTCGACTCGAATGAAACCGAACGTGGCGATGAACCGGCCGTCGTCGGTGAGCGTGACGCCGTCCTTCGACGGCCGCACGCCGAACGGCAGGCACAGCGCAAAGAGCTTCTTGTCGATGTCGTATCGGAAGAACTCGGCCACGGTGCTCTCCGCTCGCACTCCGGTCGGGCCGTGCCCGAAGGCCCGGGATCAGCTCGCAGGCAACCCGACGGTCTTGGTCTCGAGGTACTCCTCGAAGCCGGCCACCCCGTGCTCACGGCCCAGCCCGCTCTCCTTGTAGCCACCGAACGGAGCGTCGGGTCCGAACCACTGGCCTCCGTTGACCGAGATCGTGCCCGTACGGATCCGGCGGGCGATCGACAGCGCCCGGTCGAGTGACCCGCCGCTGACCGCACCCGACAGCCCGTAGCGTGAGTTGTTGGCGATACGGACCGCGTCGTCGTCGTCGTCGTAAGGGATCACGACGAGGACGGGCCCGAAGATCTCCTGCTGGGCGAGCGTGGAGTCGGGATCGACGTCGACGAACAACGTGGGCTGCACGTAGTACCCCTTGTCGAACTGGGTCGCGGCACCTCCGCCGACGATGCACTTGGAGCCTTCGGCCTTACCCGTCTCGATGAGCCCGAGCACCCGGTCGCGCTGGCGAGCGTTGATCAGCGGCCCGGCCATGTTGTTGAAGTCGGTCGGGTCGCCATACGGGAAGCTCTCGAATGCGGCCTTCACCATCGCGACGCCCTCGTCGTAACGCGAGCGCGGGAGCAAGAGACGGGTCGTGATCGCGCATCCCTGGCCCGAGTGCATGCAGACCATGCCGGTCGCCGGCAGCACCTCCTCGAAGTTCGCATCGTCGAGCACGATGTTCGCCGACTTGCCGCCCAGCTCGAGGAACACCCGCTTGAGAGTCTCCGCACCCCGCGCCGCGATGTGCTTGCCGACCGCGGTCGAGCCGGTGAACGAGATCATGTCGACGTCGGGCGAACCGGTGAGGACGTCGCCGACGATCGCGGGGTCGGAGGCGGTCACGACGTTGAACACGCCGGCCGGGATATCGGTCTCCTCGGCGACGATCTTGCCGATCCACGTCGCGGCGTAGGGCGTGTCGGGCGCGGGCTTGAGGATCACGGTGCAGCCCGCCGCGAGCGCGGGCGTGATCTTCGAGAGGTTGAGCATGAACGGGAAGTTCCACGGCGTGATGGCGCCGACCACGCCAATCGGCTCGCGGATAACGAGCCGGTTCGAGTTCAGACCGAAGAACTCGTGGTTGCCGAGCTCCGACTCCCACGGGTAGTTGTCGATCTGGTCGATGTCCCACTGCATGTCTTCGATGCAGGTGTCCTGCTGTATCGCGAACGTGAGCCCGATCGGCGTTCCGACCTCGGCCACGATCTGGGGCCGCAGCTCTTCCTTGTGCTTCTCGAGCGCTTCCTTGAGCTGTTGCAGACACGCCTTGCGAAACGCGCGATCAGTCGACCACGTGGTCTCGTCGAAAGCACGGCGGGCGGCGGCGATCGCGCGTTCCATGTCGGCCGGGCTCGCATCGGCCACCGGACCGATGACGGTCTCGGTGGCGGGGTTGATGTTGTCGTAGGTGCGACCGCCTCGAGCTTCGACCAGCACGCCGTCGATCAACATCCGAGACTCGAAGCCAAGATCCATTGCGCTGTTCTCCTTCACGTACCGCGACCACCCGCTCCAGGAGGCCGGTCCGTCAACAGAATGTCCGGCCAGGGTACGCCCGTGACTAGCGTCTTGTCCGATGCGCATCGCCGCGCTCGACCTCGGATCGAACTCGTTTCACCTCCTCGTCGCGGACGTGCATCTCGACGGTACGTTCACCGCCGTCGCCCGCGAGAAGGAGATGCTCCGCCTGGGCGACGCCGTTGCCCGGCACGGGTCGATCCCGGCTCCCACCGCGGATCGGGCGATAGCAGCCGTCCGCCGTCTCCGTCAGCTGGCCGATGCGCTCGGCGCGAGCGAAGTCATCGCCAAGGCGACGAGCGCGATCCGCACCGCTGCGAACGGCCCCGAGCTGATCGACCGCATCGAGGCCGAAACCGGGGTCGAGGTCGAGGTGATCAACGGCAACGAGGAAGCGCGCCTCGTTTTCGCCGCGGTGCGCGCCAGCGTCGTGCTCGAACCGGCGCCCGCGTTGTGCATCGACATCGGGGGCGGGAGCGTCGAGATCATGATCGGCGACACGGCCGGCCTGCGGTGGGCGGCCAGCATGCCACTCGGCGTCGGCCGGCTCACCGCGGAATGCGTGCACGACGATCCGCCGTCGAAGGCCGATCGTCAGCGGCTCGACGAGCGGGTACGCGCCGGCCTGCAGCCACTCGTCGCCGAGATACGGGCCCGCCGGCCGCAGCTCGCGGTCGGCACGAGCGGCACCCTCAACGACCTCGTGCGGATGGCAGTCGCACTCCGAACCGGTGACGACCGACTCCCTGCCAGCACGAACGCGCTCCGGGCCGAGCGGCGCGATATCGAGGCCCTGCACGCGCGCATCATGGAGGCGAAGACGTCGGAACGCCGACGGCTACCAGGGCTGGAAGAACAGCGCCGCGCCGAGCTCCTGCCCGCGGGTTCGACCCTGCTCGTGACCGCGCTCGAGCTCTTCGACCTCGGCGGCTTGATCGCGAGCGACTGGGCATTACGCGAAGGCATCGTCCTCGACGCGGTGCGCAGCCACGACCCGAGCGACTGGTCGGACGACCCCCGCGCGCTGCGACGGGCGTCGGTCGCGAGCTTGGCCCGGCGGTGCAACTCCGACGTCACCCACACCACCCACGTTGCCCGCCTCGCGCTGCGGTTGTTCGACCAGACCCGAGAACTCCACGAGCTCGGAGATCGTGATCGGGAGATGCTCGAGTTCGCGGCGTTGCTGCACGACATCGGCCAGCACGTGTCCCGCAAGGGCCACCATCGCCACGCCGCGTACCTGGTCGAAAACGGCGAATTGCGTGGTTTCGAGCCGGCCGAGGTGGCGTTCCTGGCCGCGCTCGTGCGCCACCATCGCCGGGGCGACCCGAAATCCTCGGAACCCCGTTTCGGGGCCCTGGGCCCCGAAGACCGCCTCCGCCTACGAAAACTCGCCGCCATCTTGCGTGTCGGCGACGGTCTCGACCGTGGCCGCCGGGGCGGGGTTGAGGATCTGGACGCGTTTGTGGGTAAGGACCTCGTGGTACTGCGACTTACCGCCACTGACGACGCCGAGCTGGAGCTCTGGGGTGCCCGAAGACGACGCGAGCTGTTCGAGAAGGTCTTCGGCCGCGAGCTCGAACTCGTCGTGGGCGGGTCTCGGGTGCCCGCAGACATCTGACCCGGCAACACACGCCGACCGACGGGGAGCAACCCTATGAGTCCGACCCGGAGAGAGCTCGTGCGCGCCACCCGGGCCCGCATCGTCGACGCCGCCGGTCGCCTCACCCGCGAACGCGGTGCCGGCGGGTTCAGCATGGATGTGCTCGCCAAGGAGGCCGGGGTCGCTCGGGCCACGGTCTATGAGCACTTCCGTTCCAAGCGCGCCGTCCTCGACGAGCTCGCCTCTTCGATCGCGCGGACCGTGACCATGGAGGACACTCGTTCGTCCACCACCGACCCGCTCGTCGCGCTGCGCGACGTGCTCGGTGCGGTATGCCGGCACTGGTCGGAGCACGAGGAGCGGATGAACGGCCTGCGCACGCTGACCGCGCTGACCGGTGGCGATCAGGCCGGCGAAGGGATCGACGAAAAGCAGTTGCACCGCCTGGTCGAGGTCCTCGCCGCGGCCGGCCAGATGCGAGCTCACTGGACCGTCGACGAGGCGACCGACGCACTGGGCGCGCTGACGTCGTACGCGACGTACGAACGGCTACGGCGCGCGCCGCGGACCCCCGAACAGGTCGAAGCCGTGCTCGCCAAGCTGGTCGTCTCGATCGTGACCCCCGGCACCAGCCCAACGCCGAGCGTCGGCGCCAACGCGAACGCGAACGGCACCGCACCCGCCTGAGCCGGGCCGCTCGCCGCGACCGAACTACTCGGCCGCGGCGAAGTCGACGAAACCGAGATCGTCGCCGGCCGAGCGGAACTCGGCGCGCACCCGCAGGCCGACGCGCGCCCGCCGGGATCGAGCGACGGCATCGCCGCGATCATGCGGGCGCCGTCCTCGTCCAGATCGACGGTCGCGACGACGAACGGAACCCGCTCGTTGAACGGAGGCACTCCGTTTTGGGCGATCACCGTGAACGAGTAGATCGTGCCGTTCCCGCTCGCGGTCACCCACTCCACCGCCTGCTTGCCGCAGTGGCTGCACAGCATGCGTGCGTAGTGCTGGTACCGCCCGCAGCTCGTGCAGCGCTGGATGCGCAACTCACCTCGGCTTGCGCCCGCCCAGAACTCGCGATCGTCCGGAGTCGGGTGGGGCACGAGCCACTTGGGGACGTCGCTCCAGTCCTTCGGCTCCCAAACGAGTGGTGCTCGCACGTCCCGACGTTCGCCGCTTGCAGGTTCCCCGGCCATCAGTTCCCCACCGTCCCCAGCACCACTGTCCCTTGCGTCGACAGCCATCCCCCGCTGCCGTGCGCGACCGCGATCTCGGCACCGGCTACCTGACTGTCGCCCGCCTCACCCCGCAATTGGCGAGTCGCCTCGCACAGCAGGAACAGCCCACGCATACCTGGATGCGTGGCCGAAAGGCCACCGCCGTCGGTGTTGGTCGGGAGCGCGCCACCGAGGCGCAGGTTCCCGCCGTTGTCGGTGACGAACGCGCCCCCCTCGCCTTTCGGCGCGAACCCGAGGTCCTCGAGCACGACGAGCACCGTATAGGTGAACGAGTCGTACATCGCGAGCATGTCGACGTCGGTCGGTGTGATGCCGGCGTCGGCAAAGGCCTTCGGTCCGCTCACCGCCGCGGCCGTACGCGTCATGTCGGCCATCGCCGCGATGGAATGGTGGGTGGTGCCACCCGCCGCGCCCCGCACGAAGACGGGACGGTGCGGCAGATCGCGCGCCCGTGCTTCGGTGGTCATGATCACGCAGCACCCTCCGTCGGAGATGACGCAGCAATCCAGCTTGTGGAGCGGCGCCGCGACCGATCTGGAGGACATCACGTCCTCGACCGTGATCGGATCGCGATACATCGCGTGCGGGTTGCGACCGGCATGTTCGCGTGTCTGCACCGCGATCGACGCAAGCTGCTCGGCCGTGGTGCCGAACTGGTGCATGTGCCGCTGCGCGGCCATCGCGTACGCGCCGACGAGGGTCAGCCCGGTCGGGAACTCGTACGCCATCGGCAGCGGCAGCGACATGCCACCCCGCCCGCCTCCCCCGCCGCCGGTCCCGAGCGTGCGCCCCGACGCCGAGAGCTGGTTGTTGCCGTACACGATCGCGACGGTTTCCGCGTCACCGTTTTGGATCGCCCGGTACGCGTGCATCGCGTGGAACTCGAAGCTCGAACCGCCGACGCTCGACGACTCCAGCCAGCTCGGAGTCAGCCCGAGATACTCCGCGAGCGCGACCTCGTGCATACCGCCGTAGCCGGCGCTCGCGAGCCCGTCGATGTCGTCCTTTTCGAGGCCGGCGTCGTCGAGAGCGCGGCGGAACGACTGTGCCTCCAACATGACGGCACTGAGATCCGGCGTCACGGGGCCGTCCGACAACCCGACGCCGACGATACACACGGGTCTCTGCACGGCGGCAAACTAGCCGCTCGGCCCGCCGGCTCGACCGGCTCCGGTCCCGCCGGAACCCCGTCCCCGCGTGGCGACCCCCTCGAGGCGGACCCAAGCTTCAGTGGCCGTCGTATATTGCACTCATGCGCAAAGAAGACATGATCCTGGTCAGTGTCGACGATCACGTCGTCGAACCGCCCGATCTCTTCGAAGGACACGTACCGGCGAAGTACAAAGACATCGCGCCGCGCATCGAGCACATGGACGACGGCACCGACCGCTGGGTCTTCCTCGACTTCGATATCCCGAACGTCGGCCTCAACGCCGTCACCGGACGCCCTCCGGAGGAGTACGGGATGGACCCGACCAGCTTCGACGAGTTGCGTCCGGGAACTTACGATGTCACCCAGCGCATCCTCGACATGTCGGCGAACGGTGTGCTCGGTTCGCTCAACTTCCCGTCGTTGCCGGGCTTTGCCGGTCGGTTGTTCGCCGCACTCGACGACAAGGACGCGGCGCTCGCGCTGTGCCGCGCGTACAACGACTGGCACATCGAAGAGTGGTGCGGCGCCGCGCCCGACCGGTTGATCCCGCTCGCGATCCCACCGATCTGGAGTGCGGAGGCATGCGCGGACGAGGTGCGCCGCGTCGCCGAGAAGGGATGCCACGCGATCACCTTCCCGGAGAATCCCGTGCCGCTCGGCCTGCCGAGCCTGCACACCGACCACTGGGACCCGTTCTGGCCGCGTGCAGCGACGTCGGGACGATCGTCAACATGCACATCGGATCGTCCGGACAGCTCGCGATCACCGCGCTCGACGCGCCGGTCGACGTCATGATCACGCTGCAGCCGATGAACATCGTGCAGGCGGCAGCCGACCTCACCTTCTCGCCCGTCTTCCGCAGATTTCCCGACGTCACGGTCGCCTTGTCCGAAGGCGGGATCGGTTGGATTCCGTACTTCCTCGAGCGCATGGACCACTCGTACAAGGCCCACAAAGCGTGGACCTTCGCCGACTTCGGCGACAAGCTCCCGAGCCAGGTGTTCTCCGAGCACGTCATCTTGTGCTTCATCGAAGACGACTTCGGTGCCCGCCACGCCCGTGAGATCGGGACCGATCACATCTGCATCGAAACCGACTACCCGCACAGCGATGCGATCTGGCCCGACGCGCCCGAGCGACTGATGCAGGCGTGGCAGAACACCGATCTCACCGACCACGAGATCAACCAGATGACGCACGAGAACGCGATGCGGTTCTTCCAGTTCGACCCTTACGCGATCCGCCCCGCGAACGATGCACGGTCGGCGCGTTGCGGTCCGAGGCGGTCGGCCACGACGTGTCGATCGTGGCGAAGGGCCGTCGGGTCCAGCACAACGAACCGATGACACTCGCCGGTTTCGTACCCACTGCGTGAGCTCGCACGTTCGGCACAACCGGGCCTTTTGGGACGCCGACGCCGACGAGTATCAAGCGGCGCACGGCGACGAGCTCGCGGGCACTCCCTTGGCCTGGGGCGCGTACCGGGTACCGGAATCCGAGCTGCACGTTCTCGGCCCCCTCGAGGGCATGGACGTGCTGGAACTCGGCTGCGGCGCCGCGCAGTGGTCGATCGCCCTCGCCGAACACGGGGTCGGGATCGTCGCGCTCGACGTATCGCTCCGGCAGCTCGCGCACGGAAGACGCCGAGCCGCGACACTCCCGCTCGTGCAGGCGAGTGGCGAGCAACTCCCCTTCCGTGACCAGTGTTTCGACGTCGTCTTCTGCGACCACGGAGCGCTGAGCTTCTGTGATCCGGACGTCAGCGTCCCCGAGTGCGCTCGGGTCCTCCGCCCAGGCGGGTTGCTCGCGTTCTGCTGCACGCACCCGTTGCTCTATCTCACGTGGGACGACGAACGCGCGCAACAGACCCGCAAGTTGCAGATCGACTACGCGCAGCTCGGACGCATGCCCCTCGCAGAGGGAACGATCGACTGGGTGCTGCCCGCGAGTGGATGGATCCGCGTGTTGCGCGGCAATGGGTTCGAGGTCGACGATCTCGTCGAGCTGTGTGCAGGCCCCGACGCCACCACGACCTACACCGACTTCGCGCCCCCGAAATGGGCGCGGCGCTGGCCGGCCGAATGGATCTGGACGGCCCGCCGTCAGCGGACGATCAACGAGTCCTCGAGGGCCTCGTAGATGCGGCCGGTCCCCGTCCTCGCCGGTGCGAGTGATCAGCGCCGTTCGAAGTTCACACCGGCAATTTCACGGTCCCAGGTGTGTTCGGTCACGCCCTCGTCGCGCAACTGGTATTTGAGCACCCGTCCGACCGGGTTGCGCGGGAGGTCGGACCGGAACTCGATATAGCGCGGGATCGCGAAGAACGGCACCCGGTCGGCGATCCACCGACACAGCTCCTCCTCGGCGATCGTCGTGTCGTCCTGGAGTACTGCGGTCACCTTCACGTCGTCCTCACCGAGAGGGCTCGGGACCGCATGCACAGCCACGTCCTTGATGACGGCGTGGCCGTACAGCACTTTCTCCATCTCGAAACTCGAGATGTTCTCGCCGCGACGGCGGAGCGCGTCCTTCTTACGATCGACGAAGTAGATGTAGCCGTCGTCGTCGACCCGCCCGAGGTCACCGGTGTGGAACCAGAGGTTGCGGGTCGCCTCGACGGTCGCGTCGGGCCGGTTCCAGTACCCGGCGAACATGAGGTTCGGTCCATTCGGCCGGCACACGATCTCGCCGACCTCGCCCGCGCCGACCTCCACGTCGTCGTCGTCGACGAGTCGCACCTGGAACTCGTGCTGGTTCGGCTTGCCCGCGGCGCCGGGCTTGTTGGGTTCACCCGCGTCGAGCATCGAGATGAGTGACGCCTCGGTGAGACCGTAGCCGCCGCTGAACGTCTTGCAGCCGAAACGCTGCTGCCAGAGGCGATCTGTGTCGGGCGGCATGGGTGCTGCCGCGCACAGCCGAAGTTTGTGCCCCTGCTGGTCGGGATGATCGTCGGCGTTCGCGATGAGGATCGCCGGCGAACCGAGCATGCTCACCATCGTCGCACCCGTGCGCTTGATCTCCGGCCAGAAGTTGCTCACCGAAAAGCGGCGCTCGATCGCGGCATGACCGCCGGTGAGCAGTGAACCCACCACGCAGACCGAGATCGCATTGAAGTGGAACAGGGGCAGGGGCGTGAGCACGACGTCGTCGGCTCGCCGTTGCCAGGCGCGGGCGATTTGATCGGCCAGGCTCACGATGTAGTTGTGCGGGAGCATGCATCCCTTGGAGGGACCGGTGGTACCTGCCGTGTAGATGAAGCACGCGAGGTCGCCCGGGCGCACGGTCGCGCCGGTGATCGGATCGTCGCGGCCGGCCGCGAGCGCGTCCTGCCACTCGATCGCGGGCCGGGAGTCGATGACCGCGTCGGCGGGGTCGACGGTGATGCAATGCGTCAGCGCGGGCGTCGTATCGTCACCGACGACCTCGACCGCTCGCGACGCGAAGTCGCCCTGGACGACGAACACCTTGGCTCCGGAGTCACTGAGCTGATGACGGAGGAACTCGCCCTTGTACGCGGTGTTGATCGGCACCTGCACTGCGCCGAGCTTCAGCGCCGCGAAGAAGCTGATGACCTGTTCGGCGCGGTTCTCGAGGAGCGTCGCGACGCGGTCGCCGTGGCCGACGCCGACTTCCTGCAGCACGTGCGCCAGGCGATTCGAGGCGAGATCCATCTCCCGAGCCGTGAGCTGGACAACGTCCTCGCCGCTGTTGGAGAAGTCGAGGTAGGGCCCGTCGGGATCGGACGTGAGTCGCTCGGCGAGCGCTGCCAGAACAGTTGTCTGCGGCCGCGTCATGGGCATGACAGTAGCGTCAGGAATGGTCGGCGTTCCCGGCCCGCCCCGCAGCCGCGCAGACTACCTCCGCGTTGCGGTCCGAGCTCTCGAAGTGGGTGTCGAGCACCCATGCACGTTTGAGGTAGAGGTGCACGTCGACCTCCCACGTGAAGCCCATGCCGCCGAACACCTGGGTCGCGACCTTGCCGTTGGTGATCGCGGCGTCACCCGCCATCACCTTGGCCCCGTGAACCAGGCGAAGCGTCGTCGAGCGGTCGGTGACCTCGTCGAGCACCGCGCCCGCGCTGTACACCGAGGCGCGCGCGACCTCGGTGCGGGTCAGCATGTCGGCGAGGAGATGCTTGATCGCCTGGAACGACCCGATCGGTCGGTCGAACTGCACCCGCTCCTTGGCGTAGTCGACCGCGAGCTCCGTCAGCCGGTCGGCGAGACCGAGCTGGAAGGCCGACGTGAGCACGGTCCCCGCGAGCTCGAAGCGGTCGGTGTCGACACCGGCGGGCCCCCCCACGGGCAACGCATCCGCGCGGGCGACAGGCGTGCAGGGATCGAGGGGCCACGGTGAGGCGTGCGCGGTGACGCCGCTCGGGTCGACCGCCTGCAGATCGCCGCGCCCGGCGACGAGCAACACGTCGAGCGTGTCGAGATGCTCGATCCAGATCGGCGGATGGTCGACGACCGCCCCCGCGACACGACCGTCGCCCAGGAGCAGCGACGGTACGAGCGGGCCGGGGACGCAGAAGCGGCCGAGCTGTTCGAAGACCACGACGCAGTCGGCCCAGGTGAAACCGTCGACGCGCAGCGAGAACACTCCGGCAGCCGCGAGCTCGTCGAACAAGGCCCGGTCGAAGCCTTCGCGCACGCGTTCGATCGGCACACGCGCGGCGAGCATCGACGCGATGCCGTCACGCAGAGCGACCTGGTCGTCGGAGAGATCCAGATCCATTACCGCGGCTCCCGGGGCAGGCCGAGCACGCGTTCGCCGATGATGTTGCGCTGGATCTGCGACGCGCCCGCGGCGATCGTCAGGGCGAGCGTGCGCAGCCGTTCCTCGACGTATTCGTTGTCGTCGACGTGCAACGCATCGCGGTGCAACGCCCGCAGGCACAGCTCGCCGAAACGTTGGCGGGCCTCGGAATACGCGAGCTTCATGACCATCGCACCCGGACCTGCAGTGCCGCGTGTCGCTTGGGAGACGTTCCGCTTGGTGAGCCCCCACAACGCATCGAACTCGGCGATGCTCCGACCCAGCTCGGTGCGGATGTTCGCCTGGTCGAGCTCGACGACCTTGCCGCTCGCGAGGTCCTCGCAAAGGCGAATCGAATCGACGAGCTCACTGACGAACGCCGTCCCCCGCTCGTACTTCAGCGTGACGTTGGTGACGCGCCAGCCGTCGTTCTCGGCGCCCACACGGTTCGCGACCGGGACCCGCACGTCGGTGAGGAATACCTCGGCGAATTCGGAGCTGCCGAGCACGGTCTTCAGGGGGCGGACCTCGATCCCGGGCAGGTCCATCGGCAGGATCAGCCACGAGATGCCGCGATTCTTCGGTGCGTCGGGGTCGGTGCGCACGAGGAACTCGCCGACGTCGGCGATCTGACCGAACGAGCACCAGATCTTCTGGCCGTTCACCACGTAGTCGTCGCCATCGCGATCCGCACGGGTCCGCAGCGAGGCGAGGTCGGAGCCTGCGCCCGGCTCGGAGAAGCCCTGGCACCAGACCTCGTCACCCCGCAGGATCTTGGGCAGATGCGATGCCTTCTGCTCGTCGGTGCCCTCTTCGATGAGCGTCGGACCGGCGTGCAGGGTCCCCACGAAGTTGACACCCACGTAAGGCGCGCGGGCGCGGGCGGTCTCTTCGTAGAAGATCAGCTGCTCGGTCGGCGACGCGCCCCGGCCTCCGAATTCCTTCGGCCAGTGCAGCCCCGCGTACCCGGCGTCGAAGAGCCGCCGCTGCCAGTCGGTGTCCCACTTGCGCCGTTCCGGCCACGCGTCGCGCGGCGGTTGCGGTGCGAGCTTGGGCAACTCGGCGCCAAGCCACCGGTGCAGCTCGGCACGAAATGACTCGTCGGCGTCCGAGTAGCGAAGCTCCACGAAGCGGGGAGTCTACGAGCGTGCGCCCCTCCGAGGCTGAGTCGGCCGATCTGAGGCCCGGTCGGCGGCTTCGACGAACGCGGCACGCGTCGGTGCATCCCAGAGCCACGACTCCAAGTACAACCGGTGACCGTCCGCGTCACGGAGTTGCAGGCTGTGGCCCAACAAGAAGAGCTCGCGCCACCAGCTGGTGCCGGTACAAACGACTGCTGCGGTGCAAAGATCGAACACCACGGGTCGGAGCCCGATCCGGTACACGGAAGTGCCCTCGACCACGATCTTCTGGCGGCACTGCAGCCACAGCGTGAAGCACATGGCCGCCGGAAACAAGAGCGTGAGGTCGTGCAGGCCGAAGGCCAACACGCCCCAGCCCGTCGCCGCCGCCAGGCTCCAGTTGGCCGTCCCCGCGCTCGGGCGGTACTCGCCGGCCGGGGTCACTGCACTTGCGCTTCCGTGCGCCACTCCCTGATTCTCGGCCGGCGTCGAGGCCGCCTCAAGAGGCTCTCTAGGATCAACTGGTCGGAAATCCGGAGTCCGAATCGCCGGCGCCCGAATTGCCCGGCGCCTGTTAGCCCGAACCTGCCAGCCCGAACCTGTCAGCCAGGAGATACGCACATGCCCGCGGAGCTGCCCAAGATCATCAGCGTCGACGATCACGTGGTCGAGCCTGCACACCTGTTCGAGCGCTGGCTGCCGGCGAAGTTCCGCGAGGCCGGCCCGCACGTGGAGCGGCGCGGCATCGGCGTGATGAAGCACATCGGCGGCGGCGCCTACGAGCAGTCGTTCGACGAGACCGGCCCGAAGGCCGACTGCTGGGTCTACGAGGATCTCGTCTACATCAACAAGCGCCACGTGGCCGCGGTCGGGTTCGACCGTGACGACATGACGATGTCCCCCATCACCTACGACGAGATGCGGCCCGGTTGTTACGACCCCAAGGCACGCCTCGGCGACATGGAGATGAACTGGGTCGAGTCGTCGCTCTGCTTCCCCACGTTCCCCCGGTTCTGCGGCCAGACGTTCCTCGAGGCGAAGGACCGCGAACTCGCCGAAGCGTGCGTGTACGCGTACAACGACTGGATGGTCGACGAGTGGTGCGGCGACAGCGGCGGGCGACTGATCCCGCTCACCTTGATCCCGCTGTGGGACGCGCAGCTCGCGGCGACCGAGGTCCGGCGCAACGCGGCACGCGGGGTGCACGCAGTGTGCTTCAGCGAGATCCCGCCCAAGCTCGGGCTCCCGTCGATCCATTCGGGTGAGTGGGATCCCTTCTTCACCGCGTGCCAGGAGACGAACACCGTCGTGTGCATGCACATCGGCTCGTCCTCGCAGATGCCGGCAACGTCCGGCGACGCACCCGTGGCCGTCGCGGCGACGCTCAGCTTCAACAACGCGATGGCCTCACTCTCCGACTTCTTGTTCTCGGGTGTCCTCGTCCGCTTTCCGACGCTCAAGCTCGCTTACTCCGAAGGCCAGATCGGCTGGCTGCCGTACGTGCTGGAGCGCGCGGACGACGTCTGGCGCGAACACCGCGCGTGGGGCGGCGTCAAGGATCTCGTTCCCGAGCCGCCCTCCACCTACTACTACTCGCACGTCTTCGGGTGCTTCTTCCGCGACCGGCACGGCCTCGAATCACTCGATCGGGTCGGCGTCGACAACATCACGTTCGAGACCGACTACCCGCACACCGACTCGACCTGGCCCGACACCAAGGAGATCGCGGAGGTGATGGTCAAGGGGCTCTCGGACGAGGCGATCTACAAGATCATGCGCGGCAACGCGATCCGCATGCTCTCGCTCGATCTCACCTGATCCCGTTCACGGGCACCGGGCGTCGGCCGCGGGAACCTGGAGCTTGAGCAGGTAGCGGTCGATCGTGCCGTCGACGCAAGCGTCGCCGCGACCGTACGACGTGTGGCTCGCGCCCGCGACCGTCAGCAACCGGCCCGACCTCAACTCCGACGCGAGTGACCGCGCCCACGCGTACGGCGTCGCCGGATCGTGGATCGTGCCGACCACGACGATGGGCGGCGCGCCGGGCGCGTGGATCGGAGCGACCTTCCCCTCGACCGGTACCGGCCAGAACGTGCACGGCAAGCCCAACCAGACCGTCGACGCCCCGAAGTGCGGGGCCACCTTGGCTGCGGTCGCCGCGAGCTGCTCGACCTCGGCCGGCGTCGTCGGCGCCGGCGAATCGATGCAGCCGATCGCGTAGAGAGCGGCTGTCTCGTTGGTGTACTTCCCGCCCGACGTGCGCCCGGTGTAAGCGTCGCTGAGCGCAAGCATCTGGTCGCCGACGCCGCGTGCGGCCTCGGCGAGCGTGGACGCGAGCTGGTCGTAGCCCTCGGCACCCGAATAGAGCGCGCTGGCAACGCCGACGTCGAGCTCGCCCGGACCCAGCATCCGGTGCTCGCCGCCGACCGTCGCCGGGATGGACTCCTGCTGAATCGTGCGGGCGAGATCGGCGTACGCGGTCGCAGGATCACCTCCGTGCGCGAACGCGCAGGTCGTGTCCTTGCGGCAGTGCGAAAAGAACGCGTCGAGGTCCGCGTCGAAGCTCTTGGCCTGGTCGAGCGTACTGTCGGCGTAGGAACGGGCGGGGTCGACCGCGCCGTCGAGCACCATCGTCCGCACGCGCGCCGGGAACATCTCGGCGTAGATCGTGCCGAGGAGGGTGCCGTAGGAGAATCCGACGTAGTTGATCCGGGCTACACCGATCGCGGCCCGGATCGCGTCCATGTCGCGCGCGCTCGCCGCGGTCGACACGTACGGCAGGACCGCCGCGCTGCGCTTCCGGCAGGCGGCGTCGAAGGCTCGCGACGCGGAGATGTTCCGGGCCACTGCCGCTGCCGTCCGGGGGTCGTGGTCGACCGCGTAGAACGCATCGAGGTCGTCGAGGCAGCGCACGGGCGCGCTCGCCCCGGCGCCGCGCGGGTCCCACGAGACGAGGTCGAACGAGTTGCGGATCTCGGCCGGGAACACGTCGGCGGCGTCACGCAAGAAGTCGACTCCGGATCCACCTGGACCTCCGGGATTCGTGAAGACAACGCCCATGGCCTTGCGGGCGGCCGGCAGGCGCGCCAATGCCAGGGTGATGTGCGGGCCGTTCGGGCGGGTCGCGTCGAGAGGGACCGAGAGGCTGGCGCATTCGATCTTCGTGCACGGCGTCCACGAGATCGCGCCGGTCTGCTCGTTGCGGAGCCTCGTCCCGGGCCCGGAGCCCGCGCACCCACCCGTCACCGCCGCGACCACCAGGGCGGCGACCAGTGCAACGAGCGGTTGCCGACCCATACCTCACCCTAGGCTGGCAGCGTGTTCCGTCTCAGCGCGCACGCCGACCCCGCGTTCCTCGTCGAGATGTTGTACGAAGCGGTCACCTGGCACGACGACGGTGCCGAGGAACGGCCCTCACTGGAAAGTGTTCTCGCAGTCCCGGAGAACGCCCGCTACGTCACCGACTGGGGTCGCACCGGTGACTTCGCCCTGTACGCGCTCGATCGGCGGGACGAACCGGTCGGCGCAACGTGGCTGCGGTACTTCAGCGCCGCCGCGCCGGGCTACGGCTACGTCGCCGATGACATACCCGAGCTCTCGATCGGCGTGTACCCCGAGTTTCGCAACCAGCGGGTCGGCACGCTGCTCCTCGGATCCGTCATCGCGCGGTCCGAGCGCGACGGTCTCGCGGCAATCAGCCTGAGCGTGCACCCTGACAACCCTGCGAAGCGCCTGTACGCCCGCTTCGGATTCGAGGTCGTCACCGAGACCGGGGGTGCCCTCACCATGCGCCTCGACCTCACCTGAGCGCGGCCTCATTGTGCTCCGGTTCGCTATCGCCGGGGGTCTCCAGCGAGGATGCAGCGGTGAGCAACGAGCCCCGGGAACCGACGGACGGGACCGAGGAGTCGGCGCCGACGTTCGAGCCGCCGCACTCCAACGGCGCCGGGTACCGGGCCAGACCCCGCCGCCGCCACGCGCCGTGGGAGTTCCTCGTGTTGATCCTGTTCGTGCTGATCGTCTGCATCGGGATCGTGCTCGGGTGGACCCTCGTCGGGTCGAAATCGCCCGAGAAGCTCGACGCGAAGACGGCCGCGCAGGTCTCCGCCGCGTGTGATCAGGCGCAGGCGAAGTTGCAAGCGCTTCCCGACTCCGATCCGCGGGGAAACGGCTCGCAACGGGCAGCGCGGATCCGCTCCGAGAACGTGCTGCTACGCGACATGGTCGCCCGGATCGCGACGGTGCATCCCCAGTCGTCGACCCAGGCCGCCGGGCTCCAGGGCTGGACCAAGGACTGGAGCCGGATGATCGACGCGCGCGCCACGTACGCGGACTCGCTCGCCGCCCTGGCGCATTCGACGAACCCGAACGCCAGAGTCCAGTTCATCTATCCGGCCAGCAACGCGATCACCCCGATCACGAGCAACATGGACGACTACGTGCGCGAGAGCACACCGCGCCTCGACGCCTGCTTCACCGAAGCGCTGCAACTCGAGGTCGTCGAGGGGGCGCGCGTGTACGCAAAGGTGACGTCATGACGGACAGGCTCGAAGGCAAGGTCGCGCTGATCACCGGAGCAGGCAGCGGGATGGGCCGGTCGGCAGCCGAGCTGTTCGCGACCGAAGGCGCCCGGGTCGTGGTCACCGACGTGCTCGACGACGCCGGCAACGCGACGGTCGACGCTGTGCGCGCCGCGGGCGGCGAAGCCACCTACGTACGGGCCGACGTGTCGAAATGGGCCGACTGTGAAGCGATGGTGAAGCACGCGACCGATACCTACGGCGCGCTGCACATTCTCTACAACAACGCGGGCATCTTCCCGGCGAACGACGGCGGCGTGCTGGACACGCCCGAGTCCACCTGGGACACGGTCATGGACATCAACTTGAAGGGCGTGTGGCTCGGTTGCCGGGCCGGCATCCCGGCGATGATCGCTTCGGGCGGCGGGAGCATCGTCAACGTCGCGTCGTTCGTCGCCTTGATGGGTGCGGCAACCGCCCAGATCGCGTACACGTCGAGCAAGGGCGGCGTGCTGTCGATGACCCGGGAGATCGCCGTCGAGTACGCGCGCCAGGGCATCCGGGCCAACGCTCTGTGTCCGGGGCCGATCCAGACACCGCTGCTCGAAGAGCTGCTCTCGGACCCACAGCGTCGCGCCCGGCGCCTCGTGCACATCCCGATGGGTCGGCTCGGCCGCGCCGAGGAGCTCGCGAAAGCCGCGCTCTTCTTGGCCTCCGACGACGCATCCTTCATGACGGGTGCGTCGCTCGTCGTCGACGGTGGCATCACCGCCGCTTACGTCACCCCGGAGTAGCGAATACGTAGGCTGTTCGGATGACCGGCCGCTCGACGCCAGGGACGACCGCCCGCGGGATGTTGAACGCGGCCGAACTCGGTGAGCTCATCGGCGCGGGCGCGGTCGACACCGTCCTCGTCGCCTTCCCCGACCTCCAGGGGCGTCTGGTCGGCAAGCGCGTCACGGGCTCGTACTGGCGCGACCACATGCACGCCGGGCGCGAGCCACTGCACATGTGCAACTACCTCCTCGCCGTCGACAGCGAGATGAACGTGCTGCCCGGTTACGAGTTCGCGAGCTGGGACCAGGGCTACGGAGACATGGCCGCCCAGCCCGACCTCGCCACGATCCGCCGCATCCCGTGGCTCGACAAGACGGTGCTCGTACTGTGCGACCTCCTCGACGAGGAGACGAACTCGCCGGTCGAGGTGTCGCCTCGCCGCATCCTGCAACGACAGGTCGAGCGCGCCGCGGCCGCCGGGTTCACGCTCAACTTCGCAAGCGAGCTCGAGTTCTTCGTCTTCCGGGAGTCGCTCGAGGAAGCCGCGGCCAAGGACTACGCGAACCTCACACCACACTCGCTCGTCGTCGAGGACTACCACATCCTCCAAACGACCCGCGACGAGTACCTGATCCGCGACATTCGCAACGGCATCGACGGCGCCGGTGTGCCGGTCGAGTTCTCCAAGGGCGAAGCCGGCAGGGGCCAACACGAGATCAACCTGGTCTACGCGAACGCAGTCGAGATGGCCGACCGGCACGTGATCTACAAGAACGGTGTCAAAGAGATCGCGGCGCAGCACGACCGCGCCGTCACGTTCATGGCGAAGTTCTCCTCCGACGAGGTCGGCTCCTCGTGCCACGTGCACTCGAGCCTGTGGTCGGCCGACGGCCGCGACGCGCTCATGTGGGACGACGGCGCGCCCGACCACCTGTCCCCCACGATGCGGGGGTGGCTCGGCGGTCAGATCGCGTGCGGGCGTGAGCTCGCGTGGATGTACGCACCGACCGTCAACTCCTACAAGCGCTACCAGCCCGAGTCGTGGGCGCCGACGGCGCTCGCGTGGAGCATCGACAATCGCACGTGCGGGTACCGCATCGTCGGTCATGGCGCCTCGTTCCGGCTCGAGTCGCGCATTCCCGGCGCGGATGCCAACCCGTACCTCGCGTTCGCGGCGACGATCGCGGCCGGACTGCACGGCATCGAGCACGGCATCGACCCCGGGCCCCGCTTCAACGGCAACGCGTACGCGGCGCCCGACCTGGCGCGGGTACCCGCCAGCCTGGTCGAGGCGATCGACGCGTTCGCGGCGTCGAAGGTCGCCGCCGACGCCTTCGGCGCCGAAGTGCACGCCCATCTCCTGAACACAGCCCGCCAGGAGTGGACTCACTTCAACCGCGCCGTCACCGATTGGGAACGGCGCCGGAACTTCGACCAGTGGTGACCTACGCATGACCGTCGTCGTGGCACTCACCGGGCGCCGGCTCGGCCGGACCGACAAGTGGCCCTACAGCGGCGCCGCGGCGCTCCCCTATCGCTACATCGACGCGGTCTTGCGCGCCGGCGGCCAGCCGGTGATCGTGAACGCCGCGAGCGATCCGAAGGCACTCCTTGCGCGCGTCGACGCGCTCGTGCTCACCGGCGGTCCCGATGTCGATCCGGCGCTCTACGGTGAGCAGGCGCACGCGAACACCTACGGCGTCGATGCCGCCGACGACGAATTCGAGTGCGCGCTCGCGCAAGCCGCGACGGTTCGCTCGGTCCCGACACTCGCGATCTGTCGCGGCATCCAGATCCTCAACGTCGCCCGCGGCGGAACGCTGTATCAACACATCGTCGATGACCCGGGCGTACCCCGTCACGGGGAGCCGGGGGTGGCCGGCGGCGCCAAGCAACATGTGGTCGCGTTGAACGGCGATGCACTTCTCGCCGACGTGATGGGCACCACTCGGGTGACCGCGTCGTGCCATCACCATCAGGCGATCGCCGAGCTCGGTGACGGCCTCCGCGTCGTCGGACGCGCGAGCGATGGCATCGTCGAGGCACTCGAGCTCGACGGTCAGTTCCTGCTCGCGGTGCAATGGCACCCGGAGGACACCGCCGACACAGATCCGGCGCAGCAGCGGCTCTTCGACGCGCTGGTCAGGCAGGCGGGGGGCTGATCCGGGCCCGCAACTCGTGCTTGGGCACCTTGCCGCTCGGGTTGCGGGGCAAGACGTCGATCACCTCGATGCGTTCGGGGATCTTCTGGGTCATCAGACCGACGCCGCGGCAGTGCTCACGCACGTCGACCATCGTCGGCGGATCCGCCGGGTCCTTGGGTACCACGAACGCGACGACCATCTCACCCCGCTCGACGTCGGGAATCCCGAGCACCGCGACGTCGGCCACCTTGGGGTGTGCGTACAGCACGTCCTCGACCTCTTTGGCCGACACGTTCTCGCCCTTGCGGATGATGATGTCCTTGACCCGGCCCGTGATGAGGATGGCGCCGTGCTCGTCGAAACGGCCGAGGTCGCCGGTCAACAAGAAGCCGTCGTCGGTGAACGCGGCGGCGTCGAGCGAACTGTCGACGTAGCCCCGCATCACCTGCGGCCCCTTCACCGCGATCTCACCGTTGTCCAGAATCTTCATCGTGACGCCCCGAGTCGGGGTCCCCTCGGCGGTTGCCTTGGAGATGTCGGGCGCGTCGATGTCGGTCTGGGCGACGATCGGCGCCTCGGTCATGCCGTATCCGGAAGTCGTCCCGATCGAGCTCGGGATCACCTTCTTCAGCTCCTCGTGCAGATGCGGCGGCTTCGTCGACCCCCCGCTCGGAAAATCGCGCACCGAGGCGTACGCCGAGGGATTGACACGCGCCTCCTCGAGCAGGGCCGTGTGGATCGCCGCGGCACCGTTCGCCAGCGTGACCTCGTGGCGGCCGATCAGCTCGGTCGACGCCGCCGCGGTCCACGATTCCATCAACACCGCCGCGGAACCGGTCAGCAAGGGCGTGTACACCCCGATGATGATGCCGCCGATGTGCGTGAAGGGGAACGCGACGAGCGCGACGTCGTCGGCGACGACACGGGTCTTCTCCGCGTAACCGATCGCGCCGGCGAGCACGGAGCGATCGGTGTGCTGGGCGCCTTTGGGATCGGCCGTCGTTCCCGACGTGTAGAAGATCCAGCGGACCGGGTCGAGAGAAGGATCGTCGAACACCTCGGGCGCCGGTGGCAGCGACGCGGGGTCGCCCTCCGGGTTGCAGTGATCCGCGACGAGCGTGTGCATGGCGTCGTTCTCGCCCGCGACCTGCTCGGCCAGCGCCTGGTAGTCGAACTTGTTCCAGGTCGACGGCGTGATCAGGAGCTTGCAGTGCGTCTGCCGGGCGATGAAGGAGACCTCGCGATACCGGTAGATCGGCAACATCGGGTTCTGGATCGCGCCGAGGCGGCAGAGCGCGCCGACCAGAACCGCCGATTCCGTCCACGTCGGGAGCTGCCAGGAGACGTTCGTCCCCTCACTCACGCCGAGTGCGTGCAGACCGGCCGCGGCCCGCTCACTGAGAGCCCGGTACTCGGCAAAGGTGGTCGAGCGGTCGCCGTCGTAGAGCATCACCCGGTCGGGGGTGACGCCGGCCCGACGTTCGATCAGCTCCCAGACACTGCGGGCGTCGTCGATCATCGCGTCCGCGAACCCGGAGCTCATACCGTGATGCCACCGTCGATCGACACGATCGAGCCCGTCATGTAGCGGCACTCGTCGGAGGCGATGAATGCGACGACGTTGGCGATCTCCTCGGGCTGGGAGTTACCGAGGGGCGACATCACTTTGCGCATCGCCTTCCAGTCGACGCCCTCGGGGAACTCCATGAACGCTTCCTGGAGCGGCGTCTCCATCCCGCCCGGCGCGACACAGTTCGCTCGCACACCCCGCTTCAGGTACTCGTCGGCAATGACCCGCGTGAGGTGAACCACGCCGGCCTTCGACGAGCAGTAGGCGGCCGAATACGGCTGTGCCTTGATGCCCGCGTTGGACGCGATGTTGACGATGCACCCGCCGCCGTCCAACAGGTGCGCCAGCGCGGCTTGGCAGACGAGGAAGGTCCCCGTGAGGTTCACGCCGATGATGCGCTGCCAGTCGGCGAAGGGCACCTCGTGGGTGTGGGCGAACTTGCCGATCCCGGCGCTGTTGACGACGATCCGGGGCCGGCCGAGATCGCCCGCCGCGGCAGCCATCGCGGCCTTGACCGACTCGGGATCGGAGACGTCGACCCGGTAGGCCCGAGCGGTCCCGCCGCCCTCGCCGATCTCGGCCGCGGTCTTTTCGGCGGCGTCGATCGCGATGTCGAAGCACGCGACCAGTGCGCCCTCGTTCCCGAGCTGGCGAGCCGTTGCCCGACCGAGGCCCGAACCGGCACCCGTCACGATTGCCACACGTCCGTCGAAGCGTCCCATGACGGCGAACCTAACGCGCGGGCGAAGGGCCCTTCCAAAGCCGGGCGCAGCAGGTGGTCAACGGCCCGCCGGTGCGTGCACCGGCGGGCCGTCGCGCGCTCGCCCGCCCCGTGGGGGGAAGGGGGCTGGAAGCGTTCCCGCAGCAATCATCGGCTCCTGCGCCGCCGGATGAGGAAACCGATCCTCCCCCGGCCGGTTCAAGCGTCCATGACGGTGAACGCGACCCGGCCGACGACGTTCCGGTCGATCTCGACCTGCCATTCGTAACGCCCGGGCGAGAGCGGGAGACCGGCGATGTTCACCGCGAACGGGGCGTCGAGGTCACTTCCGGGTGCGAGCCCGGGGGTCGCCCGGCTTCGAATCGGCCCTGGAACTCGACCCGCGTCGCCCCCGTGCCACCCTCGAGCGTCGGCAGGACCGGGTCGAGGCCGTCCTCGGTGACGAGGCGGGCGGTGAAGTCGTGCGGAATGTTCGCGGCTTCCCATGGCACCGAGATCTTGACCGCAAGGCCCATCGTGACGGGCGCCCCGCGGTAGATGCTCCAACCGCCCCCGAGGACATACAGCTTGCCCGCGACTTCTTGGGCGTGGTCGCACAACAGCAGCGTGGTGTTCACACCAATGACGATACGTCACGTCCGAAGTCGACCCGTCCGAAGTCGACCCGTCCGACGTCGATCGGCCCGCACGCCATCGGCCCGAGCAGGCCGTCAGAGCTCGTCGGCATAGGTGTCGGTGCCCGGGATCGCGGCCAGGAACGGGCTCGCGAACCCGCAACTCGCCAGCGACCCCGCCTGCGCACGAAACGATGCGATGGGGTCGCCCGCGCAGAGCCCGACGACGAGCTCGTGCGGAGGCGGCTCGGCCTCGGAGATGACCGTACGTTCGAGCGTCATGCGGACCGCGATCGACACGTCGAGGTCGGGCACCGGGTCGACGTCGGCGGCGACGATCGCACCTGCGAGACCACGGTCGAGGGCCACGATCGACTCGACGGGATCCGACGTGGACACCACTCGGTAGATGGCGGTGTGCACGTGATCGCGGCCCGAAAAGAGCCGACCCTCGGCCGCGATCGTCTCCATCTCCCGCCCGACCCAGGCGTCCCACTCGGCTTGCTTGCCCGCGAGCACCCACGCGACCCCGAGGAACGAGCCGCGGGCGGGGTCGCCGAGCAGCCGGCCCTCCGGACGCAGGGCCTTGCACGATGCCGTCGCGACGAACCGGGCCCCGGCGAAGACACCGGGGCCCGCTTTCACGGTTGCGGGAAAGTGGTCACGCTCGTACCAGCGGTTGAACGCGACCGCCTGACCGGGGTGCGCCTCGATATAGGACACGATCGTGGTGCCGATCTCGACCCCGACGGCCGAAGCCGTGCTCATGACCCCATCCGATCCAACGCACCCCACAACGCCCGCTTGGTGTGCGCCAACGCGGCAGGCGAGTTCCGTGCTATCAGCTCGCCGAGCGCCTGGGCCCGCGCGTCGAGGTGCGCGGGTGGTTCGACCACCTCGGAGCAGATGCCGAGCTCGTACGCGCGGCGCGCGGTCATCCGCTCGTGCCGGCCCACGAACGCCATCCGCAGTACCGACTCCATCGGCGACTTCTTCGCGAGGGCGATCGTCTCGAACACCGTCGCCTGGCCGATCGAGACGTGCGGGTCGACGAACGACGCCTTCGAGGAAGCGATCACGATGTCGGCGTCGGCCACGAAGTGCAACCCGCCACCGGCGCACACCCCGTTGACCGCGGCGATCACCGGCTTCCAGACGTCGTTGTGCCACGACGTGAACCGCAGCTCGAAACGCTTCGTGCGCCGAGACTGCTCCCGCAAGGCCTCGGGATCTTGCGCCAGCTGTGCCACGTCGAGCCCCGTCTGGAACGCGCTCCCGGAGCCCGTGTTGACGACGACGCGCACGTCGGGATCGGCGTCGAGGCGGCGCCACGCCCGTTCGAGCTCTTCCATCATCTGTGCGTTCATGGCGTTGGCTGCGTCGGGCCGGTCGAACACGAGCCACCCCACCGGACCCCGCCGCTCCACCCGCAGTGTCTCGAATCCTGCGGGTTCGGGCTCGCGCATGCGCATCGGGCTTTCGTCGTGTGGCAAGTTGTCGGCATGACCGATGATCAGCTGCCTGCGACGATACCGGGGCTGGTGGCCCGGGCGGCCGCTTCCTTCGCAACCACCGAGGCGCTGGTCGACGAGCGCGATCGGATCACGTTCGCCGAGCTCGCCGATCGGGTCGACCGTGCGGCGCGGGCGCTCGTGGCCGGTGGGATCGAACCGGGCGAGCGGGTCGCGATCTGGGCTCCGAACTGCACCGAGTGGGCGATCGCTGCGCTGGGCATCTTCCGAGCCGGGGCCGTGCTCGTGCCGTTGAACACCCGCTTCAAAGGCGCCGAGGCGCGCGTACGTGCTCGAGCGCGCCGACGTGAAACTGCTGTTCACGGTGACCGACTTCCTCGACACGAACTACGAGGCACTCCTGCGGGCCGAGCCCGAGCTTCCCGTGCTCCGCGAGATCATCGACCTGCGCGGCCCGGCCTGGTCGGGGTTCTTGGACCGCGGCGGCGCCGCGCCCCTCCCCGACGCGCTCACGGGCGACGACCTCTGCGCGATCCTCTTCACGTCCGGCACGACGGGCCAACCCAAGGGCGCCATGCTCACGCACGGGGCGACGGTGCGCGCGTACGACGCGTGGTCGACGGTGGTCGGATTGCGCCCCGGCGATCGTTACCTGGTGGTCAACCCGTTCTTCCATTCGTTCGGACTGAACGCCGGCATCGTCGCGTCGCTGGTGAAGGGCGCGACGATCATCCCTCACGCAGTCTTCGACGTCGACACGGTGATGAAGCGCGCCGCCGAGGAACACGTGTCGATGCTGCCGGGGCCGCCGACGGTGTACCAGTCGATCCTCGACCATCCCCGCCTCGCCGACTTCGACATGTCGTCCTTGCGCCTCGCGGTCACCGGCGCGGCGGCCGTTCCGGTCGAACTGATCCGCCGCATGCGCGCCGAGCTCGGGTTCGAGACCATCGTCACCGGCTACGGACTCACGGAGGCCACCGGCATCGCGACGATGTGCCGCCACGACGACGACCCCGAGACGATCGCGACCACGTCGGGGCGCGCCATCCCCGACGTCGAGGTGCTCGTCGTCGACGAGAACACCGTCGAGGTGCCTCGGGGGGAGCCCGGCGAGGTCGTTATCCGGGGTTACAACGTCATGCGGGGTTTCATCCACGACCCGAAAGCGACTGCGGAGGCCATCGACGCCGACGGCTGGTTGCACACCGGAGACGTCGCGGTGATGGACGAACGCGGCTACATCCGGATCACCGATCGCACCAAGGACATGTTCATCGTCGGCGGGTTCAACGCGTATCCGGCCGAGATCGAGAACATGATCAACGCGCACCCTGCCGTAGGCCAGGTCGCCGTAGTCGGCGTGCCCGACGAGCGCATGGGCGAGGTCGGGTACGCGTACGTGATCCCCCGCCTGAACGCGAGCATCACCCCCGACGAGCTGAAAGCGTGGTGCCGGGAAAAGATGGCGAACTACAAGGTCCCTCGACATTTCGAGATCGTCGACTCGGTACCGCTGAACGCGAGCGGCAAGGTGCTCAAGTACGAGCTGCGCGAACAGGCGCGCGCGCGACTCGGATAGGCGCATGGCCGCCGAGAAGCCGACTCCCCCACGACGTTGCGCGTGGGCCGAGAGCTCGGACCTGATGCGGGCATACCACGATGACGAATGGGGCATGCCGTCGTGTGACGACGAGCATCTGTTCGAGATGCTGATACTCGAAGGGGCCCAAGCCGGGCTGTCGTGGTCGACGATACTCAACAAGCGCGCGAACTACCGCAGAGCATTCGAGGGCTTCGACCCGAAGGAGGTCGCGCGCTACGACGACGAGAAGGTGGCCGAGCTCCTCCACGATCCCGGCATCGTGCGCAACCGGCTCAAGGTGCGATCCGCCGTCACCAACGCGCGTGCGTTCCTCGCGACGGCCGAGACGCACGGTTCGTTCGCCGACTACCTCTGGGCATGGGTCGACGGCACCCCGATCGTCAACCGCCCCCGCACCTCGGCCGACCTCCCGACCCACACCGACCTCTCGGATCGTCTCGGCCGAGATCTCAAGCGTCGCGGCTTCACGTTCGTCGGCACGACGATCGTCTACAGCTACCTACAGGCCGTCGGCGTCGTCAACGACCACGTCGCGGCCTGCGCGTGGGCCTAGAGGTCGGAGCCGGCGACGTCGTCGAGTGGGCGCCGATCCTCCACCTGAGGCTGGCGGCCCGTGCGCATCGGGCTCAACGGCGCGTCGACCATCAGCGTGCGCCGAACGTCTGCGTTCATCGTCTGGAGCCGGGCCCGCCACGCCGCGAGTTGCGAACCGTCCCATGCCTGTTCGAACTCGCCCCAGGCCTCCCACGACGGCAGCGCCCAGATCACGATCGCCTCCGTGTCGCTCATCATGGCGACGCGGTACGCGCCGACACAGGTGAGCCCGAGCGGCTCGAGCGCGGGTACGCCGACCTCGGCGAGCGTGTCGAGGAAGACTCGCGCCGTCCCGATCGGCACCCGCACGATCTCGTGCGCGTAGACCACGCCCCGCACTCCGCCGAGCGTGAGCTGTTCGATCGTCGGGCTCCAGGACTCGGGGAGGACGATGCGATCGAAGCCGCCCCTCCTCAGCTCGGCCGCGGCCGCCCACCACTTGGCGAGCGTCGGGTCCTGGAGCGAAGGAGCCCCGAGCTCGTGCGCGAAATTGGCTACGAGCCCGTCCCACCCGTCGAGCTCCCACAGGTTGACGACCTCGGGCCAGCTGCCGGTCGAACCAACCGTTCCCCACACGCCGAAGCAGAGCATGTCGCGCTCTTCGCGCGGGTCGGGCACCAGTTCGCCGTCATGTGGTGCATGTACTCGGCGCGGTTCTGACCGATGATGTCGATGAGCTCGTGGATGTACACCTTGTCGTTGGCGATCGGGTTGTTCGTCGTGGAGTTGCTCATGTGCGCACCTCGGAAATTGCCTCTCCGAACGCGGCGACGGTGTCGCAGAACTCGGGAATGCTCGGGGCCGGTAGGTGGAACGCGAGCCAGGTGACGCCGATCTCGGCGAGCGCGTGCGCTTCGGCGACGAACGCTTCCGAGTCGACGACATCCCGGTGACCCGGGTGCGTGAACGGCGTGAAGCACACGTCGAGCCGGTCGGCGCGCCCGGCCTCCTCCGTACGCTCGTGCAGCCGTTCGATCGCGTTGGCGAGCATCGTGATGTCGGTCATCGAGGCGGTGTCGACGGCCGCGGCGGTACGCGGCGTCGCGGGAAACGGGCTCCATCCGTCGCCGTGCGCGATGGCCCGGCGGATCGCGGCGGCGGAGTTCCCGCCCGCCCAGATCGGCGGGTGCGGTCGCTGCACGCAGCGAGGCCGCACGACGTTCTCGGGGGTCTCGTCGGCCCAGGCCGCCTTCATCGCCCACAGCGACTCGTCCAGCTGGCGCCCGCGTTCGGCGAAGGGCACACCGAGCCCGTCGAACTCGGCTTCGAGATAGCCGACCGCGACACCGAGGATGACTCGTCCCCGCGAGCAGGCGTCGAGTGACGCCACCGCCTTGGCGGTGAGGTAGGGGTTCCGGTACGCGGGGATCAGGCAGTTCGTGTGCAACCGGAGGCGGCGTGTCGCCGCCGCCGCGAACGACAAGGCGACGAAGGGGTCGAGCGTCTCGTGTCCACCGGTCGCGAGCCACGCGGCGACGGGTAGGGATGGTCGGTGACGAAGCATGCGTCGAAGCCCGCGTCCTCGATCTCGAGCGCGCACTTGACGAGCTCGTCGGGCGACCCGATCGGGAGCTCGAGGGAGAGCTTCACGCGTCGCGAGGCCTACTCGCGGGAGCTTCCCACCGCGGTTCGCGCTTCTCCGCGAACGCGCGCGGTCCCTCCTCCTGGTCGGGATGACCCCACATCGAGACCAACTCGGCCGCGCCCGCCTTGCACGCGTCGGTGAGCCCGAGCTCGAGTGCCGCCCAGAGCGCTCGCTTGGTCGCCGCCATCGCGGCGGGCGAGTTCCGGGCGATCTTCTCGGCCAGCTCTTGCGCCGCGTCCCTCAAGCCGGCGGGCGGGTCGACGATCTGGCTGATCATGCCGAGCTCGTACGCGCGCTGCGCGCTCAACCGCTCGTGGCGGCCGACGAACGCCATGCGCATCACCGCTTCGACGGGCATCTTCTTCATCAGGCCGATCGCCTCGACGGCCACGACCTGACCGATGGAGACGTGCGGATCGAAGAACTGTGCATCGCAAGCCGCGATCACGATGTCGGCGTCGGCGACCCAGTGGAATCCTCCGCCGGCACAGATACCGTTGACCGCGGTGATGACCGGCTTCCAGACCTCGTTGTGCCACGAGGTGAACCGCAGGTCCCAGCTCTCGACCGAGTCACGGTAGCGCTGCATCCCGCTGCCGTCGGTCGCGATCTCGGTCACGTCGACACCCGTTTGGAATGCCCGCCCGGCCCCGGTGTGCACGATCACGCGCACCTCGGGATCGGCGTCGAGGGCGCGCCAGGCCAACTCGAACTCGTCACGCATCCGCGCGTTCATCGCGTTCAGCTGGTCGGGCCGGTTGTTGATCAGCCATCCGACGGGCCCCTTGCGCTCGAGCGCAAGCGTCTCGAGCTGCAGCTCGTCGATTCTCGGATACTTCACTACGCCGTCAGCTCCTCGGGACTTCGCGCCAGGGCGCACCCTGCCACGGATCGGGTTCGCGCGGCAGACCGAGGACGCGCTCCCCCACGATGTTCTTGTTGACCTCCGTCGTGCCGCCCTCGATCGTGTTGGCCCGGCTGCGCAACATCCCACGCACTTCGAGCGGAAGATTCCCGGAGCCGCCGGCCGTTCCGTGCGGAGCAATCCAGGCCATGGCATCCGCGCCCAGAAGCTCGGTCGCCAGGAGCTGGATGCGTTGGTTCAACGCACCCTGGTGGATCTTCCCGACCGAGCTCTCGGGTCCGGGCGCACGTCCCGCCTTCAGCTGCGCGCCGACGCGCAGGTTCGTCCAACCCCGGATCCGCTCCTCGCTGAACGCTCGCATGAGCTGTTGGCGCACGACCGGATCGAGATCGCGACCGGCCGCCCTCGCCAACTCCAGCAGGTGCTCGACACCGCGCCCGCCGATGCGATCGACACCGCCGGAACCGGCACCCGAGACCATCTGGCGCTCCCCGGACAGGGTCGCATTGGCGACTTTCCAACCTTCACCGATCTCACCGATCCGGTATTCGTCGGGCACGACGGCGTGATCGAGGAACACCTCGTTGAATTCCGCCTCGCCGCCGATGTGCCGCAGGGGCCGCACCTCGACGCCGGGCTGGTGCAAGTCGAGCAGGAAGTAGGTGATGCCCTGGCGTTTCGGCAGGTCCGGATCGGTGCGCGCCAGGAGAATCGCGAAGTCGGAGAAGTGCGCCCACGTGCTCCACACCTTCTGACCGGTGACCGACCACGTGTCGCCGTCGCGCTCGGCCCGGGTCCCGAGCGACGCGAGGTCGGAACCGGCCCCCGGCTCGCTGAAGAGCTGGCACCACTTCTCCTCGTTGCGGACCATCGGCAACAAGAAGCGCAACCGCTGCGCTTCGGTGCCGTAGGAGTACAGCGCGGGCGCGGTGTTGTTCAGACCCAGCGGGTTCAGCCGACCGAGGTTGAACGGTTGGAGCTCCGCCTCGACGGCACGCGCGGTCTCGCGCGGGAGATCGAGACCGCCGTACTCGACGGGCCATGTCGGCACGACGAGGCCCGAGGCCGCGAACACCGGGTACCACTCCTCGGTACGCGACCCGGGGTCTTACCTCGCGGACCGCGGCCGCGCCGCCCCGGCGGCCCGCCTCGATCCACGGAGGCGGGAGATTCGCTTCCACCCACGCGCGCGCCTCGGCGGCCGCGAGATCCGGCGGCGTGTCGCGTGTGATTCTCATGTCTCGCAGCTCACGGGGCGACGGTCGCGGCGGGCTCGCGTCATCGACCTTGGAAACGGGGGGGACGCTTTTCCCGAAACGCACTGAGCCCTTCGCGGAAGTCCTCGGCGCGTGACGACAGCTCCAACGCGAACGCTTCGTTCGCGAGCTGCGCTTCGAGATCGGCCTGGGCGCCGGCGTGCAGCAACCACTTCGTGAGCCCGAGCGCGACGGTCGGCCCGTGCGCAAGCTGCTCGACGATCTCCTCGACCGCCGCGTCGAGGTCGGCGGCAGGAACCGCGCGGTGGATCGCACCCCACTGCGCGGCTTCGGTGCCGCTGAGGGTCCGGCCCAACAACAGCAACTCCGCGGGCCTGCCTCGCCGACGCGCCAGGGCAACAGCCACGTGGCGCCGCTGTCGGGAGTGAATCCGCGCTCGGTAAACGGTTCCCAGAAGCGGGCGTCGGCGGCCGCGATCGTGAGATCGCTCGCGAGCGGATCTGGAAGCCGATGCCCGCTGCCCACCCCCGCACCTTGCACACCACGGGAACCTGCACCGTGCCCAGCGCCGGGATGAGGCGGTGAGCCTGGGCGGGAAGCCGACGTTGGATGCTGCCGACGCGCGGCCTGCCCTCGGCGCCGGAGCCCGAGTTGCGGGCGACGATGTCGGCGCCACCGCAGAAGTGCTCGCCGGCGCCTTCGATCACGATGACGCGCACACCATCGTCGGTCCGGGCCGCTTCGAGCTCGGTCGTCAACACGAGCATCGCCGCCTCGTCGAGCGCGTTGCGCTTCTCGGGTCGATGCAACCGCAAGGTGAGCACTCCCCGCTCGTCACGCGACACTTCGACGCTCATCGGCGGGCAAACTCCTCGGAAATCGCGCCCAGCGCGCCCTGCAGGTCTCGTGCTCCGCCGGGCGGATCGGGCAACCGCACCGGACCGTGTTCACGACTCGGGAGCAGGATCGACGCGTGACCGGGCGTGGTTTCCTCGCCCCGCTGGTTCACCGTCGCGAGCTCGACGTCGACGGCCGGACGATCGCCCTCCGCCAAGTACTTACGCGCCACCCGTCCCCGCAACCACTGCGTGTCCCCGACGTAGTTGAACCGCCGGAACTCGCAGTCGAGCTTCCAGAGCCAGGCGTCGTCGCCCATCCAGTCGGTGCAGAGGTGGATGAGCCACGTCTCCCGCATCCGCCCGTAGTCGAAGGTCGTCGGGTTGCCCGATCGGCGTGCGAACTCGGGATCCCAGTGCACGCGTTGCATCACGTCGGGCACGTTGAGATCGTCGCGATGGAAGAACCGCGGGATACGCCGCCGATTCCGGGCGCCGAGCCGCAGGGGCTTGACGCCGTAAAGACCCATTCCCATACCGGCATGCCAGCAGACGATGTCGGTGACCGTGAGCGGACCCTTCACCATCGGACCGACGACATCACCCTCGTGCACGTCCTCGAACCACCGGGGCTCGACGCCGCGTGGCCCTTCGCTCGCGTACTGGGCATCGATCTCGGCGATCTCATCGTCGGTGTACGGATCGATCGTGATCGAGTCGTACTTCTTGCGTTCGCGCGCCTTCTCGCGTTCGGTCCGCACCATCAGCCGGTACTGGCCCGAGAGCAGAGCACCGGTCTCGTCTCGGAACACCTGCGCGGTCCATTCGTGAATTGCTCGACCCGCGAACTCGCTCGGCTTGTCGAGCGTGGCGACGAGCGCATTGCGGCGGAAGGTGCGCTGCAACGGGAACAGCGGTGACCACCATTCCCGCGGCTCGCGGCGTAGAAAGCGTGGACTCCACGCAGTGGATCGCCCTTCATCAACTCGACATGTTCGGCGGTGACCGCGGTGACCTCGTCCTCACCGATGAGCGTGTCCCCCCCGACCAGCACCGGCGGCGCGATCGACCCCTCCCAGCGCGTGGTCGGTCCGTACGCCGGGTCGCACCAGAGCGGGTTGTCGTCGCCGTAGGCAACCGCGACGTTGCGGAAGGTGTCGATCGTCGGCAGCGTGTAGTACGGCGGCATCGGGTGCGGCTCGGGAACACCGATGCGCGCGGAGGCGCTCGACGCCCTCGTCGGTGATGCGTCCCGTCTCCGCCATGCGCCCGAGACGATACCCGGGACTTGTCGAGCCCTAGGCTGACCGGCCGTGAACCCGGTCGAGACGCGCACCCGTGCGACGCGCAACGTCCCCGCGCCGGTGCTCACGTTGGCGGCGCTGATCCTCGTCGCCGGCGGCGTCCTCGGCGCGATGTGGATGTTGCACCCGTTGATACGCAAGTGGGATCTCGGCGATCTCGCCGTGTATCGCGCCGCCGGACGTGCGGTGATGCACGGACACTCCGTGTTCGGACCGTACGTCCACGACCAGCTTCGTACCCCGCTGCCGTTCATCTACCCGCCGTTCGCGGCGTTGCTCGCCATCCCGTTCTCCTGGCTCAGCGAGAGATCGGGCAACCTGGCCTGGACCGGTTTCACGATCCTCGCCCTCGCCGCGGTCGTGCGGGTCTGCTTTGCCCCGCTCGTCCGTCGCTTCGGCGCGCGGCGCCGATCGCCTTCGTGCTCGTCCTGGCGGCGGTTGCGGCGCTCTCGCCCGTCGAGGACCACCTGCGCTTCGGCCAGGTCGGCATACCTCTGATGGCATGTTGCATCTTCGACTGCGTCATCGAGAGGCCGCGCTGGCCGCGCGGCGTCCTCGTGGGGCTCGCGACCGCGGTGAAGCTCGTACCCGGGCTCTTCGTGCCCTACCTGTGGTTCACGGGGCGGCGCCGGGCCGCGGGCGTGGCCGTCGCGACGTTCGGCGCGTGCACGCTCCTCGGTGTCGTCGCCGCGCCCGGCGACTCGTGGGACTTCTTCCATTCCAAGATCTTCCAACCGACGAACCCGTTCTTCTTCACGAACCAGTCGCTCGAGGCGATGCTGCAACGGTCGATCTCCGGTCCCTGGCGTGTGGTCTGGGTGGTGGCGGTCGTCGTGGTGACGCTCTACGGGTTCCGGTCCGCGGCGACGTGCGCACTACGACGGCGATGAGCTCCGAGCTGTCGCGATCATCGGATTGGTGAGCGTGCTCGTGTCTCCGATCTCGTGGATCCACCACCTGGTGTGGATCATCCCGGCGCTCGCGGTGATCATCGGCGATGCCCGCGAGCGCGCACGAACGGCCGGCGCGCTCCTCGTCGCGGCGATGTTCGTGGCCCGGCTCCCCTACTTCGGCCACGACGAGCTGAAGACGGGCTTCCTCGCAGCCGTGTTGAAGGATTCCTTCGGCGTCATCTGCATCGGGCTGCTCGTATATCTCGCGCACGGAGCCCGAACGCGCGAACCGGCGCCCGAAACCGAGCCGGACCCCGAGCCGGTCAGCGTGTAGCCGGCGCCTGCTTCGGCGCGTTCGACACCGCTTCGACGAGGTAGGTACAGCGACGATCGCCGGCGATGATGTGTTGGGTCCGCTCGACGGACACCTTCGGTCCGAGGACCGCCCGGAAGAGCTCGAGCTCGGCGCCGCACAGGCCCGGACACGTCGCGGCCGCGGTGCAGATCGGGCAGTGATGCTCGACGAGGAGGATGCCCCTGCCCTCGGGATCGTCGACCACTTCGGCGACATAGCCCTCCTCGGCGCGAATGCGCGCCAGTGCCTCGACCTTCGCCCGCACGCCGGCGCGCCTCGGTAACGCGCGTTCGTACGCGGCGCGCTGCACTTCGCCGTGCGGATCGATGACCCGGGCCAAGCCCCGGTCGCCGAGTGCGGTCCGCACGGCGGTGATGAGCTCCACGGTGAGGTCGTCGTGGCGGTCGGGAAAGAGATCCTGAGCGAGATCGCTGAGGGACCAGACCGTCGGTGGGCGGCCGCGGCCATCGGCCGTGCCGGTGCGGGCTACCACGAGCCCGTTGTCGGCGAGCGCGTCGAGATGTTGGCGGACTCCGGCCTCGGTCATGTCGAGCGCGCGGGCCAAGTCGGCGACCTTGGCGTCGGCGCGCTTGAGCCGTTCGACGATGTTGCGCTTGGTCGGTCCGAGATTGGCCTTGACGTCGTCCATCGGGAGCTAGATTATCGCAATAGAAGACTTGCAGAAACCCAGACTGGATGCCCATGATCGACCAGGCGGTGCGGGCGGGGTCGCTCGACGAGTTGCAACGGGAGAGGCAACTGCTCACCAAGGTGGGTTCGGTGCCCGTAGTCGTGTTCTGGCACGAAGGTGCGCCGTACGCGATCGAGGATCGGTGCCCACACCTCGGATTCCCCCTCCATCAGGGAACGGTGGAAGCCGGCCTCGTCACGTGCCACTGGCATCACGCGCGTTTCGACCTCGAATCGGGATGCACCCTCGACATGTGGGCCGACGATGCACGGGGCTTTTCGACCACGGTGCGCGACGGCGACGTGTTCGTCGAGGCGCGCGCGGAGGACGACCCGATCGGTCACCTGCAGGCACGTCTGCGCAATGGCCTGGAGGAGGGCATCACCCTGGTCATCGCCAAGTCGGTGCTCGGCCTGCTCGATGCGGGCGTTCCCGCGGCCGACATCGTCCGTACCGGCGTCGACTTCGGCGCGACGTATCGCGGCGCGGGATGGGGCGCGGGGCTGACGGTGCTCGTCGCGATGGCCAACCTCTTCGCGCACCTGGACCCCGACGACCGCGCCCTCGCACTCGTGCAGGGACTGGCGTTCGTGGCCAACGACACGAGCGGGCAGGCCCCGCGCTTCCCGGTCGGCCCGCTGCCGACCCAGGCGGTCCCGGTCGCGAGGCTCGAGTCGTGGTACCGGCGGTTCGTCGACACCCGTTCGAGCGACTCCGCGGAGCGCACGTTGGAGACCGCACTCGGGGAACCGTCGCAGCTCTCCGACGTCGAAGCAATGATGTTCGCGGCGGCCACCGACCACATCTTCGTCGACGGCGGCCACACGATCGACTTCACGAACAAAGCGTTCGAGTCGCTGGATCTGCTCGGCGTCGGCGCGGCAAGCCGGATATTGCCGACGCTCGTCCTCCAGACGACGCGCGCGCAACGGTCGGAGGAATTCTCGGAGTGGCGACACCCGCACGACCTCGTCGCGCTCGTGCTCGAGACCGCGCGCCGAGTCGAAGGGAAGAACCCGACCCGGGTCGAGGAGATCGACGTCGGCGCGCTCGCTTGGAAGCTCCTCGCCGACGACCCCGACGCGGTCGCGAACGTGTTGGTCGAAACGTGGTCGGCGGGAGCCACCGACGAGGAGCTCGGGCGCGCGCTCGCGTACGCCGCCGCTCTGCGCATCGTGCGCTTCCATACGCGCAACGACCACGCCGACTGGGACACCGTCCACCACTCGTTCACCGCCGCCAACGCGCTGCACCAGGCGATGCGCCGAAATCCCACGCCGGAACTCCGGCGGGGCGCGATCCACGCGGCCTTGCGGATCTACCTCGACCGTTTCCTGAACGTACCCGCGGCCCGCCCGCCCCGGACGACGACCGGGAGTCTCGACGCACTGCACCGTTGCTTCGACGCGCAAGGAATGGTCGACGAAGCGGCGAACGAGGCGTACGGGTTCCTGCAAGCCGGCGGGTCACGCGCCGAGCTGATCGCGGCATTGGGCCGGGCGCTGCTGGTGGAAGACGCGGGCTTTCACTGGTTCCAGACCGTCGAGGCGGGCGTCCGCCAGGCGACCGCGTGGCCCGAGGGTTCCGAGGAGTCCGCGCTCATCCTGGTGGGCGTCGCGAGGTTCCTCGCCGCGCACACGCCCACCCGCCGCGAGCTGCCCACGGTCGTGCGCATCGCCGCCCGTCTGCGCCGCGGCGAAGCGCTCTACGAGGACGACGAGGAGCCCTGACGCGCGACGCGGTGATCGGTCGCTAACCGCCGCCGATGTCGACCGCGTACGCCCCGTAGATGAGGTCGGCGCCGCGTTGACGATGGCGGGCGAGCGCGGCGAGGAGCGCGGTCAGGTCGACGCGCATCTCCTCTGCCCACGGGCTGTACTCGTCGTTGTCGGGTGGCGCCGCCAGACGCTGCTCCGAGAGCACGATGGCGGCGAGGACGTCGCTGTGCTCCTGCCGCAACCGTGACGCCGGCATCGAGAGTCGAGGCGAATCCGCGACGAGCTCGTCGAGGAACGCTCCCGGCGCTTCGGTCCCGAGGATGTGGCGCGTCCAGACCTCGTGCACAGTGCCCAATGCCTCGCGCACGTTCAAGACCCAGTCGAGCCGGTTCGCGTACGGCGCCGCGAGCGCGAGCTCGAGGCCGCTCGAACGCGGCCTTGAGACCGGCCCGGCGTGTCCGCACGTCGTCGAGCGCAGGATTCATGGCCTGCGTATCCGAACCGGCGCCGAGCGTGCCGTCGAAGTTGCGGTACCGGGCCATGCCGTACCTCCTGATCCGGAGAGGGTCTCCTCTGCCGTGGGAGGACCCCGTCCGGCGACGGTACGCCCAAATCTTCCGGTTGACCAGGGACTTAGGCCCCGGCCCGCAACCGGGGCAGGACACGGGCGGCAAAGAGCTCGAGACTCGACCACGCCAATGCCGACGGGAGACCGCCCGCGAGCGGGTTGAACACGATCCCACCCTGTCCGGGAACGTCCTTCAGCCGCTCGTACACCTGGTCGGGAGTCCCGACGACGTACTGCGGCGACGCCTTGAGGTCGTCGACGGACGCGGCGTGCACACCGGGAGTGGAGTGCTGCCCCGGCGTCTGGAACGACGCATACGTCTGCGCTTCGTAGAGAACGTACTTCCCGATCTCGGCCCATGCCTTGTCCGGATCGTCGGCGACGTGCACGAACGTGGGACCGACGGGTTGCAGAACGAAGCCTCCGGTGAAACCGATCTTCGTCGCCTCGTCGAAGTACGCCTCGCGCACAACCGCGTCGGCATTCATGGGGAACATCGCCAGGCGCAAGCGCGCCGCACGGCGCGCGGCAGCCGGAACTCCCCCTCCGACGAAGATCATCCGGCGGGGATCGGTGATCGGCTTGGGCGTCACGCGCACGTCGCGGCCTCGAAACTCGAACGTCTCCCCCACCAGCGCGTCGAGGACCGCTTCGACGTGCTCTTCGAGCACGCGGCCGCGGGCGGCGTGCTCCAGACCGGCCATCTCGAATTCCTCGACGCGATACCCGGCGCCGAACACGACCCACATCCGCCCCGGGAACGCGTTGTCGAGGACCGCGATCTGCTCGGCGATCCGGATCGGATCGTGCAGCGGCAAGATCGCGGCGGAGATCATCAGCCGGGCGTGAGCGGTACGAGCCAGTACCGCCGCCGCCATCGTGAGCGGGGCCGGCATCCAGCCGTCGTCGACGCCGTGGTGCTCCGACAACACGAGCGAGTCGAAGCCGTGCTCGTCGGCCCACGCGAACTGCGCGAGCGCGGTCGCGTAGACCTCCTGCGACGACTCGGGAGCGAATGCGGGGGCGCGGAAATCGTGCCGCATCGAGAGGAAGGCCATCGGAACCCTTCAGAGAGACGAGCCAACGTGGGGAATCGACGAACTTGGGAAAGCGAACTTCGGGAACGCGAACTTCGGGAATGACCGACTCAGGCAAGGGCAGTGCGAACCAGCTGCGGCCCGATCTGCGCGCCGAATGCCGCGATCTGGTCGCAGTGCTCGTCGGCGTCGCGGGCGAACAATCGAACCTGGAGGTGGGACACGCCGATCGCGCCCAGGCGTGTGTTGGCGAACTCCGCGATGCGATCAGGGGAACCGTGCATCACGCCCTTGGGCAGATCCCACGTCGGCTCACCGACATGAGCGACGAGGTGGTACCCGATCTCGGGTACTGCCCCGGGGCGCACGCGATCGTGCTCGCGCAGGATCGAGTCGATGTCGGCGGGGAGCTGATCGAGCGGCGTCGCCTGCGGAATCCATCCGTCGGCCACCGTGGCGACCCGCCGGAGCGCCGGCTTTCCCGATCCCCCGATCCAGATGGGTGGGTGGGGCTCCTGCACCGGCCGTGGCCGCTGGCCCACCTCCTCGCCCGACGGCGCGGTGGTCCACTCGTTGCTCAGGGCTTGGGAGATCGTCGCGAGGGCGGTGTCGGTGAGCTTGCCCCGCTCCGAGAACGAGACGCCGAGCGCGTCGAACTCCCCTTCGACGTGGCCGGCGCCGATCCCGACGATCATGCGACCGTTCGAGAGCCGGTCGAGCGTCGCGAAGGCCTTCGCGACGGTGAGCGGTGGTTGGTACGCGGCGATGAACACGTTGCTCATCAGCCGGGTCCGGGTCGTGCGCGCCGCGAGATAGCCCAGCGTCGCGATCGGGTCGAACCATTGCGTCGACATCATCTCCGCGGGCGTGTGCGGGATGGCGACGTGGTGGCACACAGCGACGTAGAGGAAGCCCGCGTCGTCGGCCGCTTGCGCGACGCGGACCATGTCGCCGACGGTGGCCTCTTGCTCCCACGGCATCGACACGCGCACCGACAGCGCCTGCACGGGGAGCTGCATCCCGTAGGCGAGGACGCCGTCGGGGACGACGGAAACGCAGCCCATCAACCCGGCCAGACGACCGACTGGAGGTCGCTGTACGCGTGCAGGCCGAACACCCCACCGTCGCGGCCGACGCCGCTGAACTTCGTGCCTCCGAAGGGTGTGTTGTGGTTGCGCTGGGTCGTGTTGATCCCGATGTTGCCGGCCCGCAAGCGCTTGCTCGCACGGAACGCCTTGTTGGAATCGGCACTGAACACGTAGTCGTACAGGCCGAAGTCGGTTCCGTTCATCAGTGCGATGCCTTCGTCCTCGTCGTCGAATGCAAGTACGACCACGACGGGCCCGAAGATCTCCTCCTGCACCACCTTCATATCGGGACGGCATCCGGCGAGCAGAGTCGGCGCGACGTAGAAGCCGGTGTCGGGTTTCTCCGGTCGCTGCCCTCCCGCGACGACCTCGGCGCCTTCGGCGCGGCCCGCTTGTACGTAACCCTCCACCCGATCACGGTGCGCGGCGGTGATGACCGGTCCGAGCACGGTGCCGGGCTCGTACGGGTCGCCCACCTTCAGCGCGCCGGCCATCTTCGTGAGCCCCTCGACCACCTGGTCGTACACGCCGCGCTGCACGATCGCGCGCGTCGGCGCAGTACAGATCTGGCCGGAGTGAAACGTCCAGGTGGAGCCGATCATGCCGATCGCGGTCTTGAGGTTCGCGTCGTCGTACACGAGCGCACCACCCTTACCTCCGAGCTCGAGCAACAGGCGCTTCATCGTGCGCCCGCCGACCTCGCCGATGCGCATACCGACGCCCGTCGAACCGGTGAACGACACCATGTCGATGTCGCGCGTCGCAACGAGTGCTTCGCCTGTGACGGGAGTCGAGCCGGTCACGACGTTGACGACGCCGGGCGGGAAGCCGACCTCGTGCATGATGCGCACGAGCTCGATGACGGCGAGTGGGTTCTGCGACGCGGGCCGGACCACCACCGTGTTGCCCATCGCGAGCGCGGGCCCGAGCTTGCCGGCCATGTTGACGACCGGGAAGTTGTACGGCGTGATCGCCGCCACCGCGCCGACCGGCTGTCGGCGCGCGATCGCACCCATGAGCCCCCCGGGGGCGAGGGCCGTGGCCGGCATCTCCATCGGCGGCAGCGGGATGACGTTCGACTCGTGCGCCATGCGCGAGTACGTCTCGAACCGCACGCGGGCCTGCGGCACCTGCATCTGCTTGCCGACCGTCGCCGTGCAGCCCGTCTCCGCGATCACCAGCGGCAGCAGCGTGTCGAACCGGTCGCGCATCGCGTCGGCGACCTTCTGGAGCAGGTTCGCGCGCACGTCAGGCGAGGTCTGTGACCACGCGGGGAACGCCTCCTGCGCGGCGCGCGCGGCGTCGAGCGCCTGCTGTTCCGACGCTTCGGGCGCGATGCCGACGACTTCTTCGGTCGCGGGGTTGACGATCTCGTAGCCGCCGTCGGCTCCGTCGACCCAGTCCCCGCCGATCAAGAGCTGAGGTCCTGTCATGGCACCGAACTGTAACGCGTTCGATTTCGAGGAGCCATCCGCCGGGATCGCTGTCGCCGGGTCCGAGACAGCCGGAATCGGGCCCGATCCGGACCTCAGGAGCCGATCCGAACCTCAGGAGATCGTGAATGCGGCGATGCCGACGATCGGCGCCGACGGCGGGTTCCCGGCCAGGCTGCCGCGGAACGCCTTGTTGGAGAAGTCGAAGACTCCACCATCGCTCGCGACCATGAGGTAGCCGTTGCCGTACGCGACGAGCCCGTTCACGGCGCGGTTCAAATGCACGCTCCCCATCGAGCCTCGGAACCGCGCCGCGAAGGCGAAGACGCCGCCGTCGGAGGCAACCAGCCAGTAGCCGCGATTGTCGGGCGTCGGCGCGATTCCTACGACGGGCCGGTTGAGGTGGAGGTTGCCCGTCGACCCGTGGAAGCGCGCGTCGCCGAAACTGAACACGCCTCCATCGGACCCGACCATGTAGTACCCGTGCCCGGTCGGCGTCGCCGCCGAAGCAATGATCGGACCGTTCAGCGGTATGGCCGACATGTCGCCGTAGAAGTGCGCGTCGCCATACGCGAACGTGCGTCCGCGATCCGTGAACAACCAGTAGCCGTTCCCGGAAGGCGTCGCAGAGATCGTGCTGACCGCCTCGCCCGTATGCAGCGCCGGACCGCCGCCATGGTCACCGCCGGCGACGCCGAAGTGCGACACCTTCCCGGCGCGGTCGACGACCCAGTAGCCGCGGCCGTCGGTTCGGGCCGCCATCGCGGCCGCGAAACCGGGCGCGGAACCCGACTTCGACGCGTCGCCGAACGCGTACACCCTTCCGTCGCCGCCGAGCATCCAGTAGCCCGACTTCGGCGTGCCGTACACGCCGAAGATCTCGTTGGCGTCGGCCAGGCGTCGGCAGTACGACGCGTTCGGATCGGAACAATCGGTCGATTGGTTCGCCGGCATCTCGTACTCCGTCTCGACGACGCGCGTCGCGCAACTCGTCGTGGTGCACGCCTCGAGCGAAGCCAGCCCGAACGAAGGCGTGTGCGTCAACTCCTGTCCTACGTATTGCAACTGCACATCGAGCGTCGACCAGGCGACGTGATCGGTATGCGCCAGCGCGACCAGACCGTCGAACCGACTGCCCGGATCGGTCCACTGCGCAATACCGACGCCGCACGGGCCGGGAGGAACACGGCAGCCGAACTGCACCTGCGCCGGGTTCAGCGCACCCCCGGACTCGTACAACAGGTTCCCCAGGAGACCGGCGATCTGCACGCGCGTCAGCGTCGTGTTGGCGGCCAGGTACTTCCACGCGGTCGCGAACATTCGCGGTGATCGGATCGGTGGCCAGGCTGTGGCGCTCGAGCGCCGATCCAATGAGTGCGTACGTCGTGCGGTCTGCGCCGGTGGCGGAGGCCGCCATCGCGGGCGCGGGCGCGAGCGATCCGAACACCGACGCGATCGCGACGACCAACAGCGCGACGCGCCACCGCGATCTCGCCCCTCGCACGATCAGACGCTCACGATGCGCCGAAGGACCGGACCAAGCGGTCGGGCGACGACTCAGCCGCAATTCACGACTTCAGGTCGAGGTGCAGCATCTCGATGGCGTTGAGGCGGCAGATCTTGTCGACCTGCTCCTGGGTGAGATCTTTCATGATCTCCTCCGCCACCTTCTTGGTGTGCGGCCACGTCGAGTCGCTGTGCGGGTAGTCGGTCTCGAAAGTCACGTTGTTCACACCGACCGCGTCGAGGTTCTTCAGACCGTGGGCGTCGTCGAAGAAGCAGCCGTAGACGTGCTCGTAGTAGTACTCCGACGGCGGCCGCAGCACCTTGTCCGCGACACCGCCCCAGCCCCGGTTGTCCTCCCACACCGCGTCGGCGCGCTCGAGGATGTAGGGGATCCAGCCGATCTGACCCTCGCTGTAGGCGATCTTGAGGCGCGGGAACTTCTCGAACAGACCGGACATCAGCCAGTCGGTGAGCGACATCGCCGCGTTCATGTAGGTCAGGGTGCTGCCGACCGCGGCGGGCGCGTCGGCCGAGGTTGAGGGCATCTTGGACGAGGATCCGATGTGCATGCACACGACCGTGTCGGTCTCTTCACACGCCTGCAGGAACGGGTCCCAGAAGCCGTCCTTGTCGTGCATCGACGGCAGGCCGAGGAACGCGGGGATCTCGGAGAACGTCACCGCGTGGTTGCCCGCGCGCCGCGTTGCGACGCACTTCGGCCGCCGCGAGCTTCGGATCCCACAACTGCACGATGATCAGCGGGATGAGGCGGTCGTTGGTTCCCGCGCACCACTCGTCGACCATCCAGTCGTTGTAGGCCTTCACGCAGAGATCACCGAGCACCTTGTCCTTGCGCTCGGTGAACGTCTGTCCACAGAACCGCGGGAAGCTCGGGAACGCCAGCGAAGCCTCGACGTGGTTCACGTCCATGTCCTCGAGGCGGGCCTTTTGGTCCCAGCACCCCTTGCGCATGTCGTCCATGGTGATGGGGCTGACGGTGATCTCGTCGCGCGGGTAGCCGGCCGCCGCCGACAGTCGCGTGAGCGGGTACTGGAGATCTTCGACCAGCCACCAGTCACACCACAGACCGTCTTCGTCGTCGGCGGCCGTGTCGTAGCTGAAGACGCCACCGACGAACTTCATGTTCTTGACCTTGCGCCGCTCGATGCGCGGCCCGATGGCCTTGTACTTCTCCGGGAGTCGGTCCTGCCACACGTTCGGTGGCTCGATCACATGATCGTCGACGGAGATGATGCGGGGGATCTGCGGCGCCATGGGAGCCAGGCTACATGCGCCGATTCTCAGGACCGCCAGGCGTCCAATACCGCCGCCGTGGTGGTGATCGTGGCGACGAGCCCGAGCGTGTTGTCGATCACGGCGTCGGCGTAGTCGGGCGGAACGCCCGCGATCGCGTCGCGAGGCATGACGATCTGATAGCCGCGGTTGACGGCGTCGAAGGCCAAGTTGGTCATGCCGATGTTGACCGACACCCCCACCCCGACGATCGTCGTAGCGCCGAGATTGCGCAGGATCGAGTCGAGCTGGGTGCCCGTCATGGGGCCGAGGCCGTGATACCGCGGCAACAGGATGTCCCGCCGATCCACACCGATCTCGTCGGGCACGCCGACCGCGGCGCTCCCGGGCGAGAGGCGCACGGGCGACTTGCTCACCCCGGCGAAGAGGCGCGCGTTGCGATTGGCGCCCCGACCGTCGTCACGCGTCTCGGCAGTGCAGTGCACCACGGTGATCCCGAGCGCGCGCGCGGCGTGGGCAAGGCGAGCACAGTTGCCGACGAGATCGACCGCGGCCGCGGCCGCGCGGCGAGCTGCGGCAACGCGGAGGGCGATCCCACGACGCCGTTCTGCACCTCTTGCAGCACGAGCGCGGTGTGCTCGGGCGCGACGAGCGCACCGAGGTCGAGTGGCACCGGCCTACTCCTCGACGAAGCCGGTGTCGGCTTTCGCGTCGCGCAGCACGTCCTTCAGGATCTTGCCCGCCGCGTTGCGCGGCAGCGAGCCGTCCCGCACTTCCCACTGTTCAGGGACCTTGTAGTACGCGAGCTGCGACGCGCACCACGACCTCACGGCCTCGACGTCGATCGCGTGCCCGGGGCGGGGGACGATGACCGCCTTCACCCTCTGGCCGAGCTCGGGATCGTCGACACCGATCACGCCACACTCCTCGACGTCGGGATGATCCTCGATGACCTTTTCGATCTCGACCGGATACACGTTCTCGCCCCCGCGGAAGATGAGATCGCGCTTGCGCGAGGAGAGGTAGAGGCGCCCACCTTCCATGCGGCCGATGTCGCCGGTGCGCAGCCAACGGTCCGCCGTGATCGTCTCCGCGGTCGCCTCCGGGCGCCGCCAGTACCCGGGCATCACCATCGGGCCGCGCACGCAGACCTCGCCCTCGGCGCCTTCGGCGACCGCGGCTCCCATGGGATCGCGGATCTCGAGCTCCACGGTCGGTAGGGGTCGCCCGACCGACAGCGGGAAGTCGATCAGCTCCTGGCCGTTGTTCAGCGTCGCGAGCGCCGCGCACTCGGTCTGGCCGTAACCGATCCCGACGCTGTGGCGCGCGTTCGGGAAGATCTGCCGGGTGCGCTCGATCAACGACGGCGCCACCGGAGAACCGCCACCGCCGACGGTCTTGATGCTCGAGAGGTCGTACTTGTCGGCGTCGGGGAAGTTCACCATGCGGTGTAGCAGGGTCTCGGTGAACGACCAACCGGTGCACCGTTCCTCTTCGATCACGCGGATGGCGACCGCGGGATCGAACCGACCCATCAACCACACGCTCTTCAGCCCGGTCGCGAGCATCATGACCGCGGCGCTGTGCAGCCCGGACACGTGAAAGAGCGGGCTCGACACGAGCTGGCACGTCGGCAGCGGCGGCGGATCGTCGGCGCCGGGCGGCGGCGCGAGCATCATCGCCTTGGCGCCGTTGTAGAAGTTGAGCATCAAGTACGACGCCACGTTGCGGTGCGTGTTGATCGCGCCTTTGGGCCGCCCCGTGGTGCCCGACGTGTAGAGGATGATCGCGGGGTCGTCCTCGTCGACGTCCATCTCGGCGAAGCCCGCTTCGGGCGTGTACGCCTCGAGCTCGGCGAAGTCGTCCTCCATCACGACGACCGGAACACCGAGGTCGCCCTCGACGCGCTCGAAGCGCTTGCGGTCGGCGACGAGCACCTTCGGCTCGCAGTCGGCGACGAAGTACGCGATCTCGGGGCCCGTCGACCACCCGTTCAGGCCGACGGCGATCGCACCGAGACTGATCGCCGCCCAGAACGAGATGACCCATTCGGGCGAGTTGGCGCCCAGGATCGCAACCCGATCGCCGGGCTGCACGTCATAGCGGTCCTTGAACGCAGCCGCGACCGAGGCGACCGCCCGCGCGTGCTCGGCGAAGCTGAGCCGGCGCTCGCTCGTACCGTCGGTCGCCAGCATGTACGTGTTGTCGCCGAAGTCGACGGACTTCAACAACAGGTCGCGCAACGTTCGGATCCGGTTCTTGAACGACTGGATCGTCACTCCGCCGACCTCGATATCGACGACCTCGAAGGGGCCACCTTCACCCAACAGCGTCGCCTCGACCCGGGCTACGTCTTCGGGGATCTCAGTGGTGACAGGAACGTCGGCCATGACGCGTGCCCCTACAACCGAGGAATGACAGCGTGCAGGAGCTCGGAGATCTCCCGGGCGCAGTCGAGGAACACGTCGAGATCGCCACCCGCGGGATCGAGCACGTCCTCGTCGGGTTCGAGCTCGACGTCGGCCAGCATCATGCCCGCGACGCGCTCGACGAGCGGAGTGCCGTCGGCGGGAAGGTCGCGCGCGAGCCGCTTCAGCGTCGCGGTACGCGGGGCGGCTCGCGGATGCACGCGCCGCATCCACGCCACATGCTCTCGCGCCAACGCGATCACCAGGTCGGCCGAATCGAGCTCGGACAGCGTCGCCTGGCGGCTCCGGTGATCCGGTATCGGCAGCCCGAGCGCGGCGATCGCGTCACGGGTGCGCCAGCTCATGGGCATGCCCTCGATGACGTGCGTACCCGACGTCGTGACGTGCAGGCCCGGCACGTGCTCGCGCAAGATTGCACCGGCCATCACCGAGCGCGCCGCGTTCCCGGTACACAGTGTGACGATGTGAAGGTCGGTCATGTTCCCTGCTCGCCGGGGCCCCGTTCCGACGGGCCCCGATCGCCGGGCCCATTCGCTGGCGGACACTACCGGTCGGGCAGAATGCTGCCCGTGCCGTACACGCTGGTCCTGTTACGCCACGGGCAGAGCGAGTGGAACCTGAAGAACCTGTTCACGGGCTGGGTCGACGTCGACCTGACGGATCAGGGGCGCGACGAAGCGCGACGCGGTGGACGCGACCTCGCGGCCGCCGACGTGCGTCCCGACGTCGTCCATACGTCAGTGCAGCTCCGAGCGATTCGCACCGCCGAGCTCGCGCTCGACGAGTGCGCGCGGAAATGGGTGCCGGTACGCCGTTCCTGGCGCCTGAACGAGCGTCACTACGGCGATCTCCAAGGCAAGGACAAGCGCGAGACCGCGGCGCAGTTCGGTGCCGACAAGGTGAAGGTGTGGCGAAGGTCCTACGACGTCCCTCCGCCCGGCCTCGACCCCACGCTCGCTCGCAACGCGAAGCGATGGGGGTACGACGAGCGCTATGCCGCGTTGCCGCGTGATCTGCTGCCGCGCTCCGAATGCCTGAAGGACGTGCTCGAGCGCATGTTGCCGTGGTGGTACGACGCGATCGTCCCCGACCTGCGCCGGGGCGCGACGGTTCTGGTCGCGGCTCACGGCAACTCGTTGCGAGCGCTGGTGAAGCATCTCGACGGTCTCGGCGCCCAGGAGGTCGTCGAGCTCAACCTCCCGACGGGCGAGCCGCTCGTCTACCAGCTGAACGACGATCTCGTGCCGCGGCAACGCACCGGGCCCGGGCGGCGTCAAGGGGCGCTTCCTCGACCCCAAACGGGCCCTTGCGGCGGCCGCGGCAGTAGCAAAGCAAGCCGGCTGACGGTTCGGCGGAGCCGTGCACCTTGAGGCGTGTGCCGGCCGCGCCGACAAGACCTGGATGGGATCGAACCCCTGATGGGATCGAACACGATCGCCCGCCTGCTCCTGACCATTGGCTTCCTCGCGGCTTGGATCGGTTACGACGCGTGGATCGTCTCGCACGTCGTGCTCGACCCGGACACCACCCGCGCCGCGGCCCATGCGCTGCTCGACCACGCCCGCGGTGCGTCAGGGGCTCGCCGACCAGGTGACGAGCGAGATCGCGCGGCGGGCTTCCGGGCGCCGCCGCCGACCCGAGGGTCGCTCCCGCGATCGTCAAGGCGATGAGCGACCCTCGGGTGGAGGCCGCGTTCGCGAACACCATCGCCCAGATGCACGAAGCAGTCCTGTCCGGCGCCCACACCGGCTCGTTCACCGTCGACGGCACGCGCGCTCACGAACGCCTTGCACGACCAGATCGCACCGACGGACCCTCAGCTCGCGGCGCAGATCGCTCCGCGCTCCTCCGCTCGCAGTCTCGATCTCGTCGAATCGGCTGCCGCACGTGCCCGACGCGCGGTCGACCGCAAACGTCGTCACGCTCCTCGCGAGCGCGGCCGCCCTGCTCCTCGTGAGTGCTTCTCTGCTCTTGCGCCACGACCGGCGAGCGATCGCGCGCGTCGGGCGGCGCACTGCGTTCCTCGCGCTCGTGCCCGTCGTCGTGCTCGAGGTCCTCCCCCGCGTTCTCGCGCACGCCTCGAGCAGCGCGCCGCAGATCGCGTCCGCGCTCCTCCGCGTCTACGGCGACCGCGTGCTGCCTTCGGCGATCACACTGATCGTCGCGGGGATCGCGATCTTCGTCGGCGCCTACGCGTGGCCGCGTACTGCCGTTCGCATGGGACGCTCCGGCCCCGACCGACCCGCGTCGTACACCGGGCCGGTCCCGAGTCGGGCCGGTCCACCGGATCGACCCGAGATCACCGACCGGCTGTACCTCTAGCTCCCTCGAGCGCCCGGGATCCGACGCACGTATCGCGCCGCGGCCGCTCGTCACCTGCCGCTCGAACCCGGCGCCGGTCTCGGCGGCCTCAGAGCATGACGTCGGGAAGCGGCCGGGCGTGGGCCACGGCCAGATGCTGCACCGCGCGGGTCAACGCCACGAACAGGAGCCGCACACCGTGGGGACTCTCGGCGACGATCTCGGCCGGTTCGATCACCACGACCGCGTCGAACTCGAGTCCTTTCGCCAGCCGCGCGGACAACACCACGAGCGGGCGGTCGGGATCGACCTCTCCGGGCTCGGCGAGCACGACGCCGCGATCTTCGATCGTCCGCCGGAGCCCGTCGACCTGCGCGTCCGCGGCGAGGACGGCCACGGTTGCGAACTCCTTTGCGAGGTCGAGCGCGTGATCGGCGACTGCGGTCACCAATGAGGCTGCCGGGAACTCGCGCACGTCGGGGGGATCGCCGTCGGCGCGCACCGACCGCGACGCCGCGACCCCCGGGGCCGCGACGGGAAGCAGTCGGTTGGCGAGGGCGAGGAACGCCCCGGGCAAGCGATAGCCCATGGTCAGCTCGGCCGGCTGCGCGTTCTCTGGCACGCCGAGATGCGCGAGCGTCGCCTCCCATGTCGCCGGCGATGCCGGCCCGGTGGCCTCCGCGAGATCACCGAGCACCGTCATCGAGTGCCGGTGCGCCGCGCCGCGCGAGCATGCGCAGCTGCATCGGCGAAAGGTCTTGGGCTTCGTCGACCACGACATGACCGAAGCCTCGCGGCGAGCCCTTGACGAACGACTCCGCCTCGTCGAGCAACGGAAGGTCGTCGGCGGTCCAGGCGTCGGCCTGTCCGCTGCGGCCGCAGCAGCGACCGCTGTTCCGCCTCGGTGAGCACACCCGCGGAGGCCCGGGCAAGCAAGGCGCGCCCGGTCAGCAACGACCGCACGAGCGCGACCGGCCTCACGCTCCGCCAGCAGCCGTCGATCGCCCTGCGGGACTCCGAGTCGCCGAGCACCCCGGTTCCGAAATCGTGCTCGTCGAGCTCGATCGCGAGCCCACCGGTGTAGCGGTCGTACGCGTGGCGGACGAGCGACTGGCGGAACCGCTCGCGCTGGGTGGCGAACGGTGCAGCGCGGCGTCGGGCGTCGTCGACCAGATCGCGCACCTCGTCGGCTCCGATCGTGAGCTGGCGCGTCCGGAACCGCAGCGTCACTCCGGCCGCGGGAAGCCTGATCGCGTCGGCGGCGCCGCGCGCGATGACCTCCGCCATCCGGGCGTCGCCCTTGACGGCTGCGACCTCGACGGGATCGTCGGCGACGATCCGGAACCGCAGCCCGAGCAGCCCGTCGACGGTCGTCTGGGTTGCCGACGTCTCGCCCAGTGACGGCAGGACCTGCGAGATGTACCGAAGGAACACCGGGTTGGGTCCGACGACCAGCACTCCCTCGCGAGCGAGGCGGGCGCGGTGCTCGTAGAGCAAGAACGCGGCGCGGTGGAGGCCGACGGCCGTCTTGCCCGTCCCGGGTCCGCCCTGGACCACGAGGCAGGTCTCGATCGGCGCTCGGATGATCGCGTCCTGTTCGGCCTGGATGGTCGCGACGATGTCGCGCATCTGCCCGGTGCGGGCGCGGCCGAGCTCGGCCAGCAGTGGGTCCGGTACTCCGCCGGAACCGGCGAGCGAGTCCGGATCGCCGAAATCCTCCTCGAAGACATCAACCAGCTCGCGCGGCCGTGAACACGAACCGCCGTCGGCGCTCGAGACCGAACGGATCGGCCAGGGTGGCGCGGTAGAAGGGTGTCGCGACTCCCGCCGCGCCAGTCGATCACCACCGCCGTTCCGTCGGCATCTTCGATGTGGCGGCGGCCGACGTACCAAAGAGCACCGGACTCCTCGTCGATCCGACCGAAACAGAGCACGGCCACGTCCTCGTCGAGTGACGCCAACCGACGCTGCAACTGCCAGCGAACGGCCTCCGCATCGGCCTCGTTCGCGGCCAGGATCTCGTCGTTGCCGATCTTGGCGGCGGTGCGCTCGTACATGGCACGCAGGCACGATCGAGCGAATTCCAGGCGCGCGCGTTCGAACGCGACGTCCGGGTGCGGCATTGCATCAACGATAACGAGTGCCCGACGACGCCTCCGGCGATTTTCCGACCATCTTGCACAGGTCGTGCACCAACCGTACATTGCGCCTTCGTGAACGGGGCCCAGCCGGTCGAGGTGGTCACACCCGCGGACGTGTCGGCCGCGACGGCGCCGAGTCTCGGCCCGGCGGTCGACGGTCGCACGGCCCGCTCCGCCAAGACCCGGGACGCGATCGCCGACGCGATGCTCGACCTGCTCACCGCGGGCGAGCTCCGCCCGACCGCGAAGCAGATCGCCGAACGGGCCGAGGTGTCGGTGCGCTCGGTGTACGTGCACTTCGACGATCTCGAGGACCTCTTCTTCGTCGCGGCGCACCGCCATTTCGCCCGCATCGCGCCGATGCTCACGCCGGTGCCGACGACGGGATCGGCGGTCGAGCGCGCACAGCGCTCGTGCGCCAGCGTGCACGCCTCTACGAGAGCACCGGCGCGGTGGGCCGGGCGACGCGCCTGCACGAGGAGACGTCACCAACACTTGCACGCACGCTGCACAACGCCCGGTCTCTTGCCCGCGCCGACCTCGAGCGCCTGTTCGAGCAGGAGCTGAGCACGCTCGACGAGCAGAACAGGATCGGCACCGTCGCCGTCCTCGACGTGCTCACGGGCCCCGAGGCGTGGTCGGCGTTGCGCGAGCGCCACCGGCTCGGCGTCGACGACTCGGTCCGTTGCATCGTCGACTCGGTCCTCCTCCGACTCGGAGTGGCCGACGCATGACCCGCGACCCGCGCGCCCTTGCCCGTTCGGCCGGTATCGCGCTGCTGCCGTTCGCGCTCATGGTCGCGGGCGTGAAGTTGGCGCCGGGCTGGAGGGTTCCACTCGGGATCTATGTCGACGGCGCCATCCAGGGGCTGCTGCTCGGGTTGATCGCGCTCGGTTTCGTGATCGTGTACCGCGCGAACCGCATCGTGAACTTCGCCGCCGCCGACCTGGGCGCTGCGCCCGCGAGCTTCGCGTTCCTCTTGTGGGCTTCACTCGGATGGAACATCTACCTCTCGCTCGCCATCGGATTCGGCTCGGCGATCCTGCTCGGGGTCCTCGTCGAGTTCTTGTTCCTCAGGATCTTCTTCCGGGCGCCCCGACTCATCCTCACCGTCGTGACGATCGGTGTGACCGACCTGCTCATCGCGTTGGGGCTCTTCTTGCCGGTGTGGCTGGGGCAACCGAGCGACTCGCAGTACCCGCCGTTCTTCCACGCGACCTTCAGCGTGTCCGGCGCGGTCTTCGACGGCAACGACGTGCTCGTCGTCATCGTGGTGCCGATCGTGCTCATCGGCCTCGCCGCGTTCTTCCGGCTCAGCGCCACCGGTATCGCTCTCCAGGCGAGCGCGGAGAACGCAGATCGGGCATCGCTCCTCGGCATTCCGGTACGGCGGCTCCAGAGCGTCGTGTGGGGCCTCGCGGGGCTGCTCGCGTTCGTCGCCATGTTCCTACGCATCGGCGTGGTCGGCCTCGGTATCGGCCGCGCCCTCGATCCGAGCCTCCTGCTGATGGCTCTCGGTGCCGCCGTCATTGCACGCATGGAACGCATGCCGACCGCGGTGCTCGCGGCCGTGGGGCTCAGCATCGTCGAGAAGGCGGCCGTCTATCACTACCCGTCCATCGACTTCGGCACCGCGATACCGGCGGGCATCGTCTTGATCGCGCTGCTGTTGCAGCGAACGAGCACGATCGACCGGTTGTCGAGCGCGGCGACATCCACCTGGCAGGCGACTCGCGAGATCAAGGCGATCCCCACGGAGTTGCGCCGGGTTCGGGCGGTCCGGACGACGCGCCTGGGGCTCGCCGCGCTGCTCGTCGGGTTCTTGGCGTTGATCCCGTTCATCTTCTCGTCGGTGCACGTGAAGCTGATCGCGACGATCGGCATCTTCGCCATCATCGGGCTTTCCCTCGTGGTGCTCACCGGCTGGGCCGGCCAGGTCAGCCTCGGGCAGATGGCCTTCGTCGGCGTGTCCGGAGCCGTCGCCGGCACACTTGCGACCCGTTACCACTGGGACATCGGGTTCATCTTGTTGGCCGCGGGCGTAGTCGGCGCGTGCACGACGGTCCTCGTCGGGCTGCCGACGTTGCGGGCGCGCGGCCTCGCCTTCGCCGTCGCCACGCTCGCGTTCTCGCTGCTGACGTCGAGCTACCTGCTGAACGTCGGCTATTCACCGATGAAGAGCTGGGTCCCCGACGGTTCGGTGCGCGTCCCACGCACGCACGTCCTGGGATTCATCGCAGTCGACGGAGAGCGCGGCTTCTACGTGCTCGTCGTCGTGCTCTTTGCACTCTCGTTGTGGATGGTACGGGGACTGCGGAGCAGTCGCATCGGACGCGTCCTGATCGGCGTGCGCGACAACGAGCGAGCGGCCCAGGCCTATGCGGTCGGCACGCGGGGCGCGCTCGTCATGGCGTTCGCCGTTTCGGGCTTCCTGTCGGGGATCGCCGGCGCGCTCCTCGTGCTGCAACAGCACGCGCTCGACGCCGACAATTTCGATCCGATCGCGGGCCTGCGCGTGTTCGCGATGGTCGTCGTCGGCGGACTCGGCTCGATCGGCGGGGCGGTGATCGGCGCCATCTTCGTCAAGGGGATCGAGTACTTCCTCGTGCAGCCCGAATGGGCGTTCCTGTCGACCGGCGCCGGGCTCCTGCTCGTCTTGATGATCCTTCCCGGCGGACTGGGCGCCGCGCTCGGCGACGCGCTGCGACGGCGCCCTCCGCTGGTACGCGCGCCGCAAGAACATCCGCGTCCCGAGCCTTCTCGCCGACACTCGCCTCGAGGCGGCCGCGCCCCCACCGGGGTCCGATCTCGCCGGCGCGCTGGCCGAGGGTGCCATCGAGACCGACGCTCTCGTCGAGGTCAGGGAATAGTGCGCACTCCTGTCGCGAAGAAGCCCCGCAAGGTCCTGTTCCGCATCTGGGGCATCGACTGCCACCTTCCCCGCGCGCCTCGTCAGTTCTTCGACGAGGTGAGCGGCGGAGAGGCGCTGTTGCCCTTGATCGTGCTCGTCGGCCTGAACTTCTCGAGCCAGCTCGACCAGACCGCGTTCGGCATCCTCGCGCCGGACATCCGCGACGCCTTCCACCTCTCGAACGGCGGGTTCCTGACGCTCGTCGCACTCACGACACTCGGCGCGCTGCTCCTGCCGGTGCCGCTGGCGTACTACTCCGACCGGATCCCGCGGGTCGCGCTCGCGCTCGTCGGCGCGGTGGTCTGGGCGGTGTTCGGCCTCTTCACCGGCTTGTCGTTCGCGCTCGCGGTCCTGATCGTCGCCCGCTCGGGCAGCGGTGTCGGGCGGGCAGTCGTCGCGCCCACCCACAACTCACTGCTCTCCGACTACCACCCTCCGGAGGTGCGGGCCGACGTCTTCGGCTCCCACCAGATCGGGCTCGCGCTGGGCGCATTCGTCGGCGGTGCGCTCGGCGGGATGCTCGGGCAGTTCTTCGGCTGGCGGCTGCCGTTCATCGTCTTTGTGATCCCGACGATCGGGTTCGTGCTGCTCGGGCTGCGACTGAAAGAACCCGGTCGGGGACACTGGGAACGCGCCGCCGCCGGCGCCAGCTCCGCCGTGATCGGCACCGACGAGGTGCCGCCCTCGTTCGCGGAGTCGATCCGCATCCTCTGGCAGGTCGGCACGCTGCGCCGGATCTGGTACTCGCTCCCCTTCCTCGCCGCCGCGTTCATCGGTCTCATCACCTTGACGTCGCTCTATTACGAACACGTCTTCCATCTCGACGACTTCCAGCGCGGGCTCGTCGCCGCGTTCGCCGAGCCGGGCCAGATCGTCGCCCTGTTGCTCGGCATCCCGCTCGCGTCACGACTCATGCTGCGGGACCCGGGCCTCGGCCTGAGGATGCTGGCCATCGTCGGCCTCCTCGTGGCCGGGGCGTGGACCCTGTTCGCGCTGGCGCCGTGGTTGTGGCTCGCGATCGCGATGAACTTCCTCGTCGCCGCTTTCTCCTCCTTGCTCGTGCCCGGGATCTACGCGTCGCTGTCACTGGCGATCCCGCCGAAGGTACGGTCGATGGGGTACGCGATGGCGACGCTGTTCGTCGTCCCCGGTTTGATCGCGCTGTATGTCGTCGGCGCGATCGCCGACACCTACGGTCTGCGTGTCGGTTTGCTCGTGGTCGCGCCGATCTTCCTCATCGGTGCGTGGATTCTGGCGTCGGGCTCGATGTACGTGCGCAGCGACATCAACCGGGTGTGGACCTCGACCGCTGCTCAGGCCGAGGTGATGCTGAAGCGCCAGCAGGGCGAGGTGAAGCTGCTGCTCGTCCGTAACGTCGACGTGCACTACGACAACGTCCAGGTGCTGTTCGGGGTCAACTTCGAGGTCGACGAAGGGGAGATCGTCGCACTGCTGGGGACGAACGGGGCCGGGAAGTCGACGCTCTTGAAGACGATCTCCGGCCTCGTCGAGGCGACGAACGGCGCCGTCGTGTTCGACGGCCGCGACATGACCTACGCGCCGCCGAACGAGGTCGCGGGCCGCGGCGTCGTGCAGATGCCCGGCGGCCAAGGGGTGTTCCCGACGTTGAGCGTCGCCGATCACCTGCGCCTGGCCAGCTGGCTGCACCGCCACGACAAGACCTTCGTCGCCGAGGCCACCGAACACGTGCTCGAGCTGTTCCCGGTACTCCGAGGACGCCTCGACGAGCCGGCCGGCAACCTCTCGGGTGGACAGCAGCAGATGCTGGCGCTCGGTATGGCCTTCATCGAGAAGCCGCGACTGTTGATGATCGACGAGCTCTCCTTGGGACTGGCGCCGGCCATCGTCGAGCAACTGCTCCCGATCGTGGCCGACATCTCCGCCCAGGGCACGACGATCATCTTGGTGGAGCAGTCGGTGAACCTCGCGCTGACGATCGCCCAGACCGCGTACTTCATGGAAAAGGGCGAGATCCGATTCCACGGTCCAACCGCCGAGCTCCTCGAACGCCCCGACGTGCTGCGCTCCGTCTTCCTCGAGGGCGCGCAGTCGGGCATGCAGCACGGGGCGACCGGAAACGGTGCGGCGAGCGGCCTGCCGAACGACCTCGCGGAGATCGAGCTGACCGAGGCCACGAATTCGACACCGACGAACGGGTCCGTCGACACGGTCGGACCGCTGGTCGCGGCAACCGCCGCCCAGCTGGAGGGAACCGGGACCAACGGACACCCCTCCGACCCGGCGATCCGGTCCGACGCGCCGATCCGGCTCGGGCTCCACGAGGTGTCGAAGCGTTTCGGTGGGCTCGCCGCGCTCACCGACGTGTCGCTCCAGGCGGCCGCAGGCGAGATCATCGGCTTCATCGGACCGAACGGCGCGGGGAAGACCACGCTGTTCGACACGATCTCGGGATTCGTGACCCCGGATCGCGGCACGATCATCCTCGGTGAGGGCGACGAAGCCGAGGACGTCACGCGCATGCCCGCTGTCGCCCGTTCGAAGCTCGGGCTCGGGCGGTCGTTTCAGGACGGGCGACTCTTCCCGAACCTGAGCGTGGCCGAGACCGTGTCGATCGCGTTCGAACGGCATCTCGAGATGCGCGATCCGGTCGCCGCCGCCCTGCGCCTGCCGTCGGTGGCGCACATCGAACAGGACATTCACGAGAACGTCGAACGCCTCCTCGAGCTCCTCGGCATCACTGACTTCCGCGACAAGCTCGTCCGCGAGCTGTCCACCGGGAGCCGGCGCATCGTCGACCTCGCGTGCCTGCTCGCGCACAACCCGACGGTCATGTTGCTCGACGAGCCTTCGTCGGGCATTGCTCAGCGCGAAGCCGAAGCGCTCGGGCCGATGCTCCTGCGCATCCGTGAGCAGACGGGCGCGACCCTGCTGGTGATCGAGCACGACGTACCACTCCTGCTCGGCATCTCCGACCGGCTCGTCGCCCTCGACCTCGGTGTCGTCGTCGCCACCGGGCCACCGGAAGAGGTCGTGAACGATCCGGTCGTCGTGCACTCGTACCTCGGAACGAGCGAGGCGGCGATCGCGCGCAGCGGGGCACAACAGATCTAGAGCTCAACTTCGGAACGAACGAGTCCGGCAACACCACGAAACGGGGGACGATCGATGGGATTGCAGCAGACACCGCGACGACGGAAGACGCCGTGGACACGCTACGCGCCGTTCATCGCGATCGTGGTCGTGGTCGCGGTGGTCGTAGCAGTGCTCGCGTCGCGGGGCGGTAATTCGAAGAAGCCGAGCACGGTCCAGACCGGGAATACGGCGCCCGCCGCGAGCGTCTCCGGCAAGAACGGCGTGCCGCTCTTCTACAACGACGCCAAGGCCCAGGGGCTCGCCGCATCGAAGCAGTGGCACAACTGCGACACCACGACAGGACGCGTCGCCATCCCGATCTTGACCCCCCCGCCCTGCGTCGAGGACTTCACCGGGAACAACGGTGGGGCTACTTGGCCGGGCGTGACCGCGACCACGATCAAGATCGGGTACTACCTCGCCAAGCCGGACCCGACCCTCGACGGCGTGCTCGCTCAGGCCGGCGCGTACGACCCGCCCGCCAAGACCGCGCAGGCGTACAAGGACTACAGCGACATCTACGGGGGCACCTTCGAGCTCTACGGCCGCAAGGTGCAACTCGTCCGTATCGACGGCTCGGGATCGAGCTCCGACTCCGTGCAGGCTCGCGCCGACGCGGACCGCGCCGCGGCCGCGGGCGTGTTCGCCGTCGTCGGAGGTCCGTCGCAGACCAAGGCGTTCGACGACGAGCTCGCGCAGAAGAAGATCCTCTGCATCGGTTCGTGCATCATCTCCCAACCCCAGACGTACTACGAGGCGAACGAGCCGTATCTCTGGCCGACCGGTCCCTCGCCGGACCAGACGTCGACGATGATCACCACGTTCATCAAGAACCAGCTGGCCGGCAAGCCGGCCCAATGGGCCGGCCCGGCGCTGAAGGGCAAGCCTCGCACGTTCACGATGCTCACCTATGACACGCCCGACAACCAGTACCGCGCCGCGTGGGACGACCTCGCCACCAAGCTCAAGGCAACCGGCGTCGACGTCGTCGACCACGTCGATTACTACTTGAACATCCCGACCCTGCAGGCCGACGCCCGCACGATCGCGACCCGGCTGAAGCAGAAGAACGCGACGAGCATCCTCTTCACCGGTGATCCCATCTTCCCGATCTTCTTGACCAAGGAGATGACGAAGGAGAATTACTTCCCGGAGTGGGTCATGTCGGGCACCGTGCTCGCCGACACGAACGTGTTCGCGCGCCAGTTCGATCAACAACAGTGGCAGCACACGTTCGGCCTGCAGCTGATCCCCGCTCGCATTCCCCAGGACAAACAAGACGCGTTCACGCTGCACCAGTGGTGGTTCAAAGGTGCAGCCCCGCCCGATCAGAACGCGTACGGGATCGTCAAAGGCGACGTCGAGCTGCTGTTCGACGGCCTCCAGCTCGCCGGCCCGAACCTGACGCCGACCGCGTTCCGCAACGGTCTCGATGCCGCCCCGCCGAACGCGTCGACGACCGCACCCACGGTGCAGACGATCGCGACGTACGGGAACCACGGCTTCTGGACCGGTGACGATCCGGCAGGTCTCGACAACGCCGGCGTCGAGTGGTGGGACCCGACTGCGACCGGACCCGACGAGACCGGCACCCAGGGCACCGGCATGTACCGGCTGATGGGAGGCGGGGTTCGGTACCTGCCGAACCAGTGGCCGACCGCACCCATGCCACTCTTCGACAAGGCGGACACCGTCACGATCTACTCCGACACCGACATCCCCGCCGCGCTGTTGCCCAAACCGGCGCCGCTGCCGGCCGGGGCCCCGAACGCCACCGGCTGACGGGTCAATCGTCGCGGGGGACGGCGACCCAGCCTTCCCCCGCGACGTAACGCCGGACGACACGGGCGGGGACGCCCGCGACGACGGAGTTGTCGGGAGCGTGGAGGCCGGCGACGACGGCTCCGGCCGCGACGACGACGTGGCGCCCGATGCGTGATCCCGGCAGGACGATCGCGCCGTGGCCGAGCCAACTCCCGTCGCCGATCGAGACGGGCTCGTTCTTCCACATCTGCACACCGATCGGCTCGTCGAGGTTCTCGTAACCGTGGTTCTGATCCGTGATGTAGACGTAGTGGCCGGTCCAGATGTCGTCGCCGATGTCGATGCGCTCGTGACCCACGATGCCGATGCCCTTGCCGAGCATGCAACGATCGCCGATCGTGATGACCGGCTCTCCGTGCATCTCGGCCTGCGACGGCATACCGGCGCTGACGGTGGCGAGCGGGCCGATCGTGCTCGCGCGACCGAGCGCGATCCGGCCCTCGCCGAACAGCACCGTCTGGGGAAAGGCGATCATGCTTCCGGCGCCGAAGGAATGAAACGCTCGGGCCCGCCGGTGTCGAGGTCCGATTGCGCCGAGACGCGTGACGCCGGTCAAGGCGGCGTGGATCACGTCTCCCGCGACGCGCTCGACGTTCTCGCGGAGCATCGTGCAAGGATACGGCGATGGCCGACTCATCCGCGCTTCCGGTTCGTATAGGGCTGCTCTACGACTTCCCGCAGATGGGCGATCTGCTGCCAAGGCACTCCGGATCGGATTCGACGAAGTTGCCGCGACCGGGCGGCTCGACCGCGGGATCGAGCTCGTCGAACGGCAGTCGCAAGGGCTGCCGTCGGGCACGGAGGCCGAGGTGCAAGCGTGCGTTCGCCGAGCTCGACGACGAAGGCGTCGTCGCGATCATCGGGCCGTCGATCTCCGACAACGCGCTGATCGCGGCGCCCCTGTGCGATGAGGCTCGGATCCCGGCGATCAACTACTCGGGCGGCGAGCGCACGCGTTCGCGAGTGGATGTTCCACTACCAGGTCGGGTCGCTCGAGGAGGAGCCGCCCGTACTCGCGGCGAGAGCGGCCGAGCGCGGGCTCGCGCCGCGTCGCCGTCATCTTCGACCACTCCCCGGTCGGTCGTCGCTACGCCGAGTTCTTCGAGGCCGCGCGCGGACGCCTCGGTCTGGAGGTCACCGGCACCGCGAGCATCTCCTCGCTGTCCGAGGACGCCGACCGAGCCTCTCGCTCGACTCCGCCGAGCCCAGCCCGATGTTCTCGTCTATCTCGGCCTCGGCGTGTCGTCGCGCGCGGTGGCGCTCGGGCTCGCGTCGCTGGGCTGGAGCGTTCCCGTGCTCGCGAACTCCGCGCTCATGTTCGGCTACGCCAGGCCGGACTGGCGCGACGGCTACGCCGGCTGGGAGTACATCGACACGATCGCCGACGACAACCTGCAGCCGCGCGACGCTCGCGCGAGCAGTTCCCCGCAGCCGCCGGCGGTCCGATCGGCTGCGCCGCGTACGACATGGGGCGCCTGCTCGGAGAAGGCATCGCCGCCTCCGAGCACCTGACCCGGGCCGGCATCGCCGACGGGCTGCGGCGCGTCAAGCAACTCCCGGCGAGCTCGGGCTACGAGGGGACGCTGATGGGGTTCGGCGTCTGGGATCACGCCGCCCTGAAAGGCCACTACCTGGTCCTGCGGGAGTGGAAGGACGGTCGCTCGGTTCAGGTCTGAGTGACCGTACGATTCCGGCGTGGCCCATGATCGTGATGCGGCCCGCCTGCGCATCGCCCGTGCGGGGCTGACACAAACTGCGGTCGAACACGTCTCCCGGACCTCGTTCGGGCGGATGCCGATCACCCTGGTCGACCGCGCCCGGGCCCAGCTCCGGCGTTTCTTCTCCGAAGGTCCGTGGACGGTCGAAGACGATGCCGGCTTGTCCGGGCTCGTCGGGCCCGGCGAAGGGTGGACCGAAGAGGAGCTCGCACCGGGAATCCGGCTCGGCTACGGCTGGAAGTCCGCCCATTTCAAGATCGAGATCGACGCCGACGCCGCTTCCGCACGACGCCGCGCCGGCGGGCGAGCCGGCCGCGGCCGGCTCGATCGTCCCCGTCCACGAACGCACGCTCGGCGACACCTTCGAGGAGTTCGTCGTCATCGAGGCCGGGCGCGACCCCGCCGAGCTCCGCTTCATGACCGGGCCCGGTCGCGACCGGCAAGGGCGGGCGCTTCACGCGCGACGGCCAGGGCTCGTCGGCCGCGGTCGCCGCGCTCTTCCGCGAGTTCGAGGACATCGAGGTGGTGCGGGTCGAGCCGGCTTGCGGTGTCGGTCGCGCTCGCGGATCCCGATCAGCTGGCACGTCGATCTTGTTGCGCGTCTTCGACACGATCACGTCCGCGTTCGTTCCGCCGCGCGTCGTCGCAACCCGACCGGCGCGCACGAACGCGCCGTCGCCGAGATCGGCTCGCTCGACGTCTCGAATCCGCGCGATCTCGCCGCGTCTGCTCGACGCGACGTCGTCTCCGGACGCCGCGTTCCGGTGCCTGGCCGCGGCCAAGCTCGAGCTCGCCGATCCGTTGCTCGTCGCAAAGCCGTGGACCCGGTCGCTCGAGGACTCCTCGCGCGCGGTGCGGCGGGCCGCGATCCGCGCCGCCGCCCACGCCGTGCGCCCCGACCTCCGCCTGCTGTTCGAACGCGCGCTGGGCGACAAGGATGCATGCGTGCGCTACTACGCGTTGCGGGGCCTGGCCCAGATCGGCGTGGGTCGCGCCGATCTCAGCGTCGAGCGCCGCTTGGCCGACGACGACCTGCGGGTGCGCTTCGCGGCCCGGGCCGCGCTCGACGGGCGCCTGCCGCAATAGCGGGCGGGAGGCCGGAGCCGGGGGTTGGTGTCACACCCTCCTGGCAGGGTGTACCCATGCAGACGATCGACGAGCACTCCCCGGCCAGTACGCACCGACACCCCCGGCCAGTACACACGCCCCGGTCAGCAGCTCGTTCGAGGCCTGCGCGACGTTCGGCGCCTCGGGCGACGGTTCGCCGGTGTGTGGCGCCTGCGGCTGGCTCGACACCGAGCACGGTCCGTCGACCGCCCGATCCTTCGCGCCGGTGCGCGTGCTTGCCGGGCGCACGCAACGGCAGGGCGCGCCGAAGCCGACGGCGACGAGGCGCCTGGCGTCCTGAGCCCGGTCGCAGCTACGCGCTGCGCCGTCTTGGCCGGCGATTTTGCGCCGGCCCTCTTGGCGGCCGGTTTCTTGGCCGGCCCCTTCTTCACCGCCGGCGCCTTCGTCGGGCTCTTCGCCGACGCGGACGCGGCAACGCTCGGATGCCGCTCCTTGGCGCTTTGGGCCTTCTCGAGCGACGCCTCGAGTGCCGCGACGAGGTCGAGCACCTTGGCCGGCGGTTCGACAACCGGCTCGGCGACGATCGATTCCCCCGCGGCCTTGCGTTCGATGAGATCGAGTACCTGTTCGCGGTACTCGTCGTGATACTTCTCGGGCTCGAAATGCTCACTCGCGAGCGACTCGACGAGCTGGCGCGCCATCGCGATCTCGCGATCGGTCAGGTCGACTTCACCGTCGGCGGGGACGAGGTCTTCGCGTGACACGACTTCGTCGGCGTAACGCATCGTTTCGATGCAGAGCATGCCGTCGACGGTGCGAATCGCAACGAGACGCTCCTTGCTGCGCACGATGATGCGGCCGATCGCGACCTTGTTGAGCTCGCGCATCGCCTCGACGAGGAGCTTGTACGGCTTCACACCCCGGGCGTCGGGAACCAGGTAGTAGGGCTGCTCGAAGTACAGCGGATCGATCTCGTCGAGGTCGACGAACTCCTCGATCTCGATCGCGTGGCTGCCCTTGGGGCGCAGCACGTCGAGCTCGTCGGGCTCGATCATCACGTAGCGGCCCTTCGAGATCTCGTAGCCGCGCTTGATGCGCTCCGCCGGCACCTCCTCGCCGGTGGCATCGGACACCTTCTTGTAGCGGATCCGGGCGCCGGTCCCCTCTTCGAGCTGGTTGAAGCTCACGTCGCGACTCTTCGTCGCGCCGACGAGGCGCACCGGCACCTGCACGAGGCCGAAGCTGATCGAGCCGGTCCATATTGCGCTGGGCATCACGCAAGAATACCGCCCCGGGGATCTTGTCTCCGAGGCCGGCCCGATGGGCCTCCGAGGCTGGTCCGAAGGCCGTCTCGGTGCTCGGCCGGGCGCGCTCCGCACGGGGTCGACACGCACGACTCCTCTTCGAGCCGCTTCCGGTAGCACCTGAGCTTGTGAGCGAGGTAGTCCGTGTCGCCACTGAGGACGAACAGCGCCCCGTAGATGGCGTCCAGCTCCTCGGCGTCGAGGAGGACGTGGATGCCCGTCGCGCGATTCGACGACATCGGCGATTCGTGTTGGTTCGACATCATGCGACCACCTCTTGCGCCTGCACTGGAAGACATCACGTCAACGAACATCAACGACATCGTCGGCGCGGGCCCACCGAGTAACGGGGTTGACGGGCGAGTCGACGTGAGTCACGCCCCTCACGCCCGAGCACGAGCGTGAGGCGAAATAGGGTTGCGCAGGTATGGCGACGCGGCACAAGGTCGAGATCGAGGGCCGCGAGCTCACCCTCTCGAATCTCGACAAGGTGCTCTACCCGGCCGCCGGATTCCGCAAGGCCGACGTCATCGACTACTACCGCCGCATCGGGCCGACGATGCTCGAGCACCTCGCCGGCCGCCCGCCCACCCTCGTTCGGGCCCCCGACGGCCCGAGCGGTCCTCGCTTCTTCGAGAAGAACTGCCCGTCGCATCATCCGGAATGGGTCGACGTCTCACCCGGGAACGAAGCGACCGGTGGGACCAGGGGCTGCTTCATCGACGACGTGCCGGCGCTGGTCTGGCTGGCGAACCTCGCGGCCCTGGAACTGCATACGCACCAGTGGACCTTCGCCGACCCCGCGCACCCCACCGCGATGGTCATCGACCTCGATCCCGGTGAGCCGGCGACGATCATCGACTGCTGCCGGGTCGCGCTGGAACTGCGCGACACGCTCGAACGGCTCGACCTGAGGTGCGTGGTCAAGACGTCGGGCGGCAAGGGCCTGCACCTCTCGGTGCCGATTCAGGGGTCCGGGGCATCCGACGACGACACCAAGCGGTTCGCCCTCGCGCTCGGCCAGTTGCTCGAGGCGCGCGACCCGGATCGTGTGCTCGTGGAGATGACCCGCGCCAAACGCCCCGGCAAGGTATTCGTCGACTGGAGCCAGAACGACCGGCACAAGACGACGGTGTGCGCGTACTCCCTCCGACTCCGCGACCGCCCGACCGTGTCGGCCCCGTTGGATTGGCCGGAGGTCGAGACTGCGCTCGACGAGGGCGACCACCGACGCGTTGTCGTTCGAACCGGCGACGGTCCTGGCGCGCGTCGGCGAGCGCGGCGATCTCTACGCGGATTCGCTGAGGCTGCACCAAAGCCTCCCCGCCCTGTAGCGACGCGCCACGGCCTAGGGTCCGAATCATGGATCTCACGGGGAAGGTTGCAATCGTCACCGGTGCGTCACGGGGAGTCGGTGCCGCGACCGCCGAGCTCCTGTCGCAGCACGGCTGCAAGGTCGTGTGCGCGGCCCGCGCGACCGATGACTCACCTCTTGCCGTCCCCGGCACGATCGACGACACCGTTCGCCGCATCACCGCGGCCGGCGGCGACGCGATCGCGGTGCCGACCAACCTCGCGCACGACGAAGAGACCGAGCGCATGGTCACCACGACAGTCGAGCATTTCGGTCGGGTCGACGTGCTCGTCAACAACGCCGCGATCACTTTTCCGGGTGACCTCGACATCGAGATGAAGCGTTTCGACCTCGTGATGCAGGTCGACATGCGCGCGCCGCTGGTCGCGATACGCGCCGCCGTGCCGACGATGAGAGCGAACGGCGGCGGCGCGATCGTGAACGTCTCGTCGATCGCAGGCCTGAACTTCATCCCCGACCTCATGGCGTACGGCATGGCCAAGGCCGCGCTCGAGCACCTGACCCTCTCCGCCGCGCACCAGCTGCGCCCCTTCGACATCGCCGTCAACACGTTCCGTATCGACGTGCCCGTCGCGTCGGAGGGCTTCGTGTTCAACATGCCGGACGCGGACCACTCGGACTGGGAACCGTCCGAGGTCGCCGCGGAGGGAATCGTGTGGATGCTGGAGCAGCCGCCCAATTACACCGGACACAACGAAGGGATGGCAGCCCTGCGCGCCGACGCACGGGATCATGGCTTCGAGGTCGACCCGGCCCTATGTCGGCGGGCAGAACCTCGTCACCGAGTCGCACCTCCGCCCGCTGTAGCGCGAGCGCCGCGGGATCAGTCGACCGGCGTCGGCCGTACCAGGTCGAGCGAGTCCCGGTACATGCTGACCGCCGAGCGCAGGGCGGCCGCGGTGACGTGGTGCATGTCGGCCGCTGTCGTCAGGGTGACGAACCGGCCGGCGAGGTCAGCCGGCATGGTTGGCGGCTTCGGCGAGAACGGGTCCGTCGGGTCGGGCGCGCTCGAGGTGGGAAGGTCCGCGGTCGCGATGGACTGCGCCGCCGCGTCGAACGTCGACTGCATCGCACGCATCCCGCCGACCAGGCTGTTGATCGCATCCATCGCGCCAATTTCATCGACGGAACCCGCACCCAACCTTGAGTGCTACAGCCGCTCGCGACCTCGGAGCGCTACAGCCGCTCGCGACCTCGGAGCGCTACAGCCGCTCGATGATCATCGCCATGCCCTGGCCGCCGCCGACACACATCGATTCCATACCGAAACGCTTGTCCTCGGTCTGGAGCCCGTTGATCAGCGTGGTCATGATGCGGGCGCCGGTCATGCCGAACGGGTGGCCGAGTGCGATCGCGCCACCGTGCACATTGAGCTTCTCGAGCGGGATCCCGAGGTGCTTGGCGCTCGGCAACACCTGCGCGGCGAACGCTTCGTTGATCTCGACCAGGTCGATGTCGTCGATGGTCATGCTCGCCCGCTTCAACGCCTGGCGGCACGCCTCGATCGGACCGAGACCCATGATCTCCGGGTTGAGGGAGCTCACCCCGGAAGCAACGATGCGCGCGAGCGGCGTGATGCCGAGCTCTTTGGCCTTGGTGTCGCTCATGACGATCACGGCGGCGGCGCCGTCGTTGAGCGGGCACGCGTTGCCCGCCGTCACTTTGCCGTCGGGACGGAACACCGGCTTGAGCGCGGCGAGCTTCTCGACCGTCGTCCCCGGGCGCGGGCCGTCGTCCTTCGAAACGACGGTGCCGTCCGCGAGCGTCACCGGCGTGATCTCTCGGTCGAAATAGCCGTTGTCCTGGAACTCCACCGCGAGCTGCTGGGATCGGGCGCCGAACTCGTCCATCTCCTCGCGGCTCACGTTTTCGGCCTCGGCCACGTTCTCGGCCGTCTGGCCCATCGCGATGTAGACGTCGGCGAGTCCGTCGGCCGGAGTCCACGACGGCTGGCCTCCTTCGGAGCGCAGCTTCGTGCGCTCGCGCGCCGCCTTGAACTTGTCGTTGGCCGGACCACCGTCGGCCATACCGTTCATGAACCGGCTGACCGTCTCGACACCACCGGACACGAAGACGTCACCCTCGCCCGCCTTGATCGCGTGCGCGGCCATCCGGATCGTCTGCAGCGACGACGAGCAGTAGCGATTGACCGTGACGCCGGGCGCGTCGACCCCTGCGAGGATCGAGGCGACCCGCGCGATGTTGGCACCCGCTTCGCCGGCGGGTTGCCCGCAACCCCAGATCACGTCCTCCACCTGCGAGGGGTCGAGCTGCGGCGCCTTGGCGAGCACCGCCCGAATGATGAGGGAGGAGAGGTCGTCGGGGCGGCACTCGATCAGCGAGCCCTTGTTCGCACGCCCGATCGGCGTACGGGCGGTAGCGACGATGACTGCTTCGGGCATGGTCCCCTCCGGATCACGAATGACGGCGGCGGCACGCTAGTCCTGGAAGGGGATTTCTCGCGAATGCCGGTAGGTTGAGGCCGTGTCCGCCTCTGCGCACGTCGCCGAGCACCACAAGAGCCACCGGGCCGGCTGGCTGCGAGCGGCCGTACTCGGCGCGAACGACGGCATGCTGTCCAACGCCGGCCTCGTCATCGGCGTCGCGGCTGCCAACGCGTCACGGGCGGCGCTCGTCACCGCCGGCCTCGCAGGCCTGGTCGCGGGCGCGATGTCGATGGCCGTCGGCGAGTACATCTCGGTGAGCTCCCAGCGCGACGCCGAGCAAGCCGATCTTCGGGTCGAAGCCGACGCGATCGCCGAGAACCGCCGCGCCGAGATGTACGAGCTCGCCAAGATCTACGAGGAGCGAGGCGTCGAACCCGGTCTGGCCCGGCTCGTCGCCGATCAACTCATGGCCCACGACGCCATCGGTGCGCACGCCCGCGACGAGCTCGGCATCTCCGAGATCATGGTCGCCCGCCCGTTGCAGGCGGCGCTCACCTCCGCGTCGGCCTTCGTGCTGGGCTCGCTCGTGCCGGTGCTCGCGGTCACCCTCACGGCGAAGAGCCTTCGCATCGGGCTCACCGCGAGCCTGACCGTCGTCGCGCTCTTCGTCCTGGGCGCACTCGGCGCGCAACTCGGCGGCGCGCCCCGCGGTCGCGCTGCGGTTCGCGTCGTGACGCTGTCGGTGCTGTCGATGCTCGTCACCTACGGCATCGGTCGTCTCGTCGGCGCGAGCGTCTAACTCCGAGCGTCGCGCCGGCGCGGGTCGGCGTCGTCGATGCGCCGCAGCTCGGCCCGGTAACGCGCCCAGTTGCGCACGTACTCCTGCGCGGGGAACGTCACCTGTTCGGGCTTGACCGCGCCCCGCGGATATTGGCGGGCACGCCGAGCGCCATCGCGCCGCTCGGCACCTCCATGCCGTTGGGCACCACCGCGCCCGCGCCGACCAGCGCGCCCGTGCGCACGATCGCTCGGTGCAGCACGATCGAGCCGGTCCCGACAAGCGCACCGTGCTCCACCGTGCAGCCTTCGAGGTGGGCGAGGTGACCAATGGTGCAGTCGTCACCCACGATCGTCTCCAGCTCCCGGGTGCAATGGAGGACGGCTCCGTCTTGCACGCTCGTACGCTCCCCCACCACGATGCGGCTCTGGTCACCCCGCAGGACGGCATGAGGCCAGATCGTCGAACCCGCCCCGATCACTACGTTCCCGATGATCGTGCAATCCGGGTGCACGAATGCGTCGGGGTCGATCCGGGGTTCGATGTCGCCGAGGGCGTAGAGGCTCATGAGAAGTAGTTTGACGGCAATGGACGTCGACCTGCACGTGAAGGAAGTCGCCGAGCGGGGTTACACGATCGTCGACGACGCGATCGAACCCGAACTCGTCGACGCGCTCAACGACGCGCTGGCCCGCCTCGAGCGGCACCTCGACGTGCAGCCGGCGCCGAACTCGTTCGAGGGTCACCGCACGCTGCGCATCTACAATCTGCTCGCGTACGACGACATCTGGCAACGGGTGCCTGTACACCGGCATGTGCTGCCGATCGTCGAACGCGTGCTCGACCCGGGCTGCCTCATCTCGTCGCTGTCGTCGATCGACATCCTCGCCGGCGAGGATGCCCAACCCATCCACGCCGACGACCAGCTCATCCCGTTGCCCAAGCCACACCCACCGACGGTGTGCAACTCGATGTGGGCGCTCACCGACTTCACCGAGGCGAACGGCGCGACACGCCTGATGCCGGGCACCCACCTGGCCGACCACAGTCCCGAGTACGGCGCCGAGTTCGAATCGATCGCGGCCGAGATGCAAAAGGGATCCGTGTTGATCTGGCACGGCAGCCTCTGGCACGGCGGCGGCGCGAACACAACGAGCCAACCGCGTGTCGGCATCGCGATGAACTACTGCGCCGGGTACATTCGCCAACAGGAGAACCAGCAACTCGGTATTCCGCTCGAGAAGGTCAAGACCTTCGAGCCACGGTTGCGCGAATTGGTGGGCTACGGCGTCTACAACATGCTGATCGGCCACATCGACAAACAGTCGCCCGAGCAACTCCTTCTCGGCGACGGATCTACCGCGATCGTCTGGGACGGTATCTGAATCATGGCCATGCTCGAGATCGCCGACGACGCGCGCGTGCGCGTGCTCACGCTCAACCGACCGGAGGCGTTGAACGCGTTCAACGACGAGCTGTACCACGTCGCCGGCGCGGCGCTGGAGGAAGCCGAAGCGAGCAACGACGTGGCCTGCGTCGTCATCACGGGCACCGGGCGCGCGTTCTCGGCCGGCCAGGACCTGGGCGAGATGGGTCGCCTCGAGCGCGAACGAGCACAACGACTTCGGTGACGCCGGGCCCGGCTTCCCGCACTTTCTCGACACGCTCGCCGCCTTCGGCAAGCCCGTGATCGCCGCGGTGAACGGCATGGGCGTCGGCATCGGCATGACCATGCTGTTGCATGTCGACATCGCGATCATGTCGACGGCCGCCCGTCTGCGCGCACCGTTCGTGCCGCTCGGAGTGGTGCCCGAGGCGGCCGGCAGCTTGCTGATGCCCGTCGTGATGGGCAACCAGCGCGCCGCGCTCAAGCTCTACACCGGCGAATGGATCACGGCCGAGGAGGCCGTCGAGTACGGACTCGCCCTACGGGTCGTGGAGCCGGACGCGCTCATGCGCGAGACGATGGACATCGCCCGCCGGATTGCCAAGATGCCGGTGGCGTCGTTGAGCGCGACGAAGCGCATCGTCGTCGAGAGCCGGATCGACGCCGTGAAGGCAGCCCGAGCCCGGGAGGACCGCGCCTTCACCGCGATGATCGGGCGGCCCGCGAACATGGAGGCGATCACGGCGTTCTTGGAGAAGCGGGAGCCCGACTTCTCCGAGCTGTAAGCCCCGATAACCTGCCGCCATGGCGATCGCGGAGACACGCAGCGGCAAGGTCGAAGGCTTCGAGCGCGACGGAGTGCAGCAGTTTCGGGGTATCCCGTACGCGGCGGCGCCGCTCGGGCAGCTGCGATGGCAGGCGCCTCGCCCCGAGAAGTCGTGGGCGGGGACGCGCGAACGCGACCACTTTCTCGGCGCAGTCGGCCCAGACCGAATTCGCGCTGGCAACGATGATGGGCGAAAGGCAACCGCCGTACAGCGAGGACAGCCTCTACCTCAATGTGTGGACGCCCGCATGTGACGACGGTCGCCGGCCCGTGATGGTGTGGATCCACGGCGGAGCATTCATCTGGGGCGCGGGCGACACGCCCTGGTACGACGGAACGAAGTTCGCGCGCAACGGCGACGTCGTGGTCGTCACGATCAACTATCGCCTCGGTCCGTTCGGCTTCTTGCACCTCGACGACCTGTTCGACGGCGCGTTCCCCGGTGCCGCCAACGCGGGCATCCTCGACCAGATCGCCGCGCTCGAGTGGGTGCGCGACTCCATCGCAGCCTTCGGCGGCGATCCCGAACGCGTCACCGTGTTCGGCGAGTCGGCGGGCGCCGCGAGCGTCGGCACGCTCCTCGGCACCCCGGCGGCCCGCGGGCTCTTTCAGGCCGCGATCGCACAGAGCGGCGCCGCATCCTGGTTCTCGACCCGCGAACGGGCGACCGGCGTCACCGAGCGGATCATGGCGAACCTCGGCGTTCGCGCCGGCGACACCGGGGCGCTCCTGGCCGCGTCGACCGACGAGATCTTGGCCGCGCTTCCCGCCTTCCGGGAAGACGGTGTTGCCACACTGCCGTTCCAGCCGGTCATCGATGGAACCGTGTTGTCGCAGCCGCCGCTCGACGCGATCTCGGCCGGGAACGCCGCCGGCGTACGCGTGCTCACGGGCACCAATGCCACCGAGATGACGCTCTTCACGCTCGCCGATCCCGAGTTGGGAACTCTCGATCACGCCGGCGTCCTGCGCCGGCTCGAGGCGGTGCTCGGCACCGGCGGCGCCGCGGTGCTCGAGAGTTACGTATCCCGCCGCCCCGATGCGTCACCGCAGGAGCTCTGGCTCGCGCTCTCGACCGATGCGGTGTTCCGTATCCCGGCGATCCGGCTCCTCGAGGCGCAGCTCCCCCACGCGCCGGTGTGGTCGTACCTGTTCACCTACGAGAGTCCGGTCTTCGGCGGCATCCTGCGGTCGACCCACGCGCTCGAGATCCCGTTCGTGTTCGACACCCTCGACGGCCCGGGGGCCGACATGCTGACCGGCACCGGGCCGGAGCGCCACGGAATCTCGGACGCCATGCACCGGGCTTGGACCGCGTTCGCCCGCGTCGGCGCCCCCGGCCACCCCGGGATCCCCGAATGGCCGGAATACGACCTGGCCCGACGAGCGACGATGCGCATCGATACCGAATGCGAGGTGCTCGACGACCCCCAGGGCGAGGACCGGGCTGCGTTCGAGAGCGCTATCGCCTGATTCTCACGCGAAGTGGCAACCTGGCCTTGACCGATCCCGGCGACTTGCCGATCAGAGACCCGGACCGTGGGGTCGACCGCGGCGAACGTGGCGATACGAGGAGCCCGATGCGAAGCCCGACAGGTGCGGCGCGTGAGATCAGAGGCGTGAGATCACATGAGTGAGGTCGTGGCACTTCTCCTCGACGACGCGATGCCGCCCGAGCGCCTGGGCGCCCTCCTGCTGGGCGCCCGCAAGCGGCGCGGGCTCAAGCGCAAGGCGGCCGCGGCCGCCGCCGGGACGACCGTCGCCAAGCTCCGCAAGTACGAGCACGGCGTTCTGGCCGTGCCCGCCGACGTCTGCGCGCAGCTGGCCGAGTGCTACGGCGACGACCTGACCGCGCACGTCCCGCTGCGGGTCCCGCTGCAGGTCGGTGGCGGCAACCTTTCGTTGGGGGACGCGCACCAAGCCGTCGGCACCGACATGGACAGCGTCATCGCCGGCTACATCGACATCGTCCACCGCCTCCGCGCAACGGGTCCCGGCGATCCGTTGAGCCTGCGCACCGCCGACATCGTCGCCCTCGCCGGCGCTCTGGGTCGCGACCGCGAGTCGATCGAAGCCCACATCGCCGAGGCGCTCGGTTGCAGCCGCTCCGAGGCCCGCCGGCTGCACGGAGAACTGCTCCGCCGCAAAGTCATCTTGCCCGTGGCCGGGCTCGCGGCCGGCATGGCCGCCTTCGCCGGGTTCGCGTATGCCGCGCAATCGCCCTCCGCTCCCGCGCACATCCAGACCGAGTCCATCTCGGCGACCACACCGACCACGACCGTCGCGCCCGGGAAGGTCACTCCCCACGCTGTCACGCCGGCGTCGACGACTCCGGCGACGACCGTCGCGCCGGTCACCACGCCCGTCACGACACCCCGTCACACCGAGCGGGTCACTCCGCCGACCACGACCCCGGCGCCGAAGACCGACGCGACCGTTCCCGCCCCGCAGCAACCGGCCGACGTGCCCGTCACCGTCGCCCCGCCCCATCCCGACCCGAACGATCCGCCCGTCTCGGTCCTGCCCGGCGAGACCCCGATCACGATCATCGGAACCCCCGACTCGACGAGCAACACCCCGTAACCGAGCAACACCCCGTCACGAGGTGGGTGACGCGGCCATCGACCCTACGGGCCGAGGTGCCACGCCTTTTCCCGGACGAACGCTCGGATGCCCGATTCCGACATGGAAACGCCGATTCCGGAGTGGCGACGCCCGCTCCACGGGAGCGTCACGCTGGAGCGGTCGGAGCGATTCCAGTACGCGTTGCCGACCTCGAGCCCGCCGAGGATCCGCACCGCGCGTGCTCGGTCGCGCGAGAAGACCGAAGCGCCGAGACCGAACTCGGTGTCGTCGAGGCACGCACGCGCCTCGACGTCGTCGCGGACGCGCTGCACGCCGATCACCGGACCGAAGGTTTCGTCGCGCATCACGCTCATGGTCCGATCGACGTCGACGAGCACGGTCGGCTCGAACCACGAGCCCGGTCGGTCGATCCGCCGCCCGCCGCACACGAGCCGAGCACCCTTGGCAACCGCGTCGGCGACCTGTGCCTCGAGCAGCTCGAGTTGTTCGGCGCGCGCCAGCGGGCCGATGTCGGTCCGTTCGTCACCGGGGTCGCCCGTGCGGTACGCACCGACGACGTGGGTGAACGCGCCGACGAACTCGTCGAAGATCGCGTCGTGCACGTACACGCGCTCGATCGCCGAGCACGACTGGCCCGCCGTTGTAGAACGCGCCTTCGGCGACGGCAGACGCAGCCGCGTCCACGTCGACGTCGTCGCACACGTAGGCGCCGTCCTTGCCGCCCAGCTCGAGCTGCAGCCGGACCAACCGGTCGGCGACCGACCGTGCGACCCGACGGCCGGTCTCGTACGAACCGGTGAAACAGACCATGTCGACATCCGCCGCCACGAGTGCTGCGCCGACCGTCCCGGCGCCGACCACCGCTTGCACGACGTCGACCGGGATCCCCGAACGGTGCATGAGGTCGACGAGGCGCAGGCCCGTCAAGGTCGCGTGCTCCGAAGGCTTGTAGAGGACGGCATTCCCGACCAGCAGCGCCGGCACGATGGTGTTGAGACCAACGAAGTAGGGATAGTTCCAGGCACTCACGTGCGCGACCAGCCCCACCGGCTCGTGGGTGACCTCCTCCTCGACCGTTCCCGGGCCCGCCGCCGTGACCGCGCGCGGGGCGATCAACGAGCCGACGTGATCGAGGTTCCAGTCGATTCGACCCAGCACGGCCCGCACCTCGTTGCGCGACTGGGCGATCGGCTTGCCCGTCTCGCTCGTCGTGACGCGCGCGCACTCCTCGAGCTCCGCCTCGAGCAGGTCGCGGAACGCGGCGAACTCGCGCCGCGCGCTCGTCGTACGCGCGCGCGGCCCATGTCGGTTGCGCGCGCCGGGCCCGCTCGACCTTCTGTTCGACCTCTCGGCCGTCGGTCACCGCGACCCACGGACCCGTTCGCCGGTCGCCGGATTGCGCACCTCGAGCGAGCGCTCCTCTCGGGCCGGCGGCTCGACGTCGACCCCGGCGCCGGGGGTTGTGGGGTCGGGGGGAGCGGGGTCCGGGATCACGACTGCCGCGGCGGGCGCGACACCGTCCGTCGCGACGACGGGTGGCACGATCGTGCCCGATGACGGGTCGGCAGCGACCAGCGTGACCCACCGCGACTCCTTCTGCCCCGGCCTGCGCTCGAGCTGGCGGACATAGCCCCTGTCCGCGAATCGCTGCAGAGTCTCCTCGACGTCGTCCAGTGACCGGAATCCGTGCCAGCGTTCGGTCCGTTGCTTGAGCTCACCGGGTGTCTGCGCGCCCCGCAGCAACAACACGCCCAACACGCTGAACTCCGGAACCGAGAGCTGGAGCGCCTCGTCGACGACGTGTTTGTGCTTCACGACTCGTTGCCCGGTCGCGCGCACCCGCCGCGAAACACCCTTTTCCCGCAACGATTCCAACACGCGCTCGACCGTGTGCTCGTCGTAGCTCACGATCGGATCGCGGTTCGTGCTCTGGTTGCACGCGTTCACGAGCGCGTTGACCGACAGCGGGTAGTTGTCGGGCGTCGTCACTGCCTTCTCCATGAGGCAGCCCAGCACCCGCGCTTCCTCGGCGCTCAACTCGATCATGCGCTCAACTCGATCATTGAGGTGCGTCGGTCATCCCTGGACGAGCTCCGCGATCGTCCGCATCTGTTCGGTCGCTCCCGACACGACCATCGTCGTGACCGCCGACTCGCGCCACATCTCGAGATCGTCGCGAATCTTCTCCGCGGACCGACCAGGGCGACGTCTTCGACCAACTGGGTCGGCACGGCCGCGGCCGCTTCCGACTTCTTGCCGTCGAGGTAGAGGTCCTGGATGAGCTTGGCTTCCCCCTCGTATCCCATGCGCCCGAACACGTTGTTGTGGAAGTTGACCTCGCGCGCTCCCATGCCGCCGATGTAGAGCGCGAGGACCGGGCGGTACGCGTCGGCGGCGGTCTCGACATCGTCGGCGATGATCACCGGAACCAGGCACGCGACCTCGAACGTGGCGGCGTCGCGGCGGGCGCCGGGCGCGGCGAATCCTTCGGCCAGTGCGTCCCGATAGAAGCCGTCGTGGCGTGGCGCGTAGAACATCGGCAGCCAACCGTCGGCGATCTCCGCCGCCAGCGACACGTTCTTCGGACCCTCGGCTGCGAGGTAGATCGGGAGGTCTGCCCGCAACGGGTGCGTGATGGACTTGAGCGGCTTGCCGAGCCCGGTACCTCCCGCCAACGGCAGCTGGTAGCGCTCACCGTGGAACTCGACCGGCGCCTCGCGCGCGAGCACCTGGCGGACGATGTCGACGTACTCGCGTGTGCGCGCGAGCGGCTTGCCGTAGTCGTCGCCGTACCAACCCTCGGCAACCTGTGGTCCGGACGCACCGAGCCCGAGTACGAAGCGACCTCCCGAGAGGTGATCGAGCGTGAGCGCGGCCATGGCCATCGCGGTGGGTGTGCGGGCGGAGATCTGGCAGATCGACGTACCGAGCTTGATCCGCGAGGTCTGCGCCCCCCACCACGCGAGCGGCGTCAGCGCGTCGGAGCCGTAGGCCTCGGCGGTCCAGCACGAGTCGAACCCGAGCTCTTCGGCGACGGCGAGCGCCTCGGGCACACCCGTGGGCGGCTGCGCGCCCCAGTAGCCGATCATGTACCCGAGCTTCAGGTCGTTCTGCATGGCTCGCAGCCTATGAGGACGAGACGCGCGCACGTCGCCGGCAACGCACAGCCACGCGGCAAAGCCCCGATCGGTGTCGACCACCCTGAGGTCCACCTCGTCGCCGAGGACGAGCCCGGAGCGGAACTCGATCTCGGCATTGGTCACGCGGGGGTTGCCCCGGCGAGCCAGCTCGTCTTCGATCGCTTCCCAGTACGCCGCGTTGTTCACATGACCAACCACGTCGATGTCCGTCGCGCGCAACAGCCACCGGCGGCGCAACGCGTCGCTCGGCGGGGAAGGATGCCGGAGCCGGGACGACACCTTGCGGCCGGCCGCGGTCGCCCCCCACACCGTGTCGAAACCCACGGGCAACGGGGCCGGCGCTCCTCGTTCCGGATCGGTGTGGACCCAGATCGCAACCGCCTCGACGCACAGGGTCGCGTCGACGTGGAGCTCCGAGGTGCGCTCCGCCCAGCGCGCGCCGATCCCGCTGCACCACGTGCTGGCTCTCACCTCGGCCCGAAATCGCGGTGTCGCCACGATGCGCAGGTCCATGCGCCGCAGGATCCACAGCCCCATCCCTTCGACCGTGACCGTCGACGCGTCGAAGTCGGAGACGTCCTGCACGATGCGCGCGATTCCGTCGAGCCGCGCCCGCGCGGCGGGCCCGACATCGGCGAGGCCGACGTTGCGCGTGATCGTGGTGACCCGTCGCTCGCCCACGGAGGCCAACCTACCGGGCGCTAACTTCGCGCCCGTGAGGCCTTCCGATCCCGACATCCCGCCCGAAGGCTTTCGCCAGCACCGGTTCGCGCCCCCGCCGGGCGCGACGACGGTCCTGCTCGTGCGCCACGGCGAGTCGGCACCCGCGCACCCCGATCGACCGTTCCCGCTGCGCGACGGTCACGGCGATCCGCCCCTCGACCCCGTCGGCGAGGAGCAAGCGGCGTTGCTCGGCGAACGCCTGCAGCACGAGACGATTTCGGCGATCTACGTCACCTCGCTGCAGCGCACGCACCAGACCGCGGCGCCGCTCGCGTCGAAGCTCGGGCTGGAGCCGGTCGAGGAGGCCGATCTGCGCGAGGTGTTCCTCGGCGACTGGGAAGAAGGTGAATTCCGCCGGCGTGCCGCGACGCGCGACCCCATCTTCGAACAGATCTTCGTGCAGGAGCGCTGGGACGTGATCCCGGGCGCGGAGCCCCAAGACGCATTCGACGAGCGCACGTGGAGCGCGTTCCAACGGGTCGCGGCCGCGCACGCGGGCGAACGGATCGTCGTCGTGTCACACGGCGGCGTGATCGGTCAGCTCCTGCACCGCGTGACCGGCGCGCGCCGTTTCGCCTTCGCGGGCCGGACAACGCGTCGATCAGCGAAGTGGTGGTCGACACCAACCGGATCATCTTGCGCCGGTACAACGACGTCGCGCATCTGTTGCCGCCGTTGCCAGGGCACTGACCAACGCGTCGTAGTCCGGTCCGGGCCGGCGCACGCGCGGCGGCAACTCGAGCTGCACCCCACCTCGGGCGACCCGGTTGACCGGATTGGCGGGGTGCAGACCACGGAGGTGCTTGGGGATCACGTCGAGATCGGCGATCCACCGGTAGCCGGGGAGCGCCTCCGTCAACGTGCGTTGGAGATCGGCTGCGAGCTCACGATTCGTGCCACCGAGCAGTGCGGTGGTCCACCGGTCGGCCGCGTCACGCACACCTCCGAAGCCGTGCACCGAGATCACCACGTCGATGCTCGCGAGGAACGAGCGCAGCCCGCCGGACAGCGCGGGGTCGTAACGGTGCGACGGGACGTGCCAGTGCAGATCGTCGGGCTGTACGACCGCGTAGTACGACGCCCCGCAGCGTTGCGCAACAGCTTCGGCGATCTCCGCCGTCCCCTGCTCGAGGCCACCGTGCAAGGCGCACAGTCCCACACGCGAACCCGAGACGATGCGTTCCCGGACGCCTTCGGTGGCGAGCAGTTCGTCGAGCACGCGGGACCTCTTCAGCTGCTAGCCGTTGACGAGAAGCTCCTTGTAGGGAGTGTCCTTGGCGGGTCCCGGCTCCTTGGGCAGTCCCAGCACCCGCTCGCCGAGGATGTTGCGCTGCACTTGGTCGGTGCCCCCGTAGATCGACGGTCCCGGGGAGAACAGCGTGGTCTCTTGGACCATGCCACCGCCCGGCGTGTCGCTTCCGAGCAGCATGCCGAACGGACCGATGATCTCGTTGCCGACCTCGCGTTGCAGGCGCAGCAGGTCGCTCATCATCAGCTTCGAGATGTTCGGCTCGCCTCCGGTCCGCTGACTGGGAGACTTGGCCCGTAGTCCGGAGAAGCGGCCGATCTGCTGCATCGTGTAGAGCCACGGCGAGCTTCTGGCGGATCGTCGGGTCGGTGTTCTTGCCCAGCTCCCGCGCCAGCGTTACGAGGCGTTGGGCGGCCGCCATGCCGCCACCGCCCGTGCCGCCGGTGCGGACCTGACCGATGTGATCGCCGGCTCGGTCGTCCAGCTGCCCGGCGATCGGGCCGGGAAATGCGTTGCCGGCCGCGCCCGAGCCGCCGGTGCCGAGACCGGCCCGCTCTGCCATCAGCGTCGTGTTCGCCGCGGCCCAGCCGTTGTTGAGCCCGCCGATGATGTCGGCGTCGCTGCACGCCGCGTTGTCGATGAAAACTTCGTTGAACAGCGCCCGACCTGTCATCTCGCGGAGTGGCCGGATCTCGACGCCCGGTTGGCGCATGTCGAACTTGAAATAGGTGATGCCCTTGTGCTTGGGCAGGTCGGGCGACGTGCGCGCGAGGAGCATCCCGAGGTTGGTGAGCTGCGCGGTCGAGGTCCACACCTTCTGGCCGGTGACGATCCACTCGTCGCCATCCTTCACCGCCCTGGTGCCGAGGCTCGCGAGGTCGGAGCCCGCTCCCGGCTCGGAGAAGAGCTGGCACCAGGCGTCCTGACCGTTCAGGATCCGCAGGAGGTCTTCCTGCTTCTGGCGATCATTGCCGTGCGTGACGATCGTCGGTGCGGTGAGAAGGAAGCCGAGCCCGGCCGGCGGACCGATCGCACCATGCTCGGTGATCGTCTCGTTGACGACGTTCGCGAGGTCGCGCGGCCAGCCTTTCCCCCACGTGTCCTCGGGAAACGTCGGTGCCGCGTAACCGGAGCGGGCGAGGATGTCCCACCACTCGCCGACCGTCAGATCAGGGTTCCAGTTCTCCGCGAGCCAGGCCTTGACCTCGGCGCGCACTTCTTCCGGCGAAGGGATCGTCATGGTTGCGCAGGTTACCGTTCGTCCCCGGCGACCGACATGTCCGCTGCGGAGCGCCGGGATCTCCCGGCCAGGTGAACCCGGACGGCGAGCCGCCCGTACCGCACGTCTCCTCCGGAGGTCACTCGAGTAGGTCGAGCACCTTTTCGGGCGGGCGCGCGATCACGGCGCGGGCGCCGACGAACACGACGGGTCGCTCCATCACCTCGGGATGTCTCGACAACACGTCGATCACCTGGGCGCGCGTCTGCACGTCGGCCTTGGTGAGTCCCGCGTCCTTGAACTTGGCGTCGCCGGTGCGCACGAGCGCGATCGGCTCATCGGGGATCGCGTCGAGCATGCGCCCCAGCGTGGCGCGGTCGGGCGGGGAGTCGAGATAGCGCACCACCTGCGCGTCGACACCGCGCTCCTCGAGAAGGTGTAACGCCCCGCGCGACTTGCTACACGACGGGTTGTGGAAGATCTGGACCGGCTCCATGCACGCCGACGCTAGCAACCGGAGGTACTCGGAACGCTCGAGGTCGACCGCGCCGAGCGAGCGCAGATGCGGGGTGGTCCACTGCACGTCGAAGAGGGTCGCGCCGTCGAGCCGCAGCAGCTCGACCGCCGCCCAGCACGCGACCTTCGACGCGTCGGTGACGCGATGGAACATCGACTCGCCCGCGAAGAAGCGCCCGATACGGATGCCGTACAGACCTCCGGCGAGCAGGCCGTTCTGCCAGACCTCGACGGAATGTGCCCAGCCGAGATCGTGCAATCGGGTGTACACGCCGACGAACGACTCGTCGATCCATCCGTGCGGCCGGCTCGGATCGGCACAACCGGCCATGACCTCGGCGAAGGCGGAGTCGACGCGCACGTCGAAGCGGGCAACGGCGCGCCGGAGCGATCGGCTCCGGTGGAAGCCATCGAGCGGTATGACGCCGCGCGGGTCGGGCGACCACCACGCGAGCAGCCGGCCCGCTCTCATCGGGAAGAGCCCGCGCCGGTAGGCCGCGAGCACGGTGCCCGGTTCGAGGTCGGCGCCGATCGCGACGATCTCGTCGTCACCATCGGCGGCGTCGGCGGGCGGAAAGTCCCAGACGTTCGGAGCCGGCTCGATCGGACGGGCCTCGATCGCCATGCTTCGACGGAGTGCCGGCGCTATGCGAGCAGACCGCGGGCGATCTGGCCCACCTGGATCTCGTCGGTGCCGGCATAGATCTGCAACACCTTGGCGTCGCGTGCCAGCTGTTCGACTTCGTATTCGGCCATGTAGCCGTTGCCGCCGAAGAGCTGCACGGCCTCGAGCGCGACCTCGACCGCCGCTCCCGCCGAGTAGAGCTTCATCGCGGACGCCTCCGAGAGCGACATCGGCTTTCCCGCTTGCGACGACTCGAGCACCCGGAACACGAGGTTCTCCACGTTGAGCCGGGCCACCTCCATCTTGGCGAGCTTCAGCTGGATGAGCTGGTAGTCGCCGATCGGCCGGCCGAACTGCTGGCGCGCCTTGGCGTACTCGACACTCTTTTCGAGACAACGCTCGATGATCCCGAGCGCCATCGCGGCGACACCCGACCGCTCGATGACGAAGGTGGCCTTGCTGGCTTCCCGGCCGCCGCGGCCACGGAACGCTTCCTCGTCCTCGCCGAGCAACCGGTCGCGGCCGACCCGCACGTCGTCGAGGAAGAGCATCCCCGTCGGCGACGAGTGCAGACCCATCTTGCGTAACGGCTTCGACTGCTCCAGGCCGGGCATACCGGAGTCGAGCACGAACTGGAGCACCGTGCGCTCCGCGGGCGGGTTGCCCTCGTCGAGCTTGCAGATGAAGACGATCGTGTCTGCGTACGGCCCGTTCGTGATGAACGTCTTCGATCCGTTGAGCAGATACTCGTCGCCATCGCGCCGGGCCGTCGAAGCCATCTGCCCGAACGCGTCGGAGCCGGAGTTCGGCTCCGTGATGGCCCACGCGCCGATCTTGTCCAAGGTCAGGAGATCTCGGACCCAGCGCTTGCGCTGGGCGATGGTTCCTTTCGAGTTGATCGCGGCCGAGGTGAGCCCGACCGACACGCCGAGCGCGGTAACCATGCCCGGCGAGCATTTGCACAGCTCGATGATCGGCAGGAGCGTGAACCCGCCACCGCGGCCCTCCTCACTCTCGGTGGCCTGCACCGGTGCCGCGACGGCGGCGCTCGCCGCAGCCTCGTCGGCCGCGATGCGCTTGTCGAAGCCGCCGGCCGCGAGCTGATCCATACCGAAGGTCTTGTACATCTTGCGGAGCAGGTCGTACGGCGCGAGATCGCCGTGCTCGAGCTCCTCTCGGTGGGGCCGGATCTCGTTGTCGACGAACTGGCGCACTGCGTCGCGCACCATCTGCAGCTCTTCGGGCCATTCGAACATTCCCGGATCGTACGGGACGGCGACCGGTACAGCTGCAGGCGGACGGAGTCCGAACCCGCCGACGGCCCCGTCGCGCACCTCCCGGGTCGGGGGTTCAGTCGAGCGCCCGGCAGGCCGATGCCTCTGGTCAAGGCAATGGGTCCACGGATGGGACCCGGGGGAGGGAACGGGATGAATCCCGGTGGCATCAGCGTGGAGCGTGCACTGCCGATCGACGGCGCGCTCCTGGGTGACGTGCTGCTGCGGCTCCGCCGCGACTCCCCCGCGTCCGCTGTGCGCTGGACCCTGGGCGACCTGGGCGCGGCCGAGATCGAAGTGTCGTTCGCTTCGCACGGGCCCGCATGGACCACCCGTGCCCGTCTGTGGAACTACGCCGGCCTCGCGATGACGACCGCGACGGTGAGCCTGGTCGCGGTCGCCGACGACGAGATCCGGCTGAGCCTCGAGCCCAACGTTTCGTCAGTCGACTCACCCGAGGACGCGCGGTCGATGGTCGACCTCGGTCGGGCGGCGGTCGACGAGCTGGCCGAGGAGCTGCTGTGGCACGCGACGCGCGCAGGTCTCACGTTTCGTGGTTGAGCGTCGAGTGATCACCGCAACCCGCCATCCCGGATTCGGCTACGGGTTCCCATCGGGATTCCCATACGGGATTCCCATACGGGATTCCCATACGGGATTCATCGTCCCGTCTCACAGACGCCGAGTGCCGGAAACGCGTGATCGCCAAAATGGTGCTGCACTGCTCGGGCCGTCCGCCGCGCTCCCCCCGGGGCGGACGGCCCGAGACGGAGCACCGCGGCCCCGATCCCTGTCGGCGACTCGTCGAACGACTCGTCGACAGGGGTGTGCGGGCCGCGAGCGTGCACGCCGCCCGGAAGGTCAGCGCATCGGAGCCATGTCAGGTGTGATCGGCGCCGGCAGCAGCGTGTCGCCCATCAGGAACTCGTCGACCGCCGCCGCGCACGAACGGCCCTCGGCGATGGCCCACACGATCAAGCTCTGACCGCGACCCATGTCACCGCAGACGAACACGTTCGCCAGGTTCGTCCGGAAGCTGCCGTCCCGGGCCACGTTCCCGCGTTCGTTCAACTCCACGCCGAGCTGTTCGAGCAGGCCCGACCTCTGCGGGCCGACGAAGCCCATGGCCAAGAGCACGAGCTCGCACTCCAGCTCGAAGTCGGTGCCTTCGATCCGCTCGAAGGTCATGCGGCCGTCGACGGTCTTCTGCTCGACCTCGTGGGCGCGCAGCGCCCGTAGGTTCCCGTCGTCGTCGCCGAGGAAGCACTCGGTGTTGACCGCGAAGACCCGTTCCCCACCCTCTTCATGGGCGGACGAGACCCGATAGATCATCGGGTAGGTCGGCCACGGCATCGACGCGACCCGGGCGTCGGGCGGTCGGGGCAGGATCTCGAACTGGTGCACCCGGGCCGCGCCCTGACGGATCGCGGTGCCGAGACAGTCGGCGCCGGTATCACCTCCGCCGATGATCACGACCCGCTTGCCCGCGGCCGAGATCGGCGCCTCGGCCACGTCGCCCTGTTGCACCCGGTTGCCCCACGGCAGGTACTCCATCGCCTGGTACACGCCGACGAGCTCACGGCCGGGCACGGGAAGATCGCGCCACGCCGTCGCTCCTCCGGCGAGAGTGATCGCGTCGAACTGCGCAAGATCGCCCACCGGCACGTTCTCGCCGACGTTGGCGTTCGTCTGGAACTGCGTGCCTTCGGCCTCCATCTGCGCGATACGGCGGTCGAGGTGACGCTTTTCCATCTTGAACTCGGGGATGCCGTATCGGAGCAGACCGCCGAGCCGATCGGCCCGTTCGAACACGGTCACGTCGTGGCCGGCCCGGGTCAGCTGTTGCGCGACCGCGAGCCCCGACGGACCGCTTCCCACCACCGCCACCCGCTTCCCCGTCTTGTTGTCGACGAGCACGGGCTGGACGAAACCTTCCTCCCAGGCTCGGTCGGCGATCTCGACCTCGATCTGTTTGATTGCCACCGGGGGCTCGTTGATCCCGAGGACGCACGCGGCCTCGCACGGCGCCGGACACAACCGTCCGGTGAACTCGGGGAAGTTGTTCGTGGCGTGCAACCGCTCGGACGCGGCGTGCCACCGGTCGCGGAACACGAGATCGTTCCACTCGGGGATGACGTTGCCGAGCGGGCATCCCGTGTGACAGAACGGGATGCCGCAATCCATGCACCGCGCGCCCTGCGTGCGCACCTTGTCAGCCGGAAAGTCTTCGTAGACCTCCTGCCAGTCCGCGATGCGCACCGGTATCGGACGCCGCTTCGGCAGCTCGCGATCGTGCTTCATGAAGCCCGTCGTCTCACCCACGTGTGTTCATCCTCGGGCCGCGGCCATGACGGCCTCGTCGACGTCGACACCGCGTTCGACGGCATCGCGCTGCGCTTCGAGCACTCGCTTGTAATCCTTCGGGAAGACCTTCGTGAACTGCCGCACGTTCTGCCACCAGTTCGACAGCAGACGTTCGGCCACGGCCGAACCCGTCATCTCGAGATGCATCGTGATGATCCCGCGCAACCAGTCGGCGTCTTCCTCGTAGTCGAGAACGTCGAGATCGACCATCTCTCGGTTCATACGCAGGAACAGCGAGCGATCGGGATCGAGCACGAAGGCGAACCCGCCGCTCATCCCGGCCGCGAAGTTGCGACCCGTGGGCCCGAGAATGACGGCGCGCCCACCGGTCATGTACTCGCAGCCGTGGTCGCCTACCCCTTCGACCACCGCGATCGCCCCGGAGTTGCGCACGCAGAAGCGCTCACCGACGACGCCGCGGATGAACACGTTGCCGCCCGTCGCGCCGTACAGGATCACGTTGCCGGCGATCACGTTCTCCTCGGCCACGAACTTCGCGGAGCGGTCCGGGCGCAACACCAGGGTGCCGCCCGACAGACCCTTGCCGAAGTAGTCGTTCGCGTCGCCTTCGAGGCGGAGCACGATGCCGCGCGGGACGAACGCACCGAAGCTCTGCCCCGCCGATCCCCGGAACGTCAGGTCGATCGTGCCGTCGGGAAGACCGTCGCCGCCGAAGCGGCGCGTCAGCGCGGAGCCCAACATCGTCCCGACCGTTCGGTTCGTGTTGTGGATCTCGTACGACTTGCGAAGCTGACCCGCGCCGGACTCGAGCACCGCGCGCGCATCGGCGATCAGTTGCCGGTCGAGTGCCTTGTCGAGTCCGTGATCTTGTCCCTTGGAGCAGAACATCGTCTGCTCGTACTTGTTGACGGGAGTCGCCAGAATCGGTGAAAGATCGAGTCCCCGTGCCTTCCAATGCTCGATCGCCTCGCGCACGTCGAGTATTTCCACGTGACCGATCGCCTCTTCGAGGGTACGAAATCCCAACGCGGCAAGGTGCTCGCGCACCTCTTCGGCGATGAACTCGAAGAAGTTGACGACGAACTCGGGCTTGCCGCTGAACTTCCTGCGCAGCTCGGGATTCTGGGTGGCCACGCCGACCGGGCAGGTGTCGAGGTGGCAGACGCGCATCATCACGCAACCGCTCACGACGAGCGGCGCGGTCGCGAATCCGAACTCCTCGGCGCCGAGCAGCGTGGCAATGACGACGTCTCGGCCCGTCTTCAACTGACCGTCGACCTGCACGACGATGCGATCGCGCAACCCGTTCAGCAACAGGGTCTGTTGGGTCTCGGCCAGCCCGAGCTCCCACGGAGCACCCGCGTGCTTGATCGATGTGAGGCGCGCCGCGCCGGTCCCTCCGTCGTGGCCGGAGATCAGCACGACATCGGCGTGCGCCTTCGACACACCCGCCGCGACCGTACCCACACCGACCTCGGCAACGAGCTTCACGTGTACACGAGCCCGGTCGTTCGCGTTCTTCAAGTCGTGGATGAGTTGCTTCAGGTCCTCGATGGAGTAGATGTCGTGGTGCGGCGGAGGGGAGATGAGGCCAACGCCCGGAGTCGAGTGCCGGGTCTTGGCGATCCACGGATACACCTTGTGCCCGGGCAGCTCCCCACCCTCGCCCGGTTTCGCGCCCTGCGCCATCTTGATCTGCAGGTCGTCGGCGTTCACGAGGTACTCGCTCGTGACGCCGAATCGTCCCGAGGCGACCTGCTTGATCGCACTGCGACGGGAATCACCGTTGGCGTCGCGCACGAACCGGTCGGGATCCTCGCCGCCTTCGCCGGTGTTCGAGCGCGCGCCGAGACGGTTCATCGCGACAGCGATGTTCTCGTGCGCTTCCTTCGAGATCGAGCCGTAGCTCATCGCACCGCTCGAGAATCGCTTCACGATCGCTTCGACCGGTTCGACCTCGTCGATCGGCACCGGCGGTCGTGCTCCGGTGCGGAACTCGAACAGACCACGCAGGGTCGCGATCCGGCGCGCCTGATCGTCGACGAGCTTCGTGTACTGCTTGAAGACGTCGTACCGGCCCGAGCGGGTCGAGTGCTGCAACTTGAACACGGTCTCGGGGTTGAAGAGGTGGTACTCGCCTTCGCGGCGCCACTGGTAGTCGCCGCCGACGGTCAGCTCGCGATGCGCGAGCTCGGTCGGTCGGTCGGCGTACGCGAGCCGGTGCCGACGCGCCGCCTCCCGGGCGATCACATCGAGGTCGATGCCCTCGATGCGCGACGCGGTGCCGGAGAAATACTCCTCGACGAGCCCCTTTTGCAGACCGACGGCCTCGAAGATCTGCGCGCCCGTGTAGGACGCCACCGTCGAGATGCCCATCTTCGACATCACCTTGAGGATGCCCTTGCCCGCGGCCTTCACGTAGTTCTTGACGGCCTTGCGTTCGGTCAGATCGGCGAGGACGCCTTCGCGGCACAGATCACGAATCGTGTCGAACGCGAGGTACGGGTTGATGCCGCCCGCGCCGTAACCCAACAAGAGCGCGAAGTGGTGCACCTCGCGCGCCTCGCCCGTCTCGATCAGGAGCCCGACCCGGGTGCGCGTCTTCTCGCGTACGAGGTGATGGTGCACCGCGGCCGTGATCAACAGTGCCGGGATGGGCGCGCTCTCGGCGTCGGCATAACGATCCGACAGGATCACGAGGTTCGCGCCGGCCGCGATCGCCTCGCTCACCTGGGCGCGCACGTTCTCGATCGCCATCCGCAACCCGTCGCCGCCCTCGGCCACGGGGTAATGGCAGTACACCGTGAACGGCGTGAAACCGGGAACCGCGGAATCGGTGTCGTCGATGTAGCGGAGCTTGGCGAGCTCCTCGTTCGTGAGGATCGGGCTCGGGCAGACGATCTGGCGGCACGACTCGGCGGTGGGGTCGAGCAGGTTCCGCTCCGGACCGACCGCGGAGTTGAGCGAGGTGACCAGCACCTCGAAGTTGGCGTCGAGAGGGGGGTTCGTCACCTGCGCGAAGAGCTGCTTGAAGTAGTCGTAGAGCATGCGGGGCCGATCCGACAGCACCGCGACCGGGGTGTCGGTGCCCATCGAGCCGAGTGACTCGACGGCGTTGCGCGCCATCGGGGCGATGATGAGGCGCAGATCCTCCTCGGTGTAACCGAACATCCGTTGCTGTTGCACCGCCGAGCTGTGTTGGGGCACGAGCGGGAACTGCGGCGGTAGCTCGTCGAGATGCACGAGGCCGGCGGTGAGCCAGGTCTCGTAAGGCTGCTGCGCCGCGAGGTTCGCCTTGATCTCCTCGTCGGGGATGATGCGACCCTGGGTCGTGTCGACGAGGAAGATCTTTCCGGGTTCCAACCGACCCTTGGCCACGATCTTGGCCGGGTCGATTTCGAGCACGCCGACTTCGCTGGCCATGATGACGCGGTCGTCGTCGGTCACCCAGTACCGCGACGGCCGCAGACCGTTGCGATCGAGCACCGCGCCGATCACCGTCCCGTCGCTGAAAGCGATCGAAGCCGGACCGTCCCACGGCTCCATCAGCGCGGAGTGGTACTGGTAGAACGCCTTGCGGGGCGCGTCCATGCTCTCGTGGTTCTCCCAGGCCTCCGGGATCATCATGAGGATCGCGTGGTGCAGCGGCCGGCCGCCGAGGTTGAGCAGCTCGAGCACCTCGTCGAAACGGGCCGTGTCCGACGCTCCGGGCGTGCAGATCGGGAAGGCGCGCTCGAGTCCACCGGGGAGCAGGTCGCTCGCGAGCGCGCCTTCGCGCGCGCGCATCCAGTTCTCGTTGCCCTGCACCGTGTTGATCTCGCCGTTGTGGGCGAGCATCCGGTAGGGGTGCGCGAGCGGCCAGCTCGGGAACGTATTGGTGCTGAAGCGCGAGTGCACGAGCCCGAGCGCGCTCTCGAACCGCTGGTCGCGCAGATCGGGGTAGAACTCGCCGAGCTGCGCGGGCGTGAGCATGCCCTTGTAAACGACGACCCGGCTGCTCAGCGACGCGAAGTACGCGTCGGTCTCGTGCTCGATCCGCTTGCGCGCGAGGTACACGTGCCGCTCGAGCTCATCGCCGACGAGGCCGTTCTTGGTCACGAACACCTGCGTGAACGCGGGCATCTGCTCGCGCGCCGATGCGCCGGGACACTCCCGTTCCACCGGGACCGCTCGCCAACCGAGCACGGAGAAGCCCTCGTCGGCGAACACCTTGGCGACCGCATCGATGGTCGCGTCGACGAGGTCGACCGGCAAGAACGCGATGCCCGTCGCGTACGCGTTCACTTCGGGAAGATCGAACTCGACCTTCTGGCGATAGAAGCTGTCGGGCATCTGCACCAAGATGCCGGCGCCGTCGCCGGTGTCGGGTTCCGCGCCTGCGGCGCCCCGGTGGTTCAAGCAGCACACGGCCGTGAGCGCCTGCTCGACGATGTCGTGGCTCTTGCGGCCCTTCATGTCGACGACGAAGCCGACACCGCACGCGTCGTGCTCGAACCTCGGGTCGTAGAGCGGGGGTAGCTCGCGTGCAACCACTGCGGTGTCGTCCTCGTTTCGGGCGGTCAGCTCCATTGGGATCTGGCCGCCGCGGGACGACATTGGCCCGTGGCGGAGCGAGACGATTGTAGCGGCGGGCGCCCGCGGGCCCCGAACGGAATTTCCGAAGGACGGTCCGATCGCCGGCTCAGTCGGCGACGACGATGAGGCCGACCGCGTGGGCGAGGCCGGGAGCGAGGCCGATCAGCTGGTCGACGGCCACCGTCGCCCCGGCGAGGGACGCGATGCCGCGCAGGCCGTCGAGCCGGGCGCCCCGCAGGTCGACCGTCGTGCAGGCGGCGTTGGAGAAGTCCGCCCCGGCGAGGTCGCTGCCGGCGAACACGACGTCGGCAAGGTGGGCGGCGACGAGCTCGGCTCCTCCCAGCTGCGAGTCGGCGAAACGCACGTCATCCAGCCGGGCGAGCCGGATGTTGGCGTCGTCGAGCCGACAACCATCGAAAGTGACGTGGCGCAGGTTCGCCTGCGACAGGTCGATCGCCGAGGCCCGGCAGTCGAGGAGTCTCACGCGCTGCCACACCGATTCGGAGAAGTCGCACCCCGACAGGTCGCAGCGCACCAGCTCGACGTCGATGAGTCGGCTGCCGGCGAAAGCGGCGCCGGCCTGGCGGGCATCGACGACCTGAACACCGACGGCGTCGCCGTCGTCGTCGATCTGCAGGCTCGGGACGGGCTCGTGGTCGGGATCAATCACCGAGGCGATGGTCGCGCGCGGCGCTATCCTCGCGTGCGATGTCGTGATCGGCCGCCCTTCCGAGTCCGAGCCTCTCGTCCACTGCTCGCCCGCAGGTGTCGCCGTGCCATCCTCTTTCGCATCCCTCGTCGCCCGTGATCTCACCAAGTCGTTCGGGCCGCGAGTGGTCCTCGACCAGGTCTCGTGCACCGTCGGTCCGCTCGATCGCGTCGGCGTGGTCGCGCCGAACGGGACCGGCAAGTCGACGCTGCTGAAGCTGCTCGCCGGGCTGGACGAGCCCGACTCGGGGACCGTCACGCTCACTCCCGCAGGCGCGACGGTCGGATACCTCCCCCAGGAGGCGGAGCGGGTGCCCGGCGAATCGGTGCGCTCGTACCTCGCACGACGGACCGGGGTGAGCGAGGCCGAGCACGCGCTCGACCACGCGTCGGCCGCGCTGGCCGGGCAGGCTCCCGGGAGTGACGACGCCTACGCGGAGGCGTTGGAGCGCTACCTCGGGCTCGGCGCGGCCGACTTCGACGCGCGGCTCGGCGCGGTGTGTGCCGACCTCGGGCTGGCGCAGCGCGTGCTCGACCTCGAGATGCCGGCGTTGTCCGGCGGGCAGGCGGCGCGCGCCGGGCTCGCGGCGATCGTGCTCGCACGCTTCGACGTCTTCTTGCTCGACGAGCCGACCAACGACCTCGACTTTGCCGGCTTGGAGCGCCTGGAACGGTTCCTCCGCGACGAGCTCGGCGGCGGGGCGGTGATCGTGTCGCACGACCGCGCGTTCCTCGATCGCACGATCACCTCGGTCCTCGAGCTCGACGAACACTCGCATTCCGCCACCGAATATGCAGGCGGATGGCAGTCCTACCTCGCCGAGCAGGCGACCTCCCGCCGTCATGCCGAGGAGCAGTACGCCGACTACCGGACCCAGCGCGGGGAATTGGTCGACCGCGCGCAACGGCAACGGCAGTGGTCGGTACAGGGAAAGAACAAGGTGAAGAAGTCGGGCGAGACCGACAAGCACATCCGGGAGTTCCGGCGCAACAGCAGCGAGCATGTCGCGGCCAAGGCCAAGATCACCGACCGGGCCCTCGCGCGACTCGAGGCGAACGCGATCGAAAAGCCGTGGGAGGGATGGGACCTGCGCATGGAGATCGCAGCCGCGCCGCGCAGCGGAGCGATCGTTGCGCGCCTCGCCGGCGCGGTGGTGCGCCGGGGCACGTTCACGCTCGGTCCGATCGATCTGCAGGTGGAGTACGGCGAGCGCATCGCGATCGTCGGCGCGAACGGCGGCGGCAAGACGACGTTGCTCGATGCCCTGACCGGCCGGCGCACGGTCGACGCCGGCGAGCGTTGGTTGGGGCCGGGTGTCGTCACCGGTGAGCTCGACCAGGCGCGGGCCGCGTTCTCGGGGAGGGCTCCTCTGCTCGCCCGGTTCGAGACCGCGAGCGGTCTCGTCGCCAACGAGGCCCGATCAGTGCTCGCCAAGTTCGGGCTCGGGGCCGAGCACGTGAGCAGGCCCGCCGATTCGCTGTCGCCGGGTGAGCGGACTCGGGCGTCGCTGGCGCTGTTGGGTGCCAGGGGCGTGAATTGTCTCGTGCTCGACGAACCGACGAACCACCTCGACCTGCCCGCGATCGAGCAGCTGGAGTCGGCGCTCGAGCATTACGAGGGCACGCTGCTCCTCGTGACCCACGACCGCGCGCTCCTCGACGCGATCTCGTTGACCCGTCGCGTCGAGGTGCACGAGGGTCGCATCACCGCCGACGTGGCGACTGACTGAGCCGGCGCCGTCGATCGGGACCGACGAAGCGCGCCGGTCAGCACTCCCGCTCCCCTACCGAAGCGGCGTAGAACGCGACCGCGGCGGCAGTCGCCACGTTGAGCGAGTCGGCGCCGCCGCGCATCTCGATCTGCACCCGGTGGTCGGCTGCGGCGAGCCAGGCCGCCGAAAGACCGGGGCCCTCGGCTCCGAACAGCAGGGCGGCCCGAGCAGGCCACGTAACACTCTGCAGTGGCACCGCGTCGGTCCCGGGCGTGAACGCGAACGTCGTGAACCCGGCGCCCCGGATCTCGTCGACCGACCCCACCCGGGTCCACGGCAGCCGCAGCACGTGGCCGATCGAGACCCTGACACTGCGGCGGTACAACGGATCCGAGCACTCCGGGTCGAGCAGCACCGCGTCGACGCCCAACGCGGCGGCGCTGCGGAACAGCACACCCAGGTTCTCGTGGTCGTTCACCCTCTCGACGACCGCGACGCGACGGGCGCCCGCGAGCACCGCCGCGACGGCCGGCAGCTCCCATCGATCGGCCGCGGCGACCGCACCCCGGTGCAGATCGAAGCCCACGACCCGGCGCAGGACCGATTCGGGCGCCACGTAGACAGGAACGCCCGGAGCGAGCAAGGCGGCGAGCGCTTCGTGCATCGCGTCGAACTGCCCCGGCGTCACCAGCACCGAGCGGACGCGCCGTCCCGACTCGAGCAACCGGCGGACCACGAGCGGTGACTCGGCGATGAAGAAGCCACGATCGGCCTCGACCCGCCGCCGGAAATCGGGATCGGCCAGGTCGACGTAGTCGACGAGCCGCGGATCGCCGGGATCGGCGACGACGACGGGCACGCTCACGGCGCCCACCATGACACGTCGGCGCGCCTTCCCCGACGATTCTTCGGACGAATCTCCGCGCGCGATTTCAGCGCATGACCGCAAACGGTCGACAACCGGTACCGGCGTCGGGGAGCGAACGCCACTGCACGGGCGGGATGCGAAGGAGCAGATGTCGAACCGACAGCACGCGGACTACGGCGGAGCAGGTACACGGTTCCCTTCTGGTACGCCCGTGTCGATCGAAGCAGCATTCCGGCGTGTGCGACTGCTCGTCGGCACGCTCGTGCTCGTGCGCTTGTGGACGGCGGGCTCGCTCCCCCATGCCGAGTCGGTCCTGCTCGTCTGCGGTTTCTGGGCGGTGAACGGCGTCTCGTACATCGCCGAGCGTCACGGTCCCCGCGCCCGGGTCGTGCTCGGTGTCGTACAGCTGATCGCCGACAGCGCCGTCGTGCTCTTGGTCGCGTGGGCGCAACACGGCCACACCAACATGGGATCCGCGGATTGGGCCGTACTCGTACTGCCCGCGATCGAGGGCGCGATCCGGTTCCGGGTCGCGGCGCCGTTCGCGAGTTGGCTGGTCCTCGCGGGCGGCTATTCCGTTGCGAACCTCGTGAGCACACCGGGCATCCCCGCCGCGGCGATCGCCCAGCGCCTCACCGTGGTGCTGCTGGTCGCGCTTCCGGTGGGGTACCTGGCCGAGCAACTCGTCGCCGAGATCGACGCGCACCGACACGGCCGCGAGCAGGCCGAGCACCGGTCGATGCTGTTACGGGCCTCGGCGCACGGAGGCCGGCTGGCCTCCCGCCTCGACGTCGACGAGGTCCTCGACGTGATCCGCGACACGGTCGGCCGGCTCGGCTTCGTCGAGCCGAGCGTCTTCGAGGTCCACGAGCCGGGTGAAGCAGGCACGCGGGGCGAGGCGAACGAGCACGGCGAGGGGCGCGGGGCGGAGCGGGGCGACGACCGCCGTGGCCCGGCCGGTCCGGGGCTCCCGAATCGAACCTGGCATCGCCCCCGGCGACGAACGGCTCGCCGCGGCGACCGCGGTCCGGCTCAACCACCGTTGGATCGCGCGGGCGGAGGGCGCCGACCGCGATCCCGACGGTCGGGTTTCGACCCTCTGCGCGCTCGTGGTCCCGACGCTCGACGAACAGTTCGTCGTCCTCACCGCGCGTTGGCCGGATCGGCTCCCGCCTCCCGACGCGTCGCTCGAGAGCCTGGAGTTGTTCGCCGCTCAGGCGGGGGCTTCCCTGCGCAACGCTCAGGTGCACCGTGGGCTCGAGGAGCTCAAGGACCGCCTCGACCACGAAGCATCTCACGATCCCCTGACCGGGTTGGCGAACCGGCGCCGATGCCTCGACGAGATCGAAGGCCGCGCCGGGCGTCGCCACCAGTCGGGCCTCCTCGGGGTGCTGTTCGTCGACCTCGACGGCTTCAAGGACGTCAACGACCGCCACGGGCACCACGCCGGGAACGACCTGCTCGTAGCCGTCGCGGACCGCCTGCGTGAGTGCGTCCGGCCCGGCGATCTCGTCGCGCGCCTCGGCGGTGACGAGTTCACGATCGTCCTCACCCGACTCGAGAGCGCCGCGCCGGCCGTGGCCGTCGCCGAACGCATCTGCCGAGTCGTCGCCGAGCCGTTCGAGGTCGCCGCTCGGACCCTGCGCATCTCGACGAGCATCGGCGTCGCGATCGCGCCCGTGGACCGCGCGGACGCCGACGATCTCCTGCGCCGGGCCGATGCGGCCATGTACCGCGCCAAGGCGCACGGCAAGGCCCAGTGGATGATGGACCCCGGTTCCCTCGAAACGGCAGGCGAGGCACACCGTCGGGACCCGAAAAACCCTTGAAATTGGGCCTGATATCCCCGATTCGGCGAGTCGGACGTGTCACGATGCATCCCGTACTTCCCAAACATCGCATGCCCAAACATCGCATGGAGGAATAGTGAATCGCAGCCAGCTGCTGAATGCGCTCGCCGAGCTCAACGACATGTCGCGTCGGGAAGCCGACGCCGTCTTGACGTCGCTCACCGATCTGATCACAGCGACGGTTTCGACCGGTGAGGACGTTGCGATCTCGGGCTTTGCGAAGTTCCGGCGGATCGACCGACCCGCACGCATGGCGCGTAACCCCGCCACCGGGGAGCAGGTCAAGGTCGCGGCGAAGCGGGTCGCCCGCATCACCCCGCTGAAGGCGTTCAAGGACGCGGTCCTGTCGGGCAAGAAGACCGCGGCGAAGAAGGCGCCTGCCAAGAAGACCGCGGCCAAGAAGGCACCCGCCAAGAAGGCACCCGCCAAGAAGACCGCGGCCAAGAAGACCGCGGCCAAGAAGGCGCCCGCCAAGAAGACCGCGGCCAAGAAGAAGGCTCCGGCCAAGCGCCGGTAACACGCTCGGCGCGAGCCGGCAAACGGTCACCACCCGAAGAAGCCCGGGCCCGTGCCCGGGCTTCTTCGCGGTACGCTCGCCGCGGTGAGCGAGGTGCTGCGCGAGGTCGAGTTGGTACGCGTGCGACTTCGGCTCGCGGTTCCGTTCCGCACCGCGCGCAACACGACCGCAGTGAAGGACGCTCTGCTCGTGCACGTACGCACGGGCGACAGCTCGGGCTGGGGTGAGTGCACCGCGCAGATCACGCCCGAGTACGACGGCGAGACGATCGACGGAGCTCGGCTCGCGCTCCGCGATCACCTGCTTCCCCGCGCCTTCGCCGGCGCTTCGTTCGCCGATGTGCGCGGGCACCGGTCCGTGTGCGCCGCGCTCGAGTCCGCGTTGCTCGACGCGCGGCTGCGGCGGGAGGGAGTGTCCGTCGCCGCGTGGCTCGGCGCCGATCGCGAGTTCGTCGACGCGGGCGTCGCGCTCGGGATGCTCGACGATCTCGACGAGACCCGCCGGCTCGTACGCGCCTATGTCGAGAGCGGCTACCGGCGCATCAAGTGCAAGATCCAGCCCGGTCGCGATCTCGACGTGCTGGCCGCCGCGCGCGCCGAGGCCGGCCCGACGGTCCAACTCGCGGCCGACGCCAACGGGAGCTACGACCTCGACGGCGCCCGCGGGCTGTTCGCCGGGGCGGACGACTTCGGACTGCAGTGCGTCGAACAGCCGTGCGCAGCGGACGCGGTCACCGACCACGCCACGCTCGTCCGGGAAGTTCGCACACCGGTGTGTCTCGACGAGACGATCACGAACGTGACGACCGCCGGTGACGCGATCGGGCGACGCGTGTGCGACGCGGTCTCGATCAAGCCCGGACGACTCGGTCTCGGCGGAGCCAAGGCCGTGCACGACGCGTGCGTGCGCAGCAGGATCGACGCGCTCGCCGGAGGCATGCTCGAAACCGGCATCGGCCGCGCCGCTCTCGTCGCGCTCGCGGCGCTGCCGGGGTGCACGCTCACCGGGGACGTCTCCGCGTCGGAGCGCTACTTCGGCGTCGACGGCGACATCACCGAGCCCTTCGTGTTGGAAGCGGGCCGCCTCCGGGTGCCGACCGGCCCGGGACTCGGCGTCGAGCCGCTACCCGAGCGCCTCCGAGACGTCACCGTGGCGCGAGAACGGATCACGGCCCGGGGCTGACGAGCAGCACGCCCTACCCGCGACATCTCCGGCGACAGAGTCGGTCAGGCCGTGGGCGCCTCATCCGATTTGTGCAGGAGTCGGGGGCGGATCATCACGATCGAGTCCTCGGGATGATCCGGGTCGAGCCGCAACACGATCGGGTCTTCGAAGGGCTCACCCCCGGCCCAGTCTTCGACGATCGCGGGCGTCTCGTCCTTGGCGGGCTCCAGCACGTCGCGCAGGCCGAGCATCCCGGCCGCCAGCACCGCGCCGAGCGACGTGCGATGAAAGCGCTCGATCGGCGCCGGCCGGGCGTGTGCGTCGACCTCGTCGCCGGTGAAGTCCTCGTCGCCGGTGAGATCGTCGTCGTCGAGCACGTCTTCACGGTACCCGCATCGGAGCGGTATCTTGAGACGGATGGCGAACGTACGTTCGGAGGACGACGGATTGCATCTGCGCTGGCAACCCACGCTGCTGGGCGCGCTCGACGACACGCCCGCGTTCGATCCGACGTTCTCCTCCGCGCGCCGGGTTGCGCTCGACGATTCGGCCTGGGTCGAGCACGTCGAGGCTTGGGTGCGAGGAACCGAGGCGCTGTTCGCCGAGGTGGTCGGGAACGCGCCGTGGGAACACCGGCGGGTGCGGATGTACGACCGCATGGTCGACGAGCCGCGGCTCACGGCTTGGTACGGAACCGCTCTGCACGACGTGCACGCGCCGCCGATCCTCGCCGACATGATCGCGGCGCTGGGTGCCCGCTATGACCGGGCGTTCGATTCGGTCGGCGCCGCGCTGTACCGCGACGGTCGCGACAGTGTCGCCTGGCACGGCGATCGCGTCGATCCGACGCTCGTCGAGCCGATCGTCGCGATCGTGTCCCTCGGCTCGGCCCGCACCTTGGGAATGCGACCCCGCTGGCGGCGAGGTGCGGCCACACGGTTCCGTCTGGCGCCGGGCGACTTGTTCGTGATGGGAGGGTCGACCCAGTCCACGTGGCAACACTCGGTGCCGAAGGTGAAGAACGCCGGCGCGCGCGTCAGCGTGCAGTTCCGTCACTCGACCGAGCGAGTCGACCCGGCCAGCTGAGCACCCGGTAGCCGATCTCGACGTCGGCGTGCTCGATCGCGATCGCGCCGATCCGTGCGTCGCCGAGCTGGAGTGGGCACGTGGACCATCCGTCGACGACGCGCGGCACCGCGCGCAGACTGGTCGTGATCCCGACACCGATCGCCTTCAGATAGGCCTCTTTCGCCGTCCACGATCGCAGGAACGACCGGAGCCGAGCCTCGTCGTCTTCGAGCGACGACCACGACGCATGTTCTTCGGCACTCAACACCCGCGCCGCGAGTGCGCCGATACGGGGCCGCGGCCTGATCTCCTCCACATCGGCACCGAGCCGCACCTCACCGCGGACGATCCCGACGACCGCGAAGTCGCCGGAGTGGCTCACGCTGAACGACACCGGATCATCGGACACGATCGTCGGGCGCCCGTGCGCGGGGTCGCCGCACCGAGCGCACGAGCGCGAGATCACGACGTCGAAGGGATCGATCCCCAACGTCTCGGCCACCACGATGCGGGCCCCGGCACGCGCGACACGGATCCGAACCGGAGCGTCCACCTCACCCGCGGGGAGGAGACGTTCGAGACCCTCGACCACGTCCGCGCCGGGATCGAGGTCGATCGAGTACACCCGAACGTCGGCAGAAGCCACCGCGGCACGCTACCGGCGTGCTACAGCTGCAGGATGCTGATCGTGGCATCCGAGGCGCAGCGGGTCCATCACCCGCGCACACCGTTCCTCGATCGGGGCCGCCTCGTCGAAGCCCCGGAGGTTCCGGAGCGCGTCGACCGCATCGTCGACGCGATCTCCGCCGCCGGACTGGGCGCCCCACTCCCGCCCCGACCGCACAGCCGCGAGGCGATCACGCGCGTGCACTCTCCCGAGTATCTCGACTTCCTGGAGCACGCCCACGCGCGCTGGCGAGCAGACACCGGCCTCGACGAGACCTCGGAGGCAGCTGCGTACGCACGCCCGATCCGCGATCAGCCGCTCGTCGAGACCGACAACATCGTCGCCGCGCTCGGCTGGTACTCACACGACACCGATCCGATCCTCGCCGGCACGCACGCGGCGGCTCTCGACGCGGTCGACGTGACCCTCACGGCGTTCGACGCGGTGGCCGACGGACGTGAACGCGTCGCGTACGCCTGCGCTCGCCCGCCCGGTCACCACGCCGCGACCGACTCGTTCGGGGGCTACTGCTACCTCAACAACGCCGCGATCGCGGCGCAGGCGTGGGCCGACCGAGGGGCGCGTGTCGCGATCGTCGACATCGACTACCACCACGGCAACGGGACCCAGCAGATCTTCTACGACCGCGGCGACGTGCTCTTCGTGTCGGTGCACGCCGACCCCGCGGCGGAGTATCCGTTCTTCCTCGGATTCGTCGGTGAGCGCGGCTCGGGCGCGGGCGAGGACGCGAATCGGAACTTCCCGCTGCCGGCGGGAACGGGCTGGGACGCGTACGGCCCGGCCCTCCACGAAGCGCTCGCCGTCGTACGCAAGTTCGCCCCCGACGGCATCGTCGTGTCCCTGGGTGTGGACACCGCGCTCGAGGATCCCGACGGGTTCCGCCTGGTTGCCGACGACTTCGCGCGGATCGGAGGGCGCGCTGGGCCTGCTCGACCGCCCGACCGTCGTAGTGCAAGAAGGCGGCTATTGCCTCGATGTGCTCGGCCGCAATGTCGCGGGCGTGCTTCGGGAGCTCGGCTGACTCTCACCGACGGGCGCGGAGCGAACACCGAGAAACGGCGATGAACGGCGCCGCCCACATCTCAGTCGTCGGGTGCCCCCTTCTCCCGCAGCCCTCGTGCGCCCGAACCCAGCGCGAGGACGACGGCCCAGACCGCGCCGATGAGGAGCACTTCGGTCGAGTGCGACTTCGCGAAGGGTCCCGCGATGAGGACTCCCAGAGGAACGGTTCCACCGAAGAGCATGATCCACAGCGCCATGACCCGGCCCCGCTCCTCGTCTCGCAACTGCTTTTGCAGGATCGTCGACAGGCACGTGATCACGAGGAAGTACATGTAGCCGAGTACGCACACCACGCCGAAGGCGCCCGCGACGTTGCGAACGAGGCCGAACGCCGCGAGCGACGTCGCAAACGCGACGAACCCGGGTCGCAACAACGCCACCTTGGAGCGCTGCGCCAGTATCGAGCCCACGGTGAACGCGCCGAGCGCCGCTCCGAGGCCGAAGGTCGCGTACAAGAGGCCGTAGGTCCCACTCGAGGAGTCGATACCGAGGTTGTACTGGGCGACGAGCGGCATGATCCCGACGAATGTGACCGAGAAGAGCGAGAACGAGAACAGCGTCAGGAGCACGTACTTGACCACAGGGTCGCGCGCGCGATCCGGATTCCGGAGAGCAGGCGATGCTCGACCGGACTCGCATCGGGTCCCGCGGCGTAACGCGGATATCGCGGCCCACACGAGACCGATCACCGCGAAGACGTACGTCGCCGCGTTGATGGCGAAGACCGGACCGGCTTCGAGCCGAGAATAGATCGAGCGCGCCGATCGCGGGACCGATCACGCGGGACAGATTCATCTGGACCGAGGTGAGGGCCACCGCGCCCGTGAGGTCTTCGCGAGGCACGAGCGTCGGCAGGATCGCGCTCAGACCCGGCGCGCCGAGCGCGTTCGCGATCCCGATCGCGAACACCAGCACCACGATGAACGCGTGTGACGGATGCGCCGTCCACGCGACCAGCGCGAGGCCGAACGACAGCGCGCCTTGCAGGATCTGCATGTTCACGAGCAGCCGGCGCCGGTCCACCCGATCGGCGAGCAGGCCGCCGATCATCGAGAGGAACAACAGCGGACCGAGTTGTCCGAAGTACAGGAGCCCGACGTAGAAGCCGCTGTGTGTCAGCGCGAGCCGTACGCGCCGAGGATGACATTCTGCATCCACGTGCCGATGTTCGACGCGAACGTTCCCACGTAGACGATGCGGAAGTCGCGATGCCGCAGCGCCGCTGCCGCGGTCCCGCGCTGATAGGGAACATCACCATCGACGAGGGCATCTTCGACGTCCTCGAGCTCGGGCCCTCCGCCGGCGGCAGCATGCGCTGCACCCTACCGACGCGCTCCGCGCTCGCCGGCGAGCGAACTCGCGCCCGTCAGTAGACGGGAGTGGTCCCGATGACGTGCTCGGCCTCGAGCCGGGCGACCTCGTCGTCGTCGATCCCGAGCTCGCGCAGGACCTCGACCGTGTGCTGCCCGAGAGTGGGAGCGGGCGCGGTCCAGACCTGCTTCGGCCCACCCGAAAGGCGCACGGGCCAGGTCGGGTAGCACTGCTCACCGACCAGCGGATTGTCGACCGGCTCGAAGAACCCTCGCGCGCGCATCTGCACGTCGTCGAGCGTCGCGTATCCCGGAACCATCGCGGCGGCGGCGACCCCGTCTGCGACGCGCGTCCCGCGCTGCCTCCTCCGGCGAGCGTGCCGCACACCACCCAGCTCGCTCCTCGGCCGACATCGGGTCGGTTGCGGCGTCGACCGCGACCCACGCGTCGTCGCCGATGCATCGGTACACGCCACCCGACCCGCGCCGCTCGAGCAACGTCCCGTCGATGGTGTAACGGATCACCTGATCCGCGGTGACCGCGGTCGCGACCTCGACCAGCGGGACCTCGACCAACCGGCCCGCGCCCGTCCGCGACCTGTGCTCCAGCGCTGCGACAAGTGCCAGCGCGGCATGCGCACCGACCATCGGATCGACCGGCCCGCCCGGGATGATCGGAGGGCCGCCTTCGTAACCCGTCACCCACGCCATGCCCGTGAGCTGCTCCATCGTCTGCGCGAAACCGCCACGCGACCGCCACGGACCGTCGAGCCCGAACGCCGGCATGCGCAACATGATGGCGCCGGGATTCAACGAGTGCACGGTGTCCCAGTCGAGTCCGAAGCGCTCCATCACCTGGGGAGTGAAGTTCTCGGCGACCACGTCGCTGCGTTCGACGAGGCGCTTCGCGAGCGCGAGGCCGTCGGGATGCCCGAGATCGAGCGTGATGCCGCGTTTGGCGAGATTGCACGCGTGGAAGAGCGCCGACTTCTCGTAGAAGAGCGCGTCCTCGCGGGGCGGACCGCGGCGCTGAACCGGATCCCGTCCGGTCGCTGCACGGCTTCGACCTTCACGACGTCGGCGCCCATCGACGACAGCCACGCGGTCGCGAACGGACCGGCCCAGAACGCCGTGAAGTCGAGCACACGGACTCCGGCGAGCGGGCGCTCGCCGGGTCCCTCGGCACGAGCCGCGCCGGCCGTTCCGGAACGTTGTCGCGCCACCCATCCCCCGGTCGCGACTCCGGGCGCGGCGAGCGGCCGATCGGTCAGTCCGTGGAACCGGAACGGTGCTCGCGGCCGGATCCACGATTCACCCGGCTGTCGCACGAACACGCCGCGCGCCCGGAGTTGTTCGTTGCGCGGGAGCTCGGCGCCGTTCCCGACGATCGCGGCGGGGACCCGGGCTTCGACACACGCAGCCACGATCTCGTCGGCGGCGTGCGACCGCGTGTACGCGTGGATGGCGCCCTCGACCTCCTCGGCCCGCCGGAAGCGCCCGATCATGGTGCCCAGCTCGTCGTCGTCGGCCTGGTCCGGGCGTCCGATGACGCGTGCCAAGGCCTGCCACTGCTGGACCGTCACCGTGGTGATCCCGACGAAGCGACCATCACCTGTCGGTTCGTTCCCGGGGATCATCACCCACCGGAACGACTGTGGCTTCCCTCCGGGAAAGCGCGCCATCAAGGTGGGAACGGTGACGTAGGTGAGTTGGATCGCTTCGAGCAACGACGCGTCGACGGTCTCCGCGACGCCGGTGCGCGACGCGCGCCACCACGCCGTGACCGCGCCCAGGGCTGCGAACGCACCGACGATGTACTCACCGAGGTGTCCACCGACAGTCAAGGGCGGGAGATGCATGTGACCGTGCGACGACAGGCTCCCGCTGCGCGCCTGGAGCACCTCCTCCGGCAGGTCGAGTCCGTCGTCGGGACCGCCGTGGCCCACCGCGGTGATCGACACGGTCACCAACGGCGCGGCGTGGTCCGGTGCGGCGGTGGGCTCACCGACGAGCACCATGTCGGCGGCGGCGAGCCACGGCGAGAGATCGGCCGCCCGACGCTGCGACGTCCGAAGGTACGTGGAGAGCGGATCGGTACCGGGTGGTTCGCCGAATACGATGTCGGCGCCGAGGTCGGTCAACAGCTTGGCGCAATACGCCCCTGCGATGCCCGACGTGCAGTCGACGACGCGCAGCCCCTCGTAGATCATCGGGGCGCGAACATCGGCACGATCACCGACCGGCCGGGAACGGTCGTGAACTCGAGTGGGCGGAACGCGACCTCCACCGGCGCGTCGGCAACGAGGTCGTCGGGTGGGGTGTCGACGATGTAGGTGCAGAGCCGCACGGCGGGGTCCTCGACGAGCGCGACGAGGCCGGTGACGAACGGGACGCGGTCCTCGAACGCCGGCAGGAACGCGCGCCGCACGACGGCCCAAGTGAAGAGGGTGCCGCGACCCGAGACCGGGGTCCAGACCAGCTCGCCACCGTCGAGCGGGCACACCTCCTGGGGGTACCAGACGTACCTTCCGCACGATTCGCAGCGCGGGATGAGCAGCTCGCCTTGCGCCGCGCCCGCGAAGTAGGGCGCCGTGACCGGGTCGTCGACGTCGGGCAGCGGGAAGTCGTCGCGGTTGATAGCCATGAGCTGTCCCGTCACCGATCCTTCGAGAGCACGAGCGTGCTCGCCATGTGGCCCGTGTAGCCGCCGTAGACCGCGACCTCGCAGTCCGGCACCTGCGCGGCCGCGACGCCCCGCAGCTGCTTCACGCACTCGACCACGTGCGCGATCCCGAGCACGTACGCGTGCGAGAGCAGGCCGCCGTGGGTGTTGAACGCGAGCTTCCCGGAATCGTGGAAGAGCGTGTCCCCCTCGACGAAGCGACCAGCCTCACCCTTCGGGCAAAAGCCCATGTCTTCGATCTGCATCAAGCTCACGACGGTGAAGGGGTCGTACACGGTGAGCACATCGACGTCGGACGGACCGAGACCGGCCATCGCGAACGCGTCGGGCGCCGAGAACACCTGGGGCGTGGTCGTAAACGCCGGTTGCAGTGCCCAGTGCGTACCGCTGTTCGAATACCCCTCGCCGATTCCGGCGACGACCGCCGGCGCGTTCGGCAGATCGCGGGCCCGTTCGATGCTGGTCGTCACGTACGCGGCGCCACCGTCGGAGATCAGGCACGAGTCCAACAGCCGCAACGGATCAGCGAGGAATGGTGCGGCCAGGTAGTCGTCGATCGTCATCGGTCGACCGTGCATCACGGCACCGGGGTGCAGGTTCGCGTGCCGCCGACATGCGACCGCGATCGCTCCGAATTGTTCGGGAAGCGTGCCGAACTCGACCATGTGCCGGCGCATGATCGACGCGAAGTACACCGGCTGAGGGAACCAACCGAACGGCACCTCGAGGTTCTGTTTCAGCGATTGCGCCGCGTGCACTTCGCCGGGCCCACCCGTCATCGATGCCCGCTGCGTCGCCCACACGACCGGGAAGACGTTGAGCACGTGGCGTGCACGTCCCTCCCGGATCGCCTGCGCGGCCAGGTAGGGGGCGGTCGCGGCCCACGCCATCCCGCCGCCCCAGGGCGACGTCCACATCTCGTGCGACGTGCCGAAGTGCTCGTGGAATGCGTCGACGTCGAAATCGGCGAAGGTGCCCGACCATGTGATCCCGTCGATGTCGGCGGGAGTCAGGCCGGCGTCGGCGATCGCCCGCTCCGCGGCCTCCGCCCCGATGTCGCGTGCGGTGCGCCCCGAGGCCTTCGTGTACGCGGTCTCGCCGATGCCGACGATCGCGACCTCGCCCCGCACGTCCCGGAGGTCGCTCGCGTGCCCCCAGTCGGTTTCCCTCGCGCGCCCCGCACGAACAACGCCCGCATCACCAACGTCGGACACGTTTGCGGAACGTATCAGCCGCCCGACAGGGAGGGTACGGGATGCGCGACCACCACCACGCCCCTCGGGGTCACATCGTCACGGCGCACCATGCCGACATGCAACGCCACGCACGCCCCGTCGGCGTGTAGCTCCAGCTCGACACTGCGGAAATCGATCTCGCCGGCAAGCACGGGCCCGAGCGCTTCGTCGAGCGCGCCGCCTTCACGCACCACCGAACGCAGTGACACCCCCGTGAGGCGGGAGGCGTCCTCGCCGACCAGCGCCGCATAGGCCTTGGTGCAGGCAACGTGGCGGAGGTCGAGATCGAGCACGGCGACGATCGGCTCCTCGGCGATCGCGTCGGGACCGCCGGAGCCGCCCGGTTCCGCGAGCCGCTCGAAGCAGTTCTCGCCGAAGGTCGACGCCCCGAACGCGCTCACCATGATCCGACGCAGGTCCCAGGCGGCGGCGTAGGTGCGCGCCCGCTCGTCCGCCCGCGCCACACGGCCGGCGATCGACTCGACGAAGGCCAGATCGTCGGGGCCGTAGGGCCGACCGGGGAGGTCGCGCGTCACGAGGAGCGCGCCGTTCCCACCCATCGGGGCGACCATCGCGCTGTAGCACCCGCAGAGGTGGAGGTGCTCGTGCAACTCCGGATGGAGGCGACGGCGCAACTCCTGCTGGGGAACCTGCGCGACGCAGATGGGCGCACCGGTCGTGACCGACCTTCGGACGAGATTCGTCGAGGTGCGTGGGTCCCGTCCGAGCGTCGATGCCGCGACCTCCGACACCGGATCTCTGTGCGCCGCGTACACGACGCGGAGCACGTCGACCGGCGAGCAGCGGTAGACGAAAACGGTGTCGCCCAAGTGCTCGGCGATCACGCGGGCCGACCGTTCCGCGACCGCGGTCGAGTCGAGCGTGACGGCGTCCGCCATGAGGTCGAGCACGTGCAAGGCGTCGTCGACACTCCCCCCCGGGCCCGTAGCGATCGGCGGGGTCGTCCCCGGCGCCGGCGTGCGCCCGGTCGCCGCGCGTTGGGCCTGCAGTCGTTCCACAGCAGCGTCCGACACCTCGTAACCGGCCCCGACCTTCACCGCGACGAGCTGACCGCTGCGTACCCACCGGTAGGCGGTCTGGTAGTGCACGCCCAGCCGGAGCGCGGCGGTCTTCAAGTTCACGCACCCATTCTGGCGGGCCCGTGTCCTCACGACGCAAAGCGTGCGTTCCTGAACGAAGTCATACGGATCTGACCGATGCGCCGGCCTCGGGCTACGTTCGAGGCCGTTGGCCCGTCCCGTGTGCCGAGTCCGAATCCCAGTCCCTTTCGCAAGGAGGCGCGCATGACCATGCCGACAGACATCGGTGTGATCGATCTCATGATCGCCACGCCCTTTCGCGCCGGCGCGCGCACCTACGACTTCCTGCGGAAGAGCCTGCGCGATCACGAGTCACTCGACGAATTCGAGTTCCCCGCGCAATACATGTTCAAGAACGTGCCGCATCCCGAGGCCGGCGACGATCCCGTCCGATTCCTGCTCGAGCAGATGGACCGCTTCGGTATCGAAAAGGGAATGCTCGGCGTGTCTTTCGCCGAGGACAAGAGCGGCGACTCGCTGCGCGCGCTCAAGGAACATCCCGATCGCTTCTTCGGAAGCCTCGAGGTCGATCCGAACCGGGGCATGGACCAGGTGCGAGACCTCCAGCGCGCCGTCGAAGAGCTCGGCGTGAAGGCCGCGACCGCCTTCCCGGCAGGCCTGTATCCGCAGGTTGCGATCAACGACGCGAAGTTCTACCCGATCTACGCCAAGTGCATCGAGCTCGACATCCCGATCTGCGTCTGCGCCGGAGTGCCGGGGCCACGCGTCCCGTTCGCACCCCAGTACGTCGGGCTGATCGACGAGGTCTGCTGGTACTTCCCCGAGCTCAAGTTCGTCACCCGCCACGGCTGCGAACCGTGGGCCGACCTCGCGGTGAAGCTGCTCTTGAAGTGGCCGAATCTGTACTACTCGACATCCGCGTTCGCACCCCGGTACTACCCGGAGGCGGTCGTGAAGTTCGCGAACACCCGCGGCGCCGACAAGGTGATGTACGCCGGCTACTACCCCATGGGTCTTTCGCTCGACCGCATCTTCAAGGAGATGCCCGACGTGCCGTTCCGTGACCACGTCTGGCCCAAGTTCCTGCGCGAGAACGCCGAACGCGTCTTCAAGCTGTCATGACAACCGATCCGGCGTGACAGGGGCTCCGGAGTGACCGCGCCGACCGCATACGAGACAGCTCGCGGGCGGGGTCGTCGACACGGCCGTTGGCTTCCCGAAGTCGCGCGAGGACATGTTCGAGTTCTACGAGTTCATCCGCAAGGGAAGCCACGACTCGGCGACCAAGGAAGGCGAGCTCGAGTTCCCCGCCGGCTACATGTTCAAGAACGTGCCGAAGTGGGAGTCGGACGAGATGGGCGATCCGGTGGAGATGCTCTTCCTCGAGCATCAACGCCACGGGATCACCCAGGCGATCGTCGGCGTCGAGGACGAGGTCGGACGCCGGGCTGTGCGCGACCTTCCCGACCACTTCTTCCCTGGCATCGGCATCGATCCCAACGAGGGCATCGAGGCCGTTCGCAAGATCGACCGCTACGCCAACGAATTCGACCTGAAGTCGGTCGGCGCCTTCCCTGCGGGCCTCTACCCGCAGGTCGCGTTGAACGACAAGAAGTTCTATCCGATCTACGCCAAGTGCATCGAGGTCGACGTCGCGTTCTGCTCGACGGCGGGCGTACCCGGACCCCGCTTGCAGTTCGCGCCGCAAGAGGTCGCACTGATCGACGAAGTGTGCTGGTACTTCCCCGAGCTCAGATTCGTCACCCGCCACGGCTGCGAACCGTGGACCGCGCTCGCCGCGAAGCTCTTGCTCAAGTGGCCGAACCTCTACTACTCGACAACGGCGTTCGCGCCGAAGTACTACCCGGCGGACATCATCAACTTCGGGAACACGCGTGGCCCCGACAAGGTGATCTTCTCGGGCTACTTTCCGTCGGGGCTGAGCTACGAGCGCGTCTTCAACGAGATGCCCGCGGTTCCCTTTCGCGACCACGTCTGGCCCAAGTTCCTCCGCGAGAACGCGCAACGGGTGTTCAAGCTTCCGCAAGAGCCCCTGAAGTCCGAGGGAGAGGTGTCGTGAGCGCAGAGGCATTCGAGCGGGCGCGGGCCGAGGTCGGTGTCATCGACACGATGATCGGATTCCCCGTGCCACGCGAGGAACAGGCCAAGCACTACGACTTCATCCGCAAGCAGACCAACGACGCCGACAGCCAGGAATGGGAGTTCCCGGCGCAATACATGTTCAAGGGTGTCCCACACTATGACCGCGTCGACGATCCGGTCGAGATGCTGATGGCGAAGATGAAGCAACACGGCATCACCAAGGCCCTTACCGGTATGACCGTCGACGGCAACGCCAAGATCGCGCTCGAGCGATACCCGGACAACTTCGTCGCGTCGACCAATTCCGATCCGAACCAGGGAATGGACGCGGTACGCAAGCTCGACGAGGACGTGCGCCTCCACGGCGCCAAGGCGACCCATTGCTGGGGAACGGGTCTCATCCCTCAGGTGCCGTTGAACGACAAGAAGATGTATCCGATCTACTCGAAGTGCGTCGAGCTCGACATCCCGATCTTCGTGTACGCGGGAGTGCCGGGCCCTCGCATCCGCTTCGCGCCGCAGGAGGTCGCGCTCCTCGACGAGGTGTGCTGGTTCTTCCCCGAGCTGAAGATCGTGACCCGTCACGGCGGCGAGCCGTGGACAGAGCTGATGGTGAAGCTGCTCCTCAAGTGGCCGAACCTCTACTACTCGACGTCGGCCTTCGCGCCGAAGCACTACAACCGCGACATCATCGACTTCGTGAACACCCGCGGCGCCGACAAGATCATCTACGCGGGCTATTACCCGATGGGTCTCGACATCGACCGGATCTTCGCCGAACTGCCCGACGTCCCGTTCCGCGACCACGTCTGGTCCAAGTTCCTCTACGAGAACGCAGCTCGCGTCCTCAAGGTCTGACCCATGGGACCGCTCGCCGGGATCAGGGTCATCGAGCTGCCGAACATCGGTCCGGTGCAGTTCGCCGGCATGTTGCTCTCCGATCTCGGGGCCGAAGTCCTGCGCGTCGACCGGGCCGCCGACGTCGCCCGCGGTCGCACCGTCGCCGGCGGCACCGCGTCGGCGTACTCGGTCATCGACCGGGGACGCCGGAGCATCGGTGTCGATCTCAAGCACCCGGATGGTCCCGAAGTGGTACTCCGGTTGTGCGAACGCGCCGACGTGCTGCTCGAGGGATTCCGGCCCGGCGTTGCCGAGCGGCTCGGCGTCGGCCCGGAGCAGTGCCGGGCCCGCAACGACGCGCTGGTGTACGCGCGCATGACCGGGTGGGGACAGACCGGGCCACTGTCCGGCGACGTCGGCCACGATGTGAACTACCTCTCCGTCGCCGGCGTCTTGTGGCACCTCGGACCCGAAGGCCATGCGCCGGTCCCGCCCATCAACCTGCTCGCCGACTTCGGCGGCGGCGGTTCTCTGGTCGTGATGGGCATCCTCGCGGCCCTGGTGGAGCGCGGCCGTTCCGGGCAGGGTCAGGTGGTCGACGCCGCGATGATCGACGGCAGCACGCGCAGCTCATGAGCATCTTCTGGGGTATCGACGCGATGGGTGGATGGGGCCCGCGCGGCACGAACCTGCTCGACGGGGGTGCCCACTTCTACAACGTGTACGAGACCGCCGATGGCGGCTACGTGTCGCTCGCCGCGTACGAACCCAAGTTCTACGCGAACTTCCTCCGGCTGGTGTCGCCACTCGGGTTCGCCGATCTCGACCCTGCGGCCCAGATGGACGTGTCGCAATGGCCCGCGCTCAAGACGCGACTCGCGGCGCTCTTCCGCACAAGAACACGCGACGACTGGATCGCGTTCTTCGCCGGAACCGAAGTGTGCTTCGCGCCGGTGCTGCCGATGTCGGAGGCACGCGCGCATCCGCACAACGTGGAGCGTGAGATGTTCGTCGATGTCGGCGGGGCGCCGCATCCCGCGCCCGCGCCGCGGTTCAGCCGCAGCACGACCGGGGTGCAGTGCGCTCCCGTGATGCCGGGCGCACATACCGGCACCGCGCTCGTCGGATGGGGCTTCGACGCCCACGAGGTCGCCGCGCTCGAACGCAACGGAGCGATCGCCGCTGCCGGCGACTCGAGTGCACCGGGAGGGGCGTCCGGCTCGTAGTCAGGCCGACGTCAGACCGTACGACCTGTCCGGACGCGAGGGTCACGGGCAGTAGGACGCGAGCGCTCACACGCGCTCTGTGTGGCAAAGACGAAGATTGATCAGGGCAACCCGCGTCGTTGGTCAGGTCTCCATGCCACATGCCGATCGGAAGGAGTCCATGCACTGACCTGGGGGGTCCGTCTTGTTCTTCTCTTCATTTCGCGCCGACCGGAAGCTGTCGACGCCGTGCGATCGCAACGGAGCCGGCCGTCGTCCGACGGCAAGCCTCCGCACCCGCATCATGGTGATCGGCACGGTGCTGTGCACGACCGGGGCCCTCGGCGCCGGGATGTTGCGGGGCGCTTCCGCCGCCGATCGGCCCGCGGTGAGCCGCATGGGCTTCTATCCCGGCTACGGAACCGTGGCCGGTCTGCACTCCCTGCAGTCGTGGTTGGGCCACGACACGAGCTACGTCGTGCAATTCACCGCGTACGACGGCGCGCGTCGTCGTTCGAGAGCAGCATCTGGGGCGAGACGACGAAGCCCGGAACGTTCGGGGCGATCGCGTCGCACACCACGTTCGTCGAGTCGATCCCGCTCACGCTCGGGCTCGGCTTCGGTGCGTCGACCGCGCAACGCGCGTGCCGCGCTCGCGGCAACCGCCGCGGGCCAAAACGATGCTGCATACAGAAGCGGCGTTCAGCAGATCAAGGCCGCCCGGTTCAACGGTGTCATCATCCGGCTCGGCTGGGAGTACGACGGCAACTGGATGCCGTGGTCGGCGGCCGGCAACGAGGCGCTCTGGGCCCGGGCCTATCGCCACGTGCACGACGTCATCCGGTCGGTGATACCGAACGCGCGCTTCGATCTGACCGGCGACGTCGGCTTCATGCCGAACGAGGTTTCCGCGTACCCGGGCGACGCCTACGTCGACATCATCGGGATGGACGTCTACGACAAGAGCCTGAACGCGCCCTGGAACCCGTCGACGAAGTCCTGGGTGGATCCGCGGGCGGCGTTCAACACCGAGCTTTCGAGTCTCAACTACCAACGCAACTTCGCCATCGCGCACGGCAAGCAGGTGAGCTATCCGGAATGGGCACTCGCGACCGGCGGCGCCGAATCACCGAACAGCGCTGGTAGCGACAATCCGACGTTCATCCAGGGCATGTACGACTGGATGAACAGCCTTCCGGGCAGCGGTCCGGGGAGCCTCGCTTACCAGTCGTACTTCAACGAGGACACCTCCAACGACGGCAACCACATGTTGTCGCACTTCCCCAACGCGCAAGCCCGCTTCCGTGCGCTCTTCGGTGGCGCGTTCTCGGGCGTCGCCAGTGCCCCGATCGCCTACTCCGTGCAGCCCGGCAGGTGTGCACCCAAGGCACACACGACGAAGACGACCGGCTACTCCTTGTTGGGCGCCGACGGCAACGTGTACGCCTTCGGTGACGCGTGCAACTACGGCAACTCGTCGAGTGGCTCGGTGTCGATGGCAGCACGGTCCGACGCCAAGGGCTACTGGATCGTGAACGGTTGGGGACGTGTCAGCCACTTCGGCACCGCGGGGGACCACGGCGGACTGCCCGCGTTGCACGCAGGTGAGATGGTGACGTCGATCTCGGCCACCCGGTCGGGGAACGGCTACTGGTTGTTCTCCAGCAAGGGTCGGGTGTTCCCGTACGGCGACGCGCGGTCGTACGGCGACATGGGCGCCAAGCGTCTGAACGAACCCGTGATCGCGTCGGTCGCTTCGGCGAGCGGGCGCGGTTACTACATGGTCGCCGCCGACGGTGGCGTCTTCGCCTTCGGTGACGCTCGGTTCCGCGGTTCGATGGGCGACAAGCACCTGAATCGCCCGATCGTCGGATTGTCGTCGGCACCGGGCGGTCGGGGGTATTGGCTGGTCGCGTCCGACGGCGGCGTGTTCGCGTTCAACGCCCCGTTCCGCGGCTCGATGGGTGGTCACCCGCTGGCGCGGTCGGTCAACGGTCTCGTCGCTTACGGCAACGGGTACCTGATGGTCGCGTCGGACGGTGGCGTGTTCGACTTCTCGAACACCGCCTTCACCGGAAGCCTCGGCGCCGACCCGCCGAACGCGCCCATCATCGGCATTGCCGCACTCGCGCGGCTCAAGCACGCGACGAGCGACCGACTCGCGAACAACGACCCGGCCGGTCCGGCCGGCCGGGTCAAGGGCTCGAAGCGCTGAACGCGGCCAGCCCGATGATCGGCGCCGAGGGTGGATGCGCGCCGAGACTTCCTGCGAACGCCTTGTTCGAGAAGTCGAACACGCCACCATCGGACCCGGCCATGAGATATCCGTTGCCGTAGGAAACGAGTCCCTTGACGGGCCGGTTGAGGCGCGTACCGCCCATGGAGCCGCGGAACGGGGCGCTGAACGCGAAGACCCCGCCGTCGGACGCGACCAGCCAATACCCCCGACCGTCGGGCGTCGGCGCCATGCCGACCACGGGCTCGTTCAAGCGCATGCTGCCGGTCGATCCGTGGAAGTGGGCGTCACCGAAGGCGAAAATACCGCCGTCCCGGCCGACCATGTAATAGCCCCTCCCGGACGCAGTCGCGGTCGAGGCGACGATCGCACCGTTGAGGTGCACGCTCGACAAGTCGCCGTAGAGGCGCGCGTCGCCGAAGGCGAAGGCACGGCCCTTGTTCGAGAACAGCCAGTAGCCGTTGCCGGACGGCGTCGGCGAGATCGTCGTGATCAGCTCGCTCGACCCGAGCGCACGCACGCCACCGCGAGCGACGGCGGTGCCGAACGCGGCGGACCGAGCCGCGCGCATCGGCGACCCAGTAGCCCTTGCCGTCACGGCGCGGGGCGATCGCGACAGACCCCTGCGGGCGCGCCGAGAACGCGATCGCCCCGCCGAACGCGTACACATGACCGTCGGCTCCGAGCATCCAGTAACCGGTTGGGCCGTCGCCCTTGGGCGCCTCCGGCGTGACCGGAGGTACCGGCGGCGGCGGGGTCTTGACGATGGGGCTCAACAGGCCCTGGTTCGGCGCGAAATCGGTCGGCTCCCCCGCCTGCGCACCCGTGGGCGTGTACGACAGCGCGGCGTCGAACCGGAACGAGAGCCCGGCGGGAAGGCAGTCCTTGGCGAAGGTCACGGTGTATCCATAGCTCGCGACGTAGGCGCCGGTGCCCCGGCAGACAAGCTTGTTCGACGCGGTTGTCATCGTCACCGACAGGCCCCCGCGCCCGTCGGGCACCGCCATGAGCAGATCGTCGAAAATGGCGTCGCCGTTCGTATCGAGTTGCCAATACATGAACGCGAGCCCAGCCGCCCAGGAAGCGTCGGTCGCGGGGTCGGTCGGCCGGGCGACCTCGATACCGAACACGAGGCTGGTCGAGGTCGCGGCGAATCCGGTCGCGAGGATGTCGCCCTGCTGGACAGGAACGTCGCCGGCCGGGTCGGTCACGGTGTTCGGAGGTGTGAACGGCGCGGCCGCCTTCGACTGGGCACCCGCGGCGGGGACGGACGCGACGCACAACACCGCAGTCGCGATCCCGACCGATATCCCTAGCCTCACGTCGTCGCCCCCTCAACCGGTCCCGACGACGTTACCGGCCGCCCTCTCGGTCAGGGGGTAACGGTGTCGGCCGCGCGCCAGCAGTACCACGCCACCAGCGATCGATACGGCTGAAAGCGATCGCCTTCGGGCCCGAGCTGTTTCGGCGTCGGCATTGCCGCGAGCTCGTACAACGTCGCGAAACCGCTGCGTACACCGAGGTCGAGCGTGGGCCACACGTCGAGCCGCCCGAGCTGGAACATCAGAAACATCTGCGCGGTCCACTCCCCGATGCCGCGCACGAGCACGAGCTCGCTCACGACTTTTTCGTCGGACAGTCGGACCACCCGGTCGAGCTCGACCAGCCCTTCCTCCGCTTTGGTCGCCAGATCGCAGATGGACATCGCCTTCGCATTCGACAGCCCGGCGCCCCGCAAAGCCTCGAACGGCATGCGCAGGACGGCGCTCGGTGTCGGCGGCCCGTCGAACAACGCTTCGAAACGACCGTGAATCGCCTCCGCCGCCCGCCCGGCCAGCTGCTGATAACAAATCATCCGGGCCAGCTCCGCGAAGTGCGGCCGCCGCGGCCTCCGCCGATGCAGCTCGGGTGCGCCGTGCTCACGCAACATCTTCTTCAGCACCGGATCGCGGCGCGCCAGCTCGAGCGCCGCCTGTTCGACTGCCGCCTTGGTTGCCATGAGAGGTCAGTCTGCCGGACGCCGGAAGACCAAGAGTGCGCCGGGGTCGATCGAGAGCCGCACCGCGGCGCCGACCGGCGGCGCGGTGTCCGGCGCCACCACAACCGTCAGCGGCGGTCCCCCGCCCGCCGCGGTGAGCTCGACGTGCGTCCCGGTGAACATCGACGCGACGATCGTCGCGTCGATCGGCCCTTCGCCGTCGAGACGGGCGGCGTCGGGCCGCGCGACGATCTCCACGGCTCCGGCCGGCTCCCGCACGGGCGCGAGCACCGGGCCCCATGGAGTGTGCACCAGCCCGCCGTGCACCTCGCCGGCGACGACGGGGCCAAAGCCGAGGAACTCGGCCGTCCACGCGTCGGCGGGCGCTCGCCACACGTCAGCCGGTGAACCCACCTGCACCACACGGCCGTCGCGCACGATCGCGACGCGGCCCGCGATCGCGAAGGCCTCCTCGTGATCGTGCGTGACGTACAACGCCGGGAGCTCGGCCCGGTCCAGAATGGCGCGGATCTCGACAAGGAGGCGGCGCCGCCAGACGCGATCGAGCGCGCCGAGCGGTTCGTCGAGCATCAGCAGGCGCGGCGAAACTGCGAGAGCGCGGGCGAGTGCCACTCGCTGCTGCTCGCCTCCGGACAGCGACGCCACGCGCCGGCCGCCGAACCCCGCCAACCCGACGAGCTCGAGGACCTCGTCGACGCGCCGATTGTTCGCGAGACGATCACGGGAGGTCATCCGGAGACCGAACCGCACGTTGCCGGCGACGTCCCGATGCGGGAACAGCGCGTACTCCTGGAACATCAAACCGAATCGGCGCTCGTCCGCGGCGACGCCGCCGAGATCGTGGTCGCCCCACAGGATGCGGCCGGCGTCGAGGCGCTGAAGCCCGGCAACGGCCCGCAACAGCGTGGTCTTGCCCGATCCGCTCGGGCCGAGCACCGCGACGGTCTCTCCCCGCCCCAGCTCGAGATCCATGCCGTCCAGGACCGGACGATCGCCGAAGTTCACCACTGCCTGTTCGACGCGGAGCACCTACAGCTCTCCGAGATCGCGCACACGAACCCGTTCGATCGCGAACACCACGACGGCGGTCAACAGCATCAGGATCACCGACATGGCCAACGCTTGGTCAACGTTGATCTCGCCCGGTCGCGACAAGAAGCGCTGGATCGCGATCGGGACCGTCGGCCAGTCGGGTCGAGCGACGAAGAGCGTCGCGCCGAACTCTCCGAGAGAGACCGCCGCGCAGAATCCGGCGGCGACCGCGAAGGCGCGCGCGGTGATCGGGAGGTCCACCTCCCTCCACACGCGCCGCGGCCCCGCGCCGAGCATCGTCGCCGCGTCGCGCAGCTTCGGGTCGATGCTCCGGAGTGCGGGGACGACGGCGCGCACGACGAAAGGGATCGCCACTACCGCGTGAGCGATCGGCACGAGCATGGGCGATGTCGCCAACCCGCTGGGCGCATGCCGGAACGCGAGCAGGAAGCCGAATCCGACGGTGACCGCCGACGTACCGAGCGGAAGCATGAGGAATGCGTCCAGCGAGCGGGTCGCGCCGCCCGGACGCGCCGCGATGGCCACCGATGCGAGCCCGCCGACGACGAGCGCGATCAACGTCGCGACGGCTGCGAACTGGACCGAGTTGCGCACGGCCGCCCACGGTGACACGAAGAGTGCAGTCGTCGATGCGCTCGAGCCGAGCGCCCGGTAGGAGCCGAGACTCCAGTGACCGCCGATCCGCAGCGAACGCCAGACGAGGACCACCAGCGGACCGCCAAGAAAGAGTGTCGTCGCCCCGAGCACGCAGGCCACGGCCCACCGCTCCCGGCCCCGTGGCCGGCGCGCGGCGTCGGCGCCCCCGACGAGTCGCTGTGCCACCGCCCGCCGTTCCTGCGCTCGCGCCAGCGTGAACACGACGGCGAGTACCGCCACGATCTGCACCAGCGCGAGGGCGGCCGCGGTACGAAGATCGAAGAGCTCGATCGCTTGGCGATAGATCTCGACCTCGAGCGTCGCGTCCGCGGAGTCGGCGAGCAGCAACGCGACGCCGAAGGACGTGAAGGTGAAGAGGAACACGATCGACGCGGCCGCGATGATCGAGGGGGCGAGCAGTGGCAAGGTGACGTACCTGAACGCGCGTAGCGGCGATGCACCGAGCATCCGCGCCGCCTCTTCCCTCCGGGGGTCGAGGTTCGTCCAGAAACCGCCCACCGTACGAACGACGACCGCGACGTTGAAGAACACGTGGGCGATCAGCATCGGCGCCACGCCTCGCTGCCAGTGCAAGAACGCCAGCGGGCCGCCCGGGCGCAGCAGCGCCAGGAAGGCGGTCGCCACGACAACAGTCGGCAACACGAAGGGGACGGTCACGAATGCACGGAAGGCCCGCCGGCCGGGGAAGTCGAAGCGCGCCACGACATACGCGCCCGGAAGTCCGACCGCGAGCGTCAGGATCGTCGACAACACTGCCTGCCAGAGGGTGAACCAGGCCACGTGCCGAAACGCAGGATCGCTCACGACGTTGCCGATGGCATCCGCCCGCAGTGAGCGGGCGAAGATCGCCACGAGCGGCCACACGAAGAACAGCGCGAGGAAGCCGAGCGGCACGACCACCTGCACGATGCGGGCACGACTGGCGCCGCGCCGGCGCGGCGAGCGGTACCGACGCGTCATCGCACGACGAGATCCGTCCACTCCTTGATCCAGTCGCTGCGCTTGGCGGAGATCGTTGCCGGATCGACGGAGTACGGGTGCGGCGGGTCGACCAGCCATTTCCGGAACACGGCGGGGAGCTTCGCACCGGTGACGACCGGGTTCACGTACATCTGGAGTGGCATGTCTTCCTGGAACCGGCGCGTGAGCATGAAGTCGACCAGCGCCTCCGCGCCGGCCACGTTGTGTGCACCGTGGAGCACGCCCGCGTACTCCGTCTGACCAAAGCATGTCGACGCGAGAACACCGACCTTCGGCGTGTCGCGATGCGGACTGGAGCCGATGACATCGGCGGCGGCGTCGGAACCGTACGACACGACGATGGGCCGATCGCCGCTCGCGCCACCCGCGGTGAAGTCGGTCTCGTACGCCGCGGTCCAATCGTCGTCGACCCGTACACCGTTGCGCTTCAACGCGGTCCAATACGCCTGCCACCCCGTCTCACCTTTGGCCGCGATCGTTGCGAGCAAGAAGGCAAGGCCCGGCGACGAAGTCGACGCGTTCTCCACGACGGTGAGGTTCTTGTAACGCGGATCGACGAGATCGTCGAGCGATCTCGGCGCCCGAGGGCGGCCATCGTGCCCGAACCACGACATGTCGTCGACCACGCACACGTCACTCTTGTCGATGGGCGTGACCCGGTGCTCGGCGTCGGTTTGCAACGACCTCGGAACGGTATCGAGACCGCGGGCGACGTACGGATCGAAGATCCCTGCGCCGAGGGCGCGGGTCAAGAACGTGTTGTCGACGCCGAACAGCGCGTCGGCGACCGGATGGTCCTTGGTGAGGATGGCCTCGTTGACCATCACGCCCGCGTCGCCGGGTGACACGACCTTCACCTTGTAACCGGTCTGCTTGGTGAAGTCGGCGAGCACGCCCTTCGACACCGCGAACGAGCTGTGCGTCAACAGGCGGACGGTTGTGATCTTCGTGGTATTCGCCGATGCCGGCGCCGATGTGGACCCCGATGCCGTGGATGTCCCCGGCTGCGAACCCGGTCTGGAGCTGCTGCCGCACGCGGCGACCGCGATTGCGAGTGCTGTCGCGGCGAGAATGGTCATGCGCTTCACGGCAAGACTCCGGTCTTTTCGACGGCGAATGGTTGGATCACGAGGAGGGTTCCGTGCTCGAGAACGATCGAGCCCTCCGCGCCGATCAATACGTTGCTCACGCCCCGCGAGGTTCCCGGACGCAGCGTCGCACCCTGCAGCGGGTAGCGCAGCCCCGTGGTCGTGATGCCGCCCGCTTCTCCACCGCTCGGCAACAGCGTGAGCAACGAGCCCGGCGTCCCGGTGACGACGTGGGGCGGCCGCGAGCCCTGCAGCACCGAGATGTGCGCGTCGCTCGAGCGGGCGTCGATCTCGAGATCGCCGAAGCGTGGTGAGGCCAACAGCGCGACGTTGGCGAGGAAGTGGTCGAGCCGGCCGCCATTTCCGCCGACGACCGTGAGCTGCCGCGCGCCGCGATCACGCGCCAGGTCGAACGCCAGCTCGAGGTCGGTCGCGTCCTTGTCGACGGGATGGCGATCGACGACGGCTCCCGCAGCCCTCGCCCGCTCGATCGCGGCCGGATCGGCGGAATCGAGATCGCCGATGACGTAGTCGACGTGCAGCCCGAGGAGCTCGGCCTGATGCACCCCGGAATCGGCCGCGATCACGACGGCGTCGTCGGGAAGCAGTCTCCGCAGACGAGGCTCGACGGGATCTCCTCCCGCGAGCACGATGGCGACGCGTGTCACGCGCATCCCTCCCTCCGCCGGCATTACCCGGTGCAGGTTCGAGGGGTCGGTGGCAGGGCGCGTCGGGCGCAGTCCACCCTCTCAGCCCGGTTCCTCCGAGCTCCCCGTGGGTGTATTGCGGTCCGAGACTAACCCGCGCCGGCGGCGGCGACGACCTTCGCGTTACTTCGACGACAGGAGCGCGATCGTCGGCCCGCCGACGGTGGCCGGGAATCCGAGGCTGTTTGCATCGCCGAAGGCAACGATGTTGCCGTTGCCGGTCGCGATCCAGTAACCCCGTCCGTCGGGACTCACGAGCATCCTCGCCGCCCCGACGTAGTTCCGGCACACGCTGGTGTCACCAAAGCTCTTGGCGTCTCCGAAAGCGTAGATGTGGCCGTCCTGGGTCATCATCCAATAGCCGTGGCCGCTCGCCGTGCGCTGCATCGACACGACGACCGACTTCAGCTTGGTGCCGCCCAAGGAACCGTAGAAGCGGGCGTCTCCGTAGCTGAAGATGCCACCGTCGGCCGCGAACAACCAATACCCCCTGCCGCTGGCGGTCCGCTCCATACCGAGCACCGGCTTGTTCAGGCGCATGGCGCCGGTCGAACCGTAAAAGCGCGCATTCCCGAACGAGAAGATGCCGCCGTCGTCGGCGACCAGCCAGTAGCCACGGTTGTCGTTCGTCCGCTCCATGCCGTTCACCGGCTGGTTCAGGCGCATGGCGCCGGTCGAACCGTAGAAGCGCGCGCCGCCGTACGAGAAGATCCCACCGTCACGGGCGAGCAACCAGTAGCCACTGCCGCTCGACAGGGATTCGCCGCCGGTGAGCGGGGCCGCGAGCTTGATGCGCCGGGTGTCGCCCAGGAAGCGCGCGTCACCGAACGAGTGCACGACGGAATCACGGGTGACGTCCCAGTAGCCGGACCCCGACTTCGATCCCGCGACCGGAGGCGCGTACGCAACGCATGCGCCCGCCATGCCGCTCTCGACGAGCGCCTGCGAGTACATCTGGATGATTCGCAGCCCGTAGTCGTTGGCCGATGCCCAGATGAGCTTCCCGCACGGGCAGTTGTTGCCGCCGAAGTACTCCCAGAGCGGCGCGGCGCCGGCGCGGTCGGACGGCGCGGAGATGAATCGCCCGGACGCGGTCTTGGCGGACGGGTCGGCGTAACTGCGCAGGAGTTGGATCTGCACGAGCACGCCGTGTTGTGGCGTTCCCATGCATCGGCTCGGCGTGGAGTCGCCGTGGCTGCAGTTCGGGAGGCTCGTACGCCCGTCGAACGCGAAGATCCCCGCGTAGTTGTACGCGTCGGGCGGGATCTGCGAACCGGAGAAGTGCATCCAGCCGGTCTCGAGTTGCGACTGGATGAAGGCCATGTCGCCGCGCACGCCTTCCTTCTTCCCGTCGTCGATGAACACCTGCGCGAGCGCGGTGACGTCGCCGGCGGGATGCCCGTCGAACGCCGGGATGAGCGGCGTCGAACCACTGTGGCGGAAATACCACGCGGACAGTTGCTTCGCCGTCAGCAGGCTCGGTCCCATGACCGGCGTGTGCGTGGTGGTGTCGGCCGCGGCAACTCCTGGCGTCGCGACGGTCGCCACCGCGGGCGCGATCAGTGCGACGAGCGCCGCGAACGCGGTCAAGGAGCGGAGGCTTCGCTGAAGGCGGCGGGGAGTCATTGCGTCATAAGGATCGGACGCCTGCAAACGGCCTTGAGCCGATCAGGTCAATTCACCGTAGACCACCGCGAACCACAGTGACCTCTCAGGTATCGCGAGCCCGTTCCTTCGCCTGTTCCTTGGCCGACCGGTAGTCCGGCTTCCCGTTCGGCAGCCGGGGGACTTCGTCGACCAGCAGCAGCTGGCGAGGGATCTTGTAACCGGCGATGCGGGTGCGGCAGTGCTCACGCAACGTCTCCAGGCCCGGTTCGCGACCGGGTCGCGCCTGGAGCAACGCGCACACACGCTCGCCCCATCGTTCGTCCGGCACACCGACCACCAAGACGTCGTAGACGTCGGGATGCGATTTCGAGCGCGCCCTCGACCTCCTCGGGATAGATCTTCTCTCCACCGGAGTTGATCGAGACCGATCCACGGCCGAGCAACGTGATGCGACCGTCGGCCTCGACGCGCGCGTAGTCGCCCGGGATCGACCAACGCCGTCCTCTGGAGTCGGTGATGAACGTCTCCGCGGTCTTGACCGGGTCGTTGTAGTAGCCGAGCGGGATGTTGCCTCCACGCGCGAGGAACCCGACCTTGCCCGATCCCGGCTCGACCGCCTCGAAGTGCTCGTCGAGCACGACGGAGTCGGCCGAGGCCTGCACGCTCGTGATGCCGTCCTTCGGCGCGTCGCCCTTTTGCACGAACCGGATCCCGTTCATTCCGGTTTCGGTGGAACCGATCGAGTCGGTCATCACGAGGTACTCGGGCAGCAGTGCCTGCAGCTGTTCCTTGACGGTCTGCGAGAAGATCGCCGCGGTGCTGCCGAACGACACGAGTGAGGAAACGTCGATCGTGCCATGCAAGCGTTCGAGCGTGTCGGCGAGCGGGCGCGCCATCGCATCGCCCGTCACCTGCATGACGTTGACGCCATACTTCTCGACCGTGTGCCACACCTCCTCCGGATCGAAGCGTGCCGGCATCACCGCGCTGTTTCCCTCGAACAACGTGCGGTACACCGAGAACTGACCCGCGCCGTGCATCAAAGGCGGCAGGATGATCGACACGAGGCCCTTGGGCTGGGTCACGTCGATCTTCTCGCTCGCCGTCTCCGGCGTCGCGACCCGTTCGTTCGTGAACACGTCGATGCCCCCACCGAGCGCGAAGTACACGTCTTCCTGACGCCACATGACGCCCTTGGGCATCCCGGTGGTGCCGCCCGTGTACAGCAGATAGAGGTCGTCATCAGAGCGCTCGGGGAAATCGCGTTCGGGCGAACCGGCGGCGACCGCGGCCTCGAATTCGATCGGAGCGAGCTCGGAGTCGTCAGCGGTGGAGTCGTCCCATTCGATGCGGACGAAGTGCTGCAAGAGGGGCTGGGCGGACCGGGCCGAGGCCACGAGCGGTCCGTACTCCCGCTGGTAGATGCAGGCGACCACGTCGGAGTTCTCGAACAGGTACCGCAGTTCCTCTTCGACGTAACGGAAGTTGATGTTCACGGCGCTCGCTCGGACCTTGTAGATCGCGAACACCGATTCGACCCACTCGATGCAGTTCGTCGCCATGATCCCGACGTGATCCCCGGCCTTCACGCCGAGATCGGCGAGGGTGTGCGCGAGCCGTGTCGACCGTTCGTCGAGCTCGCGGTAGGTGATCTCCCGGCGGGCATCGACGAGCGCCAGGCGGTCGGGCACCTTGTCGGCGGCGAGCTCGAACAAGTCGGCGAAGTTGAAGTGACGGGTCGGCATCAGCCTCGAAAATAGAACACGTTCCACTCTTGATGCCAGGCCGGCGGCCCGGAACGAGATGCAGATGGGCGCGGTTGGTTCATCCGAGCAGCAATTCGGCCGCGGCGGCCAGGTCCTCGTCGACCCGGTCCGGCCCGTCGACACCGCACACCCAGCCGTTCAACGACGAGAGCCAGACCTGCATGAGGATCCGTGCAACCCGGACCTCGACGACGGTCGCCGCCCGCCGCTCGGGTGCGTGGATCGCGTTCGTGATGATGCCCGTCATGATCTCGGTCACGCGCCGGACGATGTCGGCGTTGTCGACCTGCGCGGTACCGAAGGACCGCACCATCGCGGCCGTCACGTCGGGGTACTCACGCAGCGACCGGTTTGCACCGCCCAGGACCGACACGACCCGGGCCGCCGGAGTGGGCTCTCGAGGTGGGTGGACGTCGAGGTACGCCCGCAGGTCGGCCTGCTGTTCGGCCATCGCCTCGAGCAGCAACCGCTCCTTCGACGCGAAATAGCGGTACACCGTGCCCAGAGCCACGTCGGCAGCCGCGGCGACGTCACGCATCTGCACGGCGTCGAATCCACCTTCCGCGGCGAGCTGGAGCGTCGCGTCGAGCACCCGCCGGCGCCGCGCCGCCTGGCTGCGCGCGAGCGCGCCTTCCGGAGCGGTCTCGGGATCGGGAACGGCGGTCACCACGATCGGAATTGGAACACGTTCCGATTTCCTGGGCAAGCGGGCTGATTTCCTGGGCAAGCGGGCTGACTTCCGGGGGCAGCGGGCGGGCGGCCGACCCGCTCCCGGGGCCGGCCCGATTTCCGCACCCGGCCGGCGAGGTGGAACGCTCCCGAGATGGACTTGCTGGATCTGGCCGACAAGCTGTTCACGGGCGAACTACCGATCGAGGCCCATCACCCATTCGCGGCGACCGGACAGCTGGCCGAGGTGCAGCCGGGCCTGGCCTTCGTCGATGCCTTCGCCAACGCCGCCGCGGTCGAGACCCGCGACGGGTTGGTCATGGTCGACACCAGCGGCGTGTTCCACGCGCGGTCGGTCCACGACACTCTGCGGACCTGGTCGAATCGCCCGTTGCACACCGCGGTCTTCACCCACGGACACATCGACCACGTCTTCGGCGTCGATCTCTACGAGGAGGAAGCCCGCACCAACGGCTGGGCTCCCCCGCGCGTGATCGCTCACACCGCGATCGCGGAACGCTTCGAGCGTTATCGCCTGACCGCCGGCTACAACGCGGTGATCAACCAGCGCCAATTCAAAGCGCCGGGACTGCGGTGGCCGACCGAGTACCGGATGCCGGACGAAACCTACTCCGAAGCGATGACGATCGGAGTCGGTGGCGAACCGTTCGAGCTCTTCCACGACCGCGGCGAGACCGACGACGCGACCTGGGTCTGGTCACCGGACCGCGGGGTGCTGTTCGCCGGCGACATGTTCATCTGGGCATCGCCCAACTGCGGCAATCCGCAGAAGGTTCAGCGCTACGCGCGCGATTGGGCGATCGCCTTCCGCAAGATGGTCGCACTCGCGCCGGAGGTGCTGCTCCCCGGACACGGCCTTCCCATCGTGGGCGCCGACCGCGTGAACCGCGCGCTCACCGAAGGCGCCGAGCTGCTCGAGTCGCTCGTCGAGCAGACGCTCGCGCTCATGAACGAGGGAGCACGTCTCGATGACATCGTGCACACGGTGCGGGCCCCCGAGCACCTGCTCGAGCGGCCGTACCTGCACGCGGTCTACGACGAGCCCGAGTTCGTCGTCCGCAACCTCTGGCGGCTCTACGGCGGCTGGTACGACGGCGATCCGTCGCACCTCAAGCCCGCGCCGGCCCAAGCCCTCGCTCACGAGATCGCAGAGCTGGCGGGAGGGCCGGCCCGACTCGCCGCGCGTGCACTCGAGGTCGCAGCCACCGGCGACCTGCGCCTGGCCGGTCACCTCGCCGAGCTCGCAGCCCAGGCCGCGCCCGACGACGCGGGCGTGCACGCGGCCCGCGCCGAGGTCTTCGGGGCCCGGGCGCGTGTCGAAGCGTCCACGATGTCGAAGGGCATCTACTCCTGGGCCGAGCACGAATCGCTGCAGAAGACCGAAGGGAAAGCACCGTGAAGATCGAGGGCGCGAGCATCCTCGTGACCGGAGCGTCGTCGGGCATCGGCGCCGCACTCGCGCCGATCCTCGCCGAACGCGGCGCGACGGTCGGTATCGTCGCCCGCCGCGCCGACCGGTTGACAGAAGTCCTCGACCGCTGCCGCGCGTTCTCGCCGAAGTCGCAGTCGTGGGTCGCTGATCTCGGTGACCTCGAGCGAGCCGAGGAGGTCGCGCGCGACGCATGGGACGCGTTCGGGAGCATCGACGTTCTCGTCAACAACGCGGCGATCCCGAAGCGCACCCGCGTCACCGACCTGACCCCGCACGACGTGCAGCACCTCATGGACGTCGACTTCCACTCCCCGGTCCGTATGGGACTGGCGCTGCTCCCACGCATGCTGGAACGCGGGTCGGGGCAGGTCATGTTCGTCTCGAGCATGGGAGGTCGCATCCCGATCGCCAACGAAGCCGCGTACAACGCGGCGAAGTACGCGATGTGCGGCTTCGCCGAGGCAATGTTCCTCGACCTCGCAGGAACACCGATCGAGGTGAAGCTCGTGCTGCCCGGCCCGATCGCAACGGAGATCTGGGACCAGCCCGGCAACGTGCCGGCGCTCATGGAGGTCGACAAGGTTCCCGCGTCCGAGTGCGCGGCCGGGATCGCCGACGCCATCGAACACGACGGGTTCGAGTACTACATCCCGCCCGTGTTCCCCGGCGGCATCGACGCGAAGTCGATCGCGATCGGCAAGACCCAGGAGTGCGATCAGTTCCTGAAGGGAATGGGCGACTTCACCGCGTCGCTGCGGGAGCAGGCCACGTCATGAGGGAGGTGCGCGACAACCGCCAACGTGAGCGCTACGAGCTCCTCGTCGACGGAGAGGTCGTGGCGTTCGTGGAATACAGCATCCGTGGCGGCCGTATCATTCTCGTGCATACCGAGGTCGCCGAGCCCGACTCCCGCAAAGGCTTCGCGACGGAGCTGATCCGGGGCACCCTCGACGACATCCGCGTGCCGCGGCATCCCGATGGTGCCGGTGTGCTCGTTCGTCGAGCATTTCGTCGAGCGTCACCCGGAATACGACGATCTCGTCGATCACGAGATGTTCGACGCGATCAACACCAAGAGGACCTAGCCGACGCAAGCAACCGATGCAGGGTCAGCCGCCTGCGAGCGTGTGCCGGCGGAAGAACGCGACCACGAGCTCGGGAACGATCGCGGGGGGCTCGTGTCCACCGTCGTAGACGTAGGTGTCGAGCTCGAGGTTGCCTCGGCCCATCTCGGAGCGGAGATCGCCGGAGACCGTGGCGTGGGCCGGGTCGGCACCGAGCTTCGCCTGCGCGAGCGGGATGGCCCGGCGCTGGTTGGCGTACGGGACGATCGGGTCGTTGATCCCCATCGCCATGAACATCGAGCGGGTCGGATCGGTGGCGATCTCGCGCGCCGAAGGCTGGCCCGACAGGTTCGCGGTCGCGGCGATGCCCGACCCACGCTGGTTCAACAACAAGGAGACGAAGCCGGAGCCGTTCGAGTGGCCCATCGCGTAGATGCGATTCGCGTCGACCGGCAGTCCCGACTTCAGCGCCGCGAGCATCACGTCGTAGAACGCAAGGTCGTTGTCGCCGCCCTCACCGAGGGCGTTCTGCCAACCGGTCTTGACGCCGGTGGGATCGGTCCTGCCCTTGTGACCGACGAGCCCGTTCGGGTACACGACGATCGCTTCGGGCCAAAGCCTTTCGATGTCGAACTTCCGCTCGATGTTGGCACCGCTTCCCCCGTGCCCGTGGAAGACGAAGACGACGGGTGCCGGCCCGGACAACGAGCCCGGCACGACCACGACGGCGGTGCGCCGCACGCCCTCGACGTCGAAGCTCTCGGAGTGCCGGCCCGGGGTGAGCGGGGTCGGCGACGAGACGCCGGCCCCGGCCACCGTCGCGACGGAGGCCGATGGCGACGTCGCGCCCGCGGTGGAAGTCGCGCCCGCCGTCGTGGTCGGACCCGCGGGCGGAACCGTCGGCGACACCTGCGAGGTCGCGCCCGAGGAGCAACCGGCGGCGGTCAGGGCGACGGTGGCGAGAGCGGCGATCAACGCGGGAACACGGCCGGGGATCATGGCCACATTGTGTGATCAACCGTGTTGGCCGTCGGCCATGGGCAGATCAGGTGTGTGTAAGTCAAGTGTGTGTGAGGTCGGCCACGGCCGCCAGCTCGACCGGGATGCCGCTGAACACGGCGTTGCCGGAGAGCGGGTCGAAGAGGTCGGTGCGCGGAGCACGTTCGAGTTCGCGCCCGAGTGCGTGGCCGCCGTGGCCATTCGCGTGCCTTCGACGTCGTGACCCCAGCCGTGCGGGATGCTCACGACACCCGGCATCACCGTGTCGGTCACCTCGGCCGGCAACACGATCGCGCCGGCCGCCGAGCTGACGCGTACATCGGTCCCGTCACCGAGACCGAGGCGTGCCGCGTCGTCGGGGTGCACGTGCACGGTGCAGCGCGGCTTGCCCTTCACCAGGACCGGGAGGTTGTGCATCCACGAGTTGTTCGAACGAAGATCGCGCCGACCGACGAGTACCAGTGGGCCACCGTCGCGGGCGAGCGGACGATCGAGCACCGACACGAGCCGCTCGACATCGCCGACACACGCCGGCGGCGCGAGCTCGATCTTGCCCGACGGGGTCCGCAGGACCTGCGGGATCCGTGGTTGCAACGGCCCGAGGTCGACCCCGTGCGGATTCGCTTCGAGGACGGCGAGCGACAACCCGTCGGGATCGGCGCCGAAGCCATCGCCGTACGGTCCCGTGCGCAACATCAGGTCGAGGATGCGTTCGGGTCCGCGCCGGATCGCGAGCTCCTTCATCAACTCGTCGGCGTCGCGCCCCTCGACGTTCGACCCGCGCCGCGCCACCGTCTTCGTCACGAGCCCCGCGACGACCGCTTCGTCGAGCGCGGCGACATCGGCGTGCGGGCCCAGACCGCCGATCACCCCCGCCAGGCGCAACATCGCAATCCACTCCGGCACGTCGTCGGGCCCGAGCTCGACGAGCGGCGGCGAGTAGTTCGCGACGTTTCGGATCGCGAGGTTGTAGAGCGCGACGTCGTAGTGGCCGCGGGCGAGCTCGGGTTCCGCGGGCAGGATCACATTCGCGTAGCGTGTGGTCTCGTTCAGATAGATGTCGAAGCTCACCATGAAGTCGAGATTGGACAACGCGCGCCGGAGACGCTCGGAGTTCGGAGTCGACACCGCGGGATTGCCCGCGACGGTGACGAGCGCGCGGATCCGGCCGTCTCCCGGCGTCTCGATCTCCTCGGCGAGGCAAACCACGGGGAGCTCGCCGAAGAACTCGGGGAGGCCGCGCACCCGCGACGTGCGACGCCCGAACGACACCCCTCGCCCCTTCCCGGTCGCCTCGCCGGCGAACGAGGTCGCGGCGTTGGTGAACATGGCCCCGCCGGGCCGGTCGAGGTTGCCCGTGCACACGTTCAGCACGTCGACGAGCCACGACGCCAGCGTCCCGAACTCCTGGGTGCAGGTGCCGATGCGCCCGTACACGGCCGCGGTCGGGGCGGCGGCAAGCTCGTGGGCGATGCGACGGATCGTCGCCGCGTCGATGCCGCACGCAGGCGCGACCACCTCCGGGGCGAACGCGACCGCGAGCCGACGCACATCGTCGACGCCGACCACGTGTTCGCTCACATCGCCGAGGTCGACCAGGTCGTCGGCGAACAGCACGTGCACCAACGAGAAGAGGAACAGGGCGTCGGTGGCAGGGCGAATCGGGATGTGCTCGTCGGCCCTCTCCGCGGTCTTGGTGCGGCGCGGGTCGACGACGACGAGCCGGGCCCCGCGAGCGCGCAGCGCTTGCAACCGTCCCGGGAGATCGGGAGCGGTCATCAGTGACCCGTTCGACGCGTACGGGTTGGCGCCCAGCATGAGCAGGTAGTCGGTGCGGTCGACGTCGGGAACCGGGATCGTGAGCCCGCCGCCGAACATCAGCCCGGCCGAGACCTGTTTCGGCATCTGGTCGACCGTGCTCGCCGAGAACACGTTCTTCGTACGCGCGGCTTGCAGCACCACCTTGCCGTACACGAGCCCGGCGAGGTTGTGCGCATTCGGGTTCCCGAGATACACCGCGAGGGCGTCGGGCCCGTGTTGCTCCCGGATCGGTGTGAGCCCGGCGTCGATCGCCTCGAAGGCTTCGTCCCAGGTGGCGGGCTGCAAGGTGTCTCCCCGCCGGATCAGCGGCGTGCGGATCCGGTCGGGATCCGACTCGAGCTGCTTCAACGCCGTGCCTTTCGGACACAGGTAGCCGCGGCTGAAGACGTCGTCGCGATCGCCGCGGACAAGTGTGATCTCGGAGCCGTCGAGGTGGAGCTCGAGCCCGCACGTCGCCTCGCAGAGATGACAGGTGCGGTACTCCGTGCGTGTTGCGGTGCGCGCCATGCGCAAAGGCTACGGCCCGGCGGCCCGGGAGTGACATCCGTCACTGAACGAGGGTCACGGGAGGTCGATCCGTCGCCGCCGTCAAGTCCGGCGGGTCGACGGCCGATGCACGCTGTTGCCCTTTTCGGTGGCGCCGGAAGCCATCGGGCGACCTGAAAACCGAGGTGACGGCAAGGTGAGTATCAGCTCTTCCCTACTTGGTCGTCGTCGAGACGACGACGACGGGTTCACGCTCATCGAGTTGATGGTGGTCGTGTTGATCATTGCCATCTTGATCGCGATCGCCATTCCGACCTTCCTGGGCGCTCGTTCGTGTGCCCAGGACCGTGCTGCCCAGTCCGACCTTCGCAACGGTCTCACGGCCGAGAAGACCGTGTACACCGACGCGCAGACCTACGACGCGACGACGGCGAACATGCAGGGCATCGAGGCATCGCTGAACTGGAACGGCGCGAACACCGCCAAGGCGGCACTGACCGTCGTGGTCGGTGACGTGCTCGCGGGCGACAAGGGCGTCGTCTGCTTGTCGGAGCCGTCGAAGTCGGGAACGACCTTCTCGATCGGTGACGTCGCGACCGGTGCGAGCGCCGGCACGTACTTCGGCAAGGTGGCGTGTCCCGCAGCCCCCACGCCGGCAAACGTGTCCGCTCTCGGCACCAGCTGGTAATCGCACACCCCTGACGGGGTTGGGTGAAAGGGTGGGGCGGGTCCGGGTCGACTCCCGGGCCCGCCCCGACCCGCGTGCACGCGTTTGCAAGGCGACGCGGTCCGGCGGTGTCGGCCGAACGGCGCTACGCGTAGGGAAACCAGCGGGGAAGCCGGAGGATCCCGAGATCGCCGGAGGCGACGATCCCCCCTCCACCCCGGAGATCGCGTCCGTACAGCCATGCGGCCACGTCACACCCCCAGCCGATCGCCTCGCCGTCGACCCCACGGCCGTCGTCGGCGCCGACCGTCACCTCGTCGCCGTGCAGCCCGATGCGCCAGGCACGGTCGTGATCGCTCGCCACGACTCGGTACTCGCAGTCGATCCGGGGCCGGTTCGGAGCCGCTCGGGTCGGCAGATTCTCGAAGGTCTCGGCGAGCGCGGTCCGGACGAATGCGACCGGCCAATCGGACGGTTCGAAGCCGAGGTCCAGGTCGACATGGTGCACCGCGACCTCACGCCAACGCATCCAGACGAAATCACGCATCGTGCGCGTCACCGACGCCCTGCCGACGCGATCCCACGCGTCGTCGGCCAGCGTGTCCCACGCCTCGACCAGCCGATCGTGCGCACCGCGGAGATCCGCGCGCAGCACGGCCGGAGTCGCGCCGCGGCCGGCGGCGATAGCGGCCGCCCGAGACTCCGGGCTCGGGTACATGGCCGCCACCTCGTTCCGGGACGCCGCCTCGACCATGCCCCGCAGCCCGTCGCCGTTTCGGGCAAGGTGCGTGATCACTTCGGCTCGCGACCACCCGGGCAGCCGCGACGGTGCGGCTGCCTGCTCGTCGCCCAACTCGTCGAGCGCCCGCAACATCCGGCGCGTCGCCCGCTTGACCTGGTCGATCTCGGTCGTCGGGCGGGTCACGCCCACGAGCGTAGGCGGCGCCGGCCGAAGCCCTCCTAGGGTGTCGGCCGATGGAGAACCGCCTGTATTTCCGCCAGTTGCTCGCGGGCCGGGATTTCGCGCACGACGACCGGATCGCTCGGCAGATGGTCAACTTCGTATATCTGATCGGCGACCGCGAGACTGGCGACGCCATCGCGGTCGACCCCGCGTACGCGCCGGGCGAGCTCGTCGACCTCCTCGCCGCCGACGGCATGCACCTGACCGGGGCGTTGATCACGCACTACCACCCCGATCACGTCGGTGGGGATCTCGGCGGCTGGTCGATCGCGGGCGTCGCGCAGCTCCTTGCCCTTCCGGACGTCCGCGCGAAGTTGCACGTCCAGGCGGACGAGGCCTGGGGCCTCAAGCGCGTCACCGGCTGCTCCGACGCCGACCTCGAGCTGCACGAATCGGGCGACGTCGTCGAGGTCGGGGGAATCCCGGTCACGCTCATCCACACGCCCGGTCACACGCCCGGTTCGCAGTGCTTCTTCGTCGACGGCAGGCTCGTGAGCGGCGACACGCTGTTCCTCGACGGTTGCGGTCGCACCGACCTCCCCGGTGGCGATCCCGAAGCGTTGTACGAGAGCCTCACCCAGAAGCTCGCGGTCGTTCCCGACGACACGATCCTGTATCCGGGCCACATGTACTCCGCCGACCCGAACGCCCCGATGGGCGACGTACGGCGGACAAACGTCGTGTACCGACCGCGCACGCGAGACCAGTGGATGATGATGTTCGGGAACGCGGGGTAGTCGCGACCCTGGTCGGACCGTTGCGGTGCAGGTCGCTTCTCGTCAGCTCGGGTCGAACGTGACGGGAAGCGCGCGCGGGCCGCGGAACGCATAGCCCTCGATGACCGCATCCTTCGCCCCGTCGGGATCGAGACGGAGATTCGGGAGCCGGTCGAGGATCTCGTTGAGCCCGACCCGTAGCTCCAACCGGGCGAGGTGCATGCCGAGGCACTGATGTGGGCCGGTGCCGAACGCCAGGTGATGCTGCACCGGCCGGCCCAGCCTCCATTCGTCGGGGTCGTCCCAGCGAGATTCGTCGCGGTTCGCGGATCCGGTCACGACGCCCATCGGTGAGCCCTTCGAGATCGGACAGCCCGCGATCTCGGTGTCGGCGGTGGCGACGCGGCTCACCATCGTCACCGACGTCTCCCATCGCAATGTCTCTTCGATCACCTCGGGGACGAGATCGCGATCGGCGTACACGCGAGCGAGATCGTCAGGGTGCGCCAGCAACGCGAACAACGCGTTCCCCATCACGCGGAAGGTCGTCTCACCCCCCGCAGGGAGGAGCAGACGCAAGAAGCCGTAGATCTTGTCGTCGTCGAGTCGCTCACCGTCGACCTCGGAATGCACCAGATCCGAAAGGAAGTCGCCGGTCGATTCGGCGCGCCGCGCTTCGACCAGCGGCCGCAGGTAGTCGACCATCGCCGCGCTCGCCGCGTGTCCACGTTCGGGCGCAGCGGCCCGGTGTTGATCTCTTCGGCCCACTGCGCGAACTGCAAGGAGTCTGCGAGCGGCACGCCCGCGATGCCGCAGATGACCTGAACCGGGTACTTCGAGGTGACGCTCGCGACGAGATCGGCGCGCCCGAGCGGCGCGATGTCGTCGAGGAGGCGGTTGATGGTGGGCCGCACGAGCGTCTCGTCCCAGCGTTCGAGCTGCGACGCCCGGAACGCCTTGGCGACCAGGTTGCGATACTTGCGGTGCTCGTCGCCGTTCATCGCCAGGATGAGATCGCCCATGAACTGGCCGATGTGCTCGCCGTTGATCGAAGACGAATAGGTCTTGTCGTCCCGCAGGACGGCGTCGGCATCCCTGAACGCGGTGACCTGGTAGAAGGTCCCGGGGCCCATCACCTCGACGTTCGTGCCGAGCACGGGGCATTCCGATCGCCGCACCTCCGCCCAGCTCTCGTACGGCTGAGCCATCAGCCACTCGAGGTCGGGACCAGCGTCGCCCTGGGTCTCAGCCGCCATCCCTGACACCGTAGTCAGGTTCAAGGTGACTCGAAAGCGAGCCGATCCCCTTGAGGTGGGCAGAAAGGACAAGGCGGAGCGTTCGCTCGGACCGGCAACGGTCGTGAAGCCCGCGCTGTTCGGCGCGGCGGGCCTCCTCCTCGTGCAGGGAGCCATGAAGGTCTTCCTCAAAGCCTGATCGCCCCGAGGCCTGATCGGGGCGCGTCCGGGAGCGATTGCGGCGCGACCGACCTGACGTGTGCGTCAGGCGGCGAACTAGCCTCCGAGCATGGCTGCGCACGCGACCGGGTCGAACCCCTTCGCCGACACCGAAGACCAGGCCGCGCTGCGGCAACTCGCCCGCGACGTGGCCGAGCGCGAGCTCGCGCCGATGGCTCGTCACGGCGACGAGACCGAGGAATTCCCGCAGTGGTCGTGGGACGGCATGCGCAAGGCCGACCTCTTCGCCATCACCATCGGTGAGCGCTGGGGCGGAGCCGGGCTCGGCGACGTCGAGGCCGCGATCGTCCTCGAGGAGCTCGCCCGCGCCGACGTCTCGAGCGCGATCCTCGCCCAGCTCATCTTCAACGGACCGCCACGCGCGATCGAACATCTCGGCAACGACGCGATGAAGGATCGCTGGCTGCCCATCGCGGCCAGCGGCGAAGGCTTGTTCTGCATCGGCATCAGCGAGACCGAGGCCGGGAGCTCGGTCGGCCACATGCGGGCTCGCCTGACACCCGACGGCGACGGGTTCCGGCTCAACGCCTACAAGAACTACGTCACCGGCGGCCACAAAGCCCGTGTCTGCCTCGTGTGGTGCCGCTTTCCCGACAGCGTCGGCACCAAGGGCATCGGAGCCGTCGTCGTCGACCTCGAAGCACCGGGGTCACGATCGCCGGTACGCACGTGAAGATGGGACTGCGCGCGACCAGTGAAGCCGAGCTCGCGTTCGACGACGTACGCATCGATCCCGAAGACGTGCTGCTCTGGGGCGATCCCGCCAACAGCGAGTCGTTCAAGACGCTCATCTCGCATATCAACCACGAGCGTTGCGGCAACGCGGCGATGTGCGTCGGGGCCGCGCAAGGCGCGCTCGAGTACGCAGTCGCCTACATGAACGAGCGCAAGCTCGGCGACCGCACTCTCGCCGACCTCCAGGGCTTGCAGTGGAAGATCGCCGACATGGCTACCCAACTCGAAGGCGCACGGCTGCTCCTGCAACGCGCGGTGCACATGGCCGGGCCCCACGGCACGCCGCCCGCACTCGAGACCGCAATGGCGAAGACCGCGGCGAACCTGGCGGCGAAGTTCGTGTGCGACGAGGCGATCCAGTTGCTCGGCGGCTACGGGTTCTCCCGCGAGTACCCGGTCGAGCGCGTGTACCGCGACATCCGGGGGTTGTGCATCGGGGCGGGCACCGTGGAGATCCAGCGCAACTTCGTCGGCACCAGCGTGCTGAAGGGCGCGACCCCGGCGAGCGACGGCTGGAAGTCGCGCCGGGCTTGACGGCCCCCACCTGACGCCGTGCTCGCCCCCACGTTCACCTCGCCGCGCGGCGAGCAATACCGCCGGGCGCGGCGGACCTTGGGACCAACCCTCGCTCGACGCGCTGCTCACCGCGCGTCGCGGCGCCGGAGCTCGCGCAGCCGCGTCGCGACGCGTCGCCGGCGGGCTCCGAGCGCGCGGCGTGGCCCCGGCGACGCGGTGTCGTGGCAGTCGCCGAACCGCGACGAGGTCAGCGTGCTGTACCGCGCGTGCTGGCGCCTCGGCGCGATCGCGGCGCCGATGCACCATCAGATGGGTGCCGCGCGACGTCGCCGGCGTGCTCGAAGCGGTCCAGCCGGTCTGCGTCGTCGACGACCTCGGACGCGCTTCCCGGCGGCGATCCCGTAACCGAGACCTGGGCCGACACGGGCGTGCTCGCAGCGGTGCTGTTCACGTCGGGATCGAGCGGCACGCCCGAAGGGCGTGCTGCACACGCAGGCGACACTCGCGTACAAGGCCACGCAGATGCGCGTCGCGCACGACCTCGGTCCCGACGACTGCGTGCTCATGCCCGCACCGAGCGCGCACATCTCCGGCCTGCTTAACGGCATCACGTTGCCCGGCGTCGTGCCCTTCCCTACGGTGTTCATGGCCCGATGGGATCCCGAGGCCGCGCTCGACGCTGATCGAGCGCGAGCGGGTCACGTTCATGGTCGGGCCGCCGACGTTCTTCGTCTCGATGATGCAGGCGCCCGGATTCAGCACGGAGCGGGTCGCGAGCCTGCGGCTGATCTCGAGTGGCGGCGCCGGGGTCGGCCAGGCGTTCGTCGACGAGGCGGCCGCGCGCATTCGGTGCGCGCGTGAAGCGCACGTACGGGTCGACGGAAGCACCGACGATCATCACCGACGGCCGCACCGATAGGCGAGGTCGAGGTCAGGATCGACGACGAACGGCGAGCTGCTCGCGCGTGGCCCCGAGGTCTGCGTCGGCTATCTCGACCCCGCGCAGACCCGCGACGCGTTCACGCCCGACGGCTGGTTCCGCACCGGCGACCTCGCGACGATCGACGAGACGGGCGCGATCGAGATCGTGGGGCGGCTGAAGGACGTGATCATCCGCGGCGGCGAGAACATCAGTGCCGCCGAGGTCGAGCAGGTGCTCGAAGCCCATCCCGACGTGCGCCACGCGGTCGCGGTCGGCGAGCCCGACCCGCTGATGGGCGAACGGGTCGTGGCATTCGTCGAGGCGAGATGCCGGCTTCGACCTCGACGACGTGCCGGGCCTGGTTCGTCGAACGGGGCGTCGCCCGCTTCAAGACGCCCGAGCGCGTCGTCGTCGTCGACGCGCTCCCGCTGCTCCCGACGGGCAAGCCCGACCGGGCCGCGCTGCGCGCTCGCGTCGGCGCGGGTGAGTGACGGTGCCGCTACTCCCAGGGTGACGTGTCGACGCCCATCATCTTGAAGCCCTTGATCACCGCGCGGGGATTCAACGTTCCCGGCTTCCAGTGGAAGTTGTACATGCGCTCGTTGGCGACGTTCTGCACGAACATCTTCGCCTGTTCGAGACTCACGAGCATGCCACGCGTCGCGGTCTGCTTCTCGTAGTGCTCGGCGTGTTCGGCGTCGAGCACATAGTTCATCGAATCACACATGCGACTCATGTCGACGTTGTTCCAGTCGTAAGGCGACAGCGAGATGTGCAGGAACACGCCGGGCGGCGTCACCGACTGCAACTCGAAGTTCTTCGATACCAACGTGACAGGAGTGAAGCAACAGGCGCAATGTGACTCGAGCCGAACGGTCTTGTCCTTGAACGGCGGCATGTGCGAGAACGCAACCGCCTCGCTCGCGCACCCGACGAACGAGTGGAACTCGTCGTCGATGTAGCGCGCGCACCTGCGAGGGGAACGACGAGAACGGCGGCGCCTTCAGCAGGTTGCAGTTCTGCGTGTCCTCGTTCGACGACGATGTCGATACCGAGCTGGAGCTCCTTGTAGGAGGCGATGATCCGGCGCCGGTCGAGCTCAGTGCGCCTGATGGACCTCCAGCAGCGTCGGGCCGCGGCCGTGCTCGCACCAGAACTCGAACACGAAGGCGCGCACCTGCTTGGCGGTGTCGGAGAACTCGAACTCGGGAACGTTCTGCGGCATGGCCGAACACTAGAAGGCAGAGAACGTCCGATGCGCAAACGGGCGGTCCCGGATCTGCTCACGCCGGAGCGGGAAGCCGCCGGTCGAGCACGACGCTGTCGTGATCGTCGGTGACCCAGATACGGCGAGCGGCAGCGAGAGCGGCAACGCCGCGGTCATGCACGAGGTTCACGGCGCTCGATCCCTGCCCCGGAATGTGCCCGCGGCGATGCGGTCGCCGTCGTCCCCGGTGACCCACAGCCAGTAGTACTCGCCGGCGTCCAGACCCGACACATGGAACGCGACCTCCGTACCGGCCGGCCGGGACGCGCAACGTCGCGTTCGCGCGTGCACGCCCGCGGTCGTCGGGAAGACCACTCGAGTACCGCCCGGCGACGCCGGGGGCACGACCAACGCGAGGGCGATGGCACCGCGGCCGCGATCGCGATGCACCGCGTGCCGGCGATGCGGCGGCGATCCCGGCGTCGCGGCGCGCGTTGCGTCGCGACGCCGACCCGACCGAGCACACACTGCGCCAACGCCTCCGACGGCTGGGCCGGACCACCGGCGATCCGCTCCGGATCGGCGAGTGGAAGCATACGGGCGACGGACTCGAGCTCGGCGAGCGCCGCCCGGCAGTCCGCACACCGGTCGAGATGGGCGAGCAGAGCGATCTCCTCCGTCGGATCGGAATCGCCGAGCGCAGCCGCGCCGAGCGCGGGACGCAGCTCACGGCACGCATCAGTCATCGTCGTACCAACCCAACTCTTCGAGCGCGAGCCGCATCGCCTTCAACGCGTAGTACACGCGGCTCTTGACCGTGCCCACCGGCACTCCGAGGTCGAGCGCGACGTCGTGATACGGGCGCCCTTTGTAGTGCACCTCAACGAGCGCCTGCCGGTGCTCGGCACTCAGCTTCTGCAGCGCCTCCTCCACCTGCCATGCAACGAGGACCCGTTCGACGTCGTCGTCGAGCACGATCGGCTCGTCCCTCCTACCCCCGGTCGCGAGGCTGGGACGAACTGCGCGGGCCCGAGAGAGATCGATGACCACGTTGCGAATGATCGCAAAGAGCCACGTGCGCAACGACCCCAGCGTGTCGTCGAAGCGGTCCGCCGCCTCCCAGGCGCGGACGAACGTCTCCTGCACAGCCTCCTCGGCGAGCCCGCGATCTCCGAGCGATCGGAGCGCGAAGCGGTAGAGCAAGGGTCCGTGCGCCGCGTATACCGCCCGCACCCCGTCGTCGTTCGCCAGCACGGGCCGTCCTTCGACCATCACTGCGAGAGTACGGCGCCGGGGTCGCCCGAGTTCATCGAATCCTTCGGCTCCGCCACCCGCACCGAGAACGTCGGCGGCTTCGACCGGGGCTCCATGTGACCGTGGTCGTCGGCGCGTCGTCAGACGACGCTTTGACCCGCCTCCACCCGCGGACGCAGCAGCGCGGCCAGCCGTTCACGATGCGCCGACGAGTCACCGAACGCGAGTTGATCGAGTTGCGCGCGCTTCAAGAAGAAGTGGAGGTCGTGCTCCCATGTGAAACCGATCCCACCGTGGACCTGCAGGGCCGAAGCCATCACCCGCTTCGAGGCGTCGCTGCACCAGATCTTGGCGGTCGTCGCCGCGACCGACGCGTCCTCGTCGCCGGCACCGATGCACCAGGCGGCCCAATACACCGTCGAACGCATGCCCTCGACGTCGACCAGCATGTCGGCGCAACGATGCTTCACCGCCTGGAACGATCCGATCGGCCGGCCGAACTGCACACGGTCTTTGGCGTAGTCGACGGCCATATCGAGCGCACGCGACAGCACTGCCGAGCAGATCGGCACTCGTCAAGGTCGCGCCGCGATCCAGCAGCCGGGTACGTTCGTCGTCATCGCCGACCCGGCGCGCCGCGGCCTTGTCGAAGTGCAACCACCCGAGCTCCCGGGTGAGGTCCATGGCCGGCTCCCGCGCCGGGCGCGACGACATCTCGAGCGCGTATACGCCGTCGGAAGCGAGCACGACCGCGATGTCGGCCGACGGCGCGTAGGGCACCGGCGCGGCCGCGTCCCAGGCAACGCACGCGATCGCGTCGCCCGACAGCAGGCGTTCGACCCACTCGTCGCTCACCCGCTCGCGCCAGCACGTCGAGGGCGAGGACCGTCGGCACGAACGGTGCCGGCGCCGCGTGTCGCCCGAGGTCCTCGACCAGCACCGCGACCTCGACCGAACCGAGACCGAGGCCGCCGCCGGCCTCGTCGATCTCGACCCCGAGCCAACCCTGGTCGATCATCGCCGACCACAGGGCCCGGTCGAACGGGTCGTCGCCGCCGGTGTGGGCGCGGACCCGCTCCGGCGACGCGAGGTCGTCGAGCAGATCGCTCGCACCCTCGCGCAGCGCCAGCTGCTCTTCGGAGAGATCGAAGTCCATCGCCGCCGAGTCTGACAGGCCGTGTGACAACTCCGTAAATCTGGGGCCGGCACGGTGCCACGGGCCGAGCCGCTCGGGGAAGATCGGTAGATTGCACGGTGCCCTCGACGAAGGAGTCTCGGATGTCGGAAGCACCGGCCAAGCTGCTGTGGAACGGCAAGGAGATCGAGCTCCCGGTCGTGCGCGGCACCGAGAACGAGTACGCGATCGACATCTCGAAGTTGCGCGCCGAGACGGGACTGATCACTCTCGACTACGGCTTCATGAATACCGGCTCGACCGAGTCGGCGATCACCTTCATCGATGGCGACCTCGGCATCCTCAGATATCGCGGGTACGACATCGATTCACTCGCCGAGCAAGAACACCCGTCGTTCCTCGAGACGGCGTGGCTCGTGATCTACGGCGAACTGCCGACGGCGGCGGAACGCACGGAGTTCAGTCGCCAGATCCGACTGCACACACTCGTCCACGAAGACGTGAAGCGCTTCTACTACGGCTTCCCCAAAGACGCTCATCCGATGGCCACGACCGCGTCGGTCGTCAACGCGCTCGCGACCTTCTACCAGGACTCCGAGGATCCGCACGATCCCGATCAGGTCCAGCTCTCGATCGTGCGCCTCATGGCCAAGCTCCCCACGGTGGCGGCTTACTCCTACAAACAGTCGATCGGCCAGCCCTTCCTCTATCCGGACAACTCGCTCGATCTCATCGAGAACTTCCTGCGCATGATGTTCGCCGTGCCGTCGGAGCCGTACGAGGTGTCACCGACGATCGTGCACGCGCTCAAGCAGTTGCTGATACTTCACGCCGACCACGAGCAGAACTGCTCTACGTCCACCGTGCGTATGGTCGGCTCCGCGGAGGCGAACCTCTACGCGTCGATCGCCGCGGGAGTCGACGCGCTGTGGGGACCGCTCCACGGTGGCGCCAACCAGGCGTGCGTCGAGATGCTCGAGAACATCCGCGACAACGGCGGTGACGTGAGCGCGGCCGTCCAGCGGGCCAAGGACCCCAACGATCCCTTCCGCCTCTCGGGATTCGGTCACCGCGTGTACAAGAACTACGACCCGCGGGCGAAGATCCTGAAGGGCACCGCCGAGCGGGTGCTGAACGAGTTGCAGTCGAAGGACGAGCTCTTCGACATCGCGCTGCAACTCGAGGAGGTCGCGCTCACCGATCAGTTCTTCATCGACAAGAAGCTCTACCCGAACGTCGATTTCTATTCGGGACTCATCTACCGCGCCATGGGATTCCCCACCGACATGTTCCCGGTGCTGTTTGCGATCGGCCGGCTGCCGGGCTGGATCGCGCACTGGTGGGAGGGCAACGAGAACGTCAAGACGAAGATCGGCCGACCCCGCCAGATCTATACCGGGCCGGTCGAGCGCAAGTACGTTCCGATCGATCAGCGTTCCTGAGCACGCGCTAGGTTCCGCAGCGCGATGGATCTGCGCGCGACACCCGAGGAAGCAACGCTCCGCGAGGAGGTGCGCGATTGGTTGCGCGCCAACCTCCCGTGGGAGTACGGCCAGGGGCTTCCGCCGCGCTTCGACGATCTCGCCGAGGAGGTCGCGTTCGGCCGGGCCTGGCAGAAGAAGCTCGCCGGCGGACGGCTCGTCGGGGTGGCGTGGCCGCAAGAGTACGGAGGTCGCGGCGGCGGTCCGGTCGAGCACTACATCGTGACCGAGGAGCTCGCGCGTGCTCGCGCGCCCGAACTCGTCGGACGTATCGGCGTGAATCTCGTGGGTCCGACATTGCTCGGGCACGGGACCGCGGAGCAAAAGGCGCGGTGGCTTCCCCGCATCCTGGATGCAACCGAGATCTGGTGCCAACTCTTCAGCGAGCCGGGGGCCGGAAGCGATCTCACGTCACTCAGCACGCGCGCCACCGAGGTCGACGGCGGATTCCTCGTGAACGGCCAGAAGGTGTGGACGAGCTACGCGCAATTCGCCGATTGGGGCTGGTGCCTCGCCCGCACTGATCCGGACGCGCCGAAGAGCAAGGGCATTTCCGCGCTCGCGATCGACATGCACGCGCCGGGCGTGGACGTCCGGCCGCTGCGCCAGATCACCGACGAGTCGGAATTCAACGAGGTCTTCTTCTCCGACGTGTTCGTCCCCGCCGATCGCCTCGTCGGACCGTTGCACGAAGGGTGGCGCGTCGCGAACTCCACGCTCACTCACGAACGCGGGGTGAACCCGCGCCAACTCGTCGCTCACTCCCAACTGCTCGACGAGCTCTGGAAGCTCGGCCTCGAGCGCCACGCCCTCGACGACCCCCGGCTCGCCGGGCGGCTCGCGCAGGCGTTCGTCGAGGTGAGGATCTTCCAACTGCACAACTGGCGATCGATCTCCCGCACCGCGAAAGGTGCCGAGCCGGGCCCGGTCGGCAGCATCAACAAGTTGTGGTGGAGCGAGATGAGCAAACGCCTGCACGACACCGCAATGGCAGTCGTCGGTCCCGCGCAGCCGCTCTGGCGAGGCGCCGACGACAATCCCGGCGACGGCGCCTGGCAGCGGTCGTGGCTCTACTACCAGGCCAGCTCGATCTGGGCCGGCACCAACGAGATCCAACGGAACGTGATCGGGGAACGCACGCTGGGCCTGCCTCGTGAGAAGAATTGAACCAGAGGTACCGGCCGCTCCGTAGTACGGGTATGCACCGACGCATCTTCAGCCTCATCGCCATCCCCGCCCTCGTTCTCGGGCTCGCCGCGTGCGGAAGCAGCAGTAAGAGCTATTCCGGCTCGGCGACGACCGCACCTCCGGCGTCGGCATCGAGCAGCGCACAGATCACGATCAGTTCTGCGTTCACCTTCACGACGACTCCGGTCAAGGCCGGCGCGACCGTGACCGTCAGGAACGACAGCTCCTCGCGGCACACCGTCACCGCCGACGGCGCGGGCGGCTTCAACGTGACCATCGACGCGGGCAAGACCGCGACGTTCGCCGCACCCGCGCCCGGCACGTACCCGTTCCATTGCAGCATCCACAACTTCATGAAGGGCACGCTCACCGTGAGCTGACATCCGGGGACGACGCTCGATTCTCGTCGGCCCGTCACGCACCGGTGACGCCACCCGGCGCATGGTGGCGGCTGCTTCGCCGGACTTTCGGTGCAGCCGACCAGAGAGACCTTTCCATGTCGCCAATACGTCGCGCGCTCGTAGCGCTCATGTCGGTGATCGCCGTGGTCCTCGGTTTCGCACCCGGTGCCCTCGCGCAACCCCCTGCGCCCGCGGGGACCGGCTTCGCGGCTCGAGCCTCGATCAGCGCAGTGCATACCCAGGCGGCCGGACCCGGCCCGGGCTACTGGCTGACGACCCGGAAGGGTGAGATCTTCTCGGGTGGCGGCGCCGGCTTCCACGGATCGACGTCCGCGTTCGCCCTCGCCCGTCCGATCGTCGGCATTGCGTCGACCCCGACCCGTTTCGGCTACTGGCTCGTCGCCTCCGACGGCGGCATCTTCTCCTTCGGCGACGCCCACTTCTACGGGTCCACCGGCGCCATCGCCCTCAACCAACCCATCGTCGGCATGGCGACCACACCATCGGGCCACGGCTACTGGCTCGTCGCCTCCGACGGCGGCATCTTCTCCTTCGGCGACGCCCGCTTCCACGGATCCACCGGCGCCATCACCCTCAACCAACCCATCGTCGGCATGGCCGCGACCTCCACCGGACTCGGCTACTGGCTCGTCGCCTCCGACGGCGGCATCTTCTCCTTCGGCGACGCCCCCTTCCACGGATCCACCGGCGCCATCACCCTCAACCAACCCATCGTCGGCATGGCCGCGACCTCCACCGGACTCGGCTACTGGCTCGTCGCGTCCGACGGCGGCATCTTCTCCTTCGGTGACGCCCCCTTCCACGGATCCACCGGCGCCATCACCCTCAACCAACCCATCGTCGGCATGGCCGCGACTTCCACCGGACTCGGTTACTGGTTCGTCGCGTCCGACGGAGGAGTGTTCTCCTTCGGTGACGCCCGCTTCTTCGGCTCGGGCACCGAGGGCCCGCACGCTCCCGTCGTCGGGATCGCCCCGTCCGCTCAGGTTCCTGCAACGAAGCTCGCATTCACAACCGAGCCCGGCGACGCGGGCGCGGGCGCCCCATTGTCGACCCAGCCGGTGGTCACCGCGCAGAACGCGGGCGGTGGAACCGCGGTCAATGACACGAGCGGGGTGACCCTCGACGTCACGAGTCCCGGCGGCGAGACCTTCGGGTGCGACACGAACCCGCAGACCGCGGTCGCCGGCGTCGCAACCTTCACCGGCTGCACCATCGACACCCCCGGTACCTACACGTTGACCGCCAGTGACGGAACCTTGACGGGCGCGGTCAGCCGGGCGATCACGATCGGTCAAGGCGCCACCCAGTTGGCCTTCACGACCCAACCGAGCGCGACCGCGGCCGGCGGTATCCCGTTCGTAAGCCAACCCGTGGTCACCGTGCAGGATGCTTCCGGTCATACAGTCCCGACCGACGCGAGCGCGGTGCACTTGGCCATCACGACGCCCACGGGCGCGACGTTGACGTGCAATCCGAGCAGCAACTCGAAGGCAGCGGTAGCCGGAGTCGCGACCTTCACCGGCTGCAGCATCGACCTCGCAAGCATCACTGCGTACACGTTGACGGCGACCGACGGTTCCCTGACGCCTGCCACGAGCACCGGCATCACCGTCTCACCTTGACCATTCCGTAAGCGACCATTCCGTACGCGGTCCGGCGTGCGAGGTCGGCGCTCGTCGATCTCCCGCCGGTTGATCGACGGGTGCCGCGTCGCGCTCGAACCGGTCACACCGGAGTCACGGCGGACTCGCCAGAGTGGTCGCTATGTCGCCGTCACGCGCAGCAGTCGCCGTCTTCGTGTCCGCGAGCGTGATCGGTGGTGGCGGTGGCGCATCCGCCGCGAGCGGCAGCACGCGGCGGCGCGGTGTCCAGCGTCGCGACGACCAGTCGGGCGGCGGTCGTCGCCGAGGCGTCCGCATCGGGACCACCGGTGAAGGCGTCCACGACGTCGAGTTCCGGCTACTGGCTCGCGACGCAGAAGGGCGGGATCTTCTCGGCAGGCAGCGCTCTCGCTCACGGCTCTGCTGCCGGAAGCGCGCTCGGTCATCCCGTCACCGGCATTGCGTCGACCCCGACCCGTCTCGGCTACTGGCTCGTCGCCTCCGACGGCGGCATCTTCTCCTTCGGCGACGCCGCGTTCCACGGGTCCACCGGCGCCATCACCCTCAACCAACCCATCGTCGGCATGGCCACCACACCATCGGGCCACGGCTACTGGCTCGTCGCCTCCGACGGCGGCATCTTCTCCTTCGGCGACGCCCACTTCTACGGATCCACCGGCGCCATCACCCTCAACCAACCCATCGTCGGCATGGCCGCGACCGCGACCGGAACTCGGCTACTGGCTCGTCGCGTCCGACGGCGGCATCTTCTCCTTCGGCGACGCCGCGTTCCACGGATCCACCGGCGCCATCACCCTCAACCAGCCCATCGTCGGCATGGCCACCACACCATCGGGCCACGGCTACTGGTTCGTCGCGTCCGACGGCGGCATCTTCTCCTTCGGCGACGCCGCGTTCCACGGATCCACCGGCGCCATCACCCTCAGCCAACCCATCGTCGGCATGGCCGCGAGCGCGACCGGAACCGGCTACTGGCTCGTCGCGTCCGACGGCGGCGTGTTCTCCTTCGGCGACGCCCCCTTCTTCGGCTCCGGGAGGGACAGCGGGCTCGTCTCGACCGTCGGGATCGCTTCGTCTGCCCCGGTGGTACGCGCGAGCACGCCGCGGCCGGGGAAACCCATCGCTACCAAGCTCGTGTTCACTCGAGAACCAAGCAGCGGCGCCACCGGCGGTGCGGTCTTCGGTTTGCAGCCCCGCGTCACTCTCGCGGATGAGGACGGCGCCACCGCGACGCGCGACACCAGGACCGTCGCGCTCGCCGTCACCGCACCCGGCCGACCGACCTTCACCTGCGACGCCACGGCGAAGGCCGCGGTCGCCGGAGTGGTCACGTTCGCAGGCTGCAAGATCGACGCCGCCGGCACCTACACGCTGACCGCTACGGCGGGCGCCCTGAGATCGGCGCGGAGCACGAGCATCGTCATCAGCGTCGGCCCCGGCGCGCTACTCGCCTTCGTCCAGGCGCCGACCGGCGCGACGAGCGTCACGCCCTTCGCGACACAGCCACAGGTGGCCCTCGAAGACCGTGGTCACAACATCGTGACCACTGCGCCCGCAATCGTCTCGCTGACGATCACACAACCGTCGAACCCTGTCGGCGCCGTGCTCGCGTGCACGACCAACGCGGTGGCAACCGTCGCCGGTGTGGCGACGTTCGCGGAATGCAACATCGACCTGGCCGGGACCTTCACGTTGCACGCCGTCGGAGGGGTGATGACGGCGACGAGCGCCGCGTTCAGCGTCACGACCGGGCCTGCAACACAGCTCGCGTTCATCCAACAGCCTTCCGCATCAACCGGAGGCGTCCCCTTCCCGACCCAACCCCGAGTCGCAGTGAAGGACGCAGGAGGGAACACCGTTACAACGGACCACACTTCGGTGACGCTCACGATCACACAGCCGTCGAATCCAGACGCCGCCACGCTGACATGCACGAGCGCGAATCCATTGGCTGGGAACGTCGGAGTCGCGACCTTCATCGGATGCAAGATCGACCACGCCAGCGCAACTACTTACACGCTGCACGCCACCGCAATAACGGGTCTGACCGCGACGACAAGCACGCCTTTCGCAGTGACAGTCGGAAGAGCATCTCAGGTCGCCTTTACAACTCAGCCGAGTGCCTCGACCCCAATCGGATCATCGTTCACGCGGCAACCAGTGGTCACAGTCGAGGATGCCGGTGGAAACGCTGTCGCTACCGACAACACAAGCTCCCTCTCACTGGATCTGACGCGGCCGTCGACCCCGGGAAGTGCGGTGTTGACATGCATTAGCAATACGGTCGTCGTGATCGCCGGCGTCGGCACATTCTCGGGGTGCAGCGTGGACACAGCGAGTACGTACACACTGACCGCCGTCCTAGACGACCCACCCGCAACCGCGGACAGCGAGCGCGTTCAGCATCTCCTGATTCCGATCAGGCGACCTGGCGTGCGACGTAGCGACAGATCGCGGCGGCTTCGGCGATCGGGTCGACCTCGCGTACGGCGCACGCTGCTGAGCGCGCACCACCAACACGACACGATCGCGCCCTGGAGCGCGTGGTGATCGCCGTGCGTCAGCGCATCGTCGACGAACACGGCGCGGGCAAGGTTCTCGATCGGTTCGGGCACCCGCGCCACGTGCAGGCACTCGACGCCGAGTGAGACGAGCTCCGGATCTCCGAAGCGTTCGATGGCGGCATCCGGGAAATCGCGGACAATGCCTTCGGCGCTGTCGGGAGGCGGCGCGAGGCGGAGGTAGACCCGCACGATCGCGGGCACGGCGCGCACCGCAACGGCCGCCGCGCCGGCTTCGCAGGTGTCGTCGAGGAGCACCCGTACTCCCTCGTCGTCGCCCCGAAGGCACGCGACGACCGGCGCCAGCAGCGCGCCGACGGCACGGGCAGCATCCGGGAGCTCCGATTCGGGGCGGATCGACATCTCCTTTGTCTCGGCAGCTTGGCGTCCACCGGTAAGTGGGGCGCAAACTCGCCGCAGCTACGATCCTCACCGCGTGACCACCTCCTCCGACGCGGATAGCGGCTCGACGACTGGCTCCGACACGGCGCCGACGATCCGGTATGCGGCCGCCGGCGCCATTGCGACGATCACCCTCGACCGGCCGGAAGCCGCGAACGCCCAGAGCAGCCGGATGATCGACGAGCTCGACGCCGCGTTCGATCGCGCCGACGCCGACGACGACGTCCGCGTCGTGATCCTCGCCGCCGCCGGAAAGCACTTCTCCGCCGGTCACGACCTCAAGGAGCTGCTCGCGGGCGAGGAGCAGTGGTCGGCGATGCGGGCCACGCCGGAGGGCAAGCTCCGGCACGAGCAGGTCATGTACTTCGACAAGCTCGTCAAGATTCGCGACCTTCGCAAGGTCACGATCGCGGCCGTGCAGGGAACGTGCTCGGCGGCCGGGCTGATGCTCGCGTGCATGTGCGACCTCATCGTCGCCGCCGACGACGCCCGGTTCTCGAATCCCGTCCTGCGGATGTCGGGAGTGGGCGTCGAGCTGCTCGTCGAGCCCTGGGAGCTCGGTCCCCGCAAGGCGAAGGAGTTCCTGTTCTCCGCGCAGGTCTTCGGCGCGACCGAAGCCGAGCGTTACGGCCTCGTCAACCGGGTCGTTCCCCACAGCGGAATTGGAGCGGGCGACGCTCGAGATTGCAGAACAGGTCGCGTTGGTTCCGCCCCTCACCGCGGAGGCGGTGAAGGCGTCGATCAACAACATGGTCGACGGCATGGGCCAACGGGAGTCCTGGCGCTACCACTTCATGCTCCACCAGTTCGTCTCGAACACCCCGACTGCGCTCGCCAAAGTGGAAGCCCGCAAGGCCGGCGGGATGGACGCCGTCAAGAAGGAACAGGGTCGTTCGTGACCGGAGCGCTCGAGGGTGTTCGCGTCCTCGATCTGGGAACGCGGATCGCGGCGCCGTTCTGTGCCGGTCTGCTCGGTGAACAAGGCGCAGAGGTCATCAAGATCGAACAGCCGCGTCGAGGCGACTTCATGCGTGAGATCGGCCCGTTCGTCGACGGGTACTCGCTGTTCTGGGCGGTCGAAGGTCGCGGTCGCAAGAGCGTGACTCTCGATCTCCGGACGAGCGAGGGTCAGGACCTGTTTCGCAAGCTCGCGGCGACGGCCGACGTGGTGGTCGAAAACTTCCGGCCCGGAACGCTCGAAGGGTGGAACGTCAGCCCCGATCGCCTCGCCGATCGTCTCATCACCGTTCGCATCTCCATGTTCGGCCAGGACGGGCCCTACACACTTCGGCCCGGGCTCGACCGCGTCGGGATCGGCTATGGCGGCCTGCTCAACCTCACCGGGTATCCGGATCGCCCCCCGGTGCGGGTCGGCGTCACGATCTCCGACTACCTCACCGGCGTGTTCGCCGCGCACGCCGCCGTCGCCGCGCTCTATGCACGAGACGCGCGCGGAGCCGGTGGCGCGGTGATCGACGCCGCGCTCTACGGCTCGGTGTTGCGGATCCTCGAGTGGACGCTGCCGGCGTACGACCGGCTCGGAACCGTGAGGAGCCGGGAAGGAAACCGGCTCGCCAACTCCGCGCCCCTCGACAACTACCCGACCGCCGACGGAAAGTACGTGTGCATCGTTGCCGGCTCCGACACCAATTTCGCTCGGCTGTGCAAGGCGATGGACCGGCCCGACCTCCTCGATGATCCCCGGTTCGCGAAGTTGTCCGATCGGGCCTCGCACGGCGACACGATCAACGGCATCGTCGCCGATTGGACGTCCGCGCTCGAGGCCCACTCGATCGAAGAACGATGCGTCGCGCACGACGTTCCGGTCGCGACTGCGTACACGTCGGCCGACATCTTCGCCGACCCGCATTTCGACGCGCGTCACGATCTGGTGACCGTCGACGACCCCGTGATCGGACCGATACGGCAACAGGCCCCGTATCCGCGCCGCGTCGGCGAAACGCCGCCGGCCCCGACGGGGGCGCCCCAGTTGGGAGAGCACACCGACGAAGTGCTGTCGAGCCTGCTCGACATCTCGAGCTCCGAGATCGCAGCGCTCCGGGCGAAGGGCATCGTGTGAGCACACGTGCGATCCAAGCGGGACTGTTCGAGACTGCCGCCGACGGTTCGATCACGTTGATCGGCGGCTTCTCGCCGACGAGTGGGAAGTACCACTTCCCGCTGCTCGACACGTGCCCCTACTCCGGCGCAACCGATGTGCAGCGAGTACTGCTCTCCACCGCGGCCACGCTCTGGGCATGGACGGCGGTCACAGCCGCGCCGCCCGGCTACACCGGTCCGGTGCCCTACGGCTTCGGCGTCGTAGAGCTCGTGAAGGAGAAGCTGCGCGTGATCACGCGTTTCCGCGAGGCCGATCCGACCAAGCTGGAGTACGGCCGGCCGATGACGCTCGTTGCCGACGAGCTCCCGGATGGAGTGGTGACGTGGGCGTTCGCATAGCCGGAACCGGTCTCCACCCGTTCGGTCGATTCGAGGGCAAGACCCCGACCGACATGGGCGTACACGCCGTGCGCGCCGCGCTCGCGGAAGCCGGTAACCCCCCGTTCCAGGCGGCGTTCTGCGGAACCGCGTACGGCGGTGTCGCGTCGGGTCACAAGGTCCTCGGCGCGCTCGCACTCACCGGCGTGCCGATCGTCGACATCGAGGCCGGCTGCGCAAGCGGCGGAGCCGCGCTCCAACTCGCGGCGGGTGCGATCCGCGCCGGCCAGTACGACTGCCGCGCTCGTCTTCGGCGTCGAGAAGATGCCCAAGGGCATCATCCGCTCGTCCTTCTTCGAGCCGTGGCGCGAAGAGGGCGGTCTCGCGGCCACACCGGCGTACTTCGCGTTACGGGCCCAGCGACTGCTGCGAGAAGCCGGGCTCACCAAGGAGCATCTCGCCCACGTCGTGGTGAAGAACCGTCGCAACGGTGTGCACAACCCGAACGCGATGTTCCGCAAGGAGGTGACCGCCGAGGAGGTGCTCGCCTCCCGTCTCGTCTGCGACCCGCTGCATCTGTGGATGCTGTGCTCACCGAACGAGGGTGCGGCCGCGCTCGTGCTCCACAAGCGGCGACGGTGGTGTGTCAGCCTCGCGTCGGCTCGACTGCGATCGCACCTTCCCGGCAGTGTGCTCGGTGAGGCGACGCCGCTGTCGGGTATCGACGATCGCCGACATCACGCCCCCGTCGACCCTCGCCGCGCGACGACGCGTACGCGGAAGCCGGCGTCGGCCCCGACGACCTCGACGTGGTCGAGTGCCAGGACACCGACGCCGCCCGCGAGCTGCTCGCCTACCAGGAGCTCGAGCTCTGCGCGCCCGGCGAGCAGGCGAAGTTCCTCGCCGACGCCCGGCGGCATCGGCCGGTGAACCCGAGCGGCGGTCTGTTGTCGAAGGGTGAACCGCTGGGCGCGTCGGCGCTCGGCCAGGTCGTCGAGCTCGTGCACCAGGTGCGGGGCGACGCCGGGCCCCGACAGGTCGACGGCGCGCGAGTCGGCCTCGCCCACACTGTCGGCCGCGGCGCCAATGCCGCGTGCGTGATCGTCACCCGCTGAGCGTTCGGGGACGGCACTCTCGGCCTCGGCCCGAGGGTCAACGCGCAGCGCGAGGAACCAGCCCCGTGGATCCCAGCGACGGAGTGCGCCGACCTCGTCGGCGGTCGGCGGGTCGAGCACCGGCACATCGCCGCGTGGCGCTCCAATTCCCAACCGCACAGATCCTGAACTTCCGCGAAGGTCGCGCCGGGCGCGAGCGCGCTGACCTGCAACACACCGTCGCGCTTCTCGAACAGTGCGACGTCTGTGACGAGCGACTGCACGAACGCGCCCGGCGAGGTGACGTAGTCGCAGTCGGCGACCGTGCGCTGCTTGGTCAGCGTCGCGACGACGACGTTCTCGGCGGCGGTGCTGGCAACGTCGTTGCCGCCACCCGAACCGACGAGAAACGGCCGGGGGGTGATCGACGTCGAGTTGATGTTGCCGAACCGATCGACCTGGGCGCCACCCAGACACCCGATCGTCGTCGTAGCCGTACCGCCCACGAGCGCGCCGAGGACACCATCCCGCGTCGGTCGAACATCGTGGCGGTCGGGAAGTTGCGATGGTTCAACACGAACGGGTCGGCCGGAGTCGCCTCGTAGTCCCACAGACCGATCTCCGCGGTGAGCTTCACGTCGGATCCGGCGTTGCGCGCGAGTCTGCACGCCCAGCCACGCCGCGAGATTGGCGACACCCGCACCTGCGAGCACGGCGTGCGCGTTCGTGGCCACGACTCTCGCCGCGAGATGGCGCGCACCCCACACCGCGGCGCGTTCCCATCCGTTCACGGGCGCCTCGAGATCGGGCGGATACGCGGCCGCGTCGGCCTGCCACGAGTCGGGATCGGCCTTGGCTCGCAGCGCCGGCGACACGCCCGGTGCCGAGGCGGTCGATCCACTGCTCCTGAGACTCGACCTCGAGCACCCAGTGCCGGATCCACTCGTCGTACTCGTCGTCGCCGGCACGCGTGGCTGCCCGCGCGCTCGACCCAGAAGTCGTAGTCCTCGCCGTAGCCGTCGACGGGCACCGCACCCGTGTAGAGCCCCCCGGGATGCGCACCCATCGGGCATTCGACGACGGCGAGCACGAGATGCGCGGGAATGCGCACGAGGTCCGACCACGGCCGTACGTCGTCGACGATCTTCTCGACCGTGACGATCACGCCCTCGACGGGCCGCGAGCGCGCCCCAGATCCCCTCGAGCAACGGCGGGTGCACCACGACGTTGCCTTCACGGTCGGCGACGAGGGCATGCATGAGTGTGACATCGGGCACGAGCGGCGCGAGTAGTCCGACCTCCCCGAACGGCGTCTCCGCACCGCACGAACGTCGTCGTTCGACTCCATCGACGAACCCGCGATCGATCGGGTGACGATGGCGGGCAGGCCACGCGCGGCAGCTTCGAGCCGTTGCGAGAACGCGAGGAACGACCAGTGCTCGACCTCGACCTCACCACTTTCGTACGCGCCGGCGAACCACGGGTTGGGGGTGAAGTTGGGAAACGTGTCTCCTGAGTAACCGGTGATCACCTTTTCCACCAGCCTTCCGCGGAAGAACAGCGCGCCGAGGCTGGAAAGCGAGAGCATCGCCAGCGTGAAGCGAGGGTCGCGTCCCCACCATTGCCGGACGATTTCGCGCGTCGCCGCGGTCCAGCGCGTGTGACCGACGATGGGATGGATGACGTCGCCGGCACACACGTTTTGCGCCACTGCTTCGGTCAACGTCGCGGATTTGTCCGGCATGACCAAAAGTTATCCACCCAAGGCGGCCGATACCCTCTTTGTCGTGGTAGCCCACACCCTCAACCCCAATCCGGTCCCGGCCAATCCGGTTCGGGACGCGGCGCCCGAAGCTGCCGGCGGTGGCGGAAGGCGGTATCGCGGCCTGTCGCCCGAGGAGCGCCGGGCCGATCAGCGTCGTCGTCTCGTACGCGCGGCGATCGACGAGTTCGCGGCGCACGGCTACCACCACACGTCGGTCGAGGACATCGTGCGCAGCGCCCGCACGAGCCGGACCGCGTTCTACACGTTCTTCGACAACCGCGAGGACGCGATGTACGGCGCGCTGCAGACGTGCCTGCGCTCGCTGCTCGACGCGGTACGGGTCGGCCTCGATCAGGCGCCGCCGACGGGGAACGTGACCGAGGTCGGTGTACACGCGTACGTCGATTTCCTCGTCGCCGATCCGGCTGCGGCACGGGTCATGCTGCTGGAAGGTGTGGGGACCTCGCCCGAGGTCAACGCGTTGCGGAGCCGGATCCGGCGCGACCTCGCCGAACTCATCAGGGGTCTCTGGGCCCGGACCGACCCCGACGCGGCGGCCGGGCCGGAAGCCGCGGTGATCTCGGTAGGGGTCTTCGGCATCTTGTTCGAGTCGATGGTGCATCTCGCGGAGACGAACCGGCTGGCCGAAGCGCCCGCACACGTGGCCGCGCTCGTCACCGCCATCGATCGCGTGCTGGCGTAGCTTCCTCCGGGTGAAGCTCGGCATCGTCACCCCCGGCCTGACCCTCCTCCCCCGCGCCCACGCGCAGTGGGAGGAGACGGCTTCCTTCGCCGACGTCGTCGGCATCGTCCAAGAGGCCGAGCGTCTCGGCTATCACCACTGCACCTGCAGCGAGCACGTGGCGGTACCGGTCGACATCGCGACGGTGCGGGGCGGCCGTTACTACGACCCGCTCGCGACGTTCGGTGCGCTCGGTGCACTCACTTCGACGATCCGCTTTGCCGCCCACGTGCTCGTTCTCGGCTATCACCATCCGCTCGCGATCGCGAAGCGGTACGGCACGCTCGACGTCGTCACCGGAGGCCGCGTCGTTCTCGGCGTCGGCGTGGGATCACTCGCGGAGGAATTCGCGCTTCTCGGCGCTCCGTTCGACGACCGCGGCGCCCGCGCCGACGACGCGATGCCGCGGCGTTGCGGGCGTCCCTGTCGCAATCGCGGCCCGAGTACCACGGCGAGTTCTACGACTACGAGGGCTTCCTCGTCGAGCCGTGCGCAGTGCAGGACCGGTTGCCGATGTGGGTCGGCGGCAGCACGTACCGTTCACTCCGCCGTGCCTTCGAGCTCGGCGACGGCTGGGCGCCGTTCGGGCTGCGCACCGCCGAGCTCGGCGACATGATCGCCCGAGCGCGCTCGACCGACGCGTGGAGCAGCGCGCGGCGACGCCGTTGGACGTCATCGTGCAGAACGAGCATCCACTCGACCCCCTCACCGAACCCGATCGCGTCGGCGAGCAGCTTGCGCGCTTCGTCGAGATCGGCGCGTCCGGCGTCAACGTCCGGTTCGTGCACCACTCCGCCGCCCACTACCGCGAGCAGCTCGCCGCCCTCGTCCCCCTTACCCCCCCCTAACCCTCCAACAGACGTGCGAGCACGCCCCAACAACACCTGCCCGAAAACCACCCACAACAGATGTGCGAGAAAACCGCGCCTGGTGCGGACAAGTCGCACAACTGTTGCGAGGGGGCGGGGGGTTGTGAGGGGGGTGCGCGGGCCGCCCTAGTCTCGGCGGATGCGGATCGCGGTGCTGGTGAAGCAGGTTCCGAAGTTCGAGGAGATGGAGCTCGGCTCCGACGGCCGCCTGAAGCGCGACGGCATCGAGCTCGAGCTCAATCCGTATTGCCGGCGCGCGGTCAGCCAGGCGGTGGCGCTCGCGGCCGCGCGGCGCGGCTCGCGAGTCACCGTCATCACGCTCGGGCCACCTGCGGCGGAAGATTCCCTGCGGGAGTCGATCGCGTGGGGAATGCAACACGGCGTCGACATCGGCGGCGTCCTCGTCAGCGACCCCGCGTTCGCGGGCTCCGACACGCTTGCAACCGCCCGGGCCCTGGCGGCCGCGCTCGAGCACGTCGCCGCGCACGACGGGGGCGCGTTCGATCTCGTGCTCACGGGCCGGAACTCGGTCGACGCCGACACGGGACAGGTCGGCCCCGAGCTCGCGCAACTGTGCGACCTGCCGTTCCTCAGCGGCGTGCGCCACCTCTCGATCGGCGGCGACGTCGTGTCGGCTCGCTGCGAGCACGACGACGGGTGGCTGCAGGCCGAGGTGCACCTGCCCGCGATCCTGTCATGCGCCGAGCGCTTGATCGACCCCGCCAAGGTCGAGCCACCCGAACGAGCAGCCGTCGCCGCCGACCGCATCCGCCGGCTCTCGGCGGCCGACCTCGGACCGGGCCCCTGGGGTCAGAGCGCCTCGCCGACGTCGGTCGGCGACGTCAAGGTGATGGCGGTCTCCCGAACCCGGCAGACGCGGCCCGACGCGCCGATCGCGGACCAGACGCGCGACGCGGTGCGGCGGCTGCACGAACGGGGCGCGTTTTGGCACGCCCCCACCGGCATACCGACCTCGAACACCGACGTGGTCGCGCCGTCGCGGCCGGACCAACCGCTGACGATCGTGGTCGCCGAGCCCGACCGGGCCCACGACACCCGTGAACTTCTCGGCGCCGCCGCCGCACTCACCGCCAACGTGCTCGTCGTCACGGTCGACGCACCCGCGATCGACGACCTCGGCGCTTGGGGCGCCGATGCCGTCGTGCACTTCGACGGCGACAACGTCGAGGAGGAGGTGGCGACCGAGGTCGTGCGGCTGGCGCGCGAGGCCACGCCATGGGCCATCCTCACCGGTTCCACCGCCTGGGGACGCGAGGTCGCGTCGCGCGTGGCAGCCCAGCTCGGAGCGGGCCTGACCGGCGACGCGGTCGAGCTCGAACGCGTCGACGATCGGCTCGTCGCGTGGAAGCCGGCTTTCGGCGGTCAGCTCGTCGCCGCGATCCATTGCGCGTCGGACGTGCAGATGGCGACGGTGCGCGCCGGGGTGCTACCGACCCTGAAGCCCAGGCCCGTGCAGCCCACGATGACCGTCGACACGACGTCGCAACCCACGCGGAACCGCGTCCGCGTCCTCGCGCCGCACGCGCGACGACAACCTCGACGCTCTCTCGGAGGCACACACCGTCATCGGCCTCGGCCAGGGCGTACCGCCGGAGGCGTACGACGACCTCGAACCGTTGCGCGTGCTCCTCGGAGCCGAGCTGGGAGCCACGCGCAAGGTCACCGACAAAGGGTGGCTGCCGCGTGCACGTCAGATCGGGATCACCGGCAGGTCGATCGCGCCCCACCTGTTCGTGAGCATCGGCGCGAGCGGAAAGTTCAACCACACGATCGGCCTGCGCGCGGCGGGGACCGTGCTCGCGATCAACACCGATCCGCACGCACCGATCTTCGAGGCGGCCGACGTCGGTATCGTCGGCGACTGGCGCGAGGCGGTGCCGCTGCTCGTCGAGCAGCTTCGCGCGTCCTTGGCCTAGCCCTCCGCGGGCTTCGGTGCGGGTGGCCGCCAGAAGGTCACCAACGTCGCGGTGGCGCCTCCGATGCCGATCACGACACACGATCACGGCCCCACCAGCCGTGAGGCCGGAAGTCGACCGCGTTGTCGAGCGACCAACGTCCCGGGCCGAGGCACGCGATCGCGAAGCAGCGCCGCGATCAGGTTCATCAAGTACTCCCAGCCTTCGGTCGGGCGCCGGAACACGAAGAAGCCGGCCTTGCGGTGGTTCGTGACGAACGCGACGACCAGCGTTCCGATGAGCGCACCCGCGGCCAGCGGCGTGAGCAGGCCGACGACCAGCCCGGCTCCGCCGGCAAGCTCGGTGAGGCTGGCCAACCACGCGTGCAGGATGCCCGGCTTCATGCCGAGGCTCTCGAACCATCCCGCGGTTCCCTTGATCTTGCCGCCCCGATAGATGTGGTTGTAGCCGTGGGCGATCATCGTGGCGCCGACCGCGACCCGCACGACGAGGAGTCCGAACCACACCTGATTCTCGGCAAAGTGCTGCATCAGCGGGACAGTAGTCAGTAGTACGGTTCCGCGCATGGCCGACACCGATGTGTTCGCGAACGACGACGGCGACTACGACCCGTTCGAGGCGTTCAACCGCAGCGCCGGCATCGGCATCGTCGAGAACCCGTACCCGATGTTCGCGCTCGTGCGCCCCGACCACCCGATCAAGCGCGAGGACTTCTACGGAGCCGATCCTCGCGCCCGACGGCGCCGACCTCGAGCTGCTCATCACGAGGTCGACCACAGCATCGGCGTGTTCACGGCCTACGGTTTCGACGCAGTGCAGCAGGTGCTGAAAGACGGTGAGATGTTCTCCTCGGCGGGCTACGCCGACATCATGGGGCCGGTCTTCGGCCATTCGATCCTCGAGATGGACGAGCCCGAGCACCACATGTACCGCGGGCTCGTGCAGCAGGCGTTCAGCCGCAAGGCGATGGAAACCTGGGAGCGCGAGCTCGTACGCGGCGTCGTCGACGAGATGCTCGACGAGATCGTCGACCGCCGCGAAGCGCGGCGACCTGGTGCGCAGCTGACCTTTCCCTTCCCGGTGCTGGTGATCGCGCGGATGCTCGGTCTTCCCCGCGAGGATCTCCCGGTGTTCCACCGCCAGGCCGTGGAGATGATCAGCGCGGGCTTCGAGTTCGACCGCGCGATCGAGCGCGTCGAATGCCCTGTTCGACTACTTCGGCGCGATCATCGCCGAACGGCGCAAACATCCCTCCGACGACGTGATCTCGGTGCTCGCGCAGGCCGAGCTCGACGGCGAGCGCCTCGACGACGCGCAGATCTGCTCGTTCCTCCGGCTGCTGTTGCCCGCCGGCGCCGAGACGACCTATCGCTCGTCGAGCAACCTGCTCTTCGGGCTCCTCACCCACCCCGATCAGCTCGCCGCGCTCGTGACCGATCGCAGCCTCATGAACCAGGCGATCGAAGAGGGCCTGCGTTGGGAGCCGCCGCTGCTCGGGATCATGCGCACCGCGACCCGCGACACCGTGGTCGAGGGCATGACGGTGCCGGCCGGATCCATCGTGTCCGTCAACATCGGCTCGGCCAACCACGACGAGCGGTACTGGGACAACGCCGAGGAGTTCGACGTCTTCCGGCCGCAACGTCAACACCTCGCGTTCGCGTGGGGCCCGCACATGTGCCTCGGGGTGCACCTCGCCCGGATGGAGACCCGCGTCGCGCTCAACCAGGTGTTCGACCGTCTCCCGAACCTCCGGCTCGACCCCGACGCCGAGCCGCCCGTTCATCACCGGCGCGGTCTTCCGCGCGCCCGCCGCGCTGCAGGTCGTCTGGGACTAAGTCGTCCACGCAACGTCCTCGGCTCCGAGCTCGAACCCTGCAGCTTCAAACCGTTCACCGGCTTCATCCGTGACGGTTGCTGCGACTCCCACGGCGGTGACGTCGGCGTGCACCTCGTCTGCGCGGTGATGACCGACGAGTTCCTCGCGTTCTCCGTCGCCTAGCGGAAACGACCTCGTCACACCCGTCCCCGAGTACGGGTTCGCAGGGCCTCCAGGCGGGCGATCGCTGGTGCCTGTGCGCGCCCCGCTGGCAGGAGGCGTTCGAGGCCGGCGTCGTCACCCAAGGTCCACCTCGTAGCCACCCACTCGGCGCGATCGAGTGGTGCTCCTCGACGGCGCTGAAGGCCCATGCCGCCCACGCGTGACGAGCGGGATCCGCGGGCGTATGCTGACACGCACGTCAGGGAACCGGAAGTCGCCCGAGGGGGTTGCGATGCGGCTCGAAGACATGATCCTCGTCAGCGTCGACGATCACGTAGTGGAGCCGCCCGATCTCTTCGAAGGTCGACTGTCGGCAAGCACGCGGACGTCGCGCCGAAGCTCGTCCGCAAGGAGAGCGGCATCGACGTCTGGCAATTCATGGGCGCCGAAGCTGCCCAACATCGGGCTCAACGCGGTCGCGGGCCGTCCGCCCGAGGAGTACGCGATGGACCCGCAGTCGTTCGACGACATGCGCACGGGTTGCTACGACATCCACGACCGCGTGAAAGACATGAACGCCAACGGGCTCCTCGGATCCATGTGCTTCCCGTCGTTCCCGCAGTTCTGCGGGCAGCTCTTCGCACGCGCCGCGCTGAAGGACGAGCCACTCGCCGAGGAGCTCGTGCGGGCGTACAACGACTGGCACATCGAATCGTGGTGCGGCGCCTATCCGGGCCGCTTCATCCCGCTGGCGATCCCGATGATGTGGGACGTCGACAAGATGTCCGCCGAGGTGCGACGCGTCGCCGACAAGGGCTGCTTCGCCGTCACCTTCTCCGAGAACCCGGTTCACCTCGGTTACCCGAGTATCCACTCCGGCCACTGGGACAAGTTCTTCGCGACGTGCGAAGAGCTCGGCACGGTCGTGAACGTGCACATCGGATCGTCGTCGAAGATGGTGATCACCGCCGACGACGCGCCGATGGACGTGCTCATCACGCTCTCGCCGATGAACATCGTGCAGGCCGCCGCCGACTTCGTGTGGTCGAAGGTCCGCGACGCAGTTCCCGAAGCTCAAGTACGCCCTCAGTGAGGGCGGCATCGGCTGGATTCCGTACTTCCGGGAGCGCATCGACTACACCTACGACCGCCACCGCTTCTGGACCGGCATGGACCGCGGCGACCGTCGCCGAGCCAGATCATGGACGAGCAGGTCATCGTCTGCTGGATCGACGATCCCGTCGGCGTCGACATGCGCCACAAGATGAACGTCGACATGATCTGCTGGGAGTGCGACTATCCGCAATACGTGGTG
>CAWASN010000005.1:0-197396 GCA_963784845.1 uncultured Actinomycetes bacterium | reverse complement strand
GACCTCCGTTGGCGTGAGCGGCGTCGATGATCGCCAGGTCACCGTCGCGTGCGGCGGGCTGACGTCAACCTCGAACCGGTCGTCGCCGATGGCTCGCACTTCGATCGTCACGGGGAGATCATGCCGGAGATCTGGGAGCGCCGATCGGCAGGGATGGCGTGCGTTCAAGCTTCATGAAGTCACACGCCACCGAGCACGAGCTTCATCCCCGTCCTTCTCGTAGGTGTGTCGAGCAGGCGGCTGTCCCGGATCGGCGCCCGTCTCAACCATCCCCGACGCCTATGCCGGACGCCTTGATCCAATCGAGAGAAAATGTCAGTGAGCGCTGCTACCGATCCCCGACTTCCTTGGCGAGGCGGATCGACCGCAAGCATCTCGATCTCGCCGATCCGGCGATCGTCGTGGATTCGGACAGCCACGAAGCCTGCGACGACGCCATCCGCCTCAGCGACCCACACCCGTCGTTGGTCGTCTGCGGCGAGCACGTCCTCCACGTCGAGCTGCTGCTTCGCGCCAATCGGGTTGCAGGGCGTCGTTGATCTCGGGACCAAGCGCCTCACGAATCGAGACGTGGACCGGGGCCCAAGCGGGAGCGAGAGGTCGACCACGGCCTGGGTGTCGGAAGCCTCGAACGGGCGGATTCGCACGTGCAGAATGCTGCCCGATCACGCACAACGCGGCGAGCAAATATCGGCAGATCTGGCACGTCGACGCGTGATGACGGGGCGTCGGCCGGAGCGGCGAAGTAGTTGCTCCCATGGACGACGGCGAGATGCGAGCGGCACCAAGATGCTGTCAGCTTTCGCCCGAAGCCCACCTCGCGCCTTCGTCAGGCCCGAGGCCACGGCGACGAACAATGCCGCAGCATCCAAGGGCACGTGCGCGCCGTCGCTCAGGTCCCAAGCATGTAGGTGCCATTCACCGGCAGCCACTCCGGCGTGCAGTCCCGCCGTGATTGTTCCGTACGGGTATCCGTAGGGAAGGTCCCAACAGTTCGCCACTCGCGTTGCATAACGCCACCCGTCGGCGACGAATAGTTCCACACGCTCGGGGCCGGTCCCGGCTTCCAGCTCCCGAAGCACGCGTTCGCGTTCTGATCCGCAAGGTCGGCGGCCGCAAACGGCGGATCAGATGAGGCCGCGCTCAGCTACGTCGAGCCAGTGGTGATACCAACCGATCACACACACGAGGTGTCCAGCAAGATCCTCCGCGGACCACTCGCCACACGCTGGCTCGTCCCACTGTGTGCCTGTCGAGTCGCGTGTGCTCGTCGCGAATAGCGTCGACACCCTCGTCGTAAATCGCCAATACCTCGGACCGGTCCACGCACGCAGATTGCCCTGATGGTTGAGTGCGTGTCACGCGCTGCGGTTGGTTTCGTAGCGTCGAGGGTGCCGGCGGGTGGTCTCCAGAATGCCCTGCCGCCTTCGGGTTGGCTTCTGAGCGAAGAGGCCACCTGCCGGTTCCCGTGCTGTGGCGTGGCTCGAAACAGGAACGGCATCCCCGCATCAGGAGTGCCCGCCGCGGCGTCCCACTTCCGATGTGAGGAGGGCCGTGTTCATCATTGGGATCGACCCGCACAAGGGGTCGCACACGGCGGCCGTGATCGACGGCGACGAACAGTTGCGTCGGCGAGCTGTCGGTGCAGGCGGATCGTCGACAACGTGATCGGCTGTTGCGTTGGGCGGCGCCGTTCGAGCCGCGGGTGTGGGCGGTCGAAGGCGCGCGGGTCACGGGCGCGTTGTTGGCCCAGCAGCTCGTCGCGGCGGGCGAGACTGTCCTCGATGTGCCGCCGGCGCTGTCGGCGCGGGCTCGGCTGTTGGACGCGGGCCGCAAAGACAAGACCGACGCGCACGACGCACGTTCCGCGGCGATCGTCGCGTTACGGCACCGCAACCTGCGGACGGTCGCGCTCGACGATCACGTCAGGTGTTGCGGCTGTTGGCCCGCCGCCATCACCAGCTCACTGCGGCTCGGACCCGTGCGATCTGTCGTCTGCATGCGCTGTTGTGCGACGATGATCGCGGCGGCTTGCCCAAGAAACTCTCGGCGAAACGGGCCGCGCCCGAGCTCGCGCAAGCTCCGCCCGGCCGACGCGGTCGGATCGAACGCAAACGCATCGCGGTCGAGTTCCTCGACGAGGTCCGCCGCCCCGACCGCGCGCTCGATCGAGCTCGACGGCCGCATGATGAAGCCGCGGTCGCGTCGCGGACACGACGGTCACCGACGTGTACGGTGTCGGCCCGATCGTCGCGTGCTATCTGCTCGGTTACAGCGGCGACATCCGCCGGTTCCCGACCGCGGGGCACTACGCCGCTACAACGCGACCGCGCCGATCGAGGCGTCGTCAGGACCGAAAGTGCGTCACCGGCTCAACCCGAACGGGAACCGGCAGTTGAACCACGCGATCCACATCGCCGCGCTCGGTCAGATCAGCCACGACACGCCGGGCCGCGTCTACTACCAGCGCAAGACAGCCGACGGGAAGACACGCAAAGAAGCGTTCCGCAGCTTGAAGCGACGCATCAGCGACGCCGTCTACCGACAACTCCGCGCCGACACCACCCACTGAACGAAACGGGTCCGGGAAGGCAACCAGGGGCGACTCTGCATCCAGCGCGGCCGGCAAATCCCTGAACGCCGGCACTTCGGAACAGCCATTCCCGGACCCGAACCACAACGCTAGGACCGCAAACCCCGTCCTGTCACGGGGCCACCCAACGCGCGCAAACACAGCCCGAAAACACGACCCTTGACACAAACAGGGTTCGTTCGGGGACGCTTATGGCGAGCACGTTCCGGCCGGAGCAGGCGATGCGTGGTGATAAGCGGCGGCGGTGACCTTCGGCTCTGGCGGGGTTGAGTTCGCGACGACAGACTGCTTCAGTCGGAGGGACGGAGCGGGTCAGTTCCGAAGTTGGAGGCGGGATGGTTGGCGAGATGCGAGTGAGGCGATCGGTGCTGGTCGCGTTTGCAGCCGTGTTGTTCGCGTCGAGTCTCATTGCGGTGAGCCCGCAGGCGGCGCATGCTGCGGCGAACCCGTGGCCTCACAGGGCTGTGAACGGTTTCTCCACTCCGGATGGCCGGGGCTTCTTTCTGACCTTCGCGGATGGGTCGGTCGACGAGGAGGGCGCTGCGGAATGGCTAGGCGATGCCTCGAACATCGCCTTGGCGGGTCCGGTCGTTGGGGGCGCGGTCGCTCCAACCGGACGCGGCTACTGGCTTGTCGCGACGACGGCGGGATCTTCACCTACGGCAGCGCGCATTTTCACGGAAGCATGGGCGCGGCGCCGGTTGAACCAGCCGGTGTTCTCGATGGCTGCCAGCAATCCGGCATCGGCTATTGGCTTGTCGCTCGCGATGGCGGCATCTTCTGTTTCGGGGACGCGCACTTCTACGGCTCGACCGGTGCAATCACCTGAACCAGCCGATCAACGGCATCGGCACCAGCCCAACCGGCAAGGGCTACCGCATGGTCGCCAAGGACGGCGGCATCTTCAGCTTCGGTGACGTCCCCTTCTACGGCAGCCTGCCCGGCATCGGGTTCCACGTCACCGATGTGGTCGGGACCGCGCCGACACCGACGAACAAGGGCTACTGGATCGCTGAAGCAGACGGTGTCGTACATGCGTTCGGCGACGCCAAGAACTTCGGCAGCTACGCACCATCGTTGTGTGACCCGTCACGGCGATCTTCTCGAACCCGAAAGCACAGGGCTACCGACTCGTCTTGCAATCGGGAGCGACCATCGCGTTCGGAAACGCTCCCGGTGGCAGTGCACCGACCGGAACACCTCACCAGTGTCAGACGCAACCTCCGCCACCTCCGCCACCACCGCACGCGATTACCTTCGGCGACGGCGTCTACAAGATCGGTGTCAACCTTGGGCCCGCGACGTACCGAACCCGAGGCAACGTCGACGGCTGTTACTGGGAACGGCTCAGCGGCTTCAACGGATCCCTCAATGACATCATCGCGAACGACCTCACCAACGTCTCCGCGATCGTGACCATCAGCCCCACAGACAAAGGCTTCCGAACTACGGGGTGTGGGACGTGAACGAGCAACTTGTCGCCGATCACCAGCTCACCGACCGCCCCAACTCGTCGGCGGCACCTACCTCGTCGGGAGCGACATCGCGCCCGGAACATGGAGAAGCAGCGGCAGCAGCGGGTGCTACTGGGCACGACTCAGCGGCTTCAGCGGATCCCTTGACGACATCATCGCGAACGACCTCACCAACACCAACGCGTAATCGTGACGATCAGCGGTTCGGATCGCGGCTTCCTAGCAACCAATGACTGCGGCTTCTGGACCAAGATCGGCTAACTCCAGAGGCTCGCAAAGCGTCCCCAAGAGCGGGCAATGGGTGCGGATTCGCGATTGCCAGTACGACCCCTCGATCGGTATCGGATATCGCGCCCACTCCAGCGTTATGGGCCCGTTCGGTACGTCCTGAGTACTCATCGGTTCGGGCGGGCAGCCAGGCGGAAGCAAACCCCGGAGCATGTGTCGCACCGTGCCTCTACGTTTAGTGCTCCGGAGCGCAGAAGGCGCTCGCATGCGTTGTCGACCTGGGGAGCTGACGTGGCTGTTCCGAAGACGTACCTGACGAGTACGAAGAACCTGAAGGACATATTGACTGCGATGCAGCAGGCGCAGGCACCGAAGCAGTTCTCGATGTCCTTCCTGGTGGGTCTCGGGTACAAGACGACCGCGGATCGGTTGATCATCGGCATGCTCAAGTCGCTGGGGTTCCTGCAGCCGAGCGGTGCCCCAACCCCGAGGTACTTCGAGTTCCTGGATCAGACCAGAGCGCAAGGGTGCTTGCGGAGGCAATGCGTGAGGCGTACAGCGACCTCTTCGAGCTCAACACCAGTGCGCACAAGATGACCCGCGAGGAAGTCAAGAACAAGCTGAAGACTCTGACGCAGGGTCAGTTCAGCGACGACGTCCTCGGGAAGATGGCAGCGACCTTCGTTGCGTTCGCGAATGAGGCCGACTTCGATGCCGTCGAGTCCGCCACGCCCCCTACGGAAGCCGAAGAGGCAGGGGAGCCGAATGAGGCGCCGCAGGACGTTTCCCCGGCACGGACTCGGGTTGGCAAGGAGGGTGCAATCCGTCTTGGCGGGCTCGTCTACAACATCCAGATCGAACTCCCGGATCGCGTGACCCGGCCGTGTACGACGCGCTGTTCGCAGCCTGAGAACCCACTTGTTCGATGAGTGATTCCGGCTCGGTCTACGAGTTCACCTTTCGCGGACTCCTTGCCGAGGAGGCACTGGACCGCGCCGGTCGGCCGCCACGCGTCGGTACGGGCATGTTCGACGCCGACATCGCTCAGCAGCTGTCGCTCGACGTGCTCGACGACAGCCATGTTCAGGCCGCGAAGCAGATGGCGTCCGTGTACGTAGCTGTAGCCGCCTTGAGATGTCGGTCCGGGAACTGGTCACCAACATCCTGAGAGAGGCGGTTGGCGACGATTGGTGGGAGTCCTGCGTCTCAACCACCATCCGCACGCAGTGCAAGAACCGTCAGGAGGACGAGGCCAAGCACAAGTTCCACACGCAGCGCGGCGAGGCCCCAATCAGCTACACCGACCTCAAGCAGCTGGGAAACATCATCGTGCGCAGTGGGTGCACTTTGAGGACTTCCTGCCGTCCGCCGAGTGGGCGACCGCCATCTTCGACGCCATCGAGCGTCCACGAAACGTGATCATGCACAGCGGCACACTCAGTCCCCCCGACATCGCGGGATCGGCACCAACCTGCCGCGACTGGATCGTTCAAGTCGGGACCTAAGCACTCGCACGCACAAACTAACTGCCGCTATGCGCTCGCCGAGCGGTGCGCGATCGGGCAATCTGGGGGGTGTCAAGTCGGCGAGTCGAGACGGTTCGGTTGGGCGGTGTCCGCTCGCTGTGGTCTTGGTGATTGGTTCCGCGCTTGCGGCTTGTTCTGCAAGCTCAGCTAAGTCTGAGAACAACGCCCGACTCGCCGTGCTGCGATCCTCTCCGTCGGCGGCGTTCGTACCACACAACAGCGCGGTCGTCTCCGAACGGACTTGGCCCTCTGCAGCAGCGGACTCCCGACCGAGCGGAATGTTCGAAGAGACTTTCGCGTCGACGGACCGGTTGACCGGGCCCTGAAGGAAGCGACGAACGTGCTCGTCCACGATGGTTGGCGAGTGCGGCTGAGACAGGGCCAGGGCGTTTTGGTTTGATCGCCCGTATCCGGGCTGGACTGCTTCTGCCGAACTACTCGCGCACGATACCTCTCATCTCACGATTTCCCTCGCTGCTCCATCGAACAAGAAATGCTGACGGAGCCGCACCGAACTGCCGCTATGCGCTGGTCGATGTGGTGAGTTCGAGGCAAGCTGGTGGCCGATGGAAGTGACGATCGTGCCGGGTGGGCATCGGCCGAATGAAGTTGAGCGCCTACTTCGTGATCTGCCTGAGTGGTTCGGGATCGAGCAGTCGATCCTGAGCTACGTCGACGCCGCGCGGACACTGCCGACCACATGCGCGCTTCGCGACGAAGTCATCGGAGTGTGCGTCGTCCGCCGTCACACCCCTGTCGCCGCGGAGATCGAGGTTCTCGCGGTCGAGCGCTCGTTGCATCGTCAGGGTGTTGGTCGGCGCTTGGTCCAGGCTGTTGAAACAGAACTTCGCGAGCGCGGAGTCGTGTTGCTTCAGGTGAAGACGTTCGGACCATCAGGAGTATCGGACGAGTATGTACTCACTCGCGTGTTTTACGAGTCGATCGGCTTCCTTCCACTGGAAGAACGCACCGACATCTGGGGTCCCGACAACCCCTGTCTCATCTCCGTCAAGCCACTCACATGAGGTCAACGACGGAGCGCCAGATCTGCCGCTCTGGGCTCGCCGCGGGACAGCGGATCCGTTGACGTCCTACTGGAGTCCACCTTCAAAGAGAGCGGTCAGGAATAGCAGTGCAACGCTGACCGGGATCGTGATCTTGGCCCATCGGGGTAGGTGCCAGCCGTCGTGCTGTGATGCGAACGTGAACTGTGTTGCCCAAATGATCGTCGTGTAGATCGCAATCATGGCTGCGACACCGACAGCGGTTCGGATCGACAAGCCGAACGAGTCGACGAGATCGTGCGCCACGAACAGCACCGGACCCAGCGCGACCGCGAGGCACGCAACCCGTGCGAGTGGGTGCCAGTCGATCCGGATGTACGCGACTCCACCGCCGACCACCGTGGGAAACATGAGCGCTCCCGCTGCTCCGAACAGTGGGACCATCCCAATTGCGCCGACCGTTCGTATCGCGGTCAGAGGACTCCGCCGCATGGTTCCTCGGCGGGCGACCGCGACGAGCGATTGGGTGAAACCAAAGACCGTGAAGCCGAAGACGATGAATAGGGTCCCACCCCAGCTGAACTCTGGATCCGTGGAGATCAGTCGCATCCACGCTCGGGCGAGAACTCCGAGTGTGAAGCCGCCAAGGATTCCGGTTGCCACAATCTGTAGCCGCGGCATGACGATCCTCGCTCTCCAAGTACTCAGGTCGAAAGCTTCCCACGCGAATGCGAAAGCTGAGTTATTGGAGAATCCCGCCGCGTCTCATCGACGGGTGCCAGATCTGCCGCCATGCGCTTGCCCCACCTTGGAGCGCCCTCGCCTTGCTCATGCGCTTTCGAGAAAGCTGCGGATGGCCTCGCGGATGATCTCGCTGGTCGTCGTGTCGTCGCGTTCGGCGCGGGCCTCGACAGCCTTCTTCAATTCGGGGTCGAGTCGGACGGGTACTACTTCCGCCGCAGCTGATCCCATCGTCGGTCGACCCCGCCGGCGAGCCTTCAGCGAGGCGACGTCGTAGTCACACTCGACCTCGGTGGCCAACGTCTCGATCTCGGCGTCGGTGAGTACCTTGCCGGTCTTCGTTCGGTACGGCTTCGCTCGGCTTCAACCCCGGCCGTCTTCCGCACGCCGAATATCGTATTACATAATCCCTCGGAGTCCCCTCCAGCCGGTGCAGAGATTCCGTGCAGACATCGGTACAGACTCAGCGGAAATCCGAACACCGTTCCGATGGAGCGACGAGTACGGCACATTGGTGGGGTGACGTCCCAAGAGCTGCTCGAGCTGATCTCGATCGACCCGAACGTGTGCCACGGCCAGCCCTGCATCAAGGGCACCCGAGTGCTCGTGACCGTCGTACTCGACGCGCTCGCGGCTGGGCTCTCTCGCGCTGACATCGTCGGCCACTATCCGACGATCGACGAAGACGGCGTGCGAGCCGCCGCCGCGTATGGCGCCTGGCTCGCCAAGCAAGAGGTACACGGCCTTCCTGCCGGCTCGTGAAGGTCAAGCTCGACGAGAACATCACCACCGCCGCGAAGGCGCTGATCGCGCAACACGGCCACGAGGTGGACACCGTCGTCGACGAAGGGCTCACCGGTGCCACGGACTCGGTCGTCGTCGAAGCCTCCCGCTCCGACGAACGGATGCTCGTGACGTTCGACGTGGGCTTCGGCAACCTCCGCGGTATCCGTCGGGAACCAACAACGGCATCGTGTTGCTCCGCCTCGCGGACCAACGCCCCGATGCCACGCTCGATGTGCTTCGCCGCTTCCTGATCGGACACGCCCTCGACGACCTCGCTGGCGCACTTCCCGTCGTATCCGAAGAATCGAGCCCTGACGAAACGCCACAGACTTGCCGGTTGCGCTACACGCAACCAGCTGCTCCCGCTGCATAGCGGAAGCGGCAATCTGTGCCGATCTTGGAGACCGTTTCGCGGAGCCGGCAACGCGCACGGGAGACGTCTCGTCGACGGCCCGGTGTTCGAAAAGAACGAGATTTACATGACGCGTTTCGGTCGTCTGCGCGTGCTATTCCACGACATGAGGACGAACAACGACGGACAACAGCTCTTGCTCACGATTCCGCAAGCGGCGCATCGGCTCGGGGTCGGGCGCACCACGGTGTACGAGCTCACGAACGCCGGCGAGCTCGAGGTCGTGCACATCGGGCGTTGCGCACGAATCCCGACAGCGCGCACTCGATGCCTTCGTCGAGCGCATCCGTGATCAATCGGTGACCAAACGGTGACCAACGAGCCGTTTCCGGCGCCGACGACAACCGCCGAAATCGCGTTTCCCCAGGTAAGGTGCGTGGGCCCGGCTGGGATCGAACCAGCGACCGAGGGATTATGAGTCCCCTGCTCTGACCACTGAGCTACGGGCCCGCAGCGGCAGAGCGTACGTGCCGCCGGCTCCGCGCCGCAGCAACCGCCGCGGCAAGCGTCGGTAGCCAGGAACCACCGAACATCACGATTCCTCCGGCAAGCGCCACTTTCGGTCCCCACCCGAGACGCGCCGTCCCGGCGAGTTGGCGGAACGCGACGTCGACGGTCACCACGACCGCCAGCGCGCCCAGGGCAACGACCCGAGCCGCCCGCCCTCGTCCGGCGACGCCAAACACGATCCAGCCGGCCGCACCCAACGCGGGCACGAGATACCACACGATCGTCAACCGCCCCACCGACAGCGCAGGGACATGCTTACCCAGCGCGACCAGCGCGTCGATGAGCGCGTGACCGCGCAGCCCGCTCCCCGCCCCGCGCGCGACCCAGTGCAGGAACGCCGACGCGACGAGAGCCGCACCGCCTGCGAGATAACACAGGTCGGCGAGCCGTGACGGCCGCAACGGGCTCTCAGCCACCCGAGGGAGCCGATGTCGTCCCGGACGAGCTCACCACGCCTCCACTGCTCACATCGGCCGGCGTCCCGATCGACGTGGGCGTGGGCGTCGGGATCGGCCTGCTCGGTCCGCCCAAAGCTCCGACACTCGACGACGAACAACTTTCACTGTTCGCCGTGTAGATGCAGGTCGAGCCGCTCTGATCCGGCTGCTTCGCCGCCGCGGGCGCGTCGGCCGAGTCCCAGATCGTGACGCCGACGTCACCCTTTTTCGTGTCGAGTACGAAACCCTGCACGGTCACGACGTAGGTGCCGTCCGCCGGGAGCACGAGCGGATCGCCGTGTATCAATCCCGGAGCCGTATTCAGCTCGGATCCGTCGGGACCGTAGACGCGCACCAACACCGCCGTGGTGTTCTCGAGACCCTGGACGGAGCTCGCCGCCGGCGACGTCACCCGACCGAGCAGGCTCTCCCCCTTGTGACCGGAGAACGTGAGTACCTGAAGGGCTTGGCCCGCTCCGGCGTGCAACACGACCGGCTTGCCGAGTGTGAGATCTCCGTCGGGAGGCAGCTGGTTCGGAATCCGGAGCAGCGTGTACAGCGAGCGCCGGTCGAGTTGGTCGATCGCGGCGGTCGAGCACATCGAGCACGGTGCCGACCGGGCTGACGAACCACCGCCCGTTATCTCGAACGACAGTGATGCCGGAGTACTTGTCGACGCCGGTGACGCCGAGATACGGGGAGAAGGGGAACAGCCCTTCACAAGGGGACGAGACGGATGCGCCGGGGCCGTAGGCGACCGAGAAGCATCCGCCGTCGACGCTCCACTTGCCCGACGACGTAGTGCCCGAGGCCTGCAACGTGACCTTCGCAGAGTCGCCGTCCACCTGCGATGTGGTCTTCATCGACGCGATGGCGAACCGCGGCCGGGAACGGTTCGCCACGCTCGTATTGCGGTCGGCCAGCGCGAGCAACGCCGCCCGGTAGTCGTACACCGGCAACTCGTGCGGAGGAGCCATCGAGATGAGCTTCGTCCAGTCGGACTGTTGCAGCGCTCGCATCGATTCCTGCACGGCGGCATCGGGCGTCGCCGCGCCCAGCGTCGAGATTGCACGCGTCGCCGGAACCGAAGTCGGCGGCCGGAAGTTGGTTCGCCTCACGTATGTACTCGAGCACCGTGTATGCCGCGCTCACATACCACCTGCCACCGTCGCGCACCGCGACGACGAACGTCGGCAAGTCCATGTTCTCCGCGAGCTTCGCGAGATCGGCGTGCGCGGAGTTGTCCCGCGTGTTGCGCAACACCTTCTGCATGAGGGGAGAGAACTGCGGCTTGTGCGTGCTCGCCGAGAAGGTTCCCTCGTCGACTGTGACCTTGGCGTACCCACTCCCGAGGGATTGCGTCGACAGCTGCAGCCCGGTGACTTGGAAGTCGATGCCGGTGAGCGGCGCGCCCGCGGTCTGTACGAGCTTCAACTCCGCCGCTTTCCGTTCCGCGCTCTGGAGGGTTCCGTGAAGGGAGCGCACCTCGCTCGGTGCGAGCACGTCAGCCGCGGCGAGCGGGTCTTCGTGCGAGAGCGCGTCGGCCAACCGGCGCACCGCTCCCTCTGGCGATCCCGACCCCGATCCGCTGTTGCCGACGACCGCGCCGACCGCAAACGTACCCACGACGACCAACGCCGCGACTCCAGCGGCTGCGATCATCGAGCCGATCGGTCGGCCGCGGCGACGCGCGGGCGTCTCGGAGGTCACGAACGGGATGGAGTCGAGATCGCCGGTCGCAGTTCCATGTTCGACCATCGCCGGCGCACTGCCGGCGGTCGCGGCATCGTCGGACGCCGCGGCGAAGACCTCGTCGAAACCGCGGGCGCACCGCGTCGCGCGAGCCGGTTCGAGCGCGTCGTGCAGCTCTTCGTCACTCACCGTTGGCCTCCATGGTCAGTTCCGAACGCAGCCGGCGCCGGCCCGCACCAGCGCGACCGCGCGCGCTGCTGTTCGACATGCCGACGGCCTCGGCCGCGTCGGCGATGGGCTGACCTTCGATCTCGACGAGATAGAGCAACGCCCGCACCCGGGCAGGCACACGCAAGAGGTCGCCGAGATCGCTCGGGTACGCGTCGATCGACTCGATCGGCGGCCCGACCCGGCGCAGCGCGACCGTCGCCCGGGTCGAACGGCGGCGCTCGTCGGTCGCGAGATTCGCGATCGTCCGGCGCAAGTAAGGGGCGAGATCCCGGATGTCGCTCGGATCACGTGCCAGCACCTTGGCGAAGGCGCTCTGGACGAGGTCATCGGGATCGACGTCGAAGCGCCCGATGACTGCTGCGAATCGCCGCAGCGGCTCGTAGAGCTCCCGCAAATGCCGGATCCCGTCGGGATCCCACCGATCCGCACACGTCACCCGGGCCCCGCTCCCGTCTGCGCCACAGCGCTCGATCCTCGTCACCTGAGATGCCCTTGTCATCAGACAGACGTACGGCGCCGGCCGGATGTGACACCCCGTGTGAAGAGAATGGCTCCGGGGGAGAGGCTCGAACTCTCAACCTACGGATTAACAGTCCGCCGCTCTGCCGATTGAGCTACCCCGGAATGGCGCTTGAGGATATCAGCGGTGGTCGGTGGCCTCAGGACTCTTCGAGGTAGTCGCGCAAGCGCTGCGAACGCGTCGGGTGGCGCAACTTTGCGAGCGTCTTGGACTCGATCTGGCGGATGCGCTCCCGCGTCACACCGAACTCCTTGCCCACCTCTTCGAGCGTTCGGATCTGGCCGTCGTCGAGACCGAACCGCAACCGAACGACTGCACGTTCACGGTCGTTCAACTCCTGCAACGCCTCTTCGATCGCTTCGCTCAACAACGCGCGCGCAGCCGCGGTCGCCGGCGCGATCACATTGGGGTCTTCGACGAAGTCGCCGAGAAGGCTGTCGTCCTCCTCCCCCACCGGAGTCTCGAGCGAGACCGGCTCCTGCGCGATGCGCTGGATCTCGCGCACCTTGTCGGAGGTCATCTCTACCTTCGCCGCGATCTCCTCGACCGTCGGTTCGCGTCCGAGCTCCTGCAACATCTGACGCGAGATGCGCAGCACCTTGTTCATCGTCTCGACCATGTGCACCGGGATGCGAATGGTCCGAGCCTGGTCTGCGATCGCGCGGGTGATGGCCTGACGGATCCACCACGTCGCGTACGTCGAGAACTTGAAACCCTTCGTGTAGTCGAACTTCTCGACTGCACGGATCAGGCCGAGGTTGCCCTCTTGGATCAGGTCGAGCAACGCCATGCCGCGCCCGACGTAACGCTTGGCGATCGAAACGACGAGTCGTAGGTTCGCCTCGGTGAGCTGGCGGCGGGCGAGCTCGCCGTCGCGCTTGACCGCGTGCAGGCTCGACCGTTGGTTCTCGCTGATCTCGACCGGTTCGCCGTCGGCATCGACACCGCTCAACTTCTCGCGCGCCAGCAGCCCGGCCTCGATCCGCTTGGCCAGCGTGACCTCCTGCTCGGCTGTGAGCAGCGGGACCTTGCCGATCTCCTTGAGGTACATGCGGACGGGGTCGAAACTTCCCCCGCTCTCGCTGTGCGTCGGCCTCTGCGCGGCTCGCACCGACACCAGGTCGGGATCGGGCTCGTCATAGGACACCGAACGCGATGCTGCGCTCGGACGCCCCGCGGCACTCGGTCGGTGCTCGGCCCGGCGAGGCGCGGCGCGCGGCGGGCGGAGCACTCGCGCGCACCGCGCGCGTTCGTCTTCGAGCTTGAGCTCCTCGGCGATCTCGTCGAGCACCTTGATGCCCCGCGACTCGAACATGTCCCACAGCTCGCGCAGCTCGGCGGCGTCGGGCTCGAGGTCGGGGAACGCGGCGAAGATCTCGCCGGTTGTGATGAAACCGCGCTCGCGCACCTGGCCGAGCACATCGTCGACAGTCGCGACATCCTCGACCGACACGGTTGCCGCGATCGTCGCAGTCGAGGCGTCCTTCGAGGTCTCGATCGCTTGCGCCGCGAGTTCGGGCCCGTCGCCCGCACCGGCGGCATCGGGGGACCCGGCGGTATCAGGCTCCGGCATCTGCGTCATCGGTGATCCACGTTACCAACTGCTCGGCGACGGCTTCGGCCGCGCCCCAATGCTCGGACGACCGCGCGTTCGCGAGCTGATCGAGCCGCGCTTTGATTTCCGAAGTACGCGGATCATCACGCTTCAACATCGACGAGAGGAGACGCTGACTTGACGCTTCGACCAGGTTGACCACTACATGCGTTGCGAGCTCCTCGCTCGGCTCACGCACGTCGAGATCCTCGACCGCGAGACGCTGCAACAGGGCTGCGACCTCGGGTTCGACGCGCGCTCGAGGCACTCGTGCCACGGAAGCTCGGTCAGACCGGCGAACGCGCTGCGCGCGAGCGGGTCGACGAAAAGGTGCACGTCGAGGCGGCCGCTCATCAGCTCCGGCGCCTGCACGGCCCATCGCAACGCGTCCAGCTCGCGCCGGTCGACCGGCGTCGGGGCCGGACGCGGTGTTGCGTCGGGCGCGCGTGCGGACCGGACGTGGGGTCGGGAACGAACTTGGGCGACCGCCTCGCGGACGCGGTCGGGCTCGATATCGAGCCGGCCCGCGAGCTTCATCACGTACTGGTCGCGCACGAGATCGTTCGGGTGCTCGGCGATGAGGGCCGCTCCTTCTTGCGCGGTGTGTGCGCGTCCCTCGAGCGTCGAGGTGTCGGCCGCTCGTAAGAGTCGATCGAGGCGGAACTCGAGGAAAGGCTGCGCGCCCTTCACCGCCGCGACCAGTTGCTGCGGATCGTCCTTCCACACGTCGGCGGGATCACGACCGGCGGGAAGATCGGCGACCTGGAACTGCACCTCATAGCGCTGCTCCCACTGGTAGCAGCGTTCGGCGGCAGCTTGCCCGGCAGCATCGGCGTCGTACGCGAGCGTCACCTTGCGAGCCAGGTTCTTCAGCGTGAGGAAGTGCTCGTCGGCGAGCGCGGTGCCGCACGTCGCGACCGCCGTCGGCACACCCGCGAGCGCGAACGCCATCACGTCGGTGTAGCCCTCGCAGATCACGACTTCACCCTGCGCGACGATCTCCGCCTTGGCGAAGTTGAGGCCGTACAACAGTCGCGACTTGTGGTAGATCGCGGTCTCGGCCGTGTTCTTGTACTTCGGCCCGTCGTCGGTCAGCGTGCGGCCGCCGAACCCCACGGGATCACCCTTGGTGTCCCAGATCGGGAACATGAGCCGCCCGCGGATCGCGTCCTGCAGCTTGTTGGCACGGTTCACGAACGCCAGACCGGCATCGACGATGTCCTGGCGGGCGAACTTGGCTTGGTGCAGGTGAGAGCTCACCGGGTCGTAGCCCTCGGGTGCCCAACCGAGCGAGAACCTGCGCACCGCGTCGCCGTCGAAGCCGCGGCTTCGGAGGTAACGGCGGCCGAGCCCCCCGTCGGGCGCGACCAGCAAGCGCTCGTGGTAGAACGCGATGGCGGCCTGCACCACCGCGTGCAGACGTTGTTTTCGTTTGCGCTCCTCCGAGAACGACGCGTCGTCGTAGCGCAAGGTGATGTTCGCCCGGCCCGCGAGCCGCTCGATCGTCTCGACGAAGTCGAGGTGCTCGACCTCGCGTACGAACGTGATCGCGTCGCCGCTCTTCTGGCAGCCGAAGCAGTGCCACACGCCCTTGTCGGGGCTGACCGAGAACGACGGCGTCTTCTCCTGGTGGAACGGGCACAGTCCCTGGAAGCGGCGGCCCACGCGCTTCAACGCGACGTGCTCACTCACCAGCGCGACCAGATCGGTCGCCTCCCGCACCCGCTGCGACGTCGTCGTCGAGAATGCCCATCGCGTTGCAGGCTATGGGCTCGCGAAGACGGTCACACGCCTCGTGGGAGATCTTCGGGGCGCCATCCGAGCAGCTCGACGCCGAGGCCGAGCGCGAAGCGATCGGTCATCCCGCTGACGTACCGGACCGCCACCGACGCGGCCTCGAGCGAACCGGGAGCGAGACCGATGTGCATGCCGGTGGCCGCGGGCGGCAATCGGGCCGGCGTGTCGACGAAGAAGTCGACGAGACCGCGGAGCAGCCCGACAACTTTGTCGGCCTGCCGCCGGGCCGCCGGCCGCAGGTAGATCCGATCGAAGTTGAACGCCCGGAAGGCCCCGAGCGCCTCCGCCTCGGGCCCGGTCATGCCCACCCGGCCGGTGCGGTCGATCGCGGCGATCACCGCACGTACGAACGCCCCAACCTGGCGGGGGCCTTTGCTGCCGACGACCGACGCCACCGATTCGGGCAGGTCGGACGGTGTGAGGATCCCGGCGCGCACCGCGTCCTCGAAGTCGTGGCAGACGTACGCGATGCGATCGGACCAAGCAACGACCTCGCCCTCGGGCGTCGACGGGGCCGGGCGGCGCCACGAATGGTTGCGGACACCGTCGAGGGTCTCGGCACAGAGATTGAGGGGCGCCAGGGTGACGTCGGCCCCGTACACCGCGTGGTCGTAACCGCCCCGGACGTAGGGCGAAAACGCCTCCTCGGAGGCATGGCCGGCCGGGCCGTGACCGCAGTCGTGGGCGAGCGCGATGGCCTCGGTGAGGGGAACGCACAACCCGCTCACGCGGGCGATGCCGGTGGCGACCTGGGCGACTTCGACCGCGTGGGTCAGGCGGGTACGCAGGTGATCGTCCTCGGGAGCGATGAACACCTGGCACTTACCGGCGAGGCGCCGCCAGGGCGGCGAGTGCTTCACCCGATCGAGGTCGCGCTCGAAACACAGCCGGAACGGATCGGGCTCCTCCTCGCGGGCGCGGGTGCCGGCTCCGACGGGTCTGGTCGCGCCCGGAGCGAGCGCAGCGTCGAGCGCAGCCTCGCGTTCCTCTCGCCGTTGTACGGCCCGTCCGACGAGCGCCTCCGCTCCCGAATGCGCTCGCCGGACCTGCTGGTCCGCCTCTTGCTCCACCCACACGTCCGCAGGGTACCGAGCCGGTGTGACACCAACGCCGCGGCTCACGACGCTCTCGGGCCGGGTTCTCGAGCCGGCTTCTCGGGCCGGCTTCACCTCACGTCGTGATCATTGCCCGGGCGGGTCGAGTCGGTGCGAGGGGATGGCGTAGGTCACCGACGCTCGCGCGGACGGCACGGTCTCGCCGGCCGAATACATCAACACGTCGCCGACCGCGAGCCGCTTGCCGATCTTGTGCAGCGTCGTGTGCGCCACGACGTCGGCGGGGGCGGGCTTGCGGAGGAAATCGATGTCGAGATGGGAGGTGACCGAGAGCGGCTCCCGCCCGATCATCGCGAGCAGCGCGACCCACAAGCCGGTATCGGCCAGCGTCATCAACGACGGTCCGCTGATCGTTCCACCTGGGCGCAGACGCGACTCGTCGAACAGCATCCGCACCCGGGCTCGCATCGGGCCGACCTCTTCGATCGCGAAGTGATCCATGACGCCCGGGAACACCTCGGCGAGGAAATCACCGATCTGCGCCGCGGTCAGCCGGGTCCCGGCAACCTCGGGACTCGTCGTCATCCTCAGGCCGATGCGCCGGGACCGCCGGTTCCCACCGCCGCGTGCGCGGCCGCGAGGCGCGCGATCGGCACGCGGTACGGCGAGCACGACACGTAGTCGAGCCCGACCTCGTGACAGAACGCGACCGAGCCCGGATCGCCTCCGTGCTCACCGCAGATGCCGAGCTTGAGCCCCGGACGCGTGGAACGACCCTTCTCGCACCCCATGCGCACGAGCTGGCCGACACCTTCGACGTCGAGTGTCTCGAACGGGTTGGCCGCCAGCAGCTTGTACTCGAGGTACTCGCTCATGAAACGACCCTCGATGTCGTCTCGCGAGAAGCCGAACGTCATCTGGGTCAGGTCGTTGGTACCGAACGAGAAGAACTCGGCGACACCAGCGATGTCGTCGGCGACGAGTGCGGCGCGGGGAGTTTCGATCATGGTGCCGACGAGGTAGTCGATCTCGACCCCCGCTTCGCGCGAGCACCTTGTCGGCTTCCTCGCGCTGTCCATCCCTCGAGGAGCTCGAGCTCGGGCCGGCTCACGATCAGCGGGATCATGATCTCGACGATCGGGTTGCCCCCGGCCCGCCGGCGCGTGACCGCGGCCTGCATGAGCGCGCGCACCTGCATCCGGTACAGGCCCGGTTTGATGATGCCGAGACGGCAGCCCCGGGTGCCGAGCATCGGGTTCGACTCCCGCCACATCTCCGCGGCATGCAACAGCTTCAGCTCACGCTCGGTGATCTCGCCCTTGGCCTGTTTGATGATCAGCTCTTCGTGGTCCGGCAAGAACTCGTGCAACGGCGGATCGAGCAGCCGGACCGTCACCGGCAGGCCGTCCATCGCCTCGAGGATGCCCTCGAAGTCCGACTCCTGCTGCGCCCGCAACTCCTCGAGTGCAGCGCCCTCTTCGGCCTCGTTGTCGGCCAGGATCATGCGTTGCACGATCGGCAGCCGGTCGCCGAGGAACATGTGCTCGGTCCGGCACAAGCCAATGCCCTCGGCGCCGAAGTCGCGTGCCTTGCGGGCGTCTTCGGGGAGGTCGGCGTTCGTACGTACTTTCAGCGTGCGCAGCGCGTCGGCCCACCCGAGGATGACACCGAACGGACCGCTCGGCTCGGGCGTGATCACGGGAACTTCGCCGACGACGATCTCTCCGGTCGTGCCGTTGATCGAGATGACGTCGCCTTCACGCACCGTCGTGTTGCCCGTGGTGAAGGCACGACCGGCCAGATCGATCTTCACCGCTTCGGCGCCGCAGATCGCGGGCTTGCCCATACCGCGTGCGACGACCGCCGCGTGCGATACGAGCCCGCCGCGCGACGTGAGGATCCCCTCCGCCGCGATCATTCCGTGCAGGTCGTCGGGCGAGGTCTCGGGACGCACGAGGATGACGTGCTCACCCGCCTCGTGGCGCGCCTCGGCTTCGTCGGCGGTGAAGTACACCTTGCCGACCGCGGCGCCGGGCGATGCGTTCAAACCCTTCGCCAGCACGCTGAAGGTCGCCTTCGGGTCGAACTGCGGGTGCAGGAGCTGATCGAGCTGCTCGGGCTGCACACGCAGTACGGCTTCGGTCTTGTCGATGAGTCCTTCCTCGACCATCTCCACGGCCATGCGCAGCGCGGCCGCGGCGGTGCGCTTGCCGACGCGCGTCTGCAACATGAACAGGCGACCCTGCTCGATCGTGAACTCGATGTCGCACATGTCGTGATAGTGGTTCTCGAGCAGCTGCATCATGTCGAGCAACTCTTTGAGCGGCTCCGGGAACTCGTTGCTCATGTCGGCGAGCGGTTCGGTGATGCGGATGCCGGCGACGACGTCTTCGCCCTGCGCGTTCTTCAGGAAGTCGCCGTAGCCCTTGTGCTCGCCGGTCGACGGGTTGCGCGTGAACGCGACCCCGGTCCCGGAGTCGTCGCCCTTGTTGCCGAACACCATGGTCTGCACGTTGACTGCGGTGCCGAGGTCGTCGGGGATCTTCTCCATGCGCCGGTAGTCGCGCGCGCGCCGGCCGTTCCACGACTTGAACACCGCGTCGATCGCATACGCGAGCTGTTCTTGCGGATCGGTCGGGAAATCGACTCCCGCCTCGGCCTTCACGATGCCCTTGTACGTCTCGACGAGCCCGGCGAGATCGGTAGCGGTGAGCTCGGTGTCGACGCTCACGCCCTTGTGCTCGATGAGGTCGAGCAGTGCCTCCTCGAACAGCTCGCCCGAGACGTCGAGCACGATCTTGCCGAACATCTGGACGAAGCGGCGGTAGCTGTCGTACGCGAACCGCTCGTTGTTCGTCTGCTCGGCGAGGCCCTTGACCGACTCGTCGTTGAGCCCGAGGTTCAAGACGGTGTCCATCATGCCGGGCATCGAGAACGGCGCGCCCGAACGCACCGATACGAGCAGCGGGTCGTCGGCGGCGCCGAGCACCTTGCCCATCTTCTTCTCGAGCTGCTCGCGTGCCACGCCGACCTCGTCCATCAGGCCCGGCGGCAGCTCGTCCCCGAGGGCCATGTAGGCCTTGCAGGCGTCGGTACTGATCGTGAATCCGGGCGGCACCGGCAGTCCGAGGTTCGTCATCTCGGCGAGGTTGGCACCCTTCCCCCCGAGCAAAAACTTCTGGTCCCGACCGCCCTCTTCGAACGCGTAGACATACTTCTCGCGGGGTTGCTCAGGCATCGACGAACCTTTCAGTTTTCAGTCTGCGGGGGCGTCGCTGACGACGATCGTGTGGGCGAACCGGTCGTGCAGACCCTGCATGTTCGGATTGCGCAACCACATGGTGACGCCGAACAGCACGATGACCGCCGCGATCTGTTGCAGCAACAGGTAGAGCGTGAAGGTGACGAGCACGATGAGCCCGAAGCGAGTGATTGCTCCGCGAGCGCCGACCGGAGAGCCGTCCTCGCTCACGACCTTCAGATGTTGGAAGCGCTTTCCGAGCGTCCGCCCCGATATCGCCGTCGGTATCGCGAGATAGAGGAAACCGAGGAAGAACGCGATGACGATCCCGCCCAAGAAGTACGGGTTGAGTTTCGACGAGAGATCGTCGCGTGCTTTGGTATCGGACGCGGCCTGCGCCTTGGCGGCATCCGACTTCTTTTGATCTATCGCCTGCTGTTGGGGGTTGTTCGCCTTCTTGTCGGCGCTCACCGCCTTGTCGGCGTCGCTCTTGGCCTTGTTGTCGGCGGTGATCTTGTCGTTCAGCGTGTTGATCTGCTTGACGATGTCGGGCTTCTGCGACTTGGCGACGGCCTGGGCTCCCACCTGGCTGGCGCTGACGAGCACGATCAACACGAGCAGGTCGATGACCATCGCGATCAGGCGCTGCTTCGTGCTCGGGAAGTGCGTGCCCGCCGGCGGCGTGATCGTCGGCGTCCTCGACGCCGCCAGACGTTCGGCGCGGATCTCGCGGGTCGACCGCTGACGGTCCGCGCGCGAGCTGCCGGCCTGACCGCGTGACCCCTTCGGCTCGGACTTCGAGCCGCGGCTGTTGCCGCCACTGCCGGTCCCCGCCGCCTCGGTGTCGTCGAGCTCGCCGGCGCCACTCGCCAGCTCCCGTTGCTCGTCGTACCGACCGCGTTGATACGGATCCGAGAGCACGTTCCACGCCTTGTTCAGGCGGAGCGCGTCGTCGCGGCCGGCCTCGCTCGTGGTGTCGAGTGCTTCCTTGTGCGTGCGATACGACGCCCGAATGTCTTCGACCGAGGCGTCGGCCTCCACACCCAGCAACGAGTAGTAGTCGTCCATCAGTCAGCCACACCCAAACGGTCGCGGAGCTCGCCGACGAGCCGGTCGAGCGAAACCCTGTCCTGTCTCATCGAATCCCGATCCCGCACCGTCACCGCGCGGTCGTCCAAGGTGTCGAAGTCGATCGTGACACACAGCGGTGTGCCGATCTCGTCCTGGCGCCGGTAACGACGACCGATCGCTCCCGCGAGGTCCACGTCGATCTGAAAATGGGGACGAAGTGCCGTGGCGACGTCGTCGGTCAGCGGCAGCAAGGTGTCCTTCTTCGACAACGGCAACACGGCCACCTTGATCGGCGCCAGTCGCGGGTGGAGACGCAGCACCGTTCGCTTCTCCGACTTGCCCTCGCCGCTCGGCGCCTCGTCCTCGTCGTACGCGGCGAGCAAGAACGCGAGCGTGGCGCGATCGGCGCCGGCCGCGGGCTCGACCACGTAGGGGAGGTAGCGCTCGTTGGTTTCCTGGTCGAAGTAGGAGAGGTCTTCGCCCGAGAACTTGGAGTGCTGGGTGAGGTCGTAGTCGGTGCGGCTCGCGATGCCCTCGAGCTCACCCCAACCCCACGGGTAGGCATATTCCACGTCGCTGGTGCCCGCCGAGTAGAACGACAGCTCGTCGGCATCGTGCGGGCGGATGCGGAGCTGTTCCTCGGGGATGCCGAGGTCGGTGTACCAGCGGTAGCGCTCGGCGACCCAATACTCGAACCACTTCGGCGCGTCGTCCGGCGGGACGAAGAACTCCATCTCCATCTGCTCGAACTCGCGGGTGCGGAACACGAAGTTCCCCGGAGTGATCTCGTTCCGGAACGACTTGCCGATCTGCGCGATGCCGAACGGAGGCTTCTTGCGGGTCGTCGTCTGCACGTTCTTGAAGTTGACGAAGATCCCCTGCGCGGTCTCGGGCCGGAGGTAGGCGACCGAGGTCTCGTCCTCGAGTGGTCCCACGTGCGTCTTGAACATCAAGTTGAAGTTGCGGGCCTCGGTGAAGGAGTCCTTGGCGCCGCAGTTCGGGCACGCGCCCGACTCCGGGAGCTGGTCGGCACGGAAGCGCTCCTTGCAGTTTCGGCAGTCGACGAGCGGGTCGGTGAATGTCCCGACGTGACCGCTGGCCTCCCACACCTTGGGCGCCATGAGGATCGCCGCGTCGAGGCCGACGACGTCGCTACGGAGCTGCACCATCGAACGCCACCAGGCGTCTTTCACGTTGCGCTTGAGCAGCACCCCGAGCGGTCCGTAATCCCAGGTGGAACGGAAGCCCCCGTAGATCTCCGACGACGGGAACACCAGGCCGCGGCGCTTGGCCAGGTTGACGACGCGATCCATCAACTTGGGGTCGCCGGGGGCTGCCATAGACAGTCCAGGCTAGTCGGCACTCCCTTCGACACCCGGCCCAGGAGCACGGCCTCCCATCCGAATGGCGCCGCCGCGGTGTGGGAACGAGGGGTCGGGAACGAGGGGTGGGAACGAGGGGTGGGAACGAGGGGTGGGAACGCGCCGCCGGAGCGGCTAGAGCAACGCGGTCGAACGCAGGCGGCGTTCGACGTGATGCTCGACCGCACGGATACCGAGCTGTTCGACCTCGTGTGCCTCGGGTCCGGGCTCTTGCGAGAACACACCGTTCAACCCACCGCCGAGCATGCGCCGCATCAAGTGGAGCGCGGGATACGACAGCGGCCGGCCACCGCCGCGCGCGCACGAGCGGCAGATCGTGCCCCCCTCGTCGAGATCGAACGCGACCAGCTCGGCGTCGTCGCCGGCACCGTCGGGGCCGCCGGCCTCACCACAACGGGCGCAGTCGTCGAGCAGTGGGTGGATGCCCTCGAGAGAGAGCAGCTTCCAGAAGAACGCGGAAGTGACGAGTGGATTCTGCAGATCGGCGAGCGCCCGCAACGCACCGGTGAGCATGCGGTACAACGCCGGATTGGGCTCGTGCTCCTGTGCCACCTGGTCGACGGCCTCGAGCATCGGGATCGCGTGCGTGAGCAACCCGTACTCCTCCCGTAGGACCCGGTTCGCCTCCAGCGTCTCCGCCTGGGTGACGACGTCGAGCTCGCGCCCGCGGTAGCACTGCAGCGCGACCCGGGTCATCGGCTCGAGGCGGGCGCCGAACCGGCTCGACGTCTTGCGGACGCCTTTGGCCACTCCCCGCACCTTGCCGTGGCCTCGGGTCAAGAAGGTGACGATGCGGTCGGCCTCGCCGAGCTTGATCGTCCGTAGCACGATCCCCTCGTCCCGATACAGCCCCGGCATTACACCAGTGTAATTCACGGAATTTCCGCTCAACAGTTGTGCGAGAAATCGGCGGTAGGCACTGTTTTTTCGCACATCTGTTGGGTGGGTGTTCGGGGTCGGTTGGGTGGGTTCTCGGGGGTCAGATGGCGCCGAAGCGGCGGTCGCGACGTTGGTACTCGGCGATGGCGTCGACCAGATGACGGGTGCGGAAGTCGGGCCACAACACGTCGGTGAAGACCAGCTCGGAGTAGGCGAGCTCCCAGAGCAGATAGTTCGAGATCCGGTACTCGCCGCTCGTGCGTACGAGTAGGTCGGGATCGGGCATGTCGGGGGCGTAGAGGTGGCGTGCGATCGTCCGTTCGTCGATCTTGGCCGGATCGATCCGTCCCCCGGCCGCCTCCTGCGCGATCGCGCGCACCGCGTCGACGATCTCGGCTCGGCCCCCGTAGTTGAAGGCGAACGTCAGCGTCAGCCGGCGATTCGAGCGCGTCAGCTCTTCACTCTCCTCGATGCGGCGGCGGACCCGGCCGGGAACACGGCCCCCTCGCCGTCCGATGAAGCGCACCCGTACCCCGCGCTCGTTCAGGTCGTCGCGCCTGGCGACCAACAGGCGCTCGTTGAAATTCATGAGGAACCGGACCTCGTCGAGTGGCCGGCGCCAGTTCTCCGTCGAGAACGCGTAGACGGTCAGCCACTGCAGCCCGATGTCGAGGGCGCCGTCGACCGTGTCGAACAATGCCTCCTCGCCCGCAGCATGACCTTCGGTGCGCTTCAACCCGCGCTGCTGGGCCCACCGACCGTTGCCGTCCATCACGATCGCGACGTGCCCGGGTATCCGAGTCGCGTCGAGCTCGGAGAACGAGGACGTGGACACGGTCTCGGACGCTACCCGCGTCGAACCGATAGCTTCCGGCCGTGCCGTGGACGGCGATCGTCAATCCGGTGGCCGGTCGGGGCCGCACCCAGAAGTTGCTTCCCGAGCTCGAACGCGCGGCCCGGGCGGCCGGGATCGAACTGCACGTCTCCCCCGAGCCGGGTGCGCCGGCCAAGCTCGCACGTTCGGCGGCCGACGAGGGCCACGACCTGCTCGCGTGTGGCGGCGACGGCCTGGTCACCGAGGTGGCCGGTGTCGCCGCCGACACCGGCCGGCGACTTGCGATCGCGCCGACCGGGGCCGGGAACGACTTCGCCCGCGTGCTCGGCTACGACCCGAAGCGCCCGCTGACGGCGTTCGACGTGATCACGGGCGGCCACGATCGCGTCGTCGACCTCGGCCGGGTGAACGGGCGCTGGTACACGTGCGTGACCGCGTCGGGCTTCGACGCGGAGGCGAACCGCTGGGCCAACACCGTGCGACGGCTGTCGGGCACGACCCTCTATGTCGCGGCCGTGCTGCGCACCCTCGCGGTCTACAAGCCCCACCGGTTCCGGATCACGGTCGACGGCGAGGCGGTGGAGGCGAAAGCCTGGCTGGTCGCGGTGGGCAACGGTCCGGCCTACGCGGGCGGGATGCGCGTCACGCCCGCGGCCCGTCTCGACGACGGGCTCCTCGACGTCACGATCGTCGGCGCGATGTCGCGTCGCGAGTTCTTGTTCAACTTCCCCAAGGTCTTCAAGGGCACCCACGTCGGCCATCCCGAGGTGACGACGCTCCGGGGCAGACGCGTCGAGTTGGAATCACTCGATCCGTCGATCCCGATGGAGGTCTACGCCGACGGCGAACGCGTCGGCCCGTTGCCCGGCTCGATGGAAGCCGTGCGCGACCGCGCTGAACGTCCGCGTCCCCTAGCCCGCCGCCGTCGGCGGGTTCTTGGCGGCCACGAGAGCCTGGGTCAAGGTCATCGTCGGGCCCGTCACGGTGATCGTGCCCTTCATACCCGCGGCCTCGTGGCCCGGGATCGCGCAGAAGAACGTGTAGGTTCCGGCCTTCGGGAAGAAGGCGACGCCGCTGTCGGTCGCGCCCACCGTGTTCAGGCTCAGCGACGTCCAGAGCGTTTCCGGGTCGTGCATGCTGAACGTGTGACCCGCGCCCGCGATCTTGACGTCGATCTTGGCCAGGCCCGTCTTGGCTGTCAGCGCGGACGGAGTGAACCTGAGCGCTCCGCCGATCGCGGCCGTGACATTGAGCGTCTGGGTCGTCTTGAGCGTCGCCGGAAGGGTCGTGGGACCGGTCGCCTCCGGTTGGGAGTGACCGAGCACGAGCCATCCGCCCGACATGATCGAGAAGATGAACGCGGCCGTGACGAGCGTGATGGCGGAGCTCCGCAGGCGTTGGGAGCCCGCCGAGAGCAACGCGGCGCCGACCAGGATCATCACGGTGATGGCCGAGCCCACGAAGATCGGGATGTGACCGTGACCCGACAAGAACAGCCGCGAGATGTTGAGGATGTACGCGACCAGACCCACGACGACCGCGACCGGCAGGACGATCGGCGTGAGGTATCGCTCCACGTAGGGACGCTGCCAGAAGGGTGGCTTCTCGGGCGGCGCCGGGGGCGACGACTCCGGCGGAGGCGCGGTTTCGAGTTCGTCGGTTGGGGTCGTGGTCATTGCTGCTGCAACTCCATCAGTTCGCGGTCGAGATCGCGCGAGACGCGCTGCTTGGGAGATCCCTTCTCCTCTGCATTGTGCCACCGGAAGAACACCACGCTGATCGTTATCCAGAGGCTGAATCCGACGAGAATCTTCATGATCAGCCCGGCGAAACGCATGTCGTCGAGGGCAGAGATGCCCCAAAGGCGCGGGACGGTCTCGTAGAACTTGTAGAGCGGGTGGTCACCAAAGGTCAGGAACGACGCGGGCACGGTGGGGACCACGGACTGCAAGAACAAGAAGAGCATGCGCGCCAGCGGCTGCAGTCGAGGCACCTCGGGGAGCGGGCTGAGGACCGGCATCCAGACGATGAGCGACGACACGAGAATCACCGCATGGATGCTGAAGTGCAAGAGCCCGTTGTGGAGCGACGCGTCGACGACGACGGGAATGTGGGTGACGATGATGACGAAGTTGAAGATGAGTGTCGCCGGGATGAGACGCGTCAGGTAGCGCGCCGTCTTCAACAACCACCGCGGCGACAAGAGCCAGCGCGCGAGCCACGCCGGCGTACCGATCAACAGCAACGGCGCCGCGATGATCGTGTACGTCATGTGCTGCACCATGTGCACCCAGTAGAAGTAGCGCTCACCGAGATCGTGAATCGGCCAGTCGGACGCGACCCAGATGGCGAGCAGACCGGCTGAGAACGCGCTCAGCTGGAGCCGGGTGACCACGGGAGTCCCCTTGGGCGCGAGCCGGGGACCGAGCAGGTTGATGGCAAGCGTGTAGGCAGCCGCGATCGCTCCGACGAGCAGCCAGACCTCGGGGTGTGGAACCCAGGCAGGAAACGCGACGTCGGCGAGCATGGTCGCTACGACTTCAACGTCGTGCTCGAGAAGAACAACAACACGACGCCGTACACGATCGTCGCGACCACGATTCCCATGATGAACAGGCGGCGGAACACGTTCGAGTCCTGCTTCATGTGCATGTACCACGCCGCGACCAGGAAGAACTTCACCGCCGCCATGATCACCAGCGCCACGATGAGCAGGTTCGAGTTGACGTGACCCTCCAGATAGGAGGTCGCGACCTCGACCCCGGTGAGGATCACGAGGACGATCGCGATCAGGACGTACTGGCGCGGCCCTGGGTGCGAATGCTCCTCGGCGACGATGATGTTCCCGCCGGAAAGCGTCGCGAGCTCGTCGATCGCTCCCGCGGCCGGCGTACCGGCCTCGGAGAGCGTCACAAGATCCGTACCTTCGGTCATGCCAGCGTCCTCAGTGCGTCGGGATCAGGTAGATCGCGGTGAAGATGAAGATCCACACGACATCGACGAAGTGCCAGTAGAGGCCCGCAATCTCGATCGCCTCCGACTTCGCCGCCGGCAGCCGTCCCTGCATCGACCGGCCCCAGAGCAACAAGAGCCAGATGATGCCGATCGTCACGTGCGCGCCGTGCAAGCCGGTGAGCACGAAGAAGGTCGTGCCGAACATGTTGGTACCGAGGTGCAGGCCCTTGCGGTAGAACTCGGTGAACTCGTAGACCTGCCCACCAACGAACGTCGCACCGAAGAGGCAAGTGGCCAGGAGCCAGATGCGCAACCGCGTGTGGTCGCCCCGCTGGATCGCGGCGAGCGCCAGCACCATCGTGAGCGAGCTCATCAACAGCACGAACGACGTCACCGACGTGAACGGGATGTTGAGGAGCTTGTCGGGCGTAGGTCCCTTGAGGAACTGCGCGTCGCGGCCCTCGGTAGAGGAAGTACGTCGAGATGAAGGCGCCGAAGAACAGGGCCTCCGACGACAGGAACAGCCAGATCGCGAGCTTCGAGTTGCTGACACCGGTGTTCGTGTCGTGCATGTGGCCCGCGTGCCCGGGCGAGGGCGCGAGTTCTGACGAACCGGACGTGACGACAGCCATCAGTGCACCTCCGTGCCGTGCACCTCAGGCGTCCCGTGCATCTCCGGCGTCCCGTGCGACTCGGGTTCGGTGGAAGGCTCGATCGCCCAACCGTTGAGCCCGAAGAACGCAACGAGCACACCCGCGGCGAGCAGCCACCAGTTCTTGAACACGAAGCCGTAGCCCATGATCGGCAACGCCAGAGCGAAGATCAGCGGCCAGTACGACGGCGACGGCATGTGGATGCTGTGCGGGTCGAATCCCGCGGGGATCAAATCGGCCTCGTCCTCGCCGGAGCCGCCCGCAGGGAGCTTCACCAGCCGGCCCTCGTCGTCCTCGGTGTACTTGCGGTGCCAGTAGTCGTCGATGCTCGTGACGACGGGAACGGCCGCGAAGTTGTACTCGGGCGGCGGCGACGGGATGCTCCACTCGAGCGTGCGCGCGTCCCAGGGGTCGTGCCCGACCTTCTCGCCCCGCTTGGCGGTGTAGATCACATTCACCAAAAAGACGAGTACCGACAAGGCGATGATGAACGCCCCGATCGTGGCGAGCAGGTTGAGCGTGTCCCAACCCATGCCCGACGGGTACGTGTAGGTGCGGCGGGGCTGGCCCTCGAACCCGAGGAAGTGCATCGGGAAGAAGGTGAGGTTGAAACCGACGACCATGAGCCAGAAGTTCAGCTTGCCCATCTTCTCGTTGAGCATCTGGCCGAAGATCTTCGGCCACCAGTAGTAGAAGCCCCCGAAGACCGCGAACACGAGTCCGCCGAAGAGCACGTAGTGGAAGTGGGCGACGACGAAGTAGGTGTCGGTCTGCTGTGTGTCGCTCGGCACGATCGAGTGCATGACGCCCGAGAGTCCACCGATCGTGAACTGCGCGATGAAGCCGAGGGCGAACAGCATGGGCGTTCTCAGACGGACCGCGCCGCCCCACACCGTTGCGAGCCAGTTGAAGATCTTCACACCGGTCGGGATCGCGATGAGCATCGTCGACAGACCGAATGCGGAGACGGCGACCGGACCGAGTCCGGTGGCGAACATGTGGTGGGCCCACACACCCCAACCGAGGAACCCGATCGCGATGCCCGAGAACACCACCACCGAATAGCCGAACAGCGGCTTGCGCGAGAACACCGGGAGGATCTCCGAGACGATGCCCATGCCCGGAAGGATGAGGATGTACACCTCGGGATGGCCGAATATCCAGAACAGGTTCTGGTACATCAAGGGATCGCCGCCGGCGGCCGCGTTGAAGAAGTTGGTGTGGAAGTTGCGGTCCATGAAGACCATGATCAGCGCCGCGGTGACGGGCGGCATCGCGAACAGCGTGAGGAACGCGATCACGAGCATCATCCACACGAACACCGGCATACGCATCATCGTCATGCCGGGTGCTCGCATGTTGAGGATGGTCACCAGGAAGTTGACGGCGGTCGCGACGGAACCGATGCCCAACATGATGAGGCCGACGGTCCAGAAATCGGTGCCGCGGCCCGGCAGGTAGCCGTTGGCGAGCGGCGTGCTGGTCAGCGGCGCGTAGCCGAACCAACCGCCGTCCGGAGCGCCACCGAGCGCGAACGAGGAGTACAAGAAGACGCCGCCGAACGCGAACACCCAGAAGCCGAGCATGTTGAGTCGCGGGAACGCGACGTCGCGGGTCGCCGATCATCAGCGGCACGAGGTAGTTACCGAACGCGGCCGCAATCGGCATGCCCAACAGGAACACCATCGTGGTGCCGTGCATGGTGAAGAACTCGTTGTACCGGGCCGCGGTCGAGGATCGTGCCGTTCGGCTGCGCGAGTTGGAGACGGATGAAGAGAGCCTCGATCCCTCCCACGCAGAAGAAGAAGATCGCGAGCGTGCCGTACATGATCGCGATCTTCTTGTGGTCGACCGTCGTGACCCAGCTGAAAGGTCCGGTCGTGGTGCGCGGACGCTCGAGAATGCGCACGCGCTTCTCGGGAACGTGGACGAGCGCGGCGGCGTCTTCGACGGTTGTCATTTGCCTACACACTCCGACGGGGTCGGGCCCGGATTGGTGGCGGTATTGGCGAGTAGGAAGCAGGCGATCTTCTGCGCTTCGGCCTGGGTCATGCCCTGGGCACTGAAGTTCGGCATGTGCTGGGAGAGGTTGCCCATCGGCTTACGCGACGGGGCGTTGTAGACCCACCTCCACAGGTTGTCGTAGTTCATGAGATAGATGTCGCCTGCGAACGCGGTGCGGTCGGCGAGGTGGGTCAGGTTCGGAGCGACCGCGCCCGGCACCTTCGACTTGAAGCTGTGACAGCTCGCGCAGGCGTACGTCGAGCTGTTGACGCCGGCGAGCAGCGTGGCCTCGGAGGTCTTTTGGGCGAGCTGACTCTGGACCCATGCCTGGTAGTCGGCCGGCGTTTGCGCGATCACGCGGATACGCATGTCTGCGTGTGACAGGCCGCAGTACTCGGCGCACTGCCCGAGGTAGATGCCGGGCTTGTCGGCCTCGAGATTCAGGTACGACGTGCGGCCCGGGATGACGTCCTTCTTGCCCGTTCAGCTCCGGGACCCAGAACGAGTGGTCCACGCCGCTGAGGTAGCACGGCGCCGGCGAGCACGTGGGCGTCTGCAGAGTCAGCGAGACGGGCTGACCGGCCGGGATGTGCAGTTCGTTCGCGGTCTCGACCCCGTTGCCCGCGTCGGTGTAGTTGAACTCCCACCACCACTGCCGCGCGGTGACCGTGACGTGAACGCACATTCGGTCCCGACGGCTTCTTGGCGAGGCTGAAGATCGTCGGCGACGGTCGGGACCGCCATGATCGCGAGGATGACGGCCGGGACCACCGTCCAGCTGATCTCGAGGACCGTGTTGCCGTGGACCTGCTTCGGCGATCGCTCCTCGCCGGGTTTCTCCCGGAAGCGCAATGCGACGAAGAACGTGCCGGCGATCACGCCGAGCCCGATGAGGACCGCGACCCAGAAGAACGGCTCGGTCAAGTTCAGGATCTGGCGGGAGTACTTCCCGGCGGGACGGAGCGCGCTCTGCTTGTTCTTGGGCCCGGTGCCATCACCACAACCAGCCAGCGCGGTGACTGCGATCGTGATGGCGGCAACGGTGCCTGCGCGCCGGAACCGGTGCGTGCGGTCCAACATCAGCCTCTCTCGGCAACGAGTCTCTGCAGGAGATCGGCCGCACCCTACAGCGGTCGATTCCCGAAACTAACTCTGGCACGCCGACTCGCAGCGCGTGGTGACACGCGACATGATCCAGCGAGATCGCGAAGATCAGAGGCCGAGGCGGTCGAGCGATCCGGCCCGCCGCTGCCAGTCGGGGTCGACCTTCACCCGGGTCTCGAGGTGCACCCGCGTGCCGAGCAGGGCCTCGAGCTCGAGGCGCGCCGCCGTGCCCGCCGCCTTGAGCACCGAGCCGCCCCGCCCGATCACGATGCCCTTCTGGGAATCCCGTTCGACGCGCACGGTGACACGGATCGCGAGCAGCGGTCCGCCGGCGCGTCTCCCGTCTCGTCGATCTCGTCGACGGTCACCGCGATCGAATGCGGCAGCTCTTCCCGAGCCATCGCCAGCAGCTGCTCACGCAGCAGCTCCGCCGCGAGGAACGACTCGGGCTGATCGGAGACCACGCCCTCGGGGTAGTAGTGCGGACCGGCGGCAACCGGGCCTCGAGCTCGCCGACCAGCGCGTCGACCCCTTCGCCGTGCGCGCCGAGAGCGGCACGAACGCGGCGAAGTCGCCGAGCTCCCCGGACGCCTGCGCCAAGTGCTCGACGATCTGTCTCGCGCGACGGCGATGTCGATCTTGTTGACCGCGAGCACGACCGGCGTCGGACACCTCGCGCGAGCCGGGCGGCGACGAACCGGTCGCCGCGGACCGATCGGCGCGTTCGCCTCGATGAGGAAGCACACCACGTCGACCTCGCGCGAGGGTCGCGAGCGCGCGGGCGTTCGCGCGCTCGCCCAGCAGCGTCCGCGGCTTGTGGATGCCCGGGCGTGTCGAGGAACACGATCTGGGTCGAAGCGGTGGTGCGCACGCCCCGCACCTGGGTGCGGGTCGTCTGCGGCCGATCGGAGACGATCGACACCTTGCGGCCGACGATCTGGTTCAACAGCGTCGACTTCCCGACGTTCGGCCGCCCGACGAGCGAGACGAACCCGCGACCGGAAGCGCGGCGTCGCCGGCGGAACCGCGTCTCCGGGCCGGTCATTCGCCGCGATCGGCGGTCGCGGGCGCTTCCTCGCCCACCGGGGCTGCGAGCACGCGTGATGATCACCGACACGATGCGGCGACCCTGGACGCGTTCGGCGCAGAACTCGAGCCCGTCGACCTCGAGGCACTCCCCCTCGATCGGGACGTGCCCGAGCGTGTTGAACACCAGCCCGCCGACCGTGTCCCACTCCTCCTGGGGCAGGTCGGCGTCGAGCAGCTCGTTCACCTCGTCGATCGGGGTGCGACCCGGGACCCGCAACGCCCCGTCCGCCGAGCCGCTCGACGTGCGGGCTCGGGCACGTCGTACTCGTCGGTGATCTCGCCGACGATCTCCTCGAGCAGGTCTTCCATCGTGACGAGCCCGGCGGTGCCGCCGTACTCGTCGATGACCATCGCCATGTGGAACTTCTCGGTCTGCATCTCGCGGAACAGCTCGGCGACGCGCTTCGACTCCGGGACGAAGTTCGCCGGCCGCAGACTTTCGCGCACGCGGCTCGCTGCCTTCGCCGCTCCCGCTCCGGGCCACGAGATCCTTCAGGAACACGAGGCCGATGATGTCGTCGGTCGTGTCGTCGTACGCCGGCAGCCGCGACTTCCCGGCCTCGATCGCGACCGCGATCGCCTCGTCGACGGTTGCTTCGGCCGCGACCGCGACCATGTCGGGGCGGGGCACCATCACCTCGCGGACCACGGTGTCGCCGAACTCGAAGATCGAGTGGATGAGCTCCCGCTCCTCGGTCTCGATCGACGTCCTCCTGTGCGGCGACGTCGGCCATCGTGAGGATCTCCTCCTCGGTCACGAACGGCCCGCCGCGCATTCCCTTGCCCGGGAGCACGACGTTGGCGAGCCCGATGAAGCCGCGCGTCAGACACCCGCAGCGGCCCGAAGCGGGTCAGGAACGTGAGCAGACCGGGACACGGCCATCGCGGCGCGTTCGGCTGTGCTGCACCGCGAACGTCTTCGGCGCGACCTCGGCGAACGTGAACACGACCACGATCTCGATGACCATGCCGAGTGCGACGCCGCGCGCGCCGAGCTCGGCTCGAGCAGCGTGCCGAGCAACGTGGCCGACGACCATCTGGCAGCCGAGGACGCACGAGCAGCACGCTGTTCAGCGTCTGCTCCGGCCGCTCGAGCAGGCGCAGCAGCCGGTCGGCGCGCTTGTCGCCCTCCTCGGCGAGGGTCATCAGACGGATGCGGCTCGACGCGCGTGAACGCGGTCTCCGACAGCGCCAGCACCGGACGACGACCACAGCAACGCGACGACGACGATCGCGACGACGCAGTCGGACCCGCTCGACGCGGCTCTCATGACGCGCGGTCATCGGTCGCCGCTTCCACGGCCGCACTTCTCGCGTCGATCTCGCGGAAGCGGGCGAGCAGCTCCTGCTCGCGCCGCCGCATCACGACGCGTTTCCTCCGGCTTCGGCGTGGTCGTAGTCGAGCAGGTGCAGCACGCCGTGCACGACGAGCAGCGCGACCTCGTCCTCGGCGCGCACGCCCCGCTCGGCCGCCTGGCGGCCCGCGACCGCCGGGCACACGACCACGTCACCGAGCAGCGTCGGGCGGATCGCCCGGGTCGGACGGCGTGCCCGGGCCGCGGCCGCCCTGATCGGGCTGGCGGCCCGACGGGAGGCAGCTCGTCGTCGAGCGGGAACGACGAGCACGTCGGTCGGGCCGCTCGCCGCCGAGGAACCGCTCGTTGAGCTCGGCGATGGTCGCCTCGTCGACGAACAGCAACGACATCTCGGTGTCGGCGCCGAAGCGCTCGATCACGCGTTCGCTCGTCGAGCACGAGTCGCGCGAGCCGGACCCACGCGCGACGTCGACCGCGACGTCGTGTTGCTCGTCGGCGCCGAACACCGACGGCGACTCCGTCGTTCATGCTCCCGCCGCTCCGTCTCGCCGGCGTTCATTTCTGGTGCCGTTCGTACGCGTCGACGATGTCCTGCACGATCCGGTGGCGAACGACGTCGCGCGAGCCGAGCTCGACGAACACGAGCCCGTCGATGCCGTCGAGCACGCCCGCACCTGCAGCAGCCCGGAGCGGCCGCGCCCTTCGGGGAGGTCGATCTGGGTCACGTCACCGGTCACGACGACCTTGGAGCCGAAGCCGAGCCGGGTGAGGAACATCTTCATCTGCTCGGGCGTGGTGTTCTGCGCCTCGTCGAGGATGATGAACGAGTCGTTCAGCGTGCGGCCGCGCATGTACGCGAGCGGCGCGACCTCGATCGTGCCCCGCTCCATGCAGCCGCGCCACGACCTCCGGCTCGACCATGTCGTACAGCGCGTCGTAGAGCGGGCGCAGGTACGGGTCGACCTTCTGCGAGCATGTCGCCGGGCAGGAATCCGAGCCGCTCGCCCGCCTCGACCGCCGGCCGGGTGAGGATGATCCGGTTCGACCTCTTTGGCCTGCAGCGCCTGCACCGCCAGCGCCACCGCGAGGTAGCTCTTGCCGGTGCCGGCGGGTCCGATCGCGAACGTCACCGTGTTGTCGCGCACCGCGTCGACGTAGCGCTTCTGGCCCGACGTCTTCGGCCGGATCGTCTTGCGGCCGCGCACGACCTCGGTGCGTGAGCACCTCGGTCGGGCGTTGGTCGGCCTTCATCATCTCGATCGAGCGACCGAGGTTCTCGCGGTCGAGCTCGTGGCCCTGCTCGAGCAGCACGACGAGCTCCTCGAAGAGCCGGCCGACGCGCTCGACCTCGGCGCGCGTCACCGGTGATGTTGATCTCGTTGCCGCGCACGAGGATCTGCACCGGGAACGCGGCTTCGACCAGGCGCAGCAACTCGTCGCGTTGGCCGAGCAGTCCGACCATCAGGTGGTTGCCCGGCACGAGGATCTTCACGGAGGCGTCAGGTCGCACCGGAGCTCGGACGGCTCGGGCAGTCGCTTCCGGACGCGGAGCGACCCGATGCGGTGCTGATGGCGTGCGAACGGCCAAGGTGCGCGCGAGGTAGTCGAGCCGAGGCCGGCCCGGAACGACGAGCCGCCCAGACGAGCGGCGCCGCAGAGACCGGTCAGCCGGCGGCGACGGCCGCGGCAGCCCGAGCTGCTCGAGCCGGGAACCCAGCTCTTCGAGGCTGCGACCCATGCACGACGCGAGCACGCGCAGATCCGAGCGGCGGATCGTCAGCATGCGACCGTTGAAGTCCTGGCGCTCACGCTGCAACGACGTCGCGAACCGGTCGAGGATGTGTGCGTCGGGGTCGTCGAGCTCGTGCAGGCGCACGAGGTCGATCGTGAACTTGGCGTTGCCGTCGACGCCGTGCAGCGCCCCGGTCTCGACCAGGCTGATCTCACCGTCGAGGTCGCGGGGCAACAGCTGGTCGGCCGGGACCTCGTAGATCTCGGCGAGGCGGAGCAGGCGCGGCACGGAGATCGCCCGCTCGCCCCGCTCGTAGGCGCCGAAGACCGACGCCTTGAACTCCAGGCTCGAACGCGCTTCGACGTCGTGGAGCGACAGACCCTTTTGGCGACGGATCGCCCGGAGCCGTTCGCCGACCCGCGCCCCGGTATTCGCCAACTCGATGCCCCCTCGCCCGGACTCGACGTCTGCCGTGCCCTGCCAGCCGCGCCCTGCCAACGGCGCAGAGTGCGACGAACGGATGATAACAGCACGCTCCGTGAAAGTCATGCTTCCCACCGCCCTCAACATGGGTAACACGCCACACCCCGGAGCTAGACCACACGCCGCGAGCAAGACCACGTCGCCTCGACTCAGCGTGCAGGCGGACCCGCGCGTCTGCTCGAGCGAGGACCGCCACCGCCGCGATCGGAGCGGTCGCGGCCCGCAGGACATGGGGACCCAGCCGGAGCCGGGCGGCAGCGGCGAACGGCGCGACCTCGTCGGCGCAAGCCCACCCTCCGGTCCGACGACGACCGTCCACCTGCATCTCCCGCCCGACTCGGCCGGAGCCGGCGAGCTCGGAGGCGCTCACCCCGGCGACGTCGGCGACCACGAGACCGGGCCGGTCGAGCAACTCCGCCAGGCCGACGACCTCGTCGACGGTCGGGATCCGCGCGCGCCGGCTCTGCATCGCCGCCTCCCGCGCGACCACCCGCAGGCGGTCGACCGCTCGCCGTGAACGGGCGTCGTCCCACCGAACGACACAGCGTGTCGTACGCACAGGTGTCACCCGGGCGACACCGAGCTCGGTCACGGATGCGACCACGTCGTCGAGCCCGCCCTTGGTGAGCGCGACGCGCGAGCGCGACGCGAACCGGAGCCTCGGGCACCGTCTGCGCGCTCGTCGATCGCCTCGAGCGCGAGCCGGCGCGGTCCGACGGATGTCACCTCGTAGGTGCGCCACCGGCCGGAACAGTCGGCGGCGGTCACGAGCTCGCCGGCGGTGATACGTCGCACCCGCTGCAGGTGATGGCCGTCGTCACCGGTGATCTCGCAGCGATCGTCGAGCGCGGCGACGAAGACGTGGGCGACCGCATCGACGCCCGCCGGTCCGCGGACCGGGCGCGCGGTCGACGATGCGCATCACGGCTTGAACGCCGACCGGATGCGCGACGAGCAGGCCCTCGTGCACCGAGCTGACCTTCTCGCCGCGGAGCTCGGCGAACTTCGCGAGCAGCTCGGCCTCTTCGGCGTTCAGTCGCATCGGGACCTCGACGCGCACCTCGACCACGAGGTCGCCGCGGCGTGACGTGCGCAGCGACGGCACACCGAGCCCGCGGAGCCGCAGGATCGCGCCCGGCTGCGTCCCGGCGGCGACGTCGACCTCGCGCGGACCGTCGAGCGTCGCGAATCTCGACCTGCGTGCCGAGCGCCGCCTGCACGATCGAGACGGGCAGCCGGTACCAGAGCTCGTCGCCGCGGCGTTCGAGCTTCGGGTGGCGGCGCGACCTGGACCGACACGTAGAGGTCCCCCGAATGTCCCGCCGCGTGGCGCGGCCGGGCCGCGCCCCGCGAGGCGCAGCCGCTGGCCGTCGTCGATGCCGCGCGGGAACGTCGACCTCGATCGACCTCCTGCCGTTGACCCGACCCGTCCCGCCGCAGCTCTCGCAGGGATCGGGCACGATCTGACCCGTGGCGCCGCACGCGCTGCACGGGCCCGCGGTGACGATCTGACCGAGCAGCGACCGCCGGACCTGGCGAACCTCGCCACTGCCGTCGCAGGTCGGAGCAACGATCGGGATGGGTGCCGGGCGCGCAGCCGTTCCCGGAGCACGTCTCGCACTCCACGGGCATCTCGCAGCTCGAGGGTCTTGCCGCGCCGCCGTGCACGACGTCTTCGAGCGTGAGCTCGATCACCGTCTCGGCGTCGGGACCACGCCGGGCGCCGCCGGACCACGCGCCCGCCGAGCGGCCGCGCCGCCGAAGAACGCATCGAACAGGTCGTTCAGACCGAATGCGCCCGCGTCGAACGGGCTGCCTCCGGCGCCCCCGCCGGGTCCGCCCCTCGGGCCCGAACATGTCGTATCGACGACGGCGCTCGGGATCGCACAGCGTCTCGTAGGCCTCGTTGATCTCCTTGAAGCGCTCGACCGCGTCGGGATCGTCGGGGTTCACGTCGGGATGGTACTTGCGCGCGCAAGCCGCGGAACGCCTTCTTGATCTCGTCGTCGGTCGCGCTCGACGACGACGCCGAGCACCTCGTAGTAGTTCCGTGCGCTCATCTGCGGCTCATCATCCGATCATCGCGAGAGCTGGCGGCCGAGCTGTTGGGACACGGCCGACACCGCGGCCTGCGCCTTGCGGTAGTCCATCCGGGTCGGGCCGAGCACGCCGACGCGTGCCGGCCTGCTCCCCCTCGACGAGGTACGGCGCGAGCACGAGCGAGCACTCCCGCAGGTCGAGGCTCGTGTTCTCGGATCCGATGCTCACCGTGAGGCCCGGGCCGAGCAGCTCGCGCATCAACGATGCGAGCACCACGTGCTGCTCGAGCAGCTCGAGCAGCCGCGCCGTGCTCGGTGGTCACGAACGCGTCGTGCTCGGCGGCGAGTCGGCTCGCACCGCCGACGTAGAGCGGCTCGCTCTGGTGTTGTTCGAGGCGGGTCTGCAACGCGACGCTCGCGGCGTCGACGATGGACGCGACCGCATCGGGGCGACCCCCGGGCGCCGGACGCTCGGTTCCAGCGCGCGCCGATTGACGCGACGTCGACAAGACGTCGACCGGTCGAGCAGCGCAGCGAAGCGCGCGCCCGCGTCGGCGACATCGTCATCGGAGACATCTGTCGTCGAAGAGCACGACGTCCTTTTCGACGGAGCCGTTCGACAGCACCACGACCGCGAGCACGACGCGCGGCTGCAGCAGCACGAGGTTCGCGGCTTTCACCACGACCGCCTGCGCCTCGGGGCCGACCACGACGGCGGCGTGCGCCGTCACCCCGGCCAGCAGCTGGCTCGTTTGGGCCAGGAGTTGATCCATCGCGAGCGTGGCACTGCTGAAGAACTCGACGATCCGGCGCCGCTCGACCGCGGGGAGCTGCCCGGCGCCCGCGAGGTGGTCGACGTAGTAGCGGTAGCCGCGGTCGGTCGGCACCCTGCCCGCGGAGGTGTGGGGCTGGGCGATGTAGCCCTCGCGCTCGAGCAACGACATCTCGTTGCGGACCGTGGCCGCGGACACCCCGAGCCCAGTCGTGCTGGTGACCGTCTGCGAGCCCACGGGCTGCGCCGTGTCGACGTACTGCTCGACGATCGCGCGCAGCACCGCCGCCTTACGTTCGTCGAGCTCGGTCATTCGTTACCCCTCGCGGTCGTCGAAACCTCGGCACCGCCGTTAGCACTCAATCGTACCGAGTGCCAGAGAACGGGCGACACCCGGGGTCGACACCGGATCCGGGGCCGCACCGGCGAGCAGCAGGCGGGCGGTCAGATCGGAGGCGAGCAACCGCCCCGGCGGGTGAGCACGACCCGGTCGCCGCGGCGAGCCAACAGACCCTGTTCGGCCAGGTCCGTGACCACCCGGGCGGCCCGCTGATCGGCGACGGCGCCGCCGCGGGTGCGCACCGCCAGCGCGAAGGACTCCTCGGCCCGAGTCACGGGGTCGAGGGTCTCGGATCCGGCCGGTCGGGCGCTCCCCCGACCGGATCGCGGCGATGTACCGCTCGGGCGTGCGCACGTTCCACCACCGCCGGCCGTCGGTGTGGCCGTGCGCGGCGCACCCGATGCCGAGGTACTCGCCTCCGGTCCAGTAGAGCTCGTTGTGGCGGCATGCCTGGTGCGGGCGCCGCCCAGTTCGACACCTCGTACCACTCGAGGCCGGCGGCGCCGAACGCCGTGTCGGCGAGCTCGTAGTCGTCGGCTTGCACATCGTCGTCGGGGGCCGGCGCGCCGCGCGGCAACCATGCGTCCGAGCGCCGTGGCGGGCTCGACCGTCAACGCGTACGCGCTGACATGGTCGACGCCGAGCTCGAGCGCGCCGTCGAGCGAGCGCTGCCAGTCGGCAGGCGACTCCCCCGGCGAGCCGTAGATCAGATCGACGCTGAAGCGATCGAAGCCGGCGTCCCGGGCCAGGTCGACGGCCCTGGTCACGTTCGCGGGGTCGTGGGTACGACCGAGCTCGGCGTAGCACGTGCGGCGCCATCGATTGGACGCCGAAGCTCAACCGGTTCACGCCCGCGTCCCGGTAGGTGGCGAACTTCGCGGCATCGACGCTGTCGGGATTGCACTCGACGGTGACCTCCGCGTCGGGTACCCGTTCGATCGCGTCGAGGATGCGGGCGAGCTGGTCGGCCGCGATGAGCGAGGGTGTCCCGCCGCCGAAGAACACGCTCGTCGCGCCGCCGACTCCGGCGGCCGGAACACCGGCGCTCCGGCGGCGTGCGAGATCGGTGACGCACGATTCGACGTACGCCTCGATCAGGTCATCACGATCCGTCCACGTCGCGAAGTCGCAATAGTCGCACCGCGACGCACAGAACGGGATGTGGACGTAGACACCGAAAGGCACGCTCCCATCGTCGCGCCGGCCAAGGTCGACCGCGGTCGTGCGGATCGCCGCCGCCACCGGGGACGACCGGGAGAGTGGATGAAATAGGTTCGCGCCCATGGCTCCTGCGAGCACAGTCACTCCGGCTGCCCGACTCCGGGCCCTGGTGGAAGAGCACGCGCCGGGTGGCCGGTACCCTGCCGACTGGCACACTCGCTTGGCCCGCGCCGGGCTGGTCGCGCCGCACTGGCCCGAGCCGTGGGGTCTCGGCGCCGGCCCGGCCGAGCAACTCGAGCTCGACGAGACCAGCCGTCGAGCTCGGCGTGCCGCGGCCGTTGAATCCCGATCGGGATCGGCTGGGCCGGGCCCACCCTGTTGGTCGCCGGAACCGAGGAGCAGCGCCGACGTTGGCTCCCGGGCTTGCTCGACGGGTCCGAGATCTGGTGCCAGCTGTTCAGCGAGCCCGGCGCCGGCAGCGACCTCTCGTCGCTCACCACGCGTGCGGCCCGCGACGGCGACGAGTACGTCGTGAACGGCCAGAAGGTCTGGACGACGCTCGCCCACGTCGCGCGTTCGGGCATCCTGCTCGCGCGCACCGATCCCGCCGCGGAGGCTCATCACGGGATCACGTACTTCGTCGTCGACATGCGCGCGCCGGGCATCGAAGTCCGGCCGATCGTGCAGATGACGGGCACACACGAATTCAACGAGGTGCTCCTCACCGACGTGCGCGTCCCGGCCGCGAACATCGTCGGCGAGGAGCACGACGGGTGGCGGCTCGCAAAGGTCACACTCGGCAACGAGCGCGTGTCGTTGTCGGGAGAGGGCGCGCTCTGGGGTCGGGGACCAACTGCGAACGACGTGCTGCAGCTCGTGCGCGATCACGGCGGCACGAGCGACCCGCTGCTCCGCCAACAGCTCGCGCGCCTCTATGTCGAGTCCGAGGTACTGCGCCTGATCCGCCTGCGTACCGTGTCGTCGCGCCTGCGCGGGCTCGAACCGGGCCCCGAAGCGTCGGTGCGCAAGGCAATATCCGACGAGCACGGTCAACACGTCATGGAGATGGCGATGGAGCTGGCGGGCGCATACGGCATGTGTGCGGACTGCGGGCCATACGGAGAGCCGGACCGGGCGGGCTGGCAGTACGGCTACATGTACGCGCGCGAGCGCTGACGATCGGTGGCGGCACGAGCGAGGTGCAGCGCAACATCCTCGGCGAGAAGGTCCTGGGACTCCCACGTGAGCCGTGACCCGGTGGCGCTCGATCCACGGCTGCTCGCCTGGCTCGTGCGCGAGGACCACGAGCCCGCGCCGGCATGGGAGGCCGAGCCCGAGGGCGAGCGTGTGCTGTGCGATGCGAAGCTCGTGTCCCGGCTGAGCGAGGTCGCACGATCGATCGGCCGACCGGGCCGCCGGTTCGTCGGCGGCTATCCGGTGGTCCATCATCCCGGCGGTCGACCGATCGCCGTCGCGGCCGGGTCGGCATGGACGGCGGTCCGCAGCGGCATGCCGGCCGGATCGCTCGCGACCCGGTCGGCGCGCGCGCCGGAGCTCGGAGACGCCGGATGGGTCGAGCTCGATCCCTGGGCCGCCGATACCGCGTTCGCCGCGCAGCATCGACCTGTTGCGAGCGCACGTCGCCCGCGCCTACGAGTTGGCCGAGCCGGTTCCGTGAGTCTCGGTTGGGTCCCGTGGAACGTCGCGGTCGAAGCGGGCGCAGTGGTCGGCACCGCGGGCATCGCGGCGAACGCCTCCCGCAAGCGGTGGATCGCACGCTTCGGCCCCTTCGCGACCGAGCTGGCGATCGTCCTCGTGCTGTACGCCCTGTGGCGCGTCGTCGGCACGGTCTCGGTGCTCAAGGTCAACCACGCGATCGACGCCGGTCAGCACATCTGGGACTTCGAACGAGCACTGCATCTTCCGAGCGAGCTCGCTCTGCAACACCTGTTCTTGCGCAGCTCGACGCTGATCCAGGCGTGCAACGTCTTCTACGCGACTGTGCACATACCGTCGATGGGCGTCTTCTTGGTGTGGCTGTGGTTCCGGCACCGCGACAAGTACCCGCCGATCCGCAATGTCGTCGCGCTGACCACACTCTGGTGCCTCGCCATCCAACTGGTTCCCGTGGCGCCGCCGCGGCTGGTCCCCGCACTGCACGTCGCCGACACGCCCGCGCGGTTCGGACAGACGGTCTATCCCGCCTTGGGCAAGTCAGGACCCGCGCAGCTCTCGGCGATGCCGTCGGTGCACGTTGCCTGGGCGGCGATCATCGGGGTGAGCATCGCGCTCGCGTCGAGGCGGAAATGGCGTTGGATCGCACTCGCGCACCCGTTCGTCACGATGACCGTGGTGGTCGTGACCGGCAACCACTACTGGCTCGACGGCGTGGTCGGCGTGGCGGTGGCCGGGCTCGCCGTGCTCTTCGAGCAGCAGATGCGCTCCGCCATCACCCGCTACCGGTGGTCCCGGGCCCCAGCAGCTTCTGGTGCACCTCCTGGGTGAGCTCGTGGATCAGGCGGGTCAGATCGGTGTTCTCCTTGAGCAGCGCCTCTTCCTCGGCGTAGTCGTGGTCGGCCTTGGCCTGTTGGAACGCGGCCTGGCGGTTCTGCCCGATCATCACGAACGTCGACAAGAAGATCGCCTCGAGCGACACGATCAGGGTGAGCGTCGGCCACGGCGACTTCTCGAAGACGAGCATCCACACCGTGAACAACGCGACGTGGATGTAGACGAAGTTCATCGAGCCCGCGAACGCGGTGATCGCGTCGGCGACGCGCAACTGCACGTTCGACGCGCGTCTCTCGAGCTGTTTCAGGACGACGGGACTATGGGCGGCGTTCGGGTCGAGCTTGGGCATGTCGCGGCCTCCGGTTGGGATCGTTCCCGATCGGACATTCTGGCTGCGCGATGCACGCTCTCGGCGTACCCCGGGCATCGTGCCTACTCGTCGAGAGGAGTCTCTCCTACTCGTCGAGACGGAGCGCGGCGACGAATGCCTCCTGGGGCACTTCGACCCGGCCGATCTGCTTCATCTTCTTCTTGCCTTCCTTCTGGCGCTCGAGCAGCTTGCGCTTGCGGGAGATGTCGCCGCCGTAGCACTTGGCCAGCACGTCCTTGCGCTTCGCCTTGACCGTCTCACGAGCGATGATCCGACCGCCGATGGCGGCCTGGATCGGCACGTCGAAGAGCTGGCGCGGGATCAACTCGCGCAATTTCGAGGTCATCTTCTTCCCGTACTCGTAGGCCTTGTCGCGGTGCACGATCGCCGAGAACGCGTCGACCGGCGTGGCGTTCAACAACACGTCGACCTTGGCGAGGTCGGACCTGCGGTAGCCGACCGGTTCGTAGTCGAGGCTGGCGTAGCCGCGCGTGCGCGACTTCATCTGGTCGAAGAAGTCCATCACGATCTCCGCGAGCGGCAGCACGTACACCAGCTCGACGCGATCCTCGGAGAGATAGTCCATCTTCTCCATCACTCCGCGCCGGTTCTGCGAGAGCTCCATGAGCGTGCCGACGAACTCGCTGGGTGTGAGCATCGTGGTGCGGACGTACGGCTCCTCGATCGCTTCGATCTGCTGCGGTGACGGCATCGCGGATGGGTTGTCGACGACCTCGATCGTTCCGTCGGTGAGCTGCAGGCGGTACTCGACATTCGGTGAGCTCGCCACGAGGGAGAGGTTGTATTCGCGCTCGAGGCGCTCCCGCACGATCTCCATGTGCAGCAGTCCGAGGAATCCGCACCGGAAACCGAAGCCGAGCGCGCCCGAGGTCTCGGGTTCGTAAGTGAACGACGAGTCGTTCAGACGCAGCCGTTCGAGCGCCTCCCGCAGGTCGGCGTACTCGTCGCCCTCGACCGGGTAGAGGCCGCAGAACACCATCGGTTTGGGCTCGCGGTACCCCTCGAGCGCCTCGGCCCGGCGCGCCGAGTCGGTGACGGTCTCACCGACCTTGGCCTCACCCACGTCCTTGATGCCGGCGATCAGGTAGCCGACCTCGCCGGGCCCGAGCGTGGCGACCGGGGTGAGGGCGGGGCGGCGCACGCCGATCTCCTCGGCATCGTGATCCTGCTGCGCGTTCACGTAGCGCAGGCGCGCACCGCTACGCAGCACTCCGTTGAACACGCGCACCGACGAGACGACACCGCGGTACGCGTCGTAGATCGAGTCGAACATCAAGGCCTGCAGCGGTGCGTCGGCATCGCCCGTCGGGGCGGGGATGCGTTCGACGACGGCGTCGAGCAGCTCGGCCACGCCGGCGCCCGTCTTGGCCGAGATCCGCAGCACGTCCCCGGCCGGGATGCCGAGAACGCGTTCGATCTCCTGGGCACGCTTGTCGGGCTCGGCCGCGGGAAGGTCGATCTTGTTGAGCGCGGCGACGATGGTGAGGTCGTTCTCCATTGCGAGATAGCAGTTCGCGAGGGTCTGCGCCTCGATGCCCTGTGACGCGTCCACCAGCAGGATCACGCCCTCGCACGCAGCCAGAGACCGGCTGACCTCGTAGCCGAAGTCGACGTGGCCGGGCGTGTCGATCAGGTTGACGACGTAGCCGTTCCACTCGAGGCGCACGTTCTGCGCCTTGATCGTGATACCGCGCTCTCGCTCGAGGTCCATCGTGTCGAGGTACTGCGCGCGCATGTCGCGCGCGTCGACGGCGCCGGTGAGCTCGAGGAGGCGATCGGCGAGTGTCGACTTCCCGTGATCGATGTGGGCGATGATGCTGAGGCAGCGAATGTGTTCGAGGGGGATCTGTGCGAGCGCGGTCACGATCCGTCCATTGTCGCTTATCCCGGTCTCGGTTCCGGTACCCACTACGTTCCTTGCGTGCCCCGGAGGGTGGTTGTGGTCGGATCGGCCAACGTCGATCTGGTGTGGCACGGGCCGAATCTGCCCGCGCCCGGCGAGACCGTCACCGACGGCACGTTCGTGCAGTTGCTCGGGGGCAAGGGCGCGAACCAGGCCGCAGCCGCCGCCGCGCTGGGCGCGGAAGTGCACTTCGTCGGCTGCGTCGGCGACGACGAGTACGGCGCCCTCGTTCGGACCGATCTCGAAGCACGGGGCGTGGACTGCTCCGCGCTTGCCGTCACGCCCGCGCCCACCGGCGTCGCGCTCATCACCGTCGACGACCGGGGCGAGAACTCCATCGCGGTGGCCCCGGGCGCCAATCGCATGGTCGGGGTCGGCGCGGTCGACCTGATCCGCCCCGGCGACGTCGTGCTCTGCTCCCTCGAGATCCCGGTCGCCACGGTCGAGGCCGCGGTCGCGACCGCGACCGCGCTCGGGGCGAGCCCGATCGTCAACCCGGCCCCGCCCCGCTCGGCTCCGCCGGGCGCGCTCCTGACGCCGAACGCGCACGAATGCGAGGCGCTCGGGGGGGTCGAGCATCTCCTGTCTGTGGCGCCCGCGCTGATCGTGACCCGCGGCGCCGCCGGGGCCACCTTGTACCGAACCGGACGTGACCAGGTGAACCAGCCCGCGTTCGCGGTGGACGTCGTCGACACGACGGGCGCCGGGGACGCCCTCAACGGCGCGCTCGCATGGGCACTCGGCGAGCGGAGAACGCTCGACGACGCGCTGCGGCTCGCCTGCGCGGCGGGCGCACTGGCGACCCGCGCCGTCGGCGCCCGCAGCTCGCTGGCGACGGCCACGGAGGTCTACGCGCTCGCGGGGGCCTGACGGATCGAACTCGAGCACACGCCATCACGTCGTCGTGGCCTCGATCGAACCTCGAGCCGGACGGTCGCCGGTCGTCTCGGGCCCGGGCCCGGCCCGATTTGGCTTCTGGTAGCCTCACCCGGTTCACGAACAGGTTCGGAGCCCATCGCCATGGCCAACATCGCATCGCAGAAGAAGCGCAACCGTCAGAACGAGAAGCGGCGCGTCCGCAACAAGGGCGTCCGTTCCGAGATGAAGACACGCGTGAAGGCGGCGTCGCAGGCCATCACCGATGGCGACGCCGCGCTCGTCGACGTCGTGAAGGCCGCGCAGAAGCGCATCGACAAGGCGGCTGCGCAAGGCGTGATCCACAAGAATGCGGCCGCACGCCGCACGTCGCGCATCATGAAGCGCGCGGCCAAGTCCGCCTGAGCGGTTACGGGCCCGTCGTCCGACCCGCACGGCGGGGCACCCGGGCCTAACGCCGAGCGGAACGCCGGCTCAACGCCGCGAGGCGCGCGACCAACACGTCCATCACCGTCCGATCGTCGAGCCCGCCGGCGCCTCGAAGGTCGAGCTCGGCCTGGGCGAGCAACCGGACCGCTTCCCGCAAACCGTCGCTCCCGAGTCGTTTGGCGGCTTCGAGCGGGAACCGCGCTCCCCCGGGCTCTTCATCCCGAGCGCCGCAGCCGCCTGCTCCTTGGTCACGATCGACGGATCGTCGAGCCGCAGGAGTCGCTGATAGCTGAACACGAGCGACGCCATGATCTGCATCGGGTGCAGGGGCTTGGTCTGTAAGGAGCTGCTCGCGGTCAGCATGCGATACAGGGTCTCGAGCGCGGCGCCCACGTCGCCACGGTCGATCGCGTTGGTGAGATCGAACCGGCCTGCGGTGCCCAGCTCACCGAGGTACTGCTCGACCTCGTCGAGCGACAACGACGCATTGTCGCCGTAGGTCGCGTGCAGCAACTCCACCAGCTCGGGCACGCGCCCGGCGTCGTCACCGAGGTGCGCGGCCACCTGTTTGCTCGCGTCGGGCGTGAGCTTCAGGTGCGCGTCCTTCAACTCGCGCTTCAGCACGTCGCCGGTCTGCTCGGCCGCGGGACCGACGACCCACGCGCGTGCGCCTTGATCGCCTTGTCGAGCGCGCTCGGGATCCGGCCGCCGCCGGCGACCAGGACCAGGTGAATACCGTCGAGCGGGTCGGCGACCCAGCCCGCGAGCCACCGGGCCTGCTCGGCCGTCGCACTCCCGACGTCGCGGACGACGACGACGCGCGCCGCGGTCATGAACGGCGGGCTCTGCAACGCGGTGGTGAGCGCGGTGAACGCGGGCAACTCGGCCGATCCCTCCGAACCGGGCCCGTCGTCGTCGTCGGCGTCGGTCGCACCGTCGCTCGGCCGGCGCCGGCTCGCGAGCGTGTGGTCGTCGAGCGCGAAGGACCGATCTTCGCCGCCGAGCAGCTCGTCCACGAGACGCTGGACCTCGCGGTCGCGAAAGATCGGGTCGGCACCCTGCACGAGGATGGTCGTCACAGGAGCGCCTCGATCATCCGGCACACGCGAGCGGTGCCGCGCACGTCGTGTACGCGCACGATTCGGCACCCGCGCATGGCGCCGTACGCGACCGCGGCCAGCGATTCCGGTCGACGATCGTCGATCTCGCGAGCGAGCAACTCGCCGATGAATCGCTTGTTCGACGCGGACAGCAGGAGCGGGTAACCGAGCGTCGCGTGTTGCGCACTCTCGCGCAGGAGTACTGCACTCTGCGCCGGGCTCTTGCCGAGATCGAGGCCGGCGTCGAGCACGATCTGCTCGGGACGCAGCCCGACCACCCCCGCGCGCTGCGCCCGATCACACAAGAACGCGCCGACGTCGGCGACGAGGTCGTCGTAGTGCGGATCGGGATCGGCGACGCGGGGCCGGAGGCGGATGTGGGTCGCGACGACGGTGGCGTCGTGCTTGGCCGCAATCCGGAGGTAGTCGGGATCACCGAAGCCGGAGATGTCGTTTCCGACGACCGCTCCTGCCCCGCACGCGGCATCGAGCACCGACGCGCGCCACGTGTCGATCGAGAGGGGCACGTCGAAGCGCGCACGCAATGCCTCGACCGCGGGAACGACGCGGTCGAGTTCCTCACTCTCGCCCACTTCGGGACCCGGTCCGGCCTTCACGCCGCCGACGTCGAGCAGATCGGCCCCGTCGGCGACCAGTTCTTCGGCCCGGCGCACGAACGCGTCGAACCCCCAGGTTGCGCCCCGGTCGTAGAAGGAATCGGGCGTGCGGTTGAGGATGCCCATGACGACCACGCGGCGGCGGATATCGAGCGCCTGTTCACCCAACCGGAGGGTCGGGAAGGGTACGACGACGGGCACGGAGGCAGGCTACCGATGCCCCCGAGGCCGCAATCGACGTCAACCCGAGCGCGCCCCGACCGTCGATCCCGAACGGCACGGCGGCGCCGAGCACGCGCGACGGTCGTGATCCAGCCGACCATCAGGCCCGTGGGTTGTTGGAGCAGCGGGCCGAGCCGGGGAACGACTCCGGAAACACCGGAGGCGAGCAGGCCGTAGACGCCGAGCACCTCGGCCGCGGGCGCGGCCACGAGGTTCGATGCCGGAGTGATCAGCGGGAAAGTTCCGAAGACCCAGAGCAGCACCGGCAGCACGCCGAGCTGGGCCGCGATCGAGACGGCCAACGGCTCCCGCGCCCAGCGCGGCCCGGGCAGGTCGCGCGTTCACCGGACGCGACAGCAACGCGATCCCGGCGCTGGCGCCGCACGACAGCGCGAACGCGACGGAGTGCAACAGGAACGGATCGACGAGCAGCAGCACGATCACCGCGTAGGTGAGCACACGGAGGCTCGATGCCGGCCGCCCGCTGAATGTCGCGAGCAGTGCGATCGACGCCATCGCGGACGCGCGCAACACCGACGGCTCGAACCGGGTCATCGCCGCGAACACGACCACGATCGCGAGCAGCGGTGGCGGTGCGCGAGCCGAGCCGCAACCGTCGGAGCAGGGGCGCCGCAAGCGCCATGACGAACGCGACGTTCTCGCCCGACACCGCCAAGAGGTGCGACAGACCGCTGTTTCGGGTACGCGTCGATCACCGGTCTCGGGATCTCTCGGGTGTCGCCCAGCAAGAACCCGGCGACGAGCGCCCGCGACGTCGGGGGCAGCGATCGTGTCCCCCGCAAGACTACGGAACGGAGACCGTTCGCGACTGCCAGCAGGCCGTGCGGTGACGACAACGCGATCACCCGCGTGCGGTCGAGACTCCCGACTGCGTGGCGCCAGCGTGCCCGATCGTCGTAGGCGCCGGAGCGGAGGGGCGCGAGCCGGCCCCGCAGCACGACACGATCACCGGCCTCGATCACGCGCAGTGCTGCGACCTCGCCGCCGGCGGCGCGAGCCAGCAGCGTTCGGTGGGCACCGTGACCCACGTCGACCCGGATCAGCACGCGTGGCTCGTAGGCGGAACCACTCGGGTCCTCGGTCGCCGACACCGCCGACCGTCGCTCGTCGTCGCGCCGTTCGATCGCGGCGGCCAGCGGCGAGTGCGCCTGACCGTCGATCGCGCGGCCCATCACGGCACAACCGAGCGACGCGGACGCGAGCGCCGCGAGGGCGCCGCGGCGCCCCGATCGCTGTGAACCACGCCGCGCCGAGCGCCCCCGCACCGACGATCAACGCGCCGCCGGACCCGCCCGCGTCGACTCGCTGGCCGACCAGCAGACCTCCGATCAACGCACCAGGACGAGCACCGGCCCGATCCCCGACCCCGACCCGACCGTTCCCGACGAGGACATCGGTGGTGATCGAGTCGGTGGTGATCGAGTCGCCGGTCCCATGTCAGACCGTCACGAGCTCGCGGAGTTGGTCGAGCTTGGCGTCGCCGATGCCGCGCACGCGACCGAGGTCGTCGACCGACCGGAACGGACCGTGCGCCTCGCGGTCGCCGATGATCGCCGCCGCGGTCGCCGGCCCGACGCCGGGCAGCGCGTCGAGCTGGTCCGCGGTCGCGGTGTTGAGGTTCACCGGCGCGGCCGCCGCACGGCGTCGCCGCCGGTGCCGCTGTCGCCGGCGGGCGCCGGACCGCTCACAGCCCCGGGATCGACGCCGGGCGCGGGCGCGCCGAGCGGCGGCACCGCGACCCGGGCGCCGTCGGCCAGCGCGGCCGCCAGGTTGAGTCGGATGAGATCGGCGCCCGGCGTCGCCCCGCCCGCGGCCGCGATCGCGTCGATGACGCGAGCACCCGCGCGCAAGCGCACGACTCCGTTGCGCCGGACCGCGCCGACGACGTCGACGACGATCGCGCGCCGCGGGCTCGTGGTGCTCGCGGTCGAGGGCGTGAGCGCTCCGGATGCCGACGACAGTGATGACGGCGAGACTGATGACGACGCCGAGGGCGCGGGCTTCGGCAGCGCCGACGACGAGCGCGGCCCCGCTCTGAACCAGGCGACCACGGCCGCGAGCGCCACACACGCGAGCAGCGCGGCCGCGACGCGACGATCACCGCGCCACCGTTGCCACCGGGCGCCCCACTCGGTACCCGGACGCCCCGCCCACGGACGCCGAACCTCCTCCCCCACCGACAACCTCCGCACGCTCGAGCACATCGGGGGAGGCGGAAACGGAGGAAGTACCGGGAGAAGCACCGCACGCTACCGCGCCGGTGCGCCAACGAGAAGAGCGCGTGCCGCGAAGGCCGCGTCAGGCGAGGACGAAGTTCACGATCTTGCCGGGCACGACCTTGACCTGGCGCACCGTCGCGCCGGCGAGCAGCTCGGCGATGCGGGGTTCGGCCCGTGCCGCGGCTTCGTGCGCGGCCGCGTCGGCGCCGACGGCAACCTCGACCCGGGCCCGCACCTTGCCGTTGATCTGCACCGGTACCTCGACCGTGTCCTCGACCAGCCATCGCGGATCGGCCGACGGGGAACGCCTCGTAGGTGATCGTGTCGGCGTGACCGAGCCGCGCCCACAACTCCTCGGCGATGTGCGGCGCGAGCGGCGCGACCATCAAGATCAAGCGGCACCGCGACCTCACGCGGCAGCTCGCCGCCGTCCTGCACCAAAGTCGGTCAGGTGGTTGTTCAGCTCGAAGAGACGAGCGATCGCGGTGTTGAAGCTCAACCCGGCCATGTCGGCGCGTACCGCGTCGATCGTGCGGTGCAACAACCGTCGCGTCGGCTCGTCGGCGGCCGGTCGGTCACCCGCGACGCGCCTGTGTCCTCGTCGACGAAGTTGCGCCACAGCCGCTGCAGGAATCGGTGCACACCGACGATGTCGGCCGTGCTCCACGGCCGCTCCTTGTCGAGCGGGCCCATGAACATCTCGTAGAGGCGCAGCGTGTCGGCGCCGTAATCGCGGTAGATGTCGTCGGGCGCGACGGCGTTGCGCAGGCTCTTTCCCATCTTGCCGAACTCGCGCGTGACCCGCCTGCCCGTCGAAGAAGTAGCTGCCGTCGCGCTCTTCGACCTTGTCTGCATCGACGTACGCGCCCCGCTCGTCGACGTACGCGGCCGCGAGGATGTAGCCCTGGTTGACGAGGCGCTGGAACGGTTCGATCGTCGGACACGTAACCGAGGTCGAACAGCACCTTGTGCCAGAAGCGCGCGTAGAGCAGGTGCAACACGGCGTGCTCGACGCCGCCGACGTAGAGATCGACGAGGCCGGCCTTGGGCGAGCCGTCGAGCACGGGTTCCCTCGGCCCACGCCCGCTCGACCTCGCGGTCGACCATCGCGTCTTCGTTGGTGGGATCGAGATAGCGCAGGTAGTACCAACACGAACCGGCCCACTGCGGCATGGTGTTCGTCTCGCGTAGGTAGAGCTTTCGGCCCTGGCCGTACCCGGCCCACTCGGCGCCGGGCAGGTCGAGCTCGACCTCGACCCAGTCGACGGCGCGGGCGAGCGGCGGCTCGGGCAACGCGTCGGGATCGTCGGAGGTGACGGGCTCGAAGTCGGTGACCTCGGGCAAGACGACCGGCAGCATCGACTCGGGCAGCGCGATCGGGCCCGCCTCGTCGTACACGATCGGGAACGGCTCGCCCCAGTACCGCTGGCGGCTGAACAACCAGTCGCGCAGCTTGTACGTGACCGTCGGTCGCCCGAAGCCGGATCGCCCGAGCCATTCCGAGATCGCCCGCTTGGCGTCGTCGACGCGCAGCCCGTCGAGCGAGACCTCGTCGTTCGCCGAGCTCTGCGCGACCCCGTCGCCGACGTAGGCCTCGGGCCAGTCGCTCGCGTCGGTCGGATCGGCATCGTGGCCGGCGAGCCACTCGTCGCTCGGTCGGATGACCGGGACGATCGGGAGCGCGAACTCGCGCGGCGAACTCGAAGTCGCGCTGGTCGTGCGCGGGCACGGCCATGATCGCGCCGGTGCCGTAACCCATCAGCACGTAGTCGGCGACGAAGATCGGGATGCGAGCGTTGTTCGTGGGGTTGATCGCGAACGCGCCGATGAAGACGCCGGTCTTCTCCTTCGTCTCGGCCTGCCGTTCGAGATCGGTCTTGGCCGCGGCGAAATCGCGGTAGCGGCGAACCGCGTCGGGCGGCGGATCGGTCGCGCCGAACACGCCCTTCCAGGCGTCGAGCGGATTGCTCGCGAATCGTTGCTCAGCTCGTCGTCGGGCCACTGGTTCGCGGTGATCGACGTCGACGAGCGGGTGCTCCGGCGCCAGCACCATGTAGGTGGCGCCGAACAACGTGTCCGGACGGGTCGTGAACACCTCGATGTCGAGGTTCTCGTGGCCCTCGACCGGGAACCGCACCGACGCGCCGCGTCGACCGCCCGATCCAGTTGCGCTGCATGAGCTTGATCGAGTCGGTCCAGTCGAGCGCGTCGAGATCGTCGAGCAGGCGGTCGGCATAGGCGGTGATGCGCAACATCCACTGCTTCAGCGGGCGGCGGTAGACGGGGAAGTTGCCCCGTTCGCTGCGGCCGTCGCCGGTCACCTCCTCGTTCGCGAGCACGGTGCCCAGCCCCGGGCACCAGTTCACGGGCGCGTACGCCTCGTACGCGAGGCGGTACGAGTCGACGAGCCGGCGCTGCTCGAGCGGCGCCGAGCTCGTCGAAGGGGATGCCGTCGGGCGTGGGGAACCGGCCGCGCGCGGAACTCCTGCACGAGCTCGCGCGATCGGACGGGCCCGCTCCGCGTCGGCGTCGTACCAGGAGTTGTAGATCTGCAGGAAGATCCACTGCGTCCAGCGGTAGTAAGCGACATCGGTGGTGGCCGGCCCGCGGCGCGGATCGTGACCGAGCCCGAGCGCGCGCAGCTGGCGCTTCATGTTCGCGATGTTCGTCCTCGGTGGTGATGCGCGGGTGCGTGCCGGTCTGGACCGCGTACTGCTCGGCGGGCAGCCCGAACGCGTCGTAGCCCATCGCGTGCAGGACGTTGAAGCCGTTCATCCGCTGGAAGCGCGCGTACACGTCGGTGGCGATGTAGCCGAGCGGGTGCCCGACGTGGAGCCCGACCCCGCTCGGGTACGGGAACATGTCGAGCACGAACATGCCCGGCCGTTCCGCGATGTGGCGCGGATCCTCGCTCAGCAGGCCGGTGCGGTTGGGCGTGTCGAAGACGTGCTCGCCGTCCCAACGGTCCTGCCACTTGTGCTCGATCTCGTTGGCGAGCGCGGCGGTGTAGCGATGCGGCGGAATTTCGTCGGCCATATCGGTCGAGGCTACCGGCCGAGGGTCGACCGACCTGGCTGGTAACGTTGACCGACCCACGGGGGCGTAGCTCAGTTGGTAGAGCGCTTGCATGGCATGCAAGAGGTAGTGGGTTCGATCCCCATCGCCTCCACTCCGGACACACCCTGGGACCCTTGCTCGCTCCCGAGGCGCGTCCGAGCGGATCGGTGCAACGCGACGCAACGGTTGCGGTGACGGCGACAGTGGCGGTGAAGCAGCCGCGATCTCGTGTGCTGGTTGCGTTCGTGTCGGCGGTCGTGCTGACTGCGTGCAACGGTGCCGGCGGCTCGCGCGGCGCACCGAGTCCGAGCTCGGCGGCCGGGGTCGGCAACTCCGGCGGGGCAAGCGGCGGGGCGAGCGGCGTGGCCACGTTGCAGGTAACGAGCGCGGGCTATGAGGTTCCGACGCCGCTGAGCGTCGCCGCGGCCGGCACGCTGATCGCGGTGCGCGACGCGAGGCCGCAGGCGCAACGACTCGGCGCGGCAAGCGGCTGGCAGATGCTGTATCACTCCACCGATCTGTCCGGTCACGACATCGCGGTCAGCGGCCTCGTGCTCGTGCCACCGGCACCTCGGCCCGCGGCGGGATGGCCCGTCGTCGCATGGGCGCACGGCACGACCGGCCTCGCCGATCAGTGCGCACCCTCGATCGCCCCCGACCTCGGCCACGACGCGAGCGCCGTTCGCGAGGTGCGCGCCTTGCTGGTGCAGGGCAGAGCTGTCGTGGCCAGTGACTATCCGGGACTTGGCACTCCCGGCGTGCACACCTACCTCATCGGGCGGGCAGACACGTCCGCGGTCATCGACAGCGTCACCGCCGCTCACCAACTGCTCGGCACGGCCATCTCGCGCTCGTGGGTCACCGTCGGACACTCCGAAGGTGGCCAAACGGCGCTGTTCGTCGCGCAAAGCGCAGAACGACACGCACCGCAGTGGAACTTCGAAGGCACCGTCGCGCTCGCTCCCGCGTCCACGCTCGAGGCGCTCATCCCGCTCGCCGAATCGACCCACGATCCCGTCGAACAGGCCTACCTGATCTACGCGCTCGAGGGCCTCGGAACCGTCGACCGAAGCGTCGACGTCGAGCAACTCCTCACGCCGCCTGCCCGCCCTGTCCTGCGCGACACAACGCACGGCTGCATCGACGACATCACCAACGACCTCGCCCGGCGCCACCTCGATCACCTCCTCGCCGCGAGTCCGGCCACGATCACCCGTCTCGACACCGAACTCGGCCGCTACGACGACCCCGACCGCACCCGGGCTCCCAACCCCATCCTGATCACGCAGGGCACCGCGGACCAAGACGTGCCCCAAGGCGCCACCGACGGGCTCGCATCACGGCTGTGCGGACTCGGCGACCATCTCGAATACCGGCTCTTCCCCGGTCAGGACCACGAGAGCCTCGTCGGCGGCTCGCTCACCTTCGTCGACAACTGGATCTCCGCACGCTTCTCCGACCACGTCGCACCGACGACCTGCACAACGCGACCCTGAACGACGCGACCCTGAACGACGCGACCCTGAACGACGCGACCCTGAACGACCCGGACACGCTCCAGCACCGCATGGCCTCGTCACCCTCCGAGCTCAGTTTCGTTGGACGGACCGTCTCGTCGCTCAGGTCGCGGAACTTCCGCCTGTTCTTTTTCGGCCAGACGGTCTCGAACACGGGCAACTGGCTGACCCTGGTCGCGCTGACGCTCCTCGTGCTCCACCGCACGAACAGCGGAGTCGCCGTCGGCGCGCTGTCGGCCTGCCAGTTCGGTCCGATACTGCTGCTCTCGGCGTGGGCAGGCGCGATCATCGACCGCAGCAACAAGCGCAATCTCCTCGTCGTCACCCAGGTGCTCGAGATGTGCCAATCGTTCGCATTGGCGGCGCTCGCGTTCACGCACCATGCACCGCTGCTCGCGTTCTACGTCACCGCCGCGGTCGGCGGCTGCATGCTCGCGTTCGACAATCCGGTCCGGCGAACCTTCGTCAACGAGATGGTGCCGATCGAGGACGTCCCGAACGCGGTGACGCTGTACAGCGCGATGGTCAACATCTCGCGCATTGCCGGACCGGCGATCGCGGGCGTGCTCGTGCTGAGCGTTGGCTACGGCTGGTGTTTCACGGTCGACGCGATCTCGTACCTGACCGTGTTGACCGCGCTCGGGATGATGCGACCCTCGGAGCTGCGGCGGGTCGCGGTGGCACCGCGTGGACGCGGGCCGGTACGCGCGGGGCTGCGGTATATCGCCAGCGTGCCGGAGTTGTGGATCACCTTCACGATGCTGTTGATCATCGGAACGATCAGCTACAACTTCACCGTGGTGTTCCCCCTCTTCGTCGAGAAGGGGCTCCACGGTGGTGACGCCGCCTACACCGTCGTTTATTCGTCCTTCAGTGCCGGCGCGCTGGTCGGGGCATTTGCCGTCGCCCGACGATCGACCGTCGGCATTCGAACCGTCGCGACAGGCGCGGCCGGGCTCGGCGTGAGCATGATCGTGCTGTCGATCGTTCCCACCATCACGCTCGCCTACATCGTGGCGGCCGCCGCGGGCGGTGCGAGCGTCGCGTACATGACCGCGACCACCGCGCTCGCCCAGATCCGATCCGATCAAGCGATGATCGGGCACGTCCTCGCGGTCCAGACGGTGTTGCTGATCGGCACCACCCCGATCGGGGGACCGATTCTCGGAGCCGTATCCGACGCGCTCGGCGGTCGCTGGCCGGTGCTCATCGGCGGCGTCGGCGCCCTCGCGGCCGCCGCGTTCGGCCTCGTGGCGGGTGCGCGTTCCGTCGGCTGATCCGTTTCCTCCCACCCTCGCTCCGGACACCGGACGTGATCGGCTCTGCGCTCAGCCCTGGTGTGTGACCGTGACCCCTCCGCCGAGTCCGGCCACCGCCGCCGTGCTCAGGCCGATCGGGGTCGGATCGATGTGCAGGGCCCACCGGAAGAACGCGACGCTCAACTGATCGATCGCCGGGAACGCGAGCTCCGGATGCGGGTGGTCACTGGTGCACCCGTCGGACCCGAGCTTCAGGAGCTCGGCCGGAATCGGCAGCTTGATGGCCTTGACGATGCCGATCACTCCGCCCGAGCTCCGCCCGATCAGGCAGATGTCCGAGAACACGAGGTGCCCGGCGCGCGGGATCTGCACGAGGTACTTCGGTGCGTGCATCCCCGCGTAGACCTGGCGGCTCGCGGCGGGGGGGATGACCCCGTCGGTCTCGCCGAGCATCACCATGCCCGGCTTGACCGGCGCGCTGGGCGCGGGTCCGCCCTGACCGCCGAACCCGACCGAATACGAGATCCAGGCCTTCACCCGGGGATCGACCGACGCAAACTGGTACGCAGCGCCGGCGCCGGCCGAATGACCCGCGGCAACCACGCGATTCGGATCGACCAGCCCGTGCAGAACGCCGGGCCCGTTCGACGACACGATCGTGAGCGCGAGCGTCGTCTGCAGCACCGCCACGTCGGTCGACTTGGGTACGCCCGCCGCGGCCGTGCCGAGCAGCCCGTCGAGCGACCGTTCGACGTGATCGGGCGCGGCGACCACGAAGCCCCACGACGCGAGGTGCGTCGTGAGCGACACCGACTGCTCGGGGTAGCCGGCGTAGCCGTGGCTGAAGACGACGAGGGGGTACTTGCCCGGCGACGTCGCGGCCGGTGCGTTCTCGTAGGCCTGGGCTTTGTACTTCACCCGATCGACAGCCGGGATCTTGGCCTGCAGCGCGGGCGTCAACAGGCTCGCGAGATCGATCGACTCCTGGGTGTGGCCGGCGGTGGTCGCGGGGTTGGCGGGATACCACACGACGACACGGCGCCCACCGGCGAGGTGCAAGGTCGTGAAGCCGACCGCGTACACGCCCGTCTTCGCGTACGGAGCCGGATTCGGAGGTGCCACGGTGGTGGTGGGGCCCGGCGCGATGTTCGCCGTCGACTTGGACGACGAGCCACACCCCGCGACCCCGAGAGCCGCCACGACAACGGTGGCGACGATGGTGGCGACGAGGCCGGAACTCGACCTTCTTGTCATGGAGCGAGTCTTCCCGCCATGTCCGGCTGTTGTCCAGAACAGAGACCACCAAGGGCGTCTACACGGCGGCGGCGCCGTCCCAGACGATGCGCGGTGCGTCGGACCAGAGCCGTTCGAGCCCGTAGAACTCGCGCGTCTCGTCGAGGAAGACGTGCACGACGAGATCGCCGTAGTCGAGGAGCACCCAGGACATATCGTCGAGGCCCTCGACCGACCGGGGTTTCACGCCCGCGAGCACGAGCAGCTGTTCCTTCACCTCGTCGACGATCGCACGCACCAAGCGCGTGTTCGACGCGTGCGTGATCACGAACGCGTCGACGATTCCCATGATCTCGCCGACATCGAGAACGATGATGTCGTCCCCCTTCTTGTCGTCGGCTGCGTGCGCGGCGATGCGGGCGCGCTCGGTACTCGTCATGGTGTGGTCTTCGGTCACGGATTCCTCTGCGGTTCGACGGGTGAACGAGACGTCGTGGTGGATGCGGTCGTGGGCGAGTTCTCCCACGACCTGTGGGTGCCGAGGTGCGCCGCCAAGAGTCCCGAACCGGCCGCCAGAGCCAGGACCCCGACGACTCCCATCCACTCGCGCGAGCGTCGACGCTTGGGCTTCGTCGCGCACGCTCGGGTCATCACCCTGCAGTGTAGAGACCGCGTGCACGAAGTATCCGCGCCGCGGGCGGCGGCACGAGGAACTCGACCGATTCGCCGGCTGCGATACGGCGGCGCAGGTCGGTCGAGGAGACGTCGAGTCGAGGCATGTGCACACGGACACACCTCCAGCCCGCGGGCGCCGTCGTGGGCGCAACGTCCTCGCGGTCGACGATCGCGAGCGTCACGGCCGAACGCAGGTCTGGCGACCGGTGCCATCCGTCGAGCGACGCGGCGACGTCGCTGCCCACGATCAGGAACAGCTCGGATTCGGGGTGTTTCGCGAGCGTCTCGACAGTATCGATCGTGTATGTCGGCCCGGCGCGGTCGATCTCGAGCCGTGACGCCTCCAGATGCTCGGCTCCGTCGAGGGCGGCGGCGACCATCTCGAAACGGGCCTCCGCGGGAGCTCCGACCCGCCCCCGTTTCTGCCAAGGATCACCTGCCACCACCACGAGCACCCGGTCGAGCCCGAGCTGATCCCGGGCCGCCGCCGCCGCCGCCAGGTGCGCGACGTGGACGGGGTCGAAGGTGCCCCCGAGGATGCCGAGGCGCTCCACTCTTTGAGTGTAGGAGAAGCCCCTGTGAACGCCGTGTTGCGTACTGCCCGCCCTGCGCCGCCGGGTCGTAACCTGCGCCCGTGCCCAGTCTCGTCGTGCGCGTCTGGCTTCCCGATCGACCGGGTGCGCTCGGGCTCGTCGCGTCCCGGATCGGCGCGATCGGTGGCGACATCGTCGGCATCGACGTGCTCGAACGCAGCGAGCACGTCGCGGTCGACGAGTTCGCGGTGATGCTCCCCGACCGGGACCTGGTCGCGCTGCTGGTGCGAGAGATAGAAGAGGTCGACGGCGCGTCGGTAGAAGAGTGGCGCGAGGTCGGCACCTTTCCCGACCCGCGCCTGGACGCACTCGAGTCCGTCGAACATCTCTCCGGAGCCGCGACACGCACCGAGTTGATCGAGCGTCTCGTCGACAGCGTGCGCGAGGAGTTCTCGGCCGACTGGGCGGTGATGCTGCACGGCGACGTCGTGCTGGCATCGGCGGGCGCGGACATGCCCGATCCGTCGGTGCTGGAAGCACTCGCGGCGGGTACCGCCGCGTCACCCGTAGTCGCCGCGGGCGAATCCGGTCCCGACGATCTCGCAGTTGCTCCGTTCCCTACCGGCAACCTCGTGCTGCTCGTAGGCCGTGACGGGCACCCCTTCCGGCGGCGTGAACGCCGCCAACTGATCGCGCTTGCGCGCATCGCCGATCGCGTCCGCGAGATCTTGCCCGGATAACGCCTCTACTTCCGGCGTTCGTTCTCGTCGAGCTCGTGGTCGAGCCGCCGGTAGTGCTCGAAGCGCGCGCCGTCGAGCTCACCGCGCTCGATCGCCGCTCGAATTGCACAGCCCGGCTCGGGGCCGTGCGAGCAGTCGTTGTAGCGACACTGCGCCGCGAGAGCTTCGACGTCGGAGAACACCCGGCTCAGCCCGTCGTCGGCGTCCCAGAGCGCGACGGAACGCAGGCCCGGTGTGTCCACCAGCCAGCCACCGCCGGGCAGGGCGATCAGCTCGCGCGCGGTCGTCGTGTGCCGACCGCGCTGATCGCTCTCCCGGACGTCACCGATCACTTGGGTGGCGGTTCCGACCAGCGCATTGACGAGTCTCGACTTACCGACGCCCGACGCCCCGATGAGCGCGACCGTCCGATCCGGACGCGCAAGCGTGCGCAGGCGATCGAGCCCGGTGCCGGAAATCGCGCTCGTCACGACCACCTCGACGCCGGCCGCCGCCGAGTGCGCGACGCCGACGGCCGCGGCGATCACGGCCGAGCCCGCGAGATCAGCCTTCGAGAGCACGACAATCGGCGTCGCCCCGCTCTCGAACGCGAGCACGAGCTCGCGCTCGAGTCGGCGGAGATTGGGGCCGTTGCCGAGAGACTGCACGACGAACACGAGGTCGACGTTGGCCGCCACGACCTGCGGTCGGCGGGCGCGACCCTCCCCCGCGTCACCCCGAACGAACGCGGATCGACGCGCCAAGACGCCGGCGACCTTGCCGTGGGCTTCGAGAACCCAGTCCCCGGTCGCGACGACATGCCCGGCGAGCTGGACGCGGGTCGAAGAGGATGCCGTCATCAGCGTCACCCAGCCCCGATCGACGCGCGCGACGCGACCGGGTTGCGCTCCCGGAATGGCGAATTCGGCCGCGGACGCGGCCAGCGCGTCGTCCCACCCGAGGCGCGCGAGCGTCGTCGCCGCCGTCCCGCCCTCTCCGCTGTCCGACACTGTTTCAGCGTACGCTCGGGCCATGGGATCTCGAATGTTCGAGGTCGACCGGATGCAACCGGCCGACCGTTCGGCCGTGGTGGGGACGCTGGCACGGGCGTTCTACGACGACCCGCTCTTCAACCACTTCGTTCCCGACCCGATCTCGCAGAGCAAGGGCCTGCTCACGTTCATGGGCGCCGGCCTCGCCGACGCCGCACCCTTCGGCGAGACCTGGATCGCCCGCACCGGCACGAAGGTCGCGTGCGCGGCGGTGTGGCTGCCGCCGGGCGCGTACCCGCGATCGGTCCGCCGCGACCTCATGACGAACGTGCGCGGCGCGCCGACGTTCGTGCGATCCGGCCGCCGACTCGCCGGTGCGGTCCGGCTGCTCGCGGCCCTCGACAAGGCGCACCACCAGGTGGCCGAACCACACTTCTACCTCAACCTGCTCGGTACCGATCCACTCTTTCAACGCATGGGCGCCGGGAGCGCCGCGCTGCAACCGGTGCTCGAACGCTGCGACAACGAGGGGCTGGCTGCGTACCTCGAGACCCAAAAGGAAGCGAACCTCGCGTACTACGCCCGGCACGCGTTCGAGCTGATCCACAAGGTCGACGTGAAGAGCGTCCCGCCGATCTGGACGATGCTGCGCAAGCCTCGCACGAGCTAGGTAACCCATGCTGTCGTTGGGTCCCGGAAACTCTCGGTGCTGAAGCGACTCACCCCAAGGGACCCTGAGTTCACTAACCACTACGCTGTGCCCGTGATCGGCGTGGTTAACCGGGCTCCACCGAAGCGGTGCGCACTCGTTCTCGAAACGAACAGGTTATCCGCTGGCTGTATCGCTGGCGACTCAGGTGAGCGCGATGACGGACCGTTCCTCAGCGCCGCATCACCGTCGCGAACCTCACACCCGACAAGGTCGTCGCGATCGATCCAGCGTCTTCGCCGGTTGCGTGGACGAGTTCATGCTCGTTGCAGGGATGGGCGTCGAGGGAGATGCCCACTTCTGCGGCGGCCGGTTGAAGCATCGTTCTCGGGTGTCGGCGGATCCGCTTCAACCGAACCTGCCCGTCAAGTGCATCTCATGCACGGCGAGCTTCACGACGAACTCGGCCGCTTCACGGCAGGTTAAGCGCGTTACTCGGTCGAGGCCACGGGCGACCTCGGTAAAACATCACGACCAGAGGCCGGCTCGGACCTCCTCGTCGCTACCGGTCGGCACTGTCCTTCGCTTTCGTGCCGGTCCTCCCCAACGAAACTGCCTCGTCGCACTCACGGGTTCTGCAACGGGCAATCGCGTGTTCCCAGATCCACGGCATCACCGTCGAGGACGCGTGTTGACCGACAACGGCACCGGCTACCGATCCAAGCTCGCCCACGAGGCGGATCGAGCGGCTCGTGGTCAAACCACAGCCGGACTCAGCCTTACCGGCCCCGCACCAACGGCAAAGCCGGTGGCTGATGGTGCGTCGCACCGCCTCGGTCTGACCCAGGTCAAAGTGTGACCACGGTGTCCTTCGTTCGATTTGTCGACCGGGTGCGGTGCTGCGCCACGGCTCGCCCCGGCCAGACGGAACTGACCTGATAGGAGCTTGGCAAGAAGCCCCGTCACAGGCTTGTCGCTCCGCCCGGCCGGTCGCTCCACGTCAGATCAGTCCTCACGAGGAGCACAATGAGCATGACAAATCAGACGACGAATGTCATCGGCGGGGTGGACACGCACAAGTGCACCCACTACGCAGCCGCGATCGACGACAACGGCAGGCTGCTCGGGCATCGCGAGTTCCCAGCGAACGCCCGGGGCTACGCAGCGATGCTCACCTGGATGCGCTCTCGCGCCTCATCGTGTCGATCGGAGTTGAAAGCACCGGAACTTCGCCGCTGCGCTCACACGCTCGCATCGTCGATGCCGGCGAGGTCGTGGTCGAGGTGAACGAGCCGAATCGCTCAAGCACGCCACATGCACGGGAAGTCATCGTATCGCTGTCGTAACGTGACGCACGAGAGGTCCTCGCCGAACTACAGCGAGTCCGCGAAGTCCGGTCCTCGATGCGATCCGGATTCTCATGTCGCTCGAGAAGTGCTGTTCGGTCCCGCACGCAGGCCTTCATCAACCTCTTCCACACGATGATCAGCGCCCCAACCGAGGTGCGCGACGAGCTCGTCGATCTCACCAATCGCACCTTCGTCCATCGCTTCCTCGTGCTTCGAGCCCGAGACCGACAACCTGCTGGAACTTGTCGACGATGCAGACCGCCTTCTGCTCGCCAGCGTGAAGTTCACCTTGCGTGACCTGGCCCACGTTGGAAGACCCTCGACGCGGAAGCAAAAAAGCTCAGCGGTCAGATCAAAGCCCTCGTCGAACACGCGGCGCCCGAACTAGTCGAACTCTTCGGCGTGAGCTCCGAACTCGCAGGTCAGTTCCTCGTCACCGTTGGCCACAACACGAACCGGATCCGAAATCAAGCCGTGTTCGCGAAGCTCTGCTGCGTCTCACCGAAGCCCGCTAGCAGCGGAAGAACAAGCGACGCCACCGACTCAATCGCTGCCGCGATCGAGCGGCGAACAGCGCCCTCTACATCATCACGATCGTGCGTCTCCGTCATCACCAACCCACCCACGACTACGTCGCGAGGCGCACCGCGGAAGGACTCAGCAAACGCGAGATCATCCGATGCCTCAAGCGCTATATCGCCCGCGAAGTCTTCTGACCGCGCTACCGTCGGCCACACGCAGGCGCGAAGCTAGCTCTTCGTGCCGCTTGACAAACATAGGAGCATCGAGCGGTTCATCCAGACGATGCTGCGCGAAGGTGCCTACGGCCAAGCCTTCACGACCAGCCAGCAACGCCGACAAGCGTTACGACGCTGGCTCACCTACTACAACTGTCGACGACCACACAGCGCCCTCGGCCACAACACCCCAATCTCACGACTGGAAACCGCCGCCTGAACAACACGCCTGGGATCTACAGCTAGGACACTGTTGAACCAGGCGCTTCCACGAGGCGTACGGCGTCGTTGGTTCGGTTGGGTCTGGTTGATGCCGAACCCAAAGCCGGTGTGAGGTGTGAGCCGGCCAACTGGGGTGGCTTTCGTCGTGAGCGGTTCTGTTCGTCGGTTCCCGGGCCCGTTATCGTGTCGCGCCCAGGTTGGTCCGTCGGGGGTGAGGCCGAGTTGATGAGTCGGCGCAGGTTCAGCGCGGCGATGCGGATGGAGAGGCCGAGCTGGTTGCGTTCGACGCCGCGGTAGCGACGCGGCGGTGTTGGCGGGCGACGAGCCACGCGATGGAGCGTTCGACCATGGGTCGCCATCGTCGGTAGTCGGCTGCGAAGTCGCCCTCGCGCCACGCGTCGGCGTGCTTCGACGAGTTAGGTGTCGTGCTCGCGGACGTGGATCGTGCGGCCATCTTTGGCTGTGGTGCATCGGCCGCGTAGCGGGCAACCGCTGACAACGAACACCGAAGACCGCGTGACCTTTGGCAGTGCATCGTCGCGGTCTCACCGTGTCGGGCACGCGACGGTGCGAGCAGCATGGTCGATGTGGACGTCGTCGCGGTCGAAGCCGCCCGGCACCGCGGGCCGGAGCGGAATCGCCTTGATCGCTTGACGATGCCTCGCATTCCGGAGTGCGGCGTGGGCCTCACCGCCGCCATATGCGGAGTCGGCGAGGACCTGCAAGCCGGGTTCCTCACCCGCGAGAAGCGCGACTCCGGCAGGTCCGTCCGCAGCGTTCGTGGGCGTGATCCGCGGCCGCGGTGATCAAGCCAGTTTCGGGCTCGACTGCAATGTGGGCCTTGTAGCCGTCGCGGTATTCGCTGACGCTCTTGTGCATGTGGCGGGCGTCCGGATCGCAGTCGAGATCATCCGGTCGGACGCGACCCGTTGCGCGACCCGCCAGGTCTTGTCAGTGTCGCCCGGCTCCACGTCTCGGCCCGCACCCAACGTCGCGGCGACCTATTCGATCGTCCGGACCGCGCCCAACGAGGTCGGCATCGGCACCGAAGTCGGATCGATCTCCCGCCTGCGTCCCAGCGCCGTTCGGGGAATGACGGTCGCGCAGCCTGCTCTCGTTACGCCGTGTCGACCTGTACGACCGCGGTCCCGACAACACCTCGCGATGCAGTCCGCCAGTGGTTGCACAGCCGGATCGCGCCAGATCTGGCTCGTCGTGACCGTCACGCCGACACATGCTGGACCGTGGACGGTCACGAAGACCGCGATGACCTAGCGATCATGGTTGCGGATCCGTACGGCGTCCGGCGTTTGAGAAGTTCAGCTGGCTTCGCTCCGCGTCCTGACTCAAAGAAGTCCGCGCGTCAATCCCACTTCGTAGCGGACGATCTGGGTCAACAGTTGGGGACAGATCAGAATGTCTCGACCGCGCATCCGATGGATTCATGCCGCCGTACGCCGGCTCGGCAAGAGTCACCCCAGCCACCAAGCGCGCAAATCGCTGCGCCGTTCGAGCCGGAGGTCAGCGCAGAGCCTGCTTCGGCGCGCAAGCCGGGAAAACGTAACGGCCGCGAGCCGACGCCTCGTCCCTGCGCATACCATGACGGCCCGGGAGGACGATACAAGTGGGTAGCAGCTCATCCGCAAAGCGCAAACGGTACGCGGCCGCGGTCGCCGTCGTAGCGGCTCTCCTCGCGTCCGGCTGCGGATCGAGCGGCGGCGCAAAGGCCAATGCGTCGAGCTGCTTGTCGGGGCTGAGCCGTGGTACGGCCGGCTAGTTCGAACACGCAGTGCGTAGGTTTCGCTCTCCGTCGGGACTTCCTCGAAGTCGGCTCTCGACGGTGATCGTCAGCTCGTTCGCAGGCAGCACCTCACGGAGTTTCCGGGCCGTTCACCCTCGGATGTCGTTCCCGCTCCGCGACCGCCATGCGTGCGTCTTCGCCGACTTCAACGGTGACGGGCTCCCCGACATCTACTTCGCGATCGGCGACTGCAGGGGCAAGGTCTGCCTCAACAAGAAGGAGTTGTTGATCCAGCGTCCTAATCACACGTTCGTCGACGAGGCGCAGCAGTGGGGCGTGACCGACCCGCAAGCCGCGGGGCACCGCCATGGTCGTCATCGCGAACGGTGACCGTCGCCCTGTCTGTTCGGGCGAGAGGTCTCGTGTCGCCTGCCCGGTTCCAACAAACTCTGGATCAACGAGGGCAACCGCTTCGTGCTCCACGCTGGCCCGCCAACGCTCGAGATCGGCGACGTCAACAACTGCCCCGCGGCGGCCGACATCACCCACGACGGGCTCGACGACATCGGGGTCTGCACGCCGACGCAGGGATTCACCTCTACCGTGCGCTGGGAAGCGAGAAAGAGGTCGACGAACATCGGGCCCGGCTACCCAGGCCGGACTCGGTGGTAGACGTCGGGCACGACGGTTGGGTCGACTTCATCTCCGTGAGAAGACACGAGTGACGGTGCAGCTCAATGAGCACGGGCGCTTCGGTCAGCCGGTCTTCAGCCTGGCGACGAAGGACGCCGCCGACGCCGCTTTGGCGGACGTCGACGGCGACGGCAACCTCGACCTGTACGTAGCGATGCGAGGAACCGAACAAGACAAGCTGTTCCTCGGCGACGGCAAGGGCGACTTCCTCCCCGGCCCAGCTGTTCCGCTCAAGCACGGAAGCGGCGAGTCCGTGACCGTCCTGCCACGCTGGAACAACGGCCGCGACACGTTCATCGTCAACAACGGCTACGAGACGTCGACGCGGTGATCGCCAACTCATCGCGGTGTACGGGAACCACCTCAAGAAGTAGACAACGCGCCGTCACCGGCCGGTGCTGATTCGCACTCTCGACGTTCACAACGGCCCCGTAGAAGTCGACTGTCGGTTGGGTCACGATCACCTGCTGTTCACGGTTTCTCCTGGGTTGCCTTACGAATCGCTCAGTCTGGCGTTGACCCGGACGACGACCGCGGCGACGTCAATGGCCGGGCTGGCGGGACCGGTGTTCGTAAACCCCCGCGCTGGGTGGTCACCACGTGCAGCCAACAGTCGGCATGGCGTCGTCATCGCCTCGAATTCAACCGACCACGCGGGGTCTCGATGACAGACCCCCTACGACGACTACGACAGAAAACCACGGCCTCGGCGCAAACGTGGCTCCGTCAGTTGCACGGCAGATCTCAGGCTTCGACCACGTCGGCCACGAACTTCTGCAGTTGCCGTAGGTTGCGCACCTCGTACACGCCGTCGCAGTACGGCGCGTACTCGGACACGATCGAGTCGCCGGTATCCCAGTAGCCGCGCGGCTCGGGATCGAGCCAGAAGACCTTGCGAGCGCGCTTTTGCATCTCGGCGACCGTCCACGCCTGTGACGCGTGGTAGTTGTTGCGCGCGTCGCCGAGGAGGATGACCGACGACTTCTTCGTCACCTCGCGGATATGGCGGTCGTGCCACACCTCGAATGCGTGCCCGTAGTCGCTGTGCCCGTCGACCCAGACCACATCGGCCTCGGTGTTCACGCGGTGGATCGCCTCGCCCAGCTCCTGCGACTCGTCGAAGAAACGCGTGACCTCGTCGACTCCGTCGATGAACACCCATGAGCGGACCTTGGAGAACTCGCTCTGCATCGCGTAGACGAACTGCAGCGTGAAGCGTGCAAACGACGCCACCGAACCGGAGATGTCGGCCACCACCATGATCTCGGGCTTCGACGGACGCGGCCGCTTGAACTTCGGTTCCACCGGCACCCCACCGAACGACATCGAGTGGCGCACGGTCTGGCGAAAGTCGAGCTGCCCACGACGACGATGCCGGCGCCGCTGAGCGAGGCGAGCTGCCAGCGCTCGGGTCAACGGGTAGATCGCCTTCTGCAGCATCTGCATCTCTTCGCGCGAGGCGTGCATGAAGTCGACGTCTTCCGGCAGCGGCTTGCGCAAGGTCCGCGCCATCGCCTCGACGCCGCGATCGGCGACGAGGCGCTTGCGGATCTCGGCTTCGATCATCTCCTTCAAGACCTTGAGCCTGCCCTCGAAGTCTTCTTTGGCCAGGCGCTCGTCGAACGCGCCCTCGCCGATCTGCTCGCCCTGCTGCGCCTTGGCCATCATCTTGGTGACGAGGCCGTCGGCGTCGAGCTGACGCAGCGTGCGATACAGGTAGTACGCACCGCCGACGGGCCGGCCGGGCTCCATCCCCGCGAAGCGCGCCACTGCCGCCGCCGCGAGCATGCGCATCTCGTTTTGATCCATGCGCATCAGCGCGTCGAGGAGCATCTGCGCGAGCTCCTCGTTCGACACCTGGCTCATGGCGCCGCCCTGGTCCATCGCGGCCCGGAGCTCCTCGAAGCTCGGCCTGCGCGTCGGCGTCGAGAGTGGCCTCGCCGTCGGCGTCGACGCCGGGCGAGAACATCGAGAAGAACACCTCGAAGACGGTCTCGAAGACCCGGTAGTGACCAGCGTTCTTGACGAGCGTCGCACCGAGTGCCGCCTTGAACGCGGCGCGATCGTCCAGCGGAACGAACTCGATCGCGCGCATTGCGTCGAGGTTCTCGGTCATCGACACCGGCAGGCCGGCCGTTCGCAGCTCGTGCACGAAACCCTGCAACACGTCGAGCATGTGCGGCTCGGCCGGCAGCATGGTCACGTCACCACTCCCCTTCGGCCCCGTCGCCGACGACAGTCCGTAGTCGAGCTTGTTCCACTGCACGGCGACTCGGATTCACGGGCTATTTCTTGATGACGGCCGGGGTGTCGACACCCAGCTCCTTGCGCGCCTTGGCGATGTCGCTCTGGTACTTGAGCAACACGTGCAATGTGTCGCCGAGCACTTCCGGCGTGATCTCGTTACGCCCGAGGAACACGAGGGTGCGGGCCCAGTCGATCGTCTCCGAGATCGACGGCGACTTCTTCAAGTCGATGTTGCGGATCGAGTTGACGACCTTGGCGATCTGCTGGGCGAGCGCCTCGTCGACCTCGGGGACGCGCACCCGCACGATCTCCTTCTCGCGGTCGATGTCGGGGTAATCGATGTGCAAGAACAAACAGCGCCGCTTCAACGCTTCCGAGAGCTCGCGGCGTGTTGTTCGAGGTGAGGAACACCATCGGAATCTGTTTGCCCGTGATCGTGCCGAGCTCGGGGATCGAGACCTGGAAGTCGGAGAGCACCTCGAGCAACAACGCCTCGGTCTCGATCTCGACGCGGTCGACCTCGTCGATGAGCAACACGACCGGCTCGTCGGCGCGGATCGCCTCGAGCAGCGGGCGGGTCAACAAGAACTGCTCCGAGAAGATGTCGGACTCGACCGTCTCCCAGTCGCGCTCGTGCTCGCGGTCGGCCTGGATCCTCAGCAGCTGCTTCTTGTAGTTCCACTCGTAGATAGCCTTCGACTCGTCGAGGCCCTCGTAGCACTGCAAGCGGATCAGGCGGGCGCCGAGCGACTCGGCGACGGCCTTGGCCAACTCGGTCTTGCCGACACCGGCCGGCCCTTCGACCAGGACCGGCTTGCCGAGGCGGTCGGCCAGGAACACCACACCCGCGATGCTCGAGTCGGACAGATAATCGACTTCCCGCAACCGTGCGGCCGCCTCGTCGACGGATGCGAACCGTTCGCCCATTACCCCCGTACCTGCCCTTCACCCCAGATGACGTATTTGTATGTGGTCAATTCCCGCAGGCCCATCGGGCCGCGGGCGTGCAACTTCTGCGTCGAGATACCGATCTCGGCGCCGAAGCCGAACTCCTCGCCATCGGTGAACCGCGTGCTCGCGTTCACGACGACGGCGGCCGCGTCGACCTCCCGGGTGAAGCGACGCGCCGCTTCGAGATCGCGGGTCAGGATCGCTTCGGTGTGCCCGGTCCCGTACCGATTCACGTGCGCGATCGCGCCGGCGAGATCGGGCGTGATCGCGACCGGACATCTTCAGGTCGGAGTACTCACGACCGAAATCATCGTCGGTTGCGATCCCGACGCGGTCCGAGAGTCGCTGTGACTCCGCGTCGCCGACCAGCTCGACGCCTTGTGCGTACAACACCTCGGCGGCCCGGGGAAGGAACGCGCCGGCCACGGCCGCGTGGACCACGAGCGATTCGGCGGCGTTGCACACGCTCGGCCGTTGCGTCTTGGCGTTGACGACGATCCTCAACGCCTCGTCGAGATCGGCCGACGCGTCGACGTAGACGTGACAGTTGCCATCGCCGTCGATGATGACGGGCACCGTGGCGTTGTCGCGAACGCTCTGGATGAGCGACGGTCCACCGCGCGGGATCAGGCAGTCGACGTAGTCGGTCAGCTGCATCACTTCGGTCGCGGTCTCGTGCGAGGTGTCCTCGACGAGGATCACCGAGTCGTCGGGCAGCCCGTGCTTGACCGCCGCGTCCCTGAGTACCTGCCGCGACCGCGATGTTCGAGCGCAGTGCCGACGAGGAGCCCCGTAACAGCGCCGCGTTGCCTGCCTTCACGCAGAGGCCCGCGGCATCGCTCGTGACGTTCGGGCGGTTCTCGTAGATGATCGCCACGACGCCGAGCGGCACCCTCGTGCGCACGATCTCGAGACCGTTCGGGCGGCGCCAGCCGTCGAGCACCTCGCCGACCGGATCCGCCAGAGCAGCCACGGTTCGCAGCCCGTTGGCCATACCCTCGAGTCGAGCGTCCGTGAGCCGCAACCGGTCGAGAGGACCGCTCGCCGTGCCGGCGGCCTCGGCGGCTTCGAGATCGCCGTCGTTCGCCGCCCGGATCTCGTTCGCCCGTTCGGCCAGCAGGTCGGCGGCGGTGAGCAGGAACCCGTTCTTGGCCGGCGTCGGCGCCGCGGCCAGGAGCCGGCTCGCGGCCTTGGCCCGGCGGCCGAGCTCCACGACGGGTGTCATCCGGTCAGGCTACCTCTTGACCGAACGGTCAAGTCCGGGGCTTTTTGCCGGAGCCGTCCCGCCGGCCGCCTGATCGAACGTCCTACGACGAACGTCGGCAAAGGCCCTACCGGGGATTCCGGGACGCTCGGCAGGCTGGACGCGCAAGGCGCGAACGACAAGACCGCCGCCGACACCCACGGACAGGCGTATGGAACCCGTACATCGTTCGCGAACTGCAACAACTCGCAGTTGGCGACTTCGTCCCCGACGGGCCGCTGCAAAGCCGATGCGGATTCGTCGTCACCGAGCTCGATCCCGACGCCCTCGTCCTGTACTCCCACGAGCACCTGCCGGCCGCCTGGCGGGATCGGTGGTCCGCGACGATGAGCTTCTCGTGGGCGTTCACGCTCGAGCCCCGCGACGCCGGACGCACCCACATCGTTGTGCGTTCGAGAGCCGCGTTCGCGCCACCCTGGGTAGCCGCGACCTATTGGTTCGCGGCTCCGGCCGATTTCGTGATGGCGCGTCAGATGCTGCACGGAATCAAGCGGCGCGCCGAGGCGCAGCCGCGACAGACCGCGCCTTCACGGAAGGACAACGAGGTCGTCGCGGTGCACGACCTCTTGCGGTGAGCCGGGCGGAAGATCGAAGGTGCCGCTTCCCGGCAACCGTCCGCAGCTGCGACGCGCCGTAACGGACAGCCCCTTGGCGAAGACCGACCGTCGTCGCCGATGATCTCGACCGGCGCGTCGACGTCGAACGCGCCGTCGACTGCACGCACGCCCGCGGCGAGCAGCGACTTCCACCGTCGACGAGCGCGCGCGCGGGCACCCGCGTCGACCATGACGCGGCCGTCGGAGCCTTGCGCGAACGCAATCCAGAGCTTGCGCGACGACGAGCGGGTGCGGGCGCGGCGCGAACGACGTACCGACCGCGCGACCCGCGAGCGCGTCGGCGACGACGTCGGGGACACTCAGCCGATGCGATGACCGCGCGCACGCCCGACCAAGCTGCGATCTTCGCCGGCCGCGAGCTTGCTCGCCATCCCGCCACTGCCGCGCTCGGTTCCCGCTCCGCCCGCGGCCGGTTCGAGTGCCGTCGTCGACCTCGACGATCTCCTCGATCAGCGACGCGCCGGCATCGCGGCGCGGGATCGGCGGTGAACAGCCCGCCGGTGTCGGTAGCAACAGCAACACGTCGCGCCGCACGAGATGCGCGACGCAGCGCCGCGAGCCGATCGTTGTCGCCGTATCGGATCTCGTCGTCGGCGACGGTGTCGTTCTCGTTGACGATCGCCAGCACGCCGAGGTCGAGCAGCCGCCGCAGCGTCTCACGGGCGTGGAGGTACTGCGACGCGCTGCGCGAAGTCGTACGGGGTGAGCAACACCTGGCCGGCGACGATCGCCGAGCTCGCCGAGCAGCGCGTTCATCCGCCCCAGCAGCCGGGGTTGGCCGACGGCCGCGATCGCCTGCAAAGTGCCGATGTCGCGTGGGCCGGCGCTCAGTCCCGAGCGCGGGCATTCCCGCCGCGATCGCACCCGACATCACGAGCACGACCTCGTGCCCGGTCGCGCGCGTGCCGGCGAGATCGTCGGCGAGCTTCGACCAACGCGGCGTCGTCGAGCTCGCCCGCTTCGTTCGCGATCGACGACGTGCCGACCTTCACGACCACGGCGACCGGCTTCATGACAGCGCCTCTTCGTAGACGAGCTCGTGGCCGCCGATCCGCACGGGTCCCCGTCGCTGGCGCCGGCCCGCGCCAATGCCTTCTCCACGCCCATGCGTTGCAGCGTCTGCTGGATGTACGCCATCGCCTCGGGGTTGGTGAGGTCGGCGAGCGCGACCGCGCGCTCGGCCGGCCGACCTTGCACGCGCCACTCGTCGGACCCTCGCGCACCACCGAGAACCCCTGCTCGCTCGGGCCGGAAGACGACGTACGGCTCGGGCTCACCCTCGGCCGCGCGCGCGCCTTCGATCAACTCGGCCAGGCGACCTGCGGAACTCGTCGAGCCCGAGGCGACGTCACGCTCGGCGATGCGAAGCCCGTCGAACTCGACGCTCCGGCGCGGCGACGTCGGCTTTGCTCCCGACGACGAGCCGCGGCCGGTCCAGCAGTTCCGGCCGGTAGCGGCCCGAGCTCGTCGAGCAACACGCGCTCCTGCTCGGCCGGGGAACGGCCGTCGATCGGGCGCAGGTCGCACAGGACCACGAGCACGCGGGCCCGTTCGATGTGGCGCAGGAACTGATGACCGAGCCCACGGCCTTCGGCCGCGCCCTCGATGAGTCCCGGCATGTCGGCGAGCACGAACTCGTGGTCCTGCCAGCGGACGACGCCGAGGTGCGGCTCGAGCGTGGTGAAGGGGTAGTCGGCGATCTTCGGCTTTGCCGCGCTCACCACCGAGATGAGGGTGGACTTCCCCGCGTTCGGAAAGCCGACGAGCGCGGCGTCGGCGAGCAGCTTGAGCTCGAGCCGCAGCCACCGTTCCTCGCCGTACTCGCCCTGCTCGGCGAAGCTCGGCGCGCGGCGCGCGTTCGACAGGAAGCGGGCGTTGCCGCGCCCGCCCTGGCCCCCGCGGGCCGCGAGCCACGGTCGCCGTGGCGCGACCAGGTCGGCGAGCAGCTCGCCGTCCATGCGAGCGCACCACGGTTCCTTCGGGCACGTCGACGACGAGATCCTCCCCGCCCTTGCCGTGCAGCTTCTGGCCGGTGCCGTGCGTGCCCGAAGCCGCCTTGCGGTGCGGATGGTCACGGAACGCGAGCAGCGACGCGACGTTGCGGTTGGCGCGCGAGCCAGACCTCGCCGCCCCGCCGCCGTCGCCGCCGTCGGGTCCGCCCTTGGGCACGTGCGACTCTCGCCGGAACGCGACACAGCCGGCTCCGCCGTCGCCACCCTTCAGGTTGCTCTGCGCGGTATCGACGAAGCCGGACATCCGTGCCCAGGATACGGACGGTCCCGGAGCGTAACCTCCTGTTCCGCCTCGATCCAGCGTCGCCTCTCCACGACGTGTCCCGCTGACGATTCCGGCGCCCTCGTGCCGTCTCCTCGCCGGCTGCAGCAGCTCCAACAAGAACGGCACCCCGGCGACCAGCACCTCGGCGTCTTCGACCACGTCGACGTCGGTCGCGGCACGTCCACACCGAAGCCCCGACCAGCGCCGCGACGAGCTGCACCTCGACCACCGCGCCGAACCGGCGCCGACGACCACCCGCCGCCATCGAGCGTCAGGATCACCGGATTCACCGTGAGCCCGGCCGCCCGGGGTGCAATGCGACCGACGAGTGTCCAGCTCGAGTGGACCGCGACCGGCGCGACCGCCGTCGACCTCGCGATCAACGGTCGGCCATGTTCGCCATCGTTCGGCGGCGGCGCGCCAGAGCCACCTGGAGCCGCTCGCGTGCGACGGACAGCCGCACATCTACCGCTCACGGCGCCCGGCCCGACGGGGTCGCACCGCCACCAAGACGGACTCGACGCTCGACCTGAGAGCCGGCGTCAGCTCGACGGAGCTCGCGGCCGCCGCTGCTTCGCCGCGCCTTCATCGCCCGCTTCTGCTCGCGGATCTCGAGGCACGCGCTCGAACGTGTCGACGTCGGCGATCGACGGCCAGTCGGCGGCGACCTGCTCCCAGCCCGACGGCCGCACGCCGAGTCGCTTGCCGAGCAGACCGACGAAGATGCGCGCCTTGGCCTTGCCGAATCCGGGCAGCGCGCCGCACGCGGGCGAGCAGCTCGTCGCCGGTCGCGACGCCCTTCCAGACCCCGTCGGCCTTCGGCCGTCGTAGTGCTCGACGAGGTGCGCGGCAGAGGTCGTGCGCCCGCTTCGCCATCGAGGCCGGGATAGCGATGCAGGGCGGGCTTGGCGCGGAACACCGCTTCCAGCGCCGCCGGGTCCATCGCCGCGATCGCGGTCGGCGTCGAGGGGACCGCCGCCCGACCGCTCCTTCAGCAGCGCGGGCGCGGCGAAGGCCCACTCCATCGGGACCTGCTGGTCGAGCAGCATGCCGATCATCACCGCCAGCGGCTCCGATGCGAGGAGCCGATTGGCCGCGGCGTCGGGGGTGAAATTCAGAGCGTCGGTCGGCATCGCCATCGAGCCTAGGACGCGGGCCCGGGCGCCGGATCGGGCCGCGGCGGCGAACGAGCTAAGCTGACCCATCCTGAAATCCTCGTTCCGCCGATCCGAGGGAGCGATGCGCAAGACCACATGGACGCAGAGCTGGCCGCCGAGCAGGCCTACGTCACGCGGCCTACGCGCGGCTCGAGGCGATGCGCGCGGCCGCGGAACGGGTCCGCACGGCCTACGCCGACGTCCGGGCGGGCGGCACCCACCAGGCCCGGCTCGAGCGGGACATCGCCTGGGACGTCACCCAGCGCCGGCTCGCCGACCTCGAGATCGGTGAGTCTCCGCTCGTGTTCGGCCGCCTCGACCTGGAGCGTGGCGTGCGCTGGTACGTCGGGCGACTCGCGGTCGAGGACGAGGCCAGCACACGCCGCTCGTCGTCGACTGGCGTGCGCCGGTCGCGGAGCCGTTCTACCGGGCCACCGCGGTCGAGCCGATGGCCGTCGTGCGCCGCCGCCACCTCATCACCCGCAAGGGCCGCGAGGTCACCGGCTCTCGACGACGAGGTCTTCGACCAGAGGCGGTCGAGGACGAAGGGCTCGGGGTCGCGGGCGAAGGCGCGCTCCTCGCCGCGCTCGAGCGCAACCGCACCGGCCGCATGGGCGACATCGTCGCCACGATCCAGGCCGAACAGGACGAGGCGATCCGCGCCGACGTACACGGTGTGCTGGTGGTCGCGCGGAGGGCCGGGCACCGGCAAGACCGCCGTCGCGCTGCACCGCGCCGCGTACCTCCTCTACACGCACCGCCGCCGGCTCGCGAACCAGGGCGTGCTGCTCGGTCGGGCCGAGCCCCGTCTTCTTGCGCTACATCGAGCAGGTGCTCCCGTCCCTCGGCGAGCAGGACGTCCAGCTCTCCACGATCTCCGGCTTGAAGCCCCGGATGCCGTATCGCGGCAACCGAGCCGCGAGAGCTCGCAGAGCTGAAGGGCGACGCCCGCATGGCCCGGCGTCATCCAACGGGCGGTGACCGACCGCGAACGCCCGCTCGCGCCGCGATCTGATCGTGCTCATCGACGGGTTGCGCGTCCGCCTCTCACGTTCCGACACCGCGCGCATCATCGAGGGAACCCGACGGCGCCGGAACACGCACAACGAGAACCGCCAGTACGTCGCGTGCGACGCCTCTACGACCTGCTCGTCGCTCGCTACAAGAACGCGGCGATCCGCGTACATACCGGGCTCGAGCGGGTCACCGCTTCGCCGTCCGACAACGTGACGAGCCTCTTCGACCGCGACTCGTCGCTCGACGCGAGCATCGCGAGCACGCTCGCGCGTGGCGAACCGACACCCGAGGGCTGGGAGCAAGAGCTCCGGGCCCGTTTCCGCTCTCGTCCCGAAGTGAAAGAAGCGCTCGAGCGCATGTGGCCGGTGCTGTCGGGCGCCGAGCTCGTCAACGATCTGTTCGGCTTCCGCGCGCTGGTACGTTCGGCGTCGGGAACGGTGCTCGTCCGAATCAGAGCAGGAGCTGTTGCACCGTCGCCGCGACTCCGACGTCGCGCGCGGCACCCTGGACCGAAGCCGACCTCGCGCTCGTCGACGAAGCCGACTCGCTGCTCGGTCCGGTCGAGGCGGCTCGCCCGGTCGCGCGCCGACGCAGCGGCGGCGGCGGCGACACGTTCGACACCGCCGAGCGGGTCATCAACGATCTCGGTCTGCGGGGCTTCGCCGACGCGGCCACGCTCGCGAGCCGATTCGGGGAGAACAACAACGGCGCCCGCCGCGGAGGTTTCCTACGAGCCTCGCACCTTCGGCCACGTGCTCGTCGACGAGGCCCAGGATCTCACGGCGATGCAGTGGCGGATGCTGGCCCGCCGGTGCCCGTCGGGATCGATGACCCTCGTCGGCGATCCGGGCCAGGCCAGCAAGCCCGGCGCGGTCGCGTCCTGGGACGACGTGCTGTCGTATCTCCCGACCCACAACGCAACCCGCCACGTCTCGCTGAGCATCAACTACCGCACGCCGTCCGAGGTGATGGACGTCGCGTCGCAGTTGCTCGCGGTCGCGGCTCCCACCATCGAGCCGTCGCGGTCGGTGCGCAGCACTGGCGAGTACCCGCGCTTCATCTCGCCGTCGAGCCGACGACCTCGTTGCCAGGACCGCGGCCGAGACGCGCGCCGCGCTGGCCCGTACCGGCGCGGTGGCCGTGATCGCGCCGCCGGCCCTGCACCCGGCGATCGTGGCCGCCCTCGACGACGTCGGCGCGGTATCGGCGGCCGCCGACGCGCTCGACGCGCCCGTCGCGGTGCTCGACCCGACCAGCGCCAAGGGCCTCGAATTCGACCACGTCATCGTCGTCGAGCCTTCGCAGCTCGTCACCGCCGATCGAGCGGGACTTCGCCTGCTCTACGTCACCATCACCCGCACGACCAAGACGCTCGCCGTCGTGCACGCCGAGGCTCTCCCCGAAGGCCTCACCCCGCGCCGCACCTAGCCGCGAACCCTAACGCAACAGTTGTGCGAGAAATCGGCGATAGACGCAGTTTTTCCGCACAACTGTTGTGCGGGGCGGGGTGGGTCAGGCGTCGGCGAGGGCGTCTTCGTGGAGCACGATGTCGACGAGCTTGCGACCGCGGCGCGTGCCGAACTTGACGACGCCGTTCGCCTTGGCGAACAGCGTGTCGTCCTTGCCCAGCCCGACGTTGTAGCCGGGGTGGAAACGCGTGCCCCGCTGGCGGACGATGATCGTGCCCGCGGTGACGACCTCGCCGCTGTAACGCTTCACGCCCAGTCGCTGCGCGTTCGAGTCACGGCCGTTGCGTGAGGATGCAGCACCCTTTTTCTTCGACATGGTCCTGCTCCCCTAGCCCTTCGTGATCCCGGTGATCTCGATCGTCGAGTAGTGCTGGCGGTGACCCCAGTGCTTGCGCTCGTTCGACTTGTTCTTGTACGTGAAGCCCTTGATCTTGGGGCCCTTGGCCACGCCCACCACCCGGGCGGTCACCGAGGCGGCGCCGAGCTGGGCCGGCGTGGCGAGGACATCGGTACCGTCGACCAGCATCACCGGCCGGAGCGTGACCTCGTCGCCGTCGAGGCGCTCGACGTCGAGGCGGTCGCCTTCGCTGACGCGGTACTGCTTACCGCCGGTATGGATGACTGCGTACATGCGCGATGCCTCTTCGGAGTGCTTCTCGGAACCGGGAAAGGATAGCCGACCGGGCCCGAAAGGCCGGGAGGGCCTATTCGAGCAGGGACTCGTCGACGACGAAGCCCCGCCCGTTGCAATGCGGGCAAGTCGACGAGAACGCCTCGACCAAACCTTCGGACACCCGTTTGCGGGTCATCTCGACCAGCCCCAGCTCTGAGATCGGAAACACCTGGGTGCGGGTCTTGTCGCGGGCGAGGGCCTCACGGAACGTCTCCTCGACCGCCTCGCGGTTGTGCCGGATCTCCATGTCGATGAAGTCGATGACGATGATGCCGCCGATGTCGCGCAGACGCAGCTCTCGGGCGACCACTTCGGCGGCCTCGAGGTTGTTGCGAAACACGGTCTCTTCGAGGTTCGACGTACCGACGTTCTTGCCGGTGTTCACGTCGATGACGGTCAGGGCCTCGGTGCGCTCGATGATCAACGAGCCACCCGACGGGAGCCAGACCTTGCGGTCGAGTGCCTTGTGCAACTGCTCGTGCACATGGAACTTCTCGAAGACGGGAAGGTTCTCGGCCTCGGCGTCGTAGAACTCCACCCGCTCCGCGAGCTCGGGGGCGATCGCCTCGATGTACGAGCTCACCTCGTCGTACATCGCCTTGTTGTCGATCACCACCCCGCGGAATTCCTTGGTGAACTCCTCACGGATCAGGCGGATCGCGAGCTGCGGCTCCTTGTAGAGCAGGCTGCCCGCCTTCGCCTTCTTGGCGATCGTGGAAATCTGCTGCCACTGCGCGTTGAGGCGCAGCATGTCGCGCTCGAGCTCTTCCTCGGTCGCTCCCTCGGCGGCGGTACGCACGATGAGTCCGGCGTCGGCCGGGCGCAGATGGTCGAGCACGCGCCGCAGTCGCTTGCGCTCGTCGTCGGGCAGGCGCTTCGAGATGCCGTAGGTCTGGGGTTGACCCGGCACCATGACGACGAACCGGCCCGCGAGACTGACTTCTTGGGTGAGGCGCGCGCCCTTGTGCGCGATCGGGTTCTTCGTGACCTGGACGATGATCGCCTGGCCGTTGTGGAGAACGCGCTCGATCCGCGGCTTCTCGCCCTTTTCCCCACCCTCGACGTCGTTGGCGTCGTAAGCGACGTCGCCCCGGTAGAGCACACCGTTCTTGGGCGTTCCGATATCGATGAACGCCGCTTCCATACCGGGCAGGACGTTCTGCACCCGGCCGTAGTAGATGTTGCCGTCGATCGACGTGTTCTCGTCGGTCGGCGTCGAGATGTAGTGCTCGATGAGCTGGCGGCCCTCGAGCACCCCGATGTGGGCGAAGCCGTCGGGACGCACGTGCACGACCATGAGGTACCGGCCCGCGGGACGGCCCTTGCGACTCGTGCCCCGCCGGCGCTGCAGCGTCTCCTCGTCGAGGGAATCGAGGAGCGCGGTGCCGTCGACGTCGACGTCGCCCAACTCGCCGGCGTCGACGTACTGGACCGGGCCGCGGCCCGAGCCGCCGCCGGAGCGCGCGGGTGCCCGGTTCGGCGCCGAGCCGGGCGTCGCCGCGTTCGACCCGCCCTGACCGCCCCCTTTGCTGCGCCCGCGCCCACCGCGCCGGCGGCGGCGCTTCTTGGGCTCACCGTCGGCGCCGGTCGGGGCGCCGCCGTTGTCGGACCCCGCGGCCGGCGCCGTGGGGGCAGGCCGGCTGTCGCCGATCTTCGGACGGGAATGCGGTGCAGGCTCGACGAGCCCGGCGTCTTCGCGGGCCTGGTCGCCGATGTCCTCCCCGGTCAGGCCGCGGTCGGCACTCTCGGCGGTCCAGTCCTCGCTGCCCTCCATCGACTCACGGTCGCCGTCACCCTCGCCGGACGCGCGCGCCGATCCGGGGGCACGGCCGCGGCCGGTACTCCCGCCACCGGCGCCGGTACTCCCGCTATCGACACTCCCACCGGCGGCACTCCCACCGGCGGCACTCCCACCGGCGGCACTCCCACCGGCGCCGGCACCCGCGGTGCCGGCGGGCTTCTTGCGGCCCTGCCCGCCACGCGTTCCCCGGCGGCGTTTCTTCTTCGGCGCGTCGCCTTCGGCGCCCGGGACCCGGGGCGCAGTATCAGCGCCCTCGCGCACCACCGCCGGCTCGTCGGCGCGCTCGATCGTGGCGGCCGCGGGCGGTGTGTCGCGCGGCGTCTCGTCGTCGAGACGATTCAGGTCTGTCATCGATGCCTTCTCTCATGACGCGCATGCCTCCGGCACACGCGGGCGCGTGTCGGCGTCGAGCGGCTCCTGCCGCACGCCGTCGCGCTCGATCCATTGGTGGGTGCGCCGCGCGCGAATGTCGATGAAGTCGCCGATTGCAGCGAGCACTTCACCCGGCTTCGCGCCGCGCGGTTGGGTTGACATTTCCATCTCGAGTACTGCGACCGGTTCGTCGCACACGGTGATACGACGAATGACGGGACGAACGTCCTCCTCGACGTCGCGACCCTTGCGCCGCTTGATGGTGGGGAGCACGTGTAGTGCCAACGCGGCGTCGACCCGATCGCGCAAGTGCGCCGGGTCGACGTCGGTCAGATCGGAATGCGCGACCTCGACGCGCCACTCGACGCACGTCACGGCTTCTTGCAACGCCGGTACGCGATCGGCCAGCGCGACCGCGCCCACGACGTCGATCCCGTCCGGGAGCGCTGCGCTCAATCGCGCGGGCAGGTCATCGAGAGGAAGAGGCTCGGCGAGCACCAGGTCGACGAACTCGGCTTCGCTTTCGTGCCCGGTCGACAGCGCGAGCCCGAAGCTCACCTTCAGCCGGGGCGAGAACCCCTCGCTGAACGCGATCGGGAGTTGGACGACCCGGAACGCCCGCTCCAGCGCGCGGGCCACGTCGCGGTGACTGATCCAACGCACCTTGCCCAGCTTCGTGTACTGCAGCCGGACCGGATTGGCGGCACCGCCCCTCATGACCCGGCCCCTGTCGCCGCCGGGGTCCGGGTTCCGAGGAAGCGGACCGGGGCGTCGGCGCCCGATCCGGCCAGGTTCTGGCCGGTGCCCTGCGAACCGCCCGCAGGCGCCGTGGGCGAGGCCACCACGTGCTCGAGGGCGTAGTCGGTGCACACTCCGCAGTCGTAGCACGGGGTCCAGCGACAATCGGGGAGCCCGTGCGCCTGGAGTGACGCCTGCCAGTCGTCCCAGAGGAAGTCGGAGTGCAGGCCGGCTGCGATGTGCGCCCACGGCAACACCTCGTCGCGCGTGCGGTGCCGGGTCACGAACCAGTCGGGATCGAGTCCCTCGGCGTGCATCGCTTCCAGCCAGCGGTCGAGGGAGAAGCCTTCGCTCCATTCCTGGAAGGTTCCGCCCGCTCGCCACACGCGCTCGATGACCCGGCCGACCCGGCGGTCGCCGCGGACGCGATCCCCTCGGCGAACGTGGCCTTGGGGTCGTGCCACTTCACTTGCGCCCGTGTTCCCCGCACCGCGTTGCGCACCAAGGTGATCTTGCGTTGGAGCTCGTCGACACCGTTCTGACCGAACCACTGGAACGGCGTGTGGGGCTTGGGCACGAATCCCCCCACCGACACCGTGCAGCTTGCCTGCTTGGTGTACTTGCGGCCGATGTCGGTGACGTTGGTCGCGAGCTCGGCGATCCCGAGGGTGTCCTCGTCCATCTCGGTCGGCAGGCCGGTGAGGAAGTAGAGCTTCACGCGCCGCCAACCCTGCGAGTAGGCGGCGTCCACGGCGGAGTAGAGATCGTCCTCGATGATCAGCTTGTTGATGACTTGGCGCAGGCGCCACGTGCCGGCTTCCGGTGCGAACGTGAGTCCGCTGCGCCGCACCTTCTGGAGCTCACCGGCGATCCCGACGGTGAACGCGTCGACCCGCAGGCTCGGCATGGACACGCTGACACCGCCGGTGCCTTCTTGATCGCCGATGAGGTCGGCGACAACGCCCTCGATCCCGGAGAAGTCGGCACTCGAGAGCGAGGTGAGCGCCACCTCGTCGTAACCGGTGCGGCGCAGGCCGTCACGGACCATCGTGCGCACCTGCTCCTCGGGACGCTCGCGCACGGGCCGGGTGATCATGCCCGCCTGGCAGAACCGACATCCGCGGGTGCAGCCCCGGAAGATCTCGACATTCAGCCGGTCGTGCACCACTTCCACGAGGGGGACGAGCTGGCGCTTCGGATACGGCCACTCGGCGAGATCGGCCACGGTGCGCTTGTCGACCACGGCCGCCACGTCGGGGAAACGCGGCGTGATCGAGCGCACCTCCGGCCCGTCGTACTCGACGTCGTACAGAGCCGGGACGTAGACCCCGGGGATCGTCGCGAGCTCCCGGAGCACGGCTTCCCGCGACGCCCGCCCGCCCCGCTTCCAGGCGCCGATCACCTCGGCCAGCTCGCCGATCACCTCCTCACCGTCTCCGATGACGAAGGCGTCGACGTACTCGGCAAGGGGCTCGGGGTTGTACGTGCAGTGACCGCCCGCGATCACGATGGGGTGCGACGGAGCCCGGTCCGCGTTGCGGACGGGCACCCCGGCCAGATCGACCAGGTTCAACAGGTTCGTGTAGACGAGCTCGGCCGACAAGTTGAACGCGAGCACGTCGAAGTCAGCGGCCGCGCGATGGGTATCGACGCTGAAGAGCGGCACCTTGGCCGCCCGCATGGACGTTTCCATGTCGGTCCAGGGCGCGTAGGCCCGCTCCGCCACCGAGTCATCGCGCTCGTTGAGCAACTCGTAGAGGATCTGGAGCCCCTGGTTGGGGAGCCCGATCTCGTAGGTATCGGGATAGATCAAGAGAAAGGCCGCCCGGCTGCTCCCATGGCGGGGCGCCAGGTTGCCCGGCTCCGTCCCCATCTCCATACCGATGTAGCGAGCGGGCTTCTCAACCCTGGCCAGCAGCGGTTCTATCCGCGGCCACAGGTCTGACATCTCCGGGCAGTGTAGTCCGGGCGCGCCGCGAGCCCGAGTCGTCACTCCGCGTGTTCGAGGCCGGTTCTTCGGTGTCGACTCCTCGGAATTACGTGAATCTCCGCATGTGGATGCTGAGGACGAGCCCGATGGCGATGAACGAGGCGATGACTGCGGATCCCCCGTACGACATGAAGGGCAGCGGAATCCCGGTGATCGGCATGATCCCCATGGTCATGCCGACGTTTTCGAAGATCTGGATCGCGAACATGGCGAGCACCCCGATTGCGACCAGGGTGCCGAAGAAGTCCGACGACAGCAACGCGAGGCGCCACAGCCTCCACGACAGCAGCGAGTACAGGAGCAAGAGCGCGGCGCCGCCCACGAAGCCGAAATCCTCCCCCACGGCGGTGAAGATGAAGTCGGTGTGCTGTTCGGGGACGAAGCCGTTCCTCGTCTGGACGCCATTGCCGAAGCCGGCACCCTCGAGACCGCCCGAAGCAATCGCGGCTTTCGAGGCGCTGAGGTTGAACTGCGTGGGGCTCTCTCGCTGGGCCGACAGGTGCGACGTCGACTGGTTGGCAAAGGTCGTCAACCGGTCGAGTTGATACGCCTGCACCTTCCCCGTGACAACGGCCGCGCCCACCAGCGACGCGGCGAGCGCCAAGAGCACGACGAGGTGCACGGGCTTGAGCCCGGCTATCACGAGCACCGACCCCGCGCAGACCATGATCACCAGCATCGTGCCGAGGTCGTGCTGGGCGTAGACGATCACCATGACGATGCCCGCGAGGCCGATCGCCACCGCGACGCGCCAGGCATCGAGGTCGCCGCGATGTTGATGGCAGTAGCCGGCGATCGCGACCACGAGCGCGACCTTGGCGATCTCCGACGGCTGGAACTGGAACGGTCCGACCTGGAACCAGGCCTGGGCTCCACCGTGCTTGCGACCGAGCACGACGACACCCGCGAGCAACGGCAGGACCGCGAGATACACGAGCGGCCACGCGTCGCGGATGCGGCGATAGTCGATGGCCATCATGACGCCCATCGCGAGCAGGCCGATGACGATCGCGGCGGCCTGACGTTCGACGTAGTACAGCCGGGACAGACCGCCGATCGCCGTCTCGTGGCCGGACGCGTCGTAGATCATGAGCAGCCCGAGCACGCAGATCGCTATCGGAAGCGTGAGCAGCGCGAGATCGACGTGCGCGAGCACGCCCGACTCGGACGCCGCCGCGCGCCGGCGCCGACCCCAGGCGGCGCTGATGCCGGCCATCAGTCCCGCCCCGTCGAGTTGGCCGGGATCGGGGTCGGCGGAAGCCCGGGTTGGGTGATGGACTCGATCACCTGGCGCACGATCGGCGCCGCGATCTGGGCGCCGTGGCCGCCCTGCTCGACGAACGCCGCCACCGCGTACTGCGGATTGTCCGCGGGGAAGTACGACGCGAAGACCGACGTCGAGCCCACCGGCTTGCCGTTCTGGTCGGCGATCTCGGCGGTACCCGTCTTGCCCGCGACCGGCACCGTCATTCCCCGGAACGCACCGGACGCCGTGCCGAGCGGGTAGTCGGAGACGACGCCCGCGAATCCCGCCGCCATCGACGAGTAGGCGTCGCCGAAGTTGACGGTTCCCCGCGCTTTGGGGGCGTACTGCTCGACCGTCTGCTTCGTCGTCGGATCGGTCACGACCTGTTGCACGTGCGGAGTCCACAGGGTGCCGACGTGCGTGGTGTAGCCGTTGGCGAAGGTCGCGTACGCGTTTGCGAGCTGCAACGGCGTGACGAAGTCGTCACCCTGACCGACCGCGGCGAAGATGTTGTCGGCTGGATACCAGATCGAATACTGCTGGATGTCCTTTTGCGTCTTGTAGTTCGCTTTCGCGAACGCGGCTCGCCAGGCCGGGTCCGGGATCCGGCCCGCGGCGTCGCCGAGCTCGATGCCGCTCGAATGACCGAAGCCGAGCTCGCTCGCGACGGTCTGGATGCCGAGCCCGCGCTTCGGATCGAGCTTCCAGATGTTCCAGAAGTCGTTGCCCGCGTTGTAGAAGTACACGTCGCTCGAAACCGTCAGGGCCTTCTGCAGGTTGACCGGACCGTTGCTGGTCCCGTTGTCGTTCCTGAAGACCGTGCCCTCGAGGTTGACCGAACCGGTGTCGACGATGTACTGCGATGCGGGCAGCACGTTGTACGTGTTGAGCGCGACCGCGGGAACGAGCTTGAACGTCGACCCGGGAGCGTATTGGCCGTTGGTCACGCGGTTGAGCAACGGATCGTGCGCGGCCGGGCTGCTCAGCAGCGCGAAGTGAGCAGCCGAGATGCCGCCCACCCACTCCGACAGGGGATAGGTCGGATTGCTCGCCATCGCCAACACCGATCCGTCGTGCACGTTGAGCACGACCACCGCGCCGCCGGTCGGTTTCAGAAGTTCGTAGTGGTCGGTGACCTTCTGGTTCTTCAACGTCTTCGCGACGCTGATGCCCTCGGCCAGCGCCTTCTCCGCCGCGATCTGGACCTTGATGTCGATCGTCAACTTGACCGTGTCGCCGACGGTTCCCGGGTCGACACTGATCGGCGCGCCGATCTGCTTTCCGGTCGGATCGACGTTCACCGTCTCGCGGCGCGGCTTGCCCCGCAACACCGACTCGTACGCGGCCTCCACTCCGTCCCGGCCGATGAGGTCACCTGGTTGGTAACCCTTCGTTTCCAGCTGCTTCAGCTGCTGCTTGCTCAGCGCGTCGACCTCGCCGAGGTAGCCGAGAAGCTGCGAGGCGTAGCCGTCGTAGGGGTAGGAGCGCACGGTCAGCTCGACGACGTTGACACCTGGGTAGTCCTCGCTGTGCTCCCGGATCGCGAGCTGTTCCGACAACGGGACGTCGAGTTTCACCACCGCGGGCTGCAAGGGTGACTGGCGGACGCTCTCGTAGTTCGCGAGCAGCGTCTTCTCGGGGGTCTGCAGGACCTCGGCCAGCTGGCCGAGCACACGATCACGGGTCTTCGACCGGAGGTTGCGGTCGACGGTGACCGCCCATGCGGCCACGTCCTGCGCGAGCACCCTCCCGTTGCGATCGACGATCTCACCCCGCGGCGACTCGGTCTGGATCACGCGCGTCGCGAGCGTGCTCACGACCCGGCCCAGCTTCTGTTCGGGTCCCATCTGCAAGAACCACAGGCGCGCGAAGAGAGAGGCAAAGAGGGCGACGATCACGACGCCGACGATGCTCACCCGGACGCGGCTGTTGTCGCTCATGCAGTCAAACGGCTCATCGAGACCTACGAACGCTACCGGGAAGGACGTCGGGGTTTCCGGTCACCACCCGGCCCCGGCCGGAGCGTCGCCCGCGCCCGGGGCTACCAGGCGTCGCGCACTCGACTCTCGTGCCCGAGGACGCGCCTGACCAGGAAGAACACGAAAGGCGCGAGGATCGCGTCGTACAACGCCGCGTACGAGATCACGACGATGCCGTGCGAGCCCTTGACCGCGTCGACCCCGACCAGCACACCGATCCCGATGAACAACAATCCGCCCGCGAGCCCGCCGACCGCGCCGAGGAAGGACGGCAGCCACGGCGGCGACCGGAAGAGGCCGGACTCGAACACGCCGATGCCGTAGCCGACGATCGCGTACGTGAGTGCGTCGAGTCCGAGCGGCGTCGCCAAGAAGAGATCGAATCCGAAGCCTGCTGCGAATCCGACGATCGCTCCCGCCTCGGGACCCTCGTGGTAGCCGACGGCAAGCGCGACGAGCAGACCGAGGTCGGGCACGACGCCGGCCAACCGGATGTGCGGGAACACCGACACCTGCGTGACCACGATGGCGACGACGAGCAGCGCGAGCCGCGTGGAGCGCGTCATCCGCCCGGCGCGCTCGTCGTCGTACCGGCAATCGTCGTCGTACCCGGAACCGTCGTCGTACCCGGAACCGTCGCCGTACCCGTACCGGCAATCGTCGTCGTCGTACCCGGAAGAGTCGTCGTACCCGGAACCGTCGTCGTACCCGGAAGAGTCGTGGTGGTCGGAACGGTGGTCGTTGTCGTCGTCGGCAACACCGGGCCGGGTGTTCCCGGCGCCCACAACAACACGGTGAGGTGTTCCAGCGCGCCGATGTCGACATAGGGCTTGATGGTCGCGCTCACACCGGTGTTACCGGGCTGGTTCGCAACGCCCGTGATCGTGCCAACGAGGAGACCCGCGGGAAACAACGTCGATTGCGCCGAAGTGACGATCTGGTCGTCGACCCGGACCTTCGTACCGGCATCGAACTCGACGGAGAGGTCGTGCGAACCGTCGCCCGCCGCGATGCCGGTCGTCGACGGTGAACCCGTACGCGCCGGGGTCTGCACCCCCACCGAGAACTCGGGATCGGTGAGCACCCGGATCTTGGCGCCACCGTGCCAAACCTGGATCACTTTGCCCACGATGCCAGCCGGCGACAGCACGGGCATGTCGAGCGCGATCCCCGCCTCCGATCCCTTGTCGATCGTGAGGGTGGGATCGAAGTTTCCTTCACCGGTACCGACGATGAGCGCGTTCACATGCTTCACGAGGAGCACATTGCTGAGTTGGAGCAACGCCTTGAGATCGTTGTTCTCCCGGATCGCCGCCGCCGCGGCGTCCTGACGGCCCTGGAGCGCCGCGACTTGTTGCTCCAGCTCCCGGTTCTTCTTCTTCAGGCCGGCCGAGTTCGAGATGCCGGCCCACCAGTCGCTGACGGGCGAAGCGACGTCGTCGACCGCGCCTTGGACCGGCGACACGATCCGGTGGGCCAGGCCGCCGAGCGACCCGAGCACCCCCGAGCGGCCGTTGCGGCTGTCGAGCGTGATGAGGGTCAGGCACGTGAGCACGATCACGATCAGGACGGAACGTCGTCGGCTCGCGCGCCGAGCACCGGGCATTGTGGCGACCCGGCCCGACTATTGCTGGGCGGACGAGATCAAGACGTGCTTCAGGACGTCGAAGTTCTCGAGGCACTGACCGGAGCCGTGCACGACCGACAGGAGCGGATTGTCCGCGATCTTGATCGGCATGCCGGTCTCGGCCGCCAGCCGCTCACGCAGTCCGTGCAGCAACGCGCCGCCACCCGTCACGACGATGCCGTTCGACATGATGTCGGCCGCGAGCTCGGGTGGAGTCTTGTCGAGCGTGACCTTCACCGCGTCGACGATCGCGGCCACCGGTTCCTCGATCGCGTCGCGGATCTCTTCGGTCGAAACGACAATCGTCTTCGGCAGACCCGTGACGAGATCGCGCCCGCGCACCTCGGCGTACAACTCGGTCTCGAGGGGGTACGCGGAACCGAGCGCGATCTTGATCTCCTCGGACGTGCGCTCGCCGAGCGCGAGTGAGTACTCCTTCTTCACGAAGTTGATGATCGACTCGTCGAGCTCGTCACCGGCGATACGGATCGACTCGCTCGCGACGATGCCGCCCAACGAGATGACCGCGACCTCGGTGGTGCCTCCGCCGATGTCGACGATCATGTTGCCTGCGGGCTCGTGTACCGGAAGCCCGGCGCCGATCGCGGCCGCCATCGGCTCCTCGATGATGTATGCCTCTTTGCGGGCACCCGCCTGCTGCGCTGCCTCCTGTACGGCGCGCTGTTCGACACCGGTGATACCCGACGGCACACAGATGACCATGCGCGGCTTCGCCCATTTGCGCGGGTGCACCTGCTGGATGAAATAGCGCAACATCTTCTCGCAGATGTCGAAGTCGGCGATCACACCATCTTTCAGGGGGCGGATCGCGATGATGTGGTCCGGCGTGCGCCCGATCATCTTCTTCGCTTCGATGCCGACCGCGAGCGGGCGACCGTCGCGTGCGTTGACCGCAACCACTGAGGGCTCGTCGAGCACGACTCCGCGACCGCGCACATACACGAGCGTGTTGGCGGTGCCGAGGTCGACCGCCATGTCGCGGCCGAGCAGTCCTGCGTAGAACGGTTCGCTCACCGAAGTCATCTTCCGACGGCGGGATGCACCCAGGCTAGGAGCCCCTCGGTGTGATTGCCACCCGCCGTGATTTGCGGACCAACCGCCTCGGTCTGCGCCCCGACTCGATTGCGAACCACGTCGGTCCGTCACTCCGCAAGGCCGGGGAAGAAGAGTGCGATCTCGCGCGCAGCCGACTCCGGACCGTCACTTCCGTGCACGAGGTTCTCGGTCAGCTCGATGGCGAGATCGCCGCGAATGGTCCCTGGCGCCGCTTCTCTCGGATTGGTCGTGCCCATCAGCGTGCGGACGACCTTGTAGGCGTCGGGTCCCTCGGCCACGATCGCGACGAGGGGCGACCGGGTGATGAAGGCGACGAGGTCACCGAAGAAGGGCTTTCCCTCGTGTTCGGCATAGTGACGCCGGGCCGTGGCCTCGTCGAGGAGGCGGAGCTCCAGGGCGACGAGCTTCAGCTGCTTGCGCTCCAGGCGGGCGACGATCTCGCCCACGAGCCCCCGCTCGACACAGTCCGGCTTGCAGAGTACGAGGGTGCGATCAGCCATAAGCGTGCAAGCCTAGGACGAGGCGCCCCCGGTTCGACAAACGACCTCATGGGACCGGTTGCTCCCGGGACCGGTCGTCGCGCTTCAGGACACGAGCACGGCCCGGGCCGCGCCGACGACATAGAGCGAGCCGGTGACGACGATCTGGCCCTCGGTCGGCGTCGCCAGCAACGCGGTGCTGACCGCGTCCTCGACCCGGTCGACAACCTCGATGCGTTCCTCGGGCACCCCGAGTCCGAGCGCGGCCTTCACGATGAACGACGTCTCGAGCGCGCGCGGCGTGGGCGGACGGCAACAGATCAACATGCCGCCGCGCTCGTCGGAGCCGAGCTCGTCGGCACCGAGTGCGGCGAGCATCTCGTCCGGATCCTTCTCGCGCAGCATGCCCACGACGAAGGTGCGTGGTCCTTCGCTGAACTCTTCGTCGAGCGCGCGCCGCAACGCCTGCGCGCCCGCGACGTTGTGGGCGCCGTCGAGCAACACCAGTGGCTGACGGCCGACGATCTCGAGCCGGCCCGGTGACTGCACGCGTGCGAACGCTTCGGCAACGACATCGAAGGGCAACGGACCGCGCACGAAGCTCTCCGCCGCCGCCAGCGCTATCGCGGCGTTGTCCGCCTGGTGCGCGCCGTGCAGGGGCAGGAACACATCGGGATACTCGGCGCCCGGGCTCCGGAGATCGACGAGGCGCCCCCCGATCGCGAGCACGTTGCGCGCAACGCCGAAGTCGACGTCGCGCCGGAACACCCGCGCTGCGCCGCGCGCTTCGAAAATCGCTTGGATGCTCGGATCGGTCTCACCGAGCACGAGCGTCGAATCGGGCTTGACGATCCCGGCCTTCTCCTGCGCGATCTGCTCGCGCGTAGTACCGAGGTAGTCGACGTGATCGATCGACACGTTCGTGACGACGGCGACCGCGCCGTCGACCACGTTCGTCGCGTCCCACGTACCACCCATACCGACCTCGACGACGGCGACGTCGACCGCCTCGTCGGCGAACCAGCGGAACGCCGCTGAAGTCACGATGTCGAAGTACGACGCGTCGACCCCGACCGACTGCTCGACGAGTGACACCGCGTAGAGCATCTCCTCGAGGCTGCCGTCGTCGATCGGCTGCCCGTCGATCGACATACGTTCGTTGACGTGCACGAGGTGCGGACTCGTGTACGCCCCGACCTTCAACCCGAGCGAGCTCAACAACTCGGTGAGCACCCGCACGGTGGTGGTCTTGCCGTTCGTGCCCGTGATGTGCACGGCCGGGAACTCGACTTCGGGCGAACCCAGGTACTGCATCAGCGTGGTGATGCGCTCCAGCGTCGGCGGTCCCCGACGGCTCCCGGCCGGCACGTTGAGACTCTCCAAGTTAACGTGCGAGCTCAGCCAGCTCGGCCCGTCGAAGCCTCCGCGAGCGGTCACGAGTCGGGGCCGGCGAGCTCGACCACGACCGCGGAGACGGCGCCGGTCTCGACCTCGAGCTTGGCGATCTTGCCCGCGTCGCACACGTCCTCACGGGCCGCTTCCAGCGCGGCGAGCCGCTCGGCAACGTCGGTCACTCGCACTCGCGTCACGGGTGCGGCGAGCGACACCTTCTGCGTCGACTTCACCTTGCGCACCTCGGCGAGTACCTCGGCCGCGACCCGGTACACGCTGGGATCACCGCCGTCGACGACAAGCTCCGCCGCGCTCGGCCACGCGGCACGGTGGATCGAGCCCTCGCGCCACCACGACCACACTTCTTCGGTGACGTACGGCATGACCGGTGCGAAGAGCCGCAGCAGGCTCGACAGCGCGATGCGCAACGTGACCGCCGCGGACCGCACGCTCGCGTCGTCGACGTCGCCGTACGCGCGGCTCTTCACCAACTCGACGTAGTCGTCGCAGAACGACCAGAAGAATCGTTCGGTCCGTTCGAGCGAGCGGGCATAGTCGAAGCCGTCGAACGCGGCCGTCGCCTCATCGACCAGATCGACGAGCTCCACGAGTAGGGAACGGTCGAGCGCGGTCGTGACCTCGCGCGCGTCCTCGGTTGCCTCTCCCGAGACGCCGAGCACGAACTTCGACGCGTTCAGCATCTTGATCGCGAGCTTCCGACCGACCTTCATGATGCCGAAATCGACTGCGGTGTCGACCCCGGGACGTCCGTTGCACGCCCAGTAGCGCAGTGCGTCGGCGCCGTACTCCTCGACGAGCGGCATCGGCGTCACGACGTTGCCCCGAGACTTCGACATCTTCTTCCGGTCGGGATCGAGGACCCAACCGTTGATCGCGGTATCCGTCCACGGGAGGCCACCGTGTTCGAGGCGGGACCGGACGATCGTGTCGAACAACCAAGTCCGGATGATCTCGGGGCCCTGGGGCCGGAGATTCATCGGGAAGGTGCGGGCGAACAGGTCGGGATCGTCGACCCATCCGGTCACGATCTGCGGCGTCAACGAAGACGTCGCCCAGGTGTCCATGACATCGGGATCGGCGGTGAACCCGCCGGGCTGGTCGCGCTGCTCGGGCGTGTAGCCGGCCGGATGGTCGGTCGAGGGATCGACGGGCAGATCGGCTTCCGACGGGAGCAGGCGATCGTCGTACATCGTGTTCCCGTCGGAGTCGACCCGATACCAGACCGGGAACGGCACACCGAAGTACCGCTGCCGGCTCACGAGCCAGTCGGAGTTCAGCCCGTCGAGCCAGCTGTCGTAACGGACCCGCATGCCCGAGGGATGCCAGTCGCAGCTCGGTCCCGAGCGCGAGGAGCTCGGCCCGCAACTCGATGTCGCGGCCGCCGTTGCGCAGGTACCACTGTCTCGACGTGACGATCTCCAGGGGACGTTCACCTTTCTCGAAGAACTTCACCGGGTGCGTGATCGGACGCGGGTCGCCGTCGAGCTCACCCGACGTCGACAGCTGCTCGACGACGATCTTCTGCGCCTGCTTTACGTTGCGGCCCGCGATCTCGCGCGTACGCGACCACGCCTTCGTCGGTCAGGCCCGTCCGGCGGCTCCGACTTGAACCGGCCGTCGATGCCGAGGACGGCGCGCATCGGCAGCTGCAGCTCCCGCCACCACACGACGTCGGTCATGTCGCCGAACGTGCAGATCATCGCGATGCCGGTTCCCTTTTCGGGGTCGGCGAGATGGTGGGCGACGACCGGGCACACGCGCGCCGTAGAGCGGCGTGACCACCTCGGACCCGAACAGCGGTCGATATCGCTCGTCGTCGGGATGGGCGACGACCGCGACGCACGCCGCCAGCAGCTCGGGCCGGGTCGTGTCGATCAGCACGTCGCCCGATCGATCAGCCTTGTGGAACCGCAACGCATGGTACGCGCCGGGCATCTCCCGGTCCTCGAGCTCGGCCTGCGCGACCGCGGTGCGGAAGTCGACGTCCCAAAGCGTCGGCGCGTCGGCCTGATACGCCTCGCCCCGCGCCAGGTTGCGCAGGAACGCGCGCTGGCTCGTGCGCCTCGCCGAGTGCCCGATCGTCGTGTACGTGAGCGTCCAGTCGACCGAGAGTCCGAGGCGGCGCCAGAGCGCCTCGAACGCGGCTTCGTCCTCGGCGACCAGGTGCTCGCAGAGCTCGAGGAAGTTCGGGCGCGAGATCGCGACGACGTCCTTGCCAGGTTTTTCGGGCGGCACGAAGTCAGCGTCGTAGGCGAGGTGAGGTTCGCAGCGAACGCCGAAGTAGTTCTGGACACGCCGTTCCGTCGGCAATCCGTTGTCGTCCCAACCCATGGGGTAGAAGACATGCCGCCCGCGCATGCGCTGGTAACGAGCGATGGCATCGGTTTGGACGTAACCGAACGCCGAGCCCATGTGCAGCGAGCCGCTCACCGTCGGCGGTGGCGTGTCGATCGAGAAGATCTCGGCGCGCTCGTGCCCGCGGTCGAAGCGATACGTGCCGCGTTCCTCCCACTCCGTCGACCAGCGCGCTTCCAGCCCTTCCAACGACGGCTTCTCCGGGATTCGGGCCATGCGGTCGATTGTAGGAGGCACCCTCACCGCGACTCCTCTTCTCCGGCGCCCGTTACAGTCCCCTGCTCGTGAGCAGTGACGCGACGCCACGGGTCGGTACCCGTGCGCCGGCGACGGTTGGGATCGTCGTCGCGGTTGCCATCGTCGCGTACCTCCTCCCGCTCCGCTCGCTGCTCCACTCCCCCGGCGCGGCGATGGAAGAGGGCTTCATGCTCGTCTTCCCGGATCGCGTGCTGCACGGCGCGGTGCCCAACAAGGACTTCTTGTATCTCTACGGGCCCGGGAGCCTCTGGGCGCTCGCGGGCGTCTACAAGGTCTTCGGGACGCACCTGCTCGTCGAACGGTTCGCGGGTCTCGTGCAGCTCGTCGGCATGGCCGTCGCGGCCGGTCTCCTCGTGCGTTGGTGGGGGCGGGCGGTCGCGGTCGCCGCGGTGCTGCTCAACGTCATGTTCGTCATGCCGGCGCTGCAACTCATCGCGATCCCGTGGACCGGAGCCGCGACGCTCGCGCTCGGCTCGCTCGTCGCCTTGCTGCAAGCGCGTCACGACGACACCACCGGAGCGGGAGCGGCCGGACGCTGGGCGTTGACCGGCGGCGTCCTCGCCGGGCTCGCGATGCTCTTTCGCATCGATCTCGGCCTCGCCCTCTCGCTCGGAGGCGTCGCCGCGGTCTGGGGCCTCTCGCGGCGGGTGGTTCGGCGGACGATCGTCGGTACCGGAATCGGGCTCGCGCCGTACCTCGCGCACCTGGCGATGGCCGGTCCCGGCACCGTGGTGCGGGGAATGGTGATCGACCCGATCTTTCACCTCCGCGCCGCCCGTCACCTCCCGGTGCCTCCGAGTCCGAATCACCTCGTCGGCGTCGCTCGGGTCATCGCCGCGGTCGATCGGTCGTGGCCGCTCCCGAGGCTCACGCCCGCCCAGCAGTTGTTCGCGTGGTTCTTGTTCCTCGCCGGGCTCACGCTCGCGCTCGTCGCCTTCGGCATATGGCGGGTGCGCCGAGACCCGTCCGCGCTGCGCCCACGCGTGTTGCTCGCGGGCGCGCTGTTCGGAGTCGGCATCTTTCCGCAAGCGATCCAACGGGCCGACTCCGCCCACCTCGCGTGGGTCAGCGGCACCATCGTCGTACTCGTGCCCGCGGCGCTGACGGAGATCCTCACGACGGCCCGGCCCGCGTGGAAACGGGTATGGATCGGCAGCGGCGCCGGGCTGGCCGTCATCGTCGCGGTCTCCTTGCTCTTGCCCACGTACACGGCGCGCCGCTACTTCGACCGCGGTGCAGGACTCGATGCACGCCCCGAAGTCGATCGACATCACGAACGAGGGGCGGTCCTGGTACGTCGGCGACGATCCCGCGCTCGCGCGCAGCATCGACAACCTGCTGCAAGCCGTCGAACGCGATGTGAAACCCGGCAGCCGGATCATCGTCGGCAACACCGACATGCGGCGCGTCCCCTACAACGACACGTTCCTGTACTACCTGCTGCCGCGCTACCTTCCGGGCACCGCGTCGATGGAGTTCGAGCCCGGACTCACGAACCGGACGGGCACGACGCTCACCGGTGAGATGGAACGGGCCGACGCGTTCATCGCCTCCGACCGCTGGCTCACCTGGAACGAGCCCAACGACTCGATGAAGCCCGGCGATCCCGGACCGGCCGAGGTGCTGCACCGTGACTTCTGCCTGAAGCGCGACTTCGGAAACGGCTTTTCGCTCTTCCTCCGTTGCGCGGCTCAGTGACCCGCGGATCGCGACAGATCGAGTACCTCGAAGCGCGCGTCGCCGCCGAGTGATCGGTGATCACCGAGCACGGCCAGCGCCTGATCGACAGGCTCACACCCGGGGCCGAGCTTCGAGCGGTCGACGATGACGAACCGCACCCCGAAGTCGTTTCTCAATGTGTCGACGTCCCGGGCATCGAACGGAGCCGTCACCGCCGCCGTTGTCGTGAGGCGCCCGTAGGCGGTGCGATCGCAACGCAGTTTGATCAGCGCATCGGAGCGCGTGAATCCGGCGAGCTTCGACCACGGGTTGGCTGCGAACGAGCCCGCGCACCCGATGACCGGCGCGTGGTGGAACACCTGCAAGCTCACGAACGACGGATCACAGTCGGCGGGAACGCTCAACACGGTGTCGCCCGGCCGGGCCAGATGCGCGATCGAACGCAGCGCGGATTCGCTCGCGGGCGTCGTGGCGAAGTTCGTCGTAGGCACCGGCACGAGCAAGTTCGTGGCGAGGAGCACCCCCGCACCGGCGGTGACCGCGAGCACACGGGTCTCGCCGCCGTCGACGAACCCGGCGAGCGCGACGGTGGTCGCCGCGACGAATACCGCGACGAGCACGTACTCGACGCGCACCGGCGCGCGGAGCGCGCCCAGGCCCGGGATCGCCAGCAGCCACCGGTACGGGAGCCACGACACCGGCCGACCTGCATGCTTCCACACGAAGGTGCCGCCAACCTTCAGTGAAGGCCCCAACCCGAACACGAACAACGTCCCGGCGCTCACCGCCAGGGACAGGCGGCGCACGTCGCGCTTGCACAGGAACCACGCGAAGCCGGCGAGCAGCAAGATTCCGGGGAAGATCGTCGCCTCGATCGCGTAGCGAACGTCGGGAAGGCGCACGATGCTCTTCTCGACGAACGACGGCCGCGGGAGCAGGAACGTCGAGCGCGTCGGCTGGGCGACGATCGAGAGCGCGTCGGCCGAGAAGAAGTTGGCGTCCGAGAGCAGCTCGGTGTCGACACCGTGCGCCGACTCGTTCCGGTCGAACTGGATGCGCGGAACGATGAACGGGAGCAACACGACGACGGCGACGAGCACCCCGGCCGCGGTGGAGGCGACCGGGCGCCAACTGCGCGTCCGCGCCGCTCCGACACCCACGATCAGCCCGTAGGCCAGACCCCCGAACACGACGAAGTAGACGCTGCACAGATACGCGAGCACCAGCAACCCCGCGAGCCGCACCGGCCGAACGCCCCGCCGTCCGCAGACCACGTCGATCGCGTCGGCGACGAGCAGCGGAGCCGTGAAGGCCCAGAACAACGGCAACAGCCCCAGTTGCACGTTCAACGCAATGGGCGGCGCGGTGAGGAACGCGACAGCCCCGATCACATAGACCACGCGCACCGTCGTCAGCCGGCGTGCGAGGACGCGGGCGGAGAGCACGTTCAGCACCGCGCCGAGCACGAAGGTGAGGTTGAACGCGAGCACGGGCCCGACCACGAGATTGCACAGCCCGGACACGTAAGACGGCAGGTACCCGTCCAGCAGTCTGAGGTCGAGCCCGAAGGGATGGATGGCGTCGCCGACATGGAACGGAACCACGTGACCGTCCGCGATCAGGCGGCCCATGCGCCAGCCGAGCCACGTGTAGTAGCGCGCGTCGTCACCCGCTCCGAGGATCTGAGTGCGAGCGTGCAGCACGCCCGGCCAGACGACCAGCGCGATCGCGGCGGCGTAGACGGCGGCCTCGGCAAGGCCCGGGCGCGAGATTGCGAGCCCGAGGCGGCGCCGCCGCAGAGGGAGCGAACCCGATTCCGACGACAATGCGCGGCTACGCGTCGTGCAGCGCGTGACGATCACGCGTCTTGGGCTCGCGGGGTAGGCGACTACCCGGTGCGGCGCGATGCGCCAGCCTGAGGATCGGGCGCTCCAACCCGAACCAGCTCACGCTCGCGAAGGCGACGACGATCGGCAGCCCGACCGCGAACACCGCGAGCCAGTTGCCGTGGTACAGCGGCCAGCCGAGGCGATCGGCGATGGCCTGCAACAAGAACCAGTGCCAGAGGTAGACGCCGTAGCTCACCAGTCCCAGGTACACCGCGACGCGCGACCGCAACACCCGGCGGATCCCACCGCGTTCCTGCGGTCCGAGCACGACCGGCACGACGATGCAGAAACCGATGATCATCTGGCAGAACTTCTCGCCCACGGCTTGGGCGACGCTCCTCGCCGCGAGCGGGTCGAGGTGCAGCACCGTGGGCATCGCCAGGAACGCCACCATCGCGGCGGCCCACCACGGCCAGGCGGAGCGACCGATCCGATGGAGCCGCGCCCGACCGGCGTCGCTCCACTGCGCCGAGACCAGCACCGCGAGCAGCATGCCGAGGGCGAACATCGCGAGGTGCTGGGGAAGCACCTCGATCCAGGGTGGTACGTACCCGTTGGCGATGGCCGTGATCGCAGCGACACCACCGACGAACAACACGGCGAGACCGGTCAGTTCGACGGTGAGCGCGTGCCGGCTGCGTGCGAGCGCACCGATCAGCGTCGCGTAGAACGGAAGGAACAGGTAGAACGACACCTCGACGACCAGGCTCCACGCGGGCGGGAGGCCCAGGGCGAACGGGTTCTTGATCGTCACGTAGGTCTGCGTGAGCGACGTGTTCAGCAAGAACCCGTGCAGTCCGTAGATGTTGACCTTCGGGTCGACGAAGGTGAAGAACGCGAGCACCAGCCAATAGGCCGGGTACAACCGTGCGATCCTGCGGGCCGCGTAACCGCGCGGATCGACCGGGGAGCCAGCACGGAGATGCGCGGCGGCGAACGGACGGTACAACAGGAAACCCGACGTCACGAAGAAGATGAACACTCCCGCGTTGAGGTTCGCGAGGTAGTCGCCACCGGCGGTCTTGAAGAACGTGTTGAAGAACACCGCGTGATAGACGACGACCGTCAATGCCGCGAGTCGCGCGCACACCGTCGAAACACGGATAGCGCTCCTGCGGTAGCGCCGGCATGACGGCGGCATCGTCGAGGGCCATGCGATCGACCTTGACACGAAGCAGCCCTCACGGCAAGCAACCTCCGCCCCTCTAGGCTCTCCCCGGTGAGCGAGTGGCCCGTGTTGCAGTGCACCGACGTCGGCCTGGTGATCGACGGCGCGACGATTCTCTCCGGCATCGATTGGACGGTGCACCCCACCGAGCGTTGGGTCGTGCTGGGCGCGAACGGCGCGGGCAAGACGTCGCTGCTGCGCATCGTGTCGCTGTACCAACATCCGTCGACGGGCACGGTCGAGGTCCTCGGTCAACGGCTCGGGCGTACCGACGTGCGCACGCTCCGGGAACGCATCGCGTTCTCGTCACCGGCGCTCGCGGCCAAGCTCGAGCCGACGATGTCGGCGGCCGAGGTGGTGATGACCGCGCGCTACGCCGCGTTGGCTCCCTGGTGGCACCGGTACACCGAGGCGGATCGGGCTCGGGCCCGGGCGTTGCTGGCCGAATGGCGCTGCCGGCGCGTTGGCGGATCACTCGTTCCCGACGTTGTCGGCGGGCGAACGCCAACGTGTGCTGCTCGCCCGCATGCTGATGAACGAGCCCGGTGTCGTCCTCCTCGACGAGCCGACGGCCGGCCTCGACATCGGCGGCCGCGAGGAGCTCGTCGCCGATCTCGCCAAGTGGGCACGCGACGAGTCCCGTCCCGCGATCGTGCTCGTCACCCACCACCTGGAGGAGATCCCGCCTGCGCTTCACCCACGCGCTGGTCCTGAAAGCGGGCCGCACTCTCGCGTTCGGGCCCGCTCGCAGAGGTCGTCACCAGCGAGACCCTGAGCGAGGCCTATGACCTCGCGCTCGAGGTCGAAGCGCGTGAGGGCCGCTTCACGGCCCGGCTGCAGTAACGCCGCGCCTGCAGTGATCAGGCGCTACGGCGGGACTCGTCCTCGGTGACGAGCGTCGGCGTGACCTTGCGCAACACGACCTCGTTGTCGACGACGCACTTCACGACGTCGGTGCGCGACGGCAGGTCGTACATCACCTCGAGCAGCACCTCCTCGAGGATCGCGCGCAGCCCGCGGGCGCCGGTACCGCGCTTGAGCGCCTCGTCGGCGATCGCGTCGAGCGCGTCGTCGGCGAACACGAGGTCGACGTCGTCGAAGTGGAAGAACTTCTGGTACTGCTTGACCAGCGCGTTCTTCGGCTCGACGAGGATGCGCATCAGCGCGTCCTTGTCGAGGTTGTGCACGACGCCGACGACGGGCAGACGGCCGACGAACTCGGGGATCAGCCCGAACTTGAGGAGGTCCTCGGGCAGCACGTCGGCGAGGAAGCGACCGGTCTCCTCGAGATCGTTCCTCGTGCGCACGTCGGCGCCGAAGCCGATGCCCCGATTGCCGACCGCGAGCTTCGATGATCTTGTCGAGCCCGGCGAACGCGCCGCCGCAGATGAACAGGATGTTGGTGGTGTCGATCTGGATGAACTCTTGGTGCGGGTGCTTGCGCCCACCCTGCGGCGGAACCGACGCGGTCGTGCCCTCGAGGATCTTGAGCAGCGCCTGCTGCACGCCCTCACCGGACACGTCGCGCGTGATCGACGGGTTCTCGGCCTTGCGCGCGATCTTGTCGATCTCGTCGATGTAGATGATCCCGGTCTCGGCCTTCTTGACGTCGTAGTCGGCGGCCTGGATCAGCTTGAGGAGGATGTTCTCGACGTCCTCGCCGACGTAGCCGGCTTCGGTGAGCGCGGTGGCGTCGGCGATCGCGAACGGCACCTTCAACATGCGCGCCAACGTCTGCGCGAGGAGCGTCTTGCCGCAACCGGTCGGACCGACGAGCAGGATGTTCGACTTCTGCAGCTCGACGTCGGGATCGCCGTACGCGCCGACCTGCACACGCTTGTAGTGGTTGTAGACCGCGACCGAGAGGATCTTCTTCGCCTGCTCCTGGCCGATGATGTAGTCGTTCAGGTACTCGTAGATCTCGCGCGGCTTCGGGAGCTCGTCGAAGCGGACCTCGGTGCTCTGCGAGAGCTCTTCTTCGATGATCTCGTTGCAGAGATCGATGCACTCGTCGCAGATGTAGACACCCGGACCCGCGATGAGCTTCTTGACCTGCTTCTGGCTCTTTCCGCAGAACGAGCACTTGAGCAGGTCGCCGCCGTCACCGAACTTCGCCACCGGAAGGCCCCTTTCCCCCGGGTCCTCGACGTTCCTAGCTCGTGCCCTCTGCCGACGGTACCGCAGCCAGCTCGCGGTTGGTGATGACTTCGTCGACGATGCCGTACTCCTTGGCCTCGATCCCGCTCATGATGAAGTCGCGGTCGGTGTCCTTCGAGACCCGATCGATCGCCTGGCCCGTGTGGAACGCGAGGATCTCGTCGAGGAGCTCGCGCATGCGCACGATCTCCTTGGCCTGGATCTCGATGTCGACCGCCTGGCCGGACGCGCCGCCGTGCGGTTGGTGGATCAGGCACGCGGGCGTGCGGGAAGGATGAAGCGCTTGCCCGGGCGCCCCGGAGGCGAGCAGCACCGCCGCCGCCGACGCGGCCTGGCCGATGCAGCACGTCTGCACGTCGGGCTTGATGTACTGCATCGTGTCGTAGATCGCGAACAGACCCGGTGATCTCGCCACCCGGCGAGTTGATGTACATGATGATGTCCTTTTCCGGGATCCTCCGACTCGAGGATCAGCAGCTGGGCGATGATCAGGTTCGCGACGCTGTCGTCGACCGGCGTGCCCAGGAAGATGATGCGGTCGTTCGCCAGCCGCGAGTAGGGGTCCCATTCCATCCGGCCCCGCGGGGTGTCCTGGATGAACCTCGGGACCGGGACGTATTCGTTGCGGATACTCACGCCTCGGACTCCTTCGTTTCGGTCTCGGTGTCGTGCTCGTGCTCGGTCGTGATCGTGATCGTGTCGTGTTGGTGATCGTGGTGCGTGGTCGTGATCGTGATCGTGATCGTGCGGATGGTCGTGTCGTGTGCGGTCGTCGGACGGTCAGGTCGATCTCGTTCCCGTTCTCGTCGACCACGGTCGCGTGATCGACGAGGAACTCGAGCGCCTTTCCACGGGCAACATCAGAGCGTACCGCCTCCAGCGCGCCACTCCGTTCGAGCTCGCGCCGCACCTTGGCGACCTTCTGTTCGGTGCGTTCGGCCAGTCGCGCGACCTCGGCGTCGACCTCTTCGTCGGTGGCGGTGATGCTCCTCTTGCGCGACGACCGCGCGCAGCGCGAGGTCGGCGAGCACGGCCCGTGCGGCGCCCACCCGGATCTCGTCGATGAAGGCCTGCGGCTCCTGACCCGTGACCTCGAGGTACTGCTCGAGGCTCGCACCCTGGTGCGACAGGCGGTGGGCGAGATCCTCGACGCGCCGGCGGCGTCTCGTAGTCGACGAGCGTCGGCGGGGCTTCGATCGGCACGAGATCGGCGACCGCCTCGAGCACCTTGTCGCGCAACGCCATCTGCGCCTGTAACCGCTGCATCGTCTCGACCCGCTTGCGGATGTCGGCCCGCAGCTCTTCGACGGTCTCGAACTCGCTCGCCTCCGCGGCCCATTCGTCGCTGAGATCCGGCAGGACCTTCTGCTTGGCCTCTTTGACGATGACGCGGAAGTTCGCGTCGCTTCCGGCGAGCTCGCCGAAGCGCTCGGGCAGCGTCGCGGAGAACTCGAGGATCGCGCCGGGCTTGGTGCCGCGCAGCTGGTCGTCGAGCTCGTCGACGACCATTGCGGACCCGACCCGGTACAAGAAGTCGGTCGCAGTGAGTCCCTCGACCGCCTCGCCGTCGATCGTTCCCGCGACGTCGATCGTCGCGTACGACGTCGTCGACGAAGGGGAAATCGGAGTCGGCGAGATCGGCGAAGCGATCTCGCAGCGCGTCGACCTGCTTGTCGACGTCCTCGTCGGAGACCGGCGCGAACGGGACCTCGACGCGCAACTCGTCGTAGCCCAGCAGCTGCACCTGTGGACGGATCTCGACGACCGCGTCGAACTCGACGTCGCCGTTCTCCTGGCCCGCGGTGATCTCGATCTCGGGTGGTGCGATCACGTCGACGTCGTGCTCGTTGACCGCCTCGACGTAGTACTCGGGCAGCGAGTCCTGCAGCGCCTGCTCGCGCGCGATGTCGCTGCCGAGGCGCGCCTCGAGGAGGCGACGGGGCGCCTTGCCCGGCCGGAATCCCGGGATGCGGACCTCGCGCGCAAGTTTGCGGAACGCCGCGTCGATGGCGCGCTCGAACTCGGGCGCGGGCACCACGACGTGCAACTTGACCTTGTTCGCGACGCCGGCGGGACTGTCGTCCGGCGCGGCCTTTTCCTCGCCTGTACCAACCGGGGTCTCGACGGGTTCGACGGTGCTCTGCATAAGGAGGGAGAAGTGTACCGGCGGCTCGTAGTGACTCCGGCCTACGATCCCCCGGCGTCCCGGGACGACGTCATCGGGGGGGTGCAGCTTCACCGCCGACGATCACCGCGCCGAGATCCGACGGCTGTTCGGCGCGCCTGCGAAACGCTCCGGTCCCCCGCCCCCGGATGGAAGGCGAGGTCGCGGTCGTCCGTCGGTCGGGCTGCACGAGCGGACCGAGCCACGCGCGGTCAGTCGGACTTGGACTTCTCGGATTTCTTGGAGTCGTCGTCGGACGCTCCCTCTTCGAGACCCTTCTTGAACTCTCGTTGCGCAGAGCCGAGACCCCGGGCGAGCTTCGGCAGTTGCGAACCGCCGAAGAGCACGAGGATGACGACCAGCACGATCAAGATGTCGGGCCCGATGATCTCGGAAAGCATGCCGCGAGTGTACCGGCGAAACCGCCCAAGATCGGCAGCGGCCCCCGAAACGGACCCTGTCCGGTGCGATGCCGTGCATCGGAGCTGAAAGACCGTCAGCGCCGGGTCAGCCGCTTCCAGGTGGCGAGATCGCGGTCGTCGGCGGGCCGGCCGCTCCGGGTGACGGTGTCGACGTCGGGGGCCTCCGCCCGCAACGCAGCCGCCGTGCAGTGCTCGGGAGCTCGGTGCGCGAAAGGATCGAACTGGTAGTGGCGCATGGCGTTGCGATGCGTGATGCGGGCAACGACATCCGGCTCGAGCCCGGCGAACAACGACGCGCACCGCTCGGGAGCGTTCGGCCACGAGCTGTCGGAGTGGGGATAGTCACTCTCCCAACAGACATTGTCGATGTTGAACTCGTCGAGCAGCTTCACGCCCACTCGATCGGCGATGAAGCAGCACAGGATCCGCTCGCGGAAGAGTTCGGTCGGCGACATGCCCTGCGGCATCTCGTGGCCCATCCAACCGTTGTGGCGCTCGAGGGTGTGCTCGGCCCGCCACAAGAAATACGGGATCCAGCCGATGTCGCCCTCGGTCAACGCGAACCGCAGCGTCGGGAACCGCTGCCAGAACGTGGCCCACAAGAGATCGCCGAGCGTGTAGATCGCCATGACCGACGACAGGTTCATCGGCACGGGTGCCGGCGCGTCGGCAGACGTCGACGCGCTCTTCGACGACGAACCCACGTGACAGCACAGCACCGTGCCCGTCTCGCTGCACGCCGCGAACAGCGGATCCCACTCGTCGGTGTGGATGCTCGGCATGCCGAGCCCGGCCGGATTCTCCGAGAAGGTCACCGCGTGACAGCCTTTGGCTGCGAGTCGGCGCACCTCGCGTGCGGACTCGTGCACGTCGAACAGGGGCAGGATCCCGCACGGTATGAAGCGATCGGGGTAAGCGCCGCACCACTCGTCGATGTGCCAGTCGTTGTAGGCCTTGATCATGACGAGGTTGACATCACGATCGGGACCCTGGTTGAGGACCTGACCGGAGAAGCCGGTCCAGTTCGGGAAGTTGAGCCCGGCGAGCTGGCCTCCCGCCGACATGTCGCGCACCCGCTCGTGCACGTCGTAGCAACCGGGACGCATGTGCTCGTAGCGGAGCGGATCGACGTTGAAGAACTCGGGGGACTTGCCCGCCACCGCGTTCAAACCGAGGTTCCGGCCGCGGATGTCGCCGTAGTACCACTGCTGCGATCCGTCGGCCTCGTCGACGACCCGAGGTGTCGCGTCGCGGTATCGCGCGGGGACGTGCGCGTCGAACATGCCGGCCGGTTCGCAGATGTGATCGTCGACCGAGACGAGGATCAGGTCCCCCGCCTCGACGGGTGCGATTGCTTTCATCGGACGACATCCCCGTCGATCTGCGGTGTCGCTACGACAACGAGCGGGATCTCGTCCGGGGCACCGAACGCGACCGACGCCTTCGAGAACGCGATCGCGGTCGCGATGGTGGCGGTCAGCTCGACGATCTCGGCGTCGTCGAACTCGGCGAGCAGCGCGATACGCAGGTCGACGTCGACGCGAGCGTCGGCGATCAGCGCGTCGGCGAGCCGGGCTGCGAGCTTCCAGCGCCGCGGCAGATCACTGTCGGCGTAGCCATCGTCGATGAGGTCGACTTGGTCTTCTTCGAGTCCTTGCTCGCGCGCCGTGGCGAAGCGGAGGTTCTTGCAGATGCCACAGCCGGTGACGCGGGCGTTGCGGAGCCGCCCCACCTCTTTCGTCGGATCGTCGACCACGCCGTCCGACCACAGCGTCCCGTAGTAGCGGTTGAAGGCCTCCCAGAGCGCCGGAACGTGATCGAACGGCGTAAGTCCACCTTTCGGTGACCTGACCCTCGCCATCACACCTCCAGTGCGACCGAGAAGCGAGCGAGCGCGTCGTACATCGCGACCGCGAGCGTGAGCGTCGCGAGCTGCGCGTCCGTGAAGTGCTCGCGCAGCGCTTCGAAGTCGGAATCGCGCAGACCGTGCGGGTCGAGCGCGTACTGCTCTGCGTAGCCCACCGCGGCGCGCTGGCGCGACGTCGAGGTGGAGCCCCGCCGTGGGATCGGGCTCGAACCGCAACAGCGCGTCGATACGCGCCCGGCAGGCGTCCAGCGTCGACTCGTCGACGCCGCCGTGCGGCAACGCGTCCAGCAGCTCGGTGAAGCGCGCGGTACGCGTTCGGTCGCAGCCCGAACACGCGCTCGAGCGGTGTCGCACCGTCGGTCTCGCCGCGTAACCACGTCACGGGGCGGCTGCCGGCGCGGTAAGTGGCGCAAGGGTCTCGACGAGCTCGGCGCGTTCGTCGTCATCGAGGATCGCCAGATTCCTGCCGAACATGCGATCTGTGCGGGCCTCGGCGAGCGCCCAACGGTCGTGCAACGGCTTCGGTTCGGGATGGGGCTCGGGCCATCCGAACGCCGACGCCATCTTCGGCGTGTGAACCACGATCGCCTCGATCGGCGTCAGCCCGACGGTCAGCACGGCCGCGCCGTGGAGCGCGCCGCGAAGCTCGCGGAGCGCGTTCAGGCGGTGCATCGCCAGGGCCTTGGCGCCTTCGGGCTCCGGGAGCGCACGCCAGCCCGCGAACAGCGGGGCTCCGGCGACCGGCGCGGCGCGCACCACCCGGCCGAGCAGCGCGGCCACGGTCTCCCAGTCGACCTCGTCGGGAAAGTGCTCGTTCGCCCACGTATGCCCGGCCGAGGCCCATTCGACGCCCGCCCGTGCGCGCGGCCATGATCGACGCCGTGCGGGCCCAGACCGCGTGCACGAGATCCGGCGAGAAGAACACGAGCGCGGCGACCACGATGTCCGGGTGCACCTCACCGAGCACCGCGGCGCGACCGCAAAGGTAGAAGTCGGCGCCCGCGAAGCCGAGCTCGGCTCCACGCGCGTACGTCGCCCCGTCGGTCATGTACGCACCGGGAATGCGCAGGACCGCGTCACGGAGCTCGTTGCTCGCTTGCTCGGGAGTCATCGCCCGGCGCTCGGATGCATACGCGGAAGTATGGGTTCCGCGGCTCCCCCGCGTCGAGCACGACACCGAGCACGACACGGATCGGGGGCAGATCGGGGCCAGACGTCGGGCACGGGCCGAGTGTACGTGCGCGGGGCGCCGGTAAGCTGGGGCGGTGAGCGACCTTCCGTATGCGGCGTTCGACGCCGACAACCACTACTACGAAGCCCTCGACGCCTTCACCCGCTACGTCGATCCGAAGATGCAGGCCGCGCTGTGTCCAGTGGTGCGAGATCAACGGCCGCAAGTACCACGTCGTGGGCGGCATCGTCAGCCACGCCGTCGTGAACCCCACGTTCGATCCGGTCGCCAAGGCGGGTGCGATGCACGACTACTTCCGCGGCAATCCCGACAAGCTCCAGCCGTACGAGTTCCTGCGCGAGCGGGAGCCGATCCCCGCCGAGTACCGCGACCGGGAGGCGCGCATCGCCAAGCTCGACGAATTCGGTCTCGAAGGCGTGTGGCTGTTCCCGACGCTCGGCATCCTCTACGAGGAGCTGATCAAGCACGACATCGAAGCGGTGACGACGCTGTTCAGTGCGTTCAATCGCTGGCTCGACGACGACTGGGGCCTCGACTACCAAGGACGCATCTTCGCCTCCCCGTACATCACTCTCGCCGACCTCGACTGGGCGGTACGTGAGCTCGAGTGGGCGATCGACAACGGCGCCCGGCACGTGGTCATGCGCCCGGCGGCACCCCACACCGCGTCGGGACAGGTCCCGGTGAGCGACCCGCGCAACGATCCGTTCTGGGCCCGCGTGAACGAGGCAGGTATCACCGTGGTCGTCCACGCGGGCGACAGCGGCTACTCGAGCAACGGTTACGCGGTCGACGGTTTCGCGGCCGGCTTCAGCGGCAACGGGCGGTGGGCGCCGAACGTGAAGGCGTTCCACATCGAACGGGCCGCGTACGACTTCCTGATCACGCTCGTGTTCGACAAGCTGTTCGAGCGCTTTCCCAACGTGCGGGTCGCGTCGGTGGAGAACGGTGCCGAGTTCCTCGGCGATCTGTTCAACAAGCTCCGTTCCACCGACCACAAGATGCCCGGCTACTTCACCCAGGATCCGGTCGACGTCGTTCCGGCGCAACGTGTGGATCAACCCGTTCTGGGAGGACAACGTCAACACTGTCGTCGAGCTCATGGGCGCCGATCGCGTCATCTTCGGCTCGGACTGGCCTCACATCGAGGGCATGCCCCGCCCGCTCGACTACGCCGTCGAGGTCAAGCAGTTCGACGACGCGAGCCGGCAGAAGATCATGCGCGACAACGCGCGCGAGCTGACCGCACGCAAGCCCGCCTGAACATCTGTTCCGTTCCGAGGATCTCGACAACAGGAACAGGCGCCCGCGGCGCCGTCAGGGAATGAGCACGACCCGGCCGACGGCCTGGCGGCTCTCGATGTACGCGTGCGCCGCCGCCGCTTCGCTCAAGGGGAACAAGCGGTCGACGAGCACGGTGAGCCGACCCGCCGCCACGTCGTCGACGAGACGGGCGATCATCGCGTAGGTCCGTGGGTTGAGGATCTCCGCGCCGAGGAAGACGCCGGTGATCGACTGGTTGCCCATCGAGAGCGCGGAGACGTCGAAGAGCTGCGGATCACGTCCGGCACTGCCGACGGTGATCGCGCGTCCGCGATACGCGAGGCACTGCACACTGCCCGCGAGGATCCGCCCGCCCACGGAGTCGACGACGAGATCGACACCGCGACCATCCGTGAGCCCGCGCACCGCGTCGACCCAGCCTTCCTTGGAGTAGTCGACCGCGTGATCGAGACCCAACGCGGTGAGCGGCTCGAGGCGCCCGAGGCTCGACGCCGTCGCGATCACGGTTGCGCCGGCCCGTTTGGCGAGTTGGATCGCGGCGACGCCGACGCCGCCGGCGCCCGCTTGCACGAGCACCGTCTCGCCCGCCCGGAGGTGCCCGAACTCGAACAGGCAGTCGTGCGCGGTGCCGAACGCCACGGGAACGCACGCACACTTCACCAGGTCGGCGCCCTCGGGAATCACCCACGTGATCACCGACGGGGCGGCGATCATCGCCGCGTGCGAACCCCACAGTCCCGTCGCCACGACCCGCTGTCCGACGAACCGGTCGGTGACTCCCTCACCCACCTCGATGATCGTCCCCGCGCACTGGTATCCGACGATGTGCGGGTTCGTCGCCATCTCGCCGCCGGCACGATTCAACGTGTCGCCGCCTTCGACGCTGATCGCCGCGATCTCGATGAGCACGCTCCCCGGACTCGCCACCGGATCGGGGACGTCCTCGTAGCGCAACACCTCGGGTGCACCGGTCTCGTAGTACACGGCGGCTTTCATGGCTCCCTCGAATCTCTTACCGGCCGACCTCTACAGAGTTGCGAAGTATTCGTCGGCGACGCGTTGTCGCTGCCATCCCTGTGCACCCAGCAGCAGGTCGTCGACCTTGGCCCGGCGGAGCAACAGGTGCGCGTCGTTGTCCCAGGTGTAGCCGACACCGCCGTGGATCTGGATGCATTCGGCGGTGACGTAGTTCGCTGCCGTCGCGGCCTGCGCTTTCGCCATCCCGGCCGCGATCTTCACGGTCGGGAGCGTCGACGGCCGATGCCCATGCCGCGTAGTGCACGGCGACGCGCGGCGATCTCGATCTCGCGCAACATGTCGACGGCCTTGTGCCTCGTCACCTGCCATTTCGACAGCGGCCTGCCGAAGACCTCACGCGCCTGCGCGTAGTCGAGCGCGAGCGCGTTCGCCGCTTCGCTCGACGCCGATGAGCTCCGCGGCGATCAGCACAGCCGCGTCGTCGGCGACGCGACGCCAAGATCGCGGCGTGGTCACCGGGCGGACCGACCAGCTCGGGCCCGCGTCTGCCTCGAACGCGAGCCGGGCGAACTTGCGGGTGACGTCGAGCGACGGCGCCGGTTCGGCGATGACGCCGATGTCGTCCACGAGAAACGTCTGCAGCCCGTCGCGCGTGCGCGCGCGGGCACGAGCACCCAGTCGGCCGAACGACCGTCCATGACGAACGGCTTCACCCCGTCGAGGCGGTAGCGCGCGCCCGGCCCGTACCCGCGCACGTGGATCCGTTCGACGGGATCGCCGTGGCCGGATTCCTCGAGCGCGACGGTTCCCCGCTCGGTACCGGCCGCGAGCGCCGCGATCCGGTCGTCGAGACCGAAGCGCACGCGCGGCGAGCGTCGCGACTATCGAGGAGGAGAAATACGGGCCCGGGAAGATCGCCCGGCCCATCTCCTCTTGCACGGCCACCGCGTCGATGATGCCCAGACCCAGGCCGCCGAGCGCCTCGGGGACGAGCAGCCCGGTCCATCCGAGATCGACGATGCCGCGCCAGAGCTCCGCGCGTGATGCCGGTCTCGTCGTGCTCGGCCATCTGGCGAACGTACGAGCTCGGCGCCTCGGCGGCGAGAAACGCTGCGCACCGACGCCCGGAGCGCGACCTGGTCGGCAGAGAACGTGAAGTCCACCAGTTCACGGTACTTCGACCTGACACTACTGTCAGGTGCGTGGATTTCGCCTGGGCGCCCGAGGACATCGCGTTCAAGGACGAGCTCGAGGCATTTCTCGACCAGGAGATGCCGCCCGTTCATCGAGCAATGGTCCGACAACGACGACCTCGACTCGTCGCGTGGCGTCATGGGCGCGATGGACAAGCGCAAGGCGTGGCAGAACAAGCTGAACGAGGGCCGGTGGGCGGCGATCCTGTGGCCCGAGGAATGGGGTGGACGCGGGGCGACGACCGCGCAGCAGGTCATCTACACGCAGGTGATGGCGAAGTACCGCGTCCCCCGGCATCTTCAACGCGAACGGCATCGTGCAGATCGGTCCGTCGATCATCACGTGGGGCACGTCGGACCAAAAGGCGCGATGGCTGCCCGGCATCCTCGACGCGAGCGAGCACTGGTGCCAGGGATTCTCCGAACCTCACGCCGGCTCGGATCTCGCGAACCTGCGCACCACGGCGATCCTCTCCGACGACGGAACCCACTACGTCGTCAACGGCCAAAAGACGTGGATCAGCTCGGCTCAGATCGCGAAGTGGGGCCTGTTCCTCGTGCGAACCGACCCGACCGCGATCCCGCGCGGCGTCAAGCACGAAGGCATCACCACGTTCATCGTCGACATGGAGCTGCCCGGCATCGAGATCCGACCGATTCGCGAGATCACCGGCGATTCGCTGTTCTGCGAGGTCTTTCTTCACCGACGTGCAGATCCCGGTCGGCGACCGGCTCGGCGATGAAGGCAACGGTTGGCTCGTCTCGATGGGTGCGCTCGGCCAAGAACGGGTCGGGAGCGCGGGCCAGGCGATCTCGATGGCTCAGGACCTCCGCGCGCTGCTGCAGACGGCACGGGCCGAGAACCCCGACTGCACTGCGCGACCCCGCGATCCGCGAGCGCGTCGCAACGTTGCACATCCAGATCGAGGCGACGCGACTCTTGATCGCACGGGCGTTGTCGAAAGTGTTGAAAGGTGAGAAGGGTTGGCCCGAAGTGCCGCTCGCGAAGTTGCAATGGGGCTACATCTCGCTGTGGCTGGCCGAGCTCGCGCTCGACGTGCTCGGGCCGACCGGCGCGCTGCTGAAGGGCGCTCCCGGCGCGATCGACGGCGGGGTCTGGGCCCGGAACTACGTGTGGCAGCGCTACACGACGATCGGCGCCGGACCGACCGAGGTCCAAAAGAACATCATCGCCGACCGCGCGCTCAAGCTCGAACGCTGACGAGCGCGCCGGGAGCTAACGCCCCTCGGCGAAACGGTCGGCGCCGAACGGCGTGAGATCGAGTGCGGGGTCCTTGCCACACACGAGATCGGCGACCAGTGCGCCCGAGACGGGGCCGAGCAGCAAGCCGTTGGCACCGTGACCCGTTGCGACGAACACGTCGGGACCGCCGGGGGCAACGCCCGGCAGCGCACCGAGGATCGGGGCGTCGTCGACGCTCACCGGCCGCAGCCCGACCCGCACTTCTCGCATCGTCGCCGACGCGAGGCCGGGTAGCACACGCAGTGTCTCCCGGAGCACGTCGTACACGCCGCCGGCGGTCACGTCGCGCCGCGAAACCCGCGTCTTCGACTGTCGCGCCGACCGCGACCCGCGCGTCGGCCCACGGCACCATGTAGTAGCCGTACACCGGTTGCACGATCGGCCACACGCCCGTGTCCCGGCCGTCGACGCCGAGATGGATGATCTGACCGCGCAGGGGGCCTACGGGTAACGCCACTCCGAGTTGCCGTGAGACCTCGCTCGTCCACGCGCCGCCCGCGATCACGACCGCGTCGGCCGGGAGGCTGCGTACGTCGTCGACCGACTCGTGGCGAACATCGACACCGTGCTCCGAGACCGCGGCGCGACGCAACGCGGCACACATCATCCGGCCGTCGACGCGAGCCGCCGCGGGGTGATGCAGGGCTCGCACCACGTCGCCGAGCACCGGCACCATCGCGCGGGCTTCGTCGGCGCTGATCTCGGCCGCGCCCGGCGCGCGCTCGCGCGACCCACTCCCACGCGGGGATGTCGCTCTCACGCGTCGCGAGCTGCAGGATCCCGCACCGGTCCCAGCCCGTGTCGGGGCCGAGCCGGGGTACGAGCCGCTCGTAGTGCGCGCCCGCCGCCCGAACCAGCTCCACCCAATTCGGGTCGTCGCGCTTGGTCGTCTCCGGCGAGAGGATCCCCGCGCCGGCGTCGGTCGCGCGCCCGGGGTCCGCCCGGTCGACGAGCAGGGTCCGCACGCCTCGCAGGCCCAGCTCGTAGGCGGTGGCGGTCCCGACCAGCCCGCCCCCCACCACCGCCACCTCGTAGGTCGCCATGCCCCATTCTCTCCTGCGAAATTCTTTCCGGCGAAATATCACAAGGCTTTACTTGTGTTATTAGGCGAACGCGAGGAAGATCGTCCGAGAAGTACGAGGAGGTACACCATGCCCGTCGCCATCATCACCGGCGCTTCCCGCGGTCTGGGCTTCGCCCTCGCGTCGTCACTCTCCGCCGACGGTTGGGATCTCGTCGTCGACGGCCGCGACGCAGCCCGCGTTGCTCGGCGCCGCATCGCAGTTCGGACCCGGGGCGGTGCGCGCACTGCCCGGCGACGTCGCCGACCCTGCGCACCGGGCGGACCTGGTCGCAGCGGGGATGGAGCTCGGCGGTATCGACCTGCTCGTCAACAACGCGAGCGTGCTCGGCCCGTCGCCCCAACCCCGACTCGCCGATTACCCCATCGACGCGCTCACCCGTGTCTTCGAGGTCAACACGCTCGCTCCCGTCGCGCTCGCGCAACTCGCGCTCTCCTCGCTTCGTACGCGTCACGGCACGATCGTCGACATCACCTCCGATGCGGCGGTCGAGCCCTACGACGGCTGGGGCGGCTACGGGTCGTCGAAAGCCGCACTCGAGCAGATCGGGAACGTGTTGGGCGCGGAGGAACCAATGCTGCGCGTATACACGCTCGATCCCGGCGATATGCGCACGCAGATGCACCAAGAGGCGTTCCCGGGGGAGGACATCTCCGATCGCCCCGAGCCCGAGACCGTCGTGCCCGCGTTGCGTCGGCTCTTGTTCGATCGACCCCCGAGTGGGCGTTACCGCCTGAACGACTTCACCGTCGGCGGACCGGCACCAGGACTGACCGGGGCGTCGTCATGACCACGGTGGTTGTTCGCGAAGCGACGGAACCGCCGGAAGCCCGCGGTATCACGCGAGACGCGGTCCGCATGATGGTCGCGCGGCGCGCCGAGTTGGACGTCGTCCACGCCCACGCCCACGACGTGCCGAGATACCTGGCCGACGGCGACCTCATCGTGATCAACACATCCGGCACCCTCGCCGCCGCGCTCGACGGGCTCGGCGAGGACGGCACGCCCCTCGTCGTGCACCTCTCGCAGCGACTGCCCGCCCACCTGTGGCTCGTCGAGCTGCGGCGACCGAACGGGCATGCGACCGAACCCTGGCTCGACGAGCCGCCCGGCACCACACTGCGCCTCGTGGGCGGCGGCTGCGTGCACCTCGCGACGCGATTCGAGTCGTCGAGCCGTCTGTGGGTTGCGAGCTTCGAGCTCCCCGATCCGATCCTGACCTATCTCGCGGTGCACGGCCGACCGATCCGCTACGGATACGTCACGCGCGATTGGCCCCTCGACACGTACCAAACCGTGTGGGCGCGCGAACCCGGGAGCGCGGAGATGCCGAGCGCCGGCCGCCCGTTCACGCCCGAGCTCGTCACCCGCCTCGTGGCGAAGGGAGTCGGCGTCACCCCGCTCGTGCTGCACACGGGCGTCTCGTCTCTCGAAGCGAACGAGCACCCGTATCCCGAGTGGTTCCGCGTCTCGTCGTCCACCGCTGCTCGTATCAACCAGGCACGCGAGCAACGGCGGTCGGATCATCGCGATCGGCACGACGGTCGTGCGGGCGCTCGAGTCGGTCGTCGACAGCCGCAGAGTTGTGCACGCGGGCGCGGGTTGGACCGACGTCGTCGTCACCCCCGAACGCGGAGCCCACGCGGTCGACGGGCTTCTCACCGGCTGGCACGAGCCCGAAGCGTCACACCTGCAGATGCTCGAGGCGATCGCGGGCCGGGACCTGCTCGACGTGTCGTACGCAACCGCGTCGGCCGAGGGCTACCTCTGGCACGAATTCGGAGACGTGCACCTCATTCTCCCGTGACAGGCTCCCGATCGACAGGCCCCCGTGACAGGCCGGGCAAATCAGAGCCGAGCGGGAAGGATCGCGTCGATCAGGTGCGGACCGGGCTCGCGCAGCGCGCGCTCCAGAGCCTGCACCAGATCCTCGGCCGTCTCGGCCCGGGTGCCATCGACGCCCATGCCCCGCGCGAGGGCGACGAAGTCGATCGGCGGGCGCGACAGGTCGAACTGATCGGCGGCGTGACCGTCGGTTCGTGCACCCACCCGCCGCGAGCTCGAGATTCAAGATGGCGTACGCACGATTGTTGAAGATGACGGTCGTCACGTCGAGATGCTCGCGCGCCTGCGTCCAGAGCGACTGCAGCGTGTACATCGCGCTGCCGTCCGCCTGCAAGCTCAGCACCGGGCGATCGGGGCACGCCACGGCCGCGCCGGTTGCCACGGGCATGCCCTGTCCGATCGCGCCGCCGGTGAGCGTGAGCCAGTCGTGGCGAGGCGCGCCTTCGGTCGCGCCGGAGACGAACAACCCTGCAGTGTTGGCTTCATCGCTCACGATCGCGCCCTCGGGCAAGAGCGCGCCGATCGCCTGCCCGATCGTCTGCGGGTTCAACGGTCCGGTCGGCCGATCCGGACCGTCGCGGCCGCCGACCGCATCGCGCCGTCGGCAGGCGCGCCGACGGCATCGGCGAGCGCCTGCAGCGCGCCCGGCGCGAGCACGCCGTCGGTCACGAGCTCGTGTACCTCGCATCCCTCGGGCGTCAACTCGCTGGGGAGGTTGGGATACGCGAAGAACGAAACCGGTTCCCTGGCGTCGACGAGCACGAGGTGACGCAGGCCCTGCAACTGAGCGATCGCGAACTCCGCGAGGTAGCCGAGCCGTTCGACAGCCGGCAGGCCGGCCCCCCGCTCGAGCCGGGCCGGGAACGTCTCGCACAAGAGCTTGGCGCCGGTCGCGGCCGCGATCCGCGCCGCAGCCGACAGGCCGCCTTCACGCAGGGCCTGGCCGCCGAGCAACAAGGCGCTCGGCTCGCCGCTCCGCAGCGCCTTCGCCGCGAGCACGACCGCGTCGCCGTAATCCTCGGACACCACGTGCGCGGCGGCCGAGGAACCGGGCCGGGCGCCCTCGGACCACGATGTGTCGGCCGGCAGGATGAGGGTCGCGACGCCGCCCCGGCGCGCCTGTTCGATCGCCTCGGTCGTGTCGGCCCCGACGGTCTGTGGCCCCTCCGACTCCCGTACCCAAAGCGACACGTTCTCGGCGACACCCACGATGTCGGACGCCAGCGGCGCATCGAGCCTCTGGTGGTAGGTCGCGTGGTCGCCGACGATGTTGACGATCGGCGTGCGCGCCCGGCGAGCGTTGTGCAGGTTCGCGAGCCCGTTGCCCAGGCCGGGCCCGAGGTGCAGGAGTGTGGCCGCGGGGCGGCGGTCGTTCATACGCCCGTAACCGTCGGCGGCCCCGGTCGCGACGCCTTCGAAGAGCGCCAGGACCGCTCGCATCGCGGGCACCTCGTCCAGTGCGGCGACGAAGTGCATCTCCGAGGTCCCGGGATTCGTGAAGCAGGTCGTGACACCGTTCGCGACGAGCGTCCGGAGCACCGCGTTCGCACCGTTCATGATGTCGGTCTCCTCGCCGTGGCGAGCCGGTCGAACCCCGCTCAGTCGAACATCGTTCCGGGGTTGAGTATCCCGTTCGGATCGAAGGCACCCTTGATCCGGCGCATCAGCGCGATCTTGTTCGGGTCCTCCAGCTCGAGAAAGTACTCCTTCTTCTCCGTGCCGATGCCGTGCTCGGCCGAGATCGCGCCACCCATCGCGACACCGGCTCCGATGATGTCTTTCATCACCCGATGACGGATCTCGTCGTCGGGCTGGAACACCGAGAGGTGAATGTTGCCGTCGCCGGCATGCCCGGCCGCGCTCACGAACGACGCGTGCTCGGTCGCGACCGCCGCCACCGCCCGGAGGTATTCCGGCACCGACGCCCGCGGCACGACGACGTCGATGATGTCGTTCGCGCCGAGCGCCTTCACGACCCAGAACGCCTTCTCCCGTGCCTCCAGCAACAGTGCGCCCGCATGGGGTGGGAGCACGTAGACGTCGATCGCGCCCGAACTCGCCCACGAGTTCCGCGAGCGCGGCGACGTCCTCGTCGAGCCGTTGCTCGACGTGCTGCTCGAGCACGACGATCAGGTACGCGCTCGCCGCAGTCTGCACCTCGGCGGAGATACCGAGATCCAGGCCGACGTTCGCAGTGAGGGTGGCGAGGCCGCCGCCGTCGACGTACTCGAGCACCAACGGATCCACACCGCTGCGCACGATGTTCGGAACAGCCGACGCGATCTCCTCGACCGACGCGAAGGGCACGAGCAGCGTCGCGTTGTGCTGCGGACGGGGATAGATCTTCAGCACCGCCTCGGTCACGATCGCGAGCGTTCCCTCGGAGCCGATGATCAGCTGGGTCAGGTCGTAACCGGTCGTAGCCTTCACGAATTTCCCACCGGTGCGGATCACCTCGCCGCCGGCGAGCACGGCCTGGAGCCCGAGTACCTGGTTGCGGGTGACGCCGTATTTCACGGCGCGCATGCCGCCGGCGTTGGTGGCGACGTTGCCGCCCAACGACGCGCTGTTCTCCCCCGGGTACACCGGGTACACCAGGCCGAGTGGAGCGAGCACGGCGTCGAGTTGATCGAGGCTGACGCCGGGCTGGACGACCGCGACGTAGTTGTCGACGTCGATCTCGAGGATCTCGTTCATGCGCTCCAGCGAAAGGACGACCCCATCGGCACTCGGGATGCACGCACCCGACAGTCCGGTGCCCGCGCCCCGTGCAGTGACCGGCACGCCGAGCTCGTCACAGACCCGCAGGATTGCCGACACTTCGTCGGCCGAGACGGGGCGGGCGACGGCCAGCGGCCGGACCGGAGCCGCCGTCAAAGCCTCGTCGTGGGAGTAGTCGGCGCCGACGGAGTCGCCGAACTCCAGGTGCTGCGCCGCCAACACCTCGAGCAGTCGCGCCTCCAGGTCAGCCATGCGGTCTGTGTAGGCCGCTCCTGCCCGCGGGTCAAGCCCGGGTAGCCTCCGAAAGGACATTCATCGGCAGGCCGGAGCTCGCACTCGCGCGGGCGAGCGCGCTCCCCCTAGGATCGTGGTTCGCCGACCAGGCGGATCGACGGTGTACCGACGATGTACCCGAGCACGGTGGGACCCCCAATGAGCGCAGAGAGCCTCGACATGGACAATGGAACCGCCGATCCGGTGGTCAACGCGGTATTGCGCGCCAGCGGCGCGCTCGTCGCGATCACGGCTCGTTCACTCTCCAGCGTGAACGAGGACGTCACGCTGCCCCAGTTCCGATCGCTGGTGGTGCTGGCAACGGTCGGTCCGCAGACCGTGAGCGTGTTGGCCGACCGTCTGGCCGTGCACGCGTCGACGATGACCCGAATGTGCAACCGTCTCGTCAGCCGCGGGCTCGTCGTGCGCGCCCCGTCGGCGGTCGACCGCCGGGAGGTGGTTATCGCGCTGACCACGATGGGTACTTCAGTGGTCGAAAGTGTTATGACGGCAAGGCGCACAGAGCTCGACAACGTCGTGCGGCGCATGGGTGACGACGATCGACGTGCGGTCGTGATCGCCTTGAACAAGTTCTCGGAGGCCGCAGGCACGGGACCGGACACGGCGAAGAGCCAGTTCTCGGCGTCACCGGCGGTCGCACAACTGTTGGAGGAATAAGATATGAAGCCTTACGAGCTCCCCCCGCTCGACTACGACTACGCGGCGCTCGAGCCGCACTACTCCGCTCGCGTTCTCGAGCTCCACCACGACAAGCACCACCAGGCGTACGTCAACGGCGTCAACGCCACGCTCGAGAAGCTCGCGGTGGCCCGGGCCTCCGACGACCTGAGCGCCATTGTCGGCCTCGAGAAGACCCTCGCGTTCAACCTTTCGGGCCACGTGTTGCACACGTTGTTCTGGAAGAACCTCTCGCCGGACGGCGGCGGCCGCCCCGAGGGCGAGTTGGCGGCCGCGATCGACGAGCACTTCGGCTCCTTCGACGCGTTCAAGAAGCAACTCACCCAGTCGGCGGCGACGGTCCAGGGATCGGGTTGGGGCGCGCTCTCGTGGGAGCCACTCGGTGAGCGCCTGTTCATCGAACAGATCTACGACCACCAGGGCAACGTCGGCCAGGGCGGAGTGCCGCTGCTCGTCATCGACGCATGGGAGCACGCGTACTACCTGCAGTACGAGAACCGCCGCCCCGACTACGTGAGCGCGATCTGGAACATCCTCGACTTCACCGATGTCGCCCGCCGCTTCGCGCGAGCCCGGAGCGAAGCGCTCGTCCAGCCCTAGTTAGAGCGCGAGATCGGCCATCGCGCGCAGCGTCTCCAGGTCGCCGTTCACGATGATGGTCGTCACGGGGCTGTCCTTCCAGGCTTGGAGCCGGTCGCGGATTGCGCTCTCGACCCGACGAGGGAGATCTCGTCGGCGAACTGCGTCGGCACGAGCGGGATCGCTTCGTCGCGGCGGCCTTCGAAGAACAGGTCCTGGATCTTGTGCGCCTCCGCCTCGAAACCCATCCGGCTCATCAGCTCCATGTGGAAGTTGCGGTCGCGCGCACCCATACCCCCGATGTAGAACGCGAGCGCAGCCTTCGTGGGCATGAGCGCCTCCTCGATGTCGTCGACGATGCGACAGCCCATCACGTTGACGCAGACCTCGAAGTCGGGCTTGGTCGCCGCGGCGCGCATCGATTCCGTGTACACGTCCTGGCGGAACGGCGAGTAGTACAGCGGCATCCATCCGTCGGCGATCTCGGCTGCGAGCGCGACGTTCTTCGGGCCCTCGGCGCCGAGCAGGATCGGGAGGTCCGGGCGCAACGGATGCGTGATCGAACGCAACGGCTTGCCGAGACCCCACGAACCCTCGCCGGTGTACGGCAGCTGGTAGTGCTCACCCTCGAACGCGACCGGCTCCTCCCGTCGCAGGATCCGGCGCACGATCTCGACGTATTCGCGGGTACGAGCGAGTGGCTTGCCGAACGGCTGCCCGTACCAGCCTTCGACGACCTGGGGACCGGAAACGCCCAGGCCGAGCGTGAACCGGCCGTTCGAGAGGTGGTCGAGCGTGAGTGCATGCATCGCGCACGAAGCGGGCGTACGCGCCGATATCTGGACGATCCCGGTACACAAACGGATGCGCGAGGTGTGCGCGCCGATCCATGCCGCCGGCGTGAAGGCGTCGGAGCCCCAGGCCTCCGCGGTCCAGACCGAGTCGTACTCGAGCCGTTCCGCTTCTTGAGCCAGCGCGATCGAGAACGGGTTCGGTTGGGCGCCCCAGTAGCCGAGTTGAAGTCCGAGTTTCATGCGCACGGTCTAGCGCGCGCTTGGCAGACTCTCGGCATGGACCAGAAATTCGAGGGCGTGATCGGCCGTGACTTCCGGACCTCGACACCGTGGTGGCCGCCGGATCCCGAACCGCCCGCGGGGGCACCGAACGTCCTGATGCTCGTGCTCGACGACGTCGGTTTCGCCCAGCTGGGTTGCTACGGATCCGACATCTCGACACCGACATTCGACGGCTTGGCCCGCACCGGGGTCCGGATGACGAACTTCCACACGACCGCGCTGTGCTCGCCGACCCGCTCCTGCTTGCTCACCGGGCGCAACCATCACCGCAACGGCATGGGACGCGTCGCCGACCTCGCCGTGGGATACCCCGGCTACTGCGGACGGATCCCCCGCGAGAACGGCTTCCTCTCCGAGATCCTGCGGGCCAACGGGTTCGCGACCTACGCGGTCGGCAAGTGGCACCTGACTCCCGACGACGAGACGCACATGGCCGCGTCGCGGGCGAGTTGGCCGATCGCACGCGGATTCGACCGGTGGTACGGATTCCACGGTGGCGAGACCCACCAGTTCGTGCCGTCGCTCTACCACGACAACCACTCCGTGCTGCCGCCGGCACGACCCGAAGACGGTTACCACCTGAGCGCCGATCTCGCGGACCGCGCCATCGAATTCCTCGGCGACTTGCGCGCAGTCGACGCCGACCGGCCCTTCTTCTGCTACTTCGCCACGGGCGCATGCCACTCGCCGCACCACGCGCCGCCGGAATGGATCGAGCAATACCGAGGCCGTTTCGACGGCGGTTGGGACGCGTGGCGGGAGGCGACCTTTGCCCGCCAGATCGCCGACGGCGTGCTTCCCGGGCACACCAAGCTGTCGCCGCGGCCGCACTGGGTGCCGGAGTGGGGTTCGCTCAAGGCCGAGGACCGGGCCGTCGCCGCCCGGTTCATGGAGTGCTTCGCCGCGTATCTCTCCTACACCGACGCCCAGATCGCCCGGCTGCTCGACTTCCTTGCCCACACCGGCGACCTCGACAACACCTTGATCGTGGCCGTCTCCGACAACGGCGCGAGCGCCGAAGGCGGCCCCAAGGGATCGATCAACGACGGGCGCCTCATGAACGGCGCGCCCGCGGGCCGACGCGAGCTGCGGGCGCGTATCGACGAGCTCGGCGGCCCGACCGCCCACAACAATTACCCCTGGGGTTGGACCATGGCCGGCAACACGCCGTTCAAGCGCTGGAAGCGCGAGGTCCACGAGGGCGGCGTGGCCGATCCGTGCATCGTGTCACTGCCCAAGTCGGCGGGTGCGACCTCGACCGGCGGCGGCACCCGGCGCCAGTTCGCGCACGCCATCGACGTACTGCCGACCGTGCTGGAGCTCGTCGGGATACCCGCACCCAGAGAGATCGACGGCGTCGAGCAGTCGCGTGTCGACGGAACGAGCTTCGCGTCGGTGCTGCTCGACCCTTCGGCCGCGGAGACGCACGCGACCCAACACTTCGAGATGCTCGGATCTCGCGGCATCTACCACGAAGGCTGGAAAGCCGTGACCTTCCACCCGATGGCCGCCATGTACGACGACGGCCTCGACCCGGAGGCACCCTTCGACGATGACGTCTGGGAGCTCTATGACGTCGTCGCCGACCCGTCCGAGACGAACGACGTCGCCTCGGCCGAACCCGAACGTCTGGCGGCGCTGATCGACCTCTGGTGGAAGGAGGCCGAGCGCAACGATGTGCTGCCGCTCGACAACCGCCCGTTGTTCGCAATCTTGAACCCGCGCCCTACGACCCGCCAGAGCCGGTCCTCGTACACCTACTACCCGAACGGCGCACCGGTTCCCGAACCGGTCGCAGTCAACGTGCGCAACCGGGCCCACTCGATCACGGCTTCGATCACGGTCCCCGACGGCGTGGTGGCAGAAGGCACGCTGCTCGCACTCGGATCGGTGCTCGGCGGATTCACGCTGCAGCTGGCCGCCGGGCGCGCGCGCTACGTGCACAATCTGTACGGCGCCCATCGCGATGTCATCGAGAGCGACACGCCGATCGGGCCCGGTGCGCACCGCGGTCGTGTTCGTGTTCACGAAAACAGCCGAGTACACCGGTCGCGGCGAGCTCGTCGTCGACGGGGTCGTCGTGGGTGCGGGCGAGATCCCGCACTTCACGCCGATGACCTTCTCGTACACAGGTGGCGGGCTCACGTGCGGCTACGAGGTGGGCCCGGCCATCGGAGACGGTTACCAGGCACCGTTTCGGGCCAACGTCGACATCGAACACGTCGTGGTCGATGTCGACGGCGAACCGCACCGCGACCCCGCGGCCGAGTTCGACGCGATCATGTCGGAGCAATGAACGATGCGCCTCGGGCGGATCGCGGCTACCGCGGCGATCGGCTTCCTCGCGGTCGCGGGCATGGCATCGGGCGCGTCGGCCCAATCGGCCGGCGAGCACATTGCCGACTATGTGGTCGCTATACGCCTGCAGAGCGACGGCTCGATGCAGGTCGAAGAGCAGATCACCTACGACTTCGGTGCCGGCTCACATCACGGCATCTTCCGCGACCTGGTGGAGCGCGAGACCTACGACGCGCATCACGATCGTGAGTACCGCATCACCGGGGTGAGCGTGCGTGGCCGACGGCGCCGCGACCCCGGTCAAGACCAGTCACACCGGGAGGTATCTGCACGTGCGCGTCGGCGATCCGAACGCGATCGTGACCGGCGTGCACCGCTACACCATCAGCTACGGCATCGCGGGTGCAGCCAGGACGTTCCCCGATCACCAAGAGCTCTACTGGGACGCGATCGGCGACCAATGGACGGTCCCCATCGACCGCGCGAAGGTGACGGTCGCCGCGCCGGCCGCGATCACGCAGATCGTGTGCTTCTCCGGCGTGCAGGGCAGCTCGTTGCCGTGTGCCGGGGCGACCGAGAACGGCCGGGCGGCAACGTTCTCCGAGACCGATCTCGGCGCCGAGCAGGGCGTCACCGTCGTCGTCGGTATGCCACCGCGATCGATCGTGCCCGACCCGCAACCGATCCTCAGCCGCCGGCGCACGCTCGCCGACGCGTTCGCGGTACGGCCCAACACGGTCGTGCCCGCGATCCTCGTCGCCATCGCGACGATGGGCACAGTGATCGCGTTGGCCTGGAAGCGCGGCCGCGACCGCAGGTTCGCGGGCTCGGCAGTCGACGCCGCGTTCGGGAACGACACCGGCGCCGAAGAGCCGATCGCCCTCGGGCGCGAGCACGCGGGACCGGTCGAGTTCGTGCCGCCCGACAAGATTCTGCCCGGGCAGGTCGGCACACTCGTCGACGAGCACGCCAACCTCGTCGACGTCACCGCGACCATCGTCGACCTTGCCGTGCGGGGCTGGCTGACGATCACCGACCTCGGTAAGGACAAGGACTACGAGCTCACCGCCACCGCGGTCGCCGGGAAGGGCACGCTGTCCGCGTACGAGACCTTGCTGATGGACTCGCTCTTCGGCTCACGACCGTCCGTGAAGCTCTCCAGCCTCAAGTACAAGTTCCGCAGCGACCTCGCCAAGATCCAAAACGCCATGTACGACGACACCGTCGCGCAGGGCTGGTTCCGCATCCGCCCCGACCGCACCCGGCAGCGGTACGCGCTGATCGCGGTCCTGGCGCTCGTCCTCGCGGTCGGCGCCACCGTGCTGGTCGGCATCGCCTCGTCGTTCGCGCTGATTCCGTTGGGTCTGGTGCTCGGAGCGGTCACGCTGCTGGCAGTCGCCGGACGAATGCCCGCGCGCACCGGGAAGGGCACTGCGATGTTCTCGCGCGTACGCGGATTCCGCCGCCTGTTCGACGAAGGCGACCAGGGCCTGCGCGAGAGATTCGCCGAACAGCACGACATCTTCTCCCAGTACCTCCCGTACGCGATCGTGTTCGGCTGCACCGAGAAGTGGGCGAAGGTGTTCTCGGGACTCGACGCCGAGCAACTCGACGCGGCTGGTACCGCGGCAACGAGCCCTTCGACGCGATCCTGCTCGCGAGCTCGATGAACCACTTCGGCACGGTCGCGACCGGCACGCTGTACGCCAGCCAACCGTCGTCGTCGAGCTCGAGCGGGTTCGGCGGAGGATTTTCGGGGGGCGGCGGCGGAGGTGGCGGCGGAGGCAGCTGGTAACGCTCAGGCTGCCTTGGTGCCGATGCGGTCGTAGACCTTGCGCACGAGCGCCGTCTCCACGGCGCGGTCGAACGGAGCCCCGACGTTGACGAACTCGAGATCGAGAGCGGCACGATCCCGCTGCGCGAACACGACGTCGGCGTAGAAGACGGCACTCTGGCCGGAGACGTTGATCGTGAGCTTGATCGCGTAGCCGACCGACCGTGGACCCACGCCCACGTCGAACGTCGACGCGGTGGTCGCACCGAACGTCACGGTCTGTCCTGCGTCGGCACCCGACTTGGCACCGTCTTCGAAGAGCCGGCCCAGGCACGCGGCCGCGGCCGGTTTGCTGACCTGCTTCCAGCGGTCGTCGACCTCGCCACGCTCGGCGTAGATCTTGGTCTCGCCCGAGATCTCCGACTGGTCCTTGGCGAAATTCTGTGAGTTTGCCTTCTGTGCGTTCGGCGTGTCGTCGAAGATCGTGGTCGACACTTCGAGGCAGGCGGCGAAGCTCTTCTTGACTTCGGCGGGGATGTCGTCGGAGGTGGTGTGGGGAGAGCCCGTGTAGCCCGCCGGGAGATCGGCGCCCGTCAGTACCGAGCTCTTGGCGAGCGCGAGGTCGGCGACGGGATCTGCCTTCTTCGAGCTACCGCCACACCCGCCGACCGCGAGCGCAGCCGCCACGACGAGGAACGACCATGTCCGGGTCGCGGGCATCAGCGCTTCCGTCGAGCGCGGATCCACAGCCGGTCGAGGAGCGCACCGATCACCGCCGTGATGACCAGCACGTAGATGAGGCGGGTGCTGTGGTCGCCGAAGACGTACCCGACGCGCACGTCGTGCGTGTTGTCGACGACGAACGCGATCATCAGAGCCGCGAGCACGACCGCGGCGACGATCCGGGCCGCTTCCCTGTTACTCCGGCCCGAGGGACGCACGGGTTTGCCGCTGTCAGCCACTGTAGGACTCCTTGCCTGTGAGGTAGCCGTCGATGACGCGATGCATGTGAAGGATGTTCCCCTCCTGGCGCGGGTTCAGTCGGGCGCCGGCCCACCCCGCCGAACGCATTCCCCGTTGCACGTTGCCCAGGTTCTCGTAGTCCTGCTCGGTGATCTCGCCCCAGCTGCGATCGCGCCAGTTCTCGTAGAACTTCGGCGTCACCCTGCTACCTCCGACCGCGTGATCTCCGACCGCGTCGGGCGCACGCCATTCGAGCACCCACGTGTCCTTGATCGAGCGGTTCGGATCGGAACCGTGGGGCCGGACCCGAAAGAGGATTGCGCTCCCCGGATAGATCGGACCGACGACGTTCGGGAACCAGAAGACGTCGTCGGCACTCGTCATCAGCTCGCGGGAGAGACCGGAGACGTCGAACCCTCGTTGCTGCAGAAGCTGCGTGCGCCGCGCCTGGTAGGCCTCGAGCAACGTGGAGCCCGGTGGCGGGCCGGTCGCGCGGCAACGCTTCGATCGCGGCGCGTGCTCCTCGCCGAGGAACGCCCCGCCGAGGCCGCCGACGAGATTGGCGAGGATCTCGCCTTCGTCGTAGTCGTCGGGTCCGAGATGCAGGCGCGGACTCGGACGCAGCTCGCGGCGCGTGCCGGGGAGGCGCCCGTAGTGCGCGTGGCGTTCGAATTGCTCGTATCGAATGCTGACGTCGTCGGTCCACGGGAGGATCTGTTTGTGCAGCTCCTGCACGTGATAGCCCTCGTTGAACGCGTCGATCACAGCCTTCCAATTGGCGTCGATGATCGTGCTCAGCGACGCGGTAGGCGCATCTGGTCGAGGTGATACGGCGCGAGCATCGTGGGCAACGGATCGAGGAACTCGAGCAACGGTGGTGCGCCGGCGTCGAGGTTGACGAACACGAAGCCGCCCCACGTGTCGACTCGCACTCGACCGAGCGCGAGATCGTCGGGCAGTCCTTCGAACTCGTGGCGATCGGGAACCACGGTCAGTCGGCCGTCGAGGCCGTAACGCCACCCGTGATATGGACACCGGATCTCGCCGTCGGCGAACGATCCGCAGCCGTCGGCGAGTCGTCGCCCACGGTGCAGGCACGTGTTGTAGAACGTGTGCAGCGCACCCGTCCCCGACCGGACGACGAAGACGGCCTCGTCCCCGATCGTGTACTCGAAGAAGGCGCCCGTGTCCTCGACCTGTTCCTCCCGGCATGCGATCTGCCACACCCGCGGCCACAGCCGCGTCTGCTCCAACTCGGTGAACTCACGAGTCGTGTAGCGCTCCTTGGGCACGAAGCCGTCCGGCCGCACGAGCAGGGCTTGAAGGTCGGTCATGTCAGAATCGGACTGTATAGGGAGCAGAGGGGTCGCGTTGAAGTTCAATCTCGCGGATCTGTTCGAGCGTGTGGCCGACACCGTGCCGGACAGAACGGCCGCAGTCTGTGGGAATCAGCGCCGCACCTTCGCCGAGCTCGACGAACGGTCGACCCGCCTCGGCCACATGCTGCAGGCGCACGGCGCGCACCCCGGTGCGCACGTGGCGCTGTTCCTGCGCAACTCGATCGAGCATCTCGAGGCGATGATTGCGTGCTACAAGCTGCGCGCGGTGCCGATCAACGTCAACTACCGCTACGTCGACGACGAGCTGGCGTACGTGCTCACCGACGCCGACGCGGTGGGGATCGTGCACGATGCCGGCGTGCGCGACCGCGCGGCGCGGTAGCGCGGGGGTGTCGTGAAGTTCGTTTCCTCGTCGACGTCGACGATCCCCCGTTCCGCGTCGCGCTCGACAGATCGCCGGCGACACGCGATCTCGGCCCGCGCTCCGCCGACGACGGCTACATCTTGTACACGGGCGGTACGACCGGCATGCCGAAAGGCGTGATGTGGCGTAGCGAGGACATCTTCTTCGCCGCGTTGGGCGGCGGAAATCCCGGTGGTCCGCCGATCGAACGCCCCGAGGAGATCGCCATCTCGGTCACCGAGAACCCCGCGCAACGGCTTACCCCGTTCCTCACCCCGGATACCCCCGCACCGCCGCAGTTCGTGTCACTGGCACTCGGCCCACTCATGCACGCGAGCGGGCAGTGGTCCGCCCTCGGCACGCTGCTGGGCGGCGGAAAGATCGTGCTCTACGACCGTGCCCACGTCGACATGGAACATGTGCTCGACCTCGTCGAGCGTGAAGCGGTGAACTCGGTGAACCTGGTCGGCGACGCCAGCGCCCGCCCCTTGCTCGAAACCCTCGCAACTCATCCGGGTCGTTGGGACACGTCATCGCTGCTGTTGCTCGGCTCGGGCGGAAGCATCCTTTCCGGCGCGTCGAAGGAGGCTCTCCTGAGCGCGCTGCCCTCGGTGCTCGCCATCGTCGAGGGAATCGGCTCGTCGGAATCGCCGGCCCAAGCCGTCGCAGTCACGACGCGTGCCGGGTCGGGCGTTCCCTCTCGCTCGCTCACCTTCTCGGCCAAGGCCGAGACGATCGTCGTCGACAACGACCTGCGACCGGTGCAACCCGGCTCGGGCGTCGTCGGTCGGCTCGCTACTCGCGGTCGCGTCCCCATCGGCTACTACAAGGACCCTGAACGCAGCGCGCGCACGTTCGTGGAGATCGACGGCGCCCGTTGGTCGCTGCCGGGCGACATGGCAACGATCGAAGCCGACGGCACCGTGCGCCTCCTCGGGCGCGGGCTCGCTGTGTATCAACACCGGCGGAGAGAAGGTGTATCCCGAGGAGGTGGAAGCCGTCGTGAAGGCACATCCGGAGGTTGGCGACGCGGTGGTCGTGGGCGCGCCCGACCCGCAGTTCGGCGAACGGGTCGTGGCGATCGTCGAGCCCGCCCCCGGAGGGCCGCCGCCGGACCTCGCGTCGATCCAGGCGCACTGCCGTCCACACCTCGCGGGATACAAGGTGCCGCGCTGGTCCACGTTGTCGACCAAGTCGTTCGCACCCAGGCGGGGAAGGCCGACTACACGTGGGCGCGTGAGATCGCGAACAGCTGACGGGTGCCGTCACGCCTCGGGGTTCAGTCGACGGGCGCGTGTGGTCGGTCGAACCAGTTCCACTGCCATGGTGTGATCGTCTCCAGGGGACCGGCGAAGACCGTGCGCCCCCCCGACGCCGCCCGACGACGTTCGACGATCGGCTCCAGTCGCGCGCACGACTCCAGGGGTGGAACGTCGAGCCAGGTCACGGTGACACGCCGGCTCTCGTCGGCGAACGTCCACGTGCCCACGACCCCGGGCTCGGCACACAGCGCCGCCAGATGCCCGGCGTCGACGGCGGCATCGTCACCCGTGTGGTCGTGGTCCGGGCGCTCCTCGACCTCCACGTAGACGCCGAGGTTCGGACGGTACGGCACCGCCTCGGCCGAGATCAGCACCCGGGCCGCGACCGCTGGCCTTGCCGAACCGGAACGGTCCCGACAGCTGGGCCCGGCGATGCAGGTGGAACCGACCCACCTTGTACAGATCGCGGCCCAGCTGCCTGAACTCGCGCAACGTGCGTTCCACCGGCTCCGTCATCAGGTACAGCGTCATGTAGTGCACCGAGTCGAGCGGAGGTTCGCTCACCAGACGCGCCGCGCGACAAGCGGGCGTCGATACCCATCGCTGCCCGTACGCGACACCGTCGAGGGGGTACTGCTCCGGCATGTGATCGAGCATGTGCCATTCGTTGTAGGTCCGGTGCTCGGCGGGATCGGTGATCTCGGTGAACGAGAAGAAGCCGATCTCGATCTTGTTCTCGTTCATCGGCCCGGTCACCTCGGCCCGTGATCGCGCACGGCGATCGTCACGCGCGATGTCGCGCACAGGCGACCCGCGTCATCACGCATCTCGACATCCCAGACCCACGTCGCCCGGCCTCGATGGATCGCGCTTCCCACGCCGTGCACCGTGCCTTCGCTGACCGGGCGCAAGAAGCTCGTGTTGTTCGACATGCCGAGCGGAACACGTCCCTCCGGAAGCACGCCGCGCCGGTCCCCATCGACGCGAGGGTCTCCGCAATGGCCGCGTACACACCTCCGTGGACGATTCCCATCGGCTGGCATACGCCGGGCCGGACGGGGATGTGGCCGGTACACCGGCCGACCTCGTCGGACTCGTCGACGACGAACCCGATGTTCGCGTCGAAGGCATTCTCGGTGGGAACTCGGAGTGTGTACGGCATCGATTCGGTCACGAGCGCCGAAGCTAGTGTGGCGCGATGGGTGCGGGCACGTGGGAAAGTCATCACGCGATCACCTCGTTGATGTTCCGGTACGCGGAGTGCGTCGACGCGGCCGACTTCGACGGCATCGCCGAACTGTTCGCGCGACGCGGTCATCACGAACGAGGGCGTACCCGGCGAGATCGCGGGCGCCGACGCCGTCAAGCACCTCTACGAGAGCACGAACCGGGTACACGACGACGGCACGCTGCGCACCCGCCACCTCACCTCGAACGTTCTCGTCGACATCGAAGAGGTCGCCGGGACCGCCACGGCGCGTTCGGCCTTCGTCGTGTTCCAACAGACCACGACTCTGCCGCTACAGCCCATCGTGAGCGGCCGCTACCGCGACCGGTTCCACCGCTCCAACCGGGGTTGGCGCTTCACCGAGCGTCACATCGTCGTCGACCACGTCGGCGATGTGCGCGAGCATCTCGCGTTCGATCTCGCCGCGTTCCAGGACAAGCGCCGGAAGTAGTGAGCCCGGCCGAAGCCCGTCGTCTGCTCGTCGTCTTCCACTCGCGCTCGGGCGGCACCCGGACGCTGGCCGACGCGGTGATCGCGGGCGCCGCGAGCGACGAGATCGACGAGATCGACGTGCGGGTCAAAGAGGCGTTCGGCGCGACGACCGACGACGTCCGTTGGTGCGACGGCATCATCCTCGGGACACCGGAGAACTTCGGATACATGAGTGGCGCGTTGAAGGACTTCTTCGAACGCATCTACTACGAGCTCTTGGAAGAGACGCGGGGTCTCCCGTACGCGCTGTTCGTCAAGGGTGGGCACGACGGCGAGGGCGCCATTCGCAGCGTCGAGCGCATCGTCACCGGCTTGGGGTGGAAAGCCGTGCTCGCGCCGGTCCTCGTCGTCGGTGAGATCGACGACGAGGCACTCGATCGCGGCCACGAGCTCGGCATCACCTTCGCGGCCGGCCTCGAAGCCGGCGTGTTCTGAGAGCCGGATCCGCGCCTCAGTCCACCCGCACCGGACGCCGAGGGGTGAACACGAATGTCGCGCCACCGCTGATCTTGGCCAGCGCGATCTCCGGGGCCTCCTTCGCCGGCGCCGCATCGGGATCGATCGTGACCTCGTACGCGAAGCATTCGCCACCCGCGGTGGGCGCTGACCGACATGCCGCGCGCGGGTTCACGGCCTGCACGATCGCGTCGAGGCCGCGATCGCCCGCGCCACCGAGCTGGGAGAACCACGTGAAACCGTCGGCCTCATCGAGCACCGGCGACGGCCCCAGCGCGAACCGGACATGCAGATCATCGATCACCTCGACGCGCAGGTCGACGTACGTGCGCGGCCAGAACATCGGGTGGAGCCGAAGCATGCGGGCGATGTCGCGCCGCGTCGCGTGTGTGCAGCTCGAGGACCGGCACCAGCCGCTGTGCCGTCATACCCGCCAGCCCGGTGAAGATCTGCGGGATGAGATCGAGCGCCGTCTGCTCCCCGTAGCGTTCCGCCACCGCGATCGCGAATCCGCGCAACAGGAGATGGCTCTGCACCGCGACCTCCTGCAACACCGTCACGAGCGCGCGGTGCGAAAGATCCTCGAGCTCGAAGTCGGGGTCGAAGTCGCCGGAGTAGTCGTCCCAACCGCCCGGCTCCGGGTTCGTCCCGTTCGATTCCTCGGTTGGGATACTTGCGATCTTCGCCCGTTCGACGATCACGCGATACGGATGCGCGTCGACCGGGGGGAAGTCGGGATCGATGGTGACCGTCCAGCGGCAGTGCGGCTCCCGCCCCGCGGGAACGCGCGGCGGTCGGTGTACCGGGCGGACCTGCGCGCGTGGGTTGGTCGCGCCCGCGGTCGCATCGAAGGTGGGATCCTCGATCGCATGGCACATCCCGTGCACGTATTCCTCGCCCATGGGTTCCACGTCGAGGAGCGCGCCACAGTGGGCGAGCCAGAACTCGCCGTGGTGCTCGTCATCGACCCGACACCGGAAATCCATGAAGTGCGGCGGGGCGCCGATGTCGATCTGGATGTTCTTGAAGATGGTGGGGACGTCGCCGTCGCCGAAGTCGAGCGCACGCTGGGTGCGCATCGAGTAGACGGGGCTCGCGGCCATCCACTCCTCGATGGCGATCGCCTCCATCTCCTCGCGCGGCCGGCCGGTGTGGACGAGTGGCATCCCGACCCGGTCCTGCAGGTGACCGTGCAACAGCCACTCGCGACCGAGTACTGCGAGCTGGGCCCGCGAGAGTTCGTCGAGCTCCATGGTCAGTGTTCCTTGGCCGCCGCGATCACGGCGTCGATCTCGTCGAGGTCGTCGGGCGTGAGCACCCAGGAGGCCGCGGCCGCGTTCGCCGTGACCTGCTCCGCCTTGGTCGCTCCCGCGATCACACCGGCGACCACCGGGCGGGCCAACAGCCACGCGAACGCGAGCTCGAGCAACGTGTGCCCGTGAGCCCGGGCCCATGCCTGCAGGGCTTCGACCCGATCCATCACCGCTTCGGAAAGGGCTTGCGCCTGCCGGTCGGCGGGCATACCCGCGAGGCGCGTCCCCGCGGGGGCGCGCTCCGCGCTCGTACTTGCCCGTGAGCACGCCGCTGGCGAGCGGGAAGTACGGAATGAACGCGATGTCGTGCTTCGCGCATGCATCGAGGACGCCCTGCTTCTCCGGACCGCGCCGCAGCAGGCTGTACTCGTTCTGCACGCTGACGAATCGGGCCCACCCGTGTTCGGCACTGATCCGGGCGGCGTCCTCGATCATCTCCGCGGAGAAGTTGCTGCACCCGATCTCGCGAACCTTGCCCGCGCGTACCAGCGCGTCCAGCGCGCCGATTGTCTCCTCGAGGGGCGTCGCCTGGTCGGGGAAGTGCAGCTGGTACAAGTCGATGTGATCCGTACCGAGGCGGTGCAGCGAGTCGTCGCAGGCGCGAGCGATGTAAGCCGCGCTCGCGCCACCCGTGCGCCGGTCGTCGATCGGACCGCCGAACTTCGTCGCGATCACGGCGCGGTCGCGCCGGCCGGCAAGCGCCCGGCCGAGGTACTCCTCGCTGAGGGTGGCGCCGTAGATGTCTGCGGTGTCGAACAGCGTGATGCCGGCCTCGAGTGAGGCGTCGACGACCTTCTCGGTGGCGGCCTCGTCGATCCGGCCACCGAAGTTGTTGCAGCCGAGGCCGACGACCGACACCTCGAGAGCACCGATGGAACGTTTCTGCATGGCCCCAGCATGGCGCGCGCCGCGGGATCCAACCAAGCTCGCCCGTTCGCGGGCGCGATCACCCCAGTCGGCCGAGTGCGATCTCCCGGGCCGACGCGTAGTCGGGCTTGTTCGTGTTGGTGCGGGGCGCTTCGCCGACCAGGAGCTCGCGCGGCACCTTGTAACCCGCGATCTTCGTGCGGCAATGCTCCTGCAAAGCTTCCAGCGTCAGCTCCGGAGAGCCCTCGCGCAGCTTCACCAGCGCGACCACCTTCTGTCCGAAGCGATCGTCGGGCACACCCACCACGACTGCATCGAACACGTCGGGATGGGCGCGCACCGCCGCTTCGACCTCCTCGGGGAAGATCTTCTCGCCGCCGGAGTTGATGCAGCCCGAACCACGCCCGAACAACACGATGCGGCCCTCGGTGTCGATCGTCGCCCAGTCGCCGGGAACCACCCACCGGACTCCGTGCGCGTCGGTCCGGAACGTGGCCGCGGTCTTCTCGGGATCGTTCCAGTAACCAAGCGGGATGTAGCCCTTGCGCGCGAACAGGCCCTCCGCGCCCGAGCCGGGTTCGAGCGGTTCGAGCGTGTCGGGATCGAGGACCCATGTCCGACCGTCGGTGGAGAATCTCGGTCGGTCGCGCTCGGTGCTCGCACCGACCTCGCTGCCCGCCGCGCCCGTCTCCGACGCGCCGTAGCTGTCGTTCAGCACGGCATTGGGAAACGCCCGGGCGAGCTCGGACTTCACCGACGCACTCAACATCGCTCCGCCGTTACCGAGACCGATGATCTCCGAGCAGTCCCAACGGTCGGGGTCCGCGAGGGCCGCCTGCGCGAGTGGGCGCGCCATCGCGTCTCCGATGATGCCGATGGTCGTCGCGTGTTCGGCGACGGCGAGATCGAGCACGTGCGCCGCCTCGAACGACCGATCGGTGGATATCACCGCTCGGTTGCCCCCGTAGAGCGCGATGAGCGTGAGCCACTGCCCGCCGCCGTGCATGAGCGGCCCGAGCACCAGCGGACTCATGCGGAAGGACGGCACGGCGTTGCGCGCGATCTCGGCGGGCGCCGAGATCGGGTCGAACACCGATCCGCCGAGGCAGCACGCGTAGAAGAAGTCCTCGTGCCGCCACATGACGCCCTTGGGCATACCCGTCGTGCCGCCCGTATAGAGCATGTACACGTCGTCGGACGAACGGGGCACGGCGTCGAACCCGCGTTCTGCGCTCGCCTCGCTCCACTCACCCATGCGGATCCGGCGGTCGAAGCCCAGCTCGTCGAGGATCGGCAGGTACTCGTCCTCGACGATCATCGTGACGAGCTCGGCGTCGGCGATCACGTAACGCAACTCGTCGGCGACGTAGCGCCAGTTGACATTGACCGGAACCGCCCCGCACTTCCAGCACCCGAGGAGCGCCTCGACGTACTCGGCCCGATTGCGGGAGTAGATCCCGACGCGATCGCCCGTGGTGATCCCCTGCGCGATCAGATGGTTCGCGATCCGGTTGGCGGCGCGGTCGAGCGAGGCACGGGTGTGTCGTTCCGGAGGCGCGACGAGGCACTCGACGTCGGGCCCGGCATCACACAACGTCTCCCAGAGGTCGGCGAGGTTGAACGTGGGCGTACGCACCGCGCGCGTCCGGATGGTCAGCGCACCGACGCCGCCGCGGCCGCTTCACGCTGACGCGTGGTGCGATGGACCGGGTCGGTGTCGAAGATCGGCAGCACCTGCTTGCCGAACGTCTCGATCGTCTCGTTGGCGAGGTCGCGCTCCATGCTCGACGAGAGCAGACCGAACACGACCTGGTCGACCCCCGCCTCTGCGTACTTGCGAATCGCGTTCTCCACCTCGTCGGGAGTGCCGTAGGGCGTGTCGCCGGACTTGATCCCTTCGTCGATCTGCTCGGGTGTCGGCTCGGGCAGCAGGGTGGGCCATTCGGGAATGCCGGCCGGACGCGGGAACGTGTCGAGGTAACGCAACAGCAGGCTGCGGTGGTATCCCTGGCCCATGCGGGCGGCGAGATCGCGCGCCGCGCTGGCCATCTTCGAGGCACAGGAGCTGGGTGGTGACCATGATGTTGTCGTTGACGAAGTCGCCGACGGGTTCGGCGTTGGCGATCTCGTTCTTGTAAAGCTCGACGAGCGGCTTCACCGACTCCGGGCCGCCGATCGTGAAGCACAGCACTCCGAGGCCCATACGTGCCGCCTTGGTGAAGGTCGACGGGTTGCCGGCCGCGACCCACATCGGCGGGTGGGGCGACGAGTACGGCTTCGGCAAGACGTTGCGCGCCGGCATCGAGAAGAACTTTCCTTCGAATCCGGGATAGTCCGCGTGCTTCCACATCTTGGCGAACTCGCCGACCACTTCGTCGAACATGTCGCGGGTGAGGTCGGGATCCGTGATCCCGAAGCCCTGCTGCTCGGTGGTCGACGAGCCCCGGCCCATGCCGAACTCGAAGCGACCTTCGGACAGGTGGTCGAGCATCGCGACCCGCTCGGCGATGCGGGCCGGGTGGTTCACGGGCGGCGTCACGTTGAAGATGCCCGACCCGATGTGGATCGACGACGTCGCTGCCGCGAGATAGCCGAGGAACACCTCGTTGGCCGAGAGGTGCGAGTACTCGGTGAGGAAGTGGTGCTCGGTCGCCCACGTGTACTTGAAGCCGACCTGCTCCGCGGTCTTGACGATCGCGGCCTCGTCCATGATGCGCCGGTGCTCGTCACCGTTGAACGCCGGCAACACGCACGCGCTGTTGAAGAGCCCGAACTCCACGATCCCACCGCTCCCTACCGCGCCCGAGGACGCCTCTGCTCGATACGGCCGATACGGCGGGGACGTTACCTGGTACAACGGAGGTGAACCCACGCCGTGGACACAGGAGCGTCACGTGGACGACCGCGATCTGATCGACCGGATCACTCAACTCGTCGCCGAAGAGCAAAGGCTGGCGGCATCCGAGCACGACCCGGCCAAGCTTCACGAGCTCGAGGTCACCCTCGACCAGTTGTGGGACCTGCTGCGCCAGCGGCGGAGCCAGGAAGAGTTCGGGAAGGATCCCGACGTCGCCCGCGAACGCGACTCGAAGACAGTCGAGGACTATCTCCAGTAGCGCTACGCGGCCCGGGTTGCGACCGCTTCGAGCCGTCCCTCGCGCTCGGTGCGCATGCGAGCGAACGACAACGCGGCGACGCTTCCGGAGACGAGCGCGGCGACCCCGCCGACCGCGAACCCGGCGCGCGCGCCCCACATCGAGCAGATCCATCCGATGATCGGACTCCCGACCGGCGTGCTGCCCAAGAACGCGATCGCATAGAGCGCCATGACCCGTCCCCGCATCTGCGGCCGGGCCGTGAGCTGGAGTGTCGTGTTCGCGGTCGCGATGAACGCGAATGATGTCGCGCCCATCACGAAGAGGGCGACGACCTCCGTGGCCAGTGTCGGCGCCGCGGCCGCGAGCAGGATCGCGATGCCCATCGCGTAGGTGAGCCCTATGAGCCTGCGGTACGAGACACCTTTGCGCGACGCGGCCACCAGGCCGCCGAGCACCGCCCCTGCGCCCATCGCCGAGGTGAGACCGCCGAAACCACCCGCGCCCAGTCCGAACGTCCTCGTGGAGATGAGCGGGATCACCACCTGGAAGTTGAACGCCAACGTGCCGATCACCGCCATCATCACCAGTGGGGTGCGCACCGTGCGATCGGACCACACGTACTCGAAGCCCTCCCGGAGCTGTCCCTTGGCCCGGGCCACGATCGCGACCGGCCGCAGTTGGTCCGCTTTCATCATCCCCAGGGCGACGAGCACCGCCACGTACGACGCGGAGTTGAAGAAGAAGCACGGCGCGAGACCGACTCCGGCAATCAGGATGCCGCCTACCGCCGGGCCCACGACACGCGAGCTGTTCATCACCACGCTGTTCAGGCCCACCGCGTTCGGCAACTCCTCGCGACCCACCATCTCCATCACGAACGTCTGCCGGGCCGGGTTGTCGACCACGTTGACGAAACCGAGCAGCACCGAGAACAGATAGTCGAGGAGCACGGTGGCCGCGCCTACCGCGACGATCATGCCCAGGCCGAGCGCGAGCAGCCCCGCGGCGATCTGCGTCATGAAGAGGAGCTTGCGCTTGTCGTAGCGGTCGGCGACAACGCCGCCCCACGCGCCGAACAAGAGCACGGGCAGGAATTGCAGACCCGACTCCACCCCGAGCGCGAACCCGTTGTTGTGGGTCAAGCGCAATATCAGCCACGCCTGCGCGAGGCGCTGCATCCAGGTACCGCTTGCCGAGACGATCTGACCGACGAAGTAGAGACGGTAGTTGCGGTGCTTCAGCGATGAGAACGTGTCGCGCCCGAGGCGCCGGGCCCTCGTCATGGCTCGGGATCCTCGATCAGACGCTCGAGCAGCTTCGACGCTCGCTCGAGCAACGCGCGCTCCTCCGCGGTGAATGTGCTCAGACGGCGGGCGAGGTAGGCGTCGCGACGACGACGTATGGCCTCGACGAGCGTGCGCCCGGAGCTCGTCGCCTCGACGAACGCGACCCGGCGGTCGATCTCCGACGGGATTCGGATCGCAAGGCCCTTGCTCTCGAGCAGATCGACCACCCGGGTGATCGTGGGCGGCCGCACCCGTTCGGCGTCCGCGAGCTCGCGCAGGGTCAGGCGACCGTGGCGCACGATCACCGACAGCGCCGAGAGCTGGGAGGGCGTGACGTCCTGCGGCGCGTGCTGGCGGAGGCGACGGCCGAGGCGCAGGACTGCGAGCCGCAGCTGGGACGCCAGCTCGGAGCTCCGGATGCGTTCGTCGGTGTTCGCCATGCGCTTAGCATAGCTAACTAGCTAGGCGAAATATTCCTGGGCTCGCGGGTCGAGACCGCGCTCTGCGCGGGAGGGGCTCCGCCGGCGCGCGTCAGCGCCGGCGGAAGGTGAAGTCGTCGCCGCTGCTGGTCGCGAGCGCCGAGAACTCGGCCAGGGCACTCCGACGGTCGAGCGCCTCGGCCGCCGTCGGCACCGGAGCCGGCTCCGGGATGGCAGCTTCTGTCCCGGGCTCGGGCTCGGGCCGGACCAGCGCGGCCAGCGCCGGAGCCGACGACGAAGTAGCGCGAGGGGCCGCGGCTCTCGCGTCGGGGCCGGCGCCGGGCGAGCGGCGGTGCGGGTGCGTGGCGACCGGCGATACGAAGCGGGAGCGGCGGCGGCGACGACTCCGAGTCGACCGGCTCGGTATCCGGAACCCCTACTTCCGGAACCCCTACTTCCGGAACCCCTACTTCGGGAACCTCGTCGTCCTCGACTCCCACGATGGGCGCGACGGGCGCTTCGACGGCGGGAGGCGCCTCGACCACCGTCGGGGCGGACTCCGTCTCGGCGCGGGCCGCTCGCGCGGCCGCAAGCTCGTCGCCGAGCGCGGCGGCGTGCGCTCGCAATTCGTCACCTTCGGCGTGCGCCTTGTCGATCTGCGCAGCGAGGTCGACGACGCGGAGGCGCAACTCGTCTCGCTCGGCCCGCGCCGCGGTGAGGTGACCTTCGGCGGTGTGGCGGGCGTTGTTCGCCTCGCGCGCTTCGTGCCGCAGCTGACCGAGCGTTCGATCGAGCTCGCGGTGCGCTCGTCGAACGCCTCGCCGTGCGCACGCAGCTCGGCCTCGAGCTCGGCGATACGTTCCGCGGCGACGTCGGCTCGACGTTCCGCATCCCCCTGCGCCCGGATCGCCTCGTCGGCTCGCGCTTCGGCGTCGACCCGGGCGGTCACCGCGTCGTCGTGCTCGGCGAGCGCCCGGTGCGCAGCTTCCTCGGACGCCTCGATGCGCGCACCCAGATCGGCGATCCGCACGCCGAGCCGGGCGATCTCCGCGTCGCGCTCTTCGAGTTGGATCGTCATGCGCCCAATGGCACCGTCACCCGCGGTCAACTCCGCGAGCTGATGTGCGTACCGGTCTCGGTCGGAGCGGGCGTCGGCCAGCTGTTGCTCCGCGGTGGCAAGGCGGATCATCTCGTCCTCGGCGCCGTGGCGCGCGATTCTCGGTCGCGCGCAACAGGGCACGTTCGGCCAACGACCGCGCCGCCTCGGCCCGGTCGAGCTCGGCGCGCATCTCGGCGCGCAGTCCTTGTTCGTCCCGAAGGCGGGTGGCGTAGTCGTCGAGGAGGACGTCGTGCTCCGAAAGTGAGCTACGGAGCTCGGTCATCTCGTGGACCACCCGCTCGTGCTCCTCCTGGAAGCGCTTCAGCTCGTCGGCAATCTCGGCGCGCGCCGCATGTTCGGCCCGTGTTCGTTCCTGCGCGCTGCGTCGCGCCTCCTCGGCACTCAGCCGCTCGACCTCGCGACGGAGAGCCGCGGCCTCGTGCTGGGCGTGGGTGCGGGCGCTGGCCTCCTGGTCGAGCCGCTGGTGTTCGGCGGCAAGGACCCGGCGCGCTTCTTCGGCCGAGCGGTAGTTCCTCCGGGCGGCAGCCTCGAGCTCGGCCAGTCGCGCCCGGAGCGCCCGCCGACCCGTCTCCGCCGCCTGCGGGACGGCGACCGGGTCGACGCTGAGCACGGGCGCAGGGGTGGACGGCCTCTGGGCGCGTTCCCTCTCCGCGAGAAGCTCGTCCAAGAGCAATCGCGATCCCCCCGTGCGAGGCGCCGTCTCGGGGACGACGTCCGCCGGCCAGTGAACTCCTGACCCACGCATGCCGAGAACATTGTCGGCCACTATCTGTGGTTTCTTGATGATACAGACCGCATTTATCGCGCGCTCTGTGGTTTCCAGGGCGAGGCGCCTCTCGTTCAGGACTTCAGGTCCCAGGACTTCAGGTCCGCCACCACGGCGATGGCGGCACGCGAGTGGACGCGTCAGGCGCGGCGCCGGTCGCGCGCGAGAGCCTCTTGCGCGATCGAGGCAACGTGCCAGCCGTCGGAATCGAAGATGCGAGCAGTCGCGAGACCTCGAGCATCGGCGATGCCTCCGCCGCGGAGCTGGAACAGCAGCCACTCGTCGGCCCGAAATGGGCGATGGAACCAGATTGCGTGGTCGAGGCTCGCGGTGAAGACGTGCTCCCACACCGGGACCACCGGGTGCGCGCCGAGCGCGGCGCCCAGCGGGAACTCGTCGGAGAGATACGCGAACGCGGCACGCGTGAAGGCCGTGGTCGTCGCCCAGATCTCCCCGTGCCCGCATCCACGCGAGCTCATACGGCTCCGGATCGACACTCTGGGCGACGAGGTGGCGCTCGAACAGCAGACTGGTGGGCTCCTCGGGGAGATCGTCGGGCCGCGGTACGTCGCGGGGCGCGGCGACCGCCTCGATCTCCTCACCACCCTCGGGCGCATGGAAGCTCGCGATCATGTTCAAGATCGCGCCGCCCGCCTGGTACGCCACGACCTGGCGCGTCGCGAAGGAGCGGCTGTCGCGCACCCGCTCGACCTCGTACAGGACAGGCTGGTACTCGTCGCCCGCGGCGCACGAAGTAGGCGTGCAGCGACTGCGGACGGTGAGGCGGGTCGACGGTGAGGCACGCGGCACGCAGCGCCTGCGCCACGACCTGTCCGCCGTACAGGCGTCCCCAACCGAGCGCCGGGCCCCCGCCGAGGAACGCGTCGGGCTTGACCTTCTCGAGCGCGAGCAGCGAAGGAAGATCGGAGACGGGATGTATCGAGACCACAGCTCAGACTCGCGCATTCCAGGTGACAAGTGCCCGCTCGCCGTGTTCGGAGCCGACGACACCAACGCGTGCGGGATCGAGCACGAAGCGGTTGCCTTCGTGAGGATCGAGCCCCAACGAGATCGCGACGAGTACCCGCGAGGCGTGCCCGTGACCGAAGCACAGCACGTCGCCGTCGGCGTGGGCGACGAGATCGAGCACGCGCGCCGACCGGGCCGCGACGTCGGCGATTGACTCACCGCCGGGCACCGGGCCGCGCCAGATCGTCCAATTCCCGAAGGCGCCCCCGCGCGCGGATGTCGGGAGTCGTGATGCCCTCGAGCTCTCCGTAGTCCCATTCGCGGAGATCGTCGTCGACCCGCGCGCCGGCGAATCCCGCGAGCGACGCGGTGTCGCGCGCGCGCTCCATCGGGCTCGTGAGCACGAGACCGAATCGATGGTCGGCGAGCACGGGCGCGAGCATCGTCGCCGCGTGCCGGCCTACGTCGGTGAGCGGAACGTCGGTGGTGCTCGTATGCCGGCCGGCCGCGCTCCATGCGGTCTCGCCGTGACGCACGATCCAGAGCTCGTTCATCACGATCGCATCGTCTGCGCCGCGTCGCGCAACTCGGCGCGGAAGTCGGGATGCGCGATCTCGGCGAGCGCGAGCGCTCGCTCGCGTACCGTGCGCCCCCGCAACTCCGCCACGCCGTGCTCGGTGATCACGAGGTCGACCTGGTGACGGGGTGTCGTCACGGTCGTGCCGGGCGTGAGCGTCGACACGATTCGTGACACTTCCGCGCCCTGTACCCGCGCGGTCGAGGGCAAGCAGATCAACGATCGATCGCTGAGATCGAGCCCGGACTGCTCCACGAAGTCCTCGTGCCCGCCGATTCCCGAGAACTGGCGGCCGTCCAGTCGATCGGCGACGACCTGACCGTGGAGATCGACCGCGAGCGCACCGTTGATCGACACCATGTGCCGGTTCCGCGCAATGACGTTCGGAGCGTTGACCACCTCCACCGGCAGGAAACGCACGGCAAGGTTGCCATCGAGCCAGGAGTAGAGCTCCGGCGTGCCGAGCGCGAACGTGCAGACGGAGAAGCCTCGGAACTCGCCCTTGCGCGCGTTCGTGACCTTGCCGGCCTCGTGCAACCGCATGAGGCCGGTCGTGAACATCTCCGAGTGGATGCCGTAGTCACCACCGGGGCCTTCGGCCATCAATCCCATGATCGTCGACGGCACGCCTCCGATGCCGGTCTGCAGCGTGCAGCCGTCGACGATGTAGTCGCGCGCGAACTCGGCGATGGCGCGATCAACGTCGTCGGAGGGATCGTCGGCGAGAACGTAGGGCGGCCGGTCGTCCTGCACGATCACGTCTACCTCGTCGACGTGCAGCGCATGGGTGAACTGCGGGGGGAGGCCGGTGGTGCGAGGGAAGCTGGGGTTCACCTCGACGACGACGAGTCGATCGGGATCCTGCGCGGCACGGCGCAACTCGCGGACCGTCGCGCCCGCGTGCAATGAGAGGCTCATCAAGCCGTGCTCGTCAGGAGGTGTCGCGACGGTGGTCATGACCCGCGGCGCGAACTCCTCGGCAATCGTGACGAAGCGGCGGAAGTCGGCGGGTATGTAGTCGACGTTCGCGCCGGTGTCGCGCAACACCCGCTCGGCGGGGCCGAAGAAGCCGCTGCGCAACCTCACACCGGGCTGGGTGAACACGGTGAACAGGTCGAGCAGCAAGGCCCCGAACACTTCGAGTCCCTGCCAGTCGTCTCGCTCGCCGAGCGCGTGCAGGAATCCTGCCGGCGCGCCCGGCCCGAGCGGGATCGCGAGCGTGTCGGCCGACCTGAGCAACGCGACCGCTTCGGCCGCGCTCACCTCGCGAGCCTTCATGAACCCTGATCGGGCAGGATCACACTGTTGACCGCGCGACTCGCGCTGTTCACCCGCTCGAGCACCGAGGTCAGCAAACCGAGGGTCTTCGCCGTCGCTTCGAGATTCTGTCGGATCGCGGTGGCCTGCACCTCACCGCGTTCGGCGGTCGCGCTCAGCAGCTCGATCGGTCCCCGCACGACCCGGTCGAGCTCGCGCGCGCCGGGGACCCTGCGGACGACATCCATCGCAGCAGTCGCGAGTGAGGTCGCGTGCCCGACGACCTCGCCGAGCACGCTGGTCTCTCGATCGGCGATCTGCAACACGTGCGTCACGTCGCGTTGCGCCTGGTTCGCGATGCCCATCGCGTCGCGCACGAGCCCCGCGATCGTCGGGTCCTCGGCCGCCTTGACCAGCGCTCGCATCTGCCGGAGCGCGTCGCGCACGACCTCCTGTTCGTCGGTGTACCGGCCGGAGCGCGCCTGCGCGCGCACGAACGCGTCGAGTTGCGGTGGCAGATCCAGCTCCACGGTCGCGCCCTAGACCGTGAGCACCGTGCGGAGCCCGAGTCCGGCAGTCATGTCGGCAAAGGCCTCGTTGATCTCTTCGAGGGGTCGGCGAGCCGTGATCATGCCCTCGAGATCGATTCGGCCCGCGCGCCACAGCGCGAGGAGGCGCGGGATGTCGCGCCTCCCGTTGGAGCTCCCGAGCAGGCACCCCATCAGCTTGCGTTCGGTCATGGTGAAGATCACCGGCGGCGACGAGCGCGACCGTCTGGTCGAGGCCTCCGGCGCCGACCATCACGGTCGTCCCACCATTGCGGGTCGCCCAGATACACGACTCGATCACCGGGCCGGCGCCGACGGCATCGAACGCGTAGTCGACTCCGATGCCGCTCGTCAGCTGCTGCACCGCGCCGAGCACGTCGTCGGAGCTCGGATCGACGACGTCGGTGGCACCGAAGCGCCTCGCCATCTCGCGACGCTCGACGACGGGATCGGAGACGATGATCTTCGTCGCGCCGGCAACCTTCGCGCCCTGGACGATCGACACCCCGATGCCGCCGGCGCCCGCGACGAGCACGGTGGCGCCTTCGGGGACCCGGGCGGTGTTGAGCACCGCGCCGACGCCGGTCTGGACGGCGCAGCCGATGACGCACGCGACATCGAGAGGCGTGCCGGGGTCGACCTTGATCGCGCCCGTCTCGGTGGTGATCACGAACTCCGCGAAACCTCCGAGCCCGACACCACGCAGGATCGGCAGACCGTGGCGTGACAACGGCGTGTGGCCGTCGGCGAACGCTCCGGTCGTGATGGAGACAGCATTCACGCAGCAGCCGTACTCGCCGCGCGCACACCAATAGCACGCGTTGCACACCGGGATCGGGGTGAGCACGACCTTGTCGCCGGGCGCCAACGTCGTGACACCGGCGCCGACGGCATCGACGACCCCCGCCGCCTCGTGCCCGAGCACGGTCGGCGACACGAAGGGAAACGTGCCGTTCACGAGCGACAGGTCGGAATGGCAGACCCCACAGTGCGAGACCCGCACCCTCACTTCCCCGGCTCTCGGATCCTCGATGTCGATGTCGTCGACGATCGCCAGGGGTTTTTCCGACGCTTCGAGGAGGGCTGCGCGCATGCGCGAACCGTAGCCCGTGCGCTCGATGAACGACGTTGGCTAGCGTCGCCGGCCCATGGACATCTTCGACATCTGGGTCAACCTCGTCACCGAACGCTCCGCCGAGGCCTTCGTGACCCAAGAGGGGTACGAGAACATTCCCGGCTACCTCGGCAGCAACCAGGGTCCGGTCGGCGTCGACAAGCTGCTCGGCATCATGGACGAGCTCGGCGTGGCGACGGGGATCTTCACGGGCGGCCTCGACCGCGCCACCGACACGCTGCTCGACATCTGCGACGCGCACCCCGGGCGATTCCTCGTCGCAGGTGGCGTCGGTGATCCGTCGCGTCCGGGCCGCCAGGTCAAGCGGCTGCGCGAGCTCGCGCAACACCCGGCGTTCTGCATGGTGCGCGTGATGCCCCTCGCCTCCCAGGTACCGACGAACGACGCTCGCCACTACCCGATCTACCAAGTGTGCGAGGAGCTGAGTATTCCGGTGGGGATCAACGCCGGTATCCCCGGGCCGCGGGTGCGCTCCCGGGTACAGCACCCCGAGCTGCTCGAGGACGTCCTCATCGACTTCCCGGACCTGACCGTGATCGTCGCGCACATGGGCCACCCCTACGAAGAGTTGCTCATGAACTACGTGCGCAAGTGGTCGAATCTGTATCTGTCGTGCACGGCGTACGCACCGCGCTACATGGACCCCAACCTCGTGGCCTTCATGAACACCAAGACGTATCGCGGGCGGGTCATCTGGGGTAGCGACGAACCGTGGTTCCCGATGCGGCGGTCGCTCGAGGAGGCCAAGGCGCTGCCCCTCGACGACGAGGCGATGGCCCTGTTCCTCGGCGGGACGGCGCGGCGGCTCCTGGGTGGGGGCAGGTAGGCGCGCGAGCAGCAGGCGCTGCCGGCGTCAGTTCCGCGGAGGCTTCAGCGAGTTACGGGCCCGCCCACGGTCGCTCTGCGACAACGAGACCTTGCGGAGCCGGACGTTCTTCGGAGTCACCTCGACGCACTCGTCGTCGGTGATGAACTCGAGCGCCTGCTCCAGCGACATCGCCCTCGGCGGAACGAGGCGGACCAGGTCGTCGGAGCCCGAAGCCCGGTGGTTCGTGAGCTGCTTTTCCTTGGTGGGGTTCACGTCCATCTCGTCGGCCCGCGCGTTCTCGCCGACGATCATGCCTTCGTAGACCTCGACACCCGGACCCACGAGCATCGCGCCCCGCTCTTGCAGGTTCATCAACGCGTACACGGTGGTCATCCCCCGGCGATCCGAGACCAAGCTGCCCGTGGGCCGGGTCCGGAGCTCTCCGAACCAGGGTGCCCACCCGTCGAACACGTGGTGCAGCATGCCGGTGCCGCGGGTCTCGGTCATGAACTCCGTGCGGAAACCGATGAGGCCCCGCGCCGGCACCCGGAAGTCGAGCCTCACCCAGCCCGTGCCGTGGTTGACCATCTGTTCCATGCGGCCCTTGCGCAACGCGAGCAACTGCGTCACGACGCCGAGATAGTCCTCCGGCACGTCGACCGTCAGCAGCTCGACGGGTTCGTGGCGCTTGCCGTCGATCTCGCGCACCACGACTTGCGGCTTGCCGACGGTGAGCTCGAAGCCCTCGCGGCGCATCGTCTCGACCAGCACGGCGAGTTGGAGCTCTCCCCGGCCCTGGACCTCCCACGCGTCGGGACGCTCCGTCGGCAACACGCGCAGCGACACGTTGCCGACCAGCTCCTGTTGCAACCGGTTCTCGACCTGGCGCGCGGTCAACTTCTTCCCGTCTTGGCCCGCGAGCACCGACGTGTTGATGCCGACCGTCATCGACAGGCTCGGCTCGTCGATGATCAACGGCGGTAGGGGCCGGGGATCGTCGATGTCGGCGAGGGTCTCGCCGATGGTGATCTCGGGGATACCGGCGACCGCGATGATGTCGCCCGGCCCTGCTTCCTCGGCCGGGACTCGGTCGAGCGCGTCGGTGAGATACAGCTCGACGATCTTCACGCGTTCGATCGTTCCGTCGATGCGACACCACGCGACCTGTTGACCCTTGCGGACGCGTCCGTTCCGGACCCGGCACAGCGCGAGCCGACCCAGGTACGGCGACGCGTCGAGGTTCGTGACGATCGCCTGGAAGGGAACCCCCTCGTCGTACTCCGGCGCCGGGATCCGCTCGAGGACGAGCTCGCACAGCGGCTTGAGGTCACTGCCTTCGACCTCGGGATCGAGGGACGCCCAGCCGACGCGCGCGTTCGAGTACACGATGGGGAACTCGATCTGGTGCTCGTCGGCGCCGAGATCGATGAAGAGCTCGTAGACCTCGTCGACCACTTCGGCGATGCGAGCATCGGGGCGGTCGACCTTGTTCACCACGAGGATGACGGGCAGATGGGCCTCGAGCGTCTTGCGCAACACGAAGCGGGTCTGCGGGAGCGGGCCTTCACTGGCATCGACGAGGAGCAACACACCGTCGACCATCGCGAGCGCCCGCTCGACCTCTCCCCCGAAGTCGGCGTGACCGGGGGTGTCGACGATGTTGAGCGTCACGTCGCCGTACTTCACCGCGGTGTTCTTGGCGAGGATCGTGATTCCCTTCTCGCGCTCCAGGTCGTTCGAGTCCATGACCCGCTCGTTGATGTCCTGGTTCGCGCGGAAGGCGCCCGACTGCCAGAGCAGCGCATCGACGAGGGTCGTCTTGCCGTGGTCGACGTGGGCGATGATCGCCACGTTGCGCAGGTCGTCGCGCGCGCTCATACAGACTCCAATTCGGGGGGACCTCACAGTGTAGGGCCGGGTGGGGGTAGATCCCGTCACCGAGATCCACCCCCGTGATCCGCTCCTACCGGGGCCTACGCACCCGATCGAGTCACGAACGGCGCTCGAGTCACGAACGGCGCTCGATCACGAAGGGGTCGTGCGCCGGGCTGTGGCCGCCGGCGCCGATCGAGATCCGCGAGGGCGCAAGCACATGGCCGTCCGAGGCGAATCCGAACTCGAGCGCGGGCGCGCAGTGGGTTGCGAAGTCGAAGCCGTCCACGCCCCCGTAGTTGTTGAATCGGAAGACGAGGGTGTGATGGTCGGCACCGACCTTGAGGTAGTCGTTCTTCTCGAGCCGCACGGCGTGCACGTCGACGAGGGCGCCCCTCGTAGCGATCTCACCCGAGAACACGCGGTCGTGCAGGGTGTTGTGGGTCACACGTACGTGCCAGCCGGTCGCGTCGTGGAACACCCTGACTCCGGGGTCACGTGCCGGTCGCCCGTTGACGAGCAGCGGCCAGGCGTCGTCGTGACCGGCGGGCAGGCACGTCGAGGCGGCCGGCTTCGGTGTGGTCGACGACGAGGGGGCGGCGAGAGCGCTCGTCGCACTCACTCCGACGAGGGCAGCCGTCATGGCTCCGACGGCAGCAATCCGTTTCACGTTCATCTTGTGTCCTCCTGGCGTGTCGTCCTCACGGACGCTGAGTGGGAATCGTTGAACCGAGGATCGGCCGGCAATGTGATGAGAACGCGAGGCCGGAGTGCGGACCGCGCGAACGTGCGGCACCGGCCTGACGGTCATGCTCCGCCGGTAGCCGGGCGCGCGCAGGTTTGGTAGACCCTTGCCATGACCGACATCTCGGGCACGACCGCGCCGGCGTTCGAAGGCGTCCGCGAGGCATTCGACGCGAACTTCGCCAAGGGTCTCGAGATCGGCGCCTCGTTCAGCGCATATCACCGCGGTGAGAAGGTCGTCGATCTCTGGGGCGGCTCGGCCGACCCCGAGCACCACCGACCGTGGGACGAGGACACGCTCGCGCTCGTGTTCTCGACAACGAAGGGCGCGACCGCCATCTGCGCCAACAAGCTCGCACAAGAAGGCCGCCTCGACGTCGACGCACCCGTTCGCGCGGTACTGGCCCGAGTTCGCGGCAGGCGGCAAGGGCGACATCCCCGTCAAGTTCCTGCTGTCGCATCAAGCCGGGCTGGCGTGGGTCGACGGAGAGATGTCACTCGATCAGGCGCTGTCGTGGGATCCCGTCGTCGACGCGCTGGCCCAGCAAGTTCCCCACTGGGAACCGGGCACCCGGCACGGCTATCACGCGACCACGTACGGCTGGCTCGTCGGTGAGGTGATCCGCCGCGTTACCGGCAAGAGCGTCGGCACATACTTCCACGAAGCGGTCGCCGCGCCGCTCGGGCTCGACTTCTGGATCGGGCTCCCGGAGTCGGAGGAGGCGCGCGTCGCGCCGTTGTTCGGTGGCCTCGCGGATCCGCTCCTCGCCGAGGACCCCGAGGTGCGGAAGTTCGTCGACGAGATCATGGGTCCCGACACGACACTCGGAAAGGCGCTGTTCGCACCGAGCGGCGCGCTCTCGGGGCCGGAGGTGTGGAACAGCCGGGCGCTGCACGCGGCCGAGGTTCCCGCCGCCAACGGCATCGGCGACGCCCGTTCGATCGCACGTATGTACGCGGCGTGCATCGGTTCGGTCGACGGGACCCGCATCCTCACCGAGGATCAGCTCCGGCAGGCGACCACGCAACTGACGACCGGCCCGAACGTGGTGCTGCTCGACATGGACATCCAGTTCGGTCTCGGGTTCATGTTGCGCTCGAGCCTGATCGAGCTCGGCGGCCCGCGCTCGTTCGGACATTTCGGCGCGGGCGGATCCGTCGGGTGGGCCGATCCCGATGCCGAGTTGTCCTTCGGATATGTGATGAATCGCATGGACATGGGTCTCGCCGGCGACGCTCGCAGCTACGACCTCATCAACGCCTGCTACGCGTCGGTCTGACACGCACCACCCTCGGTACGCTCTCGGGCATGAATGCCGCGCCCGCGATCGACCTCGGCGCGCCTTTCGATCGGGTCGAGCTCGACGCCACGTCGTGGATCGAGGTCGGTCGCGGCTGGCTCACCGGTGCCGACGCGGTCTTCGACCACCTGGTGTCGACCGTGCCGTTCCGTCAGGGTCGCGTGTGGCGTTATGAACGATGGGTCGACGAGCCGCGGCTGGGCGCGGGCGGTTCCATCGCCAGGCCCGGTCACCCGATCCTCGCGGAGGCGCAGAAAGCGATCGCGACGAGATACAACGTGCGCTTCGACGGCTTCGGCATGGCCTACTACCGAGACTCGCGCGACAGCGTCGCCATGCACCGTGACCGGGAGATGCGTTGGCTCGACGACACCGTCGTCGCGATCCTGACCCTCGGCGCGCAACGCCCGTTCCTCGTGCAGCGCCGCGACACCCGCGACCGTTCGACCGCGCGCGACCTCTCGCCCGCCGCGGGCGACCTCATGGTGTTCGGCGGCCGCTTCCAGGCCGACTGGCTGCACGGCGTGCCGAAGACGCGCCGCGCGGTTCGCGGCCGCATCTCCGCGCAGTGGAGATACACGACCAAGCGCGGGCGCCCCGATACACGGCCCGGTTACTACGAACCCCGCGAATTCTCTCGGAAGGCCAGTCGATGAGCATCAAGGTCGAGTTGAGCGATCTCAGAGAGATCGTTGCCCAACAGGCACCCTTCGCCTACCTCCTCACCGTCTCCGACGACGGGCGTCCGCACGCGGTCGCGATCACGGTCCACGTGGGCGAGGCCACGATCGCGGGCGAGGCCGGCAACCGGACCTGCGCCAACGCGACCCGCCGGCCCGACGTGTCGTTGCTCTGGCCGCCGGCACGACCCGAGGACTACTCGCTCATCGTCGACGGCACGGCGTCGGTCGACGGCTCGACCATCCAGATCACGCCCCAGCGCGCGGTCCGCCACCGGCCCGCGCCCGGCGGCGGCTCGGATTGCGCCCCGGTCGCGTTGACTCCGCAGCCGTAACCTCGCCTACCTGCCGTAACCTCGCCTACCTGCCGTAACCTCGCCTACCTGGATGACGAGGGTCGGTTTCGAGGCTCTCCTCGTCGGAGCGCCGCGACGATCTCGTCGACAACCGCTTCCGGCGTGTCTCCCCCGGCCTCGACGACGATGGTGGCCAACGCTCGGTAGCCCGGATCACGATCGCGGAACTGAGCGTCCAGCAACACGCGCGTGTTGCCTCGCCCACCGGGGCGACCGATGAAGGGACGGTGATCGTCGTCGGCCGGGACCCGGTCGAGCCGGGCGGCGAGCACGGCCGGCGCGACCCGGAGGTAGACGACGTCGTGCGACCGCATCGCCGCGACCGCGGCCGGCTCCGCCAACGCGCGCCGCCGCGGCGCCGACCACGGACGGGGTGGGGTCCGCGAGCGCGTCGAGCAGAGCTTCGCCCTCGTCGTGGTGGAGCACGTCGGCCCCGTCCCTCCGTGCGATCTCTCGAGCGGTATGTCCGGTTCTGGCGCGGAGCCGGTCGTCGTTGTCGACGAAGGGGCGGCCGAGGCGCGCGGCCAGGAGTCGTCCGACCGTCGTCTTGCCCGACGCCATGAGCCCGACCAGCACCAGGTGACGAGCTGGTGCGGTCACGGCACCGGGCGTCGCTCGAAGCTCCGGCGAAGTTCCAAGATCCGGCCGCGCCGGAGGGTTCGGGGGCGACATCGGGGGGGACAATCCACACCAGCGGAGCTCACAGGTACGAAGCTCAGGCAAAGTTCGTGTTCGCGGCCCGGCCAGGAGTCGGGCCGAAGGGCGCGTCCTTGGATAGATTCTGGCCATATGCGCGTGCCCCCTGCGCGGGTGTCGTTCCCGGCCGAAGACCGCGCCGAGATCCTCGCTCGGATCGATCAATCCCTGTCCACCGGCCAGCTCACGCTCGGGCCGACCGGCCGCGAGCTGGAAGCGGCGTTCGCGAAACGCCACTCTACGAAGTTCGCCGTGGCCGTGAGCTCGGGCACCAGTGCGCTCGAGATCATCCTGCGGTCGCTCGACGTCGAGGGCCGCGAGGTCATCGTGCCGGCCAACACGTTCTTCGCCACAGCCGCCGCGGCCGTGCACGCAGGAGCCCGCGTGGTCTTCGTCGACTGCGACCCGGAGACGATGGCCTTCGATCTGGCCGACGTCGAGGCCCGGATCACGCCGCGGACCGCGGCGGTCGTCGCGGTCCACATCGGCGGGCTCATCAGTCCGGCCGTCCCCGCGCTCGTCGAGCTCTGCCGCTCGCGGGGCGTGCATCTCGTCGAGGACGCCGCCCACGCCCACGGCAGCGCGCTCGGCGGCCAGAGTGCGGGCACCTTCGGCGTGGCGGGAGCGTTCTCCTTCTACCCCACGAAGGTCATGGCCGGCGGCGAGGGCGGCATGATCGTCACCGACGACGAGGCCATCGTCGAAGCCGCGCACACCTACCGCGACCAGGGCAAGGGCTCGTTCCTGGCGAACTTCCACACCCGGCTCGGCGCCAACTGGCGGATGAGCGAGCCACATGCCGCGATCGTGCTGTCCCAACTCGGCCGCCTCGACGAGTTCATCGCCGCCCGCCAATCGCTCGCCAAGCGATACGACGCCGCCGTCGAGGAGCTGGGCCTGACGCCGCTGCGTATCCCGGCCGACGCGCACTGCAACTACTACAAGTACATCGCGTACCTGCCGGACGGCATCGAACGGTCCGCCCTGAAGCAGATCATGCGCGAGAAGTTCGATGTCGGTCTCTCGGGCGAGGTCTACGACACCCCCTTGCATCAACAGCCGGTCTTCGAGGCCTTCGCCGATCGTCCGCTGCCGGGAGCCGAGCACATCGGCGCGCGCCACGTCTGCCTGCCCCTGTACCCGTCGCTCAGTGAGAGCGACGCCGACTATGTCGTCGAGTCCCTCGGGACGGCGCTCACCGAAATGGGCCTCCATTGAGCAATGAACTGATCGCTGTCACGGGTGGTTCGGGATTCGTTGGTTCCCACGTCGTCGACGCATTGCTCGGCGCGGGGTACGCGGTGCGCGTCATCGACCCCAAACAGCCCGCGCAGCCGGAAGTCGAGTGGGCCGACGTCGACATGCTCGACCAGGACTCCGTCACCGACGCGGTGAAGAACGCACATGCAGTGTTCCACCTCGCCGCCATGGCCGACGTGAACGACATCGTCGCCGACCCTGCCGAAAGCGTGGCGCTCAACACCCTGGGCGTGGCCAGGGTGCTCGAAGCTGCCCGCCGCGCCGACGCCGGGCGAGTGATCGTCTCGAGCACCGTGTGGGTGTACGCGGCGACACACGGCGACGTCGTCGACGAGACCACACCCTTCGACCTCGAGACCGACCGGCACCTCTACGTGTCGGAGAAGATCGCGGCGGAGATGTTCTGTCGCGACTACGCGACCCTGTTCGGGCGCCCCTATACGGTGCTCCGCTACGGGATCCCGTTCGGTCCGCGCATGCGGAGCGATCTCGTCGTTGCCGCGTTCCTCCTGCGCGCGATGCGAGGCGAGGCGCTGCGTATCGACGGCGACGGTTCACAGGAACGTCGCTTCGTGTATGTCGAGGATCTCGCCGCCGCGCATGTGCTCGCGCTCAAGCCAGTCGCCCAGAACCGCACCTACAATCTGGAGTCGTCCGAGGCCACCTCGATCCGTCACCTGGCGGAGACCGTGCGCGATCTCGTCGGTGACGTCGAGGTCACCTTCGGGCCGACGCGACCGGGCGACTACCGCGCTCGCATCGTTCAGAGCGACCGTGCGCGCGAGGAGCTCGGGTGGGTGCCCGAGCACTCCTTCGCCGAAGGGCTGCGCAAGACACTCGCCTGGTACCGCGCACACCAAGCTGATTCATGAACGAGCGCGCCCTGCGTCCGCTTGCGCCCACGCCGCGCCGGATCGCAGTGGTTCCCGCCTACAACGAAGAGCCGATGGTCGCCACCGTGCTCGAGGAGCTGTACGACCTCGTCGACGAGCTCGTCGTCGTCGACGACGGCTCGACCGACAACACCCGCGCCGAGATCGAGGGATGGATCGCCCGGGGCCGCCCCAACTGCCGACTGCTGATCCACGAGGTCAACCGCGGCATGTCCGAGGCGTACCACACCGCGTTGACAGAGCTCCGTGAGCGGCTGGCCCGCGGCGAGCTCGGCGCCGACGACCTCGTATTCACCGTTGACGCCGACGGTCAGCACGATCTCCAGGTACTCGACGAGCTCGTCGAGATGACGCGCGCCGAGGGGCTCGACGCCAACATCGCCCGCCGCGATCTCTCCTACCACGGGCCCTTCAAGCGCACCGGCAATTGGGTGCTGTCGAAGTGGGCGAGTGGTTGGGCGGGCGCGCCGCTGCACGACGTCGAATCGGGCTATCGGATCTTTCGACTCGGCGCCCTCGCCCACGCGCTCGACTTCTACTCGGGGTACCAGTACAGCGAAACCGTCGAGGTCGCGGTCGTGCTGTGCCAACTCGGGTACCGGGTCCGCAACGATCACGTGGTCCCCGTTCCGGTAGCCCGATCCCGCACCCGGCTGCGCGACGCGGCCATCGACCTCGCGGTCATCCCGGTGGCGGCGGGGCGTGTGTGGCGCCGAGACCGCGCACGCGAGGCATTCCGCACCGACGCGATCGCCCATCTCGCGATCGTCGGGGTGCTCGCGGTCCTCGTCGCGCTGACCTACCAACGTTCGACCAACACGATCTTCGCCCTGACGCTCTCGGCGGTGGCTGCGTTCGGGCTCGGCGCCGTCATGCGTCGCTCGGTGCCGCGACCATCGCTCGCGTTACTCGGCTCGCTGGTCGCGCTCGTCGCGGCGTGGCTCATCCCGCAGCGGCCCGACCCTTGGAGCACGATCGTGCTCGCCGGGATCTTCGGCGTGGGCGCGGCCCTGGCGGCGCCGGTCGTACGGCGGCCCCGCCCGTCGGTGCTCGGGCCCGCCGTCGTCGCGCTGGTCGTGATCGGCGTTGTCGGATCGCGCGACCTGCTGCTCGCCGTCGCGGTCGGGGCCGTGTTCGTCGCGGCCGTCGTGTCCCGCTTCGGTCGCTTCGGCATGCCGCGGACACACCGGCTGCGGACGCTCGCACTCGGCAGCACGCTCGTCGTCGCCGTGAGCGGGCTCACCGGGTATTTCGGCGCGACCACGGTCGGAGCGACGTGGTTCGGGGGTGGCGTCGTCCACGGATCGCGTTCATCGGGCGAGGTCGCGATCACCTTTGACGAAGGGCCCGACGTCACCGAGACACCCACGCTCATGAACATCCTCGACCGAGCCGGCGTGAAGGCATCGTTCTTCGTCGTGGGCAAGACGCTCGACACCACACCGCAAGTGGTGCGCGCGCTCGTCGCCGACGGACAGCTGGTCGGCAATCACTCGTACCACCACGACGACTGGCGCTGGCTCGACCCCACCTATCCCGAGCTCGAACGCACCCAGAAGGCGTTCGCGCGCGAGATCGGGACCTGCCCGGTCTGGTTCCGGCCTCCCCACGGGCAGCGCACGCCGTTGATGGCGCGGGTCGTCAAGGACCACAGCATGCGGATGGCCATGTGGGACGTCTCGGTCGGTGACCGCGCCAGCAACGATCCCAAGGCCATCGCGGCGAAGGTGCTGCAGTCCGTCAAGGGCGGGTCGATCATCGATCTGCACCCGGGAATCGACGGCACGTCGGCCGCGCACCGCGCCGCGGTCGTCGCCGCGTTGCCCATCATCCTCGACGGGCTCCGCACGCGGAATCTCAAGCCGGTCCGACTCGACACCTTGGTCGGCGGTCCTGCGTACCAATCCTGCGCCGACACGCACAACTGACACGCGTGCGTGCGCACGCCGACGACCGCGCCAAGGCCGACCGCGACGAAGTCCGCGGCGCAGGCCCGCTGGTCGCGTTCCTCGTCACGGGATGGATCGTGGTCCTCGCGCTCTACCTGCGCCACGAGATCGTCCTCTCGTCCGACAGCGTCAACAACCACGTACACGTCTGGTACATCGCGAGGGACCTCTGGCATCACGGTCGTCTTCCCTGGCGCATGCCGGAGCTCGCCCACGGCAACGCGTATGCATACCCGTACGGGTTCATCAACTGGACGACTGCGTCGCTCCTCTGGCCACTCTTCGGAAACTGGGCCGTCACGGCGTGGACCGCGCTCGGAGCCGTCGGTTGCCTCGCCGCGACCTTCACCGCGTTTGCGGAGCTGCGCCGGGGCTGGTGGGCCGCAGCCGTGCTGGCCAACCCGGCCATCCTCGAAGGGCTGCTGTTCGGCCAACAGTCGTTCCTGTGGGGTGCGATGCTGCTGCTCTTCGGCGTGGCCGCCTGGCGCCGCGGGCACTATGGCTGGGCGGCACTCCTCGTAGGGCTCGGCCAGGCCGACCACGCGGCGATCGTCCTGCCGATCGGCGTGCTGCTCGTCGCCGGTTACTCGATCGTGGCGCCCGAACGACGCGCCCTGCTGCGCTGGTACGCGCTGTCGTGCGTGATCGCGCTGCCGGCGGTGTGGCTCGTGTTCGCATCGCCCACGACCGCCGAGACCAGCGTCGGCGCCGAGATCTCGAACTTCTTCATCACGCTCGGCCCGCGTGTCCTCATCGTCGGACTCCCCGTCATCTGCGTGTTGTTGCAGCGCACCGGCGTGCGCGCACTGGCCCCCGTCGGCATCGGGTTGGCTCTGATCGCGCACCTCGGGTTCGAGATCCCCCTCAACGTCGGCCAACAGTGGCAGGCGCTCGTGCACAACGGAACCGATACCTCGACGCTCGACACATACCTGCGCTCGCCGCACTTCGTGGCCGGCAAGACGTACCGGGTGCTGCGGGGCGGCGACGCCAAGCTCGGCATGTACAGGGTCCTGCGCGCCGGCGGATGGCTCGACTCCGAGATGTTTCCCGAGAGTATGGCTATACGGAACTTCCACGGCACCGGCGATTACGCGAAGCTGCTCTGCGATCGTCGCGTCGACCAGGTCATCCACGACGACACCTACGACACCATGCGGCGCACGAACGAGGAAGCCATGATCGCAGCGCTGGAAGGCGGTCCGGTCGACGGCGTCAGACTCCGCACGATCGCGAGCGGCCCCGGATGGCACGTCGACGCGGTCAACCGGTCGAGGTCCGCGATTTCGACGGGCACACAGGCCGAGGTCGGCCCTGCGCCTTCTCCCACGCGCCGATCCTCGTCACTGCTGCGGCGGGGTCGCGTGTTCCCGCCCCTCACGATCGATCTGACCCACCGGTTCGCGCGTTCTAACCTGGCCGGGACGGTGCGCGAAGGGTGCGTCCCGCAGTCAAGAGAAGGTACGGGCAGTGACAACTGGAACGGTCAAGTTCTTCAATGCCGAAAAGGGCTACGGCTTCATCTCGCTCGAAGGCGGCGCCAAGGACGTTTTCGTCCACTACTCCAACATTCAAGGCAGCGGGTACCGCACGCTCGAGGAAGGCCAGAAGGTCGAGTTCGACGTCGCACCCGGACGCAAGGGCGACGAAGCGCAGAACGTTCGCCCGGTCTGATGCGTGTGCGTTGATTCTCGCTGGTTGCGAGACGAAGCCGCCGGCCCGCGCCGGCGGCTTTGTTCTCGCGGGGACCGGCTGCGAAGCTGCGGTGGTGACCGTCGACTCCGCGCCCTTCATGCCCGCCGCCGTCTACGTCGGCGAGGGAGCCATCGAAGTACAGCAGCTACCCGTCCCGACCCTCGGGTCCGACGACGCGCTCGTCGAGGTGTCGCATTGCGGCATCTGCGGCACGGACCTGCACCTCGTGCTGGAGCGCTTCGCCCGACCCGGATCGGTGCTGGGCCACGAGTGGTCGGGGACGATCGCCGCGCTCGGTTCCGCCGCACGCGGTTGGGAGATCGGCGCCGCGCGTCGTGCTCGACCCCACACCCGGATGCGGAGCCTGCCGCGCGTGCCGGCGCGGCCGTCCCGCGGTGTGCCTGCGCCGCGATCCACCTGACCTCCTCGACTTCTCCCGCGGCGCGTTCTGTCGCTACAAGGTCGTGCCCGCGGGGCGGCTCGTCCGCGTCCCGGACTCGTTGTCGACGCGTGCGGCCGCGCTCACCGAGCCGACCGCAATCGCGTTGCACACGGTGAACCTCGCAAACGTCTCCGCCGACGACCGGGTGCTCATCACCGGCGGCGGCCCCGTCGGTCTCTTGACGACCGCGGTGCTGCGAACCCGCGGCGTGCGCGACATCACGGTGTCAGAGCCTTCACCGGCGCGGCGCGAGCGGGCGCTCGCGGTGGGCGCGACTGCCGTGGTGACGCCCGACGAGCTCCACGCGCGCACCGATGGGTCGTCCCGTCGACGCGCCCTTCACCGTGGCGTTCGAGTGCTCCGGCCACGGCTCGGCCGCAGAGTCGGCCCTCGACCAGCTCGACTACGCCGGAGTGTTCGTCTTCGTTGGCACCGGAAGCCCGCCACCACGGGTGAACCACAACCGCGTCATCGTGATGGAGCAGACGATCATCGGCGCCTACAACTACGACGCGACAGGTTTCCGGCCCGCGCTGGAGGTGCTCGCGTCGAACGCCCTGCCGCTCGATCTCCTGATCGAGCCGATCGACATCGGCCTCGACGAGGTGCTGGCGACGATGCAGCGTCTCGCGGCGGGCGAGCTCCCGGGGAAGGTCATGGTCACTCCCCGGGTCACGTCGGAGTCGTCGAGATGAGCGGCCGCCCGACCCTGAACCATGTGGCGCTCAGCATGGACCCGGCGGTGCTCGATGACGCTGGTCGCGTCGACGTGCTCGCGTTCTACGGCAGCGTGTTCGGTTGGATCGAAGGCGACAACACCGGGGAGGCCGGCAACCCGCTGATTATGTACACGGCCGCGTTCGGCCAGTTCGTCTACCTGCTCCCGGCCGATCCGCCGCTCAGCGCGCCGCCCCTCGACCACTTCGGGATGCAGGTCGAGCGCAAAGACGATCTGCTCGCCATCGTCGCGCGCGCCAAGTCATACGCGGAACACGACGACCGGGTGCGTGTCATCGACGTTCACACGCGCACGACACACGGGTCGACGGACGACTACACGCTCACGAGCGCGTACATCGGTTTCGTCCTCCCGCTCATGATCGAGCTTCAACATCTCGAGCGCGTGCCGCGCGGCGGAGCCGCGAGCTAGCGAGCCATCGCCGCGCGACGGATCTCGTACACATGCTGCAACAGGGTGATCAACGCCACCTTGACCGACTCTCGATCCCGCGCGTCGCAGTCGACCACCGGGATCTCGTCACCGACGCCGAGCGCTTCACGAACTTCGGGAATCGGGTAGTGGTACGAACCGACGAAATGGTTGACGCCGACCACGAACGGGGTGTTGCGCGCCTCGAAGTAGTCGAGGGCGACGAAGCTGTCGGCGAGCCGGCGGGTGTCGGCCAGCACGACCGCACCCAGAGCGCCGTCGCACAGGTCGTCCCACATGAACGCGAACCGTTCCTGGCCCGGCGTCCCGAACAGGTACATCACCAGCGAGTCGTCGACGGTGATCCGGCCGAAGTCCATGGCCACCGTCGTCGTGACCTTCTTGTTGACGAGCGACGCGTCGTCGACATCCTTCGACTCGGTGGTCATCGCGGCTTCCGTCGTGAGCGGCGGGATCTCCGACACTGCCGACACGAACGTGGTCTTCCCGACGCCGAACCCGCCCGCGACGACGAGCTTGACCGACGTGACCTTGCGCGCACGCGGTGCCGACGCCGTGCCGGCGTTGCCGGTCCATTCAAAGGGCCCGGACACGCTCGATCATCCTCGTGAGGGTCGAGAGCTCGATCTCGACGGGGTCGCTGTAGGTCGTTTCGAGGCAGCCTTCCTCGACGAGATCGCCCACGAGCACCATCGCTACGCCCAGCGGAACGCCGAGTTCGGCCGCGATCTCGGCGATCGAGATCGGCTCGTAGGAGCAATCGACGATGCGGGCCTTCTCGAAGCTGAGGTCGTCACGAGGCGTACCGACGGTCTGCACCATCGTCTCCATACGAAGCGACGTGTCAGCCGCGCGCGTCCGCCCGCCCGTGATGACAAACGGTCGTACGAAGTCCTGCGCGGTGGCACGAGGCGGAAGCTCGTCGGTCATTGTGCGCCTTTCACTGCAGCACGCTCTCCTTGAGCTCCGCGACGAGCGACGGGCTGAGTGCGACCCCGACCCGCTCGACGAGCAGCGTCATCTGATATCCCACCGAGCCGACGTCGCACCGGCGGTCGGCGACGACCCCGAGCGAGCTCCCGTCCGATACCGACGACACGAAGAGATACCCCTCTTGCATCGCCACGATGACCTGGTCGAGATGGCCGAGCGCGAAACACCGAGCCGTGCTCTCGGCCAGGCTCGTCATGCCCGCGATGATCGCCGAGAGTTGCTCCGCGCCGGCTCGCTCGAGCGAACTCGACATCGCCATCAAGAGCCCGTCGGAAGACACGGCGACCGCATCGGTCACTCCCGGGGTGGCGTCGACGAAGCTCGACAACAACCAGTTGAAGTTGCGGACTTCGGCGCTCCCGGCGCTCGCTCCGTCTGCTTGCAGCGTCAATGCCCTCTCCCATCATCGATACCGGCTTCCTCACGAGCCTGTTCGGCTGCGGCGCGAAAGGCGGCGAAGAATGCGAACCGTTCGCCACCGCCGGCCGGGGAGGCCGGGGCGTTCGAGGGTTCCGTGACACTCGTGCCGTTGGTTGGTGCCGCCGCCATGGTGGTGACCGGCGGTTCGGCGGCACGCGACGGCAACGGTCCCGGGCTCGCGCCGTCCCGCGTCGGCGTGGGGCCGGCGGCGGGCGCGGCCGGCGGGCTCGCCGCGGGGCGCTGGCGGACCCACGGCGTCTCGAGCTTCGAGTTCCGGCGGCCGCGCTTGGGCAACCGCTGCGGGAGCAGATCTTCGGAGAACGGTGATGCCGGTTCCGTCACCGGTCGCGCGGTCGCGACCTCGACGGCCTGCGCGACATCGGCGAACGACGCCCTCCGATCGGGCGCGACGGTGGAGGGACGATCCAGATCGGCCTGCACCTGCTCGGGCGCCGCCGCGGCCGGAGCCGGAACGACCGCCGGCGCTTCGGGCGCGGCCGGGGTGGGTGCCGGCGCGGTGGGCCCGGTGGCACCCCGCAGGTCGGCGAACGTCCCGAGCCCGAGCCGGGGCCGGGCCGCCGGAGCGGGCGGTTCGGGCGCCGGTACGGGCTCGATCGTGACCGGCGCCTCGGGCCCGGCCGCGGATTCGGGCGCCGCGGTCCCTCCTTCGAGCGTGGGCGCGGGGTCGGGTTCGTCGTCGGGCCGTGATTCGAAGAGCGGAATGACGGTGTCGGCACCATCGCTCGGCGCGACCGCATCCACGGCGTCGAACTCCTGCTGCCAGTCGACGTCCGGGAACTCGCTGGTCGCGTCGTCGCGCTCGACCGTCTCCTCGAGCGACGTCACGACGTGAAGATCGGACCCGGCGCGGTCCGGACCCACAGACCCGGGCGCGGTCGGCGCCGGGGCGGGCGACGACGAGTCCCGGAACGAGATCGGCGCCGCGTCGGCGGCCGACTCGCGACGCGGGAGGAGCGGTGGACGTTCGCCGTCGGGCGCGGGCGTCTCGAACAGTGACGCCGCGGTGTCGGGCACCGCCGCCGCGGGAAGGTCCTTCATCCCGACCAGCACACCGGGCAGCGCAATCATCGCGGTCAGGCCACCTGCCGGCGATGCGGCGAGATGCACGCTCAGTCCGTGGCGAGACGCGAGCTGCGCGACCACGTAGTGGCCGAGGAATCGCGACGGTGCGAGCGACAAAGCCGTCCCGGACGAGATCAACGCGTTCGCCCGCTCGAGCTCCTCGTCGTGCATCCCGATGCCCGAGTCGACGATCGTGATGACGTAGCCGTGCTCGTCGCGGCGGCCGTACACCTCGACATCGGCGTCGGGAGGCGAGAACGACAGGGCGTTCTCGACGAGCTCCGCGATGACGTGGCTGACGTCGGCCGCTGCCGCGCCGTCCACGCGCGCGCGTCGTCGATGTGACGCAACCGCACGCGCCGGTAACCCTCGACCTCACCGAGCGCACCGCGCACGACGTCGCCCATGGCGACGGGCGCGGTCCAGGTCCGGGGAGGCGCGAGACCCGCGAGCACGAGCAACGACTCGGCATTGCGGCGCATGCGCGTCGCGAGGTGGTCGAGGCGAAAGAGATGCTCGAGTGTCTCGGGATCCGATTCGTCGTTCTCGAGCTGCGTGATGAACTCGAGCTGGCGGGACAGAAGGTTCTGGTTGCGGCGCCCGAGGTTCACGTACGCGTCGGCGATGCTGCGGCGCAGGGTCGCCTGTTCGACCGCAAGGGACACCGCGCTGTCCTGCACCTTGTTGAGCGCGACCTCGACCTCGTGCACCTCGCCCCCGGCTCGCACCTGCACCGGCGCGACCTCGGGTTGGACCACGGTCTCGTTGACCGGCGTCTCCAGGATCTCCTGGACCGCGGCCGGGAGCCGCTCACCCGCCATCTCGGCCGCCTGGTCGGCGAGCGTGCGCAGGGGCCGGGTGATCCAACGGTTGGTGAGCCACAGCAGGGCGATGGCGAGCAGCACCGAGGCGACGGTGATCGCCAACCAGTCGCGCTCCTCGTTCTGCGCGGCCGAAGTGAGGCTGTGCGCCCGGGCCGTGACGATCGCCGCGGTGTTGGTCTGCGCGACCCGGAGCAGGTTGATCGAGTCGGGTCGGATCTTCAAGAGAGCGACGAGATTTGCCTTCAGCGGATCGCGCGCCGCGGACTGCAGTTGGGCGACCGCTTTTTGGCGGTCCGGCGCATCGAGGGCGGCGACGACAGCCCGCTCGAACGGGCCGTCGGCGCGGACGTGTAGGTCGGCGTCACCCTGGGCCTGGCGGTCGGCCAGCTGTTGCGCCTCCAACATCGAGGCCGGGTTGCGTGTGATGTTGGCGAGCCCGACCTTGATACCGACGCCCGATTCGGTGTCACTCTGACGAGCGAGCGCGTTCAGCAGCTCGGCGCCACTGCGCAGCTCGGAGTCGTCGATCGTCGCGCCCGAGCGCTGATCGGCGTCGAGCAGTTCACCGATCAGGCGCGTGTAGCGGTCGAAGATCTTGCCCGCGTTCGTCGCGTTCGCCGGCGTCGAGACCTTGGTCGCGTCGTCCTCGGCCTGCTGGCGTAACGATACGAGTCCGGTGCTGACCTGACTCAGCGCCGAACGGTAGTTCCCTGCCGCGGCCCCGCCGACGTTGCCGAGCAGCAGTCGGAAGTTGCCGAGCGCGACATCGGTGCTCGCGGTGACCTGCGCGGAGAACTTCGCGTCCTTCGGTGCGACAAGATTCTGTTCGCCGATCGCGCGCAACGCCTCGTAGTCACGTTCGTTCTCGAGCGCCGTGAGGGCTCCCGCGGGCCCGGTGGCCGAGGTCGCGACACCGGCCTGGAGCCGCACTTGATCGGAACGGTTGTACGCGTCGCGTACCTGGAGGGCAGCGAAGCTCGCCAGCGCAACAAGCGGCACCGCCAAGGTCGCCGCCAACTTCGTCCTGATCGTCAGCTTGCGTTTCACCAGCGATCCTTCGCCCTGCGGCCTCGTTGTGGCGTCCGGATGAGCCGTCGTCGGGGGACGGACCCACCAGTGGGTTCTCGGCCGCTGGAGGCCCCTCCCTAAGCCCGATGTCACAGTCCGTGACCGGAATCGGTCCGGTTCTCGGGCTCGGACGGCGATTCGGGCGATTCCGTTCGGTTGCGCTCGGCAGGCCGGCTGCGGAAATTCTCCTTTGTTCTCACGGTATTCTCGGGTAGAGTCGAACATATGTTCGTGTCGGCGAGCGCCTCGGAAAAGTGCGCCAGGCGCTCGACGCCCTCGAAGCGGCGTGGCTCACCGACCTCGGTGAGTACGGCCGTTCCGGCGATTGATCGGTGGACGGATTCTTGTCCTGTGCTTGCGCGATCGCGCACGACCCTCGGCAATTTGCATTTGCTGGAGCCCATCACCGTCGGAGGCAGATCGAAGAAGCGAAAGCCCGCGCCCGCGGCGGAGAGTTCCGGCGTCGCCCGATTCTCCGGCCGAAAATCTCGCCAGGACGACGGAACGGCCGGAGCACCACCGCGGGGACGGTTCGGCGCATGCACAAGCGCTCCGGATCGGGCATCATCCGTCGTTCTGACCTCCGTCGAGCCTTCGACGGAGACGACGAATCGAGGTGGCGGTTGGAGGGCAACAAGGAACTCGTACGCCGGTTGTTCGATCACGTCTTCAACGAACGAGATCTCGATCCGTGCGATGAGATCTTCGCCGCCGATTACGTCGAGCACGCGATCGCACCCTTCGGGCGAGAAGAACCGGGAGCCGTGGTCGGACCCGAGCACATGCGCAATGTCGTCACTTGGCTGGTCGATCAGTATCCCGACATGACCATGCGTATCGAGTCCATCGTCTCCGAGGGCGACACGGTCGCCGTTCTCGTCTGGTCCGAAGGCACGAACCTCGGCAAGCTCAATGGTGTCGTTCCTCCAACCGGCAAGCGGTTCGCCGGGCGGCAGAGTCACTGGTACCGAGTCGCGGACGGCAAGTTCGCCGAGCATTGGGCCGTCCGCGACGACCTCGGCACGATGCTGCAACTCGGCATCGTGAATCTGCCCGGCCCTCCGACCTGAGCGAGCGGTCGCCACTCACGCCTTCACGCCCGGCGAGTTGCATTGAACCCCGGAACCCGCAGCCGTTCTGCGCCGGGGCGCCGGGCGTGATCGATGCAGATTTGGTCACGTATCGGTGACGCCTCGTTGATTGACTGGCGTGGACAGCGACGGGCGAGATGTGTTCGCCCCCGAAGTTGGTGGTGGTGAGCCAGGGCGAAGGGAGCCGACGCGAGCATGCGCTCTCTCCGAATCAGCCCGAGCGCACGCACGCTCATCCTCTGTGTGATGGGCGTGGCCTCGGGTTCCCTCCTGACCGCGGCAGTGGTTGCGACCGGCGGGGGTGCTTCTTCGGCCGCACATCAGAACGCCGATCGAGCCGTGCCCGCGCAAGCCGCCCTCCACGACGCGTGGGCGGCGGGAGTCGACGGGCAACAGGTGCTGTCGGAATTCGTACAGACGCAGGATCCGGCCGCGCGAACAGTGATGCTCTCCCGCCTGCAGTCCGACGTTCAGGAACAGAGCAACGCTTGGTCGGCCTACAAGAAGCACGCGTTGGGCCTGCCGGGCGAGAGCGCCTTGCAGCAGTCGTTCGAAGCGTCACACGCTCGGACGGCCAAGTTCGCGACAGAGCTTCTCGGAATGGCCGGCGAGAATCCCGCCCTCGCCAAGACACTCGCGCAGGAGCGCGACGAGTACGACAAGAGCATCAGTGCACTCGACGCGCTCGAATCGAGGATCTACGACCCGGCCATCAGGGACCATGCTGCAACGTTCGTCTCTGCGATCAGCGACGTGCGCAGAACGACGTACCTCACGTTCGCCGCGCTCGCGTTGATCTTCTCGGCGGTGGGCGGGTGGCTCATGCGGGGCGCCCGGCGTGAGGAACGTTCCCTGCGATCGAATGCCGCCGAGACAAGTGCAGCTGCACAGTTCGCGCACTTCGACACGTCCCTGCAACGTGCGCTCGACATGGAACAAACCGAGGATGCCGTCTACGCGATCATCGAGCACGCGTTGAAGATCGTCGACGCCGACGTGCCGTCGGAGTTGCTGCTGGCCGATTCGAGCCACGCGCACTTCCACCGCATGTTCAGCACCGATCCCGGAGCCGACGCGGCCTGCGGTGTCATCACGCCCGAAGCCTGCCCCGCAACCTTGACGGGCCAGACCCAGTTCTTCGACGACAGCTCGGAGCTCGACACCTGTCCGTTCCTGCGCGTGAGAAGCGACCGCGTGTGGGCGACGTGCGTACCCGTCAGCATCGCCGGACGGAGCACCGGCGTCATCCACGCGCAACGCCCGGTCGAGTTCCCCCGCGGTGACACCACGAGACATCTGCAGTTGATCGGCCGCAAGGCCGGTGAACGAATCGGGATGCTGCGCGCGTTCGCGAGGTCCGAGATCCAAGCCGACACGGACCCGCTCACCGGCCTCCTCAACCGCCGCAGCCTCGAGGAACGAGTACGTCGGCTCGACGACGCCGAACTCCCGTTCGTCGTCGCCTATGCCGATCTCGATCAGTTCAAGTTGCTGAACGACGTGCACGGACACGACGCCGGTGATCGCGCGCTGCGGCTGTTCGCTCGGGTACTTCGCGACAGCGTGCGTCCCAACGACATTCCCACTCGCTTCGGCGGCGAGGAGTTCGTCACAGTCTTGCCGGAGTGCTCGATCGAGGATGCGGTCACCGTCGCCAACCGCGTCCGATCCGCACTGTGCGACGCACTCGCGAACGGAACATTGCCTCCTTTCACGGTCAGCATCGGGCTCGCCGGGTCCGAGTCCGGCCTCACCTTCCGGCAGACACTCGACGCCGCCGACCAGGCCCTCCTCCGCGCGAAACGCACGGGCCGCGATCGCATCGTCATCAGCGGCGCCGAACCTCCCGACGACGACTCGCCCGCGGCCCTGGATCGACTGGACGCGACGCCCTTGCATACGACGGTCGGTCCCGAGGTCTCCCGGGAGAGCGCCCGGAACCTCGATCCGAAGGCCTAGGTACCGGAGCGCTCGCACGATTCGGTCCTTGGCCCGACATTGGGACGGAGCGGGTCAGGCGTCGTAGAAGAACGGGTCGTGCAGACCGATCACGGTCCGGGCCCGCTCGGTCGTGGCGCGTGCCTCGGCCTCGGCGCAGACCTGGTTGGCCGCCGCCGTCGGACGTACCCGCTGGGCGATATCACGGCGGCCATAGTGCACCTGCAGGAAGTAGCGACCGCGGCCGCCCGGCCCGGCCGGGAACCCGCGGTGCCACGCGTCCGACACGAACAGCGCGACGTCACCGGCGTCGACGTCGAACAGGACGGGTGGCCGGCCGTCGTAGGAGAGATCCTCCGCCTGCATCCGGTCGAACGGCGGGAGCCGTCCCGACCGGTGACTCCCGGGAACGACCGCGGTCGGGCCGTCCGCGCGCGTGCAGGGATCGATGTAGACATGCGCGGCAACGGCGAACACGGGATACGGGATGCGATCGTCCCACGGCACACCGTCGGGGCGCGGCACGTGCGGCCCGGCGTCACAGTGCCACGGACCCCCCTCGAAGCCGGGCGGATTGCGCCAGGCGGTGTTCGCGATCACGTGGCAGTCGTCGCCCAACAGCGGTTCGAGCACCCCCAGGATCTGCGGATTGGTGAGCACCGCCTGGCACGCGGCGCTGCGGTTGTACATCTCGTAGCGGAACTCCGCCTTGTCGTCTCGCAGGCGTTCGGGCGCGAACCTCTCGAACACCTCGTCGATCTCGGCGCGTAGCCGCGCGACCTCGTCGGCCGCGAGCACACCGCGGAGATGCACGTAGCCGTCGCGCTCGAGTTGTGCCGACTCCGCGGGGGCATCGACGGCATCCCGCACACCGAGGTTCTTGAACAACCGGCGGATCACGACCAAAAGCTAGGCGGCGCGGCGGCGGCTGCGCCAAGATCACCCGGTGAATGTTCAATGGGAACCGGGTTACGGGCCGCTCGTCACCACGCACGTGCGCATCGCAACCTGGAACCTCTGGGGCCGCTACGGTCCCTGGTCCGCGCGCATGCACCCCATCGCGGCCAACATGCGCACGGTCGACGCCGACATCTGGGCGCTGCAAGAGGTCTGGGAGGACGACGACCGCAACCAGGCCCGCGAGCTCGGGGCCACCATCGGACACGACCACGTCGTGTTCGCGTCGAACCTCGAGCGCGACGGCGTGCTCGCCGGGAACGCGGTCCTGTCTCGGTGGCCGATCCGCGCACACGAGGTGCGGGTGCTCCCGCGCGTGGTCGGCGAGGCGCGCGACGACGAGGGCGAGGAACGGCTCGTGATATTCGCCGAGATCGACGGTCCGCGCGGACCGATCCAGGTGTACTGCACCCATCTCAGCTGGCGCGACGACCACAGCGCGGTCCGCCAGGCGCAAGTCGCCGAGATCTGCCGGCTCGTGCGCGAGCGGCGGCCGCGCTCGTTCCCCGCGGTGCTCTGCGGCGACCTGAACGCGGATCCGACGAGTGACGAGCTGCGCATGCTCACCGGTCAGGCGGCGGTCCCGGTGCCGGGGGTGATGTTCCGCGACGCGTGGCTCGCAGCCGGCGACGGGACCGCGGGGGCGACCGCGTCCAACGCGAACCCCTTCAACGCGGCCGCGCTCGACCGCGATCGTCGCATCGACTTCGTCCTCGTCGGCACACCCAAGCTCGGTGGTGTCGGGCACGCGCTCGACGTGCGCGTGGCCGGCGACGAACCCGTCGACGGCATGTGGCCGTCGGATCATCTCGCGGTCGTCGCCGACCTTCGCTATTGACCGGTGTCAGCGAGCGGCGTTCCCGGCCGGCGCGGTCAAGGCTGCAACAGGAGACCGATGCGGCGGGACGCGACCCGCAGACCGAGGACACCCATCACCAACAGGTACGCCGCGTGCGCGAGCAGCGTCCAGTGCAGGTCACCGATCACGAGCGATCGTTCCAAGACGACGCCCTGGTAGAGCGGGGTGCACCGGATGACCACCTGTAGGCCGGCGGGATAGCGCGAGAGCGGGAAGAACGTCGCCGAGAAGAGGAACAGCGGGATCATCGCCATGTTGACGTAGTCGAAGTCGACGAACGATCGCATGTACGTGGTCGCGGCGAGGCCGACGCCGGCAAAGCCGAATCCGATGAGAACCGCGCCCGGAAGCGCCACGATCGACCACGCCGAACGCAGATCGCCGAACGCGAGCATCGTCACCAAGAATGCGCCCGAGTAAGTCGCGCCTCGGATCAGCGCCCACGTGATCTCACCGGTCGCGACGTCGCGAGGCGACAGCGGTGAGGCGAGGATCGCGTCGTAGGTGTGCGAGTACTTCATCTTTACGAAGAAGTTGAACGTGGTGTCGAGCAGCGAGCCGTTCATCGCCGCGATCGCCAACAGACCGGGCGCGACGAACGAACGGTACGGCACGAGATGGCCACCGACGCTCAGGTCGCCGACGAGCTCCCCGACACCGATGCCGATCGACAACAAGAACAGCAACGGCTCGACGAATCCACTCAAGAAGATGTACCAGATCCTCCGGTACGCGAGAACGTTGCGCTCGACGAGGCGCCACGGGCGCCGGCGCCAGTGAAGGAACGGGAGCGAGATGACCGGGGTCGCCGACGACTCCAACGCGGGCGGGTTCACGGGCGCGCTCACGAGCTCAACCGCCACGCGAAGTTGCGGACTCCGAAGAACGTGCCGACGGCGATGCAACCGACGAGCACCGCGACGTGCACTGCAATCGCGGCCGCGTCGAACTGTCCGGTCGTCGCGGCTCGGGCCAGCTCGACACCGTGCCACAGCGGCGAGAACGCCGCGAGCGGTCGGAGCCCGCCCGGGAGCTGATCGATGGGGAAGAAGGTCCCCGAGAACAAGAACAACGGCAGCACCGCCAGCCGCATGATCATCGGGAACGACAGGTCGGAGTCGACCCGGATCGAGTAGGCCGCCAGCACCGCACAGAACGCGGCCGAGCACAGACCGGCAGCCGGGATCGCGAGGATCCCCCACCACGAAGGGATGGCACCGAGGAGCGCGGCAACGATCAGGAACGCCGTTGCCCCGAGCATCGAACGGATCGCCGTCCACAACACGAACCCGCCGTAGAGCTCACCGGGGCCGATCGGGGTCGCGACCACGCCGTGGAACTGCCGCATCCACTTGGCGCCGCCGAGCACCGGCCACAGCGACTCCCCCGCCGCGAGCTGCACGGCGCTCGCGGCGAGAAGCCCGGGCGCGATGAAGTCCAGGTAGCTGAGTCCGTCGACCGCGCCGGCGTGCGCCTTCACGAGCCCGCCCAGCCCGATGCCCATCGCCGCGAGGTACAAGGCGGGCTGGACGAACGTGCTGAACGCGAGCCCTCGCCAAAGGCGCGCGTATACGAGCGCTTCGCGTTCCACGACTCGCAGGACGGGCGGTGTCGACACGGCGAGCGCTCAGTCCTCGAGCGTGCGGCCGGTCAGGATCAAGAACACGTCTTCGAGGCTCGCCCGGCGCACGAACATCGCATCGGCTTCGAAGCCGTCGGCGATGGCCGCCGCCATCGTGGCATCACCGTCGTCGGTGTAGACGAGCACTCGATCCGCGAGCGCCTCGATGCGATTGCCGAACCGCTCGAGCTTGGCGGCCGAGGTCGCCGCATCGGCTTCGATCGCCAGCCGTACCTCGACGACCTCGCGAGTGACGTTGTCGGCGATCAGGCGCCGCGGCGACCCCTCGGCGACGATCTGCGCGTTGTCCATGATGACGAGGCGATCGCACAACTGCTCGGCTTCGTCCATGTAATGCGTCGTGAGCACCAGCGTGACGCCATTGCGCTTCAGCTGATAGAGGCGATCCCACAACAGGTGCCGGGCCTGGGGATCGAGGCCGGTGGTCGGCTCGTCGAGCAGCAGCGCTTCGGGGCGGTTCACGAGTGAGCGTGCGATGGTGAGGCGGCGCTTCATGCCCCCCGACAGCGGATCGACTCGCGAATCGCGGCGATCACTCAGCTGGACGAATTCGAGCAGCTCGGTCGCCCGCTGCCGGATCTCGGATCGGGGCAGGTCGAAGTAGCGGCCGTAGATCATGAGGTTGTCCCAGACGGTGAGCTCCGTGTCGAGGTTGTCCTCTTGCGGAACAACACCGATTCGGGCCCGGATCTCGGGCCCGTGCCGGGTCGGATCGAGCCCGAGGACCTTCAGCTCCCCCCCGAACGGGGAGACACGCAGCCGATCATGCGCATCGTCGACGTCTTGCCCGCCCCGTTCGGCCCGAGGAATCCGAACGCCTCCCCGGGCGCGATCTCGAAGTCGATGCCATCGACCGCGACGAACGGGCCGAACCGCTTCGTGAGCGCGTGCGCCTCGATCATCGGGACAGTCATGCCGGTCGACGCTAGCTGTCAGCCTCGGTTCACCTTTGGGAATTCGGGAGGCGAATACGGCTACCGTCGACGGGGAATGCGTGCTGCGAGGGGGAGCCGGTACCGCGACGTCGCCCGGGCGGAAGCTCCGCGACGGTGAGCGGCACGTTCGCGGTCTCCACGTGCCCCGCTCGCGCGCCGTGGTTCGACGACTGGCCCACGATGACCGCCGTCGTCGCGGTCGCCGGTGTTCTCGCGATCCTCGCGATCACCCTGGGCTGGCGCGGCTCCGACCTTCCCGCTCAGGTCTTCCGCGCCGAGCTGTTCCGCCAGGACGGCTTCGTGTTGTGGAACAGCCAGTGGTTCGGTGGGCACGCACTGCTCGGTTACAGCGTGATCGCGCCGGCGATCAGCGCGCCGATCGGACCCCTCGCACTCGGCGCGCTGAGTGGTATCGCGTCGGCTTTGCTGTTCGAGCGCATCCTCCGGTTCTCGTTCGGCTCGATCGCCTGGCTCGGAAGCCTCTGGTTCGCGCTCGGAACGGTCATCAATCTCATCGTCGGCCGCACGACGTACGCGTTCGGGTCGTGTTCGGTCTCGGCGCGATCTACGCACTGCAACACCGCAAGGTGCTGATCGCGGCCGCCTGCGCGATCTTGTGCTCACTGGCCAGCCCGCTCGCCGGCGGATTCCTCGCGATCGTCGCGATCGCGTGGGCGGCGTCGCGCCGGCCGCAGCGCACGCAGGCAATCGTGGTGCTCGCCGCCGCGGTCGTGCCGGTTGCAACGGTTGCCCTGCTGTTCCCCACCGCGGGGTCGGAACCCTACGAACCCTGGGCCCTGGTATGGGACCTCAGCCTGTGCGCCATCGTCGCGGTCGCGCTTCGACGCTACCCGTCCGTCCGCTGGGGAGCAGCTTGTTTCGCGCTCGTCGCGATCGGGTCGTTCCTCGTGCCGTCCGCGGTCGGGGGCAATGTCAGTCGGCTCGGGCAATACGTCGCCGGACCACTCCTCGCGTGCGCGCTGCTGCCCCGTCGGCGACTCGTGCTCGCCGTCCTCGCGGTCCCATTGCTGATCTGGCAGTGGTTCCCGGCGGTCGACGGCATCGCGTACGTGCGCACGGATCCGTCGACGCACTCGACCTACTATGCGCCGCTCGTCAGCTTCCTCGGGAGCCAGTCGGGCGCGATCGGCCGGGTGGAAATTCCTTCCACCTATCGGCACTGGGAAGCTGCCTACGTCGCGCCCCGGGTCGCGCTCGCACGCGGTTGGGAGCGCCAGCTCGACATCGCGTACAACCCGATCTTCTACTCCGCGCCACTCACGGCCTCGAGCTACCACATGTGGCTGCACGCGAACGGAGTCAAGTTCATCGCGCTGCCCGACGCCCGGCTCGACGACTCGTCGATCGCGGAACGGGCGCTCATCCAGAGCAACCCGTCATACCTGCACGAGGTCTGGCACGACGCGGACTGGCGGGTGTGGCGGGTCGACGACTTCGGCGGTCTCGTCGACGGGCCGGCCACGTTGCAGAAGATGTCGCCCGATCGAGTCACCCTCCACGTCACGGGGACCGGCGACCTCGTGGTGCGGGTACGGGCGACGAGTCACTGGTCGGTGCATCCCGGCGGCTGTGCCGACGCGACCGACGACGGCTGGACGCTCCTGCACGGCCTGCCGATGGGCACGGTCACGCTCACGCAGTCGCTGTCGGGAACTCCCTGCGCGTTCTGACGTCCGGAGTTCCTAGTGTGACGTGTAGTCGATCTCCGGCGCGCCCTTGACCGCCACCGCGAAGCAGAAGCAGTGGATCGCGCCGCCGCCCGTGGGACGCAGGCTGTGGATCAGGTCCGGCGGGATGTAGACGAGATCGCCGGGGACGACGTTCCGGTCCTCACCGTCGATCGTCATGATCCCCCGCCCCGACATCACGAAATAGAACTCATGGGTCGGATGCGAGTGCGGATAGACGTAGCCACCGTTCGCGACCTCGAACTCGTTGACCAGCTCCAGGCTGCCCCCCTCGGTGATCGCTTTCATCTCCCGGGGGTGCACGAGATACCAGACCGGCACCGTGCCGTTGTGCTCGACCTCGGGCTCGACGTCGACGATCGATCGCACATCCATTTGTCGGACTCCCTCGTGTTCGCTTGGTCACCCGCCCGGGTGCACCCGGGTCGCCTCGGCGCAGTCTGTCGCGACGAGCAGCATCCGCAGCATTGCGGCGCGCGGCAAGCACGTCAATCCGTCCGCGACCGGCAATACTCTCCGGCGTGCAACGGACCCGACTCGGTGCGGCGGCAGCGCTCGTCGTCGCGCTCGGAATTGGCGCCGCGGTCGTCGTGTCCCGGCACGACTCGAAACGAAGCAATCACCCGGCCGCGGCGACAGAGCACGCGCAAACGGACTCGTCGGCGCGCGCGTCGACGACCGCCCCACCCGGGACCTCGCCGACCACAGCCGCGCCCGCCAGGACGACCACCACCACGATCGCCCACAACCCGGCTGACGACTTCACGCTGACGCGCGTCACGACGATCAGCGGACGGATCTCGCCCAAGTCGGTCGACGCAACGGGCACGGGTCTCGTGTTCGCGCAGAACATGATGTACCAGCACACCATGACGGTGTACGACGCGGCGACCGGCGCGCTCGTGAAAACGATCGCCGACAGCGTGAACCTCGCTCAGTTCGGCATCACCGGGCACCCGGGCGTCTCGCGGGGCGCACCCGTGGAGGCTGCGGTCGACTACGCGCACCGGTATGTGTTCGCGAGCAACTACTCCATGTACGGCGACAACTTCGGGCCCGAGGGATCCGACAACTGCACGGGACCGGGCGGCCTCAGCCCGAGCTACGTGTACCGAGTCAGCTTGAAGACCCTCGCCGTCGACAAGGTCGGTCAGGTCGGGATGGTCCCCAAGTTCGTGGCGGTGACGCCCGACGACAAGTACGTGTTGGTCAGCAACTGGTGTAGTTATGACCTGAGCGTCCTCGACTACAAGACCTTGCACGAAGTGCAGCGCATCCGTCTCGGCGCGTACCCGCGAGGCATCGCCGTCGACGGCACCAAGCATGTCGCCTACGTCGCGGTCATGGGGTCGTACAACGTCGCCCGCATCGACCTCGACACGTTCGCCCTGTCGTACTTCCGGGGCGTGGGCAATTCGCCCCGACACCTCGTGTTGTCCAACGACGGCACGCGGCTGTTCGTCACCTTGAACGGCGACAACCGCGTCGTCGCCGTCGATACCGCGACAGGTCAGGTCGTGGCGCGTACCGCCACCGGAACCCAGCCGCGCAGCATGGCGATCTCGTCCGACGGTCAGGCGCTCTACGTCGTCAACTACGGGTCGAACACCGTGTCGGTCTTGAGGTCGTCCGACCTCGGCATCGTGCACACGTTCCCGGTTCCGGACCACCCGATCGGCATCACCTACGAGCCGCTGCATCACCGGGTCTGGATCGCCTGTTACAGCGGCGAGATCCTCGTCTACGACGCGTGAATCCCCGCAAGGTACGCCGGAGGCCGGCCCCGGTCCGGTCTATCGAAATCCTTACTTAGTCCGAAGCTTGGCCTTACCCGCCGGCCAGGGGCCTCACAAGGCGTTCGCCGAAGATGGACACCATGAACAGCCCCCAGGGAAGACGGACCAGGCGGGACCGCGAGACCGGGCTGCGCCGGATCGAGCGCATGACCCGGTGGTCGCTCGCCGGAGCACTGGCGGGCACGGGTCTGTTCGCGGGCACGGCGGCGCAGGGCGGCGTCGCCACGGTGAGTAGCCCCACTACCGCAAACGGTTCGGCGGCCGCGGCAGCAGTCACCTCGGGAGCGTCGTGATGGGTGCCATCCTCCCGAACACGACACTGTGGTACCTGGCCCGGGGGACGGGTTTCGTCACGGTCATCATGCTGACGATCAGCGTGTCCCTCGGGATCCTGACCTCGACGCGCTGGAGCGCGCCCCAATGGCCGCGGTTCGTCACCGCCACGTTGCACAAGAACATCTCGTTGCTCTCGGTCGTTTTCCTTGCCATCCACGTGCTGTCGACGCTCTTCGATCCCGTTTCGCCCGTGCACCTGCTGAATGCCATCGTTCCGTTCACCGGCACCTATCGCCCGTTGGGCATCGGCCTCGGCGTCGTCGCGATCGATCTCCTCGCCGCGTTGATCGTGACGAGTCTCCTGCGTCAGCGCATCGGCTATCGCGTCTGGCGGGCTGTGCACTGGAGCGCGTACGTGTGCTGGCCGGTCGCGATGCTGCACGGACTCGCGTCGGGTACCGACGCGTCAACCCAGTGGGCCAGGCTCGTGTACCTGACGTGCGCGGCAATGGTGGCGGCCGGAGTCGCGTGGAGGCTCATCGCAACCTTGCGGTACCAACCCACCTCGGCCGGCAGCGCCCGCACGCGCGAGGTCGCGTATCCCGGAGGCACCCGATGACGGCGGCAACGACCGGCATGAGCACCCAGAGCGAACCGGACCTCGGCGCCGACTCGGCCCGTCTCCTCCCCCGCCCTCCCGCGACCCGCCTCGTCGACCATCTTGCCCGGATGGGTCGGCCGTCGCACCGGGGCCGCGCCCTGATCGGCGAGGTCGAGCGGGCCGGACTGCGCGGGCGTGGGGGCGCAGGCTTCCCGACTGCCACGAAGATGGAAGCCGTGCGAAGTCGCGGCGCCCGGGTGCTGCAGGGCCGCACGCCGATCGTGGTCGCCAACGGCACCGAGGGCGAGCCGCTCAGCACCAAGGACAAGACCCTCTTGGTGCACGCTCCGCACCTGGTCCTCGACGGGATGGTGGCTGCGGCCCACGCGGTCGGAGCCGATGAAGCCGTCCTGTGCGTCGAGCGCAACTCGGGATCGGTCATGCGGGCTCTCGCGGCGCGATCGACGAACGCCGGGCCTTGAACGACGGAGTGATCCTGCGGGTCGCCGGGACACCGGCGCGCTACATCGCAGGGGAAGAGACGGCGCTCGTCAACTGGCTCAACGGCAACGATGCGAAGCCGACCTTCACCCCACCCCGCCCCTTCGAACGCGGTGTCGCCCGCCGGCCGACGCTCGTCGACAACGTCGAGACGCTCGCACACGTCGCGTTGATCGAACGCTTCGGCGCGGAGTGGTGGCGCAGCACCGGGACCGAGTCCGACCCGGGCACCATGCTCGTGACGCTGAGTGGTGTCGACCGTCCCGGCGTGTACGAGGTCCCGCTCGGCACGTCGTTGCGCCAGGTATTGCGGAACGCGGGCGTGCACGACGTCACCGGCGTGCTCGTGGGCGGATACTTCGGGACCTGGCTCACTCCCCGCCAAGCAGCCATGGTGACGCTGTCGGCCGCCGACATGAAGTCGATGGGCGCCGGACTCGGCTGCGGCGCGATTGCGGCTCTGCGTGGCGACAGCTGCCCGCTCGCCGAGATGGCACGAGTCACCCGATGGCTGGCCTCCCAATCGGCAGGACAGTGCGGCTCGTGCGCGAACGGCTTGCCCGCCATCGCGCTCGCCGTGGAGCACATCGCCCGGGGCTCGGACCGTGACGGGAACGCCGAGGTCGCCGCGCGGCGCTGGCTCGAGATGGTCGCGGGCCGGGGCGCGTGCAAGCTCCCCGACGGTGCGGTCCGCTTCGTGTCGAGTGGGTTCACCACCTTCGCCGAGCATCTCGCCGATCACGCCCGCCGCGGCCCGTGTGCCGCTGCCGGCCAGCCCCCGGCACTCCCGGTTCCCCGCCCGGAGGCGTCGTGGCGATGAGCAGATCCCGCACGGTCTTGAAGCTCAACCCGATCATGTGCGTCGCCCACGGCCTCTGCGCGGAACTGTTACCGGAACGGATCACGCTCGACGACTGGGGCTATCCCATCATCGATCCCACCCCGATCCCCCCCGAGCTCGAGGAACACGCCCGCCGCGTGGCCGAAGCCTGCCCGACGCTCGCACTCCTTCGGGAACAGGAACGCGTGCGCTGAGCACGAGCGGCGGTCGGGTGACAGACTCCGCGCGTGCGGGGAACGTTACCCAGGCTCCTCACCGTTGCCGCGGTCGTCGCGATCGCATGCGCGACGGGTGGCGCGTCCATGGCGGGGCCGTCGACCGATCACGCACCGTACGCTCCGAGGCACCTCACCGTCGACGACGACCCGGCGCCGCTCGCGGTGACCGGCGCGCCCGAGTTCGGCTGGACCGTGGACGATCCCGGCCGGGGCGCGATCCAACAGGCGTACGAGCTCGTCGTCAGCGACGCACCGTCGTCGGGAAAGCACACGGTGCTGTTCGACAGCGGAACGGTGACGAGCACCCAGCAGTCGTACGTTCACGCCGGATCGCTGCACCTGGCGCCCGATCACCGCTACTGGTGGACGGTGCGAACCCAGGACGCCCAAGGTCGGTTCGGTCCGTACGCGCCCGACGCGCACTTCGACACGGGGCTGAACGACGCGGATTGGCACGCGTCCTGGATCCGCCGGGCCGGAAGCGTTCCCAAAGTCGTACAGATCGCCGGCACCGACGTGGCGATGGACGACTTCGCACTGATCCGCAAGGAGGCCACGCTCGGGAGCAGCCCGATCGTGCGTGCCCGCGTGTACGCGGCTGCGGGCCAGCAGTACGAGCTGCGCGTCAACGGCACGCGCGCCGCCGAAGGACCGTCGTACTCGTATCCCGACGAGCAGTACTACGAGACCACCGACGTGACGAGCCTCGTCAGGGCGGGCGCTCCGAACGTGTTCGCGTTCGTCACACACTGGGCGACCGCGAGCCAGGGCCGGCCCGATTCGCCGGAGGCGTTCATCGCGCACATCAGCATCGACCACGCCGACGGCTCCCGCGAGATCCTCACGACCGACGGTTCGTGGCACACCCACACTGCCATGTGGGTTCCCGACGGCCCGCGCAACGACGAAGGCGACCTCGTCGAGCACGTCGACGAGCGACTGGATCCGGTCGGCTGGGACCGCCCCGGTTTCGACGACGGGACGTGGCAACCGGCGGTCGCGCTCGGCGCGCATCCGTGGGCGCCGTACACGCATCTCGTCGCGGCACGCACGCACATCGTCTTTCAATCGATGAAGCCCGTGAGCTTCACGTCGGTGCCGGGGACCCCGCCGGGAGGCGCGAGCTACGTCGCCGACTTCGGCGCCGTCATCGCGGCAACGCCGGTGGTCGCCGTGCACCGGGGAGTCGCGGGCCGGGCGGTCAAAGTCGTCACCGGCGACGACCTCGACCCCGACGGTCATGTCTCCACGACCATCGGCAACCAACAGACCGACATGCACTGGGACTTCACCGAGCGTGCCGGCGCCCAGGAGCTGAGGCCCCTCGGCTATCTGGGTTTCCGCTACCTCGAGGTCGACGGCGCATCCGAACCGTTGACCGCGGCCGACGTCACGATCGCCGCACGCCACACCGACTTCCCCGACGAGCACGCCGCGACCTTCGCGACTTCGAGCCCGGCGGTCGACGCGGTCTGGAATCTGGCCCGTCACTCGGCGCTGAACGACACTCAGGAACAGTTCCTCGATACCCCCACGCGCGAGAAGGGACCCTTCCTCGGCGACTCCTACGACGTGTCGCAAGCGGCGATGGCCGCCTTCGGCGACAGGATGGTGACATCGGAGGCGCTGCGCGACTTCCAGCGATCGCAGGCGAAGTACTGGCCCGACGGCCGGGTCAACGCGGTGTACCCGAACGGCGACGGAAAGCGCGACATCCCCGACTCGACCGAGGACTACGTCGAGTGGGTGTGGAAGTACTGGATGGCGAGCGGCGACCGCGCTCAGCTCGCCGAGCTCTATCCGGTCGTCCGCAACATCACCGACTATCTCGCGCGCGCCATCGACCCGAGGACAGGCCTCGTGACGGCATTGCCCGGCGGCGGAGGTGACTACGCCAATGGGATGGTCGACTGGCCACCACAGATGCGGTACGGCTACGACATGAACACCGCCGCCCGCACGACACTCAACGTCATGGCCGTCGACGACTTCCGGCGGGTCGCCGCGATGGCCACCGCGCTCGGCAAGCCCGCGAGCGAGAGCGCGAGCGAGGCGAAACGCGCCGACGACCTCACCGCCTCGATCCGCAGGCGACTCGAACGGGCTGACGGCGTCTTCGTCGATGGGCTGCGCGGCGACGGAACCCCGAGTCCGCACGTGTCGCAGCAGGCGAACGCGTACGCGCTCGCGTTCGGCATCGTCCCGACCGCCGAGGTGCGCAAGGTCGCATCGACGCTGGTGGCCATGCAGTCGGCGATGGGCGTCGTGAACTACAGCGTGCTGCTCGACGCGCTGCACGCCGGCGGCCGTGACGACGCGCTGCTCACCGATCTCACCGATCCGAACCGTCCCGGCTACGCGCAGATCCTGAAGCAAGGTGCGACATTCACCTGGGAGAGCTGGGACGCGTGTGCGATCGGTGACAGCGAGTCGCACGGTTGGGGCTCGACCGTGCTCTCGGTGTTGCAGGACGACGTGCTCGGCGCGTGGGTCACCGCGCCGGGAGGAGCCCGCGTCGACGTCGCGGTTCCCGCGACGTCCCTGACCAAGGCGTCCGGCATCGTGACCACCCAACGGGGCCCGGTCCCGATCTCGTGGACCCGCACCGCGGCCGGGCACGAACGGATCGTCGTCACGATCCCCGCGAACGTCACCGCGACCGTCCATCTCCGCCGCGAACTCGGTGGCAAGCGTCAACGAGGGCGGGCGTAGCCTCCTCGGCGATGCGGGCGTCACCGATCCCCGCGTCGCGGAACGGCGAGGTCGTGGCGACCGTCGGTTCCGGCCGGTACGCGTTCGAGAACGTCGGCCCGACCGTGTTCCCGGCCGTGCGGTCATCGTCGAAAGGTAGATGGAACCCAAGTGTGATCGTCGCCGTGATCGTCGCAGTGCTGGTCGCGCTCGCGGCCGGCGCGCTGCTCGCCGGCCGGCGCCGCGGGCGTCGTGTTGCGTAGCGCGGCCGCGGCCGGCGCGGCGGTGCTGATGCTGGCTTGCTGTGCCGGCAAGGACGGCACGAGCCCGACGACCACCACCTCGATCACACCTTCGGCGTCTGTCGCGTCGACCATCGTGTGGTCGATGCTGCGCAATCCGCTCTACGGCCTGCCGGAACGAGCGGTCAAGGATCCCGCACTGGTAGCGATCGCGGGAGGGTGGGTGCTGCTGTTCTCCCAGAGGATCGGCAGGGATCGTGGAGGATCGGGATCGCGCGCAGTTACGATCTCTCGTCGTGGTCCACCGCCGTCACGTTCCCGCACGACCGAACGACCGAAGGCGAAGCTTCGCCCGACGTCGTGCGGGAACCGAACGGCACGTTCGTCGTGACCTACCAGTCGTTCGTGCACGACCGGGCGGGCGGCCAGGCCAAGATCTACGCACGCACCACCGCCGACTTCCGCACGTTCTCGGCGCCGATCCGGCTGCTCGCGAACGTTCTGAGCTCCGCCGCGGATCGGCTCATCGACCCCGCGCTCGTGTATTCCCCGGCCGGCCTGTTGCTCGGTTTCAAATCCGGGACCACCGACGGCGGATCGTCGCAGCATTTCGAGATCGCGCGTTCCACCACCGGCACGCTGGCAGGGCCCTGGGTCGTCATCGGCAGACCGGACATCACGGTGTACGGCGACACGATCGAGAACTACGAGTTCTTGGACATCGGCGGGCGGCGTGCGCTGCTCGCCACCAGCAACACCCTCGACCGCCCGCAGCTGTTCCAGCTGACGGGTCCGGTCGACGAGGCGAAGGGCTGGCTGCAGTGGTCTGCGGCGCGCGAGCTGCACGTCCCCCAAGAAGCCTGGAATCCGGGCGGCGGCGTCACCGGCTCGACCTACGAGCACGCGAATTGCGCCTTCCTCGTCGGCGGCGGGGGCCGGCTCGACGGCTTCTCTTACCTGATCTACGGCGACTCCCCCGAGCTCACGACGTTCAAGGGCGCCGGGCACGCGGAGTTCGGGATCGCGCGGAGTACCGACCTCGTGCACTGGTCGGTGCCCGGGCGCTGACCGATATCGGGCAAGATCAGCCCATGCGATTCAGTTACGCCGAGACCTTCTGCGACCCGACCTACCTCGCGCCCCTCGCGCAAGCCTGCGAGGACGCGGGCTACGACTCGTTCGTCGTACCGGACAGCCTCATCTTCCCGGCCGAGTCGGACACCATCTACCCGTACACGGCCGACGGCGATCGCGCGGTTCCTCGAAGACAAGCCGATCATCGAGCCCTTTACCCTGATCCCCTATCTCGCGGCGCGCACGGCCCGTATTCGCTTCACCACCTTCGTGCTGAAGCTCGCGGTGCGGCCCGTCGTGCTCGTCGCCAAGCAAGCCGCGAGCATTGCGGTGCTGTGTGAGGACCGGCTGCGGCTGGGCGTCGGGATCAGCCCGTGGCCCGAGGACTTCGCCGCGATGGAGGTGCCGTGGGAACGGCGAGGTCCGCGCATGAACGAGATGATCGATGTGCTGCGCGGGCTCATGGCCGGGGGTTGGTTCGAGTACCACGGCGAGATACTGCAGCTCGAGCGCTGCAAGATCTGCCCGACTCCGGAGCACCCCGTCCCGATCCTGGTCGGCGGGCACGCGGACGTCGTGCTGCGCCGGGCCGCCCGCCAGGGCGACGGATGGATCCACGCCGGGGGCGATCCCGCCGGCTCGGCGCGATGGTGCAGCGCGTCAAGGCCCTGCGCACCGAGTACGGGCGTGCAGCCGAACCGTTCGAGGTGCACGCGATCTCGCTCGACGCGTTCTCCGTGGACGGAGTGCACAAGCTGGAGGAGCTCGGCGTGACCGACGTGATCGTCGGCTTCCGATACCCGTACACGACCGAGCCCGATACCCAACCTCTGCAGGAGAAGATCGACCTGCTCCGCCGGTTCTCCGATTCCGTGATGGCACGAGTCTGAGCCAGTGTGAGCCGAGAGCCCGAATGAGCACAAGGTTCGTCCCCGCGGTCGAGCTGAACGCCGGTTTCTACCGAGACGTGGTGGGCCCCCTCGTCCGCCCGTGGACCCACAGCGCTGCGCTGCTCGGCCACGGATCCGAGCTCCTCGGTTTCGACACCGAGCGGTCCACCGATCACGGCTGGGGGCCGCGGGTCCAGGTGTTCGTCGGCTCGGCGGACGTGGCCGCCGCGCGTGCCGCCGTCGACGCCGGCCTTCCGGCCGAGTACCGCGGCTGGCCGGTCGAGTTCGGCTGGGACGACGTTCCGAGCACTCATCACGTCGCGGTCCTCCCGCTCGACGAGTGGCTCCGCGTGCAGCTGGGTTGGGATCCACGGCGCGCGCTGTCGCTGATCGACTGGCTGCTCGTACCGCAACAACGCCTGCTCGGCGTCGTGCGCGGAGCCGTGTACCACGATCCGGCCGGCGAGCTCGCGGCCGTCCGGGAACTGCTGCACTACTACCCACCCGAGCTCAGGCTGTGGCTGCTCGCGTGCCAGTGGCGCCGCATCGGCCAACACGAGCCTCTCGTCGGGCGGGCCGCCGAGGTGGGTGACGAGGCCGGCTCTCGCGTGGATCGCGAACGGGATCGTGCGGGAGCTGATGCGGCTGCACTTCCTGCTCGTCGGCGAATTCTGGCCGTACCCGAAGTGGTTCGGCTCCGCTTACCGCGCGCTTCCCCGGAGCGAGGAGATCCTGCCGGCGCTCGAAGCCGCGCTCGACGCGAGCGACTTCCCCACGTGCGAGGACGCGCTCGTCACCGCGTACGAGGCGCTTGCAGGCATGCACAACGCGACCAGGCTCACCGAGGCCCTGGACCCGAAGGTGCGCCCTTTCCACAGCCGCCCGTTCCGCGTTCTCGGATGCGAGCGTTTCGTCGAGGCGTGCCGACGCGCCGTCCACGACGAATGGCTGCGCGCGCTGCCCCTCGTCGGCGCGATCGACCAGGTCCTCGATTCGACCGACGTGCTCGAGCAACCACGGCTCGCACGCTCACTGCGCTCGCTGTACTCCTAGGTCAGGGTGACGCGTCGTACACGTCCTTGCCGAAGCATGCGAGACCCGGGGCTCCGGCGAAGCCGAGATGCGCGAGGCCGAAGATGTCCTCCATGGAACACAACAAGGAGTAGTGGTTGTAGGGCGTGGCGTCGGTGGTCCCCGCCTTCACGCGCGACGACAGCAGCAGCGCTCCGATACGGCCGCCACCGGGACCGGTCAGCCCGGGCTTGGCCGCGTTGGGCGACGCCGGCGTGTGGCAGCACGCGGACGAGTCCTGGCCGAGCTCGGCCTCGTCGAACGTGATCACGAGCAGTCCGTCGGCCTTGTACGCAGGCGACGCGAGAATCGTGGGAACCTCGGTCGAGAGCCAGCGATCGGCCGACACCAGACCACCGGGCTCACCGTCGACGCACGGCTCGTCGTGACCGTCATGACACACGTTCGGCGTGATGAACGAGAGATTGGGTGTGGTCGACGCCGACTTCAGATCGGCCGCGAGGTGACTGAAGTCGACGACGTTGCGCGTGCAGGCGGACGAGTCGACGATCGAATGGAAGTAGACGAACGGGTCGTGGCGGGTCGCGTACATGTCACCGGGCTTGGGCGAGATCGTCGTATCGCTCGCGCCGAGCGCGGGATGCCGGCACGGTGTCCCCATGTCCTCCATGTAGCCGCGCCACGTCTTGGACACGGCAGAAAGCTGGTCGGCGACCGTCTGCACCGACTTCGGGTACACACACCCCTCGCCGAGCGCCTGGCCGTACCGGCCCGTGCCCGTCGTGGTGAAGTCGACGTAGTTGACGCAGTCGCCCTGTGTGCGCGGATTGGGTGACTGCCCGCTGATCTCGGCGATGTAGTTGTCGAGGCTGACATGCCCGATGCCGTAGTACTGGGTCAGGAGCTTGCCCTGCGGGAGCAGCGTCGTGTTCAGGTACCGGGCCGCGGACGTCTTGCCCCACGTCGCCGTGTAGCTCTTGTTCTCCAGGTTGATCACGAACACGTGGCCGATCGACCCTCGTCCTCGGGGCGCGGTTGTCGTCGTCCCCTTGGCCGACGACACGGTGGACGACGACACGGTGGACGACGACACGGTGGACGACGACACGGTGGACGACGACACGGTGGACGACGAGCACGCGCCGAGGACGAGGAGGCAGCCCGCGAGAGCGACGAGGTGTTTCACGCCGCGAGCTTGACCGTCGAAGTCACGAGCGCGCAAAGCCAGCTAGCGTCGTCCGCGAGGAACCTTCACGAGCAAGCCCGGAGGTAATCGCGATGGAGTATCGACGACTCGGCCGCACGGCGCTTCGCGTCAGTCCGCTCTGCCTCGGCACGATGAATTTCGGGCCGCTCACCAGCGAGCCCGACTCGCACGCCATCATGGATCGCGCGCTGGATCTCGGCATCAACTTCTTCGACACCGCCGATCGCTACGGGGGTCCGAAGGGCCCCGGGCGCACCGAGGAGATCCTCGGCACGTGGTTCGCCCGAGGCGGCGCCCGCCGCGAGAAGGTCGTGCTCGCGACCAAGCTGTTCGGGCCGATGAGCGACTGGCCGAACGACGGAGGCCTGTCGGCCCGTCACATCCGTGCCGCGTGCGACGAGAGTCTGCGGCGCATGCAGACCGATCACATCGACCTCTATCAGATGCACCACATCGACCGCGAGCGCGCCGTGGGAAGAGGTGTGGCAGGCGATGGAGACGCTCGTGGTCCAGGGCAAGATCCTCTACGTCGGGAGCAGCAACTTCGCGGGCTGGCACATCGCCCAGGCGAACGAGGCCGCGAAAAGCGCGGCATTTCGTCGGCCTCGTGAGCGAGCAGAGCCTCTACAACCTGGCGTCGCGGACCATCGAACTCGAAGTGCTCCCCGCCGCGCGCTTCTACGGGCTCGGCGTGATCCCCTGGAGCCCACTCGCGGGCGGCATGCTCGGCGGCAATCTCGGTTCCGGTGACATCGCCCGTCGCAAGAGCGTGCAGCCGCGCTACGAGCACATGCGTCCGCAACTCGAACGTTGGGAGAAGCTCTGCGCCGACCTCGGCGAAGAGCCCGCGGCGGTGGCGCTCGCATGGTTGCTCCATCAAAAGGGTGTGACCGCACCGATCATCGGACCCCGCACGATGGAACAGCTCGAGGGTGCGTCGTTGCGCGCCCTCGAGCTCACGCTCGACGAGACGACGTTGCAGACGCTCGACGAGGTCTTTCCCGGTCCGGGCGGCAGGGCGCCCGAGGCCTACGCCTGGTGACGGGAGCGAGCATGGACATCTACGAAGCGCTGTACACGACCCGCGCGATGCGGCGCTGCAGACCCGATCCGATCCCCCTCGACGTGCAGAAGCGCATTCTCGACGCGGCCGTGCGCGCGCCGAGCGGCGGCAACACGCAGAACTGGCGGTTCATGCTCGTCGACGACGCGAATGTCAAAGCCCGCCTCGGACCGATCTACCGCAGCTGCATGACGCAACTGTGGGCGACCATCTACAAGGAACGGCTCGAGTCGGCAAACGCGAACCCTGACGAACCGGAAAACGCGTCGATGCTCAGCATCCAGCGATCGGCTCAGCACCTCGCCGATCACTTCGAGGAATACCCGTTGCTGCTGTTCAGCTTCGTGCAATTCGACCCGAGCGGCGGGTCGATCTTTCCGGCGACATGGTCGGCGATGCTCGCCGCGCGCGCCGAAGGGGTCGGGACGTCACTCACGAGCGTGTTCTTCTTCCAGATCGACGAGGTACTCGAGATTCTCGGCGTGCCCAAAGACGAGGGATGGCTGTTCTCGTCGTGCGTGACCTTCGGCTATCCGACCGGGAGATGGGGTGTCGCACCGCGCCGCCCCGTGCACGAGGTGTCGTACCGGAACTCCTGGGGCACTCCGCTCGGCTTCGAGGTACCGGCGCCCCTCTGGCCCTGACGCGATCGCCTGCGGCCGGGATCGGGTGCGCTCGGGACCGGAACCGGCCGATGAAGTCGTAGCCTCGTTCCCCTCGCGGGATTGAGAGACATCATCCAGCAACCTCACAGCCCACTCCCATCGTCGGTGGCCAAGATCACTACAGGCGCGCCACCCCCGGGCGCGAGATCACGAACTCGAGGCACGCACCGATGACCGAGTCGGACAACACCTGGAACGCAGACGACAACCGGTCCGAGCCCGAGCCGCCGACGACCGATACCGGCGCGCTGCACCCCGACTTCAGCTGGCCCCAATACACCTGGCCCCCGCCGGCCGACGCCGCGGCCGCGAGCACGCCGGAGCAAGAGCCCACCCTCCCTCCGAGCGTGCCCGCGGCCGGCACCGGCTCCGTGTCGTGGCCGCCGACGCAACCGACTGTGGCCCCCGACCCGACCGTCGCGTACGGGCCCGGCCGATCCGGGGCCGGACCGTACGGGGCCGGACCCTACGGGGCCGGACCATACGGCGCGTCCGGCGCCAACCCGCCGGCGGGAGCGGAGCCGGGTCCCTGGGGTGCACCGCTTCCGGGCTGGTCGCCCGCGGCGCCGCCGAGCTGGCCGCCGACCGGTCCACCTCCGCGACAGCCCACCAAGGCGCGACGCGGGATCGCCGCCCTCGCCGCGCTCGCGCTCGTCCTGGCGTCCGCGGGGGTCGGCGCGGCGGTCGCGGTCGCGGTGCACCGGAACTCCGACACCCAGGCGTTCAGTGCCAACGGGAACGGGACGACCAACGGGAACGGAGGTTTCAACGGCGGCACCTTGCCGAGCGGGAACGGTCTCGGGGGCGGAACGTTCGGCGGCGGCGCCGGCGACGGCGGGACGGGAAGCATCCCGGGCGGCTCGGGCAGCCTCGACCAGGCCGCGATCGCGGCCAAGGTCACTCCGGCGCTGGTCGACATCAACACGACGTTGGCACAGGGCCGCGCCGCCGGCACCGGCATGTTGATCTCGTCGACCGGTGAGATCCTGACGAACAACCATGTGATCGCCGACGCGACGAGCATCAAGGTCACGATCGCGGGGACCGGCCCCACCTACAACGCCAAAGTCGTCGGCTACGACGTCACCGAGGACGTCGCTCTCGTGCAGATCACCGACAAGGTCTCCGGGCTACCGACGGTGACCTTCGGTGATCCATCGAAGGTGCAAGTCGGCGATCCGGTGGTCGCGATCGGCAACGCGCTCGGCAAGGGCGGCACGCCGAGCGTCTCCCAGGGTCAGGTCACCCGGCTCGACCAACAAGTGACCGCGGGCGACGGCAACGGCAACCAAGAGACGCTCGAGGGCATGATCCAGATCAACGCGCCCATCCAGCCCGGCGACTCCGGCGGTGCGCTCGTCGACAGCAGCGGTTCGATCATCGGTATGAACACCGCGGCGGCCGGAGGCGGGCAGTTCAACTCGCAGTCGGGATCCAACGTCGGGTTCGCGATCCCGATCGACCACGCGGTCAGCATCGTCAGCCAGATCCGCACCGGCGTCGAGACCGACAAGGTCCATATCGGCGACAGGGCGCTCCTCGGCGTCCAGGTGCAGGACCTCGACGGGCAGAAGCGCGCCGGTCAGCTCGGGAGCGCTCGTGGTCGGCGTGCAACCGAACACCGGGGCCGACGCCGCCGGCATCCAGACGAACGACGTCGTCGTCGCTCTGAACGGCCAGCCCGTAACCGACTCGGCGTCGCTGCGCAGCCTGCTCGTCAAGTTCCACCCCGGCGACTCCGTCAAGGTGGGCTGGGTCGACCCGTCGGGAACCCGCCACGACGCCAGTGTGAAGCTCGTCGTCGGTCCGCCGCTCTGATCGACACCGGGCGGGCCTCCCCGACGGTGATGGGACCCGGTCTGCGGTGGCGATCCGCGCGAAGAATGTGAAGTTCGCGAACCGCGAGGCGGAAAGGGGCGCCCAGTACGCGAACCTGGCGGGATGCAAAGGCCGACCACGACCCGCGTTGCCCACGGGCCGCTCGGTCCGGCCGAGCTCGCGGAAGCGGTCGTGCTCGCCGACGTGTCGCTCGCGTTGACGGTCGTCGGCCAGGTCGTGCCGTTCGGCGGCGCGCTGCTCGCGGCCGCCATCGTGCCGCTCGCGGTCGTCGCCGCCCGGCATCGCCTGCGCGCGGTCGTGACCGGCGCGCTCGCGGCTTCGGCGGTCGGATTCTTGGTGATCGGCACCGCCGCGTTCACGTCGATGGGGGCGTGTGCCGCCCTCGGAGCGCTCGTCGGAGCAGCCGATCGGCGCGGCTGGAGCCGCAGGCGCACCATGATCCTCGGGATGGCGATCCTCGGGCCGATCGCGGCGTTGCTCAGCGACGGTACGCTCTTCGCGTTCTCGAACCTGCGCAAGCTGACCCTCGACCAGGTGCGCAACGGCTGGCGCGGCCTCTTCCACCTCTTGCGCAATCTCGGTCTCGCGCGCCTGGCGGGGCCGGGCGACACAGTTCATCGCGTGGGTCGTACGCGACTGGTGGCTGAGCATCCCGTTCACGGTCTTCGTGCTGTTGTGGTTCGGGATCTGGCTCGCGCTGGGCCTCTCGGGCCCCGCGCTCCGACGCGTGCGCAGCGCGTTCGGTGAAGCCGTCATCGACGATCCCGACGCCGCCCGTACTCCCGAACAGCTCGCGGCGCCGGATCCGCTCCCCGTCGCGTTGCGAAGCGTGCGCTACCGGTATCCGAACGCGAGTGTCGACGCTCTCGTCGATGTCACCCTCGACGTGGCTCCCGCGGAGCTCCTCGCGGTGATCGGTTCGAACGGATCAGGAAAGTCGACACTGACGCGTCTCCTCGCCGGTCGCCGCGCACCGAGTGCCGGCGAGATCGTCCGGCCCGGCGCGGTCGGGCTCGGGCGCGAGGGCGGCACCGCGATCGTCTCGCAGCGTCCGGAAGCCCAGGTGCTGGGTGTCCGGGTACGCGACGACGTCGTGTGGGGGATGAGTGAGCCCGGGCGCGTCGATGTCGAAGCGTTCCTCGACCGCGTCGGCTTGCGGAGCCTTGTCGATCGGGAGACCTCCACGTTGTCGGGTGGCGAGCTTCAGCGACTCGCCATAGCAGCGGCTCTCGCGCGCAGGCCGAGGTTCCTCATCTCCGACGAGTCGACGGCGATGGTCGACGAAACCGGACGCGCGCTGCTCGTCGCGCTGTTTCGCGATCTCGCGCACGACGACGGTCTCGGCGTGGTCCACGTGACGCACCGCGCCGCGGAAGCGGCCGCGGCCGACCGCTCGATCACGCTCTCGGGCGGGCGGGTGGTCGAGACTCCCGCCCGGCTCCGCTCCGACGTCACACTCCGGGCCGACGCGAAGCCGGTACGGCACACGCCGGCACCCGACTCGGCGCGCCGATCATCAGGCTCCGCGGCGTCGGTCACGTGTACTCCCGCCGGACGCCGTGGGCGAACCGCGCGCTCAGCCAGGTCGACCTCTCGATCCGTTCCGGCGAAGCGCTCGTCGTCGTCGGGCACAACGGGTCGGGCAAGTCGACCCTCGCATGGATCCTCGCCGGCCTGCTCGCGCCGACCGAAGGCGAGCGCGTTGCTCGGCGACAAGCCCATCGCCGATCAGGTCGGCCGGGTCGGCCTCTCGTTCCAGCACGCCCGGCTACAACTGCTCCGGCCGAGCGTCCTCGAGGAGGTGCGGGCCGCCGGCGGCGTCGACGACCGCGAAGCGCGGGCCGCACTCACCGCGGTAGGGCTCGATGCCTTCGAGTTCGGCTCACGCCGCGTCGACGAGCTGAGCGGCGGCCAGATGCGCCGTGTGGTGCTCGCCGGGGTACTGGCTTCACGACCGCGCGCAATCGTGCTCGACGAACCCTTCGCCGGTCTCGACGCCGACGGTCGTGCCGATCTCGACACCTTGCTGAGCGGCGTGCGCCGTCGCAATGACCTCGCGCTCGTCATCGTCTCGCACGATCGCGACCTCCCCGACGGACTCGTCGATCGCATCATCGAGCTCGAAGCCGGGCGGATCACCGCGACGAGCCGCTCGAAGACGTCGTGCCGAAGGCGCAGCCATGAGCCGCGGCCACGACGGCGGCGAGCGCGAAGCCGGCCCGGGCCCGCCGTGACACCGAGCTGACGTTCTTGCGCCTCGTTCCCGGGGATTCCGTGGTGCACCACCTCTGGGCGGGCACGAAGTTGCTCGTCGCCGCCGAGCTCGCGCTGATGGTGTCGATCTCGCCCACGTGGGCAATGCTCGGCGTCGCGTGTGCGGTCGTGGTGATCGAGCTGCTCGTCGCCCGCATCCCGCTCGGCGCGTTCCCGAGGCTGCCGAACTGGTTCTTCATCGCGTTGCTCGTCAGTGCGCTCCTCAACCTCTGGTCCTCGACGAAGCCGCTGGTCGACGTGGGTGGTGTCGCGCTGAGTATCGGCGCGCTCGGGGAGTGGGCACGTTTCACCGTGCTGGCCGTGGTGCTCGTGACCTCGGGAGCGCTCATCGGTTGGACCACTCCGCTCGGCGAGGTGGCGCCTGCCCTGGCGCGCCTCGGTCGCCCACTGCGCTGGCTGCGGCTGCCGATCGACGAGTGGGTCATCGCGATCGCGCTTGCGATCCGGTGCCTGCCCCTGCTGATCGAGGAGATCCGCATCCTGGGTGCAGCCCGGCGGTTACGGGCCCAGGACGAAACGAGGGGTGAGAGCCCCCGCGTGATGATCCGCAACGCACTCGGCGAAACGCACGACCTGATGTCGACCGCGATCGTCGCCTCCATCCGGCGCTCACGCGACCTGGCGGATGCCATCGTCGCCCGCGGCGGCCTCGGCACGAGCGGGAACCTCCCCGGGGCACGCTTTCGGATCCTCGACGGCATCGTGCTCGTTGCGAGCACCGCGTTGTGTGTCGTCACGCTGGCAGTGCTACATCTCTGAGGATGCAACAAGTTCGCTTCGCCAACACCGGGCTCCAGGTCTCGCGGATCTGCCTCGGCACCATGACATTCGGTCTGCAGATCGACGAGGACACGTCACGTCGCGATGCTCGACAAGGCCGCCGATCTCGGTGTGACCTTCCTCGACACCGCCGACGTCTATCCCGCTGGGCGGCGACCTCGGCACGGTCGGGACGCACCGAGGAGATCCTCGGTCGCTGGTTGCACGGCAGGCGCGGCGACTACGTGGTCGCGACGAAGTGCTTCGGACCCACCGGGCGCAACCGTTGGGACATGGGGAACAGCCGACGCCACATCATGGACGCGATCGACGCGTCGCTGCGCCGGCTACAGACCGACTTCGTCGATCTCTATCAACTGCACTTCGACGACCCGGGACTCCGCTCGACGAGACCTTGTGCGCGCTCGACGATCTCGTGCGCGTCGGCAAGGTTCGCTACATCGGGTGCTCGAACTTCCTCGCCTACCGGCTCGGCGCGTGCCCTCGGCCGCAGCGAGGCGACGGGCCTGTCGAGATTCGTATCGGTGCAGCCGCGCTACAACCTGCTGTTCCGCGAGTTCGAACGCGAACTCTTCCCGCTGTGCATCGACGAGAGCATCGCCGTGATCCCGTACAACCCGATCGCGGGCGGAATGCTCTCCGGCAAGCACGATCGCTCCAAGGCGCCCGACGAGGGAACCCGGTTCGCGCTCGGAAACGCCGGCCCGGACCTACCAGGACCGGTACTGGCACGACAACGTGTTCGACACGGTCGACCAACTCGTCAAGATCGCCGACGAAGCCGGTATCCCGCTGCCGACACTCGCAGTCGCGTGGACGCTGAGGCATCCCGCCGTCACCGCGCCGATCGTCGGTGCGAGCCGGCCCGAGCAACTCGACGCAACGATCGCGGGCGTCGATACGACGCTCGATGACGACCTCGTCGAACGTTTGAACGAGCTCACGGCCGCGTACCGGCGTGGCGATGCCCCCCGTTAGCTGTTCTGCCCATCCACGTTGTTGATGGATCCACGGCTGTGGGGGGGCCTTCGCAAGAGCCTTCGCCGCCGGATCCTCTCGGTCGGGCTCCTGATCGGCGCGAACAGCAGTCTCCGCGGGACGAAGTTCGAGACGCGTCGCGCGGTGGTGACCCGGCCGTGGGCAGGTCGGCGGTCGTCGCCGAGTGGGCACTCGGCAAGGTCCAACGAATGGCATTGCTGAGCACCGACGGTCGCGCGCTCCTGGTCGGCGACTGGACCTCGGGAACCGACTACCGAGTTGCGTCGACGCGAGCAGGCGGCATTCGACCGGCTCGGGGCGCAGGCGGCATGATGAACGCGGATGACCCATCCCGCCCAGACGCCGGAACCGGTCGTTGTGCGCACCGCGCACAACCGCGTCGTCGGTTACTACGAGTACGGCGACCCGGGCGGAGTGCCGGTGGTCGCACTGCACGGCACCCCCGCGTGCGGTGTGGGCTTCGCCTGGGCCGACGCACGGGCGCGGGCCCGGGGCATCCGCCTGCTCGCCCCGGACCGGCCGGGTGTCGGCGAGTCCGACCCGTGGGTCGAGAAGAGGGGCGTGACGGTCGACGCCTACGGGCCCGAGCTGCGCTGCGTTCGCCGACGCGCTCGAGCTCCCCCCGTTCGCCGTGCTCGGCTACTCCGGCGGCGGTCCCTACGCCTGGCCGCGGCCACGCGCTGTCGGATCGAGTCCACGCCGTCGCGGTCGTCTCCGGCTCGGGTCAGGTCGGAGCGTGGGCGTCGGTCAAGGACTTCGAGGCGACGGATCGGCTCGCTCACCCGGCTCGCGTTGCGCCTCCCCGTCGCGGCACGGCTGATTCTCGAGGTCGGAGCCCGCGCGTCACTGCTCGCGCCGAAGACGTCGCTGTGGTTCGGCCAGCTCGAGATGGCCGCGCCCGACCGGGCCGTGATGGCGGAGTTCCCGACGGCACCGCGCCGCGCTCGCGATGTTCACGGAGTCGTGCCGCCGCAGCGCGAGCGGCGTCGTCGACGACTACGCCGCTCTCGGCCGACCGTGGGGGTTCCCGGTCGAGGACATCTCGGTGCCGGTCCATTGCTGGCACGCGAAGGGCGATCCCGTCGTCCCGACCGCGACACACCGACGAGCTCGTGCAGCCGCATCCCCGGCGCGCGTGCTCACGCACTGGGAAGACGGCGGACATCTCGCGATCATCGATCGCATCGACGACGTCTTCGAAGCCCTGCTCGCCATCGAGCGCTAACGCGCGAAGTGCTTGCTGAGCGTCTCCAGCTGGCCCTGATAGTTGGATCCGATGCCCTGACCGTAGAGCCGGTGGGGCGCTTCGAGCATGTGCTCGAACGTGAGCTTGCAGACCCGTTGACCGTGCTCGATCATGAACGGCACGTCGTGGGCGCGCACCTCCAGCGTGGCGCGTGAACCGACCGAGTGACCACCTGGATCGAAACCGAAACCCGGATCGAAGAACCCGGCGTAGTGCGTGCGCAGCTCTCCGCTCGTCGGGTCGTACGCGGTCATCTCCGAGGCAAGGGTCGGCGGTATGCACACCGACTCGTTGCTCATCAGCAGATAGAACCGTTGCGGAGTCAGCACGACCCGGTCGCCTTCTTCGTGTTTCACGGCTCCCAGAAGGCCTCGGGATCGACGGGCGCGGCGGCGCTGCGGGCGACGTCGAGCAGCGGCGCGTTGTCGCGCGCTCGGTGACCGACGAAGCCGTCGCCGTCGCCGTGGAGATCGAGACCGAGGAACAGGCCGCCGCCGAACGCGAGCATGTCGTCGGGTACCGGTACCCCGGCGTCGAAGAGCAGCGGCTGCTCACGATGGAAGGCGCGCACGTCGTCGTCGGAGAGCAGCGCGGAACCGACCGACAGGCGCAGCTGGTTCAAGGAGAGATCTTCGCGGACCCGGACGGGGAACGAGAGCGGAACGACCTCGAGATACAGGGGGCCGTCGTAGCCGGCGGCGATCTCGTCGAAGCGGTAGCTGTCGTCGGTGATGACGCGGGTGAACACGTCGATGCGGCCGGTCGAGCTCTTGGGGTTCGCCTTGCCTCGGACCGAGGCGGGCAAGGAAAGCCGCTCCTTCAACGGGATGAGGTACGGACGCTTGGTCTCGAGCACGACGCCGTCCTTGCGGAGGTCCAGCTCGTCGATGACGTAGTCCTTGACCCGGCGTTCGACCGACTGGCGGCCGGGCAGGAAACTGCAGCGGATCCGGTACGCCACCTCGCCGAGACGGAGGTCGAGGCTCGCGGGCTGGACGTTCTCGTGCGGGGATCGTGAAACGCCCGGCGTCGATCACCCGCGCCGCAGATCGCGCGTTCGAGGTACTGACACGGCAGCACGCCCGTGCGATCGGCGGGAAGATCGAGATCCACGGCGCCAGCCTACGCGAGCGCCCGCGCTCCGAGAGCCAGGGCCTGACGGCAACATTGCGTACGCTTCGCCGATGCGCATCCCGAGAACTCCTCACCGCGGCCATCGCCGGCGCTCATGTTGTTCGCCGCGTGCTCCGGCTCGTCGAAATCCACGGGCTCGAACTCCTCCACGACCACGCGCGCGGCGACGACCACGACCTCGGTCGTCGCCGCTCCGAAAGGCCTGCCGTCGTTCTACTCGTTCTCCGAGCCCATCCCCACCAAGCCGGGGACGCTGATCAAGGCGGAGAAGATCGCGGCGCCCAACGTCAACGGCACGATCTACCGGGTCATCTACGTGTCGACGACCGTCGACGACAAGCCGACTCCGGTCACCGGCCTCGTCTTCGTGCCCAAGACGCCCGGCGCCCGCCGGCGGTTACCCGGTCGTGTCGTGGGGACACGGCACCAACGGCATGGCCGACGTGTGCGCGCCGTCGCTGACGCCCGACGGCGCGGTACCGCTCATCAACACCTTGCTCGACCAGGGCTGGGAAGTCACCGCGAGCGACTACCAGGGCGAGGGCACGCCCGGCCTGCTGCCCTACATCGCCGGCGACAGCGCCGGCGCGCAACACGATCGACATCGTGCGCGCCGCCCGCAACCTGACCGCCGCGCACGCGAGTGACAACTACGTCGTGTGGGGCCACAGCGAGGGCGGCCAGACCGCCATGTTCACGCTGCACATCGGGCCGACGTACGCGCCCGAGCTGCACATGAAGGGCGTCGTGGCAGGCGCGCCGCCGTCGCAGTTCTTCGCCATCTACGACTTCTTGAAGACGAGCCCGTTCCGCTACTACCTGCTCATGGCTGCGGGCGGGCTCAACGCGGCCTACGGCGACGCGGTCGGCGCCCCTCGACCAGATCCTGACGCCGGCGGGAATCGCGCATGGTGCCCGACGCTCGACAAGGGCTGCGCGGGCAACGGCTCCGACAAGTACGGATCCGCTCGACATCGTCGAAGGTGACCAAGGGCCGACCCGTTCACGATCCCGGCTGTGGAAGAAGGTGCTCGAGGCCAACGACCCCGAGACGTTCACCGCGAAGAGCCCGGTCCCGCTGCTCGTCATCCAGGGCGCGCAACGACGAGCAGATCCCGGTGGCGTCGACGTTAGCTGCTCGCCGAATCACCTCTGCTGGTCTGCACCAGGATCTCGCAACGCTGGGTGTATCCCGGCCAGAGCCACGCGGGCGTGATCGGGCCGTCGGCCGGCGACATGGTGCACTGGATCACCGACCGTTTCGCGGGACGTCCCGACCCCGACCCGTACGTGCCGAAGGGGCAGGCCGGCATCGACGTCAAGACCTGCGCGTAGGCCCCGAGCCGGGCGGGTGCCGTTCCCTGACGCTAACGTCAGGGAAGGAACCACCCGCGGCCGAGGGAGCGCCTCGTGGAGCTACCGAAGATCATCAGCGTCGACGACCACGTCGTCGAGCCCGCGCACGTCTGGCAGACCTGGCTGCCGCAGAAGTACCGGGAGAAGGGCCCGCGGATCGAACGCAAGCGTTGGGGCGCGTTCTCGCACAAGCCCGGCGCGAAGTACGTCAACACCGAAGACGCCGAGGGCCTGTGGGGCGACGCCTGGTACTTCGAGGACCGGCTCATCTACGTCCACAAGCGGTTCGTCGCGATCCCGCTCGAGGCGACGCCCGGCGGCGACCTGTCGAAGTTCGACCGCACGAAGATGGTGATGGAAGCGCTCACGTACGACGAGATGCGCCCGGGCTGTTACGAGCGCGAAGCGCGCATCAAGGACTTCGAGCAGAACTGGGTCGACGGTTCGCTGCCGTTCCCCACGTTCCCGCGCTTTTGCGGGCAGACGTTCCTCGAAGCCGAAGACAACGACCTCGGTCTCGCGTGCGTCAAGGCATACAACGACTGGATGGTCGAGGAGTGGTGCGGGCCGTCGGGCGGCATGAACATCCCGCTCTGCATCATGCCGCTCTGGGACGTCGAGCTCGCGGCCGCCGAGATCAGGCGCAACGCGGCAGCGCGGCGTACGCGCGTTCTGCTTCAGCGAGCTCCCCCACCACCTGAAGCTCCCGACCATCCACAGCGGCGGATGGGATCCGGTGTTCGAAGCGTGCAACGACACCGGCGTCACGTTGTGCATGCACATCGGTTCGTCGTCGACGAACCCCGCGGCGTCACCCGACGCGCCCGGCGGCGTCGGCGGCACGCTCGCGTTCAACAACTCGATGTCGTCGTTGGCCGACTGGCTGTTCTCGGGCAAGCTCATCGAGTTCCCGAAGCTGAAGCTGGCGTACTCCGAGGGCCAGATCGGCTGGATCCCGTACGCGCTCGAGCGGGCCGACACGGTGTGGGAGCAGCACGACAGCTGGCAGCACTCGAAGGAGCGCATCCCCGAGCCACCGTCGACCTACTACTACGGCCGCGTCTTCGGCTGCTTCACCGCCGACCACCACGGCCTGCACTCGCTGCAGGAGGTCGGCGAGGACAACATCTGCTTCGAGACCGACTACCCGCACACCGACACCACGTGGCCCACGTCCAAGGAGTACGCGGAGAAGATGCTCGCCGACTTCGACGAGAAGGTGGCGTACAAGGTGCTGCGCGGGAACGCGATCAAGATGCTCGAGCTCGACCGCACCTGAGCGCCTCGACTTCCGGGGTCAGCGCGTCAGGAATCGCTGCGCGAACTGCTCGACCGTTGCGCGGCCTGGTGCGGGCCAGCCACAGACGAGGTACTCGAACCCGGCCTTCTCCCACGCCTCGACGTTGGCCGCGATGGTGTCGAGATCGTCCTCGAGCGACAGCGACGACGCGCGCATGATCTCGGCCGGGTCTCGGCCTGCGGTCTCGGCCATGGCACTCAGCCGCTGCGATTTCGTCGTCATCGACTCGGGTGTGCCCCACGAGTGCCAAGCGTCGGCATAGCGCGCCGCGATCGGCATCATCCGCTTCTCGCCGGACGCTCCGATCCAGATCGGCGGGTGGGGCTGCTGCACGGGGCGCGGGTGCAACGTGGCGTCGCGCACTTGGAAATGGTGGCCCTCGAAGGTGAACCCGTCGGTGGTGAGCAGACCGCGCACGATCTGCACGGCCTCCTCGAACGCGTCGATGCGTGCCTTGAGCGGCGGGAACGGGATACCGAGCTCGAGATGCTCCTTCTCGAACCAGGCGGCGCCGTACGCGAGCTCGAGCCGCCCTCCCGACGTGTGGTCGATCGTGATGGCCTCGGCCGCGTAGACGGAGGGGTGGCGATAGGTCATACCCGTGATGAGCAGGCCGAGGCGCGCCCGTTCGGTGATCCCACTCCACGCCGCGAGCGTGGTGCTTCCCTCGAAGCACTCACCCGGGCCCTCGCCGTACATGGGCTGGAAATGGTCGAAGCCCCAGATGCCGTCGAATCCGAGATCGTCGGCGAATCGGGCGCGACCTGCGACCTCACTCCACGGCATGCGCTGCTGGGCGATGTCCAATCCGAATCTCACACACACTCCTCGCTGGATCAGGTCTTCGGTCGTTCCCGGCGCTCGCCTTCGACGAAGCGATCGACGCGCTGGTCGTAGAACGCAAGGTATCCCGCGCGGCACTTGCTCACGAGGAGCGGCGTCGGGTGGGCGTCTCCCAGATCCGCTCGACTGGGGATTCCCGTGCGTACACAATGTGCGGGTGCCCAACACGCGCGATCCGGTCGAGCGGGTGCGCGCGCTGTGCCTCGGTTTCCCCGAGGTCAGTGAACGCTCGAGTCACGGTGCGCCGACGTGGTTCATCCGCGAGAAGACCACGCTGGCCACGGTCTGGGACGACCACCACGGCGACGGACGGCTCGGACTCGTCTGCGCGGCTCCCGTCGGTGTGCAGCAGGAGCTGATCGACGAGGAACCCGACCGGTTCTACGTGCCCGCGTACGTGGGCCATCGCGGGTGGATCGGCGTCCGCATCGATCGGAAGGTCGACTGGCGGGAGATCGAGCAGATCCTCGTCGACGCGTATACGTGCGTCGGACCGGCCAAGCTGGTCGTGGAGTTGACGTCACGCCGGTGACACACGAGCGAGGAACGAGACGACGGCCGTCGAAGGCCTGAACCGTCCGACCGGAGTCAGTCTCCGGTCCCGGAGTCGACGACGTCGCGGGAGCCGACCGAACCGATCGCCCGCCGCAGCTCGGCGCCGGCGTTGGCCGCCCAGTCCCGGTCCGGGCGGGCCACGGCGCTGACACCGTAGAGCTGTTGGGCATTCGTACTGAGGATGCGTTCCTTCACCTCGGCCGTCAGCGCCGGATAGCCGAAGCGCTCCTGCATCTCGTCGGGGATCACGAAGGCTCGGAACGCGTCGATCAAGGGCTGGGGCGAGCCGTACCACGCGCAGTCGGTGCCCCACACGATCCGCTCGGGTCCCAGCGCGACCAGCAACTTGCCGAGCACGTGCGCGGCCTCGACCGGCCGGCGCAGCATCAAGAACCAGGTGCTCCCGAGCTCCGCGTAGACGTTCCCGCCCCACCCGATGCCCGAGCCTTCGAGGCTCCGGACGAGGCGGTCGACACCGCTCGGGGGCCCGGCCCGCTGCCGATCGTACGGGCCCTCTTGGCCAACCGGATCCCGCTCGTACCCGGAGTGGTAGACGACGAAGGTGATGTCGGTGAAGGCCGCGGCTGCGGGACCGACGTCGCGAGGCGACGCGGCGGCGACCGACGCTTCGGGGATCGGGCCACCGAGACCCTTGTGCGTGGCGACGACGCGTGGTCCGAGCGCGCGCACCCGTTCGAGGAACGGGAACCCGACCTCTTCGTCGTCGAGGAACCACCCGCCCGTCGGTGAGGCCCTGGTCGCGGGGCCCCACAGCGTGTAGCACTTCCAGCCCGAGGGCCGCAGCTCTGCGTGCCAGTCGACCATCGCGTCCAGCTCCGACCGACCCAAGTTGGGGTGCACGATCGTATGTGTGAGCACGCGCCCCGTACCGGCGTACCGCTCGACGACGTCGCGCGCTCGCCGCGATCTGACGATTGGTGAGCACGTTCACGTCGGCTCTCCCGGGCGTCGAGGTGAGCAGCGCGACGGAGGTCTCCGACGCTGCCGAACACGAGTGCGGCCCACGCGGCGCCGTCAATTGTGCGTGGGTCGATCTTGCCGGGCCAACGATCGGGATCGGCCATGCGCAAGAACCCGGCGAGCGCTTCGGCGCCGGAACCGACCCATCGATCGGGGTCGACGAGGTGGGTCTGCACGTCGACGACGGGATGCACACCCCGGAAGGCAGCCTCGGCTTCGTCGAGATCGTGCGTGGCCGGCGTGGGACGGCATAGAAGCCGCCGCCGTGCGCGGCGTCGATAGCCCGCAGCGTTGCCGCCGTGCCCCGGCGATCGAGTGCGTACTCGACCTCCGCGGAGGCGACCCGATGCGACTCGCGATCGGCAATCGCCTGGTAACGCGCGACCGCCTCTCGATCGGCAGCCGACCACGGCAAGGGAACGTACTCGTCACTCGAGCGTGGCCGTAGGAGCGACGGAACGATCATCGACGACCGTCGACGAGCGTTGGCTCGGGCAACTCGTCTCCCATGTCGCCCTAGATGTCGACGGCGTCGGCGTCGGCGCGGTCGTGGGGTGCGGTCAGGTTGTCGAAGACCGCCGACGGCTGACGCCACGGAGAAGCGACCCGACCCGCCTGCGCGTCGCGGAGCGCGACCCAGACCCGCTCGGGGGTGCACGGGATGTCGATGTGGCGCACGCCGAGGTGAGCGAGCGTGTCGATCACCGCGCTCTGCACCGCCGGGGTCGACCCGATGGTTCCCGACTCACCGATGCCCTTGGCGCCGAGGCCGTTGCGCGGCGACGGCGTCTCGGTGTTCGAGGCTTCGAACGACGGCAGCTCCGCCGCGCTCGGCATCGCGTAGTCGGCGAGGGTCGAGGTGAGCGGGTTGCCGTCGCCGTCGTAGACGTACTGCTCCCACAGGGCCTGCGCGATCCCCTGCGCGATGCCCCCGTGTTGCTGCCCGGCAACGATGAGCGGGTTGAGGATACGGCCGCAGTCGTCAACCGCGACGTGACGAATCGGAATTACTTTGCCGGTGTCGAGGTCGACTTCGACGACCGCGACGTGCGCTCCGAACGGGAAGGTCGCGCCGATCTGGGCGAACTCGGAGACGGCACTGATGGGCTGCTCGGCTGCAAGCCGAGCCCAGCTCAGCGCGCGTGGCCGGCACCCCTGCGACCCCGAGACCACCGTCCATGACCACGATGTCGCCGGGGTTGGCCTCCAGGATGCTCGCCGCGACCTCGCGCGCCTTGGCCACCACCGCCTCCGCCGTGTTCGCGACCGCAGAACCTCCGAGCTGCAGCGATCGCGAACCGCCGGTGCCTCCGCCCGACGGGATCTCGGCAGTGTCGGACTGCACGAAATGCACCTGCTCGACGGAAATCTGCAGGCGGTCGGCGACGATCATCGCGAACGAGGTCGCGTGGCCCTGGCCGTGCGCGGATGTCCCGACCCGTATCGTCGCCGTCCCGTCGGCGTTCACGGTGACCGAGCCGTACTCGGCGCCTCCTCCCCCCGCCGTGATCTCGACGTACGCGCTCACGCCGATCCCGAGCGCCATCCGATCGCCGCGGCCTCGCCGTTCGGCTTGTTCGCGGCGCAACTCGTCGTATCCCGCGACTCGCAGCGCCTCGGTCAGCGCGGTGTCGTAGTCGCCGCTGTCGTACTCGGTCCGCATCACCGTCGTGTACGGGAATTCGTCGGGGCGGAGAAAATTCCGCCGGCGCATCTCGGCAGGATCGATCTCGAGCTCGGCCGCGGCGATGTCGACGATGCGTTCGAGCATGGCCGCAGCTTCCGGACGGCCCGCGCCGGGAAGGCGCCCATCGGCGTGGTATTGGTCAACGCGACCGCGCACTCGTAGGAGATCTTCGGGATCCGATACACGCCCTGGGCCATCATCCGCGGTCGGGCCCATCGCCAGCGCTCCGCCGAAGCCCGCGTACGCGCCCGCATCCGCGACGATCTGACACTTCATCCGACGATGCGGCCGTCGTGCCGCATCCCAACTGCACGTACTGCACCTGTCCGTGCCCATGCGGCATCGAGATGAGGTTCTCGGAGCGAGTCTCGACCCACTTCACCGGTCGTCGCAGGTGCAGTGCTGCCCCGATCGCGACACTGTGCTCGGGCGCGAACCCGGGCTTGCCACCGAACGCGCCCCCGACGTGCGGGGCAACCACCCGGA
>CAWASN010000004.1:0-257299 GCA_963784845.1 uncultured Actinomycetes bacterium | reverse complement strand
TTCGTGAAGCGTGGGCTGGCGCGGTAGAGGTGAAAGTCCCGGGCCAAAGTGGCGCGTGCCCTTCCCGGCTTCACTCCCGCATCCGGCGCAGGCCCACGGGGCTCGGGCCGCCGGTGGAGCGACGTGGATCTTCACGTCGATCGCCAGCACGCCCGCCGGGGTCGCGACCACGGGGTTGAGGTCCATCTCGACGATCTCGGGCATCTCGTCGGCCAGATACCCGACGCGCAGGATGAGGTCCTCGAGCGCGCCGATGTCGACCGCCGGCCGCCGCGGTAGCCGAAGAGCAGCGGCGAGCCGCGCAACGAACGCACCAGTTCGTGCGCGTCCTCGTCGGTGACCGGCACGATCCGCAGCGCGCGGTCGGCCAACAGCTCGGCGGTGACGCCCGCCGAGACCGAACAGCACCAGCGGGCCGAACGACGGTCGTGAGTCACCCCGACGATCGATCTCGACGCCGGCCGGCACCATCGGCTGCACGACTGCGCCCGCCCATCGCCGTCGCCCAGCGACCGCGGCCATGGCCGACGAACGGCCCGCGCACCGCCGTCGTCGTCGCGCGAGATCGAGCGCGACGCCGCCGACGTCGCTCTTGTGCACGAGGCCCGGCGCGGCCGCCTTGAGCGCGACCGGGAAGCCCGAGCTTCGCGGCGCCGCCACCGCGAGCCTCGGCGCTCGTCGGCGACCTCGCGAAACGCGACCGACCGGGATCCCGAAGCATGCCAGCAACGCGCCGCGCGTCCGGCTGGTCGAGCCACGCGCCGTCGGGCTCGACCCTCGAGCGCGCGCGACGATCGCCTGCGGCCGCAGGCACGTCGACGCCGTCGAGCACCGGCACGAGGCCCGCCGGGCGCCGGCGCCAGTCGGCGAGGTCAGCGACCCGCCCCAGTGCATGGGCGGCGGCCTCGGGGAACGCAAATGACGGGATCGTGCGGTGACGATCGTCGCCACGAAGCTCGTCGGGAACGCCGGCTCGGCCGAGAAAGCACGCCACGACCGGCTTCTCGGCCGCCGACTCGGCCGCGCTCGCGATCGCACGGGCGACGTCCGTCGGCACGGGTCACCAGGGGCGGAACGAAGATCGCCAGCACGCGCGTCGATCGCGTCGTCCGCGAGCGCGACCCGGAACGCGTGCTCGAATTGCTCGGCGGTCGCGCCGGCGACGAGATCGATCGGGTTGCGCACCGACGCGCCGCGAGCTGCGACTGCGCGGAGCGCGCCCTGGGTCGCCGTCGCTCAGCTCCGGCACCTCGAGGCCCGGCGCCCGCGCACGCGTCGGCCGCCAGGATCCCCGGCCCACCGGCGTTGCTCACGATCGCGACCCGAGCGCCCGGCGGGCATCGGCTGGTGCGCCAGCACCATCGCCGTCGACAGCAGCTCGTCGAGCGTGTCGACGCGGATGACGCCTGCTTGGCGGAACAAGGCGTCGACGGCGACGTCGGACGACGCGAGCGCGGCGGTATGCGACGACGCGGCCCGGCTACCCGGCCGATGTCGCCCGCTCTTCACCGCGACGATCGGTTTCGTGCGGGCGATGTTGCGGCGCAGCCGCGCGAACTTCGCGCGGGTTCCCGAACGACTCGAGGTACAGCAGGATCACGTCGGTCTGCGGGTCGTCGGCCCAGTACTGCAAGAGGTCGTTGCCGCTCACGTCGGCCTTGTTGCCGATCGAGACGAATGTCGAGATGCCGATGCCGAGATCGCCGGCCCGGCTCATGAGCTCGATGCCGAGACCGCCCGACTGCGAGAGGAACGCCGACGTTCCCCGCGACCGGGCCGAGCCGGCGCGAAGGTGGCGTTCATCCGCACCGTCGGCGCCGGTGTTGACGCACACCCAGGCAGTTCGGGCCCGATGACCCGCATGCCGTTGCGGCGCGCGACGTCACCAGCTCGCGCTCGGCGGCCTTGCCTTCGGCCGCCGGCCTCGGCGAACCCGGCCGAGATGACGACGCATGCCGTGCACCCCCTTCTCCGCGCACTGCCGCGGCGATCTCGAGCACGTCGCGGCGCCGGCACGACGACGACCGCGAGGTCGACCGCGTCGGGAACGTCGAGCACTGGCGGTAGGCCCGCACGCCGGCCACCGACGACCGACGGACGGGTTCACCGGGTACACCGGGCCCTCGAAGCCGTACTCGAGCAGGTTCCGGAAGAGCTCGTGGCCGATGCTTCCCCGGCATGCGGCTCGCGCCGATCACCGCGATCGACCGCGGCGCCAGCAGCCGCGCGATCGACGCCGCTTCGGCGTGACGCTCTCGCGGCCTGGACCGCGCCGATCGACGCCGTCGTCGGCGCGATCGCGAACCGGACCTGCACCGTCCCCTCGTCGAAGTGCCTCTCGGCCACCCAGCCCGCGGCGGCGAAGACGTTCAGCATCTTCGAGTTGCTCGGCAGCGTGTCGGCCACGAACATCGCGATGCCGTTCGCGCGGCGCGATCACGGCGAGGTGCTCCAGCAGCAAGCGTGGCGAGCCCGCGACCCTGCTGGTCGTCGGCGACTGCGAACGCGACCTCGGCTTCGCCGTCGGTCCGATCCGGTCGTAGCGCGCGACGGCGACGATCTCGTCGCCGAGCTCGGCGACGAGCACCATGTGGTCGACGTAGTCGACGCACGTCAGCCGTTCGAGCTGGACCGCGGTGGGGCGCGGCACCGGCGAGAAGAAGCGAAGGTAGACGGATTCGTCGCTCAGCCGCTCGTACAATCCGAGCAACGCGGGTTCGTCGTCGGGTCGACTGGGCGGACCCGCACGGTCCCGCCGTCGGCCAGGACGACGTCGCTCTCCCATTGCGCCGGATACTCGGACACGCCTCCAACCTAAACCCTGGTCGGAACACGGCCGACCCGTGTGCGGCGGGCCGGCGAGTCGACGCGGACCATGGTCCCGCCCGCGGCGGAGAATGGACCCGAGCATTGCGGCGCATCGACTCTCCCGGGGTGCGGCCGCCGAAGGCGACGATACGGCTTGCCGACGGGACCGACGCTGCTTCGAGCCACGTCCGGTCACCACGATCTTGGTCGGCCCACGTTCGCGCCCGAGGAGAGCACACGTTGGTTCTCGTGACGGTTCTCGTGACGGTTCTCGTGACGGTTCTCGTGACGGTTCTCGTGACGGTTCTCGTGATCGGAGTCCTCATCGGACCGAGCGCAACGTTCGCGGTCACGACATGCGCCGTCGGCACGAGATGACCGGGGCGCGGCGCCGTCACTCCGGCTTGGCGGGATTCGCCCTGTTCGTCGCGGTGTCGGCGTATGCGGGCGCGACCGGGCTCGCGACCGGGTGGCTCGACACGCGTGGAACGATCGACAGCCGGCTTCCCTTTCACAGCCCGGTGCTCGGCGGCGTCGCGGTCGCGATGATCGTCGCGGTGCCCACGACGGTCGTCGCCTGGTCGTCGTGGCAGGGCGATCGGCGGGCCGCCCCCTCGGCGGTGCTCGCGGGCGTGATGCTGATCGGCTGGATACTCGTCGAGATCGCGTTTTATCCGCGGAGCTCAGCTGGCTCCAGCCCGTCTACATCGGGGTCGGTGTCGCCTTCGTCGCGATCGGTCGGCGGTTGCGAGTGTGAGCTTCGACGGCGGGGACGCTCGTGCTCGCCGGGCCCTGCCCTCGGCCCCACGTCGTCGGGCTCACCCTGTCGGGAAGAGCCGGTGCCCACGGCGCACCGTTGATGTGCGAGCCGCCGTCGACGAACAGGGTGTTGCCGGTCAGATACCGGCTCTCGTCGCTCGCGAGGAACAGCGCGACCGGGGCGATGTCGGTCTCGGGGTCCCCCGAGGCGCCCCATCGGGTTGGACGCGTCGGCGGCCGCCTCGAGCTCGGGGTTCTGCGCGAACACCCGGCGCGAGGCCGCGGTCTTGGCGCCCGGACAGATCACGTTGGCGGTGATGCCGTACTGCGCCCACTCGCGGCCGCCGTGCGCGTGCAGCGTGCGGAGAGCTTCCTTCGCGGAGTTGTACTCGGCCGTGCCGATGTGCGCGTTCACGCCGTTGAGCGAACACATGCTGATGATGCGCCCGAAGCCGTGGTCGCGGATCGAGGGAAACGCCGCCTGCATCGCCCACAGCGGACCGTAGAAGCCCACGTGGAATCCGGCGTCGAAGCGCGACTCGTCCTTGAGCTCGAGACGCCCGAGGGCTCCGCCGCCCCACGCGTTGTTGACCAGGATGTCGACGCCGCCCCACTCTGCGAGCGCGCGCTCGACCATGCCCTCGACGTCCCCGCGCACGGCGACATCGGTCCGTACCGCAACCGCCGCGGCGCCGAACTCGCCGGCCAGCGACGCCGCAACGGCTTCGCCCCGGTCGCCGTCGATCTCGGCTACGACGACCCTGGCGCCCTCGAACGCAAAGCGGCGGGCGACCGCCAGCCCGATCCCGTCGCCCGCCCCGGTCACGATCGCGACGCGATCCTGCAGTCGACCCGTCATGTCTCGTCTCGCTCTTCGGCACCCCAGAACGCGTGCCACGTCGGCCAGTCCTCGGGAACGGTCCCCATGCCGTCGTGGCGCGCGGGCCAGTTCGCGGGCGGGAGCGTCAACGGGTTCACACCGACTTCGGCTCCATACCAGAGCCGGTGCCGGCGGCCGACGAACAACCATGACTCGTCCCGCCGCTCGTAGCGATCGTCGTACAAGATCGCCTGGTGGATCCAACGGTCACCGTCTTGGATCTCGCCTCGGCAATACACCGAGCCGGTGGCGTGGTCGGCGTCGACGAGATCGATCACGTGAGTGCCGACGAGCAGGAATGTGCGCCCGATGTCGCGCAGTGCCACCTCGAACTGTGCGCGGAGGGCGGCGCGCCCGTGTTCGGTGCCCGCCGACACGTCGGCGACGAACAACGCGACCAGATCGTCGAGGTTCCGGGAATCGAGTGCCAGCGTGTAACGGGATGCGAGCTGGCGGATCTCTTCGTAGGCGACAAGACGTTCGACCGGCTTCATGCACCTCGTCCCCGTTCGCCCGGCCGATACCCGGCTCGCCCCGGCTCCCACCTCGACGCCTTGCGCTTCGCCCCCCGGATCGGCGACAAAATACCCCGAGGTCCCGTGAGGCGGCGGCCGTCCGGCCGAACTCCTTCGCCGCCGATCGCTACCTTCGCTCCGAAGGAGGGTGCCCCGATGATCGAGAACGTGATCGAGCCCGTGATCGAGAAGTGGCACGAGTACCTACGCGGTCGGCTGGCGGGCGGGCTCGACGATCTGCTCGACGACGACGTCGTGTTCTACTCGCCGATCGTCTACACACCCCAGCGCGGCAAGGCGATCACCACGCTCTATCTGCGGGCCGCGGGGCAGACGCTGCCCGGCGATCAGGCGCCGGCGCCGGCCGGCGACACGTCTGGGAGCGACGAGTCTGGGAGCAACACGTCTGGGAGCAACGAGTCTGAGGGCAGGACCGTCCCGAGCGGCGGATTCCGCTATACGAAGCGCGTGCTGTCGGGCGACACCGGGTACTGGAGTTCGAAACCACGGTCGAAGGCAAGTACGTGAACGGTGTCGACATCATCCGTTGCAACGAGGAAGGGCGGATCGTCGAGTTCCGGGTGATGATCCGCCCGTTGCAGGCGGTCAACCTCGTACACCGTCAGATGACGGCAACCCTCGAACGCCTGAATCCGCCGGGTTGACAACGACGACAGGCCGAACCGACAGGCTGACCGCATACCACGAGTGCCGCCGCCCGAGCCATCGGGCCCGGACCAGAGCGATCGGAGCACACATGCCACTCACGGGTACCGGCATCTGGTCGAGTCACCTACGGTACGGCGACGCGGGCCAGATCGCGGCAAGCCGCGGCCGAGCTCGACCAGCTCGGGTACGACGCAGTGTGGATCCCCGATGTCGGCGGCGACGTCCTCGGGGCGGTCGAACACCTGCTGCGGGCCACGGCTCGCATCACCGTGGCTACGGGCATTCTCAACATCTGGATGCACGAACCCGCCGACGTCGCGCTGCCGAAGAGCGTCGTGGGGCGACGACTGGCAACGCCGATTCCTCCTCGGTCTCGGAGTCAGCCACGCACCGCTCATCGACCACGAGCATCCCGGTCGCTATCGCAAGCCCTACTCGAAGATGGTCGAGTACCTCGACGGACTCGACGCGGCCGAGGAGCCCTTTCCGGTCGATGCGCGAGCGCTGGCCGCGCTCCGCCCGAGAATGCTCGGCCTCGCCCGCGATCGCACCGCGGGCATACATCCCTACTTCGTCCCGCTCGAGCACGTGGCCCGGGCCCGCGACGTTCTCGGTCCCGATCCGATGATCGCGGTCGAACTCGCCGTTGTCCTCGACCAGCAACCGTCGACCGCCCGCGAGACCGCCCGCCGCCATACCCGGGTCTACGTCAACCTGCCGAACTACACGAACAACCTGCGCGACTTCGGGTTCGGCGACGACGACTTCGCGGCGTCGGGGAGCGACCGGCTCGTCGATGCGATCGTCGCGTGGGGTAGCCCCGACACGATCGCACGGCGCGTCGCCGAGATGCGCGCCGCGGGCGCCGATCACGTGTGCGTCCAGGTGATCCGCCCGGACGACGACCTCCCCCGGGGAGATTGGCGAGAGCTCGCGCCGGCACTGGCGGGACCCTGACAACTCCATGAGACGCCCCGATCGGTCACCAACCGTTTGGCCGCATGGGCCGGGATCCGGTCGGTCCGGACGGCATCGACGCGACCTTCGTACCCGCACGCGGGTCGGTCATCCGGGGCTCGGTGGCCGATGAAGATCGATCTCGACGACCTGGGCGCGCTGAGTCCCGAGGAGCGAGCGGTCGTGTCGCGCCGTCTCGCGGAGCTGGACGATCTCGTCACGACGCCGCCCTCCCGTGCGATCGTCGGCGCGGCGTATCTCGTGCTGGTCACCGCGACGATCGGCGCGGTCCTGTTGATTCCGTGGACGATCGTGCTGTCGATGAGCCTTCCGCGGTGCACACGGTGCTCCGTTGGCGAGGAGCGTGGGTCGGTTTCGACATCGCGCTCGGTTGGCGCGTGCTGAGTGCGTCGGCGTGGTTCGGGTGGCGCCGCCGACAATCCGTTATCCCGTGCCTCGTGGTGAGCGCGACGCTCCTTTGTTGTGACGCGTGGTTCGACATGACGTTGTCGTGGGGCGGCCGAGGGCAGTGGTCGAGCCTCGTGGCGGCGGCGCTGATCGAATTGCCGACCGCGGCCGGGCTCGTGTGGGTCTCGTACCGCCTGCTCCGGCGCACGAGCGCACTCGCCTGGCATCACCTCGGCGGCGAGGGAATCCCGCCGCCACTGCGGGCGCTCCCCTTCAACCTGCCCGAGCCGCGCACCGAGGATCCCGAGCCGTAGCCGAAGCAGCGCCGCGGCGCGCGGACCGAAGACCCTCCCGGCTCGGGCGTACGGCCCTATCGGCAGGCGCCGCGGATCCCTACGTTCGAAGCAGAGCCAACCAGGAGGCAAGGCGATGCGTGCACTCGTGTACCACGGTCCCGCCAACAAGGCATGGGAGGAAGTCCCGATGCCGGTCGTCATCGACGACACCGACGCGATCGTCAGGGTCGACGCCGTGACCATCTGTGGTACCGATCTCCACATCCTGAAGGGCGACGTCCCTGCCGTCACCGACGGGCGCATCCTCGGACACGAAGCCGTCGGCACCGTCGAGTCCGTCGGCAGCGGCGTGAAGAACGTCAAGGTCGGCGACCGCGTGCTCGTGTCGTGCATCACCGCATGCGGCGCTTGCCGCTACTGCCGCGAGGGCAGCTACGGACAATGCCTCGGCGGCGGCGGCTGGATCCTGGGCCACAAGATCGACGGCACCCAGGCCGAGTACGTACGGGTGCCGTTCGCCGACACATCGACCTACGCGGTGCCCGCCGGCGTCAGCGACGAACAGATCCTGATGCTCGCCGACATCCTTCCGACCGGCTACGAGGTCGGCGTGGTGAACGGCAAGGTCCGGCCCGGCGACGTCGTCGCAGTGGTCGGGGCCGGGCCGATCGGCCTTTCGGCGATGATGGGCGCTCGCCTGTACAGCCCGGCGCACGTCGTGGCCATCGACCTTGCGGACAGCCGGCTCGAGGCCGCCAAGCAGTTCGGTGCCGACATCGTCGTGAACAACGGTCGCGAGGACGCGCTCGCCGTGGTGCGGTCCCTGACCGACGGACTCGGCGCCGACGTCGCCATCGAAGCCGTCGGCGTACCCGAGACCTTCGAGCTCGCGACCCAACTCGCGCGACCCGGCGGGCACATCGCCAACATCGGCGTGCACGGTCGAGCCGCCACGCTGCATCTCGAAGAGCTCTGGATCCGCAACGTCACCATCACCACGGGGCTCGTCGACACCTACTCGACTCCGACCCTGCTGCGATTGGCCCAGGGCCACCAGATCGACGTTGGGCGCTTCGTGACCCACCACTTCACGCTCGACCAATTCGAAGAGGCGTACGACGTCTTCGGGCGTGCCGCCGACACCGGCGCGCTGAAGGTGGTACTCACGAGGACCTGACACTGTTCCGGCTCGAGAGTTGCCGTCCGGCTCGCGTCAGTCGAGGGGCTCGCGTCAGTTGAAGAGCTCGCCGCGCAGCGATACCGACCGGAACCCGTCCGGGCCCACCGGAAGGTCGCCGACGAGCGTCACCCGTTCGACCCGGCGATCGAAGTCGCTCGACGCCAGGTCGACCGGCCCGAGATGCGCGGTCGACCGGTTGTCCCAGAAGGCGAGACTGTCGTTCTCCCAACGGAATCGGACGGTGAACTCGGGCCGCGCGTGATCTGGTCGAACAGCAGATCGAGCAGGCGGCTGTTCTCGCGATCGGTGAGTCCGACGATGTACCCGCGTGAAACCGGGGTTCACGAACAGCGCTCGCTCTCCCGTCACGGGATGCACACGCACCACCGGATGCACGGCCGCCGGCGGCGGTTGGCTGCGGTCGTATCCCTCCCGGGTCTCGCGGGTGAACCCGTGCCAGCGATGGACCGCTTGGAGATTGTCGATCAAGTCGCGGATCGGCGCCGAGAGGTCTTCGTACGCGGCAACGAGATTGGTCCACATGGTGTCGCCGCCGTAGGGCGGAATCGACCGCGCCCCGCAACACCGATGCGAGCGCCGGGTTCGCGACGAACGTGATGTCGGTGTGCCAACGAGTCACGGTCATGCGCGGCGGCGCGAACCGCTGGCGTTCCAGGCCATGGCCGAAGAGTGCCTTCTCCTCGCGGGTGTCAACGACGTAGATCTCCGGCTTCTCCTTCAGGCCCGGTTCGATCGGGTGCGCCGGGGTGAGCGCGCCGAAGTTGCTCGCGAACGCGATCTGCTGGTCGTAGGTGATCGGCTGGTCACGAAAGAACAACACCTTCCATCGCACGAGCGCGTCGCCGATCTCCGCCACGGTCTCGGCGTCGAGCGACTCGCGGAGGTCGAGACCCGAGACCTCCGCTCCGATGACGCTGGTCACCGGATGCACCTGAACCCGCCGATTCGTCGATTCCATCGTCATGGTCGCCAGAACCTTTCCGCCGCGGGCGTCGCGGCGTCAGCGTAGGTCGACCCGACACGACACGGTCGCGGGAACCTCGTCCCGTGAACCAGGGACGTTCGGCTCTGGATCGTCGGTGGAATCGCGCCGAGAGTCGCTCCGGGAGGTCGCAGTGGCGACGACGAAGAGACATCACCAGACGCGATCGGGTCAGGCGACCACTCTGAGCGATACCGTTGACCCCGCGGCGATGCGGTCGTACAGTCGGTCTGCTTCCCGAGTGGGAAGTTCGGCGCCCAGGACCCCGGCGATCGAGTTCTTCACGCACTTTCGGCTGCAGAGGCTCAGTCGCGATGACACGTCGACCCGAACGCGATTCGGTACAGCGCGACTTGGCGGAACGCCATGTCGCGCTCGGTCGCGCGGCGAGCGCCGCCAGTGCCCGCGCCACGGCCCGCGAGGACGTGACCCGGTGACGTTTCGTCGCCGGGCGCGGCTGGTCGGCTTCGGCCTCGCTCTGATCGGACTGTTCGGCGCGACAGCCGGTTGCGCGAGTACGGCGAACTCCTCGGGAGGAGGCGGCGCGGGCTCGCTGGAAGGCGGCGTCAAGATCCCGGGGTCGCCGTCGGGTGCCAAGACGGCGAGCACCACCGTGCACGTGACGTTGAGTGACACTGCCGGACTCAACGGCCCGATGACCCTCACCGCGACCCCCGCGACCGCACCCGCCGGCAACGTCACCTTCGTCGTCAAGAACACCGGCACCATCGAACACGAAGCCGTCGTCCTCAAGACCAACGTCGCCTACAACAAACTCCCCATCACCTACGGCGGCGACCCACCCGTCCCCGTCAAGACCGGCGCCGACAAAGTCGGTGAAGACACCAACGTCGGTGAAACCGGCGACCCGAACCTCAAACCCGGCGAGACCCGCACCTTCACCATCAAGAACATGACCCCCGGCGAATACGCCATCGTCTGCAACCTCGCCCAGCACTACGCCAAAGGCATGCGCGCCCCCCTCACCATCACCGCCCCCAGCACCACGGTCGATGTGACCTTGAGCGACACTGCCGGACTCAACGGCCCGATGACCCTCACCGCGACCCCCGCGACCGCACCCGCCGGCAACGTCACCTTCGTCGTCAAGAACACCGGCACCATCGAACACGAAGCCGTCGTCCTCAAGACCAACGTCGCCTACAACAAACTCCCCATCACCTACGGCGGCGACCCACCCGTCCCCGTCAAGACCGGCGCCGACAAAGTCGGTGAAGACACCAACGTCGGTGAAACCGGCGACCCGAACCTCAAACCCGGCGAGACCCGCACCTTCACCATCAAGAACATGACCCCCGGCGAATACGCCATCGTCTGCAACCTCGCCCAGCACTACGCCAAAGGCATGCGCGCCCCCCTCACCATCACCGCCCCCAGCACCACGGTCGATGTGACCTTGAGCGACACTGCCGGACTCAACGGCCCGATGACCCTCACCGCGACCCCCGCGACCGCACCCGCCGGCAACGTCACCTTCGTCGTCAAGAACACCGGCACCATCGAGCACGAAGCCGTCGTCCTCAAGACCAACGTCGCCTACAACAAACTCCCCATCACCTACGGCGGCGACCCACCCGTCCCCGTCAAGACCGGCGCCGACAAAGTCGGTGAAGACACCAACGTCGGTGAAACCGGCGACCCGAACCTCAAACCCGGCGAGACCCGCACCTTCACCATCAAGAACATGACCCCCGGCGAATACGCCATCGTCTGCAACCTCGCCCAGCACTACGCCAAAGGCATGCGCGCCCCCCTCACGATTGGTTGATCGATGGACGACGACAAGGAGCTCCCTCACCCCATCTCGTGGCTCCGAGCCGTCCTCAGCGCGGTCGCGATCCTCGTCGTAGGTGTCGCGGTGCTCGTGTACGGGTCGAACGCGGTACTCCGGATGCACGGCAAGACCCGCAGCAGCCTCGTCGGCATCGTGACGCCGTTGTTCTTCGTGTTGCTCGTCGCGCTGCGCGTTGGGCCTTCGCCAGCTCCAACGCCGGAAGATCATCTGATGCCGATACCCGCCGAACCGGACGCCGATTGGCTCTGGGCCAACGAGCCCTGCCGCGCCGCGTGCCCGGTCAACACCGACGCCGGCGGCTACGTCACCGCGATCGCCGACGGACGGTTCGAAGAGGCGTACCTCATTGCGCGCGCGCCGAATCCGTTTCCTTCGGTGTGCGGGCGGGTGTGCGCGGCCCCGTGCGAACGCGCGTGCCGGCGGGGCTCGGTGGACGCACCCGTCTCGATCCGCGCGTTGAAGCGGTTCGTCACCGAACGGTTCGGCGTCGAGAGCTTCGACGCCAACACCATGTGGCACCGGGGACACGGCGACGTGCCGCCCGCGACGGGCCCGAGCGTCGGCATCATCGGCGGCGGTCCGGCCGGGCTCGCGGCCGCGTGCGACCTTCGCCTCGCCGGCCATCCGGTCACGATCTACGAAGCCCAGGACCGCCTCGGCGGCATGATGGTCCTGGGCATTCCCGAGTACCGGCTCCCCCGGGCGCTGATCGCCCGCGAGATCGAGGCGATCGTCGAGCTCGGCATCGACGTCGAGACGAACGCTCGCATCGGGGACACCCATTCGATCGCGGATCTCCTCGACGCGCACGCGGCGCTCTTCCTCGCGGTCGGGACCCAGCGTGCCCGCGATCTCGATCTCCCCGGGCACGATCTCGACGGCGTGTTGCGCGCGGTCGAGTACCTCCTGAACGTCAATCAGGGTTTCCGTGTCGCACTCGGCGACCGGGTCGTGGTCGTCGGCGGGGGCAACGTCGCCTTCGACGCCGCGCGCACGGCCTTGCGCGCCGTCGTCTCCGGAGCCGCGCCACCCGCGCCCGTTCGACAAGGACCGAGTGCCGGCGACGACGCGCGCCGAGCGATGACGACGACGCTCGACGTTGCCCGCGCCGCGCGTCGCGCCGGCGTGCTCGACGTCACAGTGGTCGCGCTCGAGTCCGCCGAAGAGATACCGGCCGATCCCGAGGAGATCGAGGAAGCCGAGCGGGAGGGAATACGCATTCTGCACCGGCGTGGTCCCCACCGGTTCGTCGGCGACGCGCACGTGACGGGTTTGGAGACGATCGCGGTGACCTCGGTGTTCGATGCCGACGGGCGCTTCTCCCCCACCTTCGAGCCCGGCACGGAGGAGGTCATCCCCGCCGACACGATCATCCTCGCAGTGGGTCAGGGCGCCGACGTGAGCTTTCTCGACGGCAGTGTCGGACTCGAGCGCACAGCACCTGGCGGAGTCAGGGTCGATCCCGGCTCGTTGCGCACCTCCGACCCCCGCATCTGGGCGGGCGGTGACGTCGCCCACGGCCCGAGGAACCTGATCGACGCGATCGCCGACGGGCGGCGCGCCGCCGCGTCGATGCACAGCGCGCTCGACGGGTGCCCCGATGCTGTCGTCATCCACGACCCATGAGATCCGGGTCGAGTTGCGCACCGGGTTCCGACGCCTGGACAGCGACTACGACGCGATCCCGCGGCAATCGGTCCCTTCGACGCCGACGGATCGACGCGTCGGCTTCGGCGAGGTGGAGACCGGCTACGACGAAGCGCAAGCTGTCCTCGAAGGTCTGCGCTGCCTGCGTTGTTTCGACAATGTCACGCTCTCGCCGGAGCTTTGCATCCTCTGCGGTCTCTGTGTCGACGTGTGCCCGCCGAACTGCATCACGATCGCGCGGGCCGACCAGGTCGGCGTCGGGACCGAGCAACAATCGGTGCTCCTCCTCGACGAAGACCTCTGCATCCGCTGCGGTCTGTGCGTCAATCGCTGTCCGCCCGGGGCGCTTTCGATGGTTCACGCGAGGGAGCTCACCCATGGTTGAGGTCGATCCCGGCAAGCTCGACGCAAGCTCGAGCCCGGCCGCACGTCGGTCGATCACGGCGTCACCGCGCGGATCAAGCGCAGCGACCCGTGGCGCTCGGCCTTCCGCCATGCGCAGATCGACACGCCGCGTGGGCGGGCGCTGCAGTCCTTCAGCAACGTCTTCCTGCACGTATATCCGGTCAAGATTCCCAAACGCGTGTTGAACCTGCGCTACTCGCTGCGTCTCGGATTCATCGCGGCGGTGCTCTTCGGCATTCTTCTCGTGACGGGCATCTACCTGATGTTCGTCTACACGCCGTCGGTCGGCTCCGCGTACGGCGACATGCAGAATCTGAAGACCGGTGTCGGCTTCGGCCAGTTGATCAGGAACGTGCATCGCTGGGCGGCGCACTTGATGGTGCTCGTCGTCGCGCTCCACCTCATCCGGGTCTTCTACGCCGGCGCGTACAAGAAGCCGCGAGAGTTCAACTGGGTCATCGGAGTGATGTTGTTGCTCCTCACCCTCGGCTTCTCGTTCACCGGCTATCTCCTGCCGTGGGATCAGCTCGCCGTACTGGGCGGTCACGGTCGGGACGAACCTCGTGCACTACGTCCCCCTCGTCGGTGGCCGCCTGCAGGATCTCCTGATCGGCGGACCACAGGTCGGCCAGAACACTCTTTTGCGCTTCTACGCGTTGCACGTCGCGGTGCTGCCGATGCTGCTCGCCCTGATGTTGACCGTTCACATCTGGCGCGTGCGCAAGGACGGGTTCGCCGTCGAGCGCGCGAGCGTCGGCGCGTTCTCCGAGGAGGCCACCGAGCGACCGGCCCCCGCACCTGCCGCGGCAGGCCATGGCGCTCGCCGCGCCCGAGCTGTACGGCGGGCGGGTGCGCTTGCTCGGTGTCGTGGATCGTGAGTCGGTAACCGAGGCGGCGCGCCCCGTCGACGACACCGTCTTCACCTGGCCGCATCTCCTCGTGCGCCACGTCGTGGTCGCGCTGGGTACCGCCGCGGTGGTGCTCGGCCTCGCCGTGTCGTTCAGCGCGCCGTTGCGCGGGCTGGCGAACCCGAATCTCACACCGGAGCCGGCCAAGGCGCCGTGGTACTTCGCGGGGCTGCAGGAGCTCCTCTCGCGCTTCGATCCGCTCGTCGCCGGCATCCTGCTGCCGGGCGGAGCAGTGCTCGCGCTGCTGTTGCTGCCGTACATCGATCGCAACCCGGACACCAGAGCGAGCCATCGCAAGGTCGCGATCGTGTTGTTCAGCGTGCTGCTCGCGATCGTGGTGATCCTCACCGTGATCGGAACCTTCTTCCGCGGTCCCGGTTGGCAGTTCATCGCACCGTGGACCCACTCGTATATCGAGTTCTAGGAGCCTCAATGGACGAGAAGAGTCGACGCGATTTTCTACGAGGCGGGTGGAAGCTCAGCGGTGCTCTGCTGATCGGCGCCGCCTCGTACACGGGCTACGAAGCCCTGCGGCCGTTGGCGTCGGGTGCCGGCGGCGCCAAGATCACCGTCGGCAAGACCTCGACCTTCGCGCACGGATACGAGCACCTACGTGTCTGCCGGGCGGATGTACGTCGTCAACGCGAAGGATTATCTGTTCGCCCTCTCGCAGAAGTGCCCGCATCTCGGGTGCCACGTGCCGTTCTGCGAGAGCTCCGGGCGGTTCGAGTGCCCGTGTCACGGCTCGATCTACGACCTTGCGGGCGAGTACATCGGTGGTCCGGCACCGCGAGGAATGGATCGGTACGAGGTGACGCTCGACGGAGACAACGTCGTCGTCGACACCAGCGTCTTGAAGACCGGTCCGGCCCGAGGAGCGAACACCTTCTTCACACCGCCCAAGGGCCCCAGCTGTATCGGCAAGGCCTGACATGCCGCGCGAACGACCGCAACCGCCGCCGTTCGAGCCCGAGTGGCTGGATCGGAGTCTCAACCGCTATCTCGCGTGGGGTCTCGTGTTCATGATCTTGCTCCTCGTGGGCTTCATCGCGTACCGAGTGCGCGAACCCGGACTGCGCAAGGACGCCAAGCGGGCCCAGACCACGAGCTACACGGACATCGGGACCCAGATCTTCGCGACGAACTGCGCACAGTGCCACGGGAAGAACGCCGCGGGTGGAGGGAGCGCGCCGACACTCAACTCGACCCAGTTCTTGAAGAACACCACCGACGATCAGATCTTCGCGCTGGTGTCCGGCGGCGTGTCGGGAACGGCGATGCCGGCGTGGAGCCTCGACTACGGCGGCACGCTCACGGGCGAGCAGGTGCGCCAGGTCATCACGTACCTGCGCTCGCTCGAACCGAATGCCCCGAGCATTCCCGGATGGCGCCAGAGCGCGACCGCCAAGTAACCCGCGCCGATCGCTCAGCCGAGGGCGGCGGCGTAGAACGCGTCGAGCGCGACCGAGTCGAGCGAGATCGCGAACTCGTCGCCCTCGTGGCGGATCTGCAAGGACGGGCAGAACCAGTTGCGGTTTCCCGCGAAGAAGTGAGGTGAGCCGCGGAACGTTTCTCGTCCGTCCCCGCTCCCAGTCGGCGCGAACCAGGCGCTCGGACACCAAGCGGCTCGGGGGCTCGATGCCGTACTCCGTCCCGATCGCCCGGAGCTCCGCCGCGTCGGTGATGTCCCGGCCCTCCTCGAACAGCGCCTCGCGGAGTCGCAAGCTCAAGCGCTCGCCCACCTGGGCATTCAGCTGGTAGGCCGCGGCCGCGAGCCCCAAGGCGTCGATGGTCGTGTCGGGGAACCGCGCCGGGTCGAAACCCGCGAACAGTCCCGGAGCGGCAGTCGCCCGCAGACCGGCGATCTCGGCAGCGACCGCATCGGGAGTCAGAGGCCGTCCGTTGATCCACTCGAGAGGCCACGCCCGTACCCGTATCTTCGCGTTCGAGTTGCGGGCTTCACGCGGTGTCGAAGAGGCGGCGCAAGCCGACGTACGCGAAAGGGCACGAGATGTCGGCGAAGATCTCGATGCACGCGGCGCCGTCCTCGGCGCTGACAGGTCGCACAGCTTCGGCGTTTCGGTTCACAGCGACATTCTCGAACCGGAACGCCTGCGATGTCAGGGGCGGAGGTCCCAACCCGTCCGGAACCTCGATGACCGATCCGATGCGACGGGCAGCGCCGCGGGAGCCGTCCGGAGGCGCGCCTGGGGACCTTCGTCCCTGTTTCGAGCGCCCGGCGGCGGGCAAGCTGACGGACGTGGACGCGCATCGGGACGTGGGACGCGCATCGGGATGTGCACGCCCGGGAGGTCGGAGATGACGTTGCCAGGCCGATTCGTCGAGCAGCCGTGTCGGGATGCTGTGTGACCACCGCCTCGCCCACCGAGTATCCCGTGGCCTTCGTCGTCGACGTCGCCGAAGGCGATCGCAACCGGTTGACGACCGCCTTCCGTCCGATCCTGGCGATCCCGATCCTCATGGTCGCCGCCGCGATCGGCGGTGGCACGGTGGCGGGCCGGAACGGCGAGTTCGCCGCAGGAGCCGCGGGCGGGCTGCTCGTCGTGGCTCCCGCGCTGATGATCGTGTTCCGCCAGAAGTACCCGCGCTGGTGGTTCGACTGGAACCTCGGGCTGTTGCGCTTCGAGAACCGGATCGGCGCGTACCTCTTCTTGCTCCGAGACGAGTACCCGTCGACCGACGAAACCCAGGCAGTGCACCTCGACATCGCCTTTCCCGACGTCGGTCGCGACCTGAACCGCTGGTTGCCGATCGTCAAGTGGTTCCTGGCGATCCCCCACTACGTCGTGCTCGTCTTCATCGATATCGCCACCGTCTTCGCGCTCATTGCCGCGTGGTTCTCGATCCTCTTCACCGGTCGGTACCCGAGCGGGCTGAACGACTTCGTCGTCGGCGTCATGCGTTGGCACAATCGAGTGATCGCCTACGCCTTTCTCCTCGCCACCGACACGTACCCGCCCTTTCGCCTCGCACCCTGAGGTCCGAAACCGAGCCGGCATGCGCATGCGCATGCCTCACGTCGGCGACCGGGACGGAGCCGCCGCTCAGCTCGCCTTCCGGATCGACGGGAGCACCGGCGGCGCACCCCCCGGTGTCAGTACGAGAATTCCACTGCCGCTGCTGTTGAACGAGGCCCCGGTCCCGAGCACGAGCGCGTCGCCTACCGTTGCGATCCCCGACCAGCACGGCACCGGGAGAGAGATCTTGGCGACGATGGCACCGGTACGGGCATTGCGCACGTTGACGGCCGGCGCCAGCGCGGGACAGTTGAACGTGAGGTTGCGCGCGACGGTCGTCGGTCCGAATGACCACTCGCCCGACTCCTGGAACTCGACCTTTCCGGTGCCCGCGGCGAAGACATGCACCGTCGGATTCTGGAGTGCCGTGTCGCGTTGATCGCCCGGGGCACACAAACCGTCGATGTCCCCGAGCGCGGTTGATCCGTAGACGTGCGCGCCGTCATAGGCCGTCGTTCCGATGAATCCACCCGCCGAACCGCCGAATACGACGTTGGTACTCCACCGCGGCGCGCCCGTAGCAGGGGCGAGCGAGTAGTACGTGCCGTCCTTGCCGCCCACGCCGAGGAACCGGCTGATGCCGCGGCTGTCGATGCCCGCATTCGGCGTCGCGCCGAAGTCGAAATCACATCCGTCGTCGCGCCGCGGTGGCTGAAACCGCCAAGCAATCGTTCCGTCGACGACCCGCAACGCGATCACGCCTTCGGTCAGCAGGCCGGTACTCGATCCGCGACAATCGGCCACGTCGAACACCACGAGGTGGAGCGCCGGCAACAACGTTCCCGACGACCACACGTCACCGCAGCCGTCGTTGAGCACGGCACCCGACGCATCGACGTCGGTCTCGCGCGTCGACACGGGGTCTCCGGTCTGCACGTCCGCGGCGACGACATAACCCCGACGGCCCCGGCCGCCGTCGGCGGACACGCCGAAGAGGACCTTTCCGTCGGCGACCACCGGCGAGGAGAAGATGCGTGCGTCGTCGTGCAGGGGATCGGCCGGGAGGTCGGGCCTCCCCGTGTAGTCGTGGTGCCAAACCAGGTTGCCGGTACCGGCGTCGAGCGCGTAGAGCGTGTACCCGCCTCCGAAGATCACCAGGTCGGGGTGCGAGCGATTCCCGGGTTCGTACCACGCCGAGGACGTGACGATTCCGCCGTCAGTCCCCGGGTCGGGCGGTCCCGCCGGTTGGGGACTCACCGCCGGCTGCGCCGCGAGCTGGAACTTCCACCGCAACTGCCCCGTCTTCAACGAAAGCGCGTAGAAGTATCCGTCCCACGAGCCGACGTAGACCGTCCCGGCGACAACCGTCGGTGTCGCCGTCACCGCGAGTCCGGTCGGAAAGAACCATGCCCTCGCCAGGGTCGACGCTGTGCGCGTGGTCAACGTCGTTCGCCCGTGGAACGTGTGCTGCGCGTCGTGTCCGTAGCCGGGCCAATCCCACGTGCCAATCGGAGAACGCTCCCTCGGCGTCGCGGTCGCGGGAGATGCCGCGGTCAACCCACCGAGGCCGAGAAACGCCACGAGTGCCAGCGAGCACAACCTCACGCGACGGCCGTCAACCGAAGTGGGCTCCCCGCGGCGCCGGACACCGGTCGTGATCCTCGGCAACGCAGACCGTCACGCTGGTCGGGAAGTCGAGCCCGGACGCGATCGTCTCGACCGGATTCGGCTTGCCCTTGTCGAACGTGACGCGCAGGACACGGCCGCCCTTCGTCGCCGGGCCGCAGTTGATCAGCGGGGCCGAGCACACGATATGGATGTCGACGAGGTACAGCGTGCCGTCGGGCGCGAACGCGATGCCGAAGGGGTTGGCCGCGTTCGGGTCTTGTCCGACGTGCGCGATCTCCACGCCGGGCAGGGAACGACCGACGACCGGCGTGCCGTCGTCGTGCACCCACACCACCGCCGGATCGCCGATCGTGGTACTGATCGCCCAGCAGTGACACATCGGGTCACGTGCTATCGCGATCGGAAAGGGAAGATAGTTGACGTCGCCTTGCACGAAGGTCGACACCTGGAGTCGATCCCTGGGATAGAGGCCGTCCGGTCCGCAGTCGGCCGCCGAACGCGGGAGCGAGCGACGTGCGAATCGGAGGACCCGACCGCCGATCCCCACTGCCGACGAGCTCGCCTCGGGTACGAGCAGATCACCGGTCCTCGGGTCGATCGCAAGATCGCCGGGCTGACGCAACCCACCGGTGCCGTCGACATGATGGGGACCGACGCCGCCGGCGGTCGGTCCGTCCACGATGCAGTAGGTGTCGTAGCGCGGCGCAAACCACTCGATGAGCCTGCCGTCGTCAGGAGGTGGGAACGCACCTTGGGCAGTGCCGATGTCCGCGGCGAAGAGATTGCCGGTCCGGTCGACGGCACAACCGGTCATCGATCCGTTGTCGTTGAACACACCGCCCCCCGCATTGGGCGGGATGTCGCCGCCGACCGTCGTGCCCGCAAGCGCGAACGGCCCCGGCACGAAGATCGACTTGAGGAAGCGGCCGTGACGGTCGTAGAGGGCTTCACCGATCGGGGGATCTTTGACCGGCTTCAGGCTTCCGGGGTTGTTCTGCGAAGCCAGCGTCGGGTTGTAGCCGACGACGAACCGCCCGCTGTGGTCGGCCAAGATGCACATCTGCCCGTTGGGGTCCCACGGAGGGATGAGCTGTCCCGTCCGGCCCGACGGGACGCGGCAGGAAGTCTTCCTCCTCGTTCTGGTCCCAGTAGACGGTGTAAGGCGCGACGCGCGAGCCGTGCGACTCCCTGCCGACGGCCGCGGATACGCCTGCCGCGGTGGCGGACGCGCCGCCCGAGGCCCGCGCCGACGTCGTCGGAACGACGAGCATCGCCGCGATCGCGGCCGCCGACACGACGATCTGCGTACGTGAGAACATCTCGCCTCCCCCGGGACCGGCGCATCTTCGCGCCGCACATTGATCGGGACAAGCTCACAGCAGGCGAAGCCTTCACTCGAGCGGCTGGTGCGCGATGGAGCTCGGCTCTCGTCCGGCGAGGAGCCAACCCGCCGCGATCGCGAGGAGCGGGAGACCCACGAGGATGATCGCGAGGTCGAGGTACGGCACCTGCGTCAGCGGGTGCAGGTCGCTTCGGTGCCAGGCGATGAGAGCGAGGTACGCGCCGCCGGTCCCGAGCAGAGCCCCGAGGACCGCGAGCGCGCCCGCGGTGGCGCCGGTGATCGTGCGTCGCGTGGTGCTGGTCGCCCCGGTTGCCGCGAGCGTGCGGAGGTCGTTCGCGGTTTCGCTGCGGATGAGGCCGACGGTCATTGCGAGCACACCGAGGGCGACGAGGATGCCGACCGCGGTGGCCCCGTCGCGGAGGGACGCATTCGACGTTTGCTTCTTTCGAGTTTCGATGGTGACTCCGGCCGCGCCGGCAGTGCGCTGGGCCGAGTTGATCTCGGCCGTTGTCAGCGGCGACCGCGTCTGGATGAACCAACCGGCCGGCACCGACGTCAGCCCGAATTCCTGGAGCGCGTGCATCGTGATCAGCGTGTCGGGCGCCGAGGTGTAGGTCGGGAGCTTCATGGTCTGCACAGTGGGATGCCACTGCTCCGGGCCGTCTGCGCGGCCGGCCCGGGTGCCGGCGCGGCTCCGATCGCGCGGCACTTGGTTTGAGAGGGGTCGCAGGGAGTCGCGGCGCCGGGCGCGAGGACCTCGAAGCCGGCGAGGTCGCGGCGTCCGGTGATGACGTCGGTGTTCGCGCCGACATCGCTCGGGCTGATTCCGTAGTGCGCGAGCAGCGCGGGAGTCGCGACGTAGATCGGCATCTCGTCGGTGATCTCGATGCCTTGGCCTCCTCCGTGGGTCACGCTCCTCACCCGCGCCAGCGCCACCGTTTCCTGGGAGACGGTGCCTCCGGCCGACCCGCCGACGACTCCACCTGCACCGGGCCCGCCCAGGTCGCCGGGCGTGACGGTCGGTGAGGCGGGGTCGACGGCTGCGGTGAGCGGGACGACAGCTTGCGCCTGGAGCGATGTGGCGAGCGCGTCGACGTGCACTCGCAGCGCGGCGAACTTCGGCCTCGGTGCGTTCGGGTATCGCGGCAGAACCGTCGCCGGGCGCGGAGCCGTTGCCGGAGCTGAGATAGACGATGGCTTGGTTGCTCGCGAGATTCGCCTCGGGCGGGGGGATCGCGGCTGCGGCGGCGCTGACGGCGACGGTCGCCGCGATCGCGAGCGCGAGGCTGATGGCGCCGAGGGCCGCCGCCGATCGGGCCTGGTAACGGGCGAGATCGCGGAACGCGAGCCGTAATGCGATCGGCGACCGGCGCCCGGCCGCGGCCAAACCTCGGATGAACAGTGGCCCGACGAACAACATCCCGAAGGTGGTTGTCATCGTCCCGGCGATGATGAGGAACGCGTTCGGCCGTTCGAGACTGCGGTGCGCGAACGCGAGGCAGCCGAACCCGGCACCCAACAGGACGAGCCCGGCACCGGCGAACCGGTGCGCGGGTTTGGGGGGCGCCGGCCGTCCCGACAGCGCCGCCACGATCGACGATCGGGCCGCCGAACGCGCGGGCCACCAGGCAGCGACGACGGCGGTCACGACGGCGAGGACCATCGCCGCCGCGATCGCCCACCACTGCAGGTGGAATCGATCGACCCGGTGATTGACGAGAGCCTCGAACGCGGTGCGAGACGCAAACCAGGTCGCGAGGCCCAAGACCACGCCGGTGACGGCGCCGACGACTCCGACAACGGCTCCGTTGGCAACCGTCGCCAGGCGAACATGGCTGTCGGTCGCGCCGAGCGCGCCCAGCATGCCGAGCGCCCGGAGCCGGCGCTGCGCCATGACGGCGAAACCCGCGGCGGCGAGGAGGCCGACGAACAGGAGACCAATCGTCTCCAGCGCGAGCACGACGACCGCGGCGGCGGTCTTGTTCACGGCCGAGCGGCTTCCGATGCCCACTGCGTTCCCGCGCGGGCGGAGCGCGTCGAGTTCTTGCTGGAGGCGTCGAACAGGATCGTCACATGATCGGGCGGAGTGGCCTGGCCCGGCGCGACGAGCGCGAACTCGTCGTTGAGGTCCAAGGGGTTCTCGACCAGTCCGACGACGTGGCGGGTCACGCCGTTCGCGACGAACGGATTGCCGATCTGCACGTTGAAGGTCGCCGCCGCATCGGACGTCATCGCGATGTCGTTCGGACCAGTCGGGAACCGCCCGGCGACGAGGCCGAGGGTGGGGCGCCCGTACCGCCCGTTCGGGTCTTGCGCGCGCAGGTCGAGCGAGTTGCGGGTTCCCGGGATCGCGAGCCTCTGGTGGCCGATCTCCTCGACGGTGCCGAACGCACGCCGCGCCGCCGCGACATCCGCGCGGTCGGTACCCGCGAACGTCATCGACGCGGTCGCGGTGCCCATGCCCGGATCGAGCGGGAGCCCCGCGTTGTACGCGAGGGCCACTCCGACGGTGGTCGCCGCGACCGCGAGCACCATCAGCGCCACCACGAGCACTTGCTGGCGCCACTCGCGTCGGAACAGTCGCCACGACCAGCGGAAGATCGCACGCCGCGCCGACCGACCACTCGACGCCCCGGCATCCAATGCCTGCGGTCGCTCCTCGAGCGCCAGGCTCACGACTTCGCTTCCGGCGCGAGCAGCGACTCGGGTCCGGCCGGCGGCATCGTCTGATCGACGACGCGCCCGTCCCGGAGGAACACCACCCGGTCGGCCCACGACGCCAGTTGCGCATCGTGGGTCACCACGACTCCTGCGACACCGCGTCGACACGCGGCGCGGATGAGACGGATCACCGCCTCCGCATTGGCAGAATCGAGTGCACCCGACGGTTCGTCCGCGAGCAGCAGGTGCCGATCACCTACGACCGCGCGCGCGATCGCGACGCGTTGGCGTTCGCCTCCCGAAAGCTCGTCGGGAAAGCTCGACGCGCGATCGGTGAGCCCGAGCTCCTCGAGTGCCTCCATACCGGCGGTGCGCGCCTTGCGCGCGCCGATCCCGTCGAGCTCCATGGGCAGACAGACGTTCTCGAGCGCGCTCAATCCGGCCAACAGGTTGAAGTCCTGGAACACGTAGCCGATGGAACGACGCCGCAAACGGGCCCGGTCGTTGCGGGACATCGCCGAAACCGTGACTCCGTCGATCCGTACCTCCCCGCCCGTCGGAACCTCGAGGGTTCCCGCGATGGTCAACAACGTGCTCTTCCCGGAACCGCTCGGTCCCATCACCGCCACTAGCGCGCCCGCGTCGACCGAGAGGTCGACGCCGCGGAACGCATGTACCTCGTTCGCGCCTTCGCCGTACACCTTGGACACGGTTCGCAGCTCGAGCGCGCTCATCGCCGAACCCCCGACCGGCGACGCAACCGCGGCGCCAACTCCGGCCCGGGCGGCGCCGGCGGATCGGCGGCGAGTCGCGCCAGCCGCCCGTCGGCGGCGTCCAACCACCGGATCACCGCGTCGAGACGGAACAGCTCTGCATCGACGACCAACAAGAAGCCGACCTCGTGCTCGGCGGCGTCGTCCTTCAGGCGTGTCCACTGCTGCATGAGCTCGACCACGTACCGCCGGTGCACCTGCACGATGTCGCGCACGTCGACACCTGGCAACCGCAGCGCGACCAGGACCTTGATGACCAACTCGTCGCGGGGCGGCGACGTCATGTCGGGCGGAGTGCGCAACCACGCCGCCAGCTCCGTCGCGCCTTCGGTCGTGATCCGAAAGCCGCGCTGCGGGCCCTCGTCGGCGCTGTCGTCCGATTCCACCAGCCCGTCACGCTCGAGCCGTTGCAGCGTCGTGTACACCTGGCCCACGTTCAGCGGCCACACCTCCCCTGTCCGTTCCTCGAACTCCTGACGGAGCTGCATCCCGTACTTGGGGCCGTCGCTCAACAGCGCGAGCAAGGCGTGCCGGACACTCATCGCGGGAACTCACGAGGTAGCATACTCAGTATGCTACCTCGTGAGACGACCCAGGGCAAGGGGCAGGCCCACCCGGGGTCGCACCTGCGAGCTTCGGGGGACCAACCCGAAACACCGGGCGCGATCGGCGTCAGCGCAGCCGCGACGCGGGTTGGTAGTTGGGGCCCGCGGTCGCGTCGACGCGTGCCAGGAGCAGCTCGCACGGCGGCTCGAAGTCGATGGCGAAGCGGCGGGCGCGGTCGACGCCGAGCAGTTCCCACGGCTGAGAGCTCAGGCGGTCGGTCTCGTTTTCGATGCGCTCGCGAAGCGCCACTCCCTCTGCGGTGACCTCTCCTTCGACGACAAGGCCCTTGGCCGCGAGGGAACGCCATCCCGCCTCGAGCTCGTCGGGCGCAGTACCACGCGACCGTGCGAGCCAGTCGCGTTCATAGCCGAGCCACGCGTTGTGCAGGATCGAAGCCTCGACACCGGTGAGACCGTGAGCGACCACGACCGCCCAGTGCAGATCGCCGCGCCACTCGCGTATGCAGTTCACCGTGTGCCAACCCGACAGCACCGGATCCTGCGACCTCGGCATCCGCAGGTGCGCGGCGAACAAGACCCGGCCGACCCGGGGCAGTCGTTCGACGATCGGCCACAATGCCGGCCCGAGCTCGGCGAGCGGACCGAGGATCCCGGGCGTGTGCTCTGGCAATCCCTCGCTGACCGCCTCGTCGCGCGCCGCGACACCGCGTCGAACGTCGTGTGCCGCGCGACGAGCTCGAACGCGATGCGGATCGCCGGTGGGCTGATCGATCCGAACGCGGCGATCACGGCGTCCGGTCCGGCCGGTGCGAGCGGCGCGGCACGCGCTGGCGACGTAGCCGAGCGGTCCCGGGAGCCCGAGGCTGTCGTAGCGCTTCACCGCGCCGGGATCCCAGAAGATCCAACCGATCGTCGTCTGCACCGACCGCGCGTTGCGGCGGGTGATTTCGACCCACTCGGTCGGCGTGGTCATCGCGGGGCCCGCCGCACCCGCGCCGTGGGAATGCCAAGGTGCTCCGACATGCGCCCATGATGCCCGCCCGGCGTGCAGGCCGGAAAGAGGGCCGTGCGCGTCCGGGCCGAACGGCGGCCCGGTGGACGCGCGCCGGCGTGCCCGTCAGCGCCTACGGGGCAGGAGGTCGCCTCCGTCGGTGCCCCCCGAACTCGGTGCGACCCCTCGCGGTGCGACCCCTTGCGGCTCGGAACGTCGCGGCTCGGACCGTCGCGGCTCGGACCGTCGTGACGTCACTGCCGCGGCCCAACGGCGAGCCGCCGGCGGCGTGACGACCGCATCCGCCGCGGGCTCGGAGTGAGCCACCGAGGGGGGCGGTTGTCGTCCCGTCTTTCCCTCGGCGAGCCGCGCGTTCCTTTCGACCAACAACGCGTTCCGCTCGGCGAGCAGCAGCAGGTGGGCGCTCACCAGGCCCAGGAAAGCGCATACCACGGTCCACGTCAGCGCCGAGACGATCAGCCCGCCGACGAGCCCGAAGAAGAACCCGGCAACGCCCCACACCAGTGGCGAGACCCGCAACGCCGGTTTGCCGAACTGCGTCTCGTACCTCACCGCTTCGCGGTAACCGACGAACCCCGCGACGAGCCAGATGACGAAGGTCGACTCGACGAGCGCGCCGATGAGACCCAGAGCGGCACACCCGACACCCCACGCCGGGGACGGGATGCCCCCCGGAGCCGCGCCACTTTGCCTTTCGTACTTCGCCGCTTCGCTGTAGGAGACGAAGCCGATGAGCGCAGCGACCACGATCTCCGCGCCGAGCAGCACACCGACGAGCCCTGCTCCGGCGAATCCCGCGACACCCCACCCGATCGCCGGGATGCCCAGGGGACCTCGACGAAATCGCTTCTCGGTCTTCGCGGCTTCGCTGTGGCCGACGAGTCCCGCAATTCCCGCGACAACGAGAAGTACCAGCTGCGCCATCGGCGTCCCCCTCTGTGAATCCTCCCTGGCGGTATCGGTCGGATCGAGGCAAGAACTTGATGCATCCGCCGATTTCCGTGCAGAGGCCGCGGGCACGCACGACGAAAGCCACAACCGGACGGGACCTGCGGCCGTTTCGCCGGCGGCCTCGGCGGCGCACGCTGGAGAGGTGCACAACTCGATCGTTCACGAGCCGACCGCGCCGGAGCGCGACGTGCTCCATCGGCTCGGCCTGCTCGACCGGTATCTGCCGGTGTGGATCGGCGCGGCGATGGCTGCGGGGCTGGCCCTCGGTCGGCTCGTGTCCGGCCTCAACGATGCGCTCGACGCGGTGAAGGTCGGCAACGTCAGCTTGCCCATCGCCATCGGCCTGCTCGCGATGATGTACCCGGTGCTGGCCAAGGTTCGTTACGACCGCATCGGCGACGTCACGCGCGACCGGCGCATGCTGGTGCCGAGCCTGGTCCTCAACTGGGTCGTCGGCCCGGCACTGATGTTCTTTCTCGCCTGGGCGTTCCTGCCCGACCTGCCCGCGTACCGCACCGGTTTGATCATCGTCGGCCTCGCGCGCTGCATCGCCATGGTCCTCATCTGGAACGACCTCGCCGGCGGAGACCGCGAAGCCGCGGCTGTGCTCGTCGCCGTCAATTCGCTGTTCCAGATCGCCGCGTACAGCCTTCTCGGCTACTTCTACCTCGAGTTGCTCCCGACTTGGCTGGGTTGGGATACCGCCGCCTTGCACGTGTCGGTGTGGCAGATCGCGCGGCATGGTCCTGGTCTTTTTGGGGATCCCACTCGCGGCGGGTTACCTCACCCGCCTCGTGGCCGTCGCCCGCAAAGGCGACGACTGGTACACCGACCGGTTCCTGCCCCGCATCGCACCGGTCGCCTTGTGGGGGCTGCTCGCCACCGTCGTCGTGCTCTTCGCCCTGCAAGGCGACAAGATCACCCGCGAGCCCCTCGACGTCGCGCGGATTGCGCTGCCGCTCCTCGCTTACTTCGTGCTGATGTGGAGTGCGAGCTTCGCGCTCGGCGTGCGCCTCCACCTCGGCTACCCCCGCACGGCCACCTTGGCGTTCACCGCGGCGGGCAACAACTTCGAGCTCGCGATCGCGGTGGCGATCGGCGTGTTCGGCGTGACCTCGGGTCAGGCCCTCGCCGGTGTCGTCGGCCCCCTCATCGAAGTGCCCGCTCTCGTCGCCCTCGTCTACGTCGCGGGCTGGGCGCGGCGCCGCTACTACCCACCGGAGGCATCGACCTGAATCGGGCACGACGGGCGGGATCGGACGACGGGCGGGATCGGACGACGGCGCGAGTATGGGCGGGCGGCACGGCGACCGCAGGTTCGTCGCCGTCGCCGCGGGGCACCTGGCCCGCCACCATGCGCTGGAGACTCGCCGATGCGGAACACACGAACCGCGATGACGACCGGAGCGAACTCCGGAATCGGGCTCGCCACGGTACTCGAGCTCGCACGCCGGGGGTTCCGATCGGTCGGCACCGTGCGCTCGGAGGCGAAAGCTGCAGTCGTGGCCGACGCGGCACGCGAGGTCGGCGTGACCGTCGAAACGGTGTTGCTCGACGTCACGGATCCCGACGGTTGCGCTCGTGTGATCGACGAGTACCGTCCGTTTGCGCTCGTCAACAACGCCGGCTTCTCGATCACGGGTTCGATCGAGGACGTCACTGACGGCGAAGCGCGCACGGCGTTCGAGACGATGATTCTCGCACCCATGCGCCTGGCACGACTCGCGATCCCTCATATGCGTGATGGTGGTGGCGGCCGCATCGTCAACGTCTCGTCGATCTACGGACGCGCGTCGACCCCTCTGACCGGCTGGTATCAAGGCGCGAAACAGGCGCTCGAGGGACTCTCGGATGCGTTGCGGATGGAGGTCGCGCGCGACGGGATCCGTGTCATCCTCGTCGAGCCCGGCGGCTTCCGCACGGGAATCTGGGAGGAGACCGAGCGCGAGATCACCAAGCGCGCCGGCTCGCGCTACGACGCCGCATATCGGCGCACCCTCACCACGACGAGGCTGTGGCAACCGTTCATGGGCGATCCCGTGCACTGCGCCAAGGCGATCGGTACCGCGCTCACGACGCGCCGGCCTCGCGCCCGCTATCTCGTCGGCTACGACGCGCAGGCGCTCGCCCTCTGGAGCTCCCTGACGCCGACCGAGGTGAAGGACCACATCGTCCGCCTGGTCATGTCGCTTTGAGACCTGAAGCTCGCGGAGCGTGGCCGAGCGTGGTTCACTCGCCGGACGCGAGGGAGTCAACGCGGGTCGCATAGCCCGAGTCGTGCTCCGATCGTTGAGCGACGAGACGGGTCAGCAGGAGGTGCTCGGCCGCGAGGTGTTCACCGCCGTCGAGCAGCGAGGCCACGCGCGCAATCGTGACGACGCGGTCGAGCACGCCGCGGAAGTGGCGGGCACCGAAGTCGGCGTCAGTCGTTGATCGGCGCATGTCTTGGAGTCGCGTCGTCGAGCTCGGCGTGTGCGCGATCAGCCACCTGCGCTGCACTCGAGCTGCAGAGTCCGGTGAGGCGTTCACCGACGACCTCGATGATCGGCATCCGGTGCAGGTCGGCGAGGATCTGCGCGATGAGCACATTGTGTGTACCTTCCCACGACTCGTAGACGATCGCGTCCCGGTAGAGCCGCGGAAGCACGCTGAAATCCTCGATCGTCCCGTTGCCGCCCAGTACCTCGATCGCACTCCGCGCCGCGGTCGTGGCGTCGAGCGACAGCGCGTACTTCGTGGCGTTCACGAGGAACCGGTGGTACACGGTGATCTCCTCGTCGGCGCTCGCGGAGTCGATGGCGTCCTCCAGAGTGGTCAACGCGAAGACGAGGTGCAGCGCGCCGAGCCACATGACACGCAAGTCCGCGATCGTGGCTCGGGTCGCCGGGAACTCGTTGATCGGGCGACCGAACGCGCGGCGGTGGCGCGCGTACGCCGAGGCTTCGAGGTACGCCCGCCGAATCATGCCGGTGGATCCGACCGCGGTCATCCAACGGCTGGTGTTGAGAACGACCCCGACCGCGGTGCGGAAGCCGTTCTCGACGGCCCCGATCGGCCACGCGCGGGCTCCCGTCGAAGTCGATCTCGCCGGACGCCATACCGCGGGTGCCGAGCTTCTCCTTGAGGCGCCGCATCACGAAGCCGTTCGGCTCACCGTCGAGCAGGCGAGGGATCACGAAGCAACCGAGACCTCGTGTGCCCGCGGGACTACCCGGGCACGCGAGCCGTGACGAGGAACTGCTGCGCGTCGGCGACCGAGCAGAACCACTTCTCGCCGGTTATCGCGTACGAGCCGTCGGGCTGCGGGCGCGCGATCGGTCGCGTTGGCACCGACGTCGCTTCCTCCCTGCACTTCGGTGAGGAACTGCGAACCGCGTTGCGCGTGCGAGTAGTCGGGATCGAGCAGTGGGGGCAGGAAGCGGTCGCGGATCTCGGGGTCGGCCGCTCGGCGCAGCGCCCGCGCCAGGCCGATCGTGCAAACCGCCGGGCACGCGTGACCAGCCTCGCCCTCGAGTGACAGAAGGTAGAGAAGCGTTGCCTGCTCGTAGGCTCGGCCCGGCGTGCCCGACAGGGCGACGAGGCCGCTCTGCCATATTGCCGCACCTGCGCGGTGGTAGTCGGGGTCGAAGCGCACCGCTTCGACCCGGTTGCCGATGCCGTCATAGCGCTCCAACTCCGGAAGGTGCGCGCGATGTTCGTAACGTCGGCACGCCGGACCGACGGTGTCGATCACCGCCCGACCGAACCGGGACGCATCTCGCGCCAGCGCTACCACCCGGTCGGCCGGCAAGGCCCGGTCGAGGAGCGCGCGCAGCGGCGCGTCTGCGCCGAACGGATCGTCCGGGAATTCCGTCCGCCAAGCCTCGAGGTCACGCCGCCCGTCTTCGAAGGTCACCCTCGAAGTCTCCCAGATCCTCGCGCCGGCGCCACCGTCGACGCCCTCGGAGCGACTCACACGGCGGCGGCGGCCTCCTTGTACATGTCCTCGAACGCGAGATCGATGCCGACGGCGATCTTGTCGATGTCGGGCGCGCCGTCCCAGTCGCCGGTGATGCCGAAGTACATATCGCCGCAGTACGACCAGATCGCGACACCCATTCGGATGTGTCCGGCGATCGGAACGAAGGGATACGCCTCCAGCATACGGCGGCCGTGCGCGTACAGCGGCACCTGCGGACCCGGAACGTTCGTTACCACGGTCTGCACGAGCTCTTGTGAATGGACAATCGCCCGCGTGAGCGCCGCCGCGAGAACCGGCGGCGCGATGTCACCGATTCCTACGACCGCGGTGGAAGCGTCGACCTCGTGGGACTGCTTCAGCGCGTCCATGTGAGCGCGGATTGCGCCGAGGCGTTCGATGGGGTCGTCGATGCCGACCGGAAGGCGGGCGTACACGGCGGACACTTGGTTGTCGAGCGCAGGCCGCGTGTCCGTCGTCCGCATCGACACTGGGATGAGGGCCGAGACGGTCCGATGCTCGACGGACTCACCGCGTGCGAGAGCAATTCACGAAAGCCGCGAGTCACCGCGGAGAGCACGACATCGTTGACCGTGCCACCGAACGCCTCGCGGACAGTGGCGATGTCGTGCAACGACGCGCGGGTCCGTGCCCAACGACGATGAGGCCCGATCGATCCGGTGAGCGAGGCACCGGCGCGGCGCGAGGGAGCGACGAGCCGCTCGAGACCAACCGCGATGTTTCGGAATTTCTCCCAGGCACGGGTCGGATGACGAGCCGCGTTTGCGACGCCGGACATCACGCCGGTTGCAGATTCCAACGCCATGCGCAACGAAGCTTGACCGAGGTCGAGTCGCGACGGCTCGGATGCCGGCGTCCAATCGCTCGCGACCGCGACGTGCGCGTCCGGCTCGGTATCCATGATCACGCCGAGCAGATCGGTACCGGCGATGCCGTCGACCATGCAATGATGCACCTTCGACAGGAGTGCCCAGCGACCGTCGGAAAGACCGTCGATCACCCACATCTCCCAGAGCGGGCGGTTCCGGTCGAGTGGCTGCGACATCACTCGGCCGACGAGTTGCTCGAGCCCGCGCCGGTTGGCGTGGGTCGGCAAGGCGATGGCGCGGATGTGGTAGTCGAGATTGAAGTGGATGTCGTCGATCCAGAGCGGGCGGCCGATACTCATGGGCGCCTCGCGCACCCGCTGCCGGTACCGAGGGACGAGGTGGAGCTTCGACGCCACGAGCGCTCGAGCCTCGTCGTACGAAGGCGGCGGCCCCTCGAAGATCCCGACCGAACCGATGTGCATGTGATTCACCGAGTCCTCGACCGCGACGAACACCGCGTCGAGACTGCTCATGCGTTCCATCGTGTCCTCCGCCGGGAAAGGGTTACACGCGGTCGGCAGCCTCGACCTCGGAGGCAAAGCCGTCGAGATCCGCCACGGTCGGATCGTGTGTGAGCACCTCGATGTCGCGCAACAGGTCCGCGTAGCGCTGCGCTTGGTCGACCGTGACGATCGCGCGGATCGGGACCTCGGGCCGAGCAAGATCGCGATACCGGCGCAGGACGGCACGGTGCTGCGGTCGGTCGAGATCGAGCTCGAACAACACGCCGTGCGCGTTCTCGAAGTCCTCGCACCCGTGGCCGGCGAGAAGCGGGCACGGGACGCCGCGATCCGGTCCGTGACACACCTTCACCGTGTGACCGAGCCGTTCGAGAAGCTCCTCGTCGAAACCCCCGCGGCCCGAAGTCACGTCGAGCAGGATCATTCCCTCATTCGCCGTTCCCGCATTCGCCATGCCGACCATGTCGTCACCTCCATCGCGCTCTGTTCAGCGTTCCCCCGCAAGGACCGGAGAACAAGAGTCGAACGGCCTCATTCCAAGCCGTCGCAGGTTGTCATCCGGAACCGATGCGGTCGTTGTACGCCTGGATCGCGGAGTCGGCTTCGCGCTGTGCCTTCTGGAGCGCGGCACTCGGCGACAGGCCACCGGTCAACATCGAGAGCATCCCGTCCTTGATGGCGTCGCGCACTCCTTGGTAGTCGCCGATGAGGGATCCGGCGGTCGACGGGTCCTCCGCGCCGGTCGTCAGCTGGTCGTAGCTGACACGGTAGATGGGTTCCGCCGCCCACTTCTTCGCGAGGACGGGGATGGTCGTCGCATCGGCTCGGATCGGTGCGAAGCCACCCTCGACCGCGAGCGACGCTTGCTGTTCCGGCGCCGCCATGTACTTGATGAACTGCCACGCCGCCGCGCGCTTCGCGGGCGAGGAGGCCTTCGAGATCCACAGCGATCCGTCCCCGACGGGGACTCCGCCTCCGCCCTCGATCGACGGGAGCGGTGCGGTGCCTATGCGAACCGTCTTGTACTGCCCTTCCTCGAGCACTTGTTTCACGGTGCCGAGCACGCCGCTCGCCTCGATCGTCATTGCCGCGTCGCCGGTACCGACGGCAAGCATGTGGTCGATGTTCCCGGTGGCGCCACCGGTGTTGAGGGCGAGCCCACTGCGCACCATGTCGTTCCACCAGGACCAGATCTGGTCGGCGATGGGCGTCTCGAGAGTCGCCGCGGTCGCGCGCCCGTCACGGCCGTTGGCATTGTTGACGAGCGTTCCGCCCGACTTGGCATTCAGGAACTCGAAGATATAGGGCTCGACCCGAAGCGCGATTCCGTGCTTCGCCGCGCCGCTGGCGACGATCTTCTGCGAGTACTCCTTGACCTGCGCGAGCGTCTGCGGCGGCTTGTTCGGGTCGAGTCCGGCCTTGACGAACGCGGTCTTGTTGTACCAGAGGATGGGGTTCGACAGGCTCCACGGCATGCCGTAGAGCACGTTCTTGAAGGAGAAGTACGCCGTCGCCCGTGGGAGGAGCTTGGCGAGCGAGTAGTGATCGGCGTCGACGCACGCCTGGACCGGCATGACGCTCTGGCTGTCGATCAGGCGCTGGACCGTCGTGTCCTCGGGGTGGAACAGGTCCGGCAGGCTCTTGGTCGAGAGCCCGGCGAGATACTTGGTCAGCAGATCCTGGTAGTTCGCGAACTGCACGAGCGTGACGTGGACGTCGTGTTGTGAGCTGTTGAACGCGGCAGTCTCTTTGACCAGCCAGTCGGCATTCGCGCGCGACATCTCGTGCCAGAACGTCACCTCGACGGGCTTGGACGCCTTGGCAAAGGCGTCGAGCCCGCAGTCGGCAGGATTCACGCCACCGGTGCCGGTCGAGCCCGGCTGGGTGCTCGTAGTCGACGAGGTACCACCGCCGCCACACGCTGCGAACACGAGCGCGGCGCCGAGGGCGAGGGTCAGAATCGGTCGAGTCTTGGCCATGCAGTGAAGGTACGGCCGCAGCCGGGCCGTTGGGCAGGCCCGAAAGACCCGACGGTAGGGCCGTTCGACTCATCTGCTCGTCCGCGTCGGCGCGTCGCCTAGCCCATCCGGCTGTTGTAGTCGTCGATCGCGGCATTTGCCTCCGAAGCCGCGGCCGCCAACGCTTGCTCGGGCGTGAGCTTGCCGTCGAGCATGCGTGAGAGCCCGTCGACGACCGCGCCCCGCACCCCTTCGCGCGTCGAGCCGTAGGCACCGATCACCGGCCCGGCGGTCGCCGCGTTCACGGGACCGGCGAGGAGCTGGTCGTACGCGACCTTGTATTCGGGTTGGCGCGCGTACTGTTCGACGAGCGGCGACATGGTCGCGGCCGACTTCGACACGGGAACGTATCCCGTCGCCGCGGCCCACTTCGCCTGCGTGTCGGGTTGGGCGAGGAACTTGGCGAACTCATAGGCCGCAGCCTGCTTCTCGGGGGCCGACTTGTTGACGATGTAGTTCGCGGCGCCACCTACGAGCACGCTTCCGTTGGGGCTCGTCGGCCCCGGCATCGGCCCCACTCCGAGTTGCACGTTCTTGTATTGCCCCGAGGCGAAGAGTTGCGAGATCGTGCCGAGCGCGGCCGAGGTGTCGATGGTCATCGCGGCCTGGCCGTTTCCGACGGCGAGGTAGTGGTTGTAGTCATTCGTACCCGTGCTCAACGCCAGCTTCGACTTCACCATGTCGTCGAACCACGTGAAGATCGACAGACCCTCAGCGTTGTCGAACGTCACCTTCGTCGCGCGGGCCTTCCGGCCGTTGTCGTTGTTCACGAAGGTGTCGCCGGCCTTCGCCAACCAATGTTCGATCGGCCAGGAGTCGGTCTTGAGCGCGATGCCGAACTTGGCCGCGCCGCTCTGCACGATCTTGCGCGCATCGGCTTCGACTTCGGCGAAGGTGGCCGGCGGCTTGTCCGGATCGAGCCCGGCGCGCCGGAAGGCGGCCTTGTTGTAGTACAGGACCGGGTTCGAGTCGTTGAACGGCATCGGGTACAAGACGTCGTTCACGCTGTAGTACGCCACGACGCGCGGGAACAGGTCGGACGCCGCCGCGCCGTCGGCCTGCAGGCACGATGCCACCGGGAGAACTGCTTGCGAATCGATCATCGCCTGCACGCTCGCGTCGTCTCCCTGCATGAGATCCGGCAGTGCGCCGGTCGACAGCCCGGCCTTGAACCGGGTGAAGTTGTCGGTGTAGCTGGAAGATGCCGAGAGCGTCACGTGCACGTCGTGTTGTTGCGCGTTGAACTCGGCGGTCAGCTTCTTGATCTCGTCCTCGTTCGCGCGAACCAGGGCGTGCCAATACGTGATGTTGACCGGCTTCTTCGCGTCACGCAACGCCCCCAACGGGCATGCCGGCAGGGATGGCTCAGCGCCGGAAGGAGCGGTGGTGCCTGCCCCTTGGTTCGTCGATCCACCACCTCCACAACCCGCGAGCGCGATGGCCAACGCTCCCGCCATGGTCACACGCCGAACGCTTCGCCAAGTCATGTCGACCTTCCTCAACCCTTCACGGCGCCGGCGGTGAGGCCGCGCACCAGTTGTTTCTGGAATACGAGGAGCAGGATCAACAGCGGCAGCGCCGCCAGCACCGTGCCGGCGAACGTCACGTTGATCTGATCGAGGCTCACCCGGCTCAGCTGGCGCAGCCCGACCTGCACCGTCCGGTAGTGATCGGTCACGACGAGCGGCCAGAGGTACTGATTCCAGGCGTCGAAGAACGAAAAGAGCGCGAGCGCCGCGATCGTCGGTCTCGCGAGCGGGACGGCGACCCGCCACATGAAACGCAGGTGACCGTAGCCGTCGAGCTCGGCCGCGTCGCGAAGGTCGCGGGGGAGGGAAAGGAATGCCTGGCGGACCAAGAACGCGCCGAAACCCGTCGCGAGGAAGGGAACCACGAGCGCTCCGTAGGTGTCGAGACCGAGGAAGCTTCCGATCAGCGGGAGGTGACCCATGCTCACAACGGTCTGGAGATTGGTGAAGAACACAACCTCGAACGGCACCATCATCGTCGCGAGGAAGACGACGAAGATCGTGCGCTTGAGCGGAAAGTCCAAGAAGGCGAACGCGTACGCCGCGCAGATCGACGTCACGAGCTGACCGGCGACGATGAAGAAGGTCACGACGAAGCTGTTGAAGAGGTACGACGACACGTGCCCCTGCGTCCAGGCCTGCGAGTATCCGCTCGTCAGAAGCTGCGTCGGGAACAGTGTCGGTGGACGCGCCGCGATCTTGTCGGCCGGCAAGAGCGAGTTGACGACGGTGATGTAGATCGGGAACAGCACGATCAGTGAGAGCACGCCGAGCAGCACGTAGCGGTTGATCGCCCGGGCGCGAGACGCGAGCGCCGGGCCTGCCCGCCATCCGACGACTGCCGTGCCGAGCGAAACCACGAGGAGCGCGGCAACCACGACGAGGAAGCGCGCGAACCCGGGCGCGAGCGCACCCACCACAGGAGCGAGCTCAGCGTTCATAGCTGACCCTCCGCTCGAGGATGCGGAGCTGCAGGAGGGTCAGTAGCAGCGTGATCACGAACAGCGCGATCGCGAGCACCGCGGCCTTGCCGTCGTTGTTCTCCTGGAACACGGTCCGGTAGATCGCGTAGACGAGGACGTTCGTGTGATTCTGCGGGCCACCCTGGGTGAGGAGGTCGATCTGGCCGAACGAGTGGAACGCGAGGATCGACCCGACGATCGTCGCGAAGAACAGCGTCGGCGAGAGCATCGGGAGTGTCACGTTGCGAAAGCGGGACCATGTTCGCGCGCCGTCGACACGCGCGGCTTCGAGGAGTTCGTCGGGCACCGCCTGCAGGCCGGCCGACATGATGATGAACGACAGACCGAGGTTCTGCCAGATGGTCACGCCTGCGACGGCGACGAGAGCCCACTTCGGGTCGTCGAGAGGTGACAGGCTGCCCGTGCGGCCGAGCCAGTAGTTCAACAGACCGATCTGCGGGTTCAGGAGGGTCAACGAGATCAAGGACGCCACCGCGACGGAGGTCACGACGGTCGACGAGAAGACGGTTCGGAAGACCGCGATACCCCGTAACCGTTGGTGGGCCAACACAGCCAGGAGGAGGCCGAGCGCGATACCCACGGGCACGGTGATCGCAACGAACTCCACCGTCACCTTGAAACTGTTCGTGAACAGCTGCGACGTCAGAACGTCACGGTACTGAGAGAGGCCCACCCACGACCGCGGCAGGTTCGGAAATGGCGGTGTGCGATAGAGGCCGAGCCAGAAGTTCTTGACGAACGGATAGAAGATGAACGCTCCGAACACGACCAACGACGGCAGCACGAGCGCGTAGCCGAGCAGCATGTCCCGCGTTCGGCGGCTGAATCGGCGCCGGCGACGAAGCGGCGGGATCGCGGCGGTCATGGCGCGTCGACCCGCCGGCCACCGTCAATGTCGAAGACGTGGAGGTACTCGGGCTCGGTTGTCAGGCGCACGGCGTCGCCGACCAAGGGCCGGGGCGCGTCCATGTCCTGGCGGGTGATCACCAACGTGCCGTCGTCGAGCCGACAAGCAATGTTCCGTTCGTAGCCCAGCGACTCGACAACCGTGACGGTGGCCGGCACGAATCCGTCGTCGGCAAGCAGCAGATGTTCCGGCCGCACGCCCACGGCGACCTCCTCGAGCTTGCCGCGCTTCGACCGCACGCGCGAGTGACTCGGGAAGCGGTACCCGTGCGCCCGGCAGGCTGACGGCGAGCGCGTCGCACTCCTTCACGACTCGCGCCTGAATGATGTTCATCGGCGGTGTCCCGATGAACCCCGCGACGAAGAGGTTCGCCGGGCGCTCGTACACCTCTTGCGGAGGGCCGACCTGCTGGAGCGCCCCGTCGGCGATGATCGCGATCCGATGTCCCATCGTCATCGCCTCGACCTGATCGTGGGTCACGTAGACGACCGTGGTCTTCAACCGCTGTTGCAGCTCGATCAGATCGGCACGCGTCTGCACGCGCAGCTTCGCGTCGAGGTTCGACAGCGGCTCGTCCATGAGGAACGCCTGGGGCCGCCGCACGATCGCGCGGGCCAGCGCGACGCGCTGGCGTTGGCCACCGGAGAGCTGCGCCGGCTTGCGTTCGAGCAGATCGTCGAGCCCGAGCGTCTCCGCCACTTCCCGGACGAGGCGGGCCCGCTCCTCGGGTGGCACCTTGCGGCTCTTCAGCGGGAACTCGATGTTGCGGCGCACCGTCATGTGCGGATAGAGCGCGTAGGTCTGGAACACCATGGCAACGTCGCGATCTCGCGGCTCGATGTCGTTCACCACCTCTTCGCCGATCGTGATCGTGCCCTCGGTCGGGTCCTCGAGGCCTGCGATCATGCGCAGCGCCGTGGACTTCCCGCAGCCCGACGGGCCGAGCAGCACGAGGAACTCGTGGTCGGCGATCTCGAGCGTGAGATCGCGCACTGCGACGACCTTGCCGAACCGTTTCGTTACGTGGTCGAACGTGACTCCCGCCATCCCTTCGAGTCTCGGGTGCGACGGGACGCCGGCGTACTGCCGGTGTGCTCCGAAGCTCCGGGCCGAAAGTCCCGGATTCGGCTCCGGAGCGGTGAGCACCTAGGTTCCCCGGGCGTGCCTTGGTCCAACGGCTTGCGGGCCCGGGTCCGGCCGTCCGGGGGTCCGCCCCTCGACGTCGCCGTCCCCGAGCCCGGTCACTACGAGGTCGGACCCGTGTTCGTCGACGTTGCCGGCGACGACCGCGAGCTGCGATGGTCGCTGGGCACGCCGGGACCGGCGCCGATCGCCCTCGACGCCGTCGGCCTGGTGTGGGACGCCGGGCCCGGCGGGTCGCGCCCCGCGGATGTTCGTGAACGGGTACCAGTCGTGGTCACCCACTCGCACGCTGCGTCTCGGCGTCGATCGAGACCCCTCCCGCGATCCGCGGCCGCTCCCGCTGGTGCGGGCCGCGTTCCACTCGGATCCGGGAGTTGGCGCGCCGGGCGAGCTGCGATCCGAGCAGGTCACCGTGTTGGCGACCGCTTCCTCGCACCTGCGCTGTGTCGGCTTCACCGGCGGAGAGCACCACGCGGGCACCGTTCGAGCACGGATCGTCGACGGCCGGGTGGAGTTGTGCGCCGAGGCGTGGCTGGGCGGCGCCATCATGCAGCCGGGTTCGTCGCGCACGCTGCACTCGATCGCCATCGCGGACGGCGACGACGCGTCGGCGCTGTTGGAGGCTTGGGCCGGGCGGGTCGGCGCGACCGGTCACGCTCGGGTCGGCACGCCCTACATCGTCGGCTGGTGCTCTTGGTACCAGTACTTCGGTGACGTCAGCGAGCGCGACCTCCGTGACAATCTCGCGCTCGCCGACGCGTGGCCCTTCGACGTGTTCCAGCTGGACGACGGTTACCAGCGCGCGATCGGCGACTGGCTCGATACCAACGAACGGTTCCCGTCCGGCGTCGCCGGCATCGCCGCCGAGATCGCCGCGGCGGGACGTACTCCCGGGATCTGGATCGCCCCCTTCCTGGCGGCGCCCGGCAGTGACCTTGCGCGACGCCATCCCGAATGGCTGGCTCGCCGCCCCGCCGGCGAGGGCTTCGCCGTCGGCATGTACAACGAAGAGTGGGGCGGCGTCATGGCCGAGCTCGACACGACGCGACCCGAGGTACTGGATCACCTCACGGCGACCGCAGCCGCGCTCGTCGAGGCCGGGTACCGGTACCTGAAGCTCGACTTCACGTTCTCCGCGGCGATGCCCGGCAGGTATGCCGATCCGACGCGAACACCAGCCGAGCGCGTACGCGCCGGATACGACGCGGTGCGACGAGGGGCCGGTGACGACGTGTTCGTGTTGGCGTGCGGCGCACCGATCGGAGCGGTCGTCGGGTCGGTCGACGCGATGCGGGTTGGCGCCGATGTCGCGCCGTGGTGGACCGCGCCCCGGGCCGGGGTGAGTTACAGCCCGGCTACGAGGCCACGACGCCGGCGACGGGCAACGCGTTCGTCAATACCTGCACGCGAAGCTTCATGCACCGCCGGCTCTGGTCGAACGACCCCGACTGCGTGATGTTGCGCAGAGAGGGGACCCAACTCTCGGAGGCCGCCGCGACCGCATGGGGCGATACCGTCGCCTGCTCGGGCGGACTCGTGCTCGTCTCCGACGACCTCGCCCGCCTCGGGCCCGACGCCCGGCGCCGTCTGGACGACATCGTCGAGCACGGCCGCGCCGCCGACTCCGGCGCCCGGTCCGGCCACCCGCCCCGGTGCGACGACCTCCTCGAGCTCACGGGACCGACGGGCCTCGACGGGTCCGGTGGTCGGACGCGCGTGGATCCCCTGACCGGGAGGGGCGGACTGCTCTGACGGTCGACACCTGGTGCATCAGTTGTGCACCAGTGGTGCATCACAGTGGTGCATCACAGTGGCGCATCACAGTGGTGCACCAGTGGTGCATCCTCGGGCGCCGAGGTGTTCGACGCTCCGGTTCGGCGGCCGTGCGCTTCGCGAACCGAGGAAATAGGTTTGTCGGCATGGGTACGCGTGTCGTGGACGCCGACGGGCACGTGCTCGAGCCCCTGGCTGCGTTCGAGGACTGTCCCGAGACACATCGATTACAGGTCGTCCGCGATTCGTTCGGGCTGGATCATGTGTCCGTGGCGGACCAGGAGATCGTGACGGTCTCGCTCGGCAAGCTCGGCACTCCGGGCTCCGACATGGCCGATCTCGCGCGCTCACCCACCTACGACGAAGCTCGGGCGGGTGGTTTCGACCCGAAGCTGCGTCTGGCCGACATGAGCGTCGAGGGCATCGACCGCGCCGTGTTGTATCCGTCGCTCGGCCTGAACTTCTGGTCGATCACCGATGTCGAAGCGGCAACGTCGCTGGCGCGTGCGTACAACGACTGGCTCGCGCGGTACTGCGCGGCCGACCCGCACCGGTTGCACGGCGCGGCCATGGTGCCGTGGCAGTCGATCGACCGCGCAATCGCGGAGCTGCGCCGAGCACACGACGAGCTCGGCTTCCGTGTCGTGTTCTTGCGCCCCAACCCGTGCCTCGGGCGAACGATCGTGCACCCCAGCCATGAACGATTCTGGGAAACAGCCGAGGAGCTCGACGTGACCGTCGGCATCCACGAGGGATCGTCGAACACCGTCGAGACGCTCGGCGCCGACCGCAAGCCCTTCAACCCGCTGGTGCTGCACGCGATGTCGCATGCATTCGAGCAGATGCTGGCTTCGGCGCAGCTCATCTCCCAGGGGGTGCTGGAACGCCACCCCGGCCTGCGGTTCGTGTTCCTCGAAGCCGGCGGCGGCTGGGCGCCGTACTGGTTGTGGCGTCTCGACGAACAGGTCGACGGGTTCGGCGGCTTCTGTCCCGAGATGAAGCTGACGCCGAGCGAGTACTTCGACCGTCAGTGCTGGATCAGCTTCGAGATCGACGAACCCAGCCTCCCCGCGCTCGCGCCGCTCATCGGCGAGAACCGCATCCTCTGGGGCTCGGACTACCCGCACCACGACTCGACATTTCCCGGAGCTGTCGCGAAGCTCCGCGCCACGATCTCGCCGCTCCCCGGCCCCGCGCAGGAACGCATCCTGGGCACCAACGCACTCGAGTGCTACCGACTCCCATGACCGACGTCGCCGCGATCAATACCTACTTCGCCGCCATCCGCAAGAAGGACGCCGACGCGCTCGGTGACCTGTTCACGCCGGACGCGCGACTCGTCACGGTCGCCGGTACCTTCATCGGGCCCGCCGCCATCGCGACCTTCTACCGCGACCTCGCGTTCACCGTCGATGACCTGTGGCCCGAGCCGGGACCCCTGCTCGTCGACGGCGACCGCGTCGCGGTCGAGATCCGGCTCCGCATGAACGGCACCGTCTCACTCGTCGGCGATTTCTTCACGATCACCGACGGCAAGATCTCCCGGCTCGCGGTGTACACCGGCCCGGCCGAGTCCTGACCGCCGGTCCGACTTCGGCGCTCGACGTTCGGGAATTGGGAGCGGCGCGCGGCACTCGTCAGCGGACGAGGACGCGTTCTCCGTCGTGGGGGACGACCGCGTTCCAGCCGAGTGTGTTGTGGATCCGCTCCGACATCGCGGCGCTGGCGTCGGGTTCGCCGTGCACGACGTACGCCGTGTCGGGCGCCGACGGAGCTTCACCGAGCCAGCCGACGAGCTCGTCGGCGTCGGCATGCGCGGAAAACGCGTCGACGGTCACGATGTCGGCGCGCACGGGGATGTACCGGCCGAGCATCTTCAGGGACGGGACATGGTTCGCCAGGAGCCGGCCACGCGTGGCTTCGGCCTGGTATCCGGCGAGCACGACGGTGTTGCGAGGGTCGGGCAGACGTCGCGCGAGATGATGCACGACGCGTCCGCCCGTCGCCATACCGGACGCAGAGATGATGATGGACGGAACGTGCAGGTCGTTGAGCGCGATCGACTCGTCTCGGGTGCGCGCTTCGTGCAACATGCCGGGGTCGAACGGATCGCTCGTGCTGCGATCGAGTCGCACGTCGTCGTCGCCGGCCACGATCGCGGCACGGTACACGGCGAGCACGTCGAGGGCCATGGGACTGTCGGCGTAGATCGGGAGTGCCGGAATACGCGAGCTCTGCATGAGCTCCTTGAGCGCGAGGAGGATGATCTCGGTACGGTCGACGGCGAAGGCGGGAATGATGACCATGCCGCCGCGCTCGGCCGTGCGCGTGATCGCTTCCGCGAGTCGCTCCACCGCGGAAGCCGGGCCTTCGTGGTGTCGGTTGCCATACGTCGACTCGACGAGAAGCGCGTCGACCGCCGGTGGCGGGACGGGTGCACGCAACACCGGATGATCGGGTCGGCCGACATCCCCGCTCACGAACACGCGCCGCACGGGCGAGCCGTCCACCTCGAGCAACACGCCCGAGGATCCGAGAATGTGTCCGGCTCGCCGAAACTGCGCGTGTACGCCGGCGGCGACCTCGACCGGCGTATCGAACGCCACCGTCCGGAATTGCTCGCTGGCCTTTCGCGCGTCCGCCTGCGTGTACAACGGTACGGCGGGATGATGCTTCGAGAAGCCGTGGCGGTTCGCGTAGTCGGCCTCTTCTTCTTGGAGCCGGCCCGAGTCGTCGAGGACGATCCGACCGAGCTCGGCGGTGCGCGTGGTCGCGTGGATCACGCCGCGGAACCCGCCATCGACAAGGGCGGGGACATAGCCCACGTGGTCGAGATGCGCGTGAGTGATCACCACGGCATCGATCGACGCCGGATCGACGGGAAACGTGTCCCGGTTTCTGAGGCGCAGACGCTTGAGCCCTTGGAACATGCCCACGTCGACGAGCACGCGGGCGTGCTCGGTCTCCAACAGAAAGCGGCTCCCGGTCACGGTTCCCGTGGCGCCGAGGAACGACAGGAGCGGTGGCAGCGCCTTCACCTTCATTCCGTTCCGATCCGATCCGATCCGATCGAAGGGATCTCGTGCAGGTTGCTCGGGCGTCGAAAATGCGTCGTGCGGTAGCAGTCGATCAGCCGGCTGACGAGACGCTCGGGATCATCGTCGTAGATCACGCGGGCCCCGGTGTCCTTGTGCATCCGCGTGATGAGCTCGTCGATCATGTCGGCAACGCCACCCGTCCCGGTGAGTACGCCGATGAGTCTTCCCTCGTCGTATGCGATCGCGAACTCGCCCAATGTGCCGGATCGCCCGCCCACGATCACGACGATGTCCGACGTGCGAATGTTGACCACCTCACGCCCCATCAGCCCCGAGCCGGTGTAGACGAGCACGTCGAACCCGTTTACCGGCGAGCCGAAGCGTTGCACATGCTCCGTCTCGGACAACGCGGGCGAGATCCCGATCACCAGCCCTCCGGCGCGCTTCGCGCCCTCGACCGCCATGTACGAGAACCCCGGACACGCGCCGGTCACCAGCGTGCACCGCAACTCGGCGATCGCACCTCCGAGCCGACGCACCCGCGCGATCACTCCCGGGTCGAGCACACCACTCGCAGACCCCATCACGCCTACGGCAAGAGGCGGGCGCTCCAGCCCCGAGGATTCCACGCGGTGATGATCGCACGGCGAGGTCCCCATGACCCAAAAGGGCGGGACCTTCGTCCCTCGTTTCGGGTGCGCCACACCGAAAGAATCGAACCGACGTGGGAGGAGTGGTGATGAAGCGACTACTGGTTGGGATGGACCGCTCGCAAGACGCCGCGGCCGCGCTGCGCTGGGCCGGGAGTCTCGCAAATCAGCTCGGCGCGGAGATCGTCGCGGTCTCGGCCTGGATACCGCTGCAGGCCGAGCTCCCACCCGAGGAGTGGGAGCTCGAGCATCGGGAGCTGAACGACGCGCTCGACGTTGCGCTCGGCGAGTTGACGGAGACTGGATCGAAACGGCCCGTCGTCGTCGACGGTGCACCCGTCGACGTGATCCTCGATCACGGCGAAGCCGAAGGCGCGGACCTTCTCGTTGTCGGCATGCGGGGCGCAGGCGGGTTCCACGGGCTGCGGCTCGGGAGTGTGACCGACACGCTCGCCCACCACACGAACCGGCCCTTGGCCGTCGTGCCCGAGGCGGCGCCTCTCGGTGTGCGCAGGATCGTCTTGGGCGTCGACGGCTCCGAAGGTGCGGCCGCCGCAGTGTCATGGTGCGCCGAATTCGCCTCCGATCTGGGGGCCGAAGTCACCGCGACGAGTGTGTACACACAGCAGTTCGAGATCGTCCCCGAGCAGGATCCGAACAGCGTCTTTCAGTACGTCGAGCCGCGCGGTGAACGACGAATGGATCGCACCGCTTCGCGACGCCGGGGTGGTGGTTCACCCCGAGGTGGTGCACGGGCGACACGTTGCAGAGACCTTGATCGAGGCGGCTCAGCGAGTCGACGCGCAGCTGATCATCGTCGGTACCCACGGGTTCGCCCCGCTCATCCGTATGCGCCTGGGCGGGGTCGCGATGCGTCTGCTCCACACCACACCACTTCCGGTGGTGCTCGTTCCGCCGAGATGATCGGCAGGCGCGCCGAGGTCAGTGTCACGATGCTCCACGATGAGGGAGGCCGAAGATGGTCGAGCGCGACGGTGTAGGTGATCAGGGCGAGCAAGCTATGGAGGGCCCGGGGATGGTCGTCTTCGGTCGGCAAGGGAGCCCGACCGTGACGCTCGCGCTTCCCTTCTCCCGAGTCGATGTCAAGGCCGACGACTCGGGACCGTTGGTCGCGGAGCTTGCCGCGCTTACCGCGCGGCTCGCTCGAGCGCTCGAGTCGGCCGGCCTCGGGGATGCAACCACCGCCGAGATCGCTGCGATTGGGAAGGCCGCGGCGAGTCTCGCGTCCGCCGCGCACGATCCGCGACCGAATCGCTGATCGAGTCAGCGTGCCTCGGCGGCCGTGCGCGCTCGGGCCCCGATCCGCAACAGCCGAGTGTCGCCGAAGGGCGTTCCGGCGACGCGGTTGCACACGAATGCGACGGCCAGATCGTTGTCGGGGTCGGCCCACGCACCGGATCCGCCGAAGCCGAAGTGCCCGAAACCGTTCGGGATCACGCCACGCGTCGTCGCGGCAAGGTGATAGCCCAGCCTCCACCGCATCGGGAACCCGACAACGAGGTCAGGTCCTGTCGCTTGGATCTCGGTCGCGTGCCGCAGGGTCTCGGCGGAGAGGAAGCGCTCACCGTCGAGTACGCCACCGCCCGCGAGAGCCGCATACATCCGAGCCAGCGAGCGAGCAGTGAAACAGCCATTGACGGCGGGGATCGGGGCGTCGAGGACCTCGCTCGAAGCGAACAGTCGGTCGGATCCCGGCACCATGAACGTGTCGATGGCAGGCCGGAGCTTCGCAAATCGCGATGCCGCGTGCGCGCGTAGCGCTCGGCTCGTTCGGCGTTGCCGAACGACATGATGAGCTCGGCGACGCGGCCACGCTGATCAGGAGGTGCACCGATCGACATGCCGTCGAGACCGAGTGGCTCGACGATCTCGACATCTACCGCCTCTTGCACCGTCGTCCCGGTCACCCTTTGGATCAGCTCGCCGACGAGGAACCCGAACGTGATGCCGTGGTACCCGTGGCGGCTACCCGGCGGGTAGCGGGGCCCCTCGGCGGCCAACCGGGCGCACACAAGATCCCAGTCGAGCATCTCGTATGCGTCGGAGATCACGCCGCGCAGCTGATGCAACCCGGCGGAGTGGCTGAGGAGCTGGCGAACGGTGACGCGCTCTTTGCCGGCGGCCGCGAACTCGGGCCAGTAGGTCGCGACCGGCTCGTCGTAGTCGACCAGCCCGCGGTCGACGAGGCGGTGCAGCGTGGTGGCGATGACGCCCTTCGTCGTCGAGAAACTCATGGCCATCGTGTCCGATCAGCCACGGCGCGCCCGACGCATCGCGTGCGCCCGTCCACACGTCGACGACGAGCCCACCCCGGTGGAAGACCGCCACGGCTGCGCCGCCACCGCGCTTGCTGCGTAGCCACCTGACGCAACGCCTGGGTGACGCCGCCGAAATCGGGATGCACGAAGCCCGAGATCACGCCTTCACCCCTTTCGAGATTCGAGGGCGAACGCATCGTCGAGCGAGTCGCTCCCCGAGCTCCACTGCATTGACCGACCTCCCAATCCTTTACCCGCCTTCCTCACCGGCGATCCGTACCGGCAATCCGTACCGGCAATCCTGACCGGCAACCTCCGCCATTGCACGAATCGCGAACAGGGACCCCGGTCCCAGCCCATGGAGCCTTATGCCCCTAGCGCGTGACCCGGCATACGGTGTGATACTGCGAAGCGAGAGCGAGGAGGTCGCGTGCGCGAGCTGGGCAACCGCAACGTCGTCGTCGGATGCCGGTCGTGACGTCACCCGTCGAGCTCCGGCACATCGAGATCCACGGCCATCGCGTCGGGTATCGCAGCGCCGGTTCAGGGCCCGTGATCGTCCTGATCCACGGTATGGCCGGCAGCTCCGCGACATGGCGCTTCGTCATGCCCGCGCTCGCCGAGCACTTCACGGTCGTGGCGCCCGACCTCGTCGGCCACGGCGCCTCCGAGAAGCCGAGAGGCGACTACTCGCTCGGAGCGTTCGCGAGCGGCGTCCGAGATCTCCTCTTGGCGTTGGGGCACGAGCGAGCCACCCTGGTCGGTCAGTCGCTCGGCGGCGGCGTCGCCATGCAATTCGCGTATCAGTTCCCGGAACGCTGCGAACGCCTGGTCCTCGTGTCGAGCGGCGGGCTGGGCGACGAGGTCAACATACTGCTGCGCTTGCTCGCCTTGCCGGGCGCCGAGCTCGTACTCGCCGTCGGCTGCAACCGCTGGATCCATGGGGCCGGCGCGAGAGCCGCGGGCTGGCTCGCAAACGTCGGGCTTCACACCGGCCCGCACCTCACGGAGATGTGGGACAGCTACGGATCTCTGGCCGACGCCGAAACCCGTAAGGCGTTCGCACATACGCTGCGATCTGTGGTCGATGTCGCAGGTCAGCGCGTCAGCGCGTCGGATCGGCTCTACCTCGCAGCCGAAGTGCCGACGCTGATCATCTGGGGCGACCACGACAACATGATCCCGGTCGAGCAGGGTCGAGCCACCCACGAGGCGATCCCGGGTAGCCGACTCGAGATTTTCGATGGTGCCGGACACTTCCCCCACTGCGAGCAACCCGATCGCTTCAGCAAGGTCCTGACCGAGTTCATGAACACGACCGCGCCCTCGTCGACCACCGCGTCACAGTGGAGAGATCGGCTCGTCGCACACAAACCGTGAGCCATGTGCGTGCGGATGGAGGAGACAACCCGATGGACATCTTCGAGAACACCTTCGTTCCTCCCGGCCTCGAGGACACGTGGTTCGCGACGCAGGGTTGTCCGGACTGTGTCGACCGGCCTCTCGAGCACGTCTACAGGCTCGACGCATCCCACTGGCTGTGTTCGACCTGCATGCAATGCTGGCACGTCGAACACGGCCTCTTGCGATCGGTCGATCCGCTGACCTGTCGCGGATCGCGACGCGACGCAAGTCGGACTGCATCGCCCTGTGGCGGGACGTGCTCTCCGAGATCCCCTCGCCGGCGTCACCGGTGCCGTCGCCCGGGATCCCGCCACACTCCTCCCGCTCGCGCTGACAGATCGTTTCGGCGCCCCCGGCAGTCGGTGACGTATCGTTCGTAGAACACGTTCTAGTGTCCGGCGGCTCCGGAGGGCGAGATGCGAACCCCACTGTGCGACACGTTCGGGATCGAGTACCCGATCTTCGCTTTCACTCACTGCCGCGACGTCGTCGCCGCGGTGAGCAAGGCCGGAGGCCTCGGTGTCCTCGGCGCGGTCGGCTTCAGCCCCGAGCAGCTCGAGATCGAGCTCAGCTGGATCGACGAGCACGTGAACGGCATGCCGTACGGCGTCGACACCGTGATGCCGCAAAAGGCCGTCGACGTGCAGGGGGCCGACGCCGAGGAGATGTTGGCCCAGATCCGTTCGATGATCGACGCGAATCACTGGCGCTACGTGGACGAGCTCATGGAGCGCTTCGACCTCCCCCCGTTGCCCGCCGGCGAACAGTCCCACGGCGTGCTCGGCTGGACCGACGACGTGGCCCACCGGCACGTCGAGATCGCGCTCGCGCACCCCATCAAGCTCATCGCCAACGCGCTCGGGTCGCCGCCGAAGGACGTCATCGACCGCGCGGACGAGCAGGGCGTGAAGGTCGCGGCGCTCGCGGGTAAGGCGGTGCACGCGCAGCGGCACGTGAACAACGGCGTCGACATCGTCGTGGCGCAGGGTTACGAGGCCGGCGGGCACACCGGCGAGATCTCCACGATGATCCTCGTTCCGGAGGTCGTCGACGCGATCTCGCCGGTGCCCGTGCTCGCCGCCGGTGGTATCGGCAGCGGCCGCCAGATCGCCGCGGCGCTCGCGCTCGGCGCGCAAGGTGTCTGGCTCGGCTCGCTGTGGCTCACGACCGCCGAGAGCGACTCCAGCCCCGCAGTCCTCGGCGCCTACCTCGACGCCACGTCGGCCGACACGGTCCGGTCGCGCTGTTATACGGGCAAGCCCGCGCGCATGCTGCGCAACGCGTGGACCGAAGCGTGGACCGATTCCAATGGGCCCGGTGCGCTCGGCATGCCGTTACAGAACATCCTCACCTCCGAAGCCAACGCTCGCATCGCCCGTTCGGGCCGCAAGGACCTCGCGTTCGCGCCCGTCGGCCAGATCGTCGGTCGCATGAACCAGGTGCGCCCCGTGCGCGACGTCATGTATCAGCTCGTCGAGGAGTACATCGAGACCGTCGAGCGACTCGAACAAGGCGCACAATCTTGATGGGAACGACACCGTCGGCGCGGACCTGAGCCCGGACCTCGAGAGGTAGCGCAGGTGGACATCGACCTCATCAGCCCCGACCAGTGGATCGCCGGAGTACCGCACGAACAATTCGAGTGGTTGCGGCGCGAGGCCCCCGTGTTCCGGCACCGTTCCGAGGACGCCTCGATACCCGACTTCTGGGCGCTCACGCGTCACGCCGACGTGCAGGTCGCGAACCGTGACGCCGAGCGATTCTCGTCACAGCGCGGGGGTGTTTTCCTCAACATTCAGTCGGTCGAGGAGCGCGAGCTGTTCCGCTCCATCATCGAGACCGACGAGCCCGAGCACACCCGGCTCCGCCACCTCGTCAACCGCGGCTTCACGCCGCGCTCCATCTCCCACTTCGAGGCCAGCTACCGCCGAGCGGTGCGCAGCGTGCTCGCCCGCGCGCTCGAGCGCGGGACGTTCGATTGGGTGACCGAGGTCGCCACCACGCTGCCTGCGTACGCGATCTCCGAGCTACTCGGCGTGCCCGTCGAGGACCGACCGCAAGTGACGACGTGGACGAACACGATCTCGGGCGGTAACGACCCGGAGTTCGCCCAGAGCGCCGACGCGCCGCTCCTGGCCGCGACGGCGCTGTACACCTACGCCACGCAGCTGGCCGAGCAACGCCGCGCCGAACCGCGCGACGACATCGTGACCAAGCTCGTCACCGGGGTCGACGACGACGCCTTGGGCGCGCACGAGTTCGAGGTGTTCGTACTCGCGTTCGCGGTCGCCGGCAACGAAACGACGCGCACCGCGATGTCGCAGGGGATGCTCGCGCTCCTCGACCACCCCGAGCAGATGGACCTGCTCCGGTCGAACCGGCAGCTCGCCGCGAGCGCAGCCGACGAGATCATCCGCTGGTCGTCGCCGATCGTTTACTTCCGGCGCACCGCGACCCGCGACTTCGAGATGCACGGCGTCACGATCCGCGAGAACGACCCGGTGGCCCTCTACTACCTGTCCGCCAATTACTGACGACACCGTGTTCGCCGACCCGCACCATTTCGACATCACACGAAGCCCCAACCCCCACGTGTCGTTCGGTGGCGGCGGTCCCCACTACTGCCTCGGCGCGCACCTCGCACGGCTCGAGATCACGGTGCTGCTCGAGGAGTTGGTCGCGAGCACGAGTTCCGTCGAGCGCGCCGGCGATCCCCAGCGTTTGCGATCGAGCTGGATCAACGGGCTGAAGCACCTGCCGGTGAGCGCGACCTCGCCGCGATGAGTTCGCGAGGCCGTCAGAGTCTGATCCCGTGAGCGCGATTTGCAGACATACTGTGACGCGGGTCGAGCAGGGGGATCGCGATGAGCGGCGTGCGAGTGCTGGTGGGAACGCGCAAGGGCGCGTTCATCCTGACCGCGGACGGCAAGCGTTCGGACTGGAAGGTGAACGGTCCGCATTTCGGTGGGTGGGAGATGTACCACGTCAAGGCGTCACCGGTTGACCCGAATCGGCTGTACGCGTCGCAGTCGACCGAGTGGTTCGGTCAGCTGATCCAGCGTTCGGACGACGGCGGCGAAACCTGGGCACCGGTCGGCAACGAATTCCGCTACGAAGGCGTGGCCGGGACGCACCAGTGGTACGACGGTACGCCGCACCCTTGGGAGTTCGCTCGCGTCTGGCACCTCGCGCCCTCGCCCACGGACGCCGACACGGTCTTCGCCGGCGTCGAGGATGCGGCGTTGTTCCGCTCGGTCGACGGCGGAAACGAGTGGCACGAACTCAGCGGGCTGCGCGAACACGGCTCCGGGCCCGCATGGCAGCCGGGAGCGGGCGGCATGTGCCTGCACACGATCGTGCTCGATCCGACCGACACCAACCGCATGTTCGTCGCCATCTCGGCCGCGGGTGTGTTCCGCACCCACGATGGGGGAACGACGTGGCAACCGGCGAATCGTGGTCTGCGCTCCGAGGGAATCCCGGACCCGGACGCCGAGGTCGGGCACTGCGTGCACCGCATCGCGATGCACCCCTCCGCGCCCGACGTGCTGTACATGCAAAAACACTGGGACGTGATGCGCAGCGACGACGGCGCCGACACCTGGCACGAGGTGAGCGGCAACCTGCCGTCCGACTTCGGGTTCCCCATCGACGTGCACGCCCACGAGCCGGAGACGATCTACGTCGTGCCCATCACGAGCGACTCCGAGCACTATCCCCCCGAAGGCAAGCTGCGCGTCTACCGGAGCCGTACCGGCGGGAACGAGTGGGAGCCGCTCACGAAGGGCCTGCCGCAACGCAACTGCTACGTCAACGTGCTCCGCGACGCAATGGCGGTCGACTCGCTCGATTCGTGCGGCATCTACTTCGGCACGACCGGCGGGCAGGTCTACGCATCGCCGGACTCGGGTGACACCTGGGAGCCGATCGTGCGCGACCTCCCCTCGGTGCTATCAGTCGAAGTTCAGACGCTGCCGTGATCCGGGTCGTGCTGCCGGCACACCTGCGAACGCTCGCGAACATTCACGGCGAGGTGACGCTCGACGTCGCCGGCGCGGTCACCCGGCAGTCGGTTCTCGATGCCCTCGAGGCCGAGTTCCCGGCGCTGAAGGGGACGATGCGCGACCAGGTGACCCACGAGCGGAGGAAGTTCGTGCGGTTCTTCGCGCACGAACAGGACCTGTCACACGAAGCACCCGACGCTCTTCTCCCCCACGCGGTCGTCACCGGCGCCGAGCCGTTCATCGTCGTCGGGGCAATGGCCGGCGGCTGACGAAATCGGGGCACCCGCTCATCGCGACCCCGGCGTCGACCAGGAATGCAGCATCTGCACGTAGTTCGCGCGTTCGAAAGCGGAAGGATCGCCCGACGTCGCCTGGGTGGCACTACCTCGCAGCTGCGCCACCGACTCGTAGTCGTGCTCGGCCATCCAGGTCGTCAGCTCCGCTTCGACGACGCGGAGCCGATCCGGGCCGTGCCGGAGCACGGCCGAGGTGAGCATCGCAACATCCGCGCCGACCATGATCGCCTTCACGACATCGGTGCCGGCATGGACCCCCGAGGTCGCGGCGACCGAGACACCGTCTCCGAGTTGGGGACGCAGGATGGCGATCCAGCGCAACGGCAGCCGCAGCTCGCCCGGTTGGCTCAGCTCCACCCGGTTGACCACCTCCAGGGTGTCGAGATCGAGGTCGGGTTGGTAGAAGCGATTGAAGAGCACCAAGCCGTCGGCGCCGGCGTCGACGACGTCGCGGGCGAAGCTCGCCATCGCCGAGTAGTACGGACTGAGCTTCACGGCGAGCGGGATGCCGATCGCGCCACGCGCGGCCCGCACGATGTCGAGGTCGGTCGCCTCCCACTCGGCCGCGCCACGTTCGGGATCCGCCGCCACGTGATACAGGTTGAGCTCCAAGGCGTCGGCTCCGGCCTGCTCGATGAGCGCCGCGTGCCGAGCCCAGCCGGACATGCTGGTGGCATTGAGGCTCGCGATGACCGGCACGGACAGCTGGGCCTTCAATCCCTCGATCAACGCGAGGTAGCGGTCGCTCACGGTCGCGAAGGAGTCGACGTTCGGGAAGTAGTCGAGCGCCTCGGCGAAGTGCCCGGAACCGGCATCGAGCGCGCGGTTGAGGTCGATCTCCTCGTGGAGGATCTCCTCTTCGAAGAGCGAAGGCATGACGATCGCCGATGCCCCCGCGTCCTGCACCCGCTGCGCACTCGCGAGCTCACCGTTGAGCGGCGACGCCGACGCGACGATCGGGGTGCGCAGGTCGAGACCGAGATACCGCGTCGAGAGATCCGTCATTCGGAATCCCCGAGCTCGTCGCGGTACCCGGCACCGTTTTCGAGACCCGGCTCGCTCGCGGGATCGAGATGATCGGCGTGCGTCACCGTTCGGTACATCGCCGCGAGCTGCTCGTAATAGCGCCACCGCTCGTCGACATCGGACTGGAGCAAGCTCGACAACTCCCGGGCCCGGGTCGGGTCGGTACGCTGGAGAATCGCGTAACGCGCCTCGGTGGCGACGAAATCGCGGATCGGAATCGACGGCGTCCTCGAATCCAGCTTGAACGGCTGACCGTCGACCTCGCTCGGCTGGAAGCGGTACAGCGGCCAATAACCGCTCTTCACCGCGTCCTTCTGGTGGGTCATCGACTTCGACATGTCGATACCGTGCGCGATGCAGGTGCTGTACGCGATCACCAGCGACGGTCCCGGCCACGCGTCGGCCTCCAGCAGCGCCTTCGTCGTCTGCAGCTCGTTACCGCCCATCGACACCTGGGCAACGTAGACGTTGCCGTACGCGCGCGCGATGGCACCGAGGTCCTTCTTTGCAGTGCTCTTCCCCGCAGCCGCGAACTTCGCGACCGCGCCGCGCTGCGTCGCCTTGGACGCCTGACCACCGGTGTTGGAATAGACCTCGGTGTCGAGCACGAGCACGTTCACGTTGCGGCCCGAAGACAACACGTGGTCGAGGCCGCCGAAACCGATGTCATAGGCCCAGCCGTCACCTCCGATGAGCCACACACCCTGGCGCACCAGGTTGCCCGCCACCATCGTCAACCGCGCCGCGTCGACCGCACCGTCGCTCTCGACGCGTCCGAGCGACTCGTGCAGCTGCGACACCAGCCGGCGCTGCTCGGCGATCTGCGGCTCGGTGGCCTGCGGGTTGTCCAGGATTGCGCGCGCGAGGCCGTCGCCGACCACGGGTGCGAGCCGCTCCAGCAGGAGGCGCGCGCGGCGCGCCTGCGCGTCGAGGCCGACGCGCATCCCGAGCCCGAACTCGGCGTTGTCCTCGAACAGCGAGTTGTTCCAGGAGGGTCCGTGCCCATGGGCGTCGGTAGTCCACGGCGTGGTCGGCAGGTTGGCGCCGTAGATCGACGAGCACCCGGTCGCATTGGCGACGATCATGCGGTCGCCGAAGAGCTGCGTGACGAGCTTGATGTACGGCGTCTCACCGCATCCCGCGCACGCACCCGAGAACTCGAAGAGCGGCTCGAGCGCCTGCGAGCCCTTCACCGAGTCGTGCGGCAACAGGTCGCGGTCGAGGTAGGGGATCGTGAGGAAATGCTCCCAGCGCCGCCGTTCGACGTCGCGGTGCGCGGCCACCGGCTCCATGTTGATCGCCTTGTGGCCGATCTCGGTCTTGCTCTTCGCGGGGCAGACGTCGACGCACACCCCGCAGCCCGTACAGTCGTCGGGCGCGACTTGAATGCTGAGGTGGTGACCGGCCAGATCCTTGGACCGGAACGCCTTCGTGACGAACTCGGCGGGCGCGGTTGCCGCCGTGTCCGCACTGAACACCTTCATGCGTATGGAGGCGTGAGGGCACACGATGGCGCACATGCCGCAGTCGATGCAGACGTCGGGATCCCAGATCGGGATCTCCGGCGCGATCGCGCGCTTCTCGTAGGCGGCAGTGCCCGTCGGCCACGTACCGTCGACGGGGAGCGCGCTCACGGGCAGCCGATCGCCGTGCCCGCCGAGCAACACCGCGGTCACCTGCTCCACGAAGCTCGGTGCACCGGCGGGAAGCCTCGGGCCGATCGTGCGAGTGCCGGTCGCCGTCGCCGGCACCTCGACGCGATGCATGTTGGCCAGCGCGAGGTCGATGGCGGCGAAGTTGCGCTCGATGATCGCGCGCCCACGCCGCGCGTAGGTGGTCTCAACGGCCGCCTTGATCCGGGCGATGGCCACTTCCGCGGGGAGCACGCCGGCGAGCTGGAAGAAGCACGGCTGCATCACGGTGTTGATGCGGCTCTCCATCCCCGCCTCGCGGGCAACCGCGTCCGCGTCGATGACCCAGAGGCTGACGTCGTCGTCGATGAGCTTGCGCTGCACCTCGACGGGAAGGTGGTCCCACACTTGGTCGGGACCGAACGGCGAGTTGAGCAGGAACGTCGCGCCCCGGCGGGCATGTTCGAGGACGTCGAGCTTCTCGAGCAGGCCGAACTGGTGGCAGGCGACGAAGTCGGCCGCGTCGATCAGGTAGGTGGAGCGGATCGGCTCAGGACCGAATCGCAGGTGTGACACCGTTGTCGAACCCGACTTCTTGGAGTCGTAGACGAAGTAGCCCTGGGCGAAGAGATCGGTGTGCTCGCCGATGATCTTCACCGAGCTCTTGTTGGCGCCGACGGTGCCGTCGGACCCGAGCCCGAAGAAGATGGCCTGCACCTCGCCCGGCGGGCGCGGGTGGGTGAAGTCGTCGTCGATGCGCAGGCTGAGACGCGTGACGTCGTCGTAGATGCCGACGGTGAAGTGTCGCTTCGGCTGCTCGGTGCCGAGCTCGTCGAACACGGGCTTCAGCATCGACGGAGTGACCTCCTTGGACGACAGCCCGTATCGACCACCGGTCACGCGCGGCATCCGCGCGAGCCGGGCGGCGCCCTCGTCCACGGCCTCGTCGTCCATGGCCTCGGCGAGCGCGCCGAGTACGGAGAGGTACAGGGGTTCACCGACGGCGCCCGGTTCCTTGGTGCGGTCGAGCACCGCGACCGCGCGCACCGACGGTGGCAGCGCGGCGACGAGCGCGCGGCTCGGAAACGGCTGGAAGAGCCGGACCCGCACCATGCCGACGCGTTCGCCCGCGGCCACCATGGCGTCGACGGTCTCCTCCAACGCTCCCGCTGCCGAACCCATCACGACGACCACGCGGTCGGCATCCATCGCACCGTGGTACTCGACGAGCCCGTAGCGACGGCCGGTCCGCTCCGCGAGCTCGTCGAACACCTCGGCCACGACACCGGGCACCGCGTCGTGGAACGGGTTGGCCGCCTCCCGTGCCTGGAAGAAGACGTCGGGGTTCTGCGCCGTCCCCCGCACGACCGGCGCGTCCGGCGTCATGCCCCGCGACCGGAACGCGACAACGTCGTCCTCGCGGATCAGCGCGGCCAGGTCGGCGTCGGCGAGCACCGCGATCTTGTCGATCTCGTGCGAGGTGCGGAAGCCGTCGAAGAAGTGCAAGAACGGCACCCGCGACCGCAACGTCGCCGCGTGCGCCACCAGCGCGAAGTCGTGTGCTTCTTGCACCGATCCGGCCGAGAGCATCGCCCAGCCCGCGCTGCGGGTGTGCATCACGTCGCTGTGGTCGCCGAAGATCGACAGCGCGTGCGTGGCGACCGTACGCGCGGCGACGTGAATGACCGCGGGCGTCAGCTCGCCCGCGATCTTGAACATGTTGGGGACCATGAGCAGCAGGCCCTGTGACGCGGTGAACGTCGTCGCGAGCGCGCCCTGTTGCAGGGCGCCGTGCAGGGCACCGGCCGCCCCCGCCTCCGACTGCATCTCGACGACGTCGGGCACGGTGCCCCAGAGGTTGGGACGACCGGCCGCGGCCCAGTCGTCGCTGTGCTCCCCCATCGGCGAGGCGGGCGTGATCGGGTAGAGCGCGATCACCTCGCTCAGCGTGTACGCGACCCGTGCGGCCGCCTCGTTACCGTCGAGGCACTTCCATTCCTGGTCCACGAGGCATTCCTGATCCACGAGGCGACCCCCTGGTGGCCGATGGAGCGAGCGACAAGGCGATTCGACCTCCACCGCGACAACGTAGTGCTGCGCCGCGATCGAGGCCGGAGCGATGGCACTACCCCAGTCGCGTCAGGACGTTCCGGGTGATCTGTTCTATCTGCGGGTCTCGCCCCGCCAGCCCGTGAGCCCAGTCGGTCGACCCGGACGTGATCACTGTCGCGCCCGCCGTGTTCGTGTACGCACCCAATACCGCATGGCCGTGACGGATGCGCTCCATCGCCTCGGGATCACGTGTCCCGAAGACGCGTGAGGCGATGTACTCCAACTCGCTGGGCTCACCCGGTTTGGGAGGACGCGGCGCGCTCTCGCGCGTGAAGTGCTGGGTCGGGCACGTCCCGAAGATCTCGAATGTCGACGGAGTACCGTCCTCCCCGGTCGGGTACGGCAGCCCGTCGCGGTACGTGAACACGCACCCGTCGCACTCGTAACCGACGACGGTCGCGCCGGCACCGAGCACGTCGCCGTAGCCGAGCCCGGTGCCGTCGAACATCCAGTGACCGGCACGGTGCACGGTGTACCCGCCGAGGCCGGAGGTCACGTTGCGACCGATACGGTGATACCCCCCGCGCGTGAACGAGACGCCGGTCATCAGGTTCTCGGGACGACCGACGATGACGTCGGACCAGAACGTCGTGACCTCCGGCTCGCGGTCGGTGCCCAGCACCGGGTCGTTCTTGAAGAAGCCCTTGTACCCGACCATCACGTCGTGGTCGTCGCCCTCGATGCGCACCTGCCACAACGACGTGTTGCCCGAGAAGAACCCCGCATTGCCACCGCGCGCGATGAATGCCTCGACCGTGTCGCGCATCCCCATCGACCAGTACTCGTCGTGGCCGACCGACAGATACAAACCCGCGCCGTCCAAGACTTCGGGATGGTGTTCGAGATCGGCGTTCGTGCACACACCGATCTCGAAACCTTCGCGTTCGGCCCACTCGATGAACGGCTTCTCCCAGTCCGGCCAGCCCGCCGACCCGGCATAGCCCGACAGATGGTTGAGCTGGATGTAGCCGACGTCCGCGGCGTTCTGCGGATCGGGCGCGCCCGTCCCCGTCACGCGCCGACCTCTGCCCGGTGGCTTGTAAAGGTAGCCCGCTGCCATCGGCCGTTGCATCGCCACGTGGGTGCCGCCGGTGTAGAGGTTCGGGCCGCCGAAATCGTTGTAGGCGTGCCAGGTATTGGTCGCCAGCGCGAGCACGATGCGAGTACCGGACGGCGGGCGCACGACGAAGAACGCGTGGTCGCGCCGCACCTTTTCGCCGACGTCGATCTCCATGACGACCTCGTAGTAGCCCGACCGCCACGTCGGGTCGATGTCCAGCGTGAGCGCGACCGGCCACCCGCACCCCTTCGAGGACGCGTCCTTCGGCGTCTCGTGCTCGCCGGACGCGACGGCAGCGGAACTGAATACGACCTCCCGTCGCGCGCCGACCCGGGCCACCTCGACGCGCACCGGCCGCCCCCCGGACGACGACATGTGCAGACCGACCTGTTCGCCCGGGCCCGCTGATTGAGGCCAGCAATAGCCCGTCACCGTCTCGCGACCCATCGCCCGACCCTAATGGCGGTCGACGACCTCGTGGTCGAGTGACCGAGGAGGGTTCCGAGCCGCTCGCCGGTGAGCACTGCCATGGGCGGCAATCGGCGAGACGCCTGATCGTGAGACGGGCGTCGTTGTGAGACGGGCGTCGTTGTGAGACGGGCGTCGTTGTGAGCGCGGCGGGTCGATCGGCAATGATGCGTTCTGATGGGCGCAGCCGCCAACACGAGATACGTCGCCGTCGGGGACGCCGACGTTGCATACCAAGTCGTTGGTGACGGCCCCATCGACCTCCTCTACTTCTATGGCCTCGGCAGCCACATCGAGGTACTGCGGCTCGTGCCGGGGTTCGAGGAGTTTCTGCAGCGCTTGTCGTCGTTCAGCCGAGTGATCCTCTTCGATCGTCGGGGCACAGGTGCATCGGACGGCGTCCCCCGCAACGCCATCCCGACCTGCGAGGAGTGGACCGAGGACGTCCAGGCCGTGCTCGACGCAGCCGGATCGAAGCGGGCGGCGATCATCGCCGCAGTTGACGCCGGGCCGATCGCCGTCTTGTTTGCCGCGATGCATCCCGAGCGCGTCAGCGCACTCGTGCTTCTCAACACAACGGCGCGTTACCTGTCCGCCGACAACTATCCGATCGGGGCATCGACCGAGGAGGTCGACGCACTGGTCGCGATGCTCGGCGCGACCTGGGGAACTCTCGACTTCGCTCGCGGGTGAATCCCGGCATGACGGGGGACGTCTCGTTCCTCCAGGAGGTCGCGAGCTGGTCTCGTTTCGCCGCCACTCCTCGGACCGCCGCCGCTCAGTACAACTACATTCTGAAGAGTCTCGACGTACCACGCGGCCTTGTCGCTCGTCCAGGCGCCGACACGGGTCCTCCATGTCCGGGACAGCCCGATCCTCCCGATCGAACACGGCCGCTACCTCGCCGACCACATAGAAGGTTCGACCCTCGTCGAGCTCCCGGGGGGAAGCCTCTCGATGACCCCGAACTTGAACGCAGTCATCGATGAGACCGCCGAAATTCCTCACCGGAGAGCGACCTCCGATCGAGGTCGAACGCGTGCTCACAACGGTGCTCTTCACGGACATCGTGCGGTCGACCGAAACGGCGGCCGCGATCGGCGACCGGCGTTGGCACGCTCTCCTCGACGACCATGACCGAACGGTCCGCGAGCAGTTGCGTCGGTTTCGCGGCCAAGAGATCAACACCACCGGGGATGGCTTCGTTGCCTCGTTCGATGGTCCGGCCCACGCGATCCGTTGCGCCGACGCGATCACCGAAGCGACCGGCAGCCTCGGTATCGAGCTCCGCGTCGGGCTGCATACCGGAGAGTGCGAGGTCCGTGGCGATGACCTCGGGGGACTCGCCGTGCACATCGCTGCTCGCGTCGGGTCGTTGGCGACCCCGGGAGAGATCATGGTCTCCGGCACCGTCAAGGACCTCGTCGTCGGCTCCGGTATCGAGTTCGACGACCGAGGCGAACACGAGCTCAAAGGCGTCCCGGGGACATGGAAGCTGTTTGCGGTGAGCCGGTCGATCTCTGTTCCGGGCTGACGCACTCGACGACCGTTCCGAAGCGCCCGGTTCAGGCCGCGCCGGATCGTTCGAGCCGGCTTCCGGCGACGAGGAGGAAGGCGGCGAGTGCCGCAACGACGGTCCCGGAGAGGACGAGCGGAATGCGTCCGCTTCCGTGCCAGGCGAGCCCGGCCCACACACCGGCGACGAGTGAACCGGCACCGAGCACGCCTTGGTAGAGGCCGAGTCCGCTGCCGTGGCGTTCGGACGGGAGCAGGTCGGTGATCCAGGCTTTGCCGACGCCGTCGGTCAGTGCCGTGAACGCGCCGTATCCGGCGAGGAGCGGCCACACCCACGCGGACGTCGTGACCAGACCGAGCCCGAGGTACGCGGCGGCGAACACGGCGAGACCGGTCGCGAAGATGATGCGGCGCGGGACGCGGTCGGAGAGACGGCCGGCCGGGTAGGACAGAACGGCGTAGGTGAGGTTGTACAAGACGTAGGCGCCGATGATCTCGACGAATCCGAGACCGAGCGCCTTCGCCGCGCAAGATCAGCAACGCGTCGCTGAAGTTCACGACGCCGAACACCGCGAGGAACGCGAGCACACGCCAGAAGCGACGCGGGTACTCGCCGCGAAGGGACGTGGACCGCTCGAGGGGTGCCACCGCCGGCCGGGTCCGCGCCTCGCGTACGAACACGACGAGCACCACACTGGTGATCGCCGGGACGAACGCGACGAAGAACAGTGGACGGATGTCGCTCGTGTGCCCACCGAGCAGCTCGTACACACCGAGGCCGATCAGCGGCCCGCAGACTGCGCCGAACGTGTCGGCCGCTCGATGAAACCCGAAGGCTCGGCCCCGCAGATGAGCCGGCGTGTCGTCGGCGATGAGCGCGTCGCGTGGCGAGGTACGTACCCCTTTGCCGAATCGGTCGACGACCCGCGCCGCGAGCACGAACGGCCAAATCTCCGCGAGTCCGATCAAAGGCTTCGCCAACGACGAAAGGCCATAGCCGAGCGCGACGAGAGGGCGGCGCGCCCGCATGTCGGCGAGGCGGCCGGACACGATCTTCATCACCGACGCCACGGCTTCACCCAGACCCTCCACGAGCCCGACCACGGCCACCGGTGCCCCGAGCACCGTCGTCAGAAACAGCGGCAGCACCGGGTACAGCATCTCCGACGCGGCGTCTTGGAAGAACGAGACCCACGACAGCACGATCACGTTGCGGGGCAGCCGCTCGCCACTCGTGACACCCTCGGCGCGCGCCATCCCGAGAGTCTCCTAGATCAGCCGGCCACTTGCGGCCTTGTGATGTCGAGCCGCCGCGATCACTTCTCGAATCGGACGATGCCCTCGATGACGAGCCGCGCGGTGTCGGCCACGGTGCGACTCACAGCAGCGGCATAGTCGACGAGCTTGCGGTTGGCGTCCTCTGCGGTGCAACCGGCCTGTTCCGCGATCATGCCCGCGGCTTTCGTATACGACTTCCTCGTCTGATGTGCCCCGCCAGGACATGCGCCCGAACGGTACTCACATTGTCCCGAATGCGACAGGGGTGCTCGACGCGACCGGGATGCCGGATACGACCGGGCCGCCGCCGATCAGCCGGTGATCGAGGGATTGGGCTCGCCCGGCCACCTACATTGCCCGCAATGGCGACGGAAGAGGCCCGAATGGCGACGGAAGAGGCCCGAATGGCGGCAGCCGCCACCTTGCGAGCGCTCAATCACGCGTTCTCTGCGCACGAACCCGACGACGACGCGCTCGCAGCTCTCACGGACTCGGCGACCGAGCTCACACGTCGGGTCGACGAGGCGCCGATCCGCGACCGCCTGGCACTGATGCGGAACCGTCCCGACGGGTCGATCCTCGGCGGCAGCGGGTTCGAGGACCGAGCCGTCGGCGGCCGGTCCAACCCGACCAGCCTCGAGCTCGAAGTTCGGTACGACGACGACGAAGTGGTCGCCGATGTCGTGCTGCGGCGCGTGTTCGAAGGCGCACCCGGTCGCGCCCACGGCGGCATCGTCGCCGCCGCATTCGACGACGTGACCGGATTCGTGATCGGCAAACTCCAAGAACCGGCATTCACCGGCGAGCTGACGGTGCGGTATCTCGCACCCGTGCCGGTCGACGAACCGTTGGAGATTCGTCCGCGACTCGACGAGCGGGAACGCCGCAAGCTCTTCATCACTGCCGAAGCGCGCTCCGGAGACGTTGTCGTGGCAACGTGCCGCGCGATCTACGTCACCGTCGACCCGTCCCGCTTCGCGGGAGCGCCCGACCCACGCTGAGCCGATCGCCCCTGTTCAGATCCGCAACACGAGCCGTCGGGAGCGAGACGTCCGGCGAGTCGAACAACCTGCCGAAAGCCTCTGTTCTCGCTCGATCGACCTAGCCAGCGTAGGTGGTGTCCAGACCGGTGAATCGAACCTCAGGGAGGGAGCATCTCATGGCCGACACACAACAAGCAACGCGTGGCGACGGCGCCATCCGCCCCATCGAGTCGGTCGATGACGCAGAACACTCCGCGTTGGAGGCAGTCCGGAAATTCCTCGACACGGTCGACGGCGTCTTCCCCACTGTGAGCGAAGACGGTCCGCGCCGCAAGATCATCGACTCCGCGTTCAAGATGACCGAACAACTCGTAGGCGCTTCGAATCAACTCGCACGTCGGGTCGTCACGGTCACCGAGAACGAGTTGGTGGAATACGAGAAGAACGGCCCTTCCTCGAAGAAGTAGCGCGAGATGCCGACGTGAATGTCGAAGCAGTTCGTGGCGACATCACCGACGAGCATGTCGACGCGATCGTCAACGCGGCCAACAGCGGTCTGCGACGGGGCGCCGGCGTGTGCGGCGCGATCTTCAGTGCCGCGGGCCCGGAGCTCGACGTGGCGTGTGCCGCGATCGGCTTCTGCGCGGCCGGTGACGCGGTTGTCACACCCGGCTTCGCGCTCGACGGCGCGATGGATCGTCCACACGGTCGGCCCCGTCTGGTACGGCGGTGATCGCGGTGAACCCGCGCTGTTGGCATCGTGCTACCGGCGATCGATCGAGGTCGCTCGGACCGTCGCAGCGACCTCGATCGCATTCCCCGCGATCTCGACCGGCATCTACGGGTACCCACCGCGCCGCGGCCGAGATCGCGGTGTCGACCACGCTCGCGGCCGCAACGAAAGGACCACAGCTGCTCGAGGCCGTGCGCTTCGTCGCGTTCGACGCACCGACCCTGCAGATCTACGAAGCACTTCTCGCCCTTTGGAGCACATAGACCGCGGTCGAGGCCGCGACGACCCGAAGCGGATGGGGATCGCCATAGTCTCGAGCCATGGGAAAACAAAAGAAGCCCGGCGATGCGAGCACGCCCTCGGGCAGTCCTGAAGGACCCCCGGGAAAGAAACAGAGAGGCAAGGCGCGCCGGTCGAGCAAGAAGCGTTCGTAATCGCCAACGCCTCGCGCCCGGCGGGTCGAAAGAAGCTGGCGCCGGCGCCCGTCGCCCGTCGGGGTTGGAGAAAGCTGTCGGGGATTGGATCGTCGGGGTCGGCCGGAACGGATTTTGCCGGTTTCGGAAAACGCGTCCGCTTTGCTTCCCGTTGTCGGCTGACGGGTGGCCGTCAGCGAGTCCGCGATTGTCCGGTTCTGTCCGCTCGGAATCCGGGAAGTCGGATATCGATTGTCCGATGTGACAGGCGGCTGTCGCGAGCCGCCAGTCCCCGACCATCGTGAGCAGGCACACCCACGGTCTTCAGCACCCTGCTAGGCGGTTGGACCGCTGCCAAGCCAGCCGCGTCGTCTGAAGAGGATCAGCAGGAGTGTGATCGCGACCAGCTCGGAACCGATGCCGAGCAAGAGGAAATCGCCGAAGCCGGTCTGGAGGTGCGCGAGCGGCCAGGCGAAGTTCTGCCCAAAGAATCCGGTGAGGAAACCGAGGGGCAGGAAGATGGTGGCGATGATGGCGAGCTGCTTCATGACGACGTTGAGTCGGTTGGACACCATGGACAGGTGCGTGTCCATGACGCCACTGATGAGGTCTCGGTACCCGTCGACCATGTCACTGATGCGGATCAAATGGTCGTAGAGGTTGCGGAAGTAGGCCGAACTTTGGTCGGTCATCCCGGGGATCGCGACCATGCCGGCGTTGAGGGTCGAGATCATGTCGCGCTGGGGGGTGATGACCTTGCGGATGGTCATGATCTCTCGCTTCATATCGAAAAGGGTCCCGAGCTGCTCCTCGGTCGGGTTCTTCAAGATCGCGCTCTCGAGGTCGTCGATCGCGTCGTCGAAGTCGGAGAGCACGGAAAGAACGAGTCGATCAGTGTGTCCATGATCAAGTAGAAGACGCCAACCTGCGGTGGGACCACCTGCGTGGAGTGGTGGCTTTCAATTCGGCCGCGGACGGTCGCCAGGGCCGGGCAGTCGCCCTGGTGAAGGCTGATGATGAACTTCTCGGTGATGAAGCAGTGCACCTCGGCCACGCTCTTCTCGTCGCCGGCCATGCCGAAGGTGACGATGTGGACGAAGTCGTCGTAGTCGTCGATGCGCGCCCGTTGACCGAACTGGTCCGCCGCCTCCACCGCGACGGGGTGGAAGTGGAACGTGTCGATCAAGAGGCCCGTAACGTCGTCGTCGGGTCCCGGGTCGTGAATGTCGAGATCGAGCCAGAAGAATGCACCTGTCGCCGCGGCTTGTTCGATCTCCTGCTGCGTGGCGTCCACGGTCTTGCCGTCTTGTGTGAGGGTCCCATTCATGGAGACGATGCTCTCACGCTCAGGAGCCCGATGCGCCCGGATCGGGCTCGATCGGCTCGCCTGCGCGCCACCTCGGCGTCGGCCGCGGCGTCGATCGCGTCACTTCGGCGGCTGTGATCACCGAGGCGGCGCTCGACCTCGGCCTGTCGCTCGCTGATCACGCCAGCCGCTCGCCGAGATCGGCGTGGCCCTTCTCGATGGAGCCACTGTTCCGTCAGCGCCGACAAGGACAGCGCGTCTGCCGGTGCGCTTGATGGCCACGCTCGCAGTGGCTCACGAAGCCGCGCACGATGTTCTGGTGTCCGGACCGACGCGGCCCTGATTGTGTCGCGATCGCGGAATAGGCGTGGCACGCGGACGGTTGTCAGCGAACTATGCCGAATCCGATCGCGAGCGCCGCTGACCGTCCCGACGAAATACTGGCATGCCCTTCCGGACGGGCGCGTCCAGTGCGATGTCTGCCGCGGGCATGCAAGCTGCACGACGGCCAGCGGGGCGTGTGTTTCGTGCGTGCCCGCGAGGGCGACGGGGTGGTACTCACGACCTACGGACGTTCGAGCGGCTTTTGCGTGGATCCCATCGAGAAGAAGCCGCTCAACCACTTTCTGCCGGGTAGTTCGGTGCTGTCGTTCGGCACAGCCGGGTGCAACCTCGCCTGCCGCTTCTGCCAGAACTGGGATATCTCCAAGTCGAAGGAAATCGACACGCTCGCCGACGCGGCGTCACCGGAGACCATCGCACGCGCGCCGCCGAGGATCTGGGCTGCCGCAGCGTCGCGTTCACCTACAACGACCCGACGATCTTCATGGAATACGCGATCGACGCGGCCGACGCATGCCACGACCGTGGCATCGCGTCAGTTGCTGTCACTGCCGGCTACATCTGCGATGTGCCCCGCCGCGAGTTCTACAAGCACATCGACGCCGCGAACGTCGATCTCAAGGGTTTCACTGAGGACTTCTACCACCATGTCTGTGGTGCACATCTGCGTGATGTGCTCGACACGCTCGAATACCTGGTGGAACAGACCGAGGTCTGGGTCGAGACGACCACGCTGTTGATCCCCGGGAAGAACGACAGCGACGACGAGCTCGATGCGATGACCAGATGGGTCGTGGAGCACTTGGGCCGCGACGTGCCGATGCACTTCACGGGGTTCCATCCCGATTACCGAATGTTGGACGTGCCGCCTACCCCGCAGGCCACGCTGGCCCGCGCTCGGGAGATCGCACTCGGCAACGGCGTCCGCTACGCCTACACGGGCAACGTGCATGACGCGGCGGAGCCAGCACGTACTGTCCACAATGCGACGCGTTGTTGGTGGAACGCGACTGGTACGCGATCGGCCGCTACACGCTGACCGACGAGGGTCATTGCCCCTCCTGCGGCACACGTGTGCCCGGACGCTTCGATGGCGGTCGTGGCCACTGGAACGCCCGCCGGCACCCGGTCCGCCTTGCTGATCACCAAAGCCACTGACATGCGCTTCCGTCAAGCCGCCGTGGCCGGCAGCTTCTACCCTGACGATCCCAACACGTTGCGTACCGCGCTCGCTGAGTACCTCGACATCGCGCGTGCCGAGAGGGGCCGAGGCGACGACGACGGAGCTACGCCGAAAGCAATCATCGGACCCCACGCCGGCTATGTCTACTCGGGACCGATCGCGGCGAGCGGCTACGCGTCCATCGCGCCGCTCGCCGGTGTCGTGCAACGCGTCCTGCTGCTCGGTCCCGCGCATCGTGTCCCCCTCGACGGGCTCGCGGTGCCGAGCGTCGACGCATTCGCCACGCCGCTCGGACCGGTCGCGATCGACGAGCAGGCGCGCGCGATCGCCCTCGGATGCGACGGCGTCGTCGTCGACGATCTTGCCCATGCAACAGAACACAGCCTCGAAGTGCACCTCCCCTTCCTGCAATGCACACTGGGCCCGAACGTTTGCGTGTTGCCGGTCGTGGTCGGCCTTGCCTCGGCACCAACGGTCGCGGACATGCTTACCGCGCTCTGGGGAGGACCCGAAACTCTCATCATCGTCAGCAGCGATTTGTCGCACTACGAGCCGTACACGCTCGCGCAACAGCATGACCGTCGCACGGCACGAGCCATCCTCGACGGAGCGATCGACGCGATCGGTCCCTACGACGCGTGCGGCGTCGTACCCGATCCGCGGCCTGCTCCTCGCCGCCGAACAACACGAGCTCGGCGTGCACCTGCTCGACCTGCGCAACTCCGGCGACACCGCCGGACCCTCCGACCGCGTCGTTGGCTACGGCGCCTTCGCGCTCAGCGCACCGACTTCCAACATCCGATGAACGAAACCCGAACCGTCGCCCCCCGCATCGACCGCGACCACCAGCGCGTATTGCTCGATGTCGCCACTCGAGCCGTGCGCGACGCCCTCACCACCGGCCGACCACGGCTGCCCGACCCACGCGCGTTCGCGCCCGAGCTACGCATGCCCGGCGCCACATTCGTTACCCTCGAACGCGACGGCGACCTCCTCGGATGCATCGGCACACTCGAACCGCTCCGCCCGCTCGTCGTGGACGTCGCCCACAACGCCCTCGCCGCCGCGTTCACCGACCCACGCCTGCCACCCATCACAGGCGATGACTACACGCACATGTCGATCAAGGTCTCGGTCCTGAGCGCGCGCGAACTTCTCGCCGCGTCGAGCTACAACGATGTGCTCAACACGGTGCGGCCGAACGTCGACGGTCTCGTGCTCGAAGCCGGAAGGTACCGGTCAACGCTGCTGCCCTCGGTATGGCCGAAAGTACGAGATTCGGCCGACTTCGTCGAGATCGTCTGGCAGAAGGCCGGCCTGAGGCCCAGCACATGGCTTCCCGGCACCCGCGTCTCGCGCTACACAACCGAAGAGTTCTGCGACCCCGGCCCGCGCCAACCTCACCCGTGACAACCACACCCCATACCCGACATCGCGATCGACTCGAGCCTTGACGAGAACCTGTCGCAAGCCTCTGTTCCGGCTCGATCAACGATGACCACCACAGAACAGATGACCACCACAGAACAGATGACGACCACAGAACAGATGACGCCCGATGACGGCGCGCATCTCACCCAAAGTCTCGACTCGGTACCTACTCGAGACTTTGGGTGAGGCTTTGTTGCATCGCGCGTGGAATCCCCAACCGGAGGAGGGTTTCAAGCCGCGTGGTGCCGTCCGCCCGTGGGTGTCAGGTCGGCGATCTCGTCCAGCTCGTGGTCCGGGGCTTCTGCGAGGGCGCTCATCGCGACGGGAATGATGTTGGTGATGACCTCGCCGAAGGTGTCAGGGTCGGCGAGCAGCCAGGAGTGGCTCCCGTCGACCGTGATCGACAAGGGATTGCCGAGGCTTTCGCAAAGAGCGTCGAACGATGCCCGCGTGACGAGTTCGTCGCGCGATCCCCACAAGACGACGACTGGGAGCCGTCGGGCTTTCAGCTCTTGGAGCTCGTCGGTGAGATCGGCGTATCGGGCGATCGTCGCGGCGTGCCAGAAGGAGCGTGGGTCGCGGAGCGCGTTCGGAACGGCTGCCTCGAGAATGACCGGGAGGACGCGACGGATCTGGCGAAGTGGAAGTACGTCGCTGGGAAAGTGCAGTCCCCAATCCCATAACGGCCGCTGCGCCATCGACTTCGTCAGGGATCCTTCCCGGCGCCACGCCGAACCGCCGATCGAGTTGATCAAGATCAGCCCGCGGACGCGCTCGGGCCAATCGTGGGCGGTCTGGATCGCGACGCCGCCCCCGAAGGAGTGACCCATCACCACAACGGGTTTCGTGATGCCAACCGCGGTCAGGAACTCGTTCACCCACCCCGCGTACTGCGCCAGGTCACGCGGGCCGGATCCGAACGCGCGGCTGCCGTCGAAACCTGGCAATGCCGGCGCCCAGACCTTGAAGCCCTGTGCCAGCAGCCGCTTCAGCGCGGCCTTGTAGGTGTGACCCGACAGGCCCCAGCCGTGCAGGAAAACGATAGAGGGACCGGCCCCGCCCACCCCATAGGACGCGACCCGACCGGACACCTCGGTCCGGCACCACTCCAGCAGCGGAGGATTCTCTGCCGAATTCTCTGTGGTGTCCATACAACACGGGAAACGTCGCAGCTTTCGCCGGCATTCCCCCGACCCGCCGCCCCTCGCGTTACGAAACAGACAAAGGACCCGCTATCGAAGCGGTTCAACGGCGTGATCGTGTTGCGCAGTCGGCGGCGCGCATTCCGCCCACGTGCCCCTAGAGCAACCGGTAGGGCTGGACGATTTCGGTACGCCAGTTGGTGGGGTCCGGATCTGCGTTGGGATCGCTGAGGTACACCTCCCAGGCGCCGCCGACGGGTTCGCCACCATGTGCGTGCACCCAGGTCCGGATGGCCTCATACGCCGGTTCCATGGTGTCGTAGGGCCCGACGTGGACGGTGACCGCGGCGAGACCGCCCGGCAGGTCCGACGGTTCGACGTCGCCCTCGCCGCTCGTCGGAGTGCTCGCCACGAATCCTGCCTCGACCTCGAAGCGACTGTCGCTGGTCGGGAGATAGCGGGCAAACGGCGTTCCGACCGGTCCGGCGCCTTTGCGCTCGAGGTATGACGCAACCTCGTTGAATGCCTTACCGAGCCACGGGCCGATGTCGGCAATCCGCAGGGTCGCGTATTCGACCGCGGTGTCCTGTTCGGTGAGCGTGCGCGTTTCGATCTCGTAGGTCGTCATGCTGATGAGCGTGCATTCGTGCGCGTACCACCGCCAGGGACGAACGTCCCTTCGTCCCCGCCCGCAAGGGCGTATCGCGCATCTGAACACCGATCTTCCCGACAAGCCGAACGCCGCGCTTCGAGGCGGTGAAGCCGAGGGTCACTCCGGATCAACACGCCACTGGCGACTGCGCGTCACCGGGTGGAAACTGAGGTGGGCCGGCAGTTTGGACCCGAAGGAGGGTCGCGATGAAGCGGTACGACGGGAAGATCGCGGTGGTGACGGGCGCGTCTTCGGGTATCGGTCGCCGTATTGCGTTGGATCTCGCGGGTCGCGGTGCGGTGGTGATCGGACTGGCGAGACGAGAGACCCTGCTCGAAGAAGTCTGTGTCGAATTGCAGCGAAATACGCAGGCGAGCGAAACCTTCGCGTGTGATGTGCGCGACACGAGGCAGTTGCGATCGCGGCTCGCCGATGTCGAGGAGCGTCACGGCCGGATCGATGTCCTCATCAACGACGCGGGCGTTCACGAGACAACCTTTGTGAGAGACGACATGTCGTTCGACGCATGCGAGCGGATCATGGCGACGAACTACTTCGGTGTCGTCGCCGGAACTCTCGCGGTGATGCCGGGAATGGTGCAGCGTTGCAGCGGGATCGTCGTCAATGTCTCGTCCGATTCGGCGCGTGCACCCGAGGCCGGTGGAGCCGGCTACGCGGCGAGCAAGGCGGCGGTCTCGGTCTTTACCGAGAGCGTCGCGTACGAAGTCGCGCGCCAGGGCGTGCGGCTGCATGTCCTGTACCCAGCCTGGGTACCGACCGCGATGGGCATCGGCGACGGGAGCGCTCGCCTTCCACCCAAGCCGGTACGGCGAACCGAGAGCCAGGTATCGAACCTGGTTCTCGACCGGATGGGCGGGTCGCGTATCGATATCAACGCATCACGACTCCCACTGCTCGCCGTCATCAGCCGGACCCTCTTACCCCGGGCATACGCACGTGCGATGGGGCGCCGCGGATGACTCGAGAGCGAGAGCACGTGACCCACCAGGGAGGGTCCCAGAACACCTCGTGGGTGCCGAATATCTCGTCCCGGTCTGCCCGCACCGGGGCGTTCGCGGTGGTCGAGACCACCCTGTTGGGACCGCGGGCTGTCGGGGACCGCGGTCGGGGCGGGTCGCCGGGTGATGCTGTGCCGGTGGGTTCGGCGCGGGTACGGTCCCCCGGATGCTGCTCCATGGTGTGAATCACGTGGCGACCCTCACGGGCAACACGGACCGGCTGCACGCGTTCTACCGAGAAGTCTTCGAAGCCGAGATCGCCTCCGATATGCAAGAGGCACCCGAGGGTCCGGGGGTTCGCCTCTCGATTGTCAACATCGGCGATGGAACGATGCTGAACGTCTTCCAGATCGAAGGTAACTCCGAAGCGGAACGGCAGGTGCCGATGTTCGGACGTGGTCGCATCGACCACCTCGGGCTCCACGCGAAAGATCTGCCGTCGTTCGAGGAGATCCGGGACCGGCTGATGCAACGGGGCGCGGCCGACGCCTTTGTCACCGACTTCGGTCCGGAACTCTCGGTGTTCTTCCGTGATCCTGACGGACTGGAGGGTGAGGTGCTCGTCGAGAACCCCGATGCCGTACCAGGCGTGCACAACCCCCCGGGCACGCCTGCCTTGCGTTACGTGCAAGAAGCCTGATCTTCAGGCACACGCAACTCGGTAGGGGCCGCACGGTGATCCGCGCGTCGGATCGCGGGGCGGTTCGCGTCGGGGAGAACAACGAATCGTGACCAGTTAGCGCCGGTCGAAGCCGAGCCGGAACGAGCGGACCGCGCCGACGAAGATGTTCGGCTCGATGTCGGGTTCGGCGAGAACTCGCAGGTTCGTGATTCGCCGGGTCAAGTGTGCGAAGAGCGTGCGCAGTTCGAGCCGTGCGAGCGAAGACCCGAGGCAGAAGTGCGTCCCGAACCCGAACGCGACATGCGGATTCGGGTGGCGCGCGATGTCGAAGGTGTACGGATCGTCGAACACGGACTCGTCGCGGTTGGCCGATGGGTACAGCAGGATCACACGATCACCTTGGTGAACCGCGGTGCCGGCAATTTCGCGCGTCGCGTGTCGCGGTTCGGAACATGTTGTTGAGCGGCGTCACCCAGCGGATGATCTCCTCGACCGCGCCCGGGATGACGCCGGTTCTCGTCGCCATGGCTTCCCACGCGTCCGGGTGACGTGCCAACTCGTAGAGCCCACGCGCGATCACCGTGCGAGTCGTCTCGGCGCCCCCCGAGATGAACAGTCCCGTCTCTTGCACGAGTACCGACGTGTCCATGGGCGCGCCCCCGAGCTCGGCATTCGCCCAGATCGACACGAGGTCGTCACGCGGCGATTGGCGACGATCCTCGACCAGCGGCCCGAGATCGGCCGCGAACTCCTGGATCGCGGTCATCATGCCCATCATCACGTTCGCATCGACCTCGAGCTGGTCGATGCGCATGAGCCGCTCCGACCACGAACGCACGGATGCGGCGCGATCCTCCCCGAAGCCGAGGAGGTGTGCCGTCAGCCGCGCCGGAAACGGTGCCGCGAGGTCGCCGACGACCTCGAACTCACCGCGGTCGACGAATCCAGCGACGAGGTCCCGGACGGTTGCATCGATCGCGCTTTCGAGACGCTGCACCGCCTTGGGTGTGAACCGGCGCGAAACGAGTGAACGCTGCTCGTGGTGCGCAGGATCGTCCTTGGCGATCATGTCCTCCTCTTGGGGCGCAACGCGCGACCGGTAACAACCGCTGCTGGAGAAAATGTCGGCGCTTCGTTCGACATCGACCAGCGGTCCGTGCTGCACCACCGCCCACAGCTCGTTCTTCTCATCGCGCCACACCGGCCCTCGGGCACGCATGGCGCGGAACGCGTCATGCATGCCGTCGATGTCGGCGTAGAAGTTGGTATCGAGCAGATCAGGCGGCTTCACGCCCGCGAGTCTGCACCACCGGTCGGCCGGCCCGCCTGTCTCGTGCTCGTTCAGGCCTCGGCGGTCGCGCGCGCCGGCACCCGGCGGATGACACGCCTCCATTCTCGTTCTCCGAGCTCACCGGCTCCTTCGGCGTTCTTCGGTTTTCGGTTCCCGCCGGAGGTGATAGCCCTCGCGGTCCGTTGGTATCCGGGGTATGGGCTTTCCTACCGGGATGTGGCAGAACTGCTGCTTGAGCGAGAGACCGAGGTCGATCACGTCACGATCTTCCGGTGGACACAAAGGTTCAGGCGGTCGATCGCCATGAGCAGATCTTGCCCGATCTCGCGGAGCCGAGCGAGCGACGCGAGCGGCAGATCAGGGGGACAGCTGCGCGACCTCGGCTGGCTGACCATCAACCGCGTCGCCGCCGCCAAGGTCGGCACGACCACGTCTCCCCGCCGGCGCGAACCCAAATCGGCGCACGTCGAAGACAAAACCATCACCCGCACTGACGGGACCAGAATCACACTGCGGCTCTACGCTTAAGACGGCGCCATCGGCACCGGCGAACTCGACGACCGCGGCGACCTCCACTTCACACCGCTCCGACGCGTACGGTCCGCCCCTCCGGTAGTTTTCTACCGGGTTTTCTACAACCCTCGCGCCCGTAGCTCAGTTGGATAGAGCGACGGCCTTCTAAGCCGTGGGTCGCAGGTTCGAATCCTGCCGGGCGCGCCGACTCGACCGTTCATGCAACGAGTGGCGTTGATGGTGGGTCGAGTGCGCGTTTTCGGGTGTGGGGGTCGGCAGGTCCGAGCTGCCACCCGGCGGATTTCAGTCGGTGGTGCCGGTAGCAGAGCCAGCCGAGATTCGCGAAGCTCGTCGGTCCGCCTTTGGCGTGGTCATGGACGTGGTCGCGTTCGAGATAACCGCGCTGGTTGCAGTCTTCGATGTCGCAGACGCGGCCGCGGACGACGAGCGCGGTCATGACTTCGGCGGGGACGTGCCGTCCGAGGTGCGCGACGGTGAGGATGTCTTTGCCGCGTTTGATGATCGCGGTCACGAACGCGCGGCCCAGCAGCTCGCGCACCCAGGAGACGTCGACGGGTCCGACCCCGGGGATCTCGCATACCTCACCGTCGGCGGTACCGCCGCGGAGCAGGGCACCGTGATCGACGACGACGTGCACGGTCGCGCTCACCCCTTTGGCGGATGCGTCGGTGGTGTCGTCGAGCACGAACTGGGCGACGGCGTCGGCCGCGTAGGCCTCGAGCGGTTCGTGTTCGGTCCCGCTCTTGCGGGCGCGATATGTCCGCTGCACCGCGACCTCGATCGTGCTCTGCAACTGGCCACCGATCTCGGGTGTGAAGCGGAACCGGCCCGCGACCATGCCGTCGGCATCGATCCACGACCGCCATTCCCGCAGCCGATGCTGGCGCGCTGCTCGTGTACCGGGATCCTCGACCGCGGCCCGCGCCGCGAGACACGCGTCTCGTAACGGGACCAAACCTTGTTCGGCGACCTGCAACAGCGCGTGTTCCGCGGCGGGGTGAGCGATCGCGGCCGTCGCGATCAGTTGCGCCTCGCGTGCCGAGAGGCGACCCTCACGCACCGCCGCCGCGGTCGCCGGGAGTTCCGCCAATCGCGTCGCGGTCTCGATCGCCGCACGTACCTCCCCGGTCGCGACACCCAACGTTCGCGCGACCGATGCCGCGCCGTTCCCCCCGGCAGTCTCGGCGACCCGTTTCGCGGCCGCACCCACCATCCCGTCGACCACCCGACGGATTGCACCCAGCTCGTCGACGACCCGCAACGCGACCTCGGGCGACAACGACGCCGCGTCGAACGAGGCGGCAAGACCGTCGAGCACCCGACGAGCAGAGGTCAGCGAATCGAACATCTGTTCGCAGGGTAACCGACAGGTGAGACACCAACGCCGACGCAGACAGACACCCGCACGCGGTGCGGGTGTCTGTCTCGGGTCAGTGCAATCGAGAAGCGTCGCGACGCTCGCGTGTCGCGACGCTCGCTACGAGTGAGGAATCAACCGCGACGTTGACGACCGCGGCCACGGTCGCGATCGCGTCCACCAGCGTCGCGTGAACCGTTGCGACGCGATGGCGCACCCGGGTCGGGACGGCGCGAGGCATGCCGCGGCGGCCGTGAGTCGGCACGCCTCGGCGCGTTGTCGGGCGGTGCCGGGAGCGGCTCGCGCGTGCCGGCAGCCGCGCGACCGACGCGCTCGAGGTCGCCGACCAGCCCGACGTCCTTCTGCAGGCGACGAACGTCACGCACCATTGCGTCGGAGACCAGCGTCACCACGACACCGGTCGCGCCCGCGCGCCCGGTGCGACCGGAACGGTGCAGGTACGCCTTCGCATCCTCGGCGAGGTCGAAGTGCACGACACAGGCGACGCCGTCGACATGAATGCCGCGCGCGGCTACGTCGGTGGCGACGAGCGTGTCGACCTGGCCCTGTTTGAACGACTGCAGCGCGCGATCGCGCTGGCTCTGCGAACGGCCGCCGTGGATCGACGCCGCGCTCACGCCCGATGCCGACAGTTGCTTGACCAACCGGTCGGCGCCGTGACGCGTGCGGCAGAACACGATCGTGGAACCGTGCTTGTCGATGAGCGTGGCGGTGTGGCGGGGACGATCGGTCGCCTCGATGTGCCAGAAGGCGTGCGTGGACGCGTCGAGGTCCGGCTCGACGTCGCCGACCTCATGGCGCACGGGGTCGTTCTGGTACTCACGGGCAAGTGCGCCGATGTCGCCGTCGAGCGTCGCGGAGAACAGGATCGTCTGGCGGTCCGCCGAGACGAGGTCGAGCAACTTGCGGACCTGGGGCAAGAACCCCATGTCGGCCATACGGTCGGCCTCGTCGATGACGACGATCTCGATGCCGTCGAGCTCGACGGCCCGGCGCTCGACCAGGTCGATGAGACGGCCCGGGCATGCAACCAGGATGTCGACGCCGCGGCGCAGCTCTCGCACCTGCGTGTCGTAGCCGACGCCGCCGTAGACGGAGATGACGCGCCGGCCCCGGGTCTTGGCCAGCGGCAGCAGGTCCTTTTGGATCTGGGCCGCGAGCTCACGGGTCGGTGCGAGGACGAGCGCGCCCGGGCGCAGGCGACGGGCCCGCGGCACCCTTTCGACCAACGGGATCCCGAAGGCGAGGGTCTTGCCCGAGCCCGTCGGGGCCCGACCGGAGATGTCGCGCCCGGCGAGGGCATCGGGGATGGTCGCCGCCTGGATGGGGAACGGCTCGGTGATCTTGCGCTGCTCGAGCGCGTCGATCAGGTCGGCGGATACGCCGAGATCGGCAAAGCTGACTGACACAGTGCTCCTGTTTCGAACGGCACCGCGCACGAAAGTTTCGATGTTCGCGAAGTCGCCAGGGAGCGATCTCACGCTCGCTGTAGCCCGTGCTGACGTGCAGCGAACAGACCCGGCGGTGCGGTGCAGGACCGATGGTAGCGGACGGGGCGCCCAGCCCCCGACTCATACGGCCCTGACTCACCCCGGCCGACTCACCCCGGCCGACTGCGACCCCGGCCAACCCCCGGCCCCGGCTCCGACGCCGCCGGTTGCAGAGTGCAACCCGTCACAGTTGCGTTCCGGACGTGAACATCGGACTCATGAGACCCGATACCACTCTTGTCCAACGACTCCTCCCCCCTGAGCCGCTGAGACCACGCCGGCAACGGCACAACCGAACATCCAGAGCGGCGGCCCCCGAGCTACGGACGGGGGCCGTTCTCTGTGGGCGCGTACGCTGCCCGGATGCGAACTCAGCCCGTTGCGCTCGTGCACGGTCTCGGCTCCTCGTTCGAGCACGGATGGCGTTCGACCGGCTGGGTCGACCTGTTGGGGGATGCGGATCGACCCATCGTCGCGGTCGATCTGCTCGGCCATGGCAGTGCCGACGCACCCCACGATCCGGCCGCGTACGCGCATCTCGACGCGTACCTCGAGGCCGCGCTCCCCGAGAACGAAGTCGACGCCATCGGCTTCTCCCTGGGCGCGCAACTGCTCTTGCGGATCGCGTCGCGCAGCCCCGGACGTTTCGGCCGTCTCGTGCTGATCGGCGTCGGCGAGAACATGTTCCGCGCCGACGACACGACCACGCTCGCCGACGCGTTCGAGCGCGGCGAGGGCGCCGACCCCGACGACCTCACGACCCGGTTGTTCGTGCAACTCGCTCGCAGCGCGGGAAACGACCCGCTCGCGATCGCGGCGTGTCTGCGCCGTCCGTCGGAGCTGTTCACCCCCGAGGACGCGGCCCGGGTGACGTGCCCGACCCTCGTCGTCATCGGCGACCGGGACTTCGCGGGTCCGCCCGACCGGCTGGTCGATGCGCTCCCCGACGTACAACTCGTCACGCTCCGGGGGGTCGATCACTTCCGCGCCCCGAGCGAGTTCGACTGCATCGACGCGGCCCTCGAGTTCGTCGAAGCCGTCCCCCCGCCCGCTTCGTAGACCCGGCCCGCAAACCCCGAGCGGACCCTCGTGCTCCCACATCTCCGGAACGCAACGGGTCGCGGCCCTCTACTATGGTCGTCTCCCGGCCGGGGTTCGCTCCGGCCGTGGCCATGGTGGTTGTAGCTCAGCTGGTTAGAGCGTCGGCTTGTGGTGCCGAAGGTCGCGGGTTCGAGCCCCGTCAGCCACCCTCCGACGCGAGGGCGCGCATCCTGGCGCGCGTCTCGTCGCCGTGTAGGTGCGCCACGACGTGCTGGAGCGGACCGTCGACCGACGCCCACATCGTGCCGTCCGGCTCGATCGTGAGCCGGCGCGACTCCATCCGGGCAACCCGCTCGCCGATGGCGACGAGCAGCGCGGCGACGTCGTGCAGGACGAGTGGAACGTGACCCCCGACCGTGTCCGGCCCCTGCTCGTGCCGCCAATGCGCGAGGTGCTGCCCGAATCCGGGTATCGACTGCACGAGCACCCTCTCGTCGTCAGGCAGCGCCTTCAGCCGTGCGGTCGCGTCGAGCGGGACGACGATGAGGTTGCCGGTGGTGCCGAGCAGCCGCGCAGCCGACTCGGGATCGGTCCCCACATTGTGTTCGATGCGACGCAACTCGCCACGGTGCCTGACCGGCGCCAGCGTCCCTCCCATCAGCACGACCCGCAACGGGAGCGCGGCCTCGTCGGCGAGCGTCGCCACGTGCGTCCACGGACCGATACCGAGCAACGCGTCGACCGTCGCCATCCGGTCGGGCGTGGGTGGCCCCGCAATCACGTCGACGTCGGGAAGGAGCGATCGCACGTACGCCGCCCGCTTCTCGACGTCACCGCCGACCGTGCTCACGCCGACGAGGTCGACGTCGACCGCCCGCGCCGCGCACCACAACGCGACGGTGTCGTCAGGATTGTCGCCGGCGTCGGTATCGATCCAGAGTCGCACTCAGGGCCGGCCGGCGTGCATTCAGGATCCGCGGAGGATCGACTCGAGCGCCGGTTCGAGGACGGGATACCGGAACGGGAACGCGATGGCCTCGAGCCGGGTCGGCGAGACACGCTGGCTGGCGAGCAGCAGCGACTCGACGAGCTCTGCTCCGTAGCGGAGCTTCAACGGCAACATGGGCGTGGGGATCACCGTAGGGCGGTGGAGGACGTGGCCGAGCGCGGGGGCGAAATCGGCGTTGGTCACGGGGTCGGGCGCGACGAGGTTGACCGGTCCGCGCAGGCGTTGGTCGTCGATCGCGGCCCGGAGCGCGGCGATGTGGTCGTCGATCGCGATCCAGCTCATCCACTGCCGCCCGGAGCCCTGCTTGCCCCCGACTCCGAGCCGGAAGGGCAAGAGCATCTGCCTCAGGGCACCACCCCGAGCGGAGAGCACGATGCCGGTACGTACCAACACTGTGCGTACGCCCGCGTCGACCGCTGGTTGCGTCTCCGCCTCCCAGGCCGTGCAGACCTCGGCCAGGAAGTCGTCGCCGGGAGCGCTGTCCTCGGTGAGGACCTCGTCGGCGCGGTTGCCGTAGTACCCGACGGCCGAGGCCGACACGAGCACGCCCGGCCGTCGCTCCCGGCTCGCGACCGCGGCGGCGAGCACCGCGGTGCCCTTGACCCGGCTCTCGCGGATCCGGCGCTTCTGCTCCGGCGTCCAACGACGCGTCGCGATCCCCTCCCCCGCGAGATGCACGACGGCGTCGATCCCCTCCAGCGCGGGCGCGTCGATACGACCCTCGCCGGGGTCCCAGCTGATCTCGTCGCCCGTGGTGATCCCGCCGCGCACGAAGCGGACCACTCGATGCCCGTCGGCCTGCAGCGATGCCGCGAGTGCCGAACCCAAAAGTCCGCTTGCGCCGGTGATCGCAATGTCCACATCCGAAATGTACGGGCTCGTGGGTTACGATGCGTGCTCCCTGCGCCCCTAGCTCAACTGGTTAGAGCATCAGACTCTTAATCTGCAGGTTCCGGGTTCGAGTCCCGGGGGGCGTACCAGCTGACCAGGCCAGATGCCTGGTCAGGTTTCGTGTCACGGCTCACGAGGCGAAGCTGCAAACGATTGCAGACGGCGCTCAGTGCGACCCGGGCGCGCGCTCGAATGCCGCACCTGCTCGATCGAGCTCTCCCTCGTCGATGCAGCTCGGTGCGGCTAGGGAAGCTCGACGAGGCCGGCGTTGGTGGGGGTGAACCCGCAAGCGTCGAAGTAGAACGGCCGAAGATCGTCCTCGAAGTCGACGTGCAGGTACGCGCATCCAGCGTCGGATGCGCCTTCCCGAGCATGGCGAACCAGCTCGACACCGACGCCGCGACGCCTTGCATTCTCGGCGACCATCACATCCTGCAACCAGGCATGTACAAGTCCATCCCAGAGGACGTTCGCAAAGCCGACAAGGTCGCTGCCCGCTCGGGCGACAACCCAGCCGAGGCTGTGCCGCTGCACTTGGTCGACCCAGTTCCACTCGGACGCGTCGAACACGCGCGTCTCGAACGCTTGCGCATGAAGGGCGTTGATCTCCGGGTTGTCGAACGCGCCCCGCCACTCGAACATGACCGACTTCACCGGCCCATCCTGCCCGACCTCGTCCGTACACGCGAGGCGCCGATCCACGGTCGACATCGAGCCGGCCTGCCCTATTGCGCGGGTGCTGCACGGTAGAGATGGCGCGGCGGGTGACACCCGGATGTGTTGAGATCGGAGAATGGCTGCAGCGGTTCGACTGCGGCGGACCACCTCGGACGATCATCCGTTCATCGTTGAGATGGCACGTCTGGCGTCCACGATCGAGGATCGGCCCTTGCCGCCCATCGACGGGCCCGGTGTGATCGGGATGCTTCCCGGTCCCGGTGACGGCGCACTGGTTGCGTTCGACGGTGACGGTGCTCGACTCGGCGCGGCATGGTGGCACTTCCACACGCCACCGCTCATCGAGGACGACGAGGGACGAGCGATCCCCGAGATGGTGATGGCCGTGATCCCGGACGCGCGCGGGCGGGGCATCGGTGGCGCGCTCATCGAGTCACTCGCCGAAGCGGCTGCGCTGCGGTTCGACAGTCTGTCCCTCAACGTGCATCTGCGTAATCCGGCGGCGCGGCTGTACACACGCACGGGTTTTGAAGTCGCGGGCGCAGGACGAGGCCGCTTCGGAGTCGCGATGCGCCGCTCACTACGAGGTCGACCCCGACCACTCGCGTCGCATCGGCGGTAGGCACGGCTACCGTCACAGTCACCGTCACCGTCGGCGGGTTCAGAGCGGCAGATCGGGCGACTCAGCGGGCGGTCGCCGAGCGCGGCGTCGTGAGGTGCAGCACGCCCCAAAGTGCGTATCCGATGGGCCACGCCACCAAGATTGCGACGGCGCAAGCGGCCGCCTTGCCCTGACTCCGCGTTACTACGTCGAGACGCCTGCGCTGTCGGCCGAGCGATACCCGGAGTGCGTCCAGACGAGTACGGCCGCGCGCTGTCCAACCCCGACGGATCGCCGACGGACACGTCTGGATCGCGACGCTTACCTTCGACGACGTCGACGCGATGCAACCGAACTGCGGCTCTGTACTCGCCGCTACGGGTCGGCCGCTCGCGTTGGCCCGAGTGCAAACGGATGGCAAACGGCGGTACGAGCCCGAGCGGCCGAGCGCGAATCCGAGGCGAACGCGAACCCGCAGATCAGCGCACGTTTGCGATCAACGACGTGCGCACACGATCGCCCCGAGAACGACTCTTGATCTGCAGGTTCCGGGTTCGAGTCCCGGGGGGGCGTACCAGCTGAGCGTTCTCGGCCCCCGCCGCGCGGGCGGGGGCGACGACGCACGTAGCGAAGTACGCTCGCCGAGGTGCGGGCACACAGGCTTCTGGTCGGGCCGTTCCTCGCGGCGCTCGCATTCTCGAGCGTCAGTTGCAGCGGGAGCTCGACCAAGGCAGGTCCGACCGGTTCGACCGCGCAGACGCACTCGGCCTCCGCGGCGGCGGAACCGCACGCCGTCGGCGTATTGACCGAGACGTTCGTCGACGCCGCTCGGCCGACGCCTGCCTACGGTCCGAGCGCGCGACGGGGAGACCGGACGTTGGTCACGACGATTCTCTATCCCGCGACCGGGTCGGCGTCGTCCGCCGCGCCACAACTCGCGGCAACCCCGGACCGGACCGGCGCCCCGTATCCCCTCATCGTGTTCGCGCACGGCCTCGGCGCGAGCCCCGCGTCCTACATGCCGCTGATCCGCCAGTGGGCCGCGGCCGGATTCGTCGTCGCCGCACCACTGTTTCCGCTGACGAACGACAAGACGCCGGGAGGCCCCGACGCCGGCGACGTCGTCAATCAGCCGGGCGACATGAGTTTCGTGATCACGTCGATGCTGCGCGCCGCGACCGCGAAGACCGGCACCCTCGCGGGCTTGGTCGCCCCGGACGAGATCGGGGCGGCGGGGCATTCGAACGGCTCCATCACGACCCTCGGTCTCACTGCGAACACGTGCTGCCACGACGCGCGGGTCAAGGCGGCGATCATCATGGCAGGTACTGCCGAGAACTACCCGGGCGGCCGGTACGACTTCGCGCACGCGCCGCCGATGCTCATCGTGCACGGCACCGACGACGCGCTCATCCCCTACAGCGAAGGCGTGGACCTCTTCAACCGTGCTCGTGGCCCGAAAGGGTTGCTCACCGTTACGCACGGCGACCACGGCGCGGCCGCCGGACAGTCGGGCCCGGCCGCCGCAGCGATCGTGCGCACGACCATCGACTTCTTCGACGCTCACGTTCGTGGTGACACGACCGCAGCCGATCGCCTGGTCGCCGATGCTCGTTCGAGTACCAGCGCGCTGCGCTACGTCCCGACGGCCGGCTCGACGGTGACGATCCCGACCGTGCCGGCGCCGAAGGCGCACCTTCACGCGGGCGTCTCACCGAGCACGAACCTCACAGGCGGACAGAAAGTCACCGTCAGCTGGAACGGCTATACGCCCGGCAAGGTCGTGAACATCCTGCAATGCTCGGCCGACGACAAGGGTCTGGCCAACACGGCCGCGTGCGATTTCAGCCACGCCGCCGTCCTCCACCCCGACCCTACCGGTTCCGGATCGCTCCAACTCGAGGTCATCGAAGGCAAGGTCGGTACCGGTACGTGCGACGCCGCTCACCCGGGATGTTTCATCGTGGTGAACAACGCCAGTTCGTCCGATCGCGCGGCGTCGTTGACGTTCCCGATCACCTTCGCCCCGTAACGGCCCTGCCCGGGCCCGCCCCGGGTCCGGCGGGCGTTTCGACCCAGATGTGATGTTCCGGCGCACGGACACCCCCCGGCGCCCGAACTCCTGCGCGATCTGTTCAAGAGCAGCTGCGGCCGAGCCGTACTGATTGCACAACGCCTTCCCACGAGGAACACGCACACGAGGAACACGCACACGAGGAACACGCAATTGACGCGGGGTACGGACACGGCGGACGAGCGCGCGCGCCGGTCGGACGAGGTCACGACCGGGACGCAACGTCGGCGCGCCCGTGGACCGGCATCGGCCGTCCCCCCTCGCGACGGCTACATCGGCGCCGGCGGAACACCGCAGACCGCGATCGGCGGTTGGTGGGAGCTGCACCCGAGATCGCTCCGGGCCGTCGCCGTGCTGGCCCTGTTCTGGGGTTGCGCCTGGATCGCATACCGCGCTGGCTTCTCCTGGCGAGGTACGAACCCGATCGCGTTCGCCGCCCTCGTGCTCGTCGAAGGATTCAACCTCCTCTCGCTCGCGCTGCTCACGTTCGCAGGATGGGACTGGGGCCGGGAACCCCCGTCGGACCCCGGGCCCGGGTGGGCGGTCGACGTCTTCGTGTGCACGTACGACGAACCGATCGAGGTCGTCGAAGCCACGCTCGCCGGCTGCGCCGCGCTGCGCTACCCGCACACGACGTACCTCCTCGACGACGGCTGCCGCGAGGAGATGCGCACGCTCGCCGAACGCTGGGGAGCGAGTTGGATGACGCGGCCCGAGAACAGCCACGCGAAGGCCGGCAACATCAACCACGCCCTGACGCGGACCTACGGCGACCTCATCTTCTTCCTCGATGCCGATCACGTCCCGCTTCCCGACGCGCTCGACCTCACCGTCGGCTACTTCAGCGACGACCGCGTCGCACTCGTGCAGAGTCCGCACGACTTCTACAACCAGGACTCGGTGCAGCACTACGAGGCCGGACGCCACGAACAAAGCCTGTTCTTCGAGGTGGTGTGTCCGGGGAAGGATCGTCACAACGCGTCGTTCTGGTGCGGCTCGGCCACCGTCGTACGGCGGGTCGCGCTGGAGGAGGTCGGGGGCGTCGCGACCGAGACGATCGCCGAGGACTTCCACACGACGATCAAGATGCACTGCCGCGGCTGGGCCAGCCGGTACCACAACCAGGTGCTCGTCCAAGGGCTCGCGCCCGTCGACCTCGATGGCTACCTGCTGCAACGCGATCGTTGGGCACGGGGAAACCTCGCGGTCTTTCGCCTGCCGGAGTCGCCGCTGCGCCGCAACGGGCTCGACCTCCGCCAGCGCATCGCGTACTTCTCCAGCTTGTTCGCCTACGGCGTGGGCTTCGCCTACCTCCTCATGCTCGGCGTGCTCATCGCGGCCCTCGGCGGAGGCGTGCTTCCGGCCCGGGCAGGCGAAACCGAGCTCTTGGCACTCTGGCTCCCGGCAACCGTGTTGGCCATCGCGTCGACGGTGGCGCTGTGCCGTGGCCACATGCGCCTGGGAGAGTCATCGCGCTACACGATCGTGTCGGCCGAGATCTTCGCCCGCGTGTTGCGGTGCGCGTTCCTCCCGTCGAAGACCAAGTTCAAGGTGACACCGAAGGAGGGCGTCGACACCGGCGGGTGGGCCGCGGTACGACGACTCCGCCTCGTGCTGTTGCTCGCGGTGCTGCTCGTCGGGGCGCTGGTGTGGCGAGTGCTCGCGCTCACAGACGTCGTTCGCGCGCGCGACCGCTACCCGGCGTCGCCACACCGCTCGCGATCGCACTCGCGATCTGGGAGCTGTCCAGGATCGCGGCAACCGTCCGCCATGTCGCGCGCCGCCGTCAACGCCGACGTCACTTCCGGTTCTCGTGCGAGGTCCCGGCCGTCGTGGCCACCGACGCCGGGACGATCCAGACCGCAACCATCGCCGACCTCTCGCTCTCGGGGCTCAGCTTGGAAGCCGACGAGCGGATCGAACCGGGATCGCCGATCCGCCTGGCGACGGCGGTGGCAACGGTGGAAGGCCCGTACCGCTCGATCAGCATCGAGGGGATCGTCCGGTCGTGCCGTCCCGTCGGCGACGGCGCTTGGCGGTTCGGCGCCGAGATCACCGGGATGGACGAGGATTCCGAGCGCGAGCTCGTGACGTTCTGCCACGTCGTGCACCCGTGGCGCCAGCTCCGACCCGATCACGTGCCCGCACCGACAGTTACGGCCGTCCCGGCGACAGTCGCGGCGAACTCGACGACTGTCCCGGCGACGCTCCCGGCAAAGAGGCGCGCCGACCTGCTCGACGCGTTGCGGCGTGAGGTCGCCGCGGTCGAACACGTGGCCCACGCGTCGGCGCGACGCCCCGAGCCCGAACGCCGCGGGTGGTCGTCGTGCCGAGGCACCGACCCGGCTCTGATGCTGCGCCCGCCCGGCCGGTCAACCGGGCACGTGCAGCCGGTCCCGCGTGGGTGGTCGTCGTGCCGAGGCACCGACCCGGCTCTGATGCTGCGCCCGCCCGGCCGGTCAACCGGGCACGTGCAGCCGGTCCGACCCGACGAGCCCACGGGCAAGCGGCGAATCGTAGGATCGCCGGATGCCCCTGGACGCCTCCCGGACCCGAGAGAAACTGATCGACGAAGCCGCCCGAGCCTTCGCTGCGCACGGCGTCTACGGAGCGTCGCTCATCGACATCACGCGCCGGGCCGGTCAGCGCAACCGCGGTGCGCTGCACTATCACTTCGGATCCCGCAGCGGCGTGCTCGTCGCGGTGCTGGAGCGTCACGCCGACTTTCTCGCCCGACGCGAGGGAGAGTTGCTGCAGATCGCGCTCACGAAGCCCGGTCGATGTCGATTCGGTCGTCGAAGCGATCGTGCGTCCCGCGACGGAGTTGGCCGAGAGCGGTTGGCGGGGCCGTTGCTTTCTCGTGATCCTCGCCGAGCTGGTCGAGGAGGACCCCGACAGCCTCGACGCCGACGTCGCCGCCGCGCTCGCCCACACCGGCGGCTACGCGGTGTACGACCTCTTGGCCGCCCGGATGGCCGACGTGAGTCCGGAGGTACGCGTGGAACGGTTCGCGCTCGCTGACCGGCTTCATCCTGCGCGCCGTCGCCGACCGGGCCCGCGTGCTCGGCCGCCGAGGCCGACGTGGACGCCCGCAGCTGGAGCACGAGGCTTTCGTCGAAAACCTGGTCACCATGGTCGCGGCCGGCATGTCCGCCGCCGCCCGGCCGTTGACATAATCAGGGCTCCTTAGTACCGTCCGGCCCGCATGAGCCGACTGGTTCCCGACGATGTGATCGCCGAAGCGCAGAACCTCGCCGCCCTCGACGACTTCGGGAGTGACAGCTTCCGAGAAGGGCTCACCGTCTACTGCGACTCGGTAGGCACCGAAGCGAAGTTGAACGACCTCGGCGACGCCGCCATTCGCACCAACATCGTCGGCTCGCTCGTGAACCGCCTGCGGGTCGTCGACTGGGCGCGCACTCATCCCGAAATCGCCGAGGAACGCGTCGATGCGCCGCTCGTCGTGATCGGCATGTTCCGCGCGGGCACGACCTTCCTCAGCTACCTCCTCGAGCCCGATCCCGCCAACCGCGCGCTCTTGCGGTGGGAGAGCGGAAACAGCGTCCCGCCGCCCACGCCGCAGACATTGCACACGGATCCGCGAGTCGAGGTGTCACGGGCCGGCAACGACATGCTCGAGCAGATCAACCCGCGTATCCGGGCCATCCACCACGAGGAGCCCGACGGGCCCACGGAGTGCATCTCGCTGATGAGCCAAGACTTCAAGAGCCTGTCGTGGGAGGCGATCTCCAACGTCCCCACGTACGGCGCCTGGCTCCTCCAGGTCGATCAGACATCGGCATACGAGTACCACCGGCTCGCACTCCGGGTCCTCCAGAGCGGTGGGGTCCGGGGCCGCTGGACGCTCAAGAGCCCACATCACGCGCTCAACCTCGAGGCGTTGACCTCGGTCTACCCGGATGCTCGCCTCGTCCTCCTGCACCGCGACCCGGCAGTCCTGTGCGCGTCGGTGTGCAGCCTGATCAGCACGCTCTCGGGAACCTTCACCGACGCCGACCACCGGGCCTACATCGCCGAGCACTGGGTCACGATGCTCGACGAGTCGGTGCGCCGGATCGACGCGTTCCGTGCCGCCCGGCCCGACCACCCGATCGTCGACGTCCAGTACACCGACCTCGTGCGCGACCCCGTCACCACGGTCGGAACCATCTACCGGGCGATCGGCGAAGAGCTCCAACCCGGCTCACGCGACGCGATGAACGCCTACGTCGCGGCGCACCCGAAGGACGGCCTCGGCGTGCACGGATACGACCTGGCCGAGTTCGGGCTCGACCGGGCCGAGCTGGAGGAGCGCTTCGCGGGCTACATCGACCGTTACGACGTCGCCTCCGAAGCCCCGGGCGGCCCGCTCTGAGTCCGGCCGGTGCTGCCAGTCGCGGCCCGGTCGATCGCGACGCGTTGCTCGTACGACTGACGTAGTAACCAGAAGCGCAGGAACCGTGCAAGGGAGTACCGCAAGAAGACGCAGCCTCCCGTCACGCTGATCGCGAGGCCGGCGACGGCGAGCGGCGTGTACGAATTCGAGTTCAGCACGTCGACGTTCGAACCCGGCGTCGCGGTGACGTTGAGCGACGCCGCGTAGGCGCCCAACGCGAGCGCGATACCGCCGATCATGAGTATCGCACCCAGCAACTGGAGCATGTGCTCGCTCCGGGACCGTCCCGTCGTCAGCTTCATCTCGGCGATCTCCGCCTTGAACTGCTCGGCGCGATCGGTGGTTTGGCTCGTCATGGCGCGTCTCTCATTCACCCAGATATGCGGTCGACAATTCGGCTTCCATCGCGGCCGGCGTCCCGGACCTCGTGACCCGACCGCGAAGCATGATCCCGACCGAGTCGACGATGCCGAGGACGGCACGCGCGAACTGCTCGACGACCAGGATCGAAACCCCCTCCTTGGCCACTTGCGCAACGATCTCGTACAGCTGCTCGACGACGAGTGGGGCGAGACCCATCGACAATTCGTCGAGCAACAACAGTGCCGGATCCGTCGACAGTGCCCGAGCCATGGCGAGCATCTGCTGTTCACCGCCCGACAGTGTCCCCGCGAGCTGGCGGTGCCGTTCGCCGAGCCGGGGAAAGCGCGCGAACGCGATCTCCTCGATGGCCTCGAGCGACGTCCCCGTGTGGGTGGCCATCCAGAGGTTCTCGCGCACCGAGAGGTTGGGGAAGATGCCTCTGCCCTCCGGAATGAGGCACACGCCCCGACGGGCGAGCTCGTCGGGCGGGGCACCGTTCACGCGCCGGCCCGCCACGAAGACGTCGCCGGACGATACGGGAAGCTGCCCCGCGATGACCCGCAGGGTCGTCGACTTGCCGCCCCCGTTCGGACCGAGCAGCGCGACGACGTGACCGTACGGGACGAAGAGATCCACGCCCTGGAGCACGGTGATCGTCCCGTAGGCGGCCCGCACTCCGCGCAGCTCGAGCGCACCGTCGCTCCCGGCGCCGTCGACGTCGGGCGGGAACGGGGCGGTCCGGGAGGACCCGTTGGAGGTCACGATGTCGACGTCCCGAGATACGCATCACGCACACGGGGGTCACGGCGGACCTCGTCGGGCGAGCCGACCGCGATCACCTCGCCGAAGTCGAGCACGTTGATGCGGTCGCAGACCTCCATCACGAGCGCCATGTCGTGCTCGACGAGCAGGATCGACAGGTCGTGCTCGCGCACCAGGCGGCGGAGCAGCGCCTCGAATGCACGGGTCTCTTCGTCCGACTGACCCGACGCGGGTTCGTCGAGCAGCAGCACCCGGGGCCGTATCATCAGCGCCCGCCCGAGCTCGACGACGCGCGCCGTGCCGGTCGGGATCGTCGACACGTCGGCGTCGGCGATGGCGCGCAGACCGATGAGATCGAGGACACGCTCGGTCTCGGCGTCGACGTCGACATGGCGCATGCCTTGCCTGAATCCCCGACCCCCGCCCCTCCACGTCTGACGTATCTCGCCTGCGACCCGTAGGTTGTCGCGCACCGTCAGATCGGTGAAGAGCTCGAGGCGCTGGAACGTGCGGGCGATACCGAGGCGGGCGCGCTTGTGCGTGTCGAGCCGGCTCACGTCGCGACCGTCGAAGAGGATCCGCCCGGCCGTCGGGCTGAGCAGACCGGTGATCACATTGAACAGCGTGGTCTTGCCCGCGCCGTTCGGTCCGATCAGCCCCGTGATCTCGCCCGCCCGGACTTCGAGATCCACGTCGCCGAGCGCGCGGTTCCCGCCGAACTTGACCGTGACCTGCTCGGCGACGAGCAGGCTCTCCCCCTCATGCCCGCACCCCGCCGAGGTCGCCGCGCCCGCGATCGAAGGTCCCGGGCAGCACGCCCAGACCACGATCGATGTCGAGGAGGTCAGCGGGCGTGTACGGGCGATCGATGCCGATGAGCTCGAGCGGCGTCGTGTCGGCGTCGCCGCCACCCGAGCCCCGCCCGAAGGCGGCGGGGTCGATCGCCGCGGCGACGGGGGGAAGCGCGGCGACGAGCACGAACGAGAGGATTGCGAACGTCCAGTTGTTGATCGTGTGCCGAAAGGCGAGGAACCACAGGAGCAATTCGGTGGCCGCGCCCCCGAACAGCACGGGTTTCACCTTACGGATCAGCGGCCCGAACTGCGAGAACGTGTCGTTCAGGAAGCCACTCGGGTTCTTGCCCAAGCCGATGCCGATGAGGGCCGGCAACAACGCGGTCAAGTGCTCCAGCCAGAGCGCGATGCCGTGGAAGGCCGAGTAGTCGGTCGCGACCTTGGCGAAGACGCTCTCGAGCGCGACGAACACCGCCCCGTACAGGAGGCCCGCGGTCAAACCGCCCGACACGTAGCCGGCGCCGGCCACGACGAGCAGCATCAGCATGGTCATGGATTCGAACAAGCTGAAGCGGTCGCTCGTCACCGCTCCGATCTCTTGGGCGAACAAGCACCCGCCCAGTCCCGCGATCGCGGCCGACATCATGAAGACCGACAGCTTCAGGCGCACCACGTTCATTCCCAGCGTCGCGCACGCCGCCGGGCTGTTCTTCATCGCCGTCAACCGGCGGCCGTACGCGCTGCGACGCAGCGCCACCATCGCGACGCCGAGCATCGCGAACACCACCGCGAGCAGCAACAAGAAGTTGTGCTGCGGCGTGAAGTCGATGCCGAGGAGGCGGGGCCGGGGGACTTCGAGGTCACCGTTCGGGAAGAGCGGGCTCCACCGCTCGTGCTGCAGCCACGAGTTCGTCGCGGCCAAGGCGATCACCGCGCCCGATGCCACCGCCGCGATCAACGCGCCCCGCACGCGGCGCGACCGAAACCCGCGGTAGACCGCACCCAGCCCGAACGCGGTGAGAAGGAGCAGCGTGGCCGGGTAGATGCGCCGGGCCGCGGTGTACTCCTTGAACAGCATCTGCTCGACCGCGAGCGAGAAGGCCGCGGTCGCGAGCGCGAGGTACAAACCGCGCAGCCGCAGCGCGGGCAGCGCGATCACCGCGCCGACCAGCGCGGTCGCGACGAGAGCGACCACGAACGCCATGATCCCGGTTCGGCTGTCGGCCCCGTGACCCACGTGGTGGTAGAGCACGGTGCCTCCGATGCCGGCCAGCGCCATCGTCGCCAGGCTCACCTCCCCCGCGAAACCGACGAGCAGCACGAGCGAGAGGATGATGATCGCGGCCGCGATCGCGTCGCTGAGCGTGAGCAACGGCGACGCGGCCATGATCCGTGACAACAAGAAGATGCAGACCACGAAGACGGCGGCACCGATGTACGCGTCGCTCATCGACGGCAGCGAGAACCGCTCGCGGGTGCGATACGCGACGGCACCCCTCAGGCGATCCTGAGGCAGCACGAGCAGCACGACGAACAGCAGGATCATCGGGACGGCGAGGCGCAGGTTGCCACCCCAATCGAAGTTCTTGGGCATGAGGCCGGTCGGGCGGGGGAACGCCATGCGGGTGGCGAAGCCGAGGACGAGCGCGCCGACGAAGGTCATCGGGAGGTTGCGGAGCCGGCCGAACATGGCCGCGGCGAACGCGTTGATCACGAGCAGGGTCAGAAGGGTCGAGCTCAGCGAACCACCCTCGAACGGTGTGATCAGGATGCCGGCGAGCGCCGACAACGACACGCCGACCATCCAGCTGACGAGCGAGACCCGGTCCGGACGCACACCGTTGAGCTCGAGCAGCGGCCGGTCGTCGACGACGGCCCGCATCGAGACACCGACCCGAGTGCGGTAGAGCAACACCCGCAGCCCGACCGCGAGCGCGATCGCGACCAACAGGATCGTCAGGTCGTGCCACAACAGCACCACACCGAACCACGTCACTTTGTGGTCGGCGCCGAAGAAGGGCTGGATCGAGTGCGGGTCGGTCGGCTTCCACACCCAGTTTGCGAGGACGATCGCGGCGAGCAGCACCGAGATCGGCACGACCAGCTTGACGATCTCCGAGGTCTCCTGGAGGCCGCGGATCACCACGCGGTACAGGAGCGCTCCGAGGAGGGGCGCGAAGACGAGCAGCACGAACCCGAGCGCCAGCGGAGCGGGCCAATGTCCTTTCGGGAGCAGAGGCCACGTGTGATTGTCGTTGACGCGCAGGTCCCAGTACACGTACGCGCCCAGCATCCCGAGAGCGCCGTGGGCGAAGTTGAAGACGCCCGATGTCGAGTACGTGACGACCAAGCCGCTGGCGGCGATCGCGAACACGGCACCGGTGATCAGCCCATTGATCAGCAGGTTCATTCGGGTCCTCGATATACCGCCGAGCGCAAGCCGACGCCGGTTACTTCGGCGTGAAGGTACCGAACTCCGTCGCGATGCGCTGGGCGTTGATCTTGGCGGCGGTCAGAGCCGCCGTCGTGATGCCCTTGACCACGTAGTTGTCGTTGCAGTCGAACAGCTCGTTGCCTGCCGGCACGACCTTGACCCACTTCGGACCGTCGAGCTTCATCAGCATCCCGCACTTGGGTGCGGTGTTGTCGCCCGGGTTCGTGGGAATGTGCAGGCCTCCACCGGTCCAGTTCTTCTGCGCGGCCGCGGCGTCCAGGACACACTTGGCCGTCACGTCGGACCCACAGGACTTCACGGACGTCGCCCAGAGGAGGAATGCGGACGTCGCCTGCTCGCCGAGCAAGCCGATCGTCCCGCCCGACTGCTGGACGAGGCTCAGGTACTGCTTCACCGCGGGCACCCGATTCGCGAACTCGAACGGCACGTTGGTCTGGCGTACGTAGACCTTGTCGGCGGCGCCGCCGTTTTGGCCGTTCCACTTGGCGAATGCCGCCGTGTACTGGTTGGGATCGGCGACCCAGATCGGCGAGAAGCCGACCTGCTTGGACGCGTTGAGGAAGTTCTCCATGTTCGGATCGGGCGACCCGACCCACACGACGGCTTGGACGCCGCACGACTTCAACTGGCTCGCGAACGGCTTCCAATCGGACTCGCCGGCGATGTTGTAGTGCTGATCGCAGTTGAGGAAATGCCAGCCCGCCTTCGGGTATCCGGCCGCGGCCTTGTCGCGGGTCTCGGTGAGCGCGGGGAAGTCGGCATAGGCGAACGCGGCCTTCTTCACCGCGTCGGGGAAGAGCTTGGCAACCTGGTACGCGGACGAGACGGTTTCTTGATCGCCAGGATTGGGAATCGGTTGTTGCATGCCCGAACCGCTGGCGAAGGCGGTGCCGACCGTGTACCCGGGGATCGTCGAGAGTTTGCACCCAATGCGAATCGTCTCCTGGTTCGTGTCGAGAACGAAGCCCTGACCGACCAGCATGAAGATCTTGTCGTTGCAGGCCTGAGTCATCACCTGTGCGACCTGCAGCACCTGCGCGTCATAGTTCTTCCCAACGATCTTGCGGCCGTTGATGCCACCCTGATCGTTACACCACTTGATCAATGGCGTGACCGCATCGGACATCTCCTTGTCGAGCCCGGGCGCGGCCGAATAGCCGCGGTCGTCGCCGTAGCCGATGCTGATCTGCGTGTTCGTCACGCCCGTATCCGTGGCGCCGGTCGCGGTGCCCTTCCCGCAGGGCGAGTCGAGCGTGCCGAACTTGACGACCTTCGGCGCCGCGGTCGTCGGGGTACCCGAACCACCCCCGGTCGTCGCGCTCGGCGTCGAGCTGCCGTGGCTGCCGCTGCACGCAGCAGCGATCACCGCCAACGCCACGAGCGCGGATGCGTACCGCGCGCGAGTACCCGTCGAAAGCTTCCGCGACATCATGCGACCCCCCGGTCACGGCGAATTTGACGCCAATGTAAACACATCTCTCTATATCCGCAAGCAGATGCTGGCCGTGTCCGGGGCGGACTGTTAGACACGAACGACGCAGCTCGACGGGGGCGGAGGTTTGGATGCACAGCGAAGACGGCACGATGCGAGCCTGGCGGTTGCACCGGTACGGACGCCCGACGGAAGTCCTTCAGCTCGACACCGTACCCGTCCCCTCGCCGGAGGCGGGTGAGCTTCGGGTACGCGTGCAGGCGATCCCGTTCAATCTCAACGACCTCGAACGCATCACGGGCGGCAACATGATGGTTCGCCCCGAGCTGCCGTACAGCCCGGGCATGGAGGTGATGGGCGTCGTCGACGCGTGCGGCGCCGGAACGGAGGCGTGGCAGGGACGCCGCGTCGTTGCGATGCCGAAGGGAGCGAACGGCGGCTTCGCGGAGTACGCGATCTGTCCGGCCGTGTCGGCGTTCGAGATGCCGGAGTCGATTCCGCTGCCCGGCGCGGCGGCGCTGTATTTCCCGTTCCACCTTGCCTGGCTCGGACTGTTCGACCGTGCCGAGCTCGCCGCGGGCGAGAGCGTGCTCATCCACGCGGCCGCGGGTGGGTCGGGTTCGGCGGCGATCCAACTCGCGAAGCACGCGGGCGCGCGGGTGTTCGCGACCGCCGGAACCGACGAAAAGGTGCAACTCTGCAAAGACCTCGGCGCCGACATCGCGATCAACTACAACGAGGCCGATTTCGCCCAGGTGGTGCTCGCGCGAGACCGCGAACAAGGGCGTCGACGTCGTGTTCGACAATGTCGGCGAGGCGGTGTTCGAGAAGTCCTTGCAGTGCACCGTGTACAACGGGCGATACCTGATGATGGGCTTCGCGTCGAACAAGCTCGTCGCCGACGAGCCGTGGATCGTCCCCCGTCGCATCGCGCTCGGCAACCTGAAGCTCTGTGGCGTGTTGCTCGCGTACCAGGCCCCCGAGATGGTGGAGATGGTCAAGACCGCCATGGGATGGAACTTCGCCCCGTCCGCGCTCGGCGAGAAGATCATGGGTGAGATCGTCGACCTCGTCGTCGCGCACAAGATCAGGCCGGTTGTAGGGCGGACGATCGCCTTCGACGAGATTCCCGCGGCGATCGAGGCGATGGAGAGCCGCGAGACCACGGGACGCACGATCGTCATGCTCGATTCCTGAGCAGCGGCCCTTCGTCTCGGTGCCGTGACGCGTGACCGTCAACATCCGGGCATGAGCATCGTGTTGATCAACCAGTCGGAGGCGATCACCGACGCGGAGGTCCAGGACATTGCCGACGCGTGCGACCACCAACTCCGAAACGAGGTCGCCTCCGCCTGGGGCATCAAGCATCCACTGCACGTCTCGACGACCGGGGAGCCGAAGTCGTATCCCTTCTTCTTGGTCGACGAGATCCCGGAGGCACCGGGTGCACTCGCGTACCACTACGTCCAAGACGACGGCGTTCCGGCCGGCAAGATCGGCGTGACGACCACGCTCGACGCGCACGAATCGGTGTCGAGCGCGACGAGCCACGAAGCTGTCGAGCTGCAATGCGACATCTTCTGCGCCTCGTGGTCGTACAGCGACCGGCTCGCGTGCCTGGTCGCGACCGAGGCGTGCGATCCCGTGCAGAGCGACACCTATCGACTCGAACTCGCGAACGGCGCGTCGGTGGAGGTGAGCAACTTCGTCACGCCCTACTACTTCACCGAAGACCCCCTCGGCCAGCCTCTCGACCACCTGCGAACGCTCACCCGGACCTTCGGTATCGCCAAAGGCGGCTATCAGATCCGGATGAAGGGCGGGAAGGTCACCAACGTGTTCGGGGCCGACTTCTCGCAGAAGGTCCGCGCCGGGAAAGAAGCAAGCCACGGACGCACCTTCTGGCGCAACGTCACCATGGCGCTCGCGGCTCTCGGCGCACTGAGCACGGAGCCGCCACCCCCGCGACGCGGCAAATGGGCGCCGCGCTCCGGCGACGGGGTTCAGGAGCGGATGTCCTTGCGGCGGAACCAGACGGTCGCGAGGACGCCGAACACGACGAGATACCCGAGCTGCACGACGATGCCGGCGATCATGTCGTGCGAGTAGCGGTTCTCGGTGAACATCGTCTGCCACAAGTCCATGTAGTGCGTCGGAAAGCCGTAGCGGACGGTCCCGAGTTGGCTGATGCCGTCGAGGATCTCCGAGACGATGTAGACGCCGACGGTCGCGCCGATCGCGCTCGCGGACGAGTCGCTCACCATCGAGAAAAACGTGCCCAGCGCGAGCAATGCGGTAAAGCCGAACGCGACGTAGGCAGTGCCGATCCCGAGCCGCGTACGAGCAACGCGCTCTGACCGAGATGGAATCCGCCGACAGGCTGCCGGTGGCAAAAGGGCCGAGGCCGGGAACCGTCAGCGAATGACCGCCGAAGATCACGACACCGGCGACGAGTGCCGCGAGCGCGACGAGGACCGTCGCCGCCCAGATGAGGATTCCGGCGACGATCGCCTTCGCAACGAGGAGACGGCCCCGCGGTACCGGCCGCATGAGCAGATAGCGGAGGTTGCCCCAGCCCGCGTCGCCGGCCACCGAGTCGCCGGCAAACGTCCCTGCGATCACGACCAGAGGAATCCACTCATCGCGCCCAACACCGCGGCAGGGACGAGCAAGCCGCTCTGCTGCGCGAGCCGGAACAGGCCTTCGCCCTCGTCGACGCGCCGCCGTGTGGCCGTGCGCTTTGATCGCGACGACGATCAGGATCGGCAGCCCGACGAGCAACACGACGATGACGAGCGTGCGCATGCGGTTGGCGGCCTTGAAGAACTCGGTTCGGATCGAGCGCGATCACGGCGAGACCTCGGCCTGTTGCTGCTCGAGAGCGCGGGCGGCGTCGCCGGCCGCGAGCAGGTCGAGGAACGCGTCCTCGAGGCGCTGGGTCGCCATGATCGTCTCGAGCCGCAACCCTCCACCCACGAGAAGGGCGGCGATATCGGAACGGCCGCCGTCGCGCAGCTCGAGCACCAAGCCGTCGCCCTGGGTCTGCACCTTCGTCACCCCGGCGACGCCCGACGAGCAGCGTCCGCGCCCGTTCGCGATCGTCGACCTCGATGTAGACCGAGCCCGCCGACCCGATGAGCTCGCTGACGGTGCCGTCGGCGACGAGGCGGCCCCGGTTCATCACGAGGACGTGGCTGCACACCTGCTCGACCTCGCTGAGGTGATGGCTCGACAGCAGCACCGTGGCGCCCTGCGCGCTGAGGCGACCGATCAGCTCGCGGATCTCGCGGATCTCGCCGGGGTCGAGGCCGTTCGTCGGCTCGTCGAGCACGAGAAGCTCCGGCCGCCCGAGCAGCAACCGCGCGAACCCCAGCCGCTGCTTCATGCCCTGCGAGTACGTCCGGACCTTTCGATCGATCGCCGGGCCGAGGTCGGCCAGCGCGAGCGCGCCGTCGAGATCGGCGTCCTTCATCCGGGCGCCGCCGGCCTCCCACCACAGGCGCAGATTGCGCATGCCGGACAGGTGCGGGATGAACGCCGCCTGCTCGACCATCGCGCCGACCCGGACGAGCTGGCGCGAGCTCGGCGTGACGCGGGCCCCGAAGAGGCTCGCCGAGCCGCGGGTACCTCGCTCGAGACCCGTCAGCACCCGCAGCGTCGTCGTCTTCCCGGCGCCGTTCGGCCCGAGCAGGCCGTAGACCTGGCCCGCGTGCACCGAGAACGAGAGATCCTCGACCGCGCTGACCTCGCCGAAGGTCTTCCAGAGGCCCTCGACCTCGACGATCGGATCCGTCATACCGGTGAGGCTATGTGCCGCGCACGAGGAACTCGCACGCGCGCCGCACCTGCAGTGTGAAGAATCCGTCGTAATCGTGGATCACGTTGTGGAGATGACCGAACATCTCCAAGTTGATGGTTCCGATGACCTGCGCCCACAGGCTCAGGCCGCGCGAGAGGACCGCGTCGGGCACGCCCGGCGCCGCGTCGCGACGGAGCCGGGCGAAGTCCGAGCGAGTGGTCCGCGACATCGCCGGAGTCTCCCCGGCGACGATCTCCCCGGTGGCGGTTCCTTCGCCGAGCACTCGCAACAGCAGGATCGGCACCCGGCTCGCGGGAACGATCGTCGCCTCCGGTGCGGCATAACCGGGAACCGGGCTGCCGTAGATGAGGGAGTACTCGTGCGCGTTGTCGAGCGCCCACGCCCGCACGCTCTCGCACACAGCCGCGACACGGGCAGAGACCCCCCGCGGTCGAGCGGCGAGCTCGGCCGCCTCCGCACGCTCGCCGACCGCGTCGTACGCGTCGATGATCAGGGCGGTGAGGAGATCGTCGCGACTCGGGAAGTAGCGGTAGACGGCCGACGAGACCATGCCGACCTCGCGGGCCACCGCGCGCAGTGAGAGGGCGGCCGAGCCCCGCTCGGCGAGATGCCGCCGGGCGACGGCCTTGATCTCCTCGGTCAGCTCGACGCGAGCCCGATCTCGGGCGGTCCGGGGAGGCATGCCGGTGGGGCTCGTCGTCGCCATCCCTCGATTGTGGCCGAAATCGAGAGCACTGACAACAAACGAGAGCAGTGCTCTTGACAATCGGGGCGGGCAGGTGCATCCTGCAGGAGACGAGAGCAGTGCTCTCGTTCTTCTCGCCACGCTGCCCGAACCGCGACGGAAAAAGGAGATCGCCATGGAAACCACGAACACCGCGACCGCCCGCTACCTCCAGCCCGGCTGGTTCACCCGCAACGTCTTCAACCGGGCGGTCGTGCGCGCGACCCGCCTCGGCATCAGCGTCTGGGGATCGAGAGAGCTTCGAGTGCGGGGACGCAAGACCGGTGAGATTCGCACGGTGCCGGTCAACCTGCTCGAGCACGACGGCCGCCGGTACCTGGTCTCACCCCGCGGCACCACCCAATGGGTGCGCAACCTCAGGGTCGCCGGGATGGGCGAGCTGCGGGTCGGGCGCCGGGTCGAGGAGTTCGGCGCCACCGAGATCACCGACGCCGACGAGAAGGTCGCGATCCTGCGGGCCTACCTGACCCGCTGGAAGATGGAGGTCGGGGTGTTCTTCGAGGGCGTCGGACCGGACTCCAGCGACGACGAGCTCCGGGCGATCACCGAGCGCCACCCCGTGTTCCTCGTCCGGGCCACGTCCTGATCGGGTTGATTCCGCCGCTTCCCGGCCGATTACACGAGCAGACAGCGATTCGAGTCGGTACCCGAGCGAGGACCTATCGTGCGTCGAAACCGAGGCCCTCGCCACGACCCGGGTTACACGCTGGTCGGGTTCGCGGTGACGGTCACGATTCTCGCACTCGTCGGCGGGGTGCTGGCCGACATCCTCTTCGTCGCGCTGCGAAACCCGACCGACGCCAAGAGCCAGCTCGCGCCGGCGGAGTCCGAGCTCGAGATCGCCCGCTTCGTCTCGAAAGACGTGCTCCCCTCGCTCTCGGCCGCGGTCCGGCAATCGGCCTGCGGCATCTTCCACGCCGCGCTCGTGACGACCGAGAAGTCGACACCGACCGTGGCCCGGGCCGACCAGGCCGTCGCCTACTCGATGGGCCCGTACGGACTCACACGCTCGACCTGCGCGGTCGGCGCAAGGACAGCCGCGAGCACGACCATCATCTCTGCCGACGTCACCGTGTTCAGCGCCGCGTGCCGATCACCCGGAACGTGCGGCACGGTGCACGTCGACGCGGCGACCCTGACCGGCGCCGACACCTCTCCCCACAGCTTCTCGCTCGACATCACACGTCGACAGCAGTAGTCGCACACGCGCGGCCGGCGCTCAACCGGCGGGCCTGCCCGCCTCGTGCAGCGCCCGCGCCGCGGCCGCAGCCGCGCCCCGGGCCGCGCCGCGGGCATCGAGACCGAGCCGAACGAGCCGGGGACGCGCCACGGTTTGGTGATCAGGTAGCGGATCGATGCCCCGACATTCGGTGTGCCGTCGGCGTTCGCGAGCCCGATCACATCTCCCGGGGTGACACCGACGAGGTCGCTGATCGACCGCACCGCCGACCACGGCACTCCCCGATCCGCACACACGCGGGCGACCGTGGCAGTCTCCATGTCGACCGCGACGAATCCGGCCGCGACGAGCGCGTCGCGTTCGGACGGTCGCATGTCGAAGTCGTCGTGGGTGACGAGGCGTCCGCTCGGCTCGATCCGTCCGAGAGGCGTCGGCCGGTACTCGGCGCCCGACGCCTTGTCGACGACCACTGCGGGGACGATGACATCGCCGACCTTGCTCGGACCCAAGCCGCCCGCGATGCCGACGACCATCACGTGCTCGACGCCTCCGGTGTCGAGCAGGCGCTCCGCCGCCGCAGCCGCGAGGCGTGTCCCGATCCCCGTAGTCGCCGCGACGAGCGCGATCGGGCCGTGTGCACCCGTCCAGCCCGAATTCGTGCGCTGCAGCGAGAGTGCCTTGGCGAGCGGCTGGAACTCGGACGGCATCGGGGCCAGCAGCCCGACACGCCCCGGGTGGTCGCGATCGCTCATCGCTGCATCATGACGCGCGCCGACCCTCGATTGTGGTGGAATCTTCCGGCTGGCGGACAGGCTGCCACCATCCGGGAGGTCGCCGTGCTCGGCGTTGTTGGTTCGGGTCTGTACAAGACCCTGCTCGTGCTCCACATCCTGACGGCGATCGTCGGGCTGGGCGCGGTGATGTTGAACGGTCTCTACGCCGCGCAGGCCCAGAAGCGCCCGGGGCCGGGTGGGCGCGCCGTGTCGGAGGCGAACTTCTTCGTCTCGAAGATCGCCGAGTACTTCATCTACGCGATCCCCGTCTTCGGGATCCTGCTCGTCTTGGCCAGCGACAAGCAATGGAAGTTCTCGCAAACGTGGGTCTGGCTCGCGTTGCTGATCTACGTCGTGGCGATCGGGATCTCGCACGCAATCTTGATTCCCGGCCACAAGAAGACCAACGCGTTGCTGGCCGAGATGGAACAGGCTCCGCCGCTCGCGGGTGGGCCCCCGCCGCAAGCCGCCGAGCTTCAGGCAATCGGCAACAGGATGGCGGCCGCGGGCGCGGCCCTCGACATCTTCGTCGTGGTCTTCCTGGTTCTCATGATCTGGAAGCCCGGTTCGGGCTTCTGAACGCTCAGCGGGCGCCGCGGAGCAATCGGCCGGGGCGGGCGCCCTGGTCGTCGCCGTCGCAAAGGATGACCTCGCCCGACTTCACCGTGGTCAGGTAGCCGCGCGCCCGTTGCACGAAACGGCGGGCGTCGCCGGGAAGATCGTGCACCATGACGGGCCGGTCGAGCTGCACGTGGTCGAAATCGATGACGTTGACGTCGGCGACCTTTCCCGGCTGCAGCACCCCGCGATCGCCGAGGCCGTACAGCGACGCCGTGTCGGCGGTCATCTTCTTCACGATCCACTCGAGCGGCAGCCGGTCGTGCGCGCGGTCCCGGGCCCAGTGGGCGAGCATGTAGGTAGGCGTGCTCGCGTCGCACGTCGTGCCACAGTGCGCGCCGCCGTCACCGAGTCCCCACGCGCTGCTCGGGTGCAAGAGCATCTCGCGCACCGCGTCGAGTGAGAAGTTCGTGTAGTTGAGCAGCGGGCGCAGGACGAGCCCGAGCCCGTCGTCGGCGAGGAGCGCGTCGTAGAACACCTCCATCATGGGACGGTTCTGCGCCCGGGCGAGGCCGGCCACGCTTTCCTGCGGGGCGGGCTCGTAGTCGGGGGTGCCGACCATCGGGAACGCGCGCTCGGGATCGAGGAACTGCCGCATCGGTGCGATCGCTTCGTCGACCTCGGCGAGCAGCTTTTCCCGCATCGAGGGATCGCGCATGGCCGCGACCTTCTCGGCGAGCGTCGCCGCGCCGATCGGCGCCCACGACGGGCAGTACGCGAACGGGTGGAAGGTCTGGAGACCCAGCAACAGGCTCACCGGACGGCCCGCGACCTGGGGCCGCACCTGCGCGCCTTCGGCCGTCGCCTGCGCGCACAGCTCGAGCATGAGCCGGTACGACTCGGGGTCGTGGTCGTTCTGCGTGAGCGCGAAGGTGACCGGCCGTTGGATCGCGGCCGAGAGCTTGCGCATCCACGCCATCTCGAGCTCCGGCGCGGCGAGGTCTTCGCCGAGCGCTCCCGCCGGCGCCAACTCGAATACGCCGGTGCCGAGCTCCCCGAGCACCCGGCCGATGCCGAACAGCTCGTCCTCGGCTGCGAACGTGCCGGGCACGGGCTCGCCGTCGATCGCCATGTGCGCGATCGTGCGGCTGGTCGAGAACCCGAGCGCGCCGGCCTCGATGCCCTCGCGCACGATCCGCGCCATCGCCTCGATGTCTTCGGGTGTGGCGGGTTCGTTCTTGGCGCCGCGCTCCCCCATCACGTAACCGCGCACCGCGCCGTGCGGCACCTGGGCACCGACGTCGAGCATCTTCGGCGCGCGATCGACCGCGTCGAGATACTCCGGATAGTGCTCCCAGCCCCACCGAATGCCCTCCGACAGGGCGGCGCCGGGAATGTCTTCGACGCCTTCCATCAGCCCGATGAGCCACGCGTGTTTGTCGGGCTTGACCGGAGCGAAGCCGACACCGCAGTTCCCCATCACGATCGTGGTGACGCCGTGCCAGCACGTGGGGGTGAGCAGCGGGTCCCAGGTGACCTGCCCGTCGAAGTGCGTGTGCACGTCGACGAAGCCGGGCGTGACGAGCGCGCCGTCGGCATCGACGGTGTCGCGGGCGGCGCCGTCGACTGCGCCGACCTCGGTGATCACACCGTCGTTGACGGCGACGTCGGCGGTGCGGGCGGGGGCGCCGGTCCCGTCGACGACCGAGCCGCCCTTGATCACGAGATCGTGCATGCCGTCACCTCAGGCTCCGGGAGTAAGGGTCGCGAAGAACTCCAGCACATCTTGCACCAAGAGATCGGGCTCTTCGAGAGCGGCGAAGTGCCCACCCCGGTCGAAGCGGGTATACCGGACGAGATTGAAGGCGGACTCGGCGTAGCCCCGAGGAATCCGGAAGATCTCCTTCGGGAACACGGCGGTCGCGGTCGGCACCGTGACATAGTCGGCCGTGGGCCCGAAGCGGCCGCTGCGCTGTGATTCGCAGTAGAGGCGGATCGACGAGTTGATCGTGTTCGTCACCCAGTACACGGTGAGGTTCGTGAGCAACTGATCACGGGTGACCGCGTCCTCGGGGCTTCCGTCGTTGTCGGTCCACACGAGGAACTTCTCGACGATCCAGCCCGCGAGACCGGCGGGCGAATCGGTGAGCCCGTAACCGAGGGTTTGCGGGTTCTTGCCCTGGATCTCCTGGTACGCGGCGCCCGTCGTCATGAACTCACCCGCGGCGCCGAGATCGGCGATCTCGGCTTCACTCAACTCGACGCCGCTCGCGTCGGCCGGGAACGCAAGCAACATGTTCGAGTGCAGCCCGACCATGTGCTCGGGATCGATCGCCGCGAGGCGGGCCGACACCATCGCGCCCCAGTCGCCTCCCTGGGCGCCGTACCGTTCGTATCCGAGTCGCGCCATGAGCGTCTTCCACGCCTGCGCGACGCGTTGCACGTCCCACCCCGGTTCCGTGGTCGGACCCGACCAGGCATAGCCCGGCAACGACGGCGCGACGACGTGGAAACGCGCGCGCAGCGGTTCGATGACGTCGAGGAACTCGGCGACCGATCCGGGCCAGCCGTGCGTGATGATCAACGCAAGCGCGTTCGGGTCGTCGGAACGGGCGTGGATGAAGTGGATCTGCTGGCCGTCGATGTCGGTGAGGAAATGCGGCCACCGGTTGAAGCGCTCCTCTTGGGCGCGCCAGTCGAACGTGGTTCGCCAGTACTCGCACAGGCTCTGCAGGTACGCCAGATCGGTGCCGTAGCCCCAACCACTGCCCGGGATCTGGTCGGGCCAACGAGTGCGGGCGAGCCGATCACGGAGATCGTCGAGCACCGCCTGGGGCACGTCGACTCGGAAGGGGCGGATCTCGTCGCTGGGCATCCGGCGACGCTACAACGACGAGGACGCGAGGTGCCCGGGCCGGGCACTTCGACAGAGCACGAGCCAGGAGCGAAGAACCGCCGGCGGGCACCGGGCGCCGGCGACGGACGGCACAGTCCGCGGTGGCCCCGGCCGGCGGCGACGCACCTTGGGGCCGAACGAGCAGGGCGTTCACGTTCTCCGGAGGGACGCCACCTAGATTCTCCGGCCGTGGCCCTCGATCCGCTCACGACATTCCGCCTCGACGAGAAGGTCGCGATCGTCACGGGGGCGAGCGCGGGCCTCGGGGCGCGCTTCGCGCGCGTGCTCGACGCCGCGGGCGCCAAAGTGGTGCTGGCGGCGCGTCGCAGCGATCGACTCGAACGGCTCGCGCTCGAGCTGCGCGACGCGCACGTCGTGGCGTGTGACCTCTCGCTCGACGGCGCGTGCGAATCGCTGGTGGCAGCAACGCTCGCGCACTACGGACGCGTCGACGTGCTCGTCAACAACGCGGGCAGCAGCCGACCGACCCCGGCGTTCGAAGAGTCCACCGACAAGTTCACGGCGACGCTACGGATCAACCTCGTCGTGCCGTTCGAGCTGGCGCGGGAATGCGCCCGGGCCATGGTCGCCGCGCAGACCGGCGGCGCGATCGTCAACGTCGCGTCGATCTGGGGTCTCGTCGGGGTCGGACAGATCCCCGAGGCGGGCTACGCGGCGTCCAAGGGCGGGCTCGTCAACCTGACCCGCGAGCTCGGCGCGCAGTGGGCGCGGCGGGGAGTCCGCGTCAACTGCCTGGCACCCGGATGGTTCCGCAGCGAGATGACCGAGGGGCTCATGTTCGGCGACGAGAATTCGGAACGTTGGCTGCGTCAGCGCACGCCGATGGGGCGCGGCGGTGAAGAGCACGAGCTCGACGGAGCACTCCTGTTTCTCGCGAGCGACGCCAGCAGCTTCCTCACCGGCCAGGTCGTCTGCGTCGACGGCGGCTGGACCAGCATCTGACCCCGTCCTGTCCCCCCAACATGCCATCAACAGTTGTGCGGAAAAACAGCGCATAGCGCTGTTTTTCCGCACAACTGTTGGTGGGGCGGTTGGGGACCGCGGGGTCAGAGGGCTGACTTCTCGAGGATGTGGACTGCGCAGGCGGAACCGAGGCCGATGACGTGGGTCATGCCGACCTTGGCCCCCTCGATCTGACGGTCGCCCGCCTCGCCCCGCAGATGCGTCGCCACCTCGTAGACGTTGGCGATGCCCGTCGCGCCGATCGGGTGGCCCTTGGAGATCAGGCCGCCACTCACGTTGACGGGGGTCTTGCCGTCGCGCCACGGTCCGCGCTCGTCGATGAACTTGCCGGCCTCGCCGGGCGCGCACAGCTGCAGGTTGTCGTAGTGGATGAGCTCGGCCGTCGCGAAGCAGTCGTGCAACTCGACCAGGTCGAGGTCGTCGGGCGACACGCCCGCGGTCTCGTACGCCTGCGTAGCCGCGTTGCGCGTCAGCGTGTTGACGTCGGGCTGCACCTCCGCGCTCTCGGTCCACGGGTCGGTGGTCGAGCACGGACGCGCTGATCTTCACCGCGCGCCGCTGCTGCTCCTTCGAGAGCGTGCGCAGCTTCTCCTCGCTCACCAGCACTACCGCAGCCGAACCGTCGGTGTTCGGGCAGCACATGAGCAACGTGTTCGGGTAGCTCATCATCTCGGCGGCCATGACCTCGTCGAGCGTGAACTGCTTCTGGTAGTGAGCGAGCGGGTTCAGCGTGGAGTGCGCGTGGTTCTTCTCCGCGACCTTGGCGAACTGCTCGAAGTCGACGCCGCCGTGCTCGTAGGCGTACTCCATGCCGGCTTGCCGCGAACACGCCGGGCATCAGACCGGTGCCCAACAAGCCTTCGACCTGCATGACCGAGCCGTAGCGACCACTCGGCTCGTAGACCTTGCGGCCACGGTCTCCCTTGCCGGCCACACCGAGCAGGCCACCTTTGCCCATCTGCTCGACGCCGACCGCGAGACCCATGTCGGCCTCGCCTGCCTTGATGGTGAGGAGCACGGTGCGCAACGCGGTGGCGCCCGTCGCGCACGCGTTGGCGACGTTGTACACCGGGATGCCCGTCTGGCCGATCTGCTTTTGCAGTTGCTGGCCGACACCCGCCATCGCGTTGAAGAGACTGCCGCAACCCAGCACTTCCATGTCGTGGATCGTGACCTCGGCATCCTTCATGGCGCCGAGCGCGGATTCACTCGCGAGGTCGATGAGGTCCTTGTCGCCGTGCCGACCGAACTTGGTCATGTACGTACCGAGGATCCAGACGTTGTCGCCGTTGTCGCCGCTCATGATGCTGCTTCCCTCTCGGAGTCTCGGAGTCTCAGGACGCCGGCTCGAAGGCGAACGCGATCGCCTCGGTGCCGTCGTCGTCGGTGCCGGCCACGAACGTCGTCATCTTCACGGCCATGCCGAGCTTGACGTGCTCCGGGTCGGGCGGGATGTTCGTGAGATTCGCCTTGACGGTACCGCCGCCCTGGAGGTCGACGAGCACCGACACGTAGGGGACGGGAACGCCGGGCACGCCGCGGTTCACGATGGTGAACGAGCGCACGAGACCGGAGGTCGCGAGCTTCTTGCGCCGGAACTCGGTACCGCCGCCCTTGGCATCGGCGTTGCGGCGGTCGAAGTAGAGCGCGCCGGAGTCGACGGCTTCCCAGGCGACGAGATGGGGCGGACCGTCGTCGATGGCCAGGTAGTCGACGATCGGAATCTGCTTGCCCATGCTTACCTCCACCGGGATCGAGGAACCGACCTTCAGTCCCGGCACGCGGTCGCCCGCCGGGCGCGAAGATGGAGGCACGCGAGCGTGGCGGAATTGGCAGACGCGCCGGGTTTAGGTCCCGGTCTCGAAAGAGGTGGGAGTTCGAGTCTCCCCGTTCGCACCGAACCCGCAAGCCGGTCAGGTCGAAATCGGTCAGGTCGCGGCGAAGTGCGGGTTGTCGATGAATCCCACGATCGCGCCCTGGGGCGACCGGACGGTTCCGGTGACGATCCCCTCCCCGACCTCGGCCGCGGCAACGTGCTCGGTCGCACCGCGGGCGATCGCGGCGGCCATCGCCTCACCCACGTCGTCGACACCCCAGTAGGTGAGCGCGCCGTCGGCCGGGTCACCGTCGGGCAACAAGCCGAGCTCGTAGCCGCCGACCGAGAAGCCGACGAAGAACGGCTCGTCGAAGTACGGGCCGAACCCGAGCAGATCGGTGAACCACGCTTTCGCGGCGGCGAGGTCGGGCACCGGATAGATGACGGTACGAAGACCGAGCAGATGTGTCATGGCGCCATTGTCCCGTACGCGGGCGTCGCCCACGACCCCACTCGGGGAACGCCGCGCGACCGATGCTCGGCGCGACATCCGACGCCGGTCGAGCGGTGGGCAGAAGCTCGGGCGAAGATGTCGTCGATGTCCGTGCGGTTCGCGGCGTCGGTCCGAGTAGGCGCCTACGAAGGGGGCGCGGGATCGGGGACGTCGTGCTCGACGTGGCCCAACTCCTCTCCCCGCGTGACTCCCCACAACGACCCGACCACGACTGCGGCGCCGACGCCCTGCCACACGCTCACGGACTCGCCGAAGAAGAGCCAGGCGCCGCCCGCGACGACCGGGGCCTCACCGAGCAGCATCGGCGACGAGACCGAAGTCGGCACGTGGCGATGTGCCCAGATCATCAGCACGTGCGCGGTCGTCCCCGAAAGGGTCGTGCACCCCGCGAAGAACAGCCCACCGCGAGCTGAGCCCGAGTCCGCCGTGGGCGACCAGCGCGACCGGCGTGAGGAGCAACGCGCCCGCGGAGAGCGTGCCCAGCATGAACGCGAACGGGTCGACGACGAAGTTCGTGCGCAGGACGCGCCCATAGAGGAACCAGGCCGAGTTGAGGACCAGGCTCACGCACCGCGACCACGTCGCCGGCGAGGCTCCACGAACCACTCCCGGACGCGGCGGCGGCCACCGTGGCCGTGCCGGCGATCGCGACGACGGCCCGGACGAGGTGGGTGCGGGCGACGTGCTCGCCGAGGAACGCGACCGCGAAGGCGATGATGAGGATGGGCTGCAGCGACCCGATGAGCGTGACGTCGAGGAGCCGGGTCAGGCCGAGCGCGGCGAAGGTCGTCGCGGCGCCCGAGACGAAGAACCCGCCCGCGCCTGCGAGCATCGCGATCCAACGCCAGCGCGGGACACCTCGCGGCCGGAACGGCGCGCTCTGGCTCCGCCGGGACCGCCACACGACGATCGCCGACAGCGGAGGCAGACGCGAACCACAGGCGCCATGTGGTGAACACGAGCGCATCGGAGTGACCGGCCCGGACGAACATGGTCGAGGCGGACCAGAGCCCGACGGCGATGACGACGGCAATGACCGCGCGCCGCTCCACCGGAACCGAGCGGGAACGGCTCGCGAGATCGACCACACGCGCAACCTACCGGGAGCCGACGAGGCAGTTTCAGCGCTTCTTGCGCTTGCGGAACATGCCCTTGCGCTGCGCATCGCGCTTGGCTTGTTTCGCGAGCAGATCGAAGCCCGCCGCGTTCACGATGTCCTCGGTCGCGTCGAGCAGCGCCGCGATATCGGCGTCCATCGCGACCTCGGGCTCGGGCGGCGCCGGTTGCATCCCCTTTGCGAGCGATCCGTATTGCCAGCCGGCATCGATCTTGCGACGCTCGTATTTGGGGCAATCCGCCGGACAATTCCACGGCGCTTCGGGTGCGAGGTCGAGAATGCACTTCCGCACGGCCTCACCCGAGGCGTAGGTACGGCTCTCGTAGTGCTTGCAGTCGGTGCGCATCGCCACCTGGCAATGGTACCGGCGCCCGACCTCGCCACCGTCGGCCGTTCCGGTCAGTCGAGCCAGCCGACTGCCTGGTCGAGGAGGTACCGGCTCACGCCGAGGCAAGCCTCGAGCGTGTCGCACGGCACCTCTTCTCCCCGGCGTATGCCGATCAGCGACACCTTTTGGTGCGCGACGATCCGCAAGGAGCGTTCGGGAGCATCGGTCGCCGCGGGGAACGAGTCGGTGGCGGACACGTCGAGCGGAAGGTCACGGCCGCCGACCCCGGCCAGATCGGTCGCGAGCACGAGGAGGTCGGGGCCGTGCGCGAGCGGCGGGAGTGCCCAGGTGAAGCTCAGCGGGAAATGAAACGTGTCGGTCGGCTCGGCCTCGTCGCCGACCTCGATGACGGCGTCCTCGAAACCGAGGAGCACGCGCGGATCGATCTCGAGTGAAAGGTACAGATCGACCGGACCCTCGCAGCCCTCTTCGGGATGCAGGTCGACCTCCCACGTCTGACGCAGCGAATAGCTCTCGACGAAATGCCGTTCGTCGTGAACGTGGAAGCCGTGTTCGACCGCGTGGTCCTTGAGATCGGCAACGAATCCGGCGACGTCGAGTACAGCCATGTCAGTGGGAGATCGTACCGAAGGCCCGTGCCAGCTCGGCGCTGACACGTTGCAGCGCATCGCGACTCGCGTCGAACGCGGCGGACAAACCGAAGAATGCGTGGACGAGGCCGTCGTAGGGAAGCTCGACCACGGCCACGCCCGCGTCGACCAGTCGCTTCGCGTATGCGCGTCCCTCGTCGCGCAACGGATCGAACTCCGCGGTCACGATGACCGCAGGCGGAAGAGCTCTGAGCTCGGGTGCGCGCAGGGGCGCGATCCGCCAATCGGCCGGGTCCGCGGCACCGGCCGTGTAACAGGCGAAGAACCATTCCATGTCGGCGCGAGTCAACAGGAAGCCCTCACCGTTCTCGCGATACGACGGCGTGTCGAGGTCGCAATCGGTCACGGGGTAGACGAGCACCTGCATCGCAAGATTCGGACCTCCGGCGTCGCGCGCCAGCAACGCGCACACCGCGGCGAGGTTGCCGCCCGCGCTGTCACCCATCACGGCGAGGCGGGAAGCGTCGCCGCCGAACGACGGGGCATGCTTCGCGGTCCACTGCAGCGCGTTCCAGCAGTCGTCGAGTGGCGCCGGAAACGGATGCTCGGGCGCGAGGCGGTAGTCGACCGAAACGACGATCGCGTTCGTCTCGAGGGCGATCTGGCGCGCGATGAGGTCGAACTGGTCGACCGAACCGATCGTCCACCCACCTCCGTGGAAGTACACGACGACCGGCAGGCTGGGATCGGCCACGGGTCGGTAGATGCGCACCGGAACGCCGTCCGCGTCGGCGTCTTCGGTCGCGAACACCTCCTGTGCCGGTCCGGCGCCCGTCATCACGAGCGTCGCGAACCCGGCCCGGACCTCCTGCAGGCGTTCGTTGCCGGGTGGCACGTACGGCGCCGCGTTGACGAGATCGCACACCGCCCGGGCTTGCGGGTGGAGCGGCATCAGTCGATACCCAAGGCGTCGCGCAGCGCGGCGACGGCCACGTCCCACGACTCCTGGCCGGGGGGCATGAATTCGTGCATCCCGAAGAAGCCGTGGATCAGGCCCTCGGCCCGCACCGCCTCCGTCGGCACCTGCGCGGCGGCGAGCCGCCGGGCATAGGCCTCACCCTGATCGCGCAGCGGGTCGTACTCGGCGGTGACCACCACCGCCCGGGCGAGGCCCGACAGGTCGGCGGCGCGCATGGGCGAGAACCGGGCGTCGTCGAAGTCGGCGGGCGTACGCGCGTAGAGGTCGTAGAACCAGCGCATTCCCTCCGCTTCGAGGAAGTAGCCCTCGGCATTGTCGATCATCGCCGCGCTGTCGAACTCGTAATCGGTCACCGGATACACGAGCAGCTGCAGTCTGGGTTGCGGGAGGCCGCGCTCGCGGGCGTCGAGCGCGACCACCGCGGCGAGGTTGCCACCCGCGCTGTCGCCACCGATCGCGATTCGGTTCGCGTCACCGCCGACCTCGTCGGCGTGCGCGAGCGCCCATTCGTACGCGGCGAGGCAGTCGTCGGCGGCAGCCGGAAACCTGGCCTCGGGTGCGAGCCGGTAGTCGACCGACACGACGACCGCGCCGACGTGATCGGCGAGCAGCCGACCGAGTTGGTCGTGTGTGTCGAGATTGCCGGTCACCCAACCCCCGCCGTGGAACCACAACAGCACCGGTAGGCCGGTCGCCGCGGCGGGGCGGAACACACGTACCGGGATCGGACCCTCCGGCCCGGGGATCGTGCGGTCGGCGACGTCGTGCAGGGGGTGCTTCGGGAAGAGCGGGTTCGTCGTGGCCGCGATCATCGCGGCCCGGCGTGCCTCCGGCGTCGCCTCGGGTCCGAAGGTCAGACCGGAGTCGGCCAGCACCTGGACCATCATCTGCGCGGACGGGTGGAGCGCCATGCGGATCTCCCTTTCGGGCTACGTGAGGTGTTCGTCGGGGTGAGGAGGTCGGGTCAAGGCGGCGGCAAGCGCACGGAACGCGCGCCCGCGGTGCGAGACCGCATGTTTCTCCTCCGGCGTCATCTCCGCAAACGTCCGCCCGTCACCCTCGGTCGGGACGAACAGCGGGTCGTACCCGAACCCGCCGTGTCCGCGCGCCTCGGTGCCGATGACACCTTCGACCTCGCCCCGGGCCACCACCTCCCGACCGTCGGCAGTACGCGCCATGGCCACCGTGGCGAAGCGTGCCGTGCCGCGGCGGTGTCGACCCCGCCGAGCTCGCGAAGCAACTTGGCGACGTTGTCGGCGTCGGAAGCCTGCGCACCCGCGTAGCGCGCCGAGTGGACGCCCGGAGCTCCCGCCAGAGCATCGACCGCAAGGCCGCTGTCGTCTGCCAGAGCGAGCAGCCCGAACGCGCCCGCGAGAGCCTTCGCCTTGATCCGGGCGTTCTCCTCGAGGGTGGCGCCGGTCTCCTCGACGTCGGGTGCCTCGGTCAGCGCAGGCAGCGCCGCCACCGCCGCGGCGATCCGCTCCGGCGTGTCGACCAGGAAGGCGATCCCGTCGATCGAGTACGCGATCAGCGCGACACCGGAGAGCGCGACGAAGATCTCGACGATCTCGCGCGCCTTGCCGGGGTTCTGCGTGGCCAGGACGAACGGGAACGCGAGCGTCACCGAGTGCGGGGAGCAGGCGCGACCTCGACCATCTCCCGTTGCGCGGCGATGATCTCTTTGATGCCGGTCTCGGCGAGGCCGAGCAATTCATCGAGATCACCACGCGTGAAGGCGATCCCCTCCGCGGTGCCTTGCACCTCGACGAAGCGCCCGTCGCCGGTCATCACGACGTTCATGTCGACTTCGGCGCGCACGTCCTCGGTGTACTCGAGATCGAGCATCGGGGTGCCGTCGATGATGCCGACCGAGATCGCGGCGCAAGGCTGCAGGATCGGATGCTTGGCCAGGGTGCCCTTGGCGACGAGACGGCTGCATGCGTCGTGCAAGGCAATCCAGCCACCGCAGATCGACGCGGTGCGCGTGCCGCCGTCGGCCTGCAACACGTCGCAGTCGACGGTGACCTGCACGTCGGGCATCAACCGGAGATCGGTCGCGGCGCGCAGCGACCGCCCGATCAGCCGTTGGATCTCCTGCGTGCGACCGCTCTGCTTGCCCTTGGCGGCTTCGCGTCCGACGCGCTCGGGCGACGATCCCGGCAACATCGAGTATTCCGCCGTGACCCAGCCCTTGCCCGAGTTCTTCAACCACGGTGGGATGCGCTCCTCGACGGACGCCGTGCACAGCACGCGGGTGCGCCCGAACTGCACGAGCACCGACCCGTCGGCCATCTCGGTGAAGTCGCGTTCGAAGACGACGGCGCGGAGTTCGTCGGCGGCGCGGCCGGAGGCACGTGTGGTCAAAGCGGTTCCTTCGGAGACGGTGACCCTAGATGTGTGTGGTGAGGTGCGGCGCCGCGAGCGTCACCGCGTGCCCGAATGCCTCGGAGCCCTCTTCCACGGAGGCTACCGGGTCGATCGAGGGCCACAAGTGGGTGAGCATGAGCTTGCGCGCCTTGCCCGCACGCGCGGCTTCGCCCGCCTGGCGGGCCGAGAGATGGATGGGCGCGCGGATGTCGTCGTGTTGGTATGTCGCCTCGGACAACACGAGGTCGGCGCCCGGGCGGAACGCGTCGACACTCCATTCCGGCCCGGTGTCGGCCGTGTACACGAGGCGCTTGCCACCGCATTCGAGGTCGACCGCAATCGTCGGCGGCGGGTGGTCGGTACGCGAGAACCGCAGCTCGACGTCTTTGACCGAGGCGCGGTCGCCGTCGCCTACGAGAATCCAGTCGAAGGTGTCCGTCCACTCCCCGACGATCCCCTCGAGCGTGCGCTCGACCCCTTCCGGGGCGTACACCGGCAGACCGCTGCGTTGGAGCCCGTACTTGTACAGCACGTGCAGTCCGAAAATGTCGACGCAGTGGTCGGCGTGCGCGTGCGTGATCACGACCGCCGTGAGGTCGCCCGGGTTCGCATGCTGCTGCAGGTTCGCGAACGAGCCGTTACCGCAGTCCATCCAGATGACCGCGTCACCGGCGCGCACGAGGTAGCCACTACACGCGCCGCCGGCGGGCGCGCCATAACTCCCCGAGCAACCCAGCACTGTCAGGTCCACGACCGCGCCTCCACGTGTTCGACCTCCGGACCGAGGAATCGAGCGCCCAGCTCGCGAAATGTCGACGGGTCGCCGCTCGTCATGAACTTGACCCGTCTCGGAGCGTTCGCGTCGCGGCGATCGCGGTCGGGCTCGTCGAGCTCGGCTCGCACTTCGAACGCGGTCTCTTCGGCGCTCGAGACGAGGACGACTTCAGGACCCATCACGTCGGCAATCGTGCGTGCGAGGAGCGGATAGTGCGTGCATCCGAGCACGAGCGTGTCGACGCATGCCTGCCTTATCGGCGCGAGAAGTCGCTCGGCGAGCACGTGCACCTGATCCGAGTCGATATCGCCCTCTTCGACGAATTCGACGAACCCCGGGCACGCCGCGCACGCGAGCTCCAAACGCGGGTCGAGCTCGGCGGCGGTCCGTTGATAGGCGCCGGACGCGATCGTGCCGACGGTACCTATCACGCCGACGCGGCCCGTCCGCGTCGCACCCCGAGCGGCGCGAAGACCGGGTTCGATCACACCCACGACGGGAATGTCGAGCCGATCGCGGAGATGGTCGAGCGCCGCCGCGGCAGCACTGTTGCACGCGACCACGATCATGCGCGCCTCGTGTTCGAGCAAGAGGTCGACGATCTCGAGCGAGTACTTCAGGACCTCCTCGGCGGGCTTGGGACCGTACGGGAACCGACCGGTGTCGCCGAAGTAGACGACGTCCGCGCCCGGGACGAGGTCGAGCATCGCCCGCACGACGGTGAGGCCACCGAGTCCGCTGTCGAAAACGCCGATCGGGCGGCCGTCGGGCACCATCGAGCCGACGCTAGTGGGCCGCTGCACGCCGTAGGCGATCCGCGACCGCGGCACCGATGCCGTCGGTGTCGGCGGGCGCCACCGCGAGGATGACGTCGACCCCCCTCCGGTCGAGCTCGCGCAGGCGGTCGTACAGAACTCGGGCGTAGTCGCCGACGCCACCCGGCGCCTCCAGGACCCCGACCGATCGACCCTCGGAGCGCAACTGCTCGACCCGTGAGCGCAACGCCTCAACCGGCACGATCTCCACCCGGGCGTCGGGTGCGTAATGCGACGCGAGGGTGCCCGGTGCGGCCACCTCGCCGCCGGTCAGGTGTACCGGCGGTCTTCCGGCAACACGTTCCAGATCGGCGTCGCCGATTCCTCCGACCCGCAGGACCACGGGACGGGGCCCGGTCACGTCGACGATCGTCGACTCGACGCCGACGCGGCTCGGACCGCCGTCGAGGACGACGTCGACGTCGGCACCGAGGTCGTCGCGCACGTGTTGCGCCGTCGTGGGGCTCACCCGTCCGAACCGATTCGCCGACGGCGCCGCGATACCGCCTCCGAACGCATCGAGCAACGCGAGCGCCATCGGATGGTCGGGGACTCGGATGCCGACCGTCTCCCGGCCGCCGGTCGCTCCCGGTACGACGCGCTCGGGGTTTCGGCGCACGACGATCGTGAGCGGTCCGGGCCAGAACGCGTCGGCGAAGGCGTGCCCGATGGCGGGGACGTCCCGGCCGAGTTCGTCGAGTTGTGCGGCGCGCGCGATGTGCACGATCACGGGATGATCGGCCGGACGGCCTTTGACCGCGAAGAGGCGCTGCAACGCACGAGGGTTCGCGGCATCGGCGCCGAGCCCGTACACCGTCTCGGTCGGGAACGCGACGAGTCCACCGGCGCGCAGCACTTCCACCGCGTGTTCGATCAGCAGTAGTTCGATCACCAGTAGTTGATGCGCGTCGCCCGTTCGACGACCTCGTCGATCGGATCGGTCCACGCACCCGACGAGAGGTACTTCCACCCGCCGTCGGGAAGGAGCGTGACGATCGTGCCGTTCTCCATCTGCTGCGCGACCTTCACCGCACCGGCGATCGCCGCGCCCGAGGAGATGCCGGCGAACACACCGCACTCGTTCAACAACCGGCGCGTGCCCTCGATGGAGTCGCGGGGGCGCACGATGAGCTTGCGATCGAGGATCGCGGGATCGAAGATCGGGGGGACGAAGCCGTCGTCGAGATTGCGCAGTCCCTGGACGAGCTCACCGGCCGGTGGCTCGACCGCGATGATCTTCACGTCCGGCTTGTGCTCTTTCAGGTATCGGCCGGCACCCATGAGCGTCCCGCTCGTCCCGAGACCGGCGACGAAGGCGTCGACCTCCGGGCAGTCGCGCAAGATCTCGGGACCGGTGCCCTCGTAGTGCGCCAGCGGGTTCGCGGGATTGCCGTACTGGAAGAGGAACACGTAGCGCTCGGGATCGTCGGCGTAAATCTTCTCGGCCATGCGGATCGCGCCGTTGCTGCCCTCCTCCCCGGGCGAGAGGGTGATCTCGGCGCCGAAGATCTCGAGGAGCTGGCGGCGCTCGACCGACACGTTCTCGGGCATGATCACGCGCAGCCGGTAGCCCCGCAGCTTGGCGACCAGCGCGAGGCCGATACCGGTGTTACCCGACGACGGTTCGAGGATCGTGGCGCCGGGTGGTAGCGCTCCGTCGCGTTCGGCGAGCTCGACCATCTTCCGCGCGATGCGGTCCTTGGAGGAACCACCGGGGTTCTGTCCTTCGAGCTTCGCCCAGATGCGGACGTCCGGGTTCGGCGAGAGCTGGTGCACGCCGACGAGCGGCGTCTCTCCGATCAGCCCGAGGATGTCGTCGTACCTCACGCGCCGCCGGCGACCGCAGGCAGGATCGAGAGCACGTCGCCGTCGGCCAACTTGGTGTCGAGACCGTCGAGGTAGCGGATGTCGTCGTCGTCCTTGTAGACGTTGACGAACTTGTGGAGGCTCCCGCCGTCGTCGAGCAGGTTCCCCCGGAGCCCGGGGTAGCGCTCGATGAGCGTGCCGAACACCTCCCCGACAGTCGCGCCCTCGACCGTGACGGTCGCCTGGCCGTCGGCCTGGGCGCGCAACACGGTGGGCAGCTTGATCTCGACGGCCATAGGTGCAGGCTACAACCCGACTCGTTCGGTCGGGATTCCCCGCCCGCGCCCAACCGGAATCTGTCTCCTCCCGGGGAATCCCGTGCGGGCGGAGCGATCAGCCGCGGTCGAGCTCCACGGCGACCTCGGAGATATCGCCGCCGCGAATCCGGTACGCACGGAGCATGGGCGTCTGGTCGCGCAACGAGACGATGACGTACACCCAAGCAGGGTCGACTGCCTGGCGTACGTCGGTCGGCGACGGGAAGCTCTCGGTGTGCGTGTGCGAATGCCACACACCGACAACCTCGTGACCACTGGCCTCGGCGGAGCGCATCGCACCGAGCATGTCGCGCGGATCCACGGTGTAGGTCATCGCCGACGCGTCGGCGTTCCGGCACGGTCTCACCTCGGAGATGACGCCGGTCGGCTCACCCCCGCCACCCAACGGCCCGACCAACAGACCGCATGACTCGTTGGGCAAACCGTCGTAGCAATTTCCGATGATGATCGCGTACTGCGATTCCGTCAGCCGCAGGGTCGGTTGTGCGAACTGCGAGGTCATGCCCGCCCGACCCTCATCGCCGCGGAACCCTCGTCCCCGCCGAAACTCTCATGCCCGGAGCGCCTGCCACACACGCTCGGCCGTGCACGGCATGTCGATGTGGCGGATACCGAGGTGTGAGAGCGCGTCGATGATCGCGTTGTGCACGGCGGGCGTGGAACCGAGCGTCGCCGACTCCCCGATGCCCTTGGCGCCGAGCGGGTTCAGTGGCGTCGGCGTCACGGTGTTGTATGTCTCATACGACGGTAGCTCCGCCGCCGACGGCATCGCGTAGTCCATGAGGTTCGCGGTTATCGGGTTCGCGTCGTCGTCGTACTGCACCTGCTCCCACAGCACCTGCGCAACACCCTGTGCGATCCCGCCGTGCTGCTGACCGCCGACGATCAACGGGTTGATGATGGTGCCGCAGTCGTCGACGGCGACATGGCGTACGAGCTCCACTCGCCCGGTCTCGGAGTCGATCTCGACGACCGCGACGTGGGCACCGAACGGGAACGAGGAGCCCCCGGCCTGGAAGTCGAGCTCGTGCTGCAGACGATCGGCGAGGCCCTCGGGCCGCTTCGCCGGATCCTTGACGGCCGCGGCGAGATCCGCCCACGCGAGCTTGCTCGCCGGCACCCCGGCGACCTCGAGTCCGTTGTCGCCGACGACGATGTCGTCCGGGTTCGCCTCGAGCAGATGCGCGGCGAGCCGCTTCGCCTGCGCGAGAACCTCGCGGCTCGCGACGAGCAACGCGCTCCCGCCGATCTGACCCGAACGCGAGCCGCCGGTGCCACCACCGCGCGGCACCTCATCGGTGTCGGAATGCAGGACACGCACGTTCTCGAAGGGCACGCCGAGGGTGTCGGCGACGATCTGTGAGAAGGCCGTCTCGTGCCCCTGGCCGTGCGCGCTCGTCCCGACGCGCGCGGTAACGGTCCCGTCGTCTTCGATCTCGATCGCGCCGAACTCCTGCGTGAGCACCATCGGCGCGCTGATCTCGAGATACGAGGAGACACCTACGCCCATCAACACTCGATCGCCTCGATCGCGCCGGGCCTTCTGCTCGGCGCGCAACGTGCCGTAGTCGGCGTGCTCGAGCACCGCGTCGAGCGTCTTGTCGTACTCACCCGTGTCGTACGTGGCACCCAGACCGGTGTTCGGCATGTACGGGAACGCCTCGGGCCGGATGAAGTTCTTGCGGCGGATCTCCACGGGGTCGATACCGAGCTCGTCGGCGGCGATGTCGAGGATGCGTTCCATCATGTGGATCGCCTCGGGTCGACCCGCACCACGGTACGCGGCGACGGGCGTGGTGTTCGTGAGCACCGCCTGCCAGTTGAACTCGACCTTCGGCACGACGTACACGTTGGCCGCCATCATCTGGGTGAAGAACGGCAAGAACGCGCCGATGGCAGCGTACGCGCCCGCCTCCGCGTTCGTGAACACCTTGAGCCCGGTGATCGTCCCGTCGCGCTTCAGCCCCAACTCGACGTCGTGCACCATCCCGCGGCCGTGCCACATCGCGACCATGTTCTCGGAGCGGGTCTCGGTCCACTTGACCGGACGGCCGAGCGTGAGCGCGGCTTTCGCGACGAGGAGGTGCTCCACGGTCATGCCCTGCTTGGCGCCGAAGCCGCCGCCGACGGCGGCATTGGCCGCCCGGATCAGCGCGGGATCGAGACCGAGCAGCATCGCGATCTCGTCTCGGACGCCGTGAGGTCCCTGCGTGGAAGCCCAGATCGAGAGACCGCCGACCGGCTCGCCCGGCACCGCGACGATGCCACCGGGCTCCATCGGCACGGGCGCCACACGCTGATTGACGATGCGTTCGCGCACCACGACGTCGGCGTCGTCGAGCACACCTTCGATCGGTCCGGTGCCCATGGCGTTGGCGACGTTCGATCCCTGCGCCTCGTGAATCAGGGGCGCGCCGTCGGCGAGCGCGGAGGCGACGGTCGGAAGCGAGGGCAGGTCGTCGTAGTCGACGATCACCGTCTCGGCTGCGTCCATGGCCTGACCCTTGGACTCGGCCACGACCATCGCGACGATGTCGCCGACGAAGCGCACCTTCTCCGAGGCGAGCGGAGGACGGTTCATCGTCGGCGCCAGCATGACGAAGCCGTGCACCGCGGGGAGATCGAAGTCGGCCGCGGTGAACACCGCGACGACGCCGGGCATGGCCCGGGCGTCACTCGCGTCGATCGCCTCGATGTTCGCGTGCGCGACCGTCGAGCGGACGAAGGCGGTGTGGAGCATGCCCGTGACCGCGAGGTCGTCGTAGTACTGCGTCTTGCCCTCGAGGATCCCCGGGTCCTCCTTGCGAAGAACGGGATTGCCCAGAATCGAGCCCGACGTCGGCATTGCTTCCTCCTGCGCTGCTGGAACGGCCGCAGACTACCGGTGGCAGAATGCCACTGTGCGAGCCGTCCGCAACTCCGAGGACGGCATCCGCGTGGTCGACGTACCCGTTCCCGACGGTCCGGGGGTACGGGTACGGGTGCGAGCGGCGGGCATCTGCGGCTCCGATCTCGAGATGGTGCGCACCGGACTCGCGGCGCGAACGCTCGGGCACGAGATCGCGGGAGCGCTCGACGACGGTACCGGGGTCGCCGTCCACCCGTTCGTGCCGTGCGGCGGCTGCGCGCAGTGCCGGCTCGGTCGCTTCCAACTGTGCCGGGACGCCGCCGCCACGATGTTCGGGGTGTTCACCGACGGCGGCATGGCCGACGAGATCGTCGTGCCGGAGTCGTGCGTGATCGCGCTCCCGGCCGGTCTCGGTTGCGCCGACGCGTCGATCGTCGAGCCGCTCGCGGTGTCGTTGCACGCGTGCAACCGCGCCCGCGTCGAGCCCGGTATGCGGGTGGGCGTCATCGGTGCGGGAACCATCGGACTGCTGACCGGAGCCACCGCCCGGCATCTCGGAGCCGAGGTCACGATCGTTGCCCGACACGAGGCGCAACGGCACGCGGCCGAGACGCTCGGTCTCGGGCTCGACGACCCGCGCGACTGTGACGTCGTCTTCGAGGCGGCGGGGACGTCCTCGGGATTCGATGCGGCCGTGCGCGCCTGCCGGCGGGCCGGAACGGTCGGTCTGGTCTCGACCACGTGGGAACCGATCTCGATCTCGTTCCTGAACGCGCAGATGCGGGAGGTCACGATCATGCCCGCGTTCGTCTACGGCGAAGCGCACGGGCGCCGCGAGTTCGACACCGCCGCGACGATCGCCGCCGCACATCCGGAGATCGCGCCCTCGCTCATCACGCACCGCTTCGGTCTCGACGAGGCGCCCCACGCGTTCGCGGTGGCAAGCGACCGTTCACGGGGCGCGATCAAGGTCGTGCTCGAACCCTGACCGCGACGATCCCGGGCTCGTTCCTCGGGACACCGAAGTTTCGACGCCCGTGCGCTCAGGCCGGGGCCCCGCCGGCCGATCAGGGTCGATGGACGGGATCGCCGCAGTCGAAGCGCGAATCCAGGAGATCAAGAGCCAGTTCGGCCTTCCGGCGGCCGGAGGGGTGCTCGGGGCGTCGGATCCGAACGCCACGGGCGATGCGAGCGGGGCCGGCGTGACCTCTGCCACGAGCGGCTCGTTTGCCGACGCCCTCGCGCAGGCCCAGGGCGGCGGCGCGCTCGGCGCGAGTGATCCCAGTGTCCCGACGAGCACGGGCTCGCTCAACCGGGCCGGAGTCGACTCCGTCGGATGGGCCCGCGACTTCCTCACCAAGCTGGGGATGCCGATCACGTCGGAGAACGTCAAAGCGATCACCGCGTGGGAACAGGCCGAGGGCACCAAGGCTGCGTTCAATCCGCTGGCCACCACGCAGAGCGGCTACACGGGCGAGACCAGATTCAACAGCGTGGGCGTCAAGAACTACGCAGCGTACGCGGACGGGATCGACGCGAACGTGCAAGCGCTCACGAACGGTCGCTACGCGAACATCCTGGCCGCGCTGCAAGCCGGCAACAGCGCGACCGCGGTCGCACAGGCGATCGCGAACTCACCGTGGGGCACCGGCGGCGGCGTGCTCCGCGTGCTGAAGTCTCAAGGCGCATAGCGGTTCGCGGTCTGCCCGAGGACGGTCTCGCACTCCGAGACCGTCTCCCGCAGGATCTGCTCGACGGGCAGCACGGCGTCGATGCGCCCGGCAACCTGGCCACTGAACGCGAACGACGCTTCGAGGTTGCCGCCGAAGTAGAGGTCGTGCACAGCTTCGAGGCTCGGGATCACCGCCCGGTTCTCGCGGTCGGCGGTCTCGCTGAACCCGGTGCGCAACACGCGAAACGCCGGCGGCGAGGTCCGGTTGAGGAGCAGAGTGTCGCTCTCGTTCGACGTACAGATCAGCTGCTTCCAGTTGTCGTGCACGGGCGATTCCGCCGCGCTGACCATGCGCGTCCCCATCTGCACGCCGTCGGCTCCGAGCACGAGCGCGGCCGCCATCGACCGACCGTCGCACACCCCACCGGCTGCGATGATCGGCACATCGACGCGTGATGCGATGAGCGGGAGCAAAACCATCGTCGACGCGCCGGTCGGCGCCTTGAATCCGCCGCCCTCGTTCCCTTCCACGACCAGGCCGTCGACCCCGGCATCGACCGCCTTCAGCGCGCCCCGCAACGACGGCACCACGTGGAACACGGTGAGCCCGGCGTCCTTCAAGGCGCGCGTGAACTTGGTGGGATCACCGGCCGATGTCGTGACGAAGGTGACACCGTTGCCTGCCACGAAGTCGACGATCGACGCGTCGCGCACGAAGAGCTGCGCGATGTTCACGCCGAACGGCTTGTCGGTGAGCGCGCGCATCTCGACGATCTCGTCGCGCACCTCGTCGAGGCGGCCCGAAGACGTCTCGATGATGCCGAGACCGCCTGCATTGGAGACCGCCGATGCGAGTCGCGATCGGGCGATGTAGCCCATCGGGGCCTGGACGATCGGATACTCGATCCCCAACAGCTCTGTTATCCGGGTCTGCACGCGTGTCACGCTATACAGATGACCGAGTTCGACGCTCCCGTGATCATCGAGGCCGCGCTCAACGGCGTCACGAGCCGTGACCGCAACGCGAACGTGCCCGCCACCGCGGAGGAACAGGCGAAGGATGCACTCGAGTGCGTCGCGGCCGGGGCCACCGTCATCCACACGCACGCACCGAACATCGCCGCGCCGCCCGACGAGGCGGCCGACCAGTACGCCACTGCATTCCGGCCGGTCGTCGAGCAGTACCCGGGGGTCATCTGCTACCCCACTACCGGCATCGGCCCGACGATCGAGGCACGCTACGCGCACGTCGAGCTACTCGACGACATGGGGTTGGTGCGAGCCGGGTTCGTCGACACGGGTTCGGTGAATCTCGGCGGAACCGGCATCGACGGGCTCCCACCGAACAGCAGCTACGTGTACACGAACACGTTCGCCGACATCGCGTACAAGATGGCCGTCTGCCGGGCGCGGGGACTCGGTCCGAGCATCGCGATCTTCGAACCCGGCTTTCTCCGGGTCGTGCGCGCGTACTACGACGCGGGCGCACTTCCGGCGGGCACGTTGGTCAAGCTCTACTTCTCGGCCGGTGGGTACCTCGGGGGCGGAGAACCGCTGTGGGGTGCACCGCCCGTCATCGAAGCGCTCGACCTCTACCTCGCCATGCTCGGCGAAGCCGACATCGCGTGGGCGGTCGCGGTACTGGGGGGTTCAGTGCTCGAAACACCGATCGCCCGCGTTGCGCTCGAGCGCGGCGGACACCTCCGCGTCGGGCTCGAGGACTGGGACGCGGGCCCGACCAACGTCGAGCAGACCACAGCCGCGGCGCAGCTGTGTCGCAGTGTGGGACGCAACGTGGCCGGGCTCTCCGACGCCACGCGCGCGCTCGGGCTTCCGGGCCGAGATACGTCCGGGTGACGACCAAACGATCTGATCGACCACAAGATTCGCGGTCACGACTCGGGCGGAGTGCGGAGTGGGAGCTCGCGCATGAGAGTGGGCGAGATCCCACTCCGTCCGATGAACTTGGCGACGTCGGCACGGATGACCGCCTTGCCGGCGTCGGAGTCGTAGAAGCGCTCTTCGAAGTCGGCGCGGGTGGCGAACTGCAGCTCGGCGACACCGTCGATGCCGGAGCCCCCCGGCGTGTAGGTGCTCCGCACGTCGTTTTGCGTGTACCCCGCCAGGCCGATGTGGTGCTCGCGGGCAATCGGCGCGTGCACCTCGGCCCAGTGGCGCACGAACTGCTGGTGCGACAGACCCTCGGCGCGGCGCACGAACGAGACGTACTTGACGCCCGGCGCGTATTCGCCGTCGGGCCACGCGCGCTTCAACACGATGACCCGGCGCGGATCGACGCGGAACACGTTGACTTCGCGGGCGAGTGCGTACAGCTCGTGACGCGAAGGGAGGTCGTCGAGATCTTGGGCGCGCGCGAGGCCGAGCCGAATGAGCGCGTCGCAGGGCGGACCGACGAACGGGCCCTGGTCGGGATCCGCAAAGTTGACCGTGCACTCCTCGACGCCGGGGTCGTCGAGCGCCAGCGGGATCCACGAGTCGAGCAGCGACGCGACATCGGCTCCCGGCGTTCGCCACAGCGCGATCAGCAGATGTTCCACGAGGACCGAGACTACGCGGGCGCGATCCACGTGTCGCCGCCCGTGTCGTTTCCGGTGAGGTCGAGCACACGATCCGCGACCAGCGCGTGCTCCCGGGGCTCGCTGATCGCATTGCCCCGCGCCGAGACCTCCCCCGCACCCCACACCAACACTCCGACCCGGCACGCGTGGAACCACGAGTCGAGGAGTTCGGTGTCGGCGGCGCCACCTTCGACAACGATGCCGGTGTCGCAATGCTCCGAGAGCTGCTTCTCCACCCGGTTGCCGGTTCCGCCCTCGACCGTCACGGCCCGCATCGTGTGCCGCGGCGCGGTTCCGGTAGAGCGACGAGGACATGGTGTTGACGAGATGGACGCCGAACCAACGGGTCTCGTAGCGGTTGCGCTCGACGCGCGCGCCGACGGTGTCGACGAGCTTGATTGCGCACAGATCGTCGCGGCACTCGTTTTCGGCGACGACGTGACCTCCACCACCCTGGACCTCGATCCCCGCGCCCCACCGGAGACCGTGTTGATAGTTGGCACGGATCTCGCACGCGCTCGCGCCGAGGAGCCAGACCTTGCCGCCCGCGATCACGTTCCCAACGACGACGTGCCCGGTTCCGCCGACGAGCGCGATCGACTCGACGTGACAGTCGCGCACGGTCAGATGGTCGGCAGCTTGCCCGCTGACACACGTCGGCGGGATCATCATGTAGCCGGGAGCCCCGCCGGTGACCGTCACCCGTTCGAGGGTTGCACCCGTGCCGCCGAGGACCACGCCGACGGCGCCGCCGGCATCGATCACAACTCTGGCCGCGCTCTCGCCGCGCAACGTCACTCCGGCCGGCACGACGATGGGGAAGGTCTCGCGCTCGTAACGACCGGCGGGAACGTCCACGACATCGCCGGGAGCCGCGTCTGCGAGCAGCGCCCCGAGGACACCGTCCACGAGACTGGTGTCGCGCACTTCGATTGGGCGGCTCGCGATCCCCAGTCGGACGCAATACCGGGTGCCGAACTCGTGGCGCTCGATTCCACGGGCGTCGACGACGACACCCGCGTCAGATATGTGAAAAGGAAGCTGGTGACCGTCGGGGGTGGCGACACTCACGACCTCCGCGAGATCACCGAACAGGGGCTCCGGAGCAGACGAGAGGTCGAACGCGTGCACAACGTCGCCGGTGCGTGTGTACCAGTGCTTGCCCGAGCCGGCAGCGTCGAACGCGGTCGACCCGTGGATCGCGCCGGCGTGGACGCGGATCCACTCCCCCGACTCACGCAAGAGCCGGGCTTGGTCGTCGGGCACAGTCCCGTCGGCGTTCGGTCCCACGTTGAGCAAGAAGTTCCCGCCTTTGGCCACCGTCTCGACCAACATCGCGACGATCTCTCCCGCGCTCAGGTAGTCGTCGAGCGTCTCGTTGCGGTTGAGACAGAACGACGACCCGAGCCCGCGACACACCTCCCAGAGCCGATCCGGCGGCCGGGCGGGAACGTCGTATTCGAAGGTGACGAAGTCGGGATCGGACGCGAAGAAGCGATCGTTGAACACCACCTCGAAACCGTGCTCCGCCGCGTAGGAGCGCGTCTCGTCGAGGATGGCATCCGCGCGCCAGTGTCCGCCCGGATGACCCCAGTGGCCGTCGCCCCACAGGAGCGCGGGCTCGAAACGTTCCACCAGCTCCCGGATCTGCGGCCGCATGAACTCCTCGACGTAGCGCTGCGGGTCGGGGTAGTCGGCGTGACTCCAGTCGAGCAACGAGTAGTAGCAGCCGAATTCGTGGCCGCGGCGGCGCACCGCGGCTGCGAGCTCGGCGACCACGTCACGCCTCGGGCCGAGTTGCACGGAGTTCCGGGAGGTGTGTGACGCGTCCCACCAGCAAAAGCCGTCGTGGTGCTTGGTGACGTGCACCATGTAGCGCATACCGGCGTCGTCGAGGAGCTGCGCGTACTCGTCGGCGTCGAAGCGGTGGAACGTGAGCTCGGGTATGAACTCATCGAAGCGTTGCTCGCCGAAGTGCTCCCGGTGCCAGGCCACGATCTCCGGCATCGGGCAGGTCGGGTGCAACACGATGTCGGGCTTGGTCTCGAGGAATCCCCAGTACCAGTCGGCGTATTCGTGCATGGGCGCGAACGCGGGGACGGTGGCGATATTCGCGTGCACGAACATGCCGTAGCGGCGTCGGCGGAACCAGCTGTTGCCGGCGGGGACAGACACGCTGCACAGTCTGCACTACCGTCGAACACCGATGTCTCGACGCGGCGACCAGGTCGTCATCTCCAACCGAAAGGCACGGCACGACTACTTCGTGTTGGACGCGTATGAGGCCGGGGTGATGCTCAAGGGAGCCGAGGTGAAGTCGATCCGTAACGGCCGCGCCAATCTCCAAGACGCCTACGCGAGGGTCGAGGACGGCGAGATCTGGATGTACGGCATGCACGTGTCGCCGTACGAGTTCTCCCGGGGCGAGCTCGACCCGGTGCGCAAGCGCAAGCTGCTCCTCCACGGCCGCGAGATCGCCGAGATCGCCCGGGCGACCGAGGAGAAGGGCGTGACCCTCGTCCCGCTCCGGGTCTACTTCAAAGACGGTCGCTGCAAGGTCGAGATCGCTACGGCTCGGGGCAAGGCGCGCTACGACAAGCGCCAGGCCATCGCGACACGCGACGCCAAGCGCGAGACCGAACGCGACTTGAAGGAGCTGCGCCAAAGACGTTCGGGCTAGCGTGCGTGGGGAACCTTTTCGACCGTCGTCGCGACGCAGTGGACATGAAGCACTCGATGAAGAAACGCTGCGTGGTCGTTACGGGTGTGTCCGTGGCGCTGACGATCGGGGGGCCGGTCGTTTCGAGTTCCGCCGAGAGTGGCGCCTCGACCGCCGCTTCGACCGCCGCCTCGACCGCCGCTTCGCCGGCGGCGGTGTCGACCCAGGAATTTACGGGAAGTGGACACGGGGATCAGGGTGCACCGGCGGTCAATTACGTTTCGACCGGACAACTCGGTAGCGGTCTGTTCTTCATACCGAACCTGGACCTCGTTCGCCCGACGCAGAAGGCTCCAGCTCACATCGTGCGTGCGGACGGCGTGACGCTGACCGGCACGAACCAGCCGAGTCACACGTGCGGCACGATCCCGAGCGATACGTACTGCATGAGCGCCGATCTCTCTGGCAGCGCCGACATCGCGACGCGCGCACCTCGACTTCGTCGTGAAGCCCGAACTGAGCACGTCGACCGGCGAGGTCGGAACGGTCGCGAGCGTCGACCTACTCATGCGCGGGACGCTCACTATTCGGCGCAGGCTCGGGTACGCGATGGTCGACTCGAACGGGACGACGTACGCGTTCGGCGGGATCGATCATCTCGGCGACGCGCGTACCACGAACGCGGTGGATATCGAACGGACCCCGTCGGGCCAGGGCTATTGGGTGGTGAACAATGCCGGCCAGGTGTATGCGTTCGGAGATGCTCCGTATCTCGGCGGCGCCGACTGGGACCGCTTCCTTTCCGGCCAACGAGTCACCAGCATGTCCGCGACTCCGACCGGGAAGGGGTATTGGCTGTTCACCGCGGACGGACGCGCGCTCAGATTCGGTGACGCACAGTTGTTCGGTGACCTGAGCCTGACGCCCCTCAACGGCCGCATCGTCGCGTCGGTCGCGACCCCGACGGGCCGGGGCTACTACATGGTCGGAAGCGACGGCGGTGTCTTCGCATTCGGCGACACGCGCTTTCACGGATCAACGGGGAACCTGCGGCTCAACCAACCTGTCGTCGACCTCGTGCCGACCGCCGACAACCGCGGCTACTGGCTCGTCGCGGCCGACGGCGGCGTCTTCAGCTTCCATGCGCCATTCGAGGGCTCACTTCCATCGCTCGGCTACGCGCCGAGCCAATCCGTCGTCAGCGCAGCCTTCCAACCCGCGCATCTCGCCCCGCAAGGCAACGCCTATCTCATGGTCACCACGAACGGCGGAGTTTTCAACTTCGACGAAGGACTCTTCTTCGGCAGCAAAGGCGGTACTCACCTCACCGCCCCAATCGTCAACGCAACCGCCGCCCACTGACAACCCGAACCCGCGCCCGAACTGCAGCGATCTCGCGCACTCAGCCGGCACGTACTGCCGAGCAGAACCGCGCGCCCAGAACACACCGCGGGTCGAGGGCGAGGCGACCGCGCGTTCTGTGCAGCTCTGCCCCTGGCCTCAGCATGCCGGAGCGGCAGAGATGCGCTACTCGGTCTACGCCTGTTTCGGAGGCGAGCTGATCTCGTACCGGTTGCCGTCCAGGTCGTAGAACCAGAAGAAGCTGTGGTGCTTCGACTCACGTAGTTTGTCCACGTCCGCCCCCGCAGCCTTCAACTCCACGCGTGCTCGCTTCGGATTGGGATGCGTCAAGACGAGATACGTGTTGCGGTCGTCTTCGTCGCGGAACGCCGAACACCTTGTGGAAGCGGCCAGACGGCGAAGTGCATACCTCCGACACTGAACGCGCGGCTTCAACCTGGGTGATGCGGCACAAGACTGTCTCGACCGCATCTCGAAACGGATCCACCTCACGATGCACCCTTTCACGCTACGACGAATGCCGCGCTCCGCTCGGCACCTATGGCGCTGCGAAGATGTGCTCGGTCAGGAGGCGTCCGTCCGGCAGTCGGGCGTCGATCGTCCCCAACTTGGTCCAGCCGCATGACTCGTAGAGCGCGATCGCGGCGTCGAGCTCCACCCATACGTCGAGTATTGGCACAAGCCCTCGCGCCCGCGCTGCGTCGGCGACCGTTCCCAACAATCGGCGCCCGATGCTCGCGCGGCGGTGAGTCGGCGCGCTGAACAAGCGTGCAACCACACCCATCTGCGCGGGTGGCCTGGCGAGCACCTGGGCAGCGAGCGTGTTGGCTGTTCCGGGTCGGCTCGGATGAAGGGCTGCGTGTCCGACGATCTGCTCATCGTCGACGGCGACCCAGGCGCACAGCGGCTCGGGTCGCGTGAGCAACAGACGGAAGTCGTCATCGGGCAGGTAGGGCGGGTAGCCGTCGAGTGCGCGGACAGCACAACCGAGGTCAGCACACACGTCGAGATCGGCGCCGGTCCGCAGGCGGATCTCGATGCTTCCCTCGTCGTTGGTCACAACACCAGATGGTGCCCGATCGCGCGCCGACTCGGCGAGCACAGAGCGGCACTTCGGTGCGCGGCGGAGCGGATGCGATCTATCGCGTCGTTCGATGCCGTACACGCGACTCCTGCGAACATCCACGTATCAGCAACAACGACGAAGAGCGCCAGTGCGACGAGGGTTATCAGCGTGACGGACTGCGGCCTCCGCAACATCAGGTATCCCAAGTACGCGAGGGCTGCGACCGGTGGGATCCTGAGGAGCCAACTTCGTCCGATGGCCACACCGATCGGAAGCAGCAAGGCGCCGATGAAGACCACGAGAAAGAGGCTGCGAAGCATCACCATCATGTGCCCATGATGCCAGATCCGGCTCGCATCTGCGAGCGCATAGCGGGAGTTCTGGCGCACCGCCACTCACGAACGACCGGGAAACCTGAAGTAGAACGCGCCGAACAAGAGGACGATGCCGACGTTGGCTGCAAGCCGCTCCCAAGACAACGTCTTGCCTCTGAAGAACAGGAAGTCCACGCCCACCACGACGGCGACGATGGCCAGCGCGTACAGCAGGCCGATTGCGGGCTTGCCCATCCGTCGCTTCCTCGCATACGAGTCGTCAGTCACGCAGCAATCAACACCTAAACGCGATGGCGTTCACCCTCGGCCCCGCTCGTCGCTGACCGGACACACGCAAAACTCGTTCCCCTCCGGATCGGTGAACACGACGAACGGATCGTCCGGTTCCGTGCTGTCTCGCACGTACGTCGCGCCGAGGCCTCGGACGCGGTCACACTCGTGGTCGCGGTCCTCCGGCGAGCAGTAGAGGTCGACGTGCATCTGGTGCCGGTACATCACGGGATCTTCCGCGACCTGCAGAGCAACCATGCCGTACCTGCCCTGCAGTACCCGAAACTCGCGGCCGTCGCTGCGAGGCGTAAGCCCGAGAACGGCGCACCAAAACTCGGTCATTCGATCGATGTCAGAGCAGTTGATCACCATGCTCCAACGCGGCGTCGCTTGGTTCACCCGTTCCCCCTGCCGATCCAACCAATGCATCAGCGCATGACGCCGGATCCCGCGGCGACATGCACATCGGCGTGCGTGTCCACTCCACCCGTCACCGGGCGCGTGCTCTCTACGATGGTCATCGCCATCGATTCTCTCTCAAACGGTCAAGGGGTGGCACGCACGTCACGGGAAGGAGACCGTGACGATCAGGTGAACAACGTCCCTGGAACCACAACTAGCGCCGGTCGGTGCCGCGTGAGCCTCACGGCTTGTACCAGGCCGCGTCGGGCTTGCCGGGTGTCGGGTTCGAGAACGAGGCGGGCGTGCCGGTCTGTAGACCGCCCCACACGAACAGCCCGGTGCTCGCCCAAACTGCCGTGCCATTCGCGCCGGACGAGAGAGGGTAACCGTCGAGTGACACCCATCGACCTGTGGACGGATCGGCGCGCAACGGTGTACCGCGGCCGGATCGATCGATCGCGACGAGTCTGCCCCCTGCGTCGATCGCGATCGGCTGTGAGATCGGCGAGTCTGGTGCATCGGCGATCGTGTGCCAGCTGTCCCCGACAGCACGCGGTGGCGCGGAGGCCGTCGTCGGTGAGGTAGACGGCTACAAGCTCCCCTGCGATCGAGACGATCGAGCTCGAGGTGGCACCCGGGCCGAGATTCGCGAGGGCGCGCCACGCGTCGGTCGTGGGATCGTACGCCCACACCGAACGGCCGCCGTCCGACACTACGAGCTCCGTACCGGTCCACACTGTCGATACGTCGTTCCGATCGGACTGCACCAAGACTCGCAACGGCTTTCCGATGCTCCACGCATCGTGCCTGTTGTCGTAACGCGCAACCGCGATCATTCCGCTTTCCCTCTCGGCGACGACACCGAATAGCGTCGTTCCAGACCAGGCTGCAGCGAGGAAACCTCCTCCGGTGTCATTTGGTAGCAACGCGATGTCATGCCAGGCGTTGTGCGCCGGGTCGTACAGTGCGCCGCCGTTCTTGGCAAGGATGAAGAGCCGGTCGTCGGCCCAGACTCCTACGGCACCGGGGTGCGCCCACTGGTTGTCGGCGATCCTTTTCCACGAGTTCGTCGTCGGGTTGTACACCGCGCCGCTCTGCAGGGCGAGCGGCGCGGCCGCGTCCCCTCGATAGCCACCCCACACGAGAACGTCGTCGCCCGTCCACACCGCGACGACGTTGGCGCGCGGGCCGAGAGGCGACGGCGGCAACGAGCGCCACTGATCACGGACGACGACCTGTGGGCTGGACGCAGGCGCGTGTGCGTGATGACTACGAAGGACGAAGGTTGTGACACCGCCCAGGAGGACGCATATCGCTACAGCAGTCGCTATCGCGCGTCGGTGACCGCGCGATCGCTCGCGTCGTGAGACGAGTGTCGGGGGTTCCTCATCCGGCCGGTGCGCGATCAGGTCGGCGAGACGTGGAAGCTCGGCACGTAGGCGCTCTTCGAGTTCAGTCATGACAGCTCCTTACGAAGCGTGCGAAGGGATCGATGCACGATCGACCGCACAGTCGCGATTCGACAACCCAACAGCTCGGCGATCTCCGCGTCGGGAAGGTCGACGAAGTAACGCAGCACGATCGCGGCACGCCCCCGTTCTGACAGCCGGCCGAGCGCGGACCGCAAGTCGATGAGCTCGGACGGTCCATCGATCGTCGCGGGGTCGCAATACGCGTACCGGCGTTCAGTCGCCCGCCGCCGGAGCGCCATACGGCAACCGTTCACCACGGTTGATCTGAGGTACCCGCCAGGCTTCTCGAGTTCCGCCCACCGCTCGCCGACCACGACAAAAGCGTCCTGCACGATCTCCTCCGCGATCGCTCGCGATCCGACGAGCAGGCACGCCAGGCGAAGCATCGGTGCGCGCTCACGCTCGTATAGCTCAGCGAGACCCAGTCGTGGAGCGCCCTCGCGGGACCGCGGTGATTCTGACATCACCTCAACGATGCACGAGGAGCGGCATTCGTTGCCACGACCCTCGGCACGGCGGGCCGACCAAACGCTTCCCTCACGCGATCCCATATCGCCGGGTCGATAACCATCCGTCCGCTTTCCCGGTGGTCGGGACCTGCCGCGCGCGATGGTGCATCCGGCGCTGAGGGACCTCGTCGACGAGTTGCAGTCCAACGACTCTCAGGCCCTCGAGATCCAAACGGAGTCGAGTCTTCTTCGGGCGACCCGTGGTGTTCACGACGATGTGGCTCCGTGTGCGCGACGACGCGAGGCGCTCTTTCGGTGCGCTGTCGTTCGCGAAGCCGGCAGTCCCGATGCGGACGCTGCAGACGCTGACCGCGGCGGGGGACGTGGGCCATGACGAGCGGATGCAGCATCGCCATGTTCCCAAATTTGTCTGTGGCGAGCGTCCGTGCGAAGGGTCGGAAGTCTCTACGGGCCTGGACGACCGTCACCCGCATGGATGCCGATACCTTGACGGGTTGTGGAGATCGTGGTGTTGTCGGTTCCTGACTGTCCGCACGTTGGACGCATGCTCGATCTTCTGCGGGAAGCGACTGCGGGACGGCTCGATGTGAGGATCGAGGCGCGTGTCGTGGACGTGTCGCAGCCGATGCCTGCCGGGTTCTCTGGATCGCCGACCGTGCTCATCGACGGCGAGAACCGGTCGGGCGCTCCCCAGATCAGCGAACCGGCTTGCACGGCGAAGTTGCCGTCGCTCGTCGAAGTGACGGACTGGATTCGCTGACGTCAGAGCGCACCCAATAACTGCCGGTCTGTGCTCGCCTCGGCAGCGCGCAATAGTGTTAGATGCGTGCGCTTTGGTGACGGGAAGGGACGGCACATCGTGGCGTGCGAGATGTGCGATTCGGCGAACCGAATCGAAGCAGGCGAGAACCCATTCGCGAATCGCGCGCCTGACAACCGGGTACGTGACGCTCTGTGCGACGCAGTACTTCCGGGGCTACACCTTCTTCGCAGCGAAGCGGTGCGTGCGAGAGATCTACGATCTCCCAGCCTCCGAGCGAGCGACACATCTGCATGAGATGGTCGCGATCGCGCACGCGCTCGACCAGGCGTTCAACCCCCGGAAGCTGAACTACGAGGCACTCGGTAATGGTGTCCCGCATCTTCATTGGCACCTCATTCCGCGGTACGAGAGCGATCCGCATCCGCGCGGTCCCGTGTGGGAGGACCTCAACTTCCTACGGCAGTTCTGGCTCGGCGGCGCACCGCCCGACGACAAGAGCGACCGGGCGCGACGCGCGATCCTCGGGCAACTTCGACTCGCCGACGTTCAGATCGAGCGCGAGTACGTAGAGGCCTGACCCCGAAGGTCGGGAACGCGACAACTGCCGCTCTGCACTCGTTTCGCCGGGCGCGGGATCGGGCTCACCGAAGCCCAAGACGAGCGCCGCCACCCGGCCTTGACAAGAAGCGGAGATCGATCGGTGCGCTCGCAACAAGACGCGGATCGGGGGCTCTCGGCGCGCGGCCTCGCGCACTAGGTGTACTCTGCAAATTAGAACAGTGAGGGACGAAGCCCGTGCCAGCTAGCGCGTTCTGCGTTGCATGTTCTGACCTTCTCGGCGTGACGGGTGCTGGACTTTCTGTGACGACTCGCAGAGGGTCTCTGGATCTCATTGGCGTGTCGGGCAATGTGGCTCGACTGGTCGAGCAAGTGGAGACGCTGGTCGGTGAGGGCCCGTGCATGACTGCGTTCCGGCGGGAGGAACCGGTCTTCGCGCACGATCTTCGTGAGGAAACAGGGGCCCTCTGGCCGGAGTTTCGTCGTCGGGCGCTGACCGTCGGAATACGCGCAGCGTTCGGGTTTCCGCTACGCGACGGCACGTCGTGCATCGGCGCGCTGAACATCTACTGCGCACTGCCCGGCGCCTTGACCGACGAGCAGATCACGACGACGCTGCTTCTTGCGGCGTTGATGGGCCGGACCGTGTCGGCGTGGCGGTACGAGGCAGAATTGGCGGCGCTCACGTCGGAACTGGAACTCGTGCCCCACGTTCGAGACGTGGTGCAGCGAGCGATTGCACTGGTCGCGACGCAGCTCGCTGTGACGAGCGAGGACGCGCTCGTGCTGCTGGGCGCGTACGCGGTGGACCGTGGGCGTGCGTTGCCCGATGTCGCCGCTGATGTCGTCGCGGAGCGGCTTCGCTTCGACTGAAGAAGCTGCCCGGCGAGCTCTGGGGACGATTCGAGCCGCGGCCTTGACGGACGGCGTTGGACCGGGCGACGCCATGGCTGCCGATCGGCACTCGCCGGGCGAGACGCGATCGGCCAATATGTGCTCATGGAATCCGCCGACGGAAGGCTCGACCGAAACCGGAATCTCACTCGTGAGATTGCCGGCGTGCTTCAGCAGCGGATCGACGGTGCAGACGGCCAGTGGGTAATCACGCCCGACGGTGATCGCATACGGGTGTATCTCCCGCTCGGTCACCGCGACGCGATTGACGAACTCCGGCAACGGTTCGGCGACCAGGTGATCTGCGAGGAAGCGGCGCTCAGGGCGCGGTACGCCTGATCGTTGTGAGGCGCGCCAGATCTGTCGCTCTGTTCCGCGAGTGAGCGCAACGCCGGGTAGTAGCTCAGTTTGCGTGAGTGGCGTGTCGGATCATGCCATCAAGCTCCCTCAGTGCGGTTCTCGACGCCACCACCCGAACCAGCCGGGACGACAATGCAACCCCAGGACCCCGAACCCGAAGTGGATCTCCGGTGCCGGTGTTGGTTACATGTGCGAGTGGCGCGACGGCACTCGTCCTATCCCTACGCCGGGGACGACAGGCATTCGTCGCGCTGGTACGACCAGAGTGAAGAGGCTGTGATCTTGCAGCCTGGCGATCGCTTCTTCATCCTCTGTGAAGGTGGACCCTCGGCTAGCAGACTCGAAGCCTTCCCTCCACGTCTCGAAGTCGAAGAGCGCGACGGCGTGTACGTCCTCGTCGATGACGGTCATCGCGACCAATGGCGCTACGTGTTCGTGCCCCGCAAGCCCTGAGACCACTCCTGCTATGCGCGCGCCCGATCTGCCGCTCTGTACTGCGAACGACGCGAGATCTGGCAATCTGGGTGGCGGATGGCACGACTTGATGTTCCGACTTTGATCGTTTCGGATGCGGCAGCGTTTCGGGCCTGGCTTGATGCGAATCGCGACCGTTCCGAGGGTGTTTGGTTGGTCCTCGCCAAGAAAGGCGCGACTCACCCGACCAGCCTGACCTATGTCCAGGCCCTGGAAGAAGCGCTATGCCAGGGATGGATCGATGGCCAGAAGCGAAGCCGCGACGCCACGACATTCGCGCAGCGGTTCACTCCCAGACGCCGCACAAGTCAGTGGTCGAAGCGCAATCTCCGCATAGCCGAGGAACTGATCGCGGAGGGCCGGATGCTGCCAGCCGGGCTCGCTGAGATCGACCAAGCCAAGGCCGATGGCCGCTGGGCCGCTGCGTATTCAGGACAGGCCGAGGCGTCGGTTCCGGCCGATCTCGCGGCGGCATTGTCGGCCAACCCTGCTGCGGAGAAGATGTTCGCCGACCTGAACGGCGCCAACCGATACGCGGTGTTGTACCGCATCGAAACCGCGAAGCGTGCCGAGACTCGCTGTCGTCGGATCGATCAATTCGTAGACATGCTGGCTCGTGGCGAAACGATCCATCCCCAGCGACGCGCCCGACCGAAATAGCACGCTCGTCACCTATTACTGGCAACACCTCCAGACCAGCGCGACGTCGAACGACGTTTGGGACCACGCATGTGCCGACATTGGTCGCGAAACGGCACCGGGATCTGGTTCGAGCCCGGAAACCGCAGCGCGTGGCGGCTGCAGGGCGTGGAATGACGCAACCGGGCCGAACGTCAGTCACTCGTTGTCGCGAGCGACGTTCAGGGTCATCGAGATGTCATCGAGCGACTCGCCGTCGACACGGAAGCGATCTGGTGTCCGCCCGAGAACGTGAAAGCCGTGACGCGTGTAGAGCGCCTGTGCCCCTGGGTTGTCGGAGAACACACCCAGATCGATCCAGTCGATGGTCGATTGGTTTCGCGCCCACTCGATTCCGGTCTCCAAGAGCAAGGTGCCGCCGCCCTGCCGACGATGCGAACGTCTGATCCCCATCCCCATCTCCACGCGGTGCAACTCCGAGTGGAGCGTCCCGCCCGCCAGGTAGAGGTGTCCGACGAGTTCACCTCGGTCGAAGAGTCCCCAGGCCCGCCGCCACGCGACATCATCAATGTCCGTTGACCATCGAGTCACCTCTCGGGCGCGACCCGCTTCCATGTCGAACGGCTCGGACCTGCTGTAGGCATGAGAGTGACCGGCCCCGTCGACGCCCGAACCTGCATCTACCTCGCGTACATGACGTAGGTAGTCATCCACGTCGGCAAAGCCGAGAGGTCGGACGCTCGTGCTTCGACGGGTTGTCACGATCGAACAGTAGGTCGCAGTCACCCGCAACTAGTCGCGGAGCGCGGGCTCCGGTTCGGGCTCGCGAAGCTCCTCGGCCCATGTCGTCGAACCTTCGACCTGGATTCGAGGGAGCCACTGGAGCGCCTTCGGGAGCCACCAGTTGCGATCACCGAGCAACGCCATGGTTGCGGGAACGAGTACGAGCCGTACCACGGTCGCGTCGATGAACACCGCGAAGGCGAGCCCGAAGCCGATGAGCTTCAGCACTCGGAGATCGGAGAGCACGAAGCTCCCGAACACGCAGATCATGATCGCAGCCGCAGCGGTGATGAGCCGCGCGGTCTTGGCGAGCCCGTGCGACACCGCAGTGGCGTTGTCGTGGTCGCGGTCGTACTCCTCCTTGATGCGCGAAAGCAGGAAGACCTCGTAGTCCATCGACAGACCGAAGACGATCGCGAAGAGCATCATCGGCACCCACGCCTCGATGGGGCCTTCCTTACCGATCCCGACCAGATTCTTCAGCCAACCGTTCTGGAAGATCGCGACGATCACCCCATAGGCCGCGCCGATCGACAGCAGGTTCATGATCACGGCCTTGAGCGGCACGAGCAGGGACCGGAACACGAGCATCAACAACACGAAACTGAGCAGCAGGATCGCAAGGAACATGTACGGCAACCGCGAACCCATGGTGTCGGCAAGATCGACGCCGACGGCGGTCTCGCTACCCACCTGCGCCTGCAGCGTGCTGCCCTGCTCGCTCGCCGGAATTACGGAGTCACGCAGGCGGTGCACGAGCCGGGTCGTGCTCGCGTCCTGCGGCGATCCCATCGACACGACTTGTACGAAGACGGCCTTGCCGTTGGGGCTCGGGATGACGGGACCGACGCTCGCGACGTCAGGCGTCGCCTTGATCGCCTCGGCGACGCGCGACATGGCGGCGACGTCGCCGGCTGAGTGGGTCTCGCTCACGACGATCAGCGGACCGTTGAATCCGGGCCCGAAACCTTCGCTCAAGAGGTCATACGCGCGCCGGGTCGTGAGCGCCGTCGGGTCGTTACCGGCGTCGGCGACGCCGAGCCGCAGACCGGTCGCCGGGATCGTGAGCACGAGCAGGACGGCTAGCCCGCCGATCGCGACCGGCCACGGCCGCCGCTGGATGATGCGCGCCCACTTCGCCCAGATCGTGCGCTCCGGATCCTTGGGTTGCTTCGCGGTGGGGAGGGACCACTTGTCGATCGTGCGTCCGACGAATCCGAGGACGGCCGGCAGCAACGTGACGGCCGCGGCCATGACGAGGAGCACTGCGAGCGCGGCGCCGATCGACAGACCCCGGATGAAGGACAGCCCGATCAGGAACAACCCCAGCAACGAGATGACGACTGTGCCGCCGGCGAAGAGCACTGCACGACCGCTCGTGTCGATCGCGTGGACGACTGCACTCTCGGGATCGTGGCCTTCGCTCAGCGCCTCTCGATAGCGCGTGCTGATGAACAACGCGTAGTCGATACCCACACCGATACCGATCATGGCAGTGACCTGAGGCGCGAACGACGGTACGTCGGCGAAACGCGCGAGCAGCGTGACCACGGCGAGCCCGATTCCGATACCGAACAAGGCGGTCATGATGGGCAGACCCATTGCCAAAACTGAGCCGAAGGCGACCAACAGGATGAGCACGGCGGCAAGGATGCCGATGGCCTCACTCTTCGGCTGGGTCTGGTCGGTGAACATCGAACCCGCCAGCTCGACCTGGAGCGTCGACGAATTCGACTGTTTCACGACCGCGCGCATGTGGCTGGCGACGTCGACGGGGACGTCGTTGGCCTGAACGTCGAACTGGATCTCGGCGTAGGCGATCTTGCCGTCGGTCGAGACGAATCGAGCGCCACCGGGCTCGTACGGCGTCGTCACCGAGGCGACGTGCTTCTCCTGGCGCAACGCGGGCACGACGCGCTTCTCGATCACGTCGGTGACCGTCGCCGAACGCACGCCACCCTCGGTATTCGACTTGAAGACGAGGTACCCGGTGTCGCCCGCCTGGTTGAAGTCGGCTTTCATCACGTCGAACGTGCGCTGCGACTCGGTGCCGGGCAGCGACAACGACTTCACCAGGTCGCCACCCGCGGACTGTGCGAGCACGTTGACGCCGACGAGCACGAAGATCCATGCGACGACGACCCGGCGTCGACGTCGGTAACACCACGTGGCGAGGCTCGCAAGCATCGTCGCACGCTACCGGGACACCGCGCCTTAACGCAAGCAAATGCTTGCCTAAACCAAGGATCTACCGGACCGACACCGTGGCGCGCGCCGGTGGCAACCTCAGGAACCGGTCAGTGCCGCGTGGTCGTGGTCGTGGCCCGAATGATCGTGCTCGGCCTCGTGCGCGGCGACGGCCTTGTGCACCTCGTCCATGTCGAGCGCGCGGACTTGCTCGATGAGATTGTCGAGCGCTTCGGCCGGAAGCGCGCCGGGCTGGGCGAACACGAGCACGTTTTCTCGGAACACCATCAACGTCGGGATCGACATGATGTTGAACGTCGCCGCGAGCTGCTGTTGAGCTTCGGTGTCGACCTTGGTGAAGGTGAGGTCGGCGTTCTTCTCCGACGCCGCTTCGAACACCGGGCCGAACATCCGGCACGGACCGCACCACGAGGCCCAGAAGTCGACGAGCACGATGTCGTTTCCGGTGATCGTCTGCTCGAAGTTGTCGGTGGTCAGTTGGATCGTCGCCATGCTCAACTCCAACGACGACGCTCCCGTAGTCATTCCCACCTCGGAACGCAGGCGAAACGTACCCGGGTCGGGAGCCGGTACACTCGGTGTCCCGCTGACGGCCACGGACACGCACCGGCCAACGGCGATTGACAAGGGGGTGCGTGGCTTCGATCTCGAGGATCGAGGTGGGGGAAGCGAGCCGACGTCGCCGGATCGTCGTGAAAGAGTCGGCAAAACCAATACACGCCAATAACCAAATGGCAATGGCTGCCTAAGAAATTGGGTTGCCCGCCCGGATGGGATTCGTCATTCGTCCCGCCGAGGCGTCATCCAGGATGGCTCACCGGTAAGTAAGGCCTCGGGGCTTATCGGGACACCAAAACGAGGATGGCCCGTCGACGGCATGCCGTTGAGCTGTCGACGGGTGACACCTTCCAACGGCTGCGCTCGGAGAAGTCCCACCAACAGCTCGGGAGACGCGGGTTCGACTCCCGCCACCTCCACTTCTTCACTCACCATACCGGCAGTACGAGTCTTCGACCCTCCGAAAGTCCTCGCCGCGACATCGAGTCGAACTCTCGTTCCCCCCAGCCCTCGGATCGCGACGAACGCAGGAGAGGCCGTCGCGGTGGACGGCGGCCCGCGTAGCTACCTACCGCCGCAACCGTTGCATCTCACGCTCGATGTCGTGCTCGGTAACGGGACGACGGAAATACACATCCCACACATTGAGGACCAGCCCGACTCCCCACCCGAGCATCACCCATGCCGGCCAGAAGTACCCGGCACCCGAGATCGCCCAGATGCCGACGAGCATCGCATTGATCACGACATACGACACGGCATGCGCCCCAAGATCGCGACGCTTGTGCACGCGCCTCGCAGCCTCCTTGCGGAGATCTTCGTCAGTGAAGGTCATGATTCACCTCCTTGCCAGCCCGAAGATACGCGCGCTGCGTGTCCGGCTGTAGAGGCGGAAGTCCCGCCCACGTCCCCCCCGAAGGAGCCGAACGATGGTCCCTGTGGCGAGCCGAACCAACCCGACGAGACCCGGCATCAGGTTCGAGCCAGTGGAGCTGTCTACCGACAGCTCCACTGGTAACTAGAACAGTTCCAGCGCCGTCGCGGTGATCCGTTTCACGTCAGCAGGAGCGGCAGGACGCGACTGGCCCGAGATCCAGCCGGCTTCGTCACGGTTACACACTGTCAGCTCGGACACGTCGCTCGTACCCGTCCGCCGGATAATCGTGACCGTACCCGGGAGCTGCCCACTGTTGTGCAGCTCATGAGCAAACTGGCGGTACAAGCGCTCGGCCACGTCGTCCTGAAAGTACGCGACCTTCAACGATCCGAGAACTTTCATGCGGGCGTGCTCGGCATCCCGATCATCTCGCGCATCTCGGAACCCGTTCGAATGACGTTTCTTCTCGCTCGGCAATCATCACGATTTCGCACTCCAGGAAGTCGACGAACACGCGCCGGCATCCGGCCAAGATGCGACTGGACTCGCGCACGTCGCGTTCAAGATCGGAGGTTCGATCGACGAGTACCGCTCCATGAAGATCGAACTCGACGCGGCAGTCGTCCTGATCGCTCATCCACCGGCTCGACTGACAATCGCGCGAGTCCGCTGCCGTTCAGCCGCCGTAGTTCATGCCGGTCGCCCGAAGGTTCAGCGGGTGCCGCTCGGCGTCGCGCACACCCGCGCCGACCACCTCGGCAACGTAGATCGTGTGGTCGCCTCGCGAGATGGCATCGCCAACCACACACTCGAACCAGTAGGGCACGTCGTCGAGGATCGGCGCGTCGGTCTCCACGCCCCGCTCGAACTTGAAGCCGTTCAGGCGGTCACCCTCGACCGTCGTGCTGCGGAAGAAGGCCTTCGCGACGTCGAGCTGATCGTCGGCGAGCACGTTGACGACGAACTTCCCGGTGCGGTGGATGAGCGACTGGAGTCCACTACCGGTCTTCACGGCCGCGACAACCAGCGGGGGCTCGAACGACGTCTGCGTGAGCCAGTTGACGCCTGCAGCTGCGAACTCGTCGTAATCGGCGGCGGTCATCACGTAGAGGCCGTACGTGATCGACCGGAGTGCGATCTTCTTCTCCTGTGCGTCCACATCCGAATACTACCGATCGTTCCCGACCGGTACATCGGAGACGCTTGACGGGTCGAGTCCGGCTACGTCGACTTGGCGTCGAGGTACGCCGAGTAGAGGTCGCGGGGCCAGTAGCGGTCCGCCTTCACATCGTCTGCCTCGACCAGTTCGGCTCCGACTCGCTCGTAGTCGTAGCAATTGAGTTCGTACTTGTTTCGCCACGGGTCGACGAGATCGAATGCCCAACACAGGTCGAAGTCGACGAGATCGGCGATCGTGAGACGGCTCGCCGCGCGGATTGTCGATCCCGCGGGGCAGTGAGCGGGCGAACGACGATGAAGCTGTCGGCGTCGACGCTGAACGCAACACCGGTTTGCTGAGGAACCATCGGGTGACTCTCGCTGGCCTCGAAGAGCGCCAGCGTCGTCCTCCCACCGTCCGCCGAGATCTGGAGCGGACCACCCTCGAAGCCTGTCGCCCAGAAGTCGTACTCGGCGACGGGCTCGAACCCGAGATGCTCTGCGTACCATCGGGCGGCCTCGGCTCGATCCGGCACACGGATGTGCACATGGTCGAGCCGCCCCATTCGGAATCCTGACTGTGCGCCCTGCATGTCTCCAACATAGATGCCGACAGCCGGACCGACGTTCGGCACCATCGTCGGTCTCGCTCATCCGGCACCGTCGACGCTACGAGACACCGCGACGACGTGCGCCAGATCGGCCATCAGGGGCATTCTGTGCCGCGTGCGTGAGCTCTCCTTCGTGATCTTGTCGGGACCGCCCGGAAGCGGCAAGTCCACGCTGGCGACGCCGCTCGCGTCGAAGTTGGGGATGCCCCTGTTCTCCAAGGACACGATCAAGGAAGCCCTGATGGATTCGCTCGGCGTCGGTGACCCTGAGGAATCGCGTCGGTTGGGCGCTGCCTCGATGCAGACGATTCTCGCGCTTGCTCACGAGAACAGATGCGGCATCTTGGAGGCGAACTGGCGCCCGAGCGTCGCTGTCGAAGCGCTGCGGAGCTTGCCTGGTCGCGTCGTCGAGGTGTTCTGCGACTGCGATACCCGGATCTGTCGCGAGCGGTACGAGCGACGCGCGACTACCCGGAAGCCGGGACACTTTGATGCATCGCGGATCGACGACGTGTCGATGTGGGCGGGAGAGGCATCAAAGCCAGTCGGTGGTGGCTGGCCCGTCATCGCGGTCGACACATCGACACCTGTCGACTACGACGCGCTACTCGTCCAAATCATGGCGGCCACGTCGAGCGCATGACTGCGGCTCGGCAAATGTCGCGGTGGTCGGACTACCGGTTGCGGAGTCGTTCGATCACCGGGGCGAAGGACTGAACATCGCGGACGCTGAAGTAGGAGATACCCCAGCGTTCGCGACATGCGACTAAGTGTTCGGCTATCTCGTCAGCCGTCCCGAGAGCGACGAACGGCGTTGCCAGCACGTCGGCGATCGTCGGCACCCAGTGGTCTCGGACAAGCTGTGCGGCCGCCTTCTCGCGGTCGTCGGTGATGATGACCGCTTGCACCAGCGCATGTAACTCGGGCGTTCCCGGCCGGTCCTGCGTCCGCTCGTGGATGAACGTGACCGTTCGATCCAGACGGTCCGCCTCCCAACGGGTCTCGTGCCGCTGCCCGTCGAGGAGTGTTCGGCCCAGCATCGTGAGTCCGATGGTGTCAGCGTGTCGTGCCGCGTGATCGAGCGCGTGCCGACCGTTGACGCCGACGAGCAGGGGAAGGTGTTCTTGGCGCGATTGCTTGGTGCTGACTTCGCGGAGCTGGTAGTGCTTCCCGGAGAACGTCACGGTTTCACCGTCGAGGAGGCGGCGGAGGATCTCGATCGCTTCGGCCATTCGCGACTTGCGTACCGCGGGCGGGTCGAACGAAATGCCGATGGCGTCGTACTCGGTGAACGAATGGCCCGCGCCGAGACCGAGTTCGACGCGTCCATCCGTGAGGTGGTCGATCGACGCGACCTCCTGAGCGAGGTGCACCGGATGATGAAAGTCGTTGTTGAGAACCAAGGGGCACAACCGGATCCGTTCGGTGACCGACGCCATCGCCAGCAGCGGAGGAAGCGGAGACCAGCCCTGTCCAACGTGGTCCGACGTATGGATCACATCGAAGCCCGCAGCCTCGGCAGCAACCGCGTTCGCACGCAATTCGCCCGCGTCACACGTCCCGATTTGGTAGCCGAAACGGAACGACTTCATGCGCCGATGCTAGGGCCGGCTGCCGGCGCCGATCGGGAGACCTCTGCGTTTGAACTCCGCTATTGCAGGCAGAACTCGTTGCCCTCGGGATCGCGCATAACCGCCCATCGATGTCCGGGGTGCTCGCCGAACTCGACGAACTGCGCGCCTCGATCGACCAGCTGGGCCACTGCAGTGTCGAGCACCTCACCGTTGATGGGAACGTCGAGGTGTACCCGATTCTTGGCGATCTTCGGCTCCGGGACGCGCTGAAAGTGAGAACCGCGGACCAATGCGCTCCGGGTCGCAGGCGGCAACGGCATCCGCGAAGAAGACGTGTCCGCCGACCCGCAAGACATCGGCTTCGCTGATGACACCGGCGTCGAGCAACCCGGGCACGATCTCGTCTCCGTTTTCGATCTCATATCCGAGAAGGTCGCTCCACCACGCGGCGAGCTTGTGCGGGTCGCCGGTGTCGAAAGTGACCTGTACGCGTCGCGCCATGGAGCAAGGCTACAAATCGCTGCCGCGCTCGTCACTCACACCGGTCGGCGACGCCACGTGAATGCAGATCGGCATTTAGGTGCACACACCACATGCCGCTGCGTGTTGACGTATTCCGACGTTGACCCTACGGTCACGACACTTGGTGTGCGTCGCGCACCTCTCGCCCGGTGGCTACCGGGCAACGTAGAGGAGAGCGCGCATGTCGCTGTTGCTCGAGAATCGAAGCTCTACTGGCAAACCGCAGACAATCGCCAAGCTCACGGGCGTTCTCTTCCTCATCACCTTCGCTACCTCGATCCCCACGCTCCTTCTTTACCATCCGGTTCTCCACGATTCCGGCTACATCATCGGCGCCGGTACCGACGGCCGTGTGTCTCTCGGAGCCGTCTTGGAACTGGTCCTCATCGTCGCGAACATCGCCACGGCCGTTGTGCTCTACCCGATCCTCGAGCGACAGAGCAAGATCCTCGCTCTCGGCTACGTCACGGCTCGGATCGTCGAATCCGCTTTCATCGCCGTCGGGATCGTCAGTCTGCTCACGGTCGTCACATTGCGGCGGTCTGCTACGGACGCGCCCGCGACGCTTGTCCCGATCGGCAAAGCACTCGTCGCATTGCACAATTGGACGTTCGTGCTCGGCCCCGGATTTGTCGTCGGCATCGGCAACGGATTGATCTTGGGTTACCTGATGTACCGGTCCGGATTGGTCCCGCGCCGCATGGCCGTGCTCGGCCTCATCGGAGGCCCGCTGATATGCATCTCGGGAATCGCAGTGGTGTTGAACCTCATCGACAGGGGCTCCGCCGGCCAGGCCATCGCGACAATTCCGGAGTTCCTTTGGGAGTTGTCGCTCGGCGTTTATCTCATGGTCAAGGGATTCAAACCCGCACCGGTCATTGCAATAGGGACCAACTCGCGAGATCGGTGAGACTCCGCGAGCCTCGTGCAAGCAGGGTCTGGCGGGGCGGGCTCGTTTCCGCCCCGGAACGAGTAGCGAGGGTGGGCGAGGTCGGCAGTTCGGCACTCACCGTCGCCCTACTCGGCCGCTTTGTCATCGATGGCAGCAGACCGAGCGCGGTCAGGTCATCGCTGCCACGAATTGCGGACGTGACGCCTTCCACCACCCGCGTCGTCTGTCGAAGCGCGTCATGCCGCCGATCTCCGCCCACATCGCGATGAAGTTCGGGTCGCCTGCGTCGACTCGACGCTGCACGAACTCGCCACCATGAGCGACCGAGTTGTCGAGCGCCAGAATGACCTCGGCGCGTTCCTCGTTGCCGAGCCCGTAGGTGTCTGTGACCAGCCGCAAGCGCGCGGGGAGATCGTGTTCCAGCCATCCGAACCGTCCGCGATTCTCATCGTCGTCGATCGGTACACACATCCGCGCGAAACACGCCACGTCGTAGACCGGCCGACCTGGTGCCGCGAAGTCGAAGTCCAACAGCGCGACGGCTTCGCCATCACGAAAGACGACGTTCTCCAGGCACACGTCGTTGTGACAGATGACGGATCCGCCCTCGGGATCGGCCATCTCGTCGCTCCAGGTGGCGTTCGCCGACAACGCAAAGGTGCGGACGCGCGATGGAAGCGGCTCATCAGCCGGGCGATCGACGCCAACGCGTCGTCGGTTCGAGCCCAGCGCGGATACGGAGGCAAGGCAACGTCACCGGCAATGAACCCCAGCCGCTCCCGGCCGTCAGGATCGACACCAACCGGGAGCGGGGCACCGCCGAAGCCCTCCTCGGCGAGATGACGCAGGAACCGGTGGATCGTCGGTGTGTGCGGGTTCGAGGGGCGAAGCACATGCTCGCCGACACGGGTCACCGCGCCCGCGTTCGCGATCCCGCCTTCGAGCTCCAACTCCATCGGACCAGTATCGTCGATCACGCGCAACTCGGCCATGAACGCGTCTTCGTTGTAGCGGGCTGGCATCGTCACGTGGGCGACGACCTCCCGAACCCGCCACCCTGCGCACAGCGACGGCGAGGCCCACCACGGCGCGGAAAGGTCGTCGAGCACGTCGGCCGGCGCGAGGTAAATGGATGTGACAAGGGGCTGAAGGTCGTGGTCGGGCATCAACGCGCCATCGTTCGTAGAACATTCCATGCGCCCATGCGACGATTCCGAGATCGAGATCTCATCGCGGCGAAGGCGACCACCATGACTCCGCCCGTGTTAGGGGTCGTCCGGTGTGGGATGGCGCCATCGGGCGTAGCCGCCGGCGTCACGCAGTTCCGTTACGCGGTTCCAGGACGACTACGGGCGTCTCGGTCGAACGCAAGGAGGCATAGCCATCGTGCTGCGGATCGAGCGCGACCCATCGCTGCCAAAGCCGATCACGCTCCTCGCCGACGGCACGGCACGCGTGCACTCGTCGCACACGCCGGCCTGCCAGTCGAACGACGGCGTCCGGGTGTGCCTCCAGGTTGAGCCACCACGAGGGATGACCCTCGTCCCAGCCGTTCATCGCGAGCGTGACGAGGTCCGGCCCCTCGTCCAAGTAGCCGATGATGACGCTGCGTTCTTGCCCGGACTTCCGCCCGACGGTCGTGAGGCGCAGCGCACCCCAGCCGCGCCTGCTCGCCGGAGTCCACAGGAATCGACCGCCACTCAGCCGGCAGAGCGCGCGATGGACACGCCAGAACGTGTGCTTGAACCACGGCGGCGGGAGCTTCGGCGGTCGGGTTGCCGTGTCGCGCATCGCAATACCTCCCGCAGGGCGATCCTTCCCGGTCGTTCGGATCTCCGCCTCTACCGAGGTAACGGTCGAACGAGCACCGGCGTGATGATCGCATGATGCGCTGCTGCCCCTCCCGTCGGTAGGGCCGAAGGTCACGCGCGGGCCGCGTAATCGGCGCGTCCTCGAGCGCCCGCCGCTCTGCCTCTCGCGGACGCGATCCGCGCATTCTGCATGCGCGAGAGCGTGTCAGGAAGCGGGCCGGTAGCGGCAGACCTGAACACCAGTGGATGCGGTCTGCGCGGAGACGAGCTCGAAAGTCCGCGCCTTGCCGTCGGTAGGGAACAGCCTCTTTCCGCCGCCGAGGGTGATCGGCTCGATCATGAGGACGAGCTCGTCGATCAGCCCGGCTGTCAGCAGTGCCCGCACCAACGACAGGCTGCCGTAGACGTAGATATCGCCGCCCGGCTGGTCGCGCAGCTCGGAGACCTTTTCGACGAGGTCACCGCCGCGGATGATCGTGGTCGGGTGCCACGTGAGTTCCGCCGCCGAGAGCGTGTTCGAGACGACGTACTTTTGCGCACTGTTGATCCAGTCCGCGAAGGGGTCTCCTCCGCGTTCGGGCCACGCCTCCATCGACACCTGATAGGTACGCCGACCTTGGAGCAACACGTCGCTTCGCTCCGCGAGCTCGGCGATGACCGGTCCCATGACGTGAGGATCGAAGAACGGGTGCGACCAGCCGCCATGGCCGAACCCACCGCTGGTGTCCTCCTCCGGGCCGCCCGGCGCCTGCACCACCCCATCGAGACTCATGAACTCGCTGGCAACAACTCGCATGCTGCGCTTTCCTTTCGTAGCAGGACTCCGGAAGATGAGACTGCGTCGCGACCCTGAGATCATCGGCCACGCGGATTCTGCGGGCGGTTCGGACCTCGGATCGAAGAACGGCACGTCGACCATCATTGGGGCGCTCGCGCCGCGAAGCCAGCAGTTTCGCCCCACTACCCCACCCAAGCCGGCGCAGGGCGGGCTGAGGGCCACTGCGGATGAAGGCAAAACCCGCCGGCGCGCTTGGTGACGCCGCGACAATCTCCGGCAATGACGATCAGCGATGCGGTCTTGGGCGCGGCCGACGAGAACATGGTGCAAGCGTGGCGGGCAATGCTCGCGGTCACTCCGATCCCGGGCGACGTTTGCGACGACGAGGTGGTGTTGTTGTCGAGCGGGTTGCCGGTCCCGCTGTTCAACCCGGCATTCGTTTCTCACACGTCCGCTGATCCTCAGGCGATCGTCACCCGGATTGTCGATTACTACGCTTCGATGGACGCCCCCTTCGTGGTGTACTTCCGAGACGAGGTCACGCTCGGACTCGCCGAGGCGTGCGCCACGGCCGGGCTCGTAGAACATTGGCGTCCCGCACTCATGGTGCTCGATCCGATCCCGACAGGAAACGACGACCCGCCTTCCGAGATCGATCTGAAACCCGTCACGACCGATACCCTCGACAGCTATACGACGGTCTTGTCGGAGGGCTTCGGTATGCCCCGCGACCTCACCACGCAGGTATCGAGTTCCGCGACTGCTCGACCTCGTGCCCTTGACCCAGCTCATCGGAACGGTTGGCGGCGAACCGATCGGCGTCAGTGCGGTCTACGCGTTCCGACGGTCTCGCAGGCATCTACAACGTTCGCGACGGTCCCCCGAGCACGAGGCCGAGGAATCGGCGCCACGATGACCTGGGCTGCAGTCCATGCCGGCCAACAGGTAGGCGCGACCCGCGCGATCCTTCAATCATCCGAGCAAGGCGAACCCGTGTACCAGCGGATGGGATTCACGACACCGACGCGCTACCGCCAGTTCCAACCCGCCGGTCGAGCGAGCTGAGCGGCCCCACGCCGAAGGACCCGGTCTGTGGGCCTCGACTTTGTGTACTCGGCTCGAGTCGCTAGACCGATGGTGGTCGCGCCGTCGGCGAGTCGCGTCCAAGGGTCTCGTACTCGTCGTTGGGCACGACACCCGCGCCGAGTACGAGGCGGTTGGTGAAGTTGAACATCGCAGTGATCTCGATGACGTCCCAGATCTCTTCGTCGGAGAGCCCGTACGCGGCGAGTCGGTCGATGTCGGCGCGGTCGCACGCAGTCGGGTTGGTGGTCAGCTTGAATGCGTAGTCGGCGACGGCACGACGACGATCGTCGAGATCCGCGCGCCGGTAGTCGTCCGAGATGCGGTCGGCGAGGATCGGGTCACCGAGTGCTCCGCGCAGAGCGGCTCCGTGCGACGCGAGGCAATAGCCACAGTCGTTTCGCGCGCGAAACCACAACCGCGATGATCTCTCGATCGGCCGCACTGAGGCGAGGCGTGGGCTCGAAGAGCTGGCGGTAGTGCGCGAACCAAGCTCGGACCCGATCGGGACGCCAGGCGTACGCGCGCAGGATGTTCGGCACGAAGCCGTCGCGCGCCTCGAGTCGGGCTGCCAATCGAGCGAGGTCGAACGGCCACTGATCCACCGATCGCACAGGGAACCAGCTGATCCGAGCTACCCGCATGGAGTAGAACGTACATGCACCTTCTGCGCACTCAATGAGTCGCGAGGCCACCGGCAAACATTGGGGGTAGCCATGTGTCTTCCCGGTCCTTCCGATCGTCTGCACTTCACCTTCAAGCCGCTGAGCACAACGGTCCCGATCTTCGTGCCCGAGGTCAAAGGTCTCGAGGCTTCGGCCGATCCGACGCAGGACGATGCCGATGCCGCCGCCGCCGCGCTGGAAACGCTCTACAACGACCTACCGCCAGGACAGCAAGCCGTCCTGGCGCAGATCGTGCTTCGGGCAACGCAAGCGGTCTGAATCGGTCGAGGTATCGCCGCATTGCCAGATCGACGGCCGGTGCAACCTGTTCTCGTTTGCGACAGCACCTCGACTACTGACGACTACATCGGCCGATCGGCACTCGCCGCGCGTCCGGCTGCTATCGGAGACGTCGCCTTTCGAGGTACGCCGCCACTTCTCGGTACTTGCTGACGGGAATGAGGTGGACGCCGTCGAACGCGCCCGATTCTTCGATGTCCGTTAGCAGTTCGCACGCGAGCCTCACGCCTGCGTCGGGATCTTTGTCGAGTGCGGTCAGCCAGGTCTGAGGAACCACGAGTTGGGCAATGTCGACGCTGAGCTTGCGTGCCATACCGATACTGGGAACGACCATGACGCCCGCGTACACCGGACCGTCGAACTCGATCGTCGAACGCCAGCGCAGCAGCTCATCGAGTGAAAAGCGGACCTGAGCGAACAGGAAGTCCGCGTTGCGTTTCCACGCCGGCAGCGGGCCGGGTCCGGCACTGACGCCCCCGCGCAATGGACGCGGCGGTTCGACGGCGTAGCCCGAAGAGAACGCGCGGAGTTCCTCGAGCATCGACCGCACCGTGAGCTGACCGGTGCGGGACCCCGAGGACGGGCGATCGCCGTAGACGAAGAGGAACTGATCGACTCCGTACGCCGCGGCCGTCAGCAGGTCGCGGCGGAAGCCGAGAAGATTCCGGTCGCGGGCATTGAGACACGCGATCGAGCGACCCCCCATGCGCTCCACTTCATGGGCAACCGCGATGCTCGAAACCGTCGCCCGGCCGATGTGGTTGTCGGGAATCAAGAACGCCGACGCGACTTTGCCGAGGACGCCGATCTGATGACGCACGTGCATCAGATCGGGACGCGTCGGCGGCTCGATCTCGCACACGACCTCGAACCGATTGCTGCCTGCGCTCCCCATACCCGCGAAGCCTAGGCAGTCGCGGGAGGGCGAGGTTTCCGCTCGCTCTCCCGGGCGTCCACGGAAAACCCGAGCGAGGTCGAACGGGTTCGGCCACACTTCGGCCATGCCGCAGAATCACTTTGTCGGTCCCGTTGCCGAGAGGTACGACGCGACGTCGGCCGAGATGTATGACCCGGCGTTGGTCGAGGCGACGGTCACCTTCCTCGCAGCCGCGGCACGGGGAGGAGACGCATTGGAGCTTGGTATCGGGACAGGCGAGAATTGCGCTCCCGCTCTCCGAGCGCGGTATCGCGGTGCACGGCATCGACATCTCGGCAGACATGATCGACCAACTCCGACGAAAGCCGGGCTCGGAGAGGGTCGCAACGACCGTCGGCGACTTCGCCGAAACGCTTGTCGGCGCGGAGTTCTCGCTCGTGTACGTGGTGTACAACAGCATCTGCAACCTGCTCGAGCAGTCGGAGTGGGTCCAAACGTTCCGCAACGCCGCTCGGCACCTGCGCGGGGGTGGCCGCTTCGTCATCGAGCTGTGGGTTCCCGATCTTCGGCGATTCCCGCCCGGGGCCGCGGCGATGACCGTGGACTTCAGTCCTCATCACGTCGGATTCGACACGCTGGATCTCGCCAACCAACGAGGCGTGTCGCACCACTTCTTCATGAGGGACGGCAAGGTCGACCATCTCGATGGGATGTTCCGCTACGCGTGGCCGGCCGAACTGGATCTCATGGCCGAGATCGCGGGAATGACTCTGGTCGAGCGTTGGGCGGACTGGGATCGCTCACCCTTCACCAGCGAGAGCCCGAAACACATCTCGGTCTGGGAACGTCGCTGAGGAGGCCGCTCCCGAACGTTCGGTCGGCCGACGACCGGCTCGGGAATCTTCGGTTGGAGCAGCGGCGTGGTCGAGACGCCGGTCAGGCGCAACTCAGCGATCGCAGCCGCCACGTCGATCGCGGTCGGGCCGAGCCGAGCGAGACGCCGGCCATGTTGACCAAGAACATCCCGGGCCACCCGTAAAGCGGTTCAGGGCGTTGTACCGGGTCGCTGAACCGGAAGACATGCCGATCCGGCACGAACAAGTCCGTCGCCGTGTGGTCGTTGGAACCGCTGCCCGCCGGCGGCCGCGGGCGTCAGGAAAGACCGTAGTACGGCGTCGGAACCAATCATGGTGCACCAGCTCCGGGCCGCCGAGTGCCCGGGGCGCGGCGATACGAAAGGCACCCGCATCACGGAGCGCGCGCTCACCACGTCGCCAGGTAATCGCCGCGCCGCCGCGATGTCCTCGCTCCTCTCACCGAGCGTCGGTGCAAGCGCGACCAAGTCTTCGATCACACGCGTCATGGCGCCGAGCCTCGGAGGATCTCGAAGCCCCGACGATGGCCTGATCTTGCGTCGAAGACTGACCTTCGGCCCTACTTCGAACGACTACCCACGCGTACGGTTGCAGTGGCCCGCAAACCTCTGGAGGCGTGCCATGAAAGCTGTAGTGATCTACGAGTCGATGTACGGCAACACGCACCTCATCGCGAATGCCATTGCCGAAGGGCTCCGAGCGCACGGGGAGGCGATCGTCGTACCGGTCGACGAGGCCGACCCGACCCTCGTCGACACTGCCGACCTGCTCGTCGTCGGCGGTCCGACACATGCACACGGAATGAGCCGCGCCAGCACGCGCAAGGAAGCGGCCGCGAAGGCCGACGTGCCCGGATCCACACTGGCGATGGACGCGGACGCCATGGGGATCGGGCTGCGTGAGTGGTTCGCGACCGTGGGCGACCTCGAGACGAAGGCGGCCGCCTTCGACACGCGCTTCGACTTTCCGGCCGCGCTGACCGGGCGCGCCTCGAAGAGCATCGCGCGCAAGCTCCATCATCACCTCGCGACCTTGATATCTCCACCACAGAGCTTCTTCGTGACGAAAGAGAACCATCTCGATCCGGACGAGGAAGATCGAGCTCGTCAGTGGGGCGATCGACTCGGCTTCGACTTGGACGGACTCGGGATCGGGATCGGGATCTACCCCCCGGCAACCCGCTGGTCAGCCGACGAGAACCAGATGTCGATGCACTCTTCGAATCCCGCCACGCCCAGCGACTCGTAGCAGCCTTCGATCCGATCGCAGGTCGGCTCGCGCGGCCGAGCGACCGTCGGCCACACCTCGGCTCGGTCCCGTCATCGGGATCAGTTCGGTGGTGAGCTCGGCTCGACGGCTGCTGCGAGGCGCTCGAGCGTTTGCTCCATTCCGGTTCGATTATGAGCCGTTCGATCGCCGACGCCGGTCCCCAGCCGCGCCAGCGGCTTGAACCAACCGGGCCGCCGATCCGTCCACGACTCCGTCACGCGACATCCGTTCGGCGTGGGCTCGAACGTGTAGCTCCAGTCGGCGACCTTCACCGGACCCGCGCTGACCCGGAAGGAGAACCGCCGGCCCCGCTCCGCGTCGACCACGGCCGCGACGGTCTTCCACGACCTCTTGCCGACGCGGTTCGTAGCCCGAAACCTCGCGCCCGGTTGTCCGGCCGTCGCGTCGTCGAGCCACGCTCCGCCCTCGTTCTCCGGGGACCACTCCCCCATTCGAGTCACGTCGGAGACCATCGCCCACAGCGCCTCGGCGGAGGCTGATATCTCTCTGGTCACGCTCACGGATTCGCTCACGGACCGGAACGTACTCGCGACCGGGCGTCGACGCCGACCAACGCGACGTCGGGGGCGAGCCCGGAGCAGCTACTCAGCTCGACCCGGGGGGAGCATCACGAACCGCTGTTGCCACAGCGGGAGCGGCGTTCCCTCCATCCCGCGCGAAGTGCTGAGTGATCGCCGCGGTGCGCCGAAGGATCCGCACGGCGCTGGTCGCAAGCAGAACGGCGGCCGGGAGCTCCACGAAGACCGCGGCGGCCAGCGTCCATCCTTGCTCCGGTGTGTTCAGCGACAGGCACACATCGAACCACGCGTCGCACGCAAGAAGTGTTGCCGCGACAACGAGGCCGAGCATCGACAGCTGCCGACGCTGCAGGACCAACCAGCCCGTCACAGCCAGACAGCACGCGAGCACGATGTCGAAGCCGACCCACGTAACGTCCCACGCGCGCGCCGAATGCGATCGCGGCAAGGACGCCGACAGGTACCCGATCCAAGGGAGCAGCAGAACCGCGCCGGCACAGGTGACCCCGACGACCAGCAGTCGACGCCGTGGCGGATGCGGCCCTGGAAACGGTCGCGGAATGAGCTCGTCGAGCATTCGCGCAACCCGCGCTCGCTCGGCCGGAGTCCACTGATCGACGTCGGCTCGGGTCGGTGTCGCCATGGGAAGAGTCTGCCGCACTTCCCCGACGACCGGTTGCGGGCGTGTGGTCTGCGGGATGTCCGCGATGCCCTGGTCCGGAGCGCTCGGCCTTCCCGGATCAGCCGGAGGCGATCATGACGATGCCGACCATCGCGAGGAACAGTGCGACCGCTTGTGCCCGCCGCATGCGTTCGGCGAGTAGGGCCCGGCCGAGGATCACGGTGACGAGCGGTGCGAGCGAGCCGAGGACACCGACGAGTGAGAGGAGACCATCGCGAGCGGCGATGATGAAGAGGCCGTTGCCGGCCACCTCGAGCGCGCCTGCGGCTATCGAGATCGGAACGATGCGACGATCGAAGCGGACGTTCTTCCTCCATACGACGCAGGCGATTGCCGCGACCGGAAGCGAGACCGCACGCCACGCGACGACCGGCCAGAGGCCGTCGCGCGGGGACGTCGGCGAGCACGACCGCAACGAGCCCGAACGCGAGACCCGCCAGCACCGCGAGCGGGACACCGAGAGGCGGCCGGCAGACGTTTGCCGACACCGCCTCGGAGGGCGAAGCATTGCGGGTTGCGACCGCGACGGCGCTGATGGCAAGCACCACGCCTCCGAGCGCGATCACCGACGGGCGGTCTCCGGTCGCGAGGCCCCACACGGCAGGCACGGTGGCCCCGACCATGGCTGCGAGCGGCGCGACCGTGTGCATGGGCCCGGCGGCAAGACTCGTATAGAGCAACGCGAGACCGGCGATCCCGAGCGCACCGGCCAAAGCCCCGAGGCGCATCGCCGACCCCGACGCCACGGAGTTGCGGTCGCCGGCAACGATCGCGAACCCGACCACCAGGCCCGTCGTATGCGCGACGACGATCACCGCAACTGCCGACGCGCGTTTGGTTGCGAGCCCACCGCAGAAGTCGGAGGTGCCGTACGCGGCGGCGGCCGTGAGCCCGAGCACGACCGCCAGCACCGACATTCCGCTTTCCCTGGTCCGGGCCCGGTCTCCGGTCCGCCGAGCTGCGAGGCGTGACGCTACTTGGAGCGTCGGGTGCGCATCGGCCCGGTCGGGGATCGATCGCGATGTCGGGCCTTCGGTATGGTCGCCTTCGTGCGTGCGTGGCAGGTCGGCCGACATGGTTCGCCTGGCGACGTCTTGCAACTCGTCGACATCGATCCGCCGGTACCCGGTCCAGGCGAGGTCAGGTTGTCGGTGCGCGCCGCCGCGATCGGAAGGCCCGGACGCGCTGATGTGCGAGTCGACGTATCCCCTCACGCCGCCATTGCCGTTCGTGCCCGGCCAAGAGGTGTGCGGTGTCGTCGCTGCGGTGGGTGACCGCGTCGAGATCGCGCTCGGGACGCGAGTGATGGCGGTGACGAGCTTCTTCGACGGTCGAGGTGGGTTCGCCGAATCGACGATCGCGCCGGTGTCGACGTGCTTCCGGGTTCCTGACGACATGAGCGATGTCGATGCGGCGTCGTTTCGGATCGGGTTCTCGACGGCATGGATCGGCCTCGTCCGGCGCGGCGCGTTGCAGGCAGGCGAGTGGCTGCTCGTACTGGGCGCCGCGGGCGGTTCCGGTGCCGCTGCGATCCAGTTGGGTCGCGCGCTCGGCGCTCGTGTCATCGCGGTCGCCGCCGGCGCCGACAAGCTTCGGTTCTGCGAAGGTCTGGGTGCCGACATTCTCATCGATCGGACCACAAGGTCGGTCCGTGACGTCGTCATCCAAGCGACCGATGGTCGCGGCGCCGACGTCATCTACGACCCGGTCGGCGGCGACCCCGCGAGGTCGGCGGCGCGTGCGCTCGCGCCCGGCGGCCGTCTGCTGGCGGTGGGTTTTGCGAGCGGCGAGTGGGTCACGATGACGACTCCCGACCTCGTGGGGCGGAACGCGTCGCTCGTCGGCGTGTACGCGGGCGGCCTCACCGACCACGAGAACCAGAGCGATCACGAAGCACTGCTCGCGCTCGTGTCCGCGGGAGCGATCGGTCGCTTCGCGACCTCCATTCCCTTCGACGAGCTGGCCGGCGCAGTCGACAAGGTCGGCACCGGCGCAGCAATCGGGAAACTCGTCGCCGTTGCCGGTCCTTGATCCTGCGTCGCCTCGATTGACGCGCGGGCGGCGGCGGGATCGTCGACCACCGGGGCGGACCCCGCCGCCGAGACGGAGTCGGCCTCACTCACTGACGAACCGCGGCGCCCATCGCTTGCACGATCCGTTCGAGCAGGGCCCGTGACGTCGCGAAGTTGAGCCGGACACGGTGCTCGTTGCCCGTTCCGAACGGTGGTCCGTCGCTCAACGCAACCCTCGACCGCCCGAGGAAGAAGCGCGCGGGGTCGTCGAGCCCGAGGCCGGTGCAGTCGAGCCACGCGAGGTACGTCCCTTCGGGGGGCCGGTAGACGACCTCGGGGAGCTCGGCCGCCAAGAGCGCCGCGGAACGCGCCGGTTGTCGTCGAGATAGTCGATGAGCCCGCGGCGCCACGGGTCACCCGAGCGGTACGCGGCGATCGACGCTGCGATCCCGAGGGGCGTCGGGCCCGGCACCTTGAAAACCGGCAGCGTTCGCCAACCTTTGGCGTCCGCGTGATTCGTCGTGACGACTTGTGCGCACTTCAGCCCGGGGACGTTCCAGGCCTTCGACGCGGAGGTCACCGTCACCGTGTGCTCGGCCGCCGCGCCGGTCACCGTCGCGTACGGCAGGTGCGAACATCCGGGATAGACGAGCGGCGCGTGGATCTCGTCGGCGATGACGCGTCCGCCGTAACGGTCGACGACCTCGGACAACCGTGCGAGCTCGTCGCGACCGAAGACTCGCCCGGTCGGGTTGTGCGGATTGCAGAGCAAGACCCACGCGCGCCCCGGCGCTCAGCGCCCCGGCGATCGCGTCGAGATCCAGGGTCGGACGGCCGTCGTCGATGACCATCGGCACCTCGACGACCTCACGTCCACCCAAAGTGACGATCTCGAAGAAGGGCGGGTACGCGGGACTCGGCACGACGACCCGGCTTGCAGCCGGGAGGAACATATCGAGCGCGGCCGTGATCCCGGCGAGCACGTCGGCAACGACGAAGATTCGTGAGGGATCGACGTTCCAGGAGTAGGCGCTCGCGAGGAACCCCGCGCACGCGGTCGTGAGCTCCGACAGGTCGGCCGGGACATAACCGAAGTCCTCGCGATCGACCGCTTCGAGCAGCGCGGCACGAACCGGCGCGGCGACGTCGAAATCCATCTCCGCGACCCACGCCGCGAGCACGTCGCGACCGTGCAATGTCCATTTCACGGTGCGCCGTCGCTGCAACGCATCGATACTCACCGCGTCGAAGGGACCCGTCACGCGCCTTCGTCTCCCTCACCGCCACATCGCGCGAAGCCCACGAACCTCACCCGCGCAAGCGTACGACGGCAACGATCGTCCGCCTCGCATGGCCCAGTACACGCGGTCTCGTCTACCGAACCATGTCGTCGACGACCCCGAGGTCGACGAGCTCCGGAAATCCGGGACGGAAGGCGAGCCGGCGCGACTGAGCGAGATCATGGCGGAGACCTTCACCGAGGCGAGTACCGTTCGCGGAATGCGAGAAGCGCCGACAATCGTCCTCATCGGCGCGGGCAGCGCGGTCCTTCGGGTTGACGATGCTGCACGATCTGTATGCCGATCCGGTGTTCGGAGGTGCCACCGTGCGGCTCGTCGACCTCGATCGGACGTCGTTGCAGCGCATGGCCGAGCTCGCGGCCGCTCTGGAGGCGGCAACGGATCGAGGCATCACCATCGAGCGCTACACGGAACGGAACGAGGCGTTGCCGGGCGCCGATGCAGTCGTCGTTTCGGTCGAGGTCGATCGCGTCAACCGTTGGCTCATCGACTTCGAGATCCCCCGCCGCTACGGCGTCGATCACCTCTACGCGGAGAACGGCGGGCCCGGTGGCCTCGCCCACGCGTTGCGGACGGTCCCCCTCGTCGCGTCCATCGCACGCGACGTCGAGCGGCTCGCTCCCGACGCGTTGTTCGTCAACTTCACCAATCCCGAGGGACGCATCTGCACCGCATTTCGTCGGCACTTGGACCAACCGATCGTCGGTCTGTGCCACGAGGTGAAGATCGCGAACGACCGATTCTCCAAGCTGCTCGGTCGGCGCATCGGCTCACGCGCCGCCGGTCTCAATCACTTCACGTTCCTCCTCGAAGCGTGGGATAGCAAGACCGGCGACGACGTGACATCGCAATTACACGACGCGGTCGACCGTCTCGAAGACGGCGACGGCGAGACGTACGCGTTCGTGAAGCACCTCCACGACCGGTTCGGCGCGATCGTCGCGACGAGCGACAGCCACGCCGGCGAGTACTTCCGATCGGCGACCGAGTACACCGCGCCGCTCGACATCGAGGCTCGCCAGGTTGCCATGCGATCGATGATCGACGATGTCGTCGACGAGATCGTCGCCGGCTCACTCGATCTCGCGCCGTTCATCCGATGGACCACCGACGACGCGCTCCGACCAATTCTGCGGGCCGCAATCTCGGGAACACCTGAACGCATCGCGTCTGCAATTCTGCCCAACGACGACCTGATCCCGGCGCTCCCGAGAGACTGCGCGGTCGAGGTGAGCGCGACCGCGACGGTCGACGGTGTCGTGGGCGATCGGACCGACGACCTGCCTACGGCGATCATCGGCGCGCTCCACACCGAGGTGACGATTCAGCAACTCGTCGGCGACGCGGCACTGCTCGGTTCGCGCGCCGCCGCGCTCCAGGCGCTCGAGATCGACCCCGTCGTCGGATCCGCCCGCGCCGCCGAGAGGATCCTGATTGACTACGAAGTCGCGCACCGCGATCTCTGGCCCGCGCTCCACTGACCGTCCGAACATCGTCGCGCTCAGAGCTCGGCGATCTGCTCCGCGGTGATGCTGGTGGGAGATGCGAGGAGGTTGACGAGCACTTCGGTGAGCTTCTTGAAGTTGGTCGACTCGAGCTCCGGCTGCTTCGTCGAGGACGCGGCGATCACCCAGCAGACGTTCTACCGCCGTCTCGTCTGAGTCGCCGTCTCGTCTGATTCAACGTGGTCGCATGGTGGTTCCCCGGGACGGGCGACCGGCCCGAGGAGCCACCGGCGAGCGTTACGAGCCCACCGACGACGACCGGTCCGCCGATACACGCGCGACGGCCGCGAACGAGCAGTAGTAGAAGTCGCGGTCGAACCCTGCGGCCGGGAACAACACCGACTGCACCGCGCTGGCGGCGTCGACCCGCAACCGCTCGTCGCCCGACTCGATGTCGAGCACCACGATCGAGTCGGCCATTCGGTCGGCGTCGTGGTCGTTCGTGACCAGCTCCCCGGTTTCCGGGAACAACAGTGGATGGCAGGCGTGGTTCTGCTCGCGGCGCCAGCGCAAGGTCGTCACGCCGTCGGCGGCGACGTCGAACGCGGCGAGCACCCCGTTCCCGCTGTCGTAGCCGACGACGATCCGCCGACGCTCGTCGACGATCGGCGGGTTCGCGACCAATCCGTTCGGCAACCCGCAGATCTCGGTCAGCGAGACGGCGCCCGTGCCGAGGTCGACCCGGACGAGGTGCAGGGGCGCGCTCGAGATGCCCTGCCCGCGCAACGTGCCCGCGTACCGATCGGTACCCTCGCCGTTGTCGAGGAACCAGGCCGCGCCCAGCGCGAGTACGGCGTCCCACCCGTAAGACTGCCCCGGGACCGTGCGGTAACGACCGGCGAAAGATCCGTCGGGTGTCGAGCGCGGCACCGTCCCACTCCACCCGGAACAACGTCGAGGTGCCGACCACGTAGATCGAGTCGCCGTCGGCCGAGAGTCTCGCGACCGAAGGCTCGGGTAACGCGCAGCGGGCGACGATCTCGAGCGACCCGGGATCGAGCGCGAGCAGCTCTGTCGGCGGCGGAGTGTGCTCGCTGCGGTCGCGCCCCGGGAGCAGGCCACCGAAATCCTTGGTGACGAGGTGTCCGTCCGGTACGACGACGAAGCTGTTGTAGGGCAGCGACCGCGGTAGGCGGCGTGACGCGAGCACGGCAAGGTCGGCACCGAGGCGGTGCGCGTGATTGCCGAACACGACGTACAAGGATCCGTTCGTGTGCGCGGCGAGACCACCCGGCCAGGTGGGGCCGCCCGGCAGCTCGTCGGAACGGGCGCGCGTCTCGAGCGTGACCGGATCGATGCGCTCGACCCACGAGATCGTCTCGGGTCCGAACGTATGGCGCAGGACAAAGACCTCGCCGGGATCGCGCAGCACGACCATCGTCGCGGCCACCGCTTCGCGCGACCGCACCACCGCATGTTCCGCGTCGAGTGCCGGCGCGCGACCCTCGAGCGGTCGCTGCAGGCGGCGCGGGCCGGCGTCCTCGCCCGGCCACGGCGAGGGCCAGTAGCCGGGGACGATCTCGCTCATACCGGTGCCTCCAGCTCGAGCTTGGGAACGTGCGGCGGTGACTGGTGATCCCACAGGTCGGCCACGAGATCCGATTGCACGGACGCGACCGCGGGATCGCCCCACCGATTGTGCTGCTGCAGCGGATCGGTCCCGAGGTCGTAGAGCTCGCCTTCGCTGCCGTCGTGCACGTAACCGGGCCGGTACGCGGTACAGACCCAGCCGTCGCGAGTGACGGTGCGCAGGTGGACGGCGACGCCGAACAACTCGCTGTCCCATTCGGTGAGCACGCGCTCGAAGCCTCGCTCGTCGGCGTCGGCGTCGTCGACGGGAAGGACGTGCCCCTGCATCGTGTCGGCCGGCCCGATGCCCGCGATCGCGCAGAACGTCGGTGCGAGGTCGACGAGCCCGACAGGACGCGTCACGGTCGCGGCACCGATCCCGGCCGAGGGCGCCGGCCGCCAGATGAGGGGCAACCGCATCAGACCGTCGACGTGGTACGGGCCCTTGAACAACAGGCCGAAGTCGCCCTGCAGCTCGCCGTGATCCGTCGTGAACACGACGTCGACGTCGTCCGACCAGCCCCGCCGCGCATCGCGCCGAGGACGCGTCCGAGCGCCTCGTCGATGAGCTCGCATTCGACCGCGTTGCGGGCGTTGACCTCACGCACCTGATCCTGGGTCATCGTCGCCGGAACCCACTCGCGGCGGCGCTTCGTAATTGGAGACGAGCGTCCCGTCGTACCAGAGGCGCCAGTGCCGCGGCTTTTCGTCGAGGATCTCTTCGCGCGTCGCGCCGTTTCGGTGGGATAGCCCGCAGGCAGCGGGACCTCGCGCCAGTCGACGCGGTGCATCTCGGAGGCGGGCGGATCCCAGGGATGGTGCGGATCGGGAAAGCTCATCCAACAGAACCAGTCGTCGTCGACCGAGAGCGAGTCGAGCCACGCGATCGTGCGGTCCGCGACCCAGTCGGTGTGGTACCACTCGCGCGGAATCGGATTGCTCTTCACCTGCGGCGCGTCGGTATCACCACCGCCGGCCCTGTTCACGTTGAACGACCCGTCGATCGCGGCGTAGTACATGCCGATCGCCTCGGGGTGTTGCAGCATGAGCCATTGCGCGTAGTGCAGGCTTCCGACGGCCCCGTGGGTGGCGAACTCCAGATGTTCGAAGCCCCGGTGCGGCCCGACGGTGCCGTCGGCCCCCCGACTCTCCAGCGTTTCCAGGCCCGACCGCGCGACCGCGTTCTCCGTGAAACGCCCGAACGGATCCATGAACGGTTCGAAGTGTGCCTTGCCGACGAGCGCGGTGCGGTAGCCGTTCCGACGCAGGTCGGCCGCGACCGAGGGCGCGTCGACCGGGAGCGGGACCCCGTTCATCCACACTCCGTGCGTGCTCGGGTATTGCCCGGTGATGATCGTCGAACGCGACGGCATACACACCACCGACTGCGGCACGGCCCGCTCGTAACGGACTCCCTCGGCCGCGAGCGCGTCGACCACGGGCGTCCGCGCGAGCGTTCCACCGTTGCAGCCCAACGTGTCGTACCGCTGCTGGTCAGTGGTGACGAACAAGATCTTGCGGCCCATGAGCGGGTTACTCCTCGGAGGAATCGGTGGCCTCGAGCTGACGCTTCAACTCGAGGAGCGCGTTGCCGGTGGCGCCGCCGATCATGAGCGCCAAGGCATCGGGCTCGCAGTCGGTCGAGTACGCGACGAGGCTGGAATCGTCACCGAGATCGAAGACGTCGATGGTGCCGAGATGGTTGCTCACGATTCCGGCCCGGAGCCGGTATTGGAATCGGTGCTGGATGGCGTCGTTGGTGATGATCTCCTCCGGCATCGGGAGTCCCGAGGCGGTGGTCACCACGCGCGTCGCCCCGTCGAGCGTGGCATCGACGATGCCGGGGAACCAACGCGAGATCGTCAGCGGGTCACCCAACACGGACCAGATGTCGTCGGCCGATCGCGCGATCCGCACCTGGCGCCGCACCGATGCCATCAACGATCCTCTCTCGTCGTAACACGAACCACAACACTGATCGCAACACTCATCGAACGTCGGGCGGCGCGTGCTACTGGCGCGCCATCGTCGCGCGCGCTTCCGCCTCGGCGAGCCCGGCGGTGTCGCCGCGTCGCTCCGAGACCAGTTGGATGTCGACCTTTTCGAGTCGTCCCTCGAAGGGAAACGGACCGTCGTAGAGCCGGCTCACCGGCGATCCGTGGTCGAACCCGATGCTCGGGCCCACGCTGGAGATCATCCGCATGACGAACGGTATATCGAGCACGCCGCACTCCGACCCGTCGACCACCAGTGTCGCGACACCCTTCTTGCCCGTGCGCCGGAAGCGGACTCCCACGACCGATCGACCTGCGGGAACCTCACGCTCGGACTCGACGACGTGGTGGTCGCCGAAGCAGTTGTAATCGACGACGAGCCGTTCTTCGTGCACGAAGACACTGATGCCCGAGTTCTCGGTACCGGTTGCGTAGAGCACTCCGCCGGCGCCCGCCGGACGGTCGATCGTCGCGTCGAGATTCCAGCTTCGCCCGCCGATCGACGCGCCGACCTGCGCCGGGAGCGGTGACATCGGAGGTCGATAGGTGTAGTGCCGGTCGGCCGGGTGCGGCGAACGGTCGCGAAAGCGCGCTCCGAACAACTCGATCGTGCGGTCGTCGAGCGGGAGCACGCCGTGCGCTTCGGCCTCCGACCACCACAGATCGACCAGCTGCGCGAGCCTCTGCGGCTCCACGTCCGACAGGTCGCGACACTCAGAGCGATCGACGTCGACGTGATACAGCTCCCAGCGATCGTCGTCGAACGCGACTCCGGGCTGGTGCCGGGTCACGGCCTTCCAACCGTCGGCGTGGATCGCACGATGCCCCATCATCTCGAAGTACTGCACCGACTTGGTCGTCGGCGCGTCCCGATCCGCGAATGTGTAGCGCATCGACGTACCTGTCACGGGCATCTGCTCGTACCCCCGATACGTCGCCGGCGGTATGATCCCGACGATGTCGTAGACGGTCGGAGCGATGTCGTTGACGTGATGGAACTGGTCGCGCAGCGCGCCACGTTCTTCGGCGGCGATCTCTCCCGGCCAGCGGACGATGAGCGGGACGTGGACGCCGCCTTCGTGGGTGTTCTGCTTGTACCACTTGAACGGGGTGTTGCCGGCTTGGGCCCAGCCCCACGGATAATTCGTGTGACTGTTCGGGCCACCGATGTCATCGAGGCGCTCGACGGCCTCTTCCGGGGTCTCGAGGATGAAGTTGAAGAACTTCATCTCGTGCATCACCCCGAACGGTCCGCCCTCCTGGCTGGCGCCGTTGTCGGAGAGAAGGACGACGACGGTGTTGTCGAGCTCGCCCAGGGCGTCGAGCGCGGCCACGAGACGACCGATCTGCGCGTCGGTGTGCTCCAGGAACCCGGCGAAGGCCTCCTGCAGGCGCGCGGCCAACCGGCGGTGATCCTCCCCCAGCGTGGCCCACGGCTCGACGCCGGGATTACGCGGCGCCAGCTCCGTGTCGGCCGGCAGCAGACCCATCTCCAACTGGCGGGCGAACCACCGGTCCCGAGCGACGTCCCAGCCCTCGTCGAACAGGCCGCGGTACTTCTCCAGGTACGCGCGCGGCGCCTGGTGCGGCGCGTGCGTCGCGCCGAACGCGAGGTACGCGAAGAACGGCCGGTCGGGCCTGATCGACTTCGTGTCGTGCACGAACGCGATGGCGTGATCGACGAGGTCCTCGCTGAGGTGATAGCCGTCTTCGGGAGTTCTCGGCGGCTCGACGGCATGGTTGTCGTAGACGAGCTCCGGGTGGAACTGATCCGTCTCGCCGTCGAGGAAGCCGTAGAAGCGGTCGAACCCGCGCTGACACGGCCACTGGTCGTAGGGTCCCGCTGCCGACGCGTCCTCCATCTGGCAAAGGTGCCATTTGCCCGAGCGCGAGCGTCGTGTAACCCTCGTCGCGAAGCACTTCGGCCATCGTCGCCGCGTGGTTCGACACGTGCCCGCGCATGTTCGGGAACCCGGTGCTGAAGTTGGACACCGATCGCATCCCCACCTCGTGGTGGTTGCGACCCGTCAGCAACGCGGCGCGCGTCGGCGAGCACACGGGCGTGACGTGGAAGTTGGTGTAGCGAAGTCCGTCCGCCGCGAGGCGGTCGATGTTCGGTGTGTCGATCGTCGAGCCGTAACAACCGAAGTGACCGAAGCCGAGGTCGTCGATCAGGATCACCACGACGTTGGGCGCATCCTCACCGGGATGCGATCGTTTCGGCCATGACGGCGTCGACTCGGCGATGGTGCGACCGATCACGCCGTCGAACTCTTCGTACGTCTCCATGGCTCAACCCACCGTCTCGCGCATCGAGCGCGATCCGTCCGTCGGCGCGCTGCGGATCGACTCCTCCAACGCTTCGACACCGGGCCGGGCCAAAGTCATCGCGAACATCTCCTCGACACCGCGCGCATCGTCGACCAATAGTCCTTCGGCGATCTCGGCGGAGGGGGCCGCGTCGAACACGACCCGGGACCAGGTTCGTTCGTCCCCGACGATGACTCCCTCGACGTCGAAGGTGGCGACCCGCGTGACTCCTTCGAGCGCCGGCAGGTCGTCTCCGGCGCCGACACGGGCAACGCGGAGCACCAACGTGCTCCCCGTGGGGATCGCGGCCGGTGGACGCGCCGCGTCGGGAAGGCACGACATCACAATCGTGAACTCCATCCCGGCGTCCTTGTGGGCGTGCTGGCGTTGAAAGTCGTCGCGTTCTTGCAGCGCGAAGAACGCCGCCCGGGTCGGATACCGGACAACGCCGATCCGGTCCCATTGCGGCTCTCCCACCCGCTGGCGGGCGACGTCGCCGTGGAATGCCACCATTGCCCCGACCGCCGCCAACGGTCCGAGCGGCGCGTAGGCGTCGTCGGCTTCGCGCCCGCTGACCGTCGTGCCCCGGCCGTCTCCGTAGTCGGCGACCGCGCGGTACTTCATCAAGTTGAGCGCCCAGAAGGGGCCGTCCTCCTCCGGGGGCCGCCCGATCCAGGTCTGCAACATCTCGAAGTTCGGGGTTCCGTAGCGCGGTGAGATGGGCGGCATCGGGGCACTCCTTCGTGCAGTGGCGGCATCTCACCGTATGTTCTGGCACACATAGTGTCAATTCTTTTGCTCGAGTAGCGCCCGCAACGCCAGCAGCAGCATCTCCCGCGTCTCGCTCGAGGAATAGCGCCGGTCATGACGGTAGAGATCGATGGTCTCGATCTGGGTGAGCGCGTCGGCGCCCGCCAGGAGCGCCCGGCGCGCTTTCGGGTCCAGGAGATCGAGCTCGGCCGCGAACTGACGCTCGAGCTGAGCCCGGAACACCCGGCGACCGCTCTCCAACTGTTCGCGAATGATCTCGTTGGTGGGTGCGCGCAACCGCGACGCCCGCGCGGTTGCCGCAATCGCCTCGTACACGCGCAAGCGCGCATCGACGAACGTCTCCACCCGATGTTCGAACGAGCCTTCACCGATGTCGTCGATTGCGAACAGCGGTGCGATCTTCTCGGTGTGCCGTTCGATAGCAGAACGGATCAGATCGTCGGAGTCGGCAACGTATCGGTACACGGAGCGAGGCGAGATGCCCGAACGGCGCGCGACGTCGTCGGGCGATGGGGCGAGGTTGCCCTCGGAGAACAGCTCGAGCACCGCGTCGAGCACCGCGTCGCGATTGCGGTCGCGGCGCGCAGTCCGTCCGTCGACCCCTTCTCCGTCGTCGATCGGTTCAGATGCCACGGGTCACGATTCCCTCATGGAGCACACGAAGCCAACCCGCGGATCCACACGACCCTCGAGGAGAGCGCGGTACGCGGATTCCACGCGCCGCGGGACCGTCGTACCTCTCGAAGGTGAGCCATTCGTCGACCCAACCGGAAAATCGCCTCCACGCTTCGCCGACGCGGTCGTCGAGCGTCGCCTGGCCCCATTCCTTCGTCCGCTTCGCGATCTGCGCGGGAGCGAAGAAGAACTCGGGTGGTGGTCCCACGGTGGGAGCGTCGCTGTCGGCCCTGTGATCCCAATGCGTTCCGCCCACGATCATGCTGTGACCGAGTCGGCCGGCGAAGCGCGCGTGCACGGCGGCGCGAACGTCGAGATTGCCCGCAACGTCGACGTACACCGCGTCTGCGCCGACCAACGACCCGACGTTGCCGTACACGAAGGTGTCGTCGTAGCAACCGAGACTACGCACGAAGTCCTCGTTGCCGGTCGACGTCAGGCCGACGACGCGCGCCGTTCCCCGCGCCGCAAGGAGAAATGCAGCACCGATGGCCGTCTTGCTCGACGCGCTCGAAACTACGACCGTCGACGTGCCGAACAAGTCGTGATCGACAAGAAAGTCGTCGATCAAGAACGACGTGAAGAACAATGGCCACAACACCATCTGGTGCGGTTCACGATCGCGTTCGTACACGGGATCTTCGTCGGTGAACAGATAACGGTTGTACGCACCTGCCATGGGCCGGCGATGCGCCGCCTGGTCGGCGAAGCCGCGCCGGTCGAATCGTCCGGGTTCGACGACGAGCTCTCCCGACATCGGGAAATACCCGTACACGCGCCGCCCGAGCGCGAGCTGCGTGCACCGCGACTCTGCAACGTCGGCGAAGCCCCACACCGGAACCCGTCCCCAGTCGCCCGAGCCCGGGTCGGCGTTCGAGGCGGGAAAGAAATTCCAGTACTGCAGCGCATCCCCGAACGCCGCGTAGGTGATGTTGTTCGACGTGAGCGCGAACGACTCGATGCGCAGGCGGGCCGAGTCGTCGGGAAGCTCGGCAGGCGCATCGTCGACGACGCGCGTCCGGTGGAGGTCCGTGCGGTCGATCTCGAGGTCCATACGCATTCCCTCCGCAGCCGGGCAAGGCGCGTGGCCGTGCGCCGCGTCACAATTGACAGTGAGCTTGTCAGAAGATAGCTTCGCCGGCAATGGCTCCCCGGCCCGCAAACCCGGTCGACGACATTCCCGTGGCGCACACGCCGCCGGGCGGCTACGGCGAGACGCTTCCCGATCCGATCCTCTCGGACTGCCATGACCCGCTCGTCGACGGCGCACCGGACCTGCGGGGCCTGTGGCTCGTCGTCGAAGTACTGGCTCATGGCGACGTGGTCGGGGATCACGCGGCGCTCGGGCACGTGCAGCGCATCGAGCAGTGCGGCGACCGACTCGTCGTGACCGCGGGTGGGGTCATCCACGACATGCGCTGCGACGGGACCCGGGAACACGGCGTCCACGACGTCGCCGAGTTCGACAAGCAGACTCCGATCACCGTCGTCGCCACCTACGAGGACGGCGTCCACGTGCTGCGGCCCGAGGGCATCCCGATCGAAGTGACCCGCCGGCGGGAGGGGCCCGACATGATCTGGGACTACCTCGGCTTCCGCGCCGCGCCTGCGCCGAGCAGCACCGACGGAGACGAACGCATGACTGAACCCCGACGACGAGTTGCCCTCATCACCGACGCGAGCTTCTACGTCGGTCCCCACCTCGCACGGGCGCTCGCGGCGAGGGGCCACGACCTCGTGCTCGGCGACCCGCCGGAGGAGCTCGTCGCCGAGCTGTCGGCTACGGGCGCTTCGGTGGAGGCGGTCGCGGGCGTGCGGGACATCAGCAAGCCCGAGGCCTCCGAGCGGATCGTTGCCGCCGCGCTCACGCGGTTCGGGCGGATCGACGCCGCGGCCGCCTCGTCGGGCCGCGTGATCACCGGACGCTTCCTCCGGTCGAGCGTCGACGATCTCCATGCCGTCGTGCGGGGGTGCCTCGAAGCTCCGTACCATTTCCTCCGAGCGGTGATACCCGTGATGGTCGAGCAGGGCGACGGGCAGGCTTTGCTCATCACGAGCGCGGCCGGCGCCCGGACCACGCCGGGAGCGCCGCTGTACTCCGCCGCGCGCGCCGGGGCGACGATGCTCGCCCGCAACGTCGCCGCCGAAGTCGCACCGACCGGCGTCCAGGTGAACGTCGTCGGTACCAATTTCATGGACTTCCCCGAATTCCTGCGCGCGAACGGCGTGACCGACGCCGAGTCGCGCGCGAAGGTCGAAGCAAGGGTACCGATGCGAAGGCTCGGCACGCTCGAGGAGTTCGCGGCGTTCTGCATGGCCTTCGTGGACGGAACCAGCGGATTCACGACCGGTCAGTTCGTCGCGTACGCAGGAGGATGGGTCTGATGACAATGGTGGTCGGCGACGTACTACTCGACTCGCTCCAGCGCCGGATGCGCACCATGCACTCGCTCTACTACCAAGCCGTCGACACGATGGATCTTCATCACGTCAACCACTTCGAGCGTGAGGGTGTGTTGCCGATCGCGTTCTCGTTGTTCCACTACACGAACATGCAGGACGCGTCGTTCATGCTCATCACGGGGATCCCACCGATCTGGAACGCAGCATGGCAGGCCCGAGTGCAGATGACGATCGACGACCACGGGAAACACCGCACCGTCGAGGAGATGGTGCACCAACGGGTCGGCGACTACGAAGCCTTCAAGGAATACCAGCGCGAGGTGTTCGGCCGTACGGAGGACTACCTCGAGAGGATGGACCCGGTCGACCTGACCCGAGTGTTGATCACGCGGCCGTTCCCGCCTCAGATCGCGAGCACGTACAGCGCACGCTGCGCCGGCCCCGAAGGCATCACCGTCCTGGACGGCTTCGAGTGCTGGTTGTACCAACACGGGCTGCGCCACATGGGCGAGATCGAGCTGGCGCGAGGATTGGTCGGCCTCGGCGGCATGACGTCCTGAGGCGCACCGCCCCCGGACCGGTCTCGGGAGACCGCCCACCACCCGCCGAGCGGCCGCGGCAGCGGCCTCCTCCTCGCCCCGCGGCCTACTCGATCGCGGCACGAACCCTCGCCTCGTGCAGATAGGCCGAGGTTCCCGAAGCGTCCCGACAGCGTTCACTGACCTTGGCGTCACACACGCTGCAACCGACCAGATCACGCACGGTCATCGTCACGAACGTGTCGAGATCCGTGCGCATCACGCTCGTGTCGCTCACGACCAGTCGGAGCACCGAACGGCTGTTGTCGTCGGCCGGCGCCGAGCTCGCCGCGACCTCCTCGAGCAACGCGCACGCCTCGGCGAGGTCGATGCTCCGCCGGAACGGCGGCATCGCCGCGAGCAGCTGGGCCCGGTACGACTGCTTCGCCAGGCGCGGGTCCAACACCGCGACGACACCCCGATCGTCGCGAGTGCGAATGAGGCGGCCGGCGCCCTGGGCCAGCACGAGCGCGGCCACCGGAAGGTCGACCGCGACGAAGGCGTCGAGACCGCGTGCCTGGGCACGAGCGCGCCGAGCCGCGTGCAACGGTTCGTCGGGTACCGGAAACGGGATCTTGTCGATGACGACGAGCACGCACGACGCTCCGGCCGCGTCGATACCCGCCCAGAACGAGCGGGTACCGACGAGCACCGACGTCTCGTCCTCGACGAAGTCGGCCATCAAGCGGCCGGAATCGCGATCGCCCTGGGTGAGGATGTCGTGGTCGGTCCGCTCGCGGAGAACCGCGGAGAACCGTTCGACGTTCGCGTGCGAGGTGCAGAGCACGAGCGCGCGCCCGCCCGCCGCGTTCACGAGCTCGCACAGTCGGTCGGCGGACCGCTCCATCCAGGCCTCGCGCGCCCGCGAGGGATCGGGAAGATCCTTGCCGACGTACAGAATCCCCTGCGTTTTCCAATCGAACGACGAGGGCGTCTGCACCGCTGCGTAGCCACGCCCGGGGTGAGCCGTCCAGGCGCCTTCGTCGTCGGGTTCGCCCCACGAGCCCGGGGGCGCGTCCGTCTGGAAGCCCATCTGCGCGGCCAGCGCCGGGTACGGCGGTTCGCCGCCCAACGTCGCCGACACTCCGATGACCGGATGCCACATGAGCAACGCCTGTGCGATGGTCTCACCCGCGGCAACCGGCGCGATGCGCAGCCGCCGCGTCCGGCCGACGCGCTCGACCCACACGACGTCGCCGTCGCCGGGCGCCGCGAGCCGCCGGAGCACCTCCAAGCGACCGGCCGCCAGGCGTCCTGTGCGTTTGGCGTATTCACTGGCCGAGGTCACGAGCTTCGAGCTCACGCTCGCGAGACGCTCCGCGGTCCGCAGAAGCGCCTGGTCGAGCTCCCGGTCGGCGCCGACGTGCACCGTGCCCTCGCGCGCGTCGATGGCGGTTGCCAAGGAACGCCCCGCGTCACTCAGATCGTTGATCGCCTTCGCGTCGGCCCCGGCCACCGCGAGCATCCCGCTCAGGCGCGCGATCGCGTCGGCGGAGATGTCTCCGGCGAACGCGTTCGTCGCGTTCTCCGCGAACGCGTGCGCCTCGTCGATGATCACGAGGTCGTGCTCGGGCAACACGCGGCGATCCGACGCCAGGTGCGCGCAGTAGAGCGCGTGATTCACCACCAGGATCGAGGCACCTTGCGCCCGGGCGCGCGCGTCCTCCGCGAAACACGCCTCGCCGTCGTCGCATTCGGCCTTCCCCGGGCATTCGAGGCTCGTGCAGGTGACCGCCTTCCACGCCGCGTCGTTGATCTCGCGGTCGAGATCGGAACGGTCGCCCGTCTGGGACCGTTCCGCGAACGATCGGAGACGCTCCAGCTGACGGGCGAAGTCACGACCGACCGGCTGCTCGAACAGCGCGTCGGGGGCCGCCGCGGCCCGCAGCTTCGCGCGGCAGAGGTAGTTCGATCGGCCCTTCAACAGCGCGGAGGTGAACTCGAGGCCACCGTGGCGGCGGAGCGCCGGGAGATCCTTGCCCGTCAGCTGAGCCTGCAGCACGATCGTCGAGGTCGCGACGACGACCTTCAGCCCGGACGCCACCGCGGGCACGAGGTACGCCAGGCTCTTGCCGGAACCGGTCGGCGCCTCGGCCAGCAGGTGATGGCCACCCGAGATCGCTTCGGCGACAGCCCTCGCCAGGTCGTGTTGGCCGTCGCGACGTTCGCCGCCCATCCCCGACACGGCCGCGTCGAGCACCTCGTGCGGATCCGCACGCCACACCACCCGCTCCGGAGACTCCGCGCGCACCCGACCACGGTAGACATCGTGAGCGCCCGCGGTTCGGTATCTCGGAGCGACCAGCCGTCGCCGGGGCCGGACCCGGATCCGGCCCGGCCCGCCCTCGCGCTCACAACCACGTCTTGGGCGCGTAGCCGAGGGCGACGCCGAAGCCGATCACCACGACGACTGCTCGCAGCCACGCGGGGCGAATCGAACCCGCGAACCTGCCCCCGACGCTACCGCCCACCAGGCTCGTCACCGCCATGACGAGCGCGACTACCCAGTACACGCGGTGGGAGAAGAGGAAGAAGACCGCAGCGGTCGCGTTGATCGCGAGTGCGAGCACCTGCTTCAGCGCGTTGAGCCGATCGAGCGGCTCGTGCAACACGAGGCCGAGCACCGCCAACAACATGATGCCGAGGCCGGCACCGAAGTAGCCGCCGTACGCCGAGACCAACACAACCGGAGCGACGAGCCATCGAGGATCGAGTGCCGTCCCGGCGTCGACCGGCATCCCGATGCGAAGCATCGACCGCAACCGGTCCTGGAACGCAAGCAATCCCGTCGACACGAAGAGCAACAACGGCACGAGGACTCGACTCGAAAGGCGCCGTCGCCGGTGGGGACCAGCAGGATCGACCCCGCGAGCCCACCCGCGGCCGCCACGATCGCGAGCCCCCGCACCCGTGGCCCTTGACCGGCGAGCGCGCGTCGTTGCGCGACGGCGCCGCCGAGATAGCCCGGGCTCAAGGCAACCGTGTTGGTCACGTTCGCCGAGACCGGAGGCAAGCCGAGCGCGATCAGCATGGGGAACGAGAGATGGGGAACGAGAGCCAGGTGCCGCCACCCGCCAACGCGTTCACCGCGCCCGCGGCGAACCCGGCTCCCCCCGCCGACCCGATGTGGAGTGGTGTCATCGCGCAATCTGTCCCGTGACCAACCGGAACAGTGACACGCCGGACCGGGGGCACGCCGGAACCGGGCACGCCGAACGGCATGAATACGGCATCTGCCCGATGCGCGCAGGGGGGTCTTAGGCGGACGCTGTACGAGCACGAAGAGGCAGGAGACGCCGTGTTCGAGAATCCCGAAATCATCCGGCAGCTGGTCAAGGACCGCATCGACGACGGGCGTTGCCTCGCTGCTGACCGCCGCCTGGTCGGCGCGGTCCGGCGCCGGAACCGCCGGCCCCTGCGATCGCGCCTGACGCACGGGTTCGGCGCCGGGCGCCGGACCGCCGCCGGACCGAGGCCCGCGACCGCCTGACCTGTGCACCCGTCCGAATCCGGCCGCGAGACCGCTCGGGGCTGGACCAAACTGCACGATGTGCCCGATCGCGTCTCGAGCTCCCGGTTCGTCGGCCGCCGCGCCGAGCTGACGCGGTTGGAGGAGATCTGGAAGACGGCAGTCGCCGACGAGGTCGCCGGCGTCGTGCTCGTGGCCGGCGAAGCCGGCGTCGGCAAGTCGAGGCTGGTCGCCGAGCTCGTCGACCGGGTCCCGGGTCCCGCGTTGGTCCTGGTCGGTCAGTGCTTCGACCTGGCCGACCGGGCGCTGCCGTTCGGTCCCATCGTGCAGGTGTTGCGCACGCTGCACCGCACCCTCGACGACGCCACCTTCGACGCGGTCGTCGGGCCCGGACGCGAGGAGCTGGCCGCGTTGCTGCCGGACCTGCATGCGCCGGTGCGCGAAGGAATCGTCGCGGGCGCGCTCTTCGAACAGCTCCTCGGCCTCTTCGAGAGGCTGAGCGAGACCACGCCGGTGCTGCTCGTGCTGGAAGACCTCCACTGGGCCGACCGCTCGACCCGGGAGCTGTTCGCGTACCTCGCCGCCAGCCTGCGGAGCGCATCGTTGGTGCTGGTCGGCACGTATCGCTCCGACGACCTCCACCGGCGCCACCCGCTCCGGGCGCTCCTGGCCGAGCTCGACCGGTCGGGGTCGGTCGAACGCGTCGACCTCGACCGGTTCGATCGCGACGAGGTTCGGGAACTGATCCTTGCGATCGTCGGCGCCGAGCCTTCGCCCGAGCTCGTCGATCGCACCTTTCGCCGATCCGACGGCAATGTGTTCTTCGCCGAGGAGCTCCTGGCGGTCGAGGGCGACTACGGCGCGCCCATCTCGCCGACACTGCGGGAAATACTGCTCGCACGCATCGACGGCCTCTCCGAAGCGGCCCAGCAGGTGTTGCGTTGCGCGTCGGTGATCGGGCGGTCGGCCGACCATCGTCTCTTGGAGGCCGCGGCCGGCCTCTCCCCTACCGCTCTCCTGACGGGCGCGCGCGAAGCCGTGGCCCAGCACATCCTCGTCACCGACGGCGACGGGTTGGAGTACCGCTTTCGGCATGCACTCGTGCGGGAAGCGGTCGAGGACGATCTCCTGCCGGGTGACCGCGTCGCTTTGCATACCCGGGTTGCCGAGGCGCTCGTCGAGCATCCCGACTGGTTCGACGGCGGCGACGCACAACTGTTCGCACAACTGGCGAGTCACTGGGACGCGGCCCGCAACGCACCCCGGGCGTTCGTGGCCGCGTACGAGGCGGCGCTCGCCGCCGAGCACATCTACGCCTACGGCGACGCGTTCGACCATGCGGAACGGATCTTGACCCTATGGCCCCAGGTAGCGGACGCGGAGACGCTCACCGGGATGCGACACGTCGAGATGTTGAAGTACGCGGCACTGCAAGCGGAGATGTCGGGCAGTACCGATCGGGCTCTCGACTACCTCCGCGCCGCGATCGCCGAGGTCGAGTCCCTCAACGATCCGATCCTTGCCGGGCTGCTCCACGAACGCGTCGCGCGCTGTCTCTGGATGCTGTCACGCGGCTGGTCGGAGATCATCGAGCACTGCCGCGAAGCGGTACGGCTGGTACCCGACGAACCGAGCGCCGCCCGGGCGAGAGTGCTCGCGACGCTCGGCCAGCAGTTGATGCTCGCCGGTCGCAGCGACGAGGCAATCGCCGCGTGCGAGCAGGCGATCGCGGTGGCACACGAGTCGGGCGAGACCGCGACCGAGGGTCACGCACGCAATTCGCTGGGAACCGCGCTCGGATCGATCGGCCGTAGCGACGAGGGACTCGCCCAGTTGCATCGGGCCCGCGAGCTCGCGATCGCGACGCAGTCTTGGGGTGACATCGCTCGCGCCGCGGTCAACGAAGGGGGTGCACTCCAGACGTTGGCGCGCAACGAGGAAGCGCTCGCCATCTCGCTCGAAGGCGCCGAGATCGCCCGCGCCCACGGACTCGACCGAGCGGTCGGTGCGTTCCTGCGCTTGAACGCGTGCGAGTCGCTGCGTGCGTTGGGGCGCTGGGATCAGGCCGAGGAGCAGTTGCGCGAGGCCGAAGGCGTCGATCCGATCGGCATCGACGCGTGGCGGGTCGCCGAGCAGCGATGCCACCTCGCAGTCGGACGCGGCGACTTCGCGGTTGCGCGAACGGAAGCAGGGCGGATGGCGGAGTTGATCCGGCCCGTGCTGGCCGAACACGACCTCCAGACCGTCGAGCACGCGTATGTCGCCATCGACGCGTGGAGTGGCCACGAGGCACGCGCGTTGCGGCGCGCGGTCGAGGCGACGCGCAAGCCCGTCGAGGACCCGTCTTTGTGTTCGGACGTGAGCGTCGATGTCATCGTCCAGGGTCTCGCCGCGGGTGCGACTGCTGCGGCGCGCGCCGGTGCCACCGACGAGGGGGCCACGTACCTCGCGCAGGTACGCGAGATGGGCGGCCTGCTCGCGACCTGGATCGCGAAAGGACGGTGGGACGGCGGGCGGCCCGCGGCACTCGACGCGCTGCTGAAACTCTTCGCAGTCGAGGTTGCCCGGGCGTCCGCCGAGGACGATCCCGCCGACTGGCTGGCGCTCGCCGATATGTGGGCGGGCTACGGCATGCGCCCGCGTGAGGCCTACGCGCGGTGGCGGGCGGCCGAGGGGTTCGTGCGATTTGGCGATCGTGAAACTGCCGCGGTGAGTGCTCGGGCCGCCTTCGCGCTCGCGCAGGCGATCGGCTGGGTCTGCGTGCGCGACGCGATCGCGAGCCTGGCCCGCCGGGCCCGGCTCGACCTGGGACCCGGGTCGGACACGGTCGCGTCTCCCGCCGATCGGTTCGGGCTCACCGCTCGGGAGCTCGACGTCCTCGCGCTGGTCGCCGAGGGCCGTACCAACCGCCAGATTGCCGACGCGCTGTTCATATCGGCCAAGACCGCGAGCGTGCACGTCTCGAACATCCTCGCCAAGCTCGGCGTCGCCAACCGGGGCGAAGCCGCGGCGGCCGCGCGTCGCCTCGGGCTCGACGTGCGCCCGATCGATTCGCCCGACCCCGCGGCGTCGGGACACGTGCCGGGACCGACGCCGTAGCGTGAGCGATCGCACGACAACCTCGCACGACAACCTCGCACGACAACCTGGCACGACGCACGGTAGGCGCGACGCACGGAACGCACGAGCCGCCGGAGAGGACTCCCGCGATGACCATCCCCGTCCGAACCCTCGGAACCGGCGGCCTCTCGGTGGGCGCCATCGGCCTCGGCTGCATGAGCTTCAGCCCGGCCTACGGCGGCTTCGAGGGGGTGGATCCGACCGAGGTGATCGCCAGAGCCCTCGACCTCGGCGCAACGATGCTCGACACCGCCGACATCTACGGTCCGCACATCAGCGAGGAAGCGGTCGGGAAGGCCATCGCCCGCCGGCGCGACGAGGTCGTGCTCGCGACCAAGTTCGGCATCATCGCGCCGGCCCGCAACGGCAGACCCGGTGTCGTGAACGGGAGCCCCGAGTACGTACGCGCGTCGGTCGAGGGATCGCTCGGCCGGCTCGGCACCGATCACATCGACCTCTACTACCAACATCGCGCCGACCTGAACGTGCCGATCGAAGAGACCGTGGGCGCGATGGCCGAGCTGGTCACCGAAGGCAAGGTCCGCTACCTCGGGTTGTCCGAGGCGTCGGTCGACACGATCCGCCGCGCCGCGGCGGTGCACCCGATCGCGGCACTGCAGAGCGAATGGTCGTTGTGGAGTCGCGACATCGAGGACGACGTGGTGCCGACGTGTCGTGAGCTCGGCATCGGCATCGTGCCGTTCAGCCCACTCGGACGCGGCTTCCTGGCCGGTCGGATCAACGCCGTCGACGACCTCGGCGAGCGCGACCTACGGCGCGCGCAGCCTCGATTCGCCGACGATGCTTTCGACGCCAATCTCGCGTCGGTCGGGGTCGTGCGCGAGGTCGCGGCCGCGCACGAGACGACATCCGGCCAGATCGCGCTCGCGTGGGTACTGGCGAAAGGTCTCGACGTCGTCCCGATCCCCGGAACGAAGCGCGTCGCGCACCTCGAAGAGAATCTCGGCGCAGTACACGTAACGCTCACCGCCGACGACATCGCACACCTCGACGCGGTCACCGCCGTCGGCAGCCGATCGCTCGACCCCGACTGGATCTACCGCAGCACACCGCCGCTCGCGCGCTGAGCACCGACCGGGCCCCGACTGCGAGCACCCGGCTGCGAGCACCGGCCCGCGGCGCCGTGGTGCGATCCCGCGCGCCCGTGTCACGACGCAACCGAGCAGACAGCACCGAAGGCGGTTACCGTCAGACGATGCCGAGCGGCCACCTCATCGAGATCCGCGAGCCCGGGCTCGCTCCGAGGCAGGTCACCGTCGACACCCGACTCGAGTTCGGGCGCGAGGGCGACCGGGTAGTGCTCGACGACCCCAGGGTGTCGCGGCGCCATCTCGTCCTGGAGGCGACGCCGGGTGGTCTCGTGGCGACCGACGCCGGCAGCTCGAACGGCACCTTCGTCGACGGTGAGCGCATCTCGAATCCGACACCGGTCCCCGCCGGCACGACCATCCGGATCGGCGGCACCGATCTCGTCGTGCTGGGCACCGATCCCGCCGCGTCGGGCACCGATCCCGCCGCGTCGGAAGCCACCGCGCCCGCAACCGGCGCGCCGGCCGATGTGCTCGCGGTACGTCCGGCCCTCGACGACCTCAGCTTCTCCGACGTCGGGGCGGCGATCATCAGATACCGGCCGGGAACCGCCGGTGCCGCCGCGGCGACCTGGGTCGCCGCGTCCGCGCGCAAGGCGCGCAAGCGCCTGAGCGGGTTCGGATCCGAGTCGTGGGGCGTGAAACCGCAGATCTGCCTCGTCGATCCGTTCCCCGATCCCGAGCATCCGGGCACGATCCTGACGAGCGGCACGATCGTCGATGCCGAACGGCGCGAGATCTGGATGGTGGTCACACCGGAGGCACCGCCCGAGTCGACCGAACGCGCGCTCGCACTGGTGTTCGGCGCCGCTCTGCCGGCCGCGGACGATCTCGGCGTGATGCTCGAGGGCTACGGGCTCTACGTCGCCGACGCACCCGATCCCGATGCCCAGCTGCGAGAGATCGATCTGCCGACTCTCGGTGCCGCCGACGGTGAGCTCGCCGGCGCGATGGCCTTGTCGTTCGTCCGCTATCTCGTCGAGCGGGGCGGGGTCGACACCTTTCGCCGGCTGCTCGGGGAGGCCGCCGCGAATAGCGTCGACGTCACCGCGCAAGACCTCTACGGCGAAGGCATGGCCGCGCTCGAGGAGTCGTGGCGACAGAAACTGCACGCGGGGGCGCCCGACGTCAAGCTCGGGAAGTTCATACGCCTCAACCTGAGCTATCTCCGACCTCACGTCGCTCGCGAGCTCGAGATGTTCGTGTACATGCTTCTCGGCCTCGCGTTCACCACGATTTTCCCGTTCGCGCTCCGCCGGCTGTTCGACCACGCGATCCCGAGCGGCCACTTCGCCAGCGTCATCCGGATCCTCGTCGTGCTCGCGATCGCGTTCTTCGTCTCGCTCCTCGCGGGACTGCGCCGGGCGTACCTCTCGGCGTACGTCAGCGGTTCCGTCGTGCGTCAGCTCCGCAGCGAGATGTTCGACCGCCTGCAGCAGTTGCACGCGGGCTGGTTCGACGAGCGTCAAGAAGGCGACGTGATGTCGCGCATGTTCTCCGACGTGTACATGCTCGAACAGGGCCTGTCGCAGACCATGCGCGAAGGTGCGTTCCAGGTCCTGTCGCTCATCGTCGCGACGGTCGTCCTGCTCGAGCTCAACCTGCTGCTCGGGGTGATCGTGCTGGCGGGTGCACCGATCATCGCGCTCGTCTACCGGAGCATGGCCAAGGGCGCCCAGGCGCGGAGCATCGCGGTGCAGGAGCAGACCGGCAGCCTCTACGGCGTCGCGTCGGAGAACTACGGAGCCCGGTCGGTCGTGCGCGCGTTTGCGCTCGAGGCACGCGAGAGCGCCCGCTTCGGACGCGCGGCGAAGCGGCTTTTCGAAGCCGAGGTCCGTATGCAGTTGTTCGGTGGGCTGTTCGGCCTGTCCGTGAACACGATCGTGACACTGCTGCGCGTCATCGTTTTGGGCCTGGGTTCGTGGCTGATACTTCACGGGCACTTGACCCTCGGCGGGCTCGTCGCCTTCATGAGCCTCATGGGTGAGGTGCTGAGCCCCGTGACGGCACTTACGTCGCTCGGTCAGCAGATCCAGTCGGCGACGGGCGCGCTGGTGCGCGTCAACGAACTGCTCGGGGTCGAGCCCGAGATCGCCGACGGCCCCGACGCGACGATCGCACGTCCGTTGGAGCACGAGATCAGCCTCGACCACGTGGGATTCGCGTACACGCCCGAACGACCCACACTCGAGGACGTGTGCGCGGTCGTCCCGGCCGGCCGCACGCGTGGTGTTCGTCGGGCCGACCGGGGCCGGGAAGTCCTCGGTCCTTCAGCTCCTCATGCGCTTCTATGATCCCGCCGAAGGCGCCGTGCGATTCGACGGCACCGACCTGCGCAGCGTGACGGTCGCGTCGTGGCGGGCACAGCTCGGCGTCGTGTTCCAGGACACCTTCCTCTTCGACACGACCATCCGCGAGAACATCGAGATCGCGCGCCCGGGCGCGAGCGCGGCCGAGATCGAAGCGGCCGCGCGGGCGGCCGAGCTGCACGAGTTCATCACCGAGTTGCCCCGCGGCTACGACACGCTCGTGGGCGAACGAGGTGGACGCCTCTCCGGCGGGCAGCGCCAGCGCCTCGCGATCGCCCGGGCGCTCTTGCGCGACCCACGCGTCTTGCTGCTCGACGAAGCGACGTCGGCGCTGGACCCGCGTACCGAGCGACTCATCTCGAACACGCTCGAGCGCGTCGGTCAGGGGCGTACGACGATCGCGGTCACTCACCGCCTCACCTCGATCGTCGACTACGACCGCATCTTCGTGGTCGTGGCCGGCCACATCGTCGAGCAGGGAACCCACGAAGAACTGCTGCGCGCGGGCGGCACCTACTCGCAACTGTGGGAGGAGCAGATGGGCGGTCACGTCGCGGTGGAGCCGTCGTTCGACGCCACCGCCGCGCTCGCACGCCTCCCGGTCTTCGCCGGGCTCGACGCGGGCGCACTCGCGGCCGCCGCCGCCCACCTGCGTGCCGACGACCTCGCCTCCGGCGCGCGTGTGCCCGAGGGAGGCCGGGTTCTGATCCTGCGCCGAGGCCGGGCGCGCGTGCTCGTGCCCGGGCTCGACGGCCGCCTCGCAGCCGCGGCCGATCTCGCCCCGGGCGACGCGTTCGGGGTGAGTGCACTGCTCGGCCAAGAGTCCGGCGCATATCTGGAGGCGACGGAGCCGGTCTCCCTCCTCGTACTCGACGACGAGGCGATCGCGGCGATGGCCGCCGAGTATCCATCGGTCGGCGCGGTGCTCGACGGCAGCCGGCCGCCGGCGGTCGCGCCCGCGGGCGGCCGTCGCCTGAGCCGGATGACGATGATGCCCCGCGGCCGTCCGGCGCTTGCCGACGCCGCGACGACCACCGCCCGTCCCACCGCCGACGACGTCCGGCGAGCCTCGGGCGCATTCGGGGCAGTGCAACCGTGATGCGCTTCGACGAGCGCCCCCGGTAGCGTTCGGCCCGTGCCGGACGCACCGAGTTCGATCCTGCAGACGGTCGTGCGTTCGGCGATCGAGGCGACGGGCGCCGCCCACGGATGGCTGCTCGCGATCGACGGCGACGATCTCGTCGCGCGCGGCCGTGGGGACGGCCGACGCGTTCCTCGGCGCGCGCGTCCCGGTGCACTCCGGCTTTGCGGGATACGTCGCCTCGTCGGGCCAGCCCCTCGCGATGAGCCCGCGCCGCGACGACGAGCGGAGCGCGCAGGGCATGGCCGCCCTCCTCGGCATCCGCCCGGGCAGCGTTCTCGCGGTGCCGTGCAGCACCGACGACGCAACCCACGGCGTGCTCGAGCTGGTCGAAAAGCAGGGCGGCGGACCGTTCTCGTTCGACGACGTCGAGATCGCGACGCTCCTGGCCGGTGTCGCCGGCGCCGCGCTCGAGTCGGAGGCGGCCCCGGGTGTCGAGATAGCGACTCCCCGACAGCTCGGCGACGATCTCGCGCGACCTGGCCGCGACCGATCCTTCGCGCTACGCCGCGCTCGCAGCGTTCCTCACGGCCGTGTTGAACGATGGCTGACGAGCCCGAGAATCGCCCGGCGTACTCCCGCGAGTCACGCGTGCTGCGCCTGCCGGCGCGCCTCGCGCTCGAGGACCTCTCGCCGGACTGGGCCTGGGGCGGGGCGCGCGGCGCGGGGGTGCGCGTCGCGGTCGTCGACAGCGGCATCGACGCCGGTCATCCGGCGCTCGGCGGAGCCGTCGACATCGAGCACAGTGTCGCCATCCGCGCCACCCCCGACGGAACCGAAGAAGTCATCGGGCCCCACGGCGACTCGTTCGGTCACGGCACCGCGTGTGCGGGGATCATCCATACGCTCGCACCGGAGGCGAGCATCACCAGCGTCAAGGTGCTGGGCACCGGCCTCACGGGGAAGGCGGTTGTCTTCCTGCGGGGCCTGGCGTGGGCCATCGAACAGCGATTCGACGTGATCAACCTCTCGCTGGGCACGTCGCGCCGCGATTGGGCGCTCCCGTTCTATGAGCTCTGCGACGAGGCGTACTTCCAGAACTGTTTTGTCGTCACCGCCGCGAACAACGTGATCCGGCCGAGCTTCCCGTCGATGTACGCCGCAGTCACGAGCGTCGCGTGCAACTTGTCGAGCGACCCCTTGCGGTTTCACTACAACCCCACGCCACCGACCGAGTTCCTGGCCCGCGGCATCGACGTCGAGCTGCCCTGGCTCGACGGGGGCTGGACCGTCGGCACCGGGAACTCGTACGCCGCCCCGCACATCGCGGGCATGGCAGCCCTCATCCGATCCAAGCATCCCGAGCTTCGCCCGTTCCAGGTCAAGACCGTCTTGTCGGCAACCGCGGCGAACGCGCTCGAGCCTCCCGTGGTTGCGGGGCGTCTGAGCCGCGTGACCCGGGCGGTCACCGCCTCACCGCGCGCCTCCGCCGCTCTGCGGAGGATCGGATGACCCTCGACCGCGATCAGGTCGCGCGGGCCCTCCCGGGATACGACATCGGCGAGGAGATCGGGAGAGGTGGCTGGGGCGTCGTGCTGCGCGCCGACCATCGCCAGCTCGGGCGCCCCGTCGCGGTCAAGGAACTGCCTCGCGCGTTCGCGGCCGATCCCGGGGTGCGCCGCCGGTTCGTCAGCGAGGCACGCTTGCTGGCGACTCTCGATCATCCGCACATCGTTCCCATCTACGACTTCGTCGAAGAAGAGGGCCTGTGCCTCCTCGTGATGGAGCTACTTCCGGGCGGGACGCTCTGGGACCGGTTCACGACGGTCGGCGTGTCGCACGACAGCGCGTGCAGCATCGTCGTCGCCGCGTGCAGCGCACTCAACTACGCGCATGGCAAGGGGATCCTTCACCGCGACATCAAACCCGAGAACCTGCTGTTCGCCGCGTCGGGAACGCTCAAAGTCTCGGACTTCGGCATCGCCAAGGTCGTCGGCGGCACGGCATCGATGGCGACCCGAACCGGCGAGGTGCTCGGCACTCCGGCATACATGGCACCCGAACAAGCGCTCGGCGCCGAGCTCACGCCGGCGACCGACGTGTACGCGCTGGGAACCGTGTTGTACGAGTTGCTCAGCGGTCGCCTCCCGTTCGTCGACGACGGCAACGCGATCGCGCTGCTGTATCGCCACGTGCACGAACAACCGACGCCGCTCGCCGAAGCCGCGCCCGGGCTACCGCCGGAGCTGGTCGAGACGACGATGAAGGCTCTGGCCGCCGATCCGAACGACCGCTTCGAGACCGCCGAGGACTTCGGCGTCGCGCTCGCCGACGCCGCGGCCGAGGCGCTGGGTCCCGATTGGCTGCAGCGAGGCGGGATCGCGGTCATGGCGACCGGCCGCATCGGAGCGCGCATCTCCGGGCCGCACCACCTCGACACCGAGCCGCGGCCGGCGACGCCCCGCATCGGCACCGACGGCGGGCCTGCTCCCGAGACGATCATCGAGTCGACCCCGGTGACCGCGGCCTCGACCCACGGCGCGGAGTTGAGCTCGATCTCGCCCGACCAGCTCGTGCCCGTCCAGGACGTCGTCGCCGACGCACCCGCGGCCGACGCGTCCGCGGCCGACGCGTCCGCCCCCGAAGCCCCCGTTACCGACGCGCCGGCCGTGGTTCCCGCTCCCGCGACCGTTCCACCCGAAGCCGTCGCGCCCGGTCCTCCCACCGGCCCGGCACCCGCGGCCCCGACCACGAGCCCGCCCGCAGAGCGCCGGGCCCGACGCTCGAAGGCACGTCTCGTGGGTGTGCTCGTGGTGCTCGGCGCGCTCGTAGCGGGCGGGATCTTCGTCTTCGGGCGCAGCGGGTCGAAGCAGCCGTCTGCAACTCCGCCGACGACTCTGCCGACGACGCCCGGTAGTGCGCCCACGGTCGCGGCGACCATCGCGCTGCAACCGAAAGCCGATCACGTCGTGTTCGCCTTCGACGCGATCTTCGTGACGGAGTCGACGAGCAAGGCGCTGGCGCGTATCGATCCGGCCACGAACCGGGTCACGCAGATCGCGAGCCTGCCGCACACGCCGCACGCGATCGACGCCACCTCCGACGCGCTCTGGATCACCGGCTCGGACGCACCCGTGATCATGCGGGTCGTGCCTGGTGCGGACCCCGCGCACACCAAGACCACGACGTTCCCGATCGCCACGACCGCCGCCGAGATCGCGGTCGGTGACGGTGCAGTGTGGGTGACGGCACCGAAGACGAACGCGCTCCTGCGTATCGACCCGACGACGAACCAGGTCGTCGCGACGATCGCGGTCGGCTCCGCGCCCGACGCTCTCGTGGTCGACGCCGACGGCGTGTGGGTCGCGAACCGGCTGAGCGCGGGCACGGTGACGCAGGTCGACCCGACGACGAACAAAGTCGTGGCGACGATCCCGGTCGGGAAGTCTCCTGATCAGGTGACGTCGGGCGCAGGATCGGTGTGGGCGGTGAACCCGGGCGACGGCACGGTTTCCCGGATCGACGCGAAGACCGCCAGGGTGGCGGCGAGCATCTCTGTCGGCGGCCAGCCGAAGTCGGTCCTGTTCGGCGCCGGCGCGATCTGGGTCAGCATGACGTCGGGCGCGCAGGTCCTGCGGATCGATCCCACGACGAACACGGTGACGGACACGCTGACGGTGGGCGCAAACCCTGAGCACGGAGCCGTCGGCGCGGGCGGCATCTGGATCGTGAGCCATGGCGACGACACGGTCGCGCGGATCACCGCGGGAGCTTGAGTCGAGGGCGTAACCGGCGGGCGAGAAATCCGACGTAGTCCGCGAAACGCTTCACGATCCTCTTCGCGAGAGGTGGTCCGCTCATGGCCGACGACTCCCACGCCGCCGACACCCAAGCCGCCGACACCCACGCCGATCGAGACCCGCTCGGCGCGCCGGACGGCCCCCTTCGCGACTTCGCGCGTTGATCCCCGCGTTCTCCGATGACCGACCAGGAGATCGCCGCGTCGCTCCTTCACAAGCTCGGCGAGTTCACCCAGGCTCTCGGGCCCGGTGAACGCGAGCTCTTCGCGGCGCTGATCGGGCCGGGCATCGCCGAGGCGATGGGTGGGGCGGAGGTGGAGGGATTCGCGTCGAGCGGGCAGGAATCCGACCGTCTCGTCCGGGCCCTCACGGAGTTGGCGGGACGCGCTCAGCCCGCGATCGAAGGTGACACCACCGCGGATCTCACCGCGAAGGAGTCGTAGCCCCGTACGTCGGACGTCAACGCCTCGGAGCACGCGTCGCACGCGAGCACGTGCTTCAGGACGAGAGCCCGGTCGGCATCCTCGTGCAGCGGCGGCCGGTCGGCGCATCCCCGTTGATAGCCGCGTGCCAACAGCTCCATGAACAACGCGTCGCGCAGACGGCGGCGGGCGCGGTGCACGATCACCTTGGCCGCGTTCTGGCTGACGCCCAGCGCAAGCCCGACCTCCGCCGGAGTGAACCCGAGGTGGGTGACGAGCGCGACCGCGGTCGCGTCGCGGGTCGACAACCGCGTGATGCCCGCGCCGACCAGCCGGGCGAGCTCGGCGAGCTCCGCCAGCTCCTCCGGACCCGGGGTGATCTCGGCCGTGCCGTAGCCATCCTCCTCGGTCGTGAGATCCACCCGGAGAAGATCGCGCACGTGGTCGGTCGCGACGTGGCGGGCGATCGAGAGCAACCACGGCACGAATCGTTCGGGATCGCGCAACGTCGCCAAACGGTCGAGCGCGCGGGTGAACGCTTCCTGGACGACGTCGGAGGTGTGTTCGCGGTTGCGCACGATGGCGGCGACCGTTCGCGAAACCGCGGGACGGTGGCGGACGTACAACTCCTCGAACGCGGCCAGGTCGCCGGCGCGCATCAGGACAACGAGCGTGGCGTCGTCGCGCGCACCCGGCTCGTCAGAGCGGCTCGTACGGGTCACCGGCCTCCTGTCACCGCGCGAATACGTGGAGGCTATTGGGCCGAGCGGCGCACGGCCAGGGTTGGTCACGCGACGCGCCACCGGGCCGGCCGAGGAGCCCCGGCATTCGATCCCCCGGCGAAAGCACGCGCCGCTGTCGGGGGTCGCGGTGATCGTGAGCGCCTTCGTGGTCGCGGTTCCGTTGGCCCCGTGCGCGGTGAGGAGGTACTCGTGCGGTCCGGGGCATCCGTACGGAATCGTGATCGAGCTCGCGGCGCCCACGTTGCTCTGGTAGACGCCCGGACCGTCGACCGAGATGTCGACCCTCGTCGTGAACTCCGTCGTCCATTGGAGCGTCACCTGCTGGACGGTTGCGGGAATGCTCGTCGACACGTCCGGTGCGGGAGTCGAACAGTTCGGCGTCGACGACGTCGACCGAAAGTCCGTGATCTGTACAGAGGGTGCGGCGGCGGTGGAGGGAACCGCGGTGGTGTCGGGTGCCGCTGTCGTCGACGGTTCCACCGTGGAGGTCGTGCCCTCGGAGATCGACGTGGTCGAAGACGACGACGTCGACGACGTGCTCGAGGTGGTCGTCCCCGAAGTGGAGCTCGACGAGTTCGACCGGGCCAGCAACACGACGACCGCACCGATGGCAAGGCCGACGAGGAACACCGCGGCGACGATCAGCCAGAGATTCCGCCGGCGATTGTCGCCGTCACCCGATCCCCGTCCGGGTCCCGACGGCCCCGGTCCGCCCGGTCCTCCCGGCGCAACCGCCGGGATCATCAGGGTGGGTTCGCCACCGACCGACGGAGTTTCGACGGTCCGGTCGAGGTCGTCGGCCCCGTGGGGGGAGTCGGGTCCTTCGGAAGGAGGAATGTTTCCGGTGCCCATATGCGTTCGGAAGCTACTTGTCGCGTTCGACGCGCGGTGGGTACCCGAAGGCACCGGCATCCGAGGATCGCGCGCCCGTGGTGCTGGGATGGCCGGGGTCGTATCGACGAGAGGCATGCGTATGGCGATGGGTATGGGCGGAGGCGGCGGTCGCGGCGGCGCGGGCTTCGGCCTCATGCGGTCGTTCCGGCGGCGACGAATCGATCAAGGACTACGAGCTGGCGCCCGGGATCTCCAAGCGCATCTTCGCGTTCGCCCGCCCGTACCGAGCTCTCCTGCAGTTGTTCCTTGCCCTGATCATCGTCGATGCCGTTCTCAGCGCCGCGAACCCGTTGATCTTCCGGGCGATCATCGACGACGGCATCATCAAGCGCGACAGCGGCGTGGTCGTCGGGCTCGCGTTCGTGGTCGGTGGTCTCGCCATCGTCGATGCCGGGCTGTCGCTCTGGCAGCGATGGGTCTCGGCCCGCGTCGGCGAGGGTCTCATCCTCGACATGCGCACCACGCGTCTACAGCCACATCCAGGACATGCCGATCGCGTTCTTCACCCGCACACAGACCGGCGCGCTCGTCACACGATTGAACAACGACGTGCTCGGCGCGCAACAGGCGTTCACCGACACGTTGTCGTCGGTAGTCGGCAACACGATCGGGGTGGCCGTCACCCTCGCCGCGATGTTCGTCCTGTCCTGGAAGATCACACTCGTCTCCCTCGCGATCCTTCCGGTCTTCTTGTTCCCCGCCCGATGGGTCGGCCGTCGTCTCGCCGGGCTCACCCGCGAGTCGTACGGACTCAATGCCCAGATGAACACGACGATGACCGAGCGATTCAACGTCTCGGGCGCGTTGCTCATCAAGCTCTTCGGCGACCCGCGAGCCGAGTCTCGCCTGTTCGAGCAACGCGCCACCCGAGTGCGCGACATCGGCGTCACCCAGGCGCTGTACACGCGCGTCTTCATGATCTCGCTCCTTCTCACCGCATCACTCGCGACCGCGATGGTCTACGGGTGGGGCGGGCTGCTCGCCGTGCACGGCGCACTGCAACTCGGGACGGTCGTCGCCCTGACTGCGTATCTCAATCGTCTGTACGGCCCGCTGACCGCGCTCTCGAACGTGCAGGTCGACGTCATGACTGCGCTCGTCTCGTTCGACCGTGTCTTCGAGGTCCTCGATCTCGAGCCGATGATCACCGAAGCCGCGGACGCGGTATCGATTCCGGACGGGCCGGCCCGGGTCGAGTTCGAGCACGTCGACTTCAGTTATCCCAGCACGCGGACGAGGTGTCGCTCGCGTCGCTCGAATCCGTCGCGGTCCTCGAGCAGACGCCGCACCAGCAGGTCCTGCACGACGTCTCGTTCGTGGCACAACCCGGTCAACTCGTCGCGCTCGTGGGGCCGTCGGGCGCGGGCAAGACGACGATCGGCAACCTCGTGCCCCGTCTGTACGACGTACGTTCGGGTTCCGTCCGCATCAACGGCATCGACGTGCGGGACGTCAAGTCGGAATCGCTGCGGGCCACGATCGGCGTCGTGACCCAGGACGCGCATCTCTTCCACGAGACCATCGCCGAGAACCTCCGCTACGCGAAGCCGGACGCCACCGACGACGACCTTCGCCGCGCACTGGAAGCCGCGCAGATCCTGCCCCTCGTCGAGACTCTTCCCGACGGCCTCGACACCGTGGTCGGTGACCGCGGGTACCGCCTCTCCGGGGGCGAGAAGCAGCGCATTGCAATCGCGCGCCTGCTCCTCAAGGCGCCACGCGTCGTCGTGCTCGACGAGGCGACCGCGCACCTCGATTCCGAGTCGGAGTCGGCAGTCCAAGAGGCGCTGAAGGTTGCCCTGGCCGGCCGCACGTCGCTGGTCATCGCCCACCGTCTGTCGACGATCCGCCAGGCCGACCGGATACTCGTCGTGGACGACGGTCGTATCGTCGATCAGGGCACCCACGAGTCGCTTCTCGACTCGGGTGGCCTGTACGCCGATCTCTATCGCACTCAATTCCAGCGCCAGGACGAAGTTCCCGCGATTCAGGAGACGCAGCCATGAACGTCCTCTTGTTCGGCGCCTCGGGCAACATCGGCCGTGCGATCGCGCACGAGCTGGTCGCCCGCGGGCACGTCGTGACGGGCGCAACCCGCTCGGGAGATCCGATCGACGATCTCGACATCGGAGTCCTCACGGCCGATGCAACGGACGCAGACCAGGTTGCCGCCGCGGCGACGGGTCAGGATGCGATCGTGTCAGCCGTCGGACCTCGCCGCGGTGTCGACGACGACGAGGACACGCTCGTCGGCGCCGCCCGGGCACTCATCGAAGGCGCGCGGCGGGCGGGAGTGACGCGCCTCGTCGTGCTCGGTGGCGCCGGCACGCTCGAGGTGGCGCCCGGGATCCGCCTCGTCGACACACCGGAGTTTCTCGAGGCCTGGAAACCGAACGCGCTCGCGCAGGCCGCCGCGCTCGACCTGTACCGCAGGTGCGACGACCTCGACTGGACCTACATCAGCCCCGCTGCGCTCATCGAGGCCGGGGAGCGGAGCGGGAGTTACCGCGTCGGTGGCGACGAGCTGCTCGTCGACGCGCAGGGTCGAAGCCGGATCACCTACCCCGACTACGCGATCGCGCTCGTCGACGAGATCGAGCAGGGCAACGCGAAGAAGCGTCGCATCACCGTCGCGGACTGAGCGTCGCGCCGTTCGCCTCGTGCTTTCTCCTCGCGATCTGCGGGTCGCCCGCAGCGGTCTGCGGCTGACACGCGTCGAGTTCGGCAGCATTTGAAGGATTCGCAAGCATTGGGAATCGGTGCTCGGTGTTCGGCACCGAGATATGGGGTTAGGCTCCGCGAACGTCGGATCCGGTGTCCCACAGCTGGGACTTGCGCCGCAGAGCCCTGTGGCACAGAGACTCGCCACATTTGCGCCGTCGGACTCGACACCTCGAGACAAGGGGTTGCAAGTTGGCAGTCCGACCACTCGAACCCGAGCGGTTCGCAGAGTTGGTCGCGGCGCGGACCGACGAGAACCACGACCCGGTGAGCTCGCTGTGTCTCGCCTGCGCCGATGTCATCGGGGTCACAGGCGCGGCGCTGATGTTGGTGTCGGGCGGACAATCGCTCGGCTGCGTTGGCGTGTCGGACGACCTCACCGAATCGGTCGAGCAGGTCGAGTACGTCCTGGGCGAAGGGCCGTGCGTCGACGCGTTCAAGCAGGCGGCACCGGTCTTCGATCCCGACCTCGCCGGCGAAGCGGCGGGGCCGTGGCCCGAGTTCCGGCGCGGTGCGCTCGGGGCGGGGGTCCGAGCCGCGTTCGGCTTTCCGCTGCTCGTCGACTGGATCTGCATCGGCGCCATGAACCTGTATCACCGCGAGTCCGGCGCACTGACGCTCGACCAGATCGACGACGCGCTCGCCGTTGCTCAGTTGGTGAGCCGGACGTTGCTCGCCTGGCAGTCCGAGGCGCCACCGGGCACGGTGGCCTGGCAACTCGGACATGTCCCGAAACACCGCGTGCCGCGTACACCAGGCCGCCGGCCGCGTCTCCGTGCAGGCCGACGTGTCCGTCGCCGACGCACTCGTGCTGCTGCGCAGCGTACACGTTCGCGCACGATCGAGCAGTCGTCGACGTCGCGGCCGACGTCGACGCCGGGGTCCTGCGATTCGACTGACCGAGGACACGACTTCCCAGCTTCAGAACAAATTCCGAACAAGCTCAACACCGGACCTCGAGAAAGGGGGGGCACCGAGATGGCTCGAGAACAGGACTTCCTCACCGCCTTCGTGGAGTTCGCGGACACGCTCGTCGACGAATACGACATCGTCGAATTCCTGCACCACCTCGCGGTGCGGTGCGTCGAGCTGGTCGACATCGCCGAAGCAGGAATCATGCTGTCCGACGGCGAAGAAGTGCTGCACTACGTCGCCTCGTCGAGCGAGCGTATGCGTCTCATCGAGTTGTTCGAATTGCAGTACGACCAGGGACCGTGCCTCGACGCGTTCCGCACCGGATCGGCCGTGCACAGTGCCCTCGGCGACGAAGCCGACATCCGCTGGCCCGACTTCGCGCCTCACGCACGTGAGGCCGGATTCGCTTCGGTCTCCGCGCTGCCCATGAAGCTGCGCAACGAGGTCATCGGGGCGCTCAACATCTTCTCGACGAGCGCGTCCGTGATCGAACCCTCACAGCGGGTCATCGCACAGTCGCTCGCCGACATCGCGACGATCGGCATCCTCCAGGAACGGGCCTTGAGCGATGCCCGGGTCGTCACATCGCAACTCGAAACCGCGCTGGAGTCGCGGATCGTGATCGAACAGGCGAAGGGCGTCGTGGCGGAGCGCAACCAGGTCAGCATCGACGCCGCGTTCGCGCAGCTGCGCGGTTACGCCCGAAGCCACAACCGCTCCTGAGCCAGACCGCCCAGGACATCGTTTCCGGAGCGCTGTCGGCCGGCGACATCGCGGGTACGCCTTCCACCGGGCAGCCGTAGCGCCGGAATCCGCGGCCGCCCGAGCTCAATCCGGGAGCATCGGCGTCGACGAGCCCGTGTCCCTTCCGAGCAACGCCGCTCGGGTCACGGCGCCGGCACCAAAGCGGTCACGCACACCGTCGAGCGTCGTGTCGAGCGCGGCGCCCGAACCACGGGAGAACGGCAGTGCGAGCTGCACGACGGTGTCGTCGGCCAGATTCGCCACCGCGACGCCCACGAGCGTGAGACCGTCCCGATCGGACCCTCGGCATCGCCGCCGCGAGCAGCCCGCGCGCCGTCGCCAGGATCGTGTTCGTGTGCGCGGTCGGCCGTGACAGCGTGTGCGAACGGGTGACGCGGGAGAAGTCGTCGAAGCGCAATCGGAGCACCACGGTGCGGCCGATGCGGCGCGCGGCCCGCAGACGCCGCGTCACCCGGTCGACGAGTGCCACCAAGGACACGTCGATCGATTCCGCTGATCTCGGACCGACCGATCGACCGATCGCATGCTGCGACCCGATCGACCCTCGCCGGCGTCGGGTCACGACCGGACGCGGGTCGCGGTTGTGCGCGAGCGCGTGCAGATGCCGGCCCGAGGCGCTCCCGAGCATCGCGACCAACACGGTCTCGTCGAGGCGGGCGACGTCGGCCACGGTAGTAATGCCCCGCCGGCGGAGCTTCTGCGCGGTCACCGCGCCGACACCCCAGAGCCGCTGTACCGGAAGCGGGTGCAGGAACTCCGTCTCGCGATCGGGCGGTACCACGAGGAGGCCGTCCGGCTTGGCTACGCCGCTCGCCACCTTGGCCAGGAACTTTGTCCGCGCGATGCCCACGGTGATCCTCAGCCCAACCCCTTCGAACACCTCGCGTCGCAGGCGGGTCGCGATCTGGACCGGTGTACCCGAGACTCTGGTCAGCCCGCCCACCTCGAGAAAGGCTTCGTCGATCGACAGGCCCTCCACGAGCGGTGTGGTGTTCTCGAACACCTCGAACACCGCCCGGCTGGCGGCCGTGTAGGCCGAAAAGCGCGGCTCGACCACGACGGCCGACGGGCAGAGCCTGCGCGCGAGCCCCCACCGATCGCGGTCCGGACGCCGAAGGCCTTCGCCTCGTAGCTGGCTGCGAGCACCACGCCGCCTCCGACGATCACGGGTCGGCCCCGCAGGACCGGGTCGTCGCGCTGTTCGACCGACGCGTAGAACGCGTCGAGGTCGGCGTGCAGGATCGTCGCCGCTTCGGGCACGAACATATGTTCGCATGTCTCTCACGCGAATGCGAGCGCGAAGTGCGAAGCTGGCGCGGTGCGCTACCGAAGAATGCCTCTCGACATCGCGTCCGCCGAGCAGCTCGGCTGTGACACGAACGCGAACAACCTCTCCTACGTCTCCTACGTCTCCTACGTCCTCTCCGACGTCGGCGTCGGTTTCGGGCCTGACGCAGAAACCGGTGCGGCGGTCGTGCTCGACGGCCGGACCGGAATAGCCGGGGCGGTCCCCGGCGTTCGGCGGTGGGATGGCAGCCGTGGCTGATCGGATTGGCGCGCCCGGATCCGCCCTCGTCACGGGCGCCTCGGGGTTCATCGGCTCCGCCGTCGTGCGTGCGTTACTCGCCGACGGGTACCAGGTGTGCGCACTCTGCGACCCCGCGCGGCAAACGACAACCTCGACGGCCTCCCGGTCGAACGCATCGTCGGGGACATCCGGGATCCCGCCACTCTCGACCGTGCGGTCGACGGCGTGTCGACCGTCTTTCACCTCGCGGCCGTCTACAAGTTCTGGGCCGCCGACCCGGACGTCTTCTACGACGTCAACGTCGGCGGCGCGCTCAACGTCATCCGGGCCGCGGCGCGCGCCCGGTGCGAGCGCGTCGTCTACACGAGCACAGTCGGCACTATCGGGGTCGCCGAGGCCGGGAGCCCGGCGTCCGAAGAGACTCCGGTGCACTTCGAGCACCTCTTCGGGCACTACAAGCGCTCGAAGTACCTCGCCGAGCACGAGATCCTGCGCGCCGGCGCGGCCGGCCTGCCGGTCGTCCTGGTGCACCCGACGTTCCCCGTCGGCGAGCGCGACACCGCGCCCACGCCGACCGGCCGCACGATTGTCGAGTTCCTGAACGGCCGCATCCCCGCGTACGTCGACACGGCGCTCAACGTCGTCCATGTCGACGACGTCGCCCGAGGCCACGTGCTCGCGGCCCAAAAGGGCGGGCTCGGCCGCAGTTACATCCTCGGTGGCGAGAACATGTCGCTCCAACAGATGCTCGCGACACTTGCCGAGGTGTGCGGGCTCCCCGCGCCGCGGGTGCGCCTCACGCCTCGTTCGGTCCTACCGATCGTGCGGAGTGCCGAATGGTTCGAAGGCTCGGTGTTGCGTCACGAGCCGACGCTGCCGTCCGAGCCGGTGCGCATGGCGACGACTCGCATGGAATACGACACGAGGCGGGCCCGGACCGAGCTCGGCTATACGAGCATGCCCGCGCGCCGGGCGTTGTTCCGTGCGGCGCGATGGTTCGTCGACAACGGTTTCGTGAAGGACGCCCGGGTGGAGCGGATCCGCCGTGCGGGCCAGCTGGGCCTCGGCCCCGTCGTCGACCTGGACGAAACGCACGATGCGCAGGAGAGCCCCCAGCTTCGATGAGCACCCCGACCCCCGCCACTCCGCCCTTCGACGTCAAAGCGCTGCTCGCAACACGCGACAAGGAAGCGTTCGCGTTGCACGAGCGCTACATGAACCCGCAGATGCCACGCATACTGCGCACGATCGGCTTCGACGCCGACTACGTCCGGGCCGAGGGGCCCTACCTGTTCGATCGCGACGGCCGCCGCTACCTCGACTTCCTCTCCGGGTTCGGCGTCTTCGCGCTCGGGCGTGGCCATCCCGGGATCGAGCAGGCACTGCGCGACGCGATGGAGTTGTCGCTTCCGAATCTGGTGCAAATGGAGTGCGCGCCGCTTTCGGGCCTGCTCGCGGAAGCACTGGTCGCGCGTATGCCGAACGACGACTACCGCTGCTTTTTCACGAACAGCGGCGCGGAATCGGTCGAGACCGTCCTCAAGTACGCGTGCTGCGCGACCGGTAAGGCTCGCGTCCTGTTCGCCGACCACGCCTTCCACGGTCTCACGATGGGCGCGCTGTCGCTCAACGGAGCGCACGAGTTCAGGGATCGTTTCGGGGCGCTGCTCCCGGGCTGTCAGAGCGTGCCGTTCGGCGACCTCGATGCGCTCGAGCGCGAGCTGCGCTCGGGCGATGTTGCCGCCTACGTGGTCGAACCGATCCAGGGCAAGGGGATCTTCGTCGCGCCGGAGGGTTACCTCCGCGCCGCTGTCCGAGCTGTGCCACCGTCACGGTGCGTTGCTCGCCATCGACGAGGTGCAGACGGGTCTCGGGCGCACCGGTACGTTCTTCGCCTTCGAGCAGTCGAACGTCGAGCCCGACCTCGTGAGCGTCGCCAAAGCACTGTCGGGCGGCTACGTCCCGGTCGGCGCGGTCATCGCCAAGAGCGAGATCGTCGAGCGGGTGTTCGACAAGTTGGACCGCGCCGTCGTGCACAGCTCCACCTTCGGTCAGAACGTGCTCGCCATGACCGCGGGCCTGGCCACGCTGCACACCATCGACGCGGAGTCGATCGTCGAACGGGCGTCCACCGTCGGCGCCGAGCTGATGTCGGGGATCGAGCGCGTCGCCAAGCAACACGAGCTCGTGCACGAGGTGCGCGGCCGCGGCTTGATGATCGGGATCGAGTTCAGCCGCCCGCGCTCGCTGCGATTGCGGGCGCAATGGTCGCTGCTCGAGTCGATGCGAACCGGGCTGTTCACCCAGATGGTCGTCGTACCCCTCTACCGCGATCACGGGATCCTGAGTCAGGTGGCCGGCGATCATCAGAACGTCCTGAAGATCCTGCCTCCGCTCATAACGACCGAGGCACAAGCCGGCGAGTTCTGCCAGGCAATCGACGACGTGCTCGGCGATCTCGAGCGTTCGATGGGGCTTCTCTGGGGCGTGGGCAGTTCCCTCGCGCTCCCCGCGCTGCGCGCGCGTCGCTGACCGACAGCGCCGAGAATCCGTGGGTCCGGTACGTTGCCGGATCGTGGCGGTGCCGCTCCCGGACCTCTCGATCGCCGACTGGGTGGTGCTCGGCATCGTTGCCGAGGGACCGACACACGGGTGGCCGATCGTCCGCACACTCCGGGCCGACGGACCGATCGGTCGGGTGTGGACGGTTCCCCGACCGGTCGTCTACCGCTCGTTGACGACACTCACGAGCGGCGGGTACATCGAGGCGGGCGACAAGGACACACTGTCGCGGGGCCCACGGCGCACCATCGTGCGCGTGACCCGCCGGGGCCGCGTGGCGCTGCTCCGGTGGCTCGACACTCCCGTCGAACACGTGCGCGAAGTTCGCACCGAGCTCCTCGTGAAGCTCGCGCTGCTCGAGCGCGCGGGAGCCTCGTCACGAACGCTCGTCGAGAACCAGATCGCCCACCTCGACCCGTTGGTACAGGCGATCTCGGCGCCGACCGGCGGTACGGGCTTCGACCTCGTGGTGTCGCGCTGGCGCCGGGAGCAGGCTCTCGCGGTCGACCGGTTCCTGCGCTCGCTTCTCGCCGACGACACTCCCTAGTCTCATGGCGACTATGCCCGTGGGACCGTGACCAGGCCATGAAGACGAGTCGTCGGTGATCCCGCCGGCAGCGCGCCGCGCGACGCGCGAGCGGGTCCCCCTCGTCGTGCTCGCCGGCGCGACGCTCGCGGCTGCAATCTTCGTCGTGCCCCTCGCGGGACTCCTCTGGCGCGCTCCCTGGACCTCGGCGTGGTCAGTGTTGTCGAGCCACGAGTCGTCGACCGCGCTCCGGCTCTCGATCGAGACGTCGATCGGCGCCACTGCGATCGCCATCGTGCTCGGCGTGCCCCTCGCGTGGATACAGGCGCGCGTCGCGTACCCCGGGCGAGGTGTCGTGCGCGCGCTGACACTGCTCCCCATGGTGCTCCCCCCGGTCGTCGGAGGTATCGCGCTCCTGCTCGCGCTCGGGCGGAAAGGACTCGTCGGTCAGTATCTCGACCACGTCGGCGTGCACCTGCCCTTCCACGTCGGCGGTGCGATCCTCGCGGAGACCTTCGTAGCGATGCCCTTCCTCGTCCTCACCGTCGAAGCCGCGTTTCGCACCGCCGACCGCCGTTTCGAGGACGCCGCTCGCACTCTCGGCGCGTCACGTCTGCGCGTCTTCCGTCAGGTGACGCTCCCGATGATCAGACCGTCTCTGATCGCGGGTGCGGTGCTGTGCTGGGCCCGAGCGCTCGGCGAGTTCGGCGCGACCATCACCTTCGCCGGGAACACGCAGGGACACACCCAGACCCTGCCGCTCTTCGTCTACGTGAAGCTCGAGGAAGGAACCATCGAACCCGCGATCGTGCTCAGCTTGTTGCTTCTCGTGATCTCGCTCACGGTGCTCGTGAGTCTGCGCGACCGCTGGCTCTCGGCACTGTGAGCGTCGACGCGCGTTTGGCCGTGACAGTCGGCGCGTTCTCGCTGCGCGCCGACATGCGGTGCGACGACGGCGAGTTGCTCGCGGTCCTCGGCCCGAACGGTTCCGGCAAGACGACGTTGCTCCGTGCACTGGCCGGGCTCCAGCCGATCGACCACGGACACATCTGCATCGACGATCGGGTTGTCGACGACCCGGTCGCCGGCCGGTTCGTACCGCCCGAAGCTCGTTCCGTCGGCGTCGTGTTCCAGGACTACCTGCTCTTCGCGCACCTGAGCGTGCTCGACAACGTCGCGTTCGGACTTCGGACCCGCGGCACGCGCCGCGTCGCGGCCCGCACCCGGGCCCGCGCCCTCCTTGCCGATGTCGGGATCGAAGAGCTCGCGGCCGCGCACCCCCGCGAGCTCTCGGGAGGGCAGGCCCAGCGGGTCGCGATCGCCCGCGCGCTGGCTACCGAGCCCCGGCTCCTGCTGCTCGACGAGCCTCTCGCGGCGCTCGACGTACGGACACGGGCACAGACCCGCCGCTCCTTGCCCGAGATCCTCGCTCGTTTCGCCGGCGCCCGCATTCTCGTGACGCACGATCCCGTCGACGCGCTCACGCTCGCCGATCGGATTCTCATCCTCGAAAAGGGCGCGGTCGTCCAGACGGGATCTCCCGACGAGATCGCGAGCCGACCCCGTTCCGAGTATGTCGCCGAGCTCGTCGGCGTGAACCTGTACCGAGGTCGCGTCACCGGCGATCACATCCGCGTCGGCGAAGCCGTCGTCACCGGCGCGGGCGCGGGTCCGCACTCGGGCGAGGTGATCGTGATCATCGCGCCCAATGCCGTCGTGCTCCACCGGGAGCAGCCGAGCGGCAGCGCGCGCAACGCGTGGCGCGGAACCGTCTCGGGAATCGAATCCCTCGGAACTCGAGAGCGAGTCCGCGTTCGCGTGGTCGGCGCGCTCACGATCGTCGCCGAGGTCACGCCTTCGGCCGTGTCCGAGCTCGGGCTCACCGAGGGTTCCGAGGTATGGGCTGCGGTGAAGGCCACCGAGGTCGAAGTGTTCCCGGCCTGAGCCGATCCGTCACGCCCCCAGTCCGCGGCTACGACCTTCGCCCGAGCCTGCCGCTAGTTCAACGACACCGCCTCGGGCGCGATCGGGCCGTCGACGTCGAGCAGCATGCCGATCTCGGCCGCGCCCACCGGATGGCTGAAGAGGAAGCCCTGCGCGAAGCCATAATCGAGACCGACGAGATCCGCAGCTTCCTCGGCGGTCTCGACCCCTTCGGCGATGCTCGTGTACCCCATCACCGACGAGATCGCGGCCATGCTCTTCACCACGGCACGCATACCTTCCTCGTTGAGGCGCGAGACGAAGCTCCGGTCGATCTTGACGACGTTCACCGGGAACCGCTGCAGGTACGCGAGCGACGAGTACCCGGTGCCGAAGTCGTCGATCGCGATGCCGACACCGAGAGGCGCGACGTTGTCGACGAGGTTCTGGCCGGCCGCTTCGTCGATCAGCACCGATTCCGTGAGCTCCAGCATCAGCTTGGCAGGGTCGAGACCGGACGCGGCGAGCGCCGCCGCGATCTCGGCCGCGAATGCAGGCTCGCGCAGCTGGCGGGCCGACACGTTGACACTGATGTAGAGGCTGCGATCGCCCCGGTTCCACAACGCCGCGTGTGCGCACGCTTCGCGCAGAACCCACCCGCCGATCATGGTGATGAGCGCGCTTTCCTCGGCGATCGGGATGAACTCCGACGGTGAGAGGGTGCCGAGCTTCGGGTGTTCCCAGCGCACGAGTGCCTCCACGCCGACGATCTCGTTCGAACCGAGCGAGATGATCGGCTGGAACAGCACGCGCAGCTCCTGGTTCTCGATCGCCGACTCGAGTTGCGTTCGCAGACGCAGCCGGGAGTACGCCTCCCAACCCATCGACGTGTCGAAGAGCGCGATGCGGTTCTTGCCCTGCTCCTTGGCCCGGTAGAGCGCGATGTCGGCGTCGCGCATCAAGTTGGTGTGAGCGTGACCCTGCTCCGCCACGGCGATCCCGATGCTGGCGGGAACCGTCACGGAAAGCTCGTCGATCTCCACCGGCAGCTGCAACACCTCGAGTAGGCGTTGCGCGATCGTCATGACCTCGGCAACGTCGGCGATGCCATCGAGCAGCACCGCGAACTCGTCACCGCCGAGACGGGCGATCGTGTCGCTCGGTCGAAGGCACTCGCTCAGGCGGCCCGAGACCGCGCACAACAACGTGTCCCCCGCGGCGTGACCGAGGCCGTCGTTGACCGCCTTGAAGTCATCGAGGTCGACGAACATGACCGCGATCGCCGACCCGGTTCTGCGGCTCCGCAGCCGCGCCTGGTCCAGGCGGTCCATGAAGAGTGACCGGTTCGCGAGCTGGGTCAAGTCGTCGTGGAACACGCGCTGTTCGAGCTCTCGCGTGAGCTCGCGCTTGACCGTGACGTCGCGCATCGTCACCACGAGGCCGGCGACGTCGCCGTCGGCGAGCATGTTGACGATGCTCATCTCGAAGTCGCGCGGCACGCCCTGACCGTCGACGAAGACACCGATGACCTCTTCGTGCGTACCGAGCGGGAGGTCCACCGCGGCCCGGAGCTGGCGGCTGACGAGGTCCGATTCCTGCACACCGAGCGAGTCGTCGAGGCGGCGTCCGATCAGCTCGGCGCTGTCGATACCCAACAGCGCGCCTGCCCGCGGACTTGCATACGAGATGGCGCCGGCTCGGTCGACCAGGAAGATCGCGTCGTTGAGCGCCTGCACGAGCGCGCCCAGACGTCGCAGGCCCTGGCGCATTCCCGCCGCACGCGCTCCGTTCCGCGAGCTGCCACAGACGCATCGCGATGAGCACGAATACGACAATCGCGCAGGCGCCCGGAACGAGCGTGGAGACGTCGCGGTGTCCCGACGACCACGCGTCGGCGAGCGGCGTCACCGAACACAATGCGACTGCCGTCAGGATGCACAACACGCGGAGGCGGTTGGCGGGATCGACCTCGACGCGTGGCGCGTGCGGGGCCGGTGCCGGTCTGCTCGCGGCAACCGAGATCATCGAGAGTGCGAACAGCGCGCCGAGCTCGAGCACGTCCCGGCCCGATCCCGTCGCGTGCGTCAGGCCCGCACCCTCGAACAGATCCACCGCGGCGAGCGGTACCACGCCGAGGAACAACAGCCTCGACGCGGCGTCGGGCCGGAACAACACCCGCACCGCGACCGCGCAGACAACGATCGCGAAGAACGGCCGCGCGACGCCGAGCAGGCCGCCCGACATCTCGGCCGAACGCGACAAGGTGGACGGGAACGCGAGCATGGGCCAGCACGTCGCGAACAGGGCACACCCGACGATCGCGCCGTCCAATACCGACGCGCGCCCGTTCTCGGATCTGTGCCGGTGCACGAGCGCGCCGACTCCGAGCACGAGCACGACGTACGCCCCGACCCGTAGCCCATCGGCGGCGTGGAGGAACGCAACGTTCCCCGACGTGACGAACAACGCGCGCGCCGACTCCCCCGCCACGACGATTCCAGCGGCGAACGCGATCGCCGCCCACGCGCGCGAACGGCGCCGGCGCAGGACACTCCGCACGATGCACGCCCACACGATCACGGCGGTGCCGACGAACAGCAGGCGTCGGGCGGAGGCAGCGAGCGGTGCCACGGCGACCACGACCGGAGCGATCACCGCGGCTACCACCAGGCCGGCTGCCCGTATCCGGCCGCGAGCGATCCCGGCCGGTCCGGGAACCAGGTCGTCCGCCGGCCGCGCCGGCCCACGACCGGCCGAGAGCTTCGTGATCGGGAGCATGCTTCGGGCTTCATCGTCGGCTTCCGAGACCGCCTTGAGCCCGCCTGCGGACTGGCGAGCGGCCCGAGACCGAGGTCACACCCCCACGGCCATGAACCGCACCGATCGGGCCGACGTAGGGCGCTCCGACGCCGGTGCGAGTGGACGCGCGGTGGACGCGCCATCTCGCTCGCTAGGACGCGCGGACGGCCATACCGACCACCTCGCCACCACCGGATCCGAGCCCGCCCACCGAGGACCCGGCGATCGACCCGTAAAAGCGCGCGTCGCCGAAGCTGAAGACCCCTCCGTCGGCGGCGACGAACCAGTATCCCCGCCCGGTCGGGGACGCGGCCATCCCGACGATCGGTTGGTTCAGACGAAGAGCACCCGTCGAACCGAAGAAGCCCGCGTCGCCAAAGCTGAAGATCCCGCCGTCTCGCGCCACCATCCAGTACCCGTGACCCCGCAGCGACGCAGTCATGCCGACCACGGGCTGGTTCAAGCGGGTCGCACCCATCGATCCGAAGTAGTGCGCGTCGCCGTAGCTGAAGAGTCCGCCATCGGCCGCGACGAACCAATAGCCGTGCCCGCTCGGCGTCGACGTCATGCCGACGATGGGCTGGTTGAGCACGATCGCACCCGTCGAGCCGTAGAACTTTGCGCTGCCGAAGCCGAAGATCCCGCCGTCGGTCGCGACGAGCCAGTACCCGCGGCCGTCCGGCGTGGCCGCGATCCCGACAATCGGCTTGGTCAGGGGACGGCCACGCATCGACCCGTACGAACGGGCGTCACCGAAGCCGCGCACGTCGCCTCGGGCCGTCGCCAGCCAGTAACCCTTGCCCGACGGCGTGTTCGCGATCCCGACGACCCGATCGAACCCGATGTCGGTCGTGGCCGTCGCCTCGGGAGCGGCACCCCCGAAGGCGACGACGGTTCCCGCCGCGGTCGCGAACCGGTAGCCGTCGGCGTGACGGCCCGGTGAACCGCTCGAATCCACGTGTACGGGCGCGGTCGTCGAGGTCGTCGCGGGCGTCGTGGTGGTGGTGGACCCGGACGACACCGTCGTGGTGTCGGTCGTGCTCGACGTGTCGGTCGTGCTCGACGTGTCGGTCGTGCTCGTCGAGTCGGTCGTGCTCGTCGAGTCGGTCGTGCTCGACGAGTCGGTCGTGCTCGACGAGTCGGTCGTCGTGGTCGCGCCGGCGATCGTCGTCGAGCTCGGGTCCGAGCTCGTGCTCGTCGTCGTGAAGACCGACCCCGTCGTCGGATCGGACGCGGTGGTCGAATCGGGCGGCACGGTCGGGCCGGTGTCGGGTGGCGTGTCGGACACCACAGTGAACGACGACGCGAAGCCCTTCGCCGCCCAGTCGGCGGCGTCGAGATGGCCGACGTTGCCGGCCGCGTCCGTCGGCCACGCGTCGGTCATGGTCCATACGCCCGGCTCGGCGTGGGCCGGCACGGTCGCGCTGATCGAGTAGTTCCCGTCGATCCCGGTACCCGCGATGCGTTGCGCGGCACCCAACGGCGTGGTGAGTCGTTGGCGGCGCGACGGCGACTCGAACACCACCGAGGTCGGCGAGTCCGCCAGCCCGTCGGCCGCGCCGGAGAGATCGTCGACGATGCGGCTGCGAATCACGATCGATGCCGACGCCGCGCGCACGTCGACGTTCGTCGTCGACAACGAGAAGGCACGGAACTGCGGTGCCGATGTATCACCGACACCGACCTGCATGAACGTGACGCCGGGAACGCTCAACGTCTGCGCGTTCCCGACCTGGTCGACAAGGGTGACGCTCTGGATCGACCACTGGCCCTGCTCCGACCAACGGGGGAGCGTGACGGCGACCACGAACGTGGCGTCGAGCGCGTTACCCGCGGTGCGATGATCCACGCTGAGGGTGGCACGCGCGTGATGCGCGCCGCTCGGTCCGCTCAACACGACCTGGCTCGCGGCCGTCGCGACACCGTCGGAGAGCCCGCTCAGATCATCGACGGCATGCACGCTGACCGTGATCTCGGCGGGTTGCGCCGAGGTGTCCACGCTTGCGGGCGCGGTGCCGATCGCGACGAGTTGCGGCGGCGTCGTGTCGCCCGCTCCGGTCTGGCTCACCGACGACGGGAAGCCGGCCGCAGAGAGATCGCCGGTGCTCAGCGTTCGCGTGTTGCCCGAGATGTCGACCAGCACGGCCGATGCGTTCCACGTGCCGGTTGCTGCATGCCACGCAATGGTGAGCGACGAGCGGTAGACGCCGTCGGCCGCCGTGCCCGAGATGCGCTGGGCCTGCGACAGGTACGCGGTCGCCTGCTGCTGACCGCCGGGGCCCGTGAGCACGACGCGACTCAGCGACGCGGTGCCGCCGATCGACGGGCTGCGTTCGTCGGTGAGACGAGCGGTGATCGTCACCACCGCCGGGCCGGCCGACGTGTCGACGGTCGTCGGAGTCATCGCCAGCGACACAAGGAGCGGCGCGTTGGTGTCGACCGCCGCCCCGCTGCGCACCATCGTCCCGAAGGACACGAACGCGATCAGGAGGAGGACCGCCGAGCCCGCGGCCAGGATCGACCGCCGGCTGCGCGCCCTTCGGGCCAGGACAGGCATCACGTGTCCGATCGGCGCCGATGCGGTCGGGATGAGCCGCCCGCACTTCCCGGGCGGCCCAGAGGCATGCGCCGGATATGCCCGCCGACCGGGTCGACGGCTGAGTAAGGGTGCCCTAAGTCAGGGTACCCTTACTGATTGGAACCCCCGTCCCCAGTCTCGTGCCGATTCCGGAGCCCGCGATGCTGCCCACATTCGTCATCGGACTGAGGGAAGGTCTGGAAGCCTCGCTCATCGTGGGCCTCGTGGCCGCGTTCCTCCGGCGCAACGGGCGCAGCCGCGAGGTGTGGGCCCTGTGGACGGGGGTCGGGCTCGGCGCGCTCTTGTGTCTCGCCGCCGGGATCGCGCTCCGCGTCGCCGAGCGCAACCTCCCGCAACGTCAACAAGAAGAGCTCGAGACGATCGTGGGACTCGTCGCCGTCGCCTTCGTCAGCTGGATGGTGCTGTGGATGCGCGCCCACGCCCACGAGCTGAAGGGCGACCTCGAAGCGAGCACGGCCGCGGCGCTCGCGACCGGTTCGGCCTGGGCGTTGATCGTGATGGCGTTTCTCGCGGTGCTGCGCGAAGGGTTCGAGACTGCGGTGTTCCTGCTCGCGATCCTGCAGTCCTCGACCAACGCGGGCTCGTCGATGACCGGTGCCGTGCTCGGAATCGCGGTTGCGTTAGCGATCGGTTTCGCCATCTATCGCGGCGGCGTGAGGCTCAACCTGGCGCGCTTCTTCCGCATCACCGGCATGGTGTTGGTGCTCGTGGCCGCGGGGCTGCTCGCCACTTCGGCGCACACCGCGCACGAGGCCGGCTGGCTCGATGCCTTCCAGGGTCAGGCCGTCAACCTGCGGTGGCTCGTCGGACCCGGAAGCGTGCGCGCCGCGTTGCTCACCGGCATGTTCGGTCTCCAGACGCAGCCGGTCTGGGCGGAGGTGTTCGCCTGGCTGATCTACGCGGTGCCGTTCCTCGTGGTGGTGGGCATCCCGCCGCGCACACCCGGAGCGAGCCGCGACCCGTCATCGGCGTCGCCGGCCCCGGCGACGGTCGCGAGGTGATTCCGATGAACCGGCGCTCGATCCTCGCCGCCGGCGCCGCGCTCGACGATGGTCATGAGCGCGTGCGGTTCGGCGACCGACAAGGTCGCGCCCGGCGACGGCGGAGTGCGCAGGGTGACCGGCACGTCCACGACGACCGCTGCCACGCCCGCGTCGGCCGCCGCGATCGCAGCCGTCGCCGACTATCGCAAGTACGCGCGGGCCGAAGCCATCCGGCTGCTGGCCGCCACGACCCGCTTCGTCGCCGCGGTGAAGGCGGGCGAGGTCGCCACCGCCAAGCAGCTGTACCCGGGCGCGCGCAGGCACTACGAGACCGTCGAGCCGATCGCGCAGAGCTTCGGTGATCTCGATCCCCGCATCGACGCCCGCGTCAACGACGTTCCCGGCGGCCGGTTCACAGGCTTCCACCGGATCGAGCAACAGCTCTGGGTAGCAGGCAACACCGACGGCATGGGCCCGGTCGCCGACCAGCTACTCGCGAGCGTGAGCACGCTCGCGTCGCTGATCTCCGCGGTCAGGCTCGAGCCGGCCCAGATCGCGAACGGCGCCGTCGGGCTCATGAACGAGGTCGCGAGCAACAAGATCACCGGCGAAGAGGACCGGTACTCTCACACGGACCTGTGGGACTTCGACGCCAACAACGACGGGGCGAGGGCCGCATTCGATGCGGTGCGTCCGCTCGTCGCCGCCAAGGATCCCGCCCTCGCCGCCCAGATCGACCGGCAGTTCGCCGAGACGGCCGCCGCGCTGTCCCGCTACAAGACGCCCGACGGTGGCTTCCGGCTCTACCCGACGTTGACGCGAGGCGACACGAAGGCGCTCGCGGCGCGGGTCGAGGCCCTGGCCGACTCACTCGCCCAGGTTCCGCCGCTCGTCGTCAGGGCCTGACATGCCCGAGATGCTGACATGCCGGAGATGCTGACATGCCGGAGATGAGGCCGCGCCCGTCCCGACGCGAGGTGCTCGGCGGAGCGGGATTGCTCGCCGTTGCCGGCGCGGCCCTGGCCGTCGGCGGGTGCAGCTCCGAATCGAGGCCGTCGACGACATCCGGCCCGGCCGGGTCCGATCTGGTTCCGTTTCACGGTCCGCACCAGGCCGGGATCCTGACGCCCCCGCCCGAGCGACTCGTCTTTGCGAGCTTCGACCTCCTGTCGAGCGACCGCAGCGCCGTCCAGGAACTGCTCCGGCGTTGGACCGAGGCCGCCGCGCTGTTGACCTCGGGCAAACCCATCGGTCCGGTCGCCCCCGCCGACGCGAACGAGCCTCCGGCCGACACGGGCGAGGCACTCGAGCTCGGTGCTTCGCAGCTCACGGTGACCGTCGGGCTCGGGCGCAGTGTCTTCGTCGACGCGCGCGGGAAGGATCGGCTCGGGCTCGTCCATCAGCTCCCGGCACCGCTCGTCGACCTGCCCGCGTTCGGTGGTGGGGAGAATCTCGATCCTGCGAGATCCGGCGGCGACCTCGCGCTGCAGTGTTGCGCCGACGATGCCACGGTCGCGTTCCACGCGTTCCACAATCTCACGCGCGCGCAGTGCGCGACCTCGCGTCCGTTCGCTGGACACAGCTGGGGTTCGGGCGCGCCGCGTTCGACCGGCGCGCAGTCGACGCCTCGCAACCTGCAGGGATTCAAGGACGGCACGAACAACCTCGACACCGGCGACGCGACGCTCATGCGTGACCACGTCTGGGTCGGCCCGAGCGACGGGCCCCGGTGGATGGAAGGCGGGACGTACATGGTGACCCGCCGGATCCGCATGCGCCTCGAGCACTGGGATCGATCGGCACTCTCCGATCAGGAGGAGACCATCGGCCGTTCGAAGCTGACCGGTGCCCCACTCGGCGGGGTCAACGAGCACGACACTCCGGCGCTCACGGCCCGGGCCCCCAGTGGAGAGGCGGTGATCGCGGCGAACGCGCACATCCGGCTGGCCGCACCGTCCGAGAACGCCGGTCTGCGACTCCTCCGGCGCGGTTACAGCTTCAGCGACGGCATCGACCCCGTCACCGGCGAGCTCGACGCCGGGCTGTTCTTCATCGCCATCCAGCGTGATCCCCGTCGCCAGTTCATCCCGCTGCAGCAGAAGCTCGCGGGCCGTGATGCCCTGAACGAGTACATCGAGCACGAAGCGAGCGCGGCCTTCGCCATCCTGCCCGGCGTCACCCAGCCCGGCCACTACCTCGGCCAGGCCCTCTTCACCTGACCCACCCAACAGTTGGGCGGGAAAACAGCTCCAGGAGCGGAAACCTCACCCAACAGTTGGGCGGGAAAACAGCTCCAGGAGCGGAAACCTCACCCAACTGTTGGGCGGGAAAACAGCTCCAGGAGCGGAAAACTCGCCAGACGTCAGATCGCGTCGAGGAGCGCGGGGTCGACGTCGAGAGGTTCGACGGCCTCGAGATCGTCGACGGCGCGCGCCCTGGGCGCGGCAACGTGTGGAATGAGGAACGACACCAGCGCGCCGATCAGCACGATCGACGCCGCGAACACGAGCGCGACTCGGGTGCCGCCCGCGACACTCGTCCGCAGCGTGTGCTGCAGGATCGTCGTGTCGTGCGCGCTCGTCGATGCCGGCGGCTGGTAGAACGCGCCCTGCGCGTGTACCCCGGCGAGCGCCTGCGCCTTGACTGCCGCCGGCAGGACGGCGGCGCGGATCCGCGTCACCGAGTGGCTGAGGATCTGGACGCTGAGCAGCGAGCCGATCATGGCCACACCCAACGCGGCACCGACCTGCCGCACGGTCGTGTTCGCGCCGCTCGCCACACCCGAGCTCTCGGCCGGAATCTCCGACATCACGACGTTCGTGAGCTGCGCGCCCGCGAAGCCGATCCCGATTCCGTAGAACGCGAGCCCGGGGACGAGCCGGAGCGCGGTGATGTCGAGGGTGACGGAGTGCCAGATGAGCAACATCCCGACCGCGTACGAGAACAGGCCGAGTCGCACGACGACCGTCACGCCGACCGCGTGGATGAGCCGTCCACCCGCCTGGGCACCGACGATGATGAACACCCCGGTCGGGAACTGCCACCAGCCGTTCTGTTCCGGCGTCAACAGCCGCGCACCCTGCAGGAACACCGGCAACACGAAGCTCAGTCCGAACTGACCCATCGCGAGGACGAGGCCGGTCAGGAGCCCGTAGCGGTAGGTCTTGATCTTCAGATGCTCGAACGGGAACAGCGGATGTTCGTCACGCCGTTCCTTGGCGCGCTCGACGAAATAGAAGCCGACGAGTGTCGCGATCGACGCCGCGAGCACGATGGGCATGATCGAAACGGGCCGCGAGACCGGCCACACGCCGTGCCCGACGACGGAGAATTCCTTCAGCGGCTTCCACCAGCCGTAGGTGTTGCCCTCGCTGAGCGCGAACACGAGCGAGAACATGCCTGCCGCGATGAACGCCGCGCCCGCGGCGTCGAGCGGAAGGCGGCGCTCGGAGCGTTCACCCGCCCTCATGAACATCAGCGCGCCGAGAATCGCGAGTGGGGCGATGATGACATTGATCCGGAACGCCCAGCGCCACGAGTAGTTCGAGGTCAGGTATCCGCCGACGACGGGGCCGAACGCGGCCGCGACGCCGGCGGTCGCACCCCACGCCGCAAATGCGCTCGCCCGCTCCCGCCCCTTGAAGGTGGTCGACAGGATCGCCAGCGTCGACGGCAGCATCAGCGAGGCACCGATGCCCTCGATGACCGCTTCGCCGAGGATGAGCTCCGGCACCGATGTCGAAATCGAGGCCACGAGGGAACCCACGCCGAAGAGGCCGGCACCGACGACGAAGATGCGGCGGTGGCCGTAGATGTCGCCGAGCCGGCCACCGATGACGAGCAGCGTCGCGAACGTGAGCGCGTACCCGGTGATGACCCACAGCAGCGAGGGCAACGTCGTGTGGAAGTCGGCTCGGATCGTAGGTATCGCGACGTTCAACACCGTGTTGTCGAGCACGACGATGAACGCGGCCATCAACACGACGAGCAGCGCGACCCAGCGGCGCGGATCGAGATGTTCTGCGGGAGGTGCGATCGCCGGCGTCGCGCTTGTCACTTCGCGCGCCGTCGACTCATGCGCTTGAGTTGTGTGAAGTCGAGCGGGCGGCCGGGCAGCGCGGTGGGATCGTCGGCGCGCAGACCGTCGAGGATGATCCGGACGAAGCGTTCCCGCAGCACGGGCTGCAACTCGCCCGCGACCGCGGTGGCGTGGGCGACGCCGGAGAACAACATCGAGACGTCACCCGCACCGATGTCGGCGCGGATCGCCCCCGCGGCCTGAGCCCGGGCCACGAGGTCGGAGATCGCGTGCAGCACCTGCTCTTTGGGCCCGGCATCGGCGGTGGCCATGTTCTCGTTCGCCATCTGGTCAGCGAGCGCGCGGTGCCGGGCTTGGAACTCGGGCAACCCGATCACGAACTGTTCGAACGTGTGGCCGGGATCCGGGTCGGCGGCCGCCACTTCGACTTCGACGAGCAAGGACTCGTACATCGCGCCGACGACGGCCTCGACCAGCGCCTGCTTGGTCGGGAAGTTGCGGCACACCGTGCCCACGCCGACCCCGGCCCGGCGGGCCACCTCCTCGATGGGCGCCTTCACGCCCGACTCCCGCGAAGACCTCCTCGGCCGCGACGAGGACCCGCTCGCGGTTGCGGCGAGCGTCCGCGCGGCGGGGGCCCTCGGGTTCCGTTTCAAGCGGAAGCATCATTCCGATTATAGTGGCTATCCGGAACCAATATTCCACTTCCTCGGCCGAAGCTCCTCGCCCGAGCCGGGACGCCGGTTCCATCCACCGAACGAACTCGTCGTCCCCCGGAGTGACCATGGAAGCCGCGACCCAGAGCCCGGCCGATCTCGCCTTCGACCGTCGCTGGTGGACGCTGGCGGTGCTGTGCCTGAGCCTGCTCATCGTCTTCGTGGGCAACTCGAGCCTCAACGTCGCGATCCCGACGCTCTCGCGCGATCTCCACGCAAGCGAGTCGCAACTCCAGTGGGTCGTCGCCGTCTACTCCCTCGTGTTCGCCGGCCTTCTGTTCTCGACCGGCGCGCTCGGAGACAGGTACGGGCGCAAGGGCGCGTTGCAGCTCGGCCTGCTGCTCTTCCTGATCGGCGCCGCGCTCGTGTCGCAGTCGACGGGCATGGGGCAGCTGATCGCGTGTCGCGCCGTCATGGGCGTCGCCGGCGCGCTGATCATGCCCTCGACGTTGTCGATCATCATCAACGTGTTCCCCGCGCACGAACGGCCGAAGGCGATCGCGATCTGGGCCAGCGTGACCGGCGCGGCCGGCGCGTTCGGACCTGTCGCGAGCGGTGTCCTGCTCGGGCACTTCTGGTTCGGATCCATCTTCCTGATCAACGTGCCCGTGATCGTGATCGCACTCGGCGCGGGGAAGTTCCTCGTTCCCAAATCACGCGATCCCGAGGAATCGCAGTTCGACCCGGTCGGCGCGCTGCTGTCGATCATCGGCATCGTCGCACTCGTCTACGGACTCATCGAAGCGCCGGACAAAGGCTGGATGAGCATCGGCACGCTGGTCGCCTTCGTCGTTGCGATCGCGGTGTTGGGCCTGTTCGTGGCGTGGGAGTTGCATACGCCCGAGCCGATGCTGGACATGCACTACTTCAGGCGCCCCGCATTCAGCACCGGAACCGGGGGCATGATCCTGGTGTTCGTGGCGATGTACGGCGTGATGTTCCTCATCACGCAGTACTTCCAACTCGTGCTCGACTACACCGCGCTCTCTGCGGCTCTGCGCCTCATGCCGATCGCCGCGATCATGATGGTCGTCGCCCCGCTCACTCCGAGGATGAGCGCTCGCTTCGGTGCACACCGCACCGTCGCGGTCGGCATGCTCTGCATCGGGTTGGGACTGTTCCTGCTCGTCGGCATCTCGACGCACACTGCGTACGCGTACGTCGTCATCTGTCTCGTACCGCTGACGACAGGAATTGCAATGTCGATGTCGCCGATGACGGCGTCGATCATGTCGGCGGTTCCGCCGCGACGTGCCGGGGCCGGGTCGGCGATGAACGACGCGACCCGCGAGCTCGGTGCCGCGCTCGGCATCGCCGTCCTCGGCAGTGTTGCCGCGTCCCGGTACGCGAGCTCGGTTGCGCCCGCGCTGCGCGGCCTCGGCAAAGCCGACCAGGCGAGTGCGCGCACGTCGATCGCCGGAGCGTTGCACGTGGCCTCGACCCTTCCCACTGCGGCCGGCAACGCGCTCGGCCTCGAGCGCGTCACACGCCTTCATCAGCGGTATCCACCTCGCAGTCGTTGTCGGCGCCGCCCTGGCGGTGATCAGCGCGGGGATCGTGTGGCGCAACCTCCCCCACTCCCTCACCCAGTCCGGCGCTCTGCACGGAACGACCGAGGCGCTGGAAGAGGTCGCGGCCATGGGCCTCGGCGGCGTCCCCCCCGTGTTCACCGACGAGATCCGCGACGAGGAGAAGGCGCTCGAGCTCGACCGGCGCCAACACCACGAGATCGACCGGGAGCGGTCGGCCTGAGCGCCCACGCGGGCCGTCCCCGGCAGTTTTCCGCACGGCGTTCGCCCGCCGGACGCTCTGGCACCTATGTTTCCGGCATGGCAGCTACCCGCAAGCCGGCCCGCAGCGCCGGCGCGCCCCCCAAGCCTCCCACCGAAGCCGAGGCCGCCGCGGCTCGTCAGCGCGCCCGGGAACGGGCGGGCGAGGACGAGCACCCCCGCAAGAGCGGTCCCGCTCGCGGCGGCAAGGGCTGACCCGAGGCCCTGACCTCAGGCGCCGGGCTTGACCACGTAGTCGTCGGCAGCTTCGTCCCAGTCCATCTCGATGAGCCCGCGGGAGCGCGCGGCCTTGCAGAACTGCAAGAACCCCCCGTAGCCGAAACGCTTCTCGCTGAAGTCGGCCTCGACCTTGCGCAGCTGGGTCTTCAGGCCCGACAGATGGGGAGGCCCCGACTTGGCTGTGAGCTGGTCGACGACGGTTCGCAACAAGGTGAACGCGGCCTGCTCGTCGCCCACCTCGGTCGGGAAGCTGACCTCGGGATCGCCCTGCCCGGGACCGGGCGTGAGCGCGACCAGTCCCCGGTCGGCGAGATTGCGCAGGAGCTCCGAAAAGCCCCGGAACCCGTACGTGGTCTCGCTGAACGTCGGGTCCTTGCGCAGGATGGCGCGCTTGACCATCGACGCGAGCACCGGGCCGCTCGCACTCCGAGAGAGGCCGGACAACGTCTGGGTCACCAGCACGCCGAGGTCTGCTTCTTCGGGGCGCGCCGCGGGCGCTTCGTCCTCCGCCTCGACGGTCACTTCCTTTTCGACGGCGGGCGCGCGGCGTTGGCGCGACGCGCGCGCCGGTGCTGCGGGGCGCTTGGTCTCGGAGAGGTCGACACCCTCGAGCCGCTCGTAGAAGAGGAACTCGTCGCACGCCGGAGGCAACAACGCCGAGGTCGACGCTTCGACTCCGATACCGATCACCCGTCGGTTGAGCTCACGCAGCTTGTGCACCAGCGGCGTGAAATCACTGTCGCCGGTGCCGAGTACGAAGGTGGTGATGTAATCGCGCTCGAAGCAGAGCTCGATCGCGTCGACCGCCATCTTGATGTCGGCCGCGTTCTTGCGCACGGATCCCATCCGCTGTGGTATCTCGATCAGCTCGACGTGATGGCGCGTCAGCATCCGGCGGTCCTCGTCGAATCGCGACCAGTCGGCATAGGCCCGCCGGACCACGACGCGACCCCGTTCCGCAAGCGCGTCGGCGACGGGCCGGAAGTTGAACTCGCTCAGATGGAGCTGTTCCCGAGCACCGATCGCGAGGTTCTCGTAGTCGAGGAACAGGGCGATGCGTTCTTCGTCGTTGTTCACGCGTTCCCGACCCTATCGGTCTTTGCCATCTCCCCGACCGGTCGCCGGAGCCGGCGGGCGAACCTCGGACCGACGAGTCTGGACACGAGATACAGACCGAAGCTGATGAACGTCACGAAGACGCTCGGCTTCGGTTTGTACACGAGGCTCGCCAGGATTCCACCTTCCGCCGCGGCCAGCGCGAAGACGATCGACAGCGAGGTGACGACCAGAGGATTCGGTGACCATCGCTGGGCCGCCGCGGCGGGTGTGATCGCAAGGCTCAACACGAGCAACGTGCCGACGACCTGGGCCGCGGCCGTCACGGTCAGCGCCAGTACCAGCAAGAACACGAGACCGAGGAACCGGACCGGCACCCCCCGCGCGCTCGCGACGTCCGGGTCGACCGACGCGAAGAGCAGCGGCCGGTACACGATCGCCATCACCACGACTGCACCGATGCCGATCGCGAGCAACGCGAGCAGTTGGTCGTTGCTGACGCCGAAGATGTCACCGAACAAGATGTTGGTCGCGGCGGTGGCGAAGCCCCGGTAGTAGCTCAAGAGCAGCACGCCGACCCCGAGACCGAAGGCGAGGATGACGCCGATCACCGAATCGCGCTCTCGGGCATTCTCTCCGAGCGCACCGATGATCGCCGCGACGAGCAACGCACCGATCAGCGCACCCGCGATCGGATTGTTGTCGACCAGCAGGCCCGCGGCCGCGCCCGTGAACGCGAGCTCGCTCGTCCCGTGCACGGCGAAAGCCAGCCCACGTGTCACCACGAACTGTCCGATCAAGCCGCACATCACGGCAACCAGGCCGCTGGCGACGAGCGCGTGCTGGGCGAACGGCTGGGAGAGATCGATCGTGGCGAACATCACGTCGTACCCGGACCGTGGCCGTGCTCGGCGTGGTGGTGATGGTGGTGACCGCCCGGCTCGGTCAGCTCGGTGTCGTCCGACCCCACCACGACGATCCGGCCCCGCACGTTCAACACGTCGATGTCGATGCCGTAGAGATCGCTGAGATTCTCGCTGGTCAGGACTTCGCCCGGGGTACCGATCGCCCATCGGCCGGCGACCAGGTACAGCACCCGGTCGACGTAGGGAAGGATGGGATTGATCTCGTGCGTGACGAACACCACCGCGCTCCCGGCCCGGCGACGACGCTCGTCGATCAGCTCGACGACCGCCTGTTGGTGGGAGAAGTCGAGCGACAAGAGCGGCTCGTCGCACAAGAGCACCTTGGGATCGCCGATCAGCGCTTGTGCGATGCGCAACCGCTGTTGCTCGCCGCCCGACAACAGTCCGATCGGAGCCCTCGCGTAGCTCTCGGCCCCGACCGCGCGGATCGCGTCGTCGACCCGGGCGTCGACGCGCCGGCCGCTCAGGGGGAGCCCGCGCCGATGGCCGTCGAGGCCGAAGCGCACGAGATCACGACCCCTGATCGGCAGGTCGCGATCGAAAGCGTGCTGCTGGGGGACGTACCCGACCTCGTGGCTCCCCCGCCTGGGCGCGTGACCGTTGATCTCCACCTGCCCGTCCGAGACACGAGTCAGCCCGAGCAGGATCCGCACCAAGGTGGTCTTGCCCGCGCCGTTCGGACCGAGCACCGCGACGAATTCGCCCGGCGCGATCTCGAGGTCGAGGTGCTCGAAGAGCGTGCGCGCGCCGTACCGCATGGCCACGTCGCGCAGACGTACTGCGGCCATCAGCCGCCCAACGCCGTCAGGAGCGCCTCGAGCTGGTGTCGCTGCCACGACTGGTAGCTCGGCTCGTTGCTCGGTTGGGTCTCGGTCACGGCGACCACGGGAATTCCCACGCTTCGGGCCAGGTCCTCGACGTGGCGGGTCACGGGGCTCGTCGCCTGCGCGTTGTACAGCAGCGCGCGGATACGACGAGTCGACACCAGCTCGTCCATCGCCTGCCGATCACTCGCACTCGGCTCGTTGCCGTCCTCGATCGACCGCGCGAATCCGGGCGGCGTTTCGACGGTGAGACCGGCGGCTGCGAGGAGGTACGCAGGGACGCGCTCGGTGTACGCAACCGGCGCGCCCGGATACTTCGCCTTGATCTTCCCGAGGAGGCGGTCGAGCGGCGCGAGCGATGCTTCGAACGTCTTCAGGCGAGCGGCGAACGACGCGGCGTCGGCGGGATCCGCCGGCCACGAGCGCGGATTCGATCGAGCGGGCGACGTCGGGGATACGAGGAAGGTCGTACCAGAGGTGCGGGTTGGTGCCGTCTCCCGTCGCGTGCAGGAGGTTCGCGACCGACAGCACGACGCGACCACGGTGCGACGTGGCCGACAACAACTTGGCGATGAACTCGTCGTAGCCCAGGCCGTTCTCGATGACGATACGGGCCGCGGCGACGGCCTCGGCATTGCTCGCATCCGACTCGTACTGGTGTGGATCAGCGGTGGGATCGGTGATGATCGAGGTCACGGCTACGTGGACGCCGCCGATCTGCTTGGTGATATCTCCCCAGAAGTTCTCCGCGGCCACGACCTTCACGACCCCGGGCGCACCCGTCTTCGTCGACGAGCCTGCGCACCCCGCGGCGAGCGCGGCCGCGAGCGCGACGGCCAGGGTCGCGCGCGGGAACAGACGGCGGATTCTCACTCCATAATGAGAACGGTTCTCGTTCTCAAAGTCAAGTCGCGACCCCTTCCCCGCGGGAGACGCGGGCCATGATGGCGACGATGGACGCTCGCAGCCGACCGGCAGACCCGTTTTCGCTCGCCGCTCGCGCCGTCGCGGTCAGCCGCGCCGCTCGGGTTCCTGCTCGCGGTCGAGAAGAACCCGCACATCGCCGGTGACGCGCTGTACCTGCTGGTCGTCGCGCTCGCGGCCGCCCTTGCTGCCCGCCGGCTCCCATCGAACCGAACGCTGGCTGCCGTCGGGGCCGTGGTGGCGACCACCGCGGCGTGGCTCGTCGCGCAACGCGACGACATCGTGATGGCGTTGATCCTCACCTTCGTCTTCACCCTGGCGATGGGAATCGCCGTCGACGCGCCGCCGATCCCCGTGTCGCGCTCGACGCGGGGCGCCGCGGTCACGGCCATCGTCGCGTGGTTCGTGCTCCGCCTCACCGTCTCCGAGAACGTGATCCTCACGATCGTCGTGCTCGTCGCGCTCGTGGGGGGAGTCGCGACCGCCACGAAGGTGTTCCCGGCGCGCAATCCGTACCGGACCCACGCGCTCGCGTTCGGGACGATCCTCGTCGTCGTCACACTCGCGCTCACGGGGTACATCGGCTCGGAGTCGCCCGACGTCACGTGGTTCGGCGGGGGCGCGGTGCACGGCCCCTCGAACGGAAACGAGGTCGCGCTCACCTTCGACGACGGCCCGAACGTGGGCTCGACCGAAAAGGTCATGGCGATCCTCGACGCGAACCACATCAAGGGCACGTTCTTCGAGGTGGGCAAAGCGATCGACGCGGATCCGCAGATCACGCGGGCGCTCTACGAGGACGGGCAGCTGCTCGGCAACCACTCCTACAACCATGACCAGTGGCGATGGCTGGATCCGTGGTACCCGGAGCTCCAGCGCACGCAGAGCGCGTTCCAGCGAGCGATCGGCACGTGCCCGGTGCTCTACCGACCGCCGCACGGCGACCGCACGCCGTTCCTCGCGCACGTCGTCCGCGACCACCACATGCACATGGTGTTGTGGAGCGCGTCGGCGGCCGACTGGGCTACGCAGGACGCGCAACTCGTCGCGCGCCGCATCCTCGCGGGCGCGCGCCGGGTGCGATCCTGCTCCTGCACGACGGTCTGGACGGCATCCCGAGCAAGGACCGGTCGGTCCTCGTGCCGGCGCGTTGCCGTTGATCATCACCGGGCTCCGCGCGAAAGGGTTGCAGCCGGTTCGCCTCGATCGGTTACTCGGCACGGCCGCGTACCAGCCCTGCTGAGCTCCCTCCCCGACGAGCTCCCTTCCCGACGAGCTCCCTTCCCGACGAGCTCCCTTCCCGACGAGTTCCCTTCGCGACGAGCTCAGGGCGCGAAAGAGCCGCCGGCACGATGCGCCGACGGCTCCCGCGAAGTGACTCGACGTCAGATGACTCGGACGTTCTGCGCCTCTTGGCCCTTTCGACCCTGTGCCACGTCGAACTCGACGCGCTGACCCTCGTCGAGGGTCTTGTATCCGTCACCCTGGATTGCGGAGAAGTGAACGAACACGTCGTCACCTTGCTCGCGGGAGATGAAGCCGTAACCCTTTTCGGCATTGAAGAACTTGACCGTGCCTTGTGCCACGAAATACTCGTTTCTGATACACGACCGACCGACCTATTCGACCGGTTCGCCGTAGTGCAGTGTATGGGAAGTCAGCGACACCGCTACCCTTGCGACCGAAATCCCGGTGTCTTCGAACCGGCGTGTCCGAGACCCTCGAGGGGGTGCGCCCGTGCCTGAGATCTCAGGTGTCATCTTCCTGGTCTTCTTCGGCCTCTGGATCTGGGGCCTGCTCGACATCGTCGCGACCGACGCAGCAGCCTGCCGGAACCTGCCCAAAGTGGGCTGGTTCGTCATCGTGCTGTTGTTCGGAGCCCTCGGAACGGTGGCCTGGCTCCTGGCCGGTCGACCACCGAAGGAACGTTGGATGCCGCGTACAACGGATTTCTCCACGCCCGGACGCCCGGTCGGGCACGAGGACCGCCCGGACTTCAGCCAAAGGCCCGAGATCACGGACCGGCGGTCGGCTGAGCTCGATCGGCGGCTCGAGGCATGGGAGGCGGAACAGCGCGCCCGCAACGCCGACCTCGAGACTCGTGACCGTGACGCCGGCCCGTCCTGCTGACCCGCCCGTCCTGCTGACCCGCCGGGCTCGAGTCTCCCGCTAGGCCGCCGGAACCCGCGCCCGCAGCAGCGCCTCGTTCGGGTGCTCCGGCAACTCGAGCAAGGGCTGGGCCAGCTCGGCGTGGGTGGGCCCGAACGCGTCGGCGAGCGGCTTCAGCGCGGGGACGTCGAAGTCGTAGAGCTCGGCGACGTTGTCCGTGAGGATCTTCTGCATGTCGTCCTCGCTCCAATCAGCGAAGACCTGGCGCAAGGCCTCTCGCGAGAACGGATACGTGCCCTCGTCGTGCGGATAGTCGGAGCCCCACATGAACCTGTCGATCCCGACCGTCTCCTTGGCCACGCGGGCATCGGCCGGACCGGGGAAGCTCACGCCGAGCCACACGTTCTGCTGGAAGTACTCGGTCGCGGTCTTGGGCAGGATGTGCTCGGGCTTGAACCGCAACTCACCGATGGCGCCGGCTTTCTTCACTCGCTTGAGCACGTCGTCCATCTGGGCGAGGAACGGTGGGATCCACGAGCAGCCCTGCTCGGTCATGACGAACTTGAGCTTCGGGAACCGCTCGAACACGCCCGACAGCAACATGAAGATCAGCGGCCGGCGTGAGTAGCCGCCGAGCTCGGTGATCTGGATGAGCGCCGAAGACGGGTGCGGGAGGTAGGTCGGGCCGCCGACGCCGCCGTGGCAGTTGAGCGGCACTTCGAGGTCTTCGGCTACGGCCCAGAGACGGTCGTAGTCGGGGTGGTTCAACGGCTTCAGCCACGTGGCGTCGGGCGGTACCGACGGGAGCAGCGCGCCGCCGCGCAGGTTGTGCTCCTTGATCCACTTGAGGTCGTCGATGGCGTCATCGATGTCGTTCACGAAGAACTGGCCGATGCCTCCGCGCCGCTGCGGGAACTGACCACAGAAATCCTCGAGCCAGCGGTTGTCCGCGCGCACGCCCGCGAGCCGGTGGTCGTACTCCTCGGGCGTCGGCGGCGCTGCGAAGAGCACGAAGCTCGGGAAGAACGGGGGGACGGTATTCGGGAAGATCACCTCACCGACGATGCCGTCGGCGTCCTGTTGCCCGTTGCGCATCTCGTTGTCCCAGTTGCGCAGACGGCGGTCGTCGCCCAAGTCCTTGAACGGGTTCTTGTACTTCGCCGCGCCACGCGTCGAAGTCTTCGAGATACCGCTTTTCGAGGAACTCGCGGTACTCCGCGTGGCTGCCGCCCGCGTGCGTGTCCGACGAGATGATCGTGTACCGCCGGCCGGGGGCGGCCTGATCGGTTGCGTGCGCCACGAGTCCTCCTGAGAACTGTAACTAGAACCTCATTCTAGTATAGTGGCCGCCGACCGGCGCGCCCTGCGCAGCAAGATCTCGCACAACCCGCAGCGCCGGACCACGGACGCTCGGCGTTCGCAGCAGGTCAACCGGTCGATCCGGGCGTTGAGCGCCGGTCAGATCGCGCGTTCGTAATCGAGGGGCGCGTCGCTCTCGACCTCGAAGAACACGCGTCCCCGCCGTCGGGCCAGCGCGGCTCCGGAACGGGCCGACACCAACATGTCTCCACGCTCGACCGCCCACAACTCGCGGTCGCTCGCTCGGATGAACTCGTGACCGCGCTCGGCGAAAGCGAATACCAAACCGTCTTCGAAGCGGCACAGGCAGCGGGGACGGCCGCGGCCCGGGGTCTCGACCGCGGCGTCGCCGAGAGCGCCCGGGCGCGATGAGATCCGTCTGCATAGCCATATGGCCCCCTTACCCGCCGCCGGCTGATGAGAAGCTTACCGGCGACGATCCGTGCGGCCTAGGGGGGCAAACCCGCACGTCCCGCGGCGCGCGGACCGGAACTCCGCCGCGAGTGCGGGCGGTAGCGTCGACGCCGTGGCCAGGGCCGACGACGCGATCGAGCTCGAGATCGACGGGCACCCGGTGCGCATCTCGAGCCCCGACAAGGTGCTGTTCGCCGAGCGCAGGAGACCAAGCTCGACCTCGTGCACTACTACCTCGCCGTCGCCGAGCCGGTCATGCGGCACGATCGGCGGCCGCCCGGTGCTCATGCAGCGCTTTCCGCACGGCGCGTAGGGGACCTCGTTCTTCCAAAAGCGTGTACCCGAGAACGCGCCGACTGGCTCGACCACGCCGTCGTCAGCACCCCAACGGCACCACCTCCCGAGCGCTCGTCGCCGCGGACCTCGCGCACGTCGCCTGGGCCGTGAACCTCGGCTGCCTCGGCTTTCACGTCTGGCCCTCGCATGCCGACGACCCCGACCACGCCGACGAGCTGCGCATCGACCTCGACCCCAACCGGGGACCGGCTTCGACGACGGCGCGTGCCGCCGCCACGCGACGTGCACGCGCTGTTCGACGAGCTGGGGATCGATCGGCGCACCCGAAGACCACGGGCAACCGCGGCATCCACGTGTACGTGCGGCTCCTGCCCCGCTGGGACCCGATCCAGGTCCGAGCAGCGGCCGTCGCGGTCGCTCGTGAGCTCGCGCGCCGGAATCCGGCGACTCATCACCGACGCGTGGTGGAAGGAAGAGCGCGGCGAGCGCGATCTTCATCGACTTCAACCAGAACGCGCCGCACAAGACCGTCTTCGGCGCCTGGTGCGTTCGCGCCCGCGCCGGGTGCGCAGGTGTCGACGCCGTTCGCCTGGAGTCGAGCTCGACACGATCGATCCCGACGCGCAGACGATCGCGACGGTTCCCGCCCGGGTCGCCGAGCTGGGAGATCCGTGGGCCGCGATGCCCGCCGAACCGCAATCGACTCGCTCCGCTGCTCGCGCTGCACGAGCGCGACCGCGCGAACGGCCTCCAGGACGCGCCGTGGCCGCCCGTGTACCCGAAGATGCCCGGCGAGCCGCCCCGGGTCGCTCCGAGCCGCGCCCGCAAGCCTGCCCGAGACGAAGCATGACTGCCCGAGACGGGGCATGACCGCCCCCGACAACGCCGGCGACGCAAGGCGCTTCCGGGGCTGGCCCGACGCCGCGCTCGACTTCTACGCCGGGCTCGAGGCCGACAACTCGAAGGCATACTGGCTCACGCACCGCGACACCTACGACACATGTGTGAAGGAGCCGTTCCTCGCTCTCTCACAGATGGTCGAGCGCGAGTTCGGTCCTCTGCACCTCTTCCGCCCCAATCGCGACACGCGCTTCTCCAAGGACAAGACGCCCTACAAGACCGGGGCCGCAGCCGTGACCGAGGGCGAAGGAGGTGCTGCGTTCTACGTGCAGCTCTCGACCGCGGGGCTCTTCGCCGGCAGCGGGTACTACCACCTGGCGAACGACCAGTTGCAGCGGTTCCGCGAGGCGGTCGCCGCCGACCGGACCGGACCGGAGCTCGCCAAGGCCGTGGACGCGCTGCGCAAGAAGAGATACGACGTCGCGGCGCGAGCCTCGTTGAAGCGAGCGCCGCGCGGTTTCGATCCCGGGCACCCGCGCGCGGAACTGCTCCGCATGAAGGGCGTGCACGTCGGTCGCACCTTCGGCACACCACGCTGGATCCACACGGCCGGCGCCGCCGAACGCATCACGGCCGCGTGGCGCGACGCAGCACCGGTCAACCGTTGGCTCGACCGCCATGTCGGTCCGAGCACCCTGGCTCCGCCCGAACCCGACTGACCTCCGGCAGGTCGTGCGGGTCGCGGCGTCCCGGCGGCGTCCCGGCACCGTGGCGCGGCCACCCCGACCGTAGGCTGCCCGGGATGTGCGGCATCGTCGGATTCGCGGGCTCTGACCCGGAGCGGTTGGACCGGATGTTGCGCTCGATCGTGCATCGCGGACCCGACGGTCAAGGCACCGACGTCGGGAGCCACTTCTCGATCGGAATGCGCAGGCTCGCGATCATCGACGTCGCCACCGGTGACCAGCCGCTCTACAGCGACGACGGCAACCTCGCGCTCGTGTTCAACGGCGAGATCTACAACCACGCCGAGCTCCGCCGGGAGCTGGAACAGCGCGGCCGGCGCTTCGTGACCGATCACTCCGACACCGAGGTCATCCTGCGCGGCTTCGAGGAGTGGGGTCGCAACGTGGTCGACCACCTCACCGGCATGTTCGCGTTCGCCGTCTCCGACCACGAGCGCGGCGAGCTCTTCTGGCGCGCGACCGGCTGGGAATCAAACCGCTCTACTACGTCGACGGACCGAACGGCTTCTCGTTCGCCTCCGAGTTGAAGGCGATCTTCCAGGACACGCACGTGCCCCGGCGTCCCGATGTCGAGGCGCTCCAGCGGTTCCTCCTGTTCCGCGTGCACGACGACGGCGAACGGACGTTCTTCGACGGCGTCAAGCGACTCCTGCCTGCGCACACGATGTTGGTGCGACCCGACGGAATCGTGAAGGTCGAGCGCTACTGGAACCCGCCGGTCAACCCTGAGTTCGCGTCGACGCGTAGCGACGACGACTACGCGCAGGAATTCGCGGCGCGCTTCGACGAGGTCGTGAAGCGGCACTTGATCTCCGACGTCGCGGTGGGAGTACCCCTCTCCGGGGGTCTCGACTCGAGCGGCGTCGTCACCACGATGGCCCGGCTCATGTCGAGCGGCACCGACCTGCACACCTCCGGCCTCTTCACCTTCTCCGCGCTCTACCCGGGAGAGACCATCGACGAGAGCGAGTACATCCACGAGATCGAGCGTGCGGTCGGGAGCACGCCGCACTACGCGTATCCGAAGCTCGACGACTTCTGGAACGAGATCACAGATTGGATCTGGTACCAAGAGGAACCCACGATCGCGTCCGCTCCGTACGCCTACTACTCCGTGTACCGGCTCGCGAGCGAGTACGTGAAGGTGATGGTCAGCGGGAACGGCGGCGACGAGTTGCTGGCCGGCTACATCCCCTACTTCCGCACGTACCTGAGCTCAGCGGTCGCGCAACGGCACTACCTCGCGGCCGCCCGCGAGGTCGTCAAGGGTCGCGACCTCTACAAGAAATACGCCGGCGAGCTGGTGCGTTCGAAGCTCCCCGGGCGCGCGACCAATCCCGTCAACGCGCGTGAGCTCCTGCGCGCCGGCTCGGCTGCAGGCGCCCACTTCGAGTCGCACAAGAATCTCAACGAGCGACTCGCCGGCGACGTGCTCCGGTATTCGACCCCCGACCTCCTGCGCTACGAGGACAAGAATTCGATGGCCTTCTCGATCGAGGCGCGGGTGCCGTTCCTCGATCACGAGCTCGTCGAGTTCATCTTCTCGCTCCCGATCGATCAAAAGATCAAGGGCGGCTGGAACCGCGCTGTGTACCGCAACACGATGAAGGGTCGGATGCCCGACAAGAACCGGCTGCGGCGATCCAAGGTCGGCTTCACGAATCCCGACATCACCTGGATGAAAGCGAAATCGAGAGAGATCCGCTCGATCTTCTCCTCCCCCGAGCTCGCGGCGCGCGATCTCTACAACCCCGCGCAGCTCGTCACCGCCTGGGACGAGTACCTCGCGGGGCGGCCCGGGGACGGGCTCATCTTCTGGCGGGTGCTCGTCAGCGAGCTCTGGATGCGGCGCTACATGGACGGGTCGGTCGCGGTATGAGCGTGCGCCGGTCCCAGGGTCACGAGTACGAGCGCATCGCCGTGCAGACGCATCTGATCCACATCAAGGAACCGCTCGAACCCGTCTTCGACAAGTACGTGAAGCCGGTGCTGCAACCCGGTGACTGGCTCGCGGTGTCGGAAAATTTCGTCACCATCTCGCAAGGCCGCGTCATCCACCACTCGGTGGTCAGGCCCGGCGTGCTCGCCAAGCTCTTGGTGAAGGGCGTCACCAAACACCCCGACGACGTCGGCTACTCCGACCCCCGCAAGATGCAGGTCGCGATCATGCAGGCCGGCTGGTGGCGCATGCTCTTCGCCATGGTCGTCGGCTCGTTCACCCGCCTCGTCCTCCGACGACGGGGCGACTTCTACCGCGTGGCCGGTCACCGGATCTCCGAGATCGACGGATTCAGCCCCGCCACCGTGAAGCCCTTCGACGAGTTCGCGATGCTCGGTCCCGCCGATCCCGACGCCGCGGCCGGGGAGATCTCGGAACACGTCGGCGCACCCGTCGCCATCGTCGACGCCAACAACATCAACGTCGAGGTACTCGGCACGAGTACCGGGTTCCCCGTCGATCGCAAGGTCGTGCGCGAGGTACTCCTCGACAATCCGCTCGGGCAGAACGACGAGTTGACGCCGATCATCGTCGTCCGCCGGCTCGGCTGACGCCCTCCTGAACGCGCACGCTGACGCCTCACCGACGCCTCGCTCGGTCTCCGCCCCGAGCCCCGAGACCCGCCTCCGAACCACAAGTCCGGGATAAGTCCCGGGAAAACACTCCGGGTGGCGCTTCAGATCCTTGACCCCGGCGACCGACATTGCAACAGGTCAGTCGGAGGGGGATCGATGGAACGTCGGAAAGCACTGGCGGCGGCGAGCGCGGCGACGCTCATCCTGGGCAGCACCATCGTCGCCGGTGCATCCGTCACCGGCGCGTCGTTCCTCGGTTTCGGCATCGGCTCCCACTCGAGCGGCCAAGCCTCGGGCGCCCCGGATCCGGGCTTCGTCGTCAAGACACGAAACGTCTACGACCGCTACGTCGTGGTGACGCCGGACAGCACCCAGACCGGCGAGGGCGCCGCGAACCGGCCCGTGACGTCCAGTCGCGCCGGCAGCGTGTCGCAACCGGCCGCGACCACGCCGACCGTGGCGAACCCCGAGGGAAACGGATCGACACCTCCCTCGCGCCCGCACACCGCCGCGCCTCCCGCGCCCCACGAGAGCGCGCCGACCACCGCGCACGAGAATCCGACGACCCGACCGGAGATCCCTGCGCCGACGACCGCGCCCACGACCGCGCCACCGGGCTCCACGACGACGATCCCGACGACGACCACGACCTGGCCCCTCGGGGTGCCCAGGGACTGGCCGCCCGGCAAGCCGATCCCGCCGATGCCGCCGAACTGCCGCCAGCCCCAGCTCGAGGACAACGGCGTGTGGAACTGCGACCACTGATGGGACCGTCATGACCGAACCCTCCGATCTCGAGGCGCGTCTCGCGCGACTGGCCGCCCGCAAAGGCGCGACCGCACCGGCGAGACCAGCGAGCACCGCGTCCGACGCGACGCCGGACCCGCGCCGGGCACGACGAGCGCCCTACGGGCACCTCGGCCGACCTCACCCCGGCCCCGCGCGCCAAGGCCGGGAAACGAAACCGACGCCGGCATCCCGCGGCCGCGGGCCGGATCCTCAGCGTGGGACTCTCGTCGTCGGCGTTCCTCTCGATGGTCGCCGCGTTCGGGACCCAGACACCTGCTTCCGGCGCATCAGCCAGCACCTCCGGGAAGACGCGCGCGGTTGGCGTGTCGCCCACGATCCCGCCGAAGGTCGTCGTCAAGGACGTGCACCACGTCGAGTACGTCGATCAGTGGGGCCGCCCGATCTCCGTGCCGTCGCTCCCGAAGGGCTCGGCGGCGACTCCGACGTCGGCGCTCGCGGCGAAGGGCGCGGGCTCGAAGCTCCCTGCCGGCGCGACCCCCACGGGGCAATCCCCGTCGTGGCCCTCGTCGTCTCCCCCGCTCTCCGGACCGAGTCTGCCGTCCGGCGCCAACACCGGTGGAGGGTCGGCGCCCATTCCGCCCGGCCCCGCGACCCAGCCGTCGGCTCCCACCCCGGCTCCCGCGCAAGCGAGCCCGGCCCCGACTCCCGCGCAACCGACACCTGCAACGACTCCGCGCACCGTTCCTGCACCAACCCCGCCTCCGGTCACCAGCCCGCCCGCGACAGTGGTCACCACGCCGCCGCCGCCTCCGCCGCCCGCATGCAGCGGGACGAAGTGCCCCTAGAAGCGGCTCGCCGTGTCATCGATCGAAATCCGCGATGCGTATTGGTCCGAGCGGCTCGCACGCGCGATGGGGAGCACTGCCCACGTCGTCGTCGGCGATGCGCCCGACGGCGTCGCCGACTGGGCGCTGGCGGAGCTCGAGCGGCTCGAGCAGTGCTGGAGCCGCTTCCGCGCCGACAGCGAGCTCTCGCTGCTCAACGCGCAGGGCGGCGTGTGGACGCAGGTGAGCCGCACGATGCTGTTGGCGCTCACGTGCGCGGTTGATCTCCATCGCGCCACCGCCGGGGTGTTCGATCCGACGATCCTCGACGCGCTCGAAGCCGCGGGCTACGACCGGACGTTCGAGTCGCTCCCGACCGATACAGCCGCTCGAGCAGCCGCTCATGGACACGTCGAAGCCGCGCCCACGCCCGCACCGGGATTCGGGCACGTCGAGATCGACGAGGACGAGTCGCGGGTGCGCATTCCCCTCGGTACCCGCCTCGATCTCGGCGGCGTGGGCAAGGGGCTGGCCGCCGATCTCGTCGCCCGCGGCCTCGTCGAACGCGGTGCGCGCACCGCGCTCGTGGGACTCGGCGGCGACCTGCGTGCCCGAGGTGAACCGCCGCCGGACGGCGCGTGGAACATCCCGGTGCTGGATCCTTTCGACGACACACGCGTCGCGTTCCACTTTCCGCTCCTCCACGGCGCCGTCGTGACGAGCACGACACTCATGCGAACGTGGACGCGCGGTGGACGCGAATTCCACCACCTCATCGACCCGGCCCGGGGCAGCTCGGCCCGGACCGGAATCGCCGCGGTCGTGGCGGCGGCGCCGGAAGCGTGGTGGGCAGAGGGCATCGCGAAATCAGTGATCATCGCGGGCGCCGACGCGGGGCTGCGGCTCGCCGAGACCGCGCGCGTACGGATCTGGATCATCTTCGACGACGGGCGCGTGCTCGAGCCGGGACCGACACCGTGACCCTCATGGCGTTCGGCGAGCTGAACAGCAAACTGTCGTGGTACTCGGCGCGCGCGTCGGGCCTGGTCGCGTGGTCCGTCGTCACCTTGAGCATCCTGTGGGGTCTCGCGCTCTCGACGCGCCTCGTCCGGCGCAAGGGCGTGCCGGCGTGGCTCTTGGACCTGCACAAGTTCCTCGGCACGCTGTCGATCGTGTTCGTCGCGGTGCACGTCGTCGCTCTGTGGGCCGACACCTTCGTGTACTTCGGGCCGCGCGAGCTGTTCGTACCCTTCGCCTCGGCATGGCGACCGGGTGCGGTCGCGTGGGGCATCGCCGCGACCTACCTGCTCGTCGCCATCCAGATCACCTCCTGGGCAATGAAGCGACTCCCGCGCAAGCTGTGGCACCGAGTCCATCTGCTGAGCTTTCCCATGTTCGTCTTCTCGACCGCGCACGGATTCACGGCCGGCGCCGACAAGGCGAACCTGGCGGTGCAGTGGATTGCACTCACGGGCGGCCTCATGGTCTTTCTCCTGGTGACGTTCCGACTGCTCGCGCCGCGGCGGTCGGGTCGCCCGACGGCAGCGAGCGTGCGCTCGACCGGTCGGGAAGCGCAACCGTCCGAAGCCGCGCTGCGCGGCCGTACCGCGAAGCGCCCGGCCCGGGTACCGGCCGAGGTCACCGACGAGATCACCGACAGGTCCGCGGTCGGCGCCGGTTGACGATTCCCCCGGAAGGTCAGCCGATCGCCGCCACCGAGACGATCGGCACCGCCGGCGGGTGCCGGCCGAGCGATCCGAGGAACGGCTTCGTGGAGAAGTCGAAGATCCCGCCGTCGGCCGCCACCATCAAGTATCCGTTGCCGAACGCGACCATGCCGACGACGGGCCGGTTGAGGTGGGACGCACCCATCGAGCCGCGGAACGGGGCGGCGAACGCGAAGACACCCCCGTCGGACGCAACCAACCAGTAGCCGACGCCGTCCGGATCCGGCACGAGTGAGCGCACCGGTGCGACGAGCTTCAGGTTTCCGGTCGATCCGTGAAAACGCGCATCGCCGAACGAGAACACGCCACCGTCCGAAGCGACCATGTAGTAGCCGTGGCCCGTCGGGGTCCGCACCGAGTCCACGACGCCGCCGTTGAGGCGCGTGTCGCGCAGATCGCCGTAGAACCGCGTGTCGCCGAACGGGTACACCCGACCGCGTTTCGTGAACAGCCAGTAGCCGTTCCCGCTCGCGGTCCGACTCAGGCTCGTGACCGAATCGCCGCTCGCGAGCGCGGGTGCGTTTCCGTGCGCGCGTGCGTCGCCGAACGCGAACACCCGACCGACCGAGTCGACCACCCAGTAGCCGTATCCTGACGGTGACACTTCCAGGTCGACCGCAGCAGACGTCGCCGCGTTCCCCAATCCCGGCGCGCTGCCGAAGGGATAGACGACCCCCGCGCCGCCGAGCATCCAGTAACCGTGCACCGGGGGCCGGTACGTCCAAGTCGCGAGCGTGGGAGTCGCGTCCTCGTTGCCCGCCGCGTCGCGTGCGAACACACGGAACGTGTGTGCGCCGGCCTTCGCAGTGACGTGTTGCGGCGAGGTGCACAGGTGGTACGGAGAGTTGTTGTCGCTGCACCAGAACGCCGACCCGGCCTCGCTCGAAGTGAACGACAGGGTCTGGGTCGCCGCCGACTCGACTCCGGACGGCTGCGAGTGCAGCGTCGTCTGCGGCGAGGTCTCGTCGGGTGGCGGACCGACGAAGAACGTCGTCTCCGCCGCGGGCATGATCTCGCCGCTCGCGTCGCTCAAGCCGCTCAGATGCACCGCATACGACCCGTTCGGCAGCGGTGAGCTCGGCGTGATCGTGATCTGATGCGTTCCGCTGTCGTAACCGACGGACGCGGCAACGGCGTTGCCCGCCGCGTTGTCGAGCTGCACGGTGCCGACGCTCACGTTGGTCGGGTCGCGCCCGAGTCTCACCGTCGGATCGACACCGGCAGCTACGCCCGTCGCCAGTGACGAGGGCTGGCTGTCGAGCACCCATGCCTTCCCCAGTGAGGGAAGCAGCCCGGAGTTCTGCACCAGGATCGAAATGCCGAAGGATGTCGCGACCAACGCGTCGCTCGCACCGTCACCATCGAGATCGCCGACCGCGAGTGCCTTGGCGTCGTACGAGGCGTTGAAATCGTCGATCGAGAACGTTTGCTCGGCGGCGAACACCCCCGACGTGACCTGTCGGAGCCATCCCACCGTCGCAACGGGGTTCCCCGACGCCACGAAGTCGTGCAGCACGACGATGTCGTTCAGCCCGTCCCCGTCGATGTCGGCGATCGAGACGGATTGTGGGTTGGCCGCCACCGCGGACCACGCGGGTGCATCGAGCCCGCCGCTCCCGTCACCGTTCAACCTGCTCACCGAGCCGCTCGCGGCTCGCACGGTCGTGACGATGTCGTCGTTGGAATCGGAGCTCACATCGCCGACCGCGACGTCGGACCCGTTCGCCACCGCGACCGTCGACGCCGCCGCGAACACGTGCAGCGACGTCTGCACGTAGTAGCTCGAGCAGCAAGTGACGATGTCGAGCAGGTTGTCGCCGTTGTCGGCGACATTGCCGACCGCGACCGTGGCCGACGTTGCCGTGCTCGTCACACTGGTCGACGACGAGAAGGACGGGCCCCAGAACACGCGCACGCCGAACGATCCGACCGCGACGATGTCGTTGTGGGTGTCACCGTCGACGTCGGCGATCGTGAGCGAAGTCGTCCCGAACTGCGGGAAGAACTGCGGGACGCTCGACTGGCTGAGATGGGTGAACACATCGAATCCACCGCTGACAGGTATCGCGACGTCACTGTGACCGTCGCCGTCGAGGTCTCCCGTGGCCATCCCTCCGCCCGTCATGACGTCGGTCGGGAGCGCGGCGAACAGCGAGAGGGAACGGGTCGGCGTCTGGGCGAAGATCGCGAGCGTGTCGGGGAACGCAGACGAGTTGCCGAACGCGACGAGTGTGTCGGCGCGGCCGTCGCCGTTGACGTCCGCGACGCCGACCGACTGTGCCCCTGTTCCGAAGTCGATGTCGAGCGACGGCGCGAAACGCGGGGGCGGGCTCGTCGACGAGACCGTGATCGTGTACGGCGAGGTGCTCCCGTTCGCGTTTCGCACCTCGATGAAGTAGTCGCCGGTCACGGTGATGTGCGCGAGGAGACTCCCGCCCGCGAGCTCTTGGGAGGCGGCGAACGAGAGATCCGGTTGATAGAGCTCCACCGCCGGCGCCAGCGTGTGATCGAGCGAAGGCGAACCGTCGGGCACGTTGATCGAATACCAGCCACTCGCGCTGAAGTGGACCGTGTACCAGTCCTGATCGGTCTCCGGCGCGACCTGGGCGCTGTGCGTCGCCCCGATGGAGAGCGGCGTCGCCTGTGCGGGCGTGTCGTTGGGTTCGTCCACGCCGACCCGCAACGACGGATGCGGCGCGGCCGCGGGCCCGCCGACGGCCGCGAGCGCATCGACGATGCCGTGCCCGAACGCGGGATCGACGCCGGGGTAGCCGACGTCGCGGGCCGTGTTGCGGATCTGGGCGGCGACCTGCCCCTGCGTCCACGTGGGGTGTTCGGACCTCACCAACGCCGCGACCCCGGCGACGACCGGTGACGAGAACGAGGTCCCGGACTCGGTCGCGTACTGGTCGCCGGACCCCAACGCGGTCGAGGTGATGTCGAGACCCGGCGCGGCGACGTCGACACGCGGTCCGTAGCTCGAGAACGACGTCAACGACCCGGAATGATCGGTCGCGGCGACGGCCAGGACGCCTGAGTACGAAGCCGGGAACCCGACCGTATTCGAACCGTCGTTGCCGGCGGCGGCGACCACGACGACGTTGGCGGCAATCGCGTTCGCGATCGCATCGGACAGGACCGGGTCGTCGAACGTCCCGCCGAGCGAGAGGTTGATGACCTTGGCGCCGTGCGTGCGCGCCCAATCGATGCCGACCGCGATGTTCGCGTCGCTTCCGCTCCCGGTTGCGTCGAGCACCTTGATCGGCATGACCTTGGCCGAGGGCGCGATACCGACGACGCCGCGGCCGTTGTTCGTCCGGGCGGCGACGATGCCGCTCACGAGCGTGCCGTGACCGTTGTCGTCCTGAGGTTGCGCGTTCGGCTTCAACACGTTGTGACCCGACACGAGCTGCCCGGCGAGGTCGGGATGATCCAGATCGGTGCCGGTGTCGACGACGGCAACGGTGACCCCCGCGCCCTGGCTCAGATCCCACGCGCGATCGACGTGCAGCGGAGCAAGGTAGCTGCTCTGTGTCGATGCCCATCGGGGATCGTTGGGCAGAGTCAACGCGTGGCTGACGTAGGAGAAGCCGACCTGGGCGATCGCGGGATCGCGCGCCAACTTGGCGCGCGCCTCGCGCGCGCGCCGTGGTTCGGCGTCGCGAGCTCGGTCCATCTCGTGCCCGCAACGGCGCGCGACACCCTCGCGCCCGCAACCGCGAGCCGGGTGTTGATGTCCCTCGGAAGCGACCGGAATCGCACGACGACGTGATCGGGGTCGATGTCGGAGAGCTCGCGCTTCAGGGCGCGCGCGGACCCGCGCCGCCGGCGCGCGTCCTCCGGGCTTCGATGCCGCGACCGCACCGGACCCGAGGGCGGACCCGACGCCCGAGTGGGAAACAGGCGACCGGGCGTCGGACGGCAGGGCGAACACGCGCGCCGGCACACCCACGAGCAGCCCGGTCGCGAGCGTGACGGAAGCGGCAAGGGTGCCGGCGTGTCGGACGAACCTCACTCTCGTACCGAACACGCCCGGCGCCACCATGCTCCTCGTCGTCGCCCGAGTTCGGGCTCGCCCGAGTTCGGGGTCGTCCGATCCGTCCGCTGAATGAATGGTTCTTCTCGGCCCTTTTGACATCTTCTTGACGGTGTCCGATGCGTTCCTGATACCGCTTTGACGGGTGTCCTGGTGTGATGAGACGGCGGCCGACCGACCGCCGGCACATTGCGGGAGAACACCTTGCTGACCGAGCCGAGACCGACCACAGAGACGGATCCCGCCGCAGGCAACGCTACGACCTCGCGGGCACTACCGATGCCGATCGTGCCGGGCATCGAGCTCCCCGCGACGGCGCCAGGTACCGCCTGAAGAACAAGCTGCTGGGCAGGCCGCTCCACACCGAACAGCTGGAGGAGGAGCGCCTCGGCAAGCCGACCGCGCTCGCAGTGTTCGCATCGGACAACCTGTCTTCCTCGGCCTATGCCACGGAGGAAATCCTCCGCGTGCTGCTTCCGGCGATCGGCGTCGCCGCGTTCGCGCTCGTGCTACCGATCACGATCGCGCTCCTCGTCGTCCTCGGCTTCCTGATTCTGTCGTACCGGCAGACGATCAAGGCCTACCCCACCGCCGGTGGCGCCTACATGGTCACCCGCGACAACTTCGGTCTGATGCCCGCCCAGGTCGCGGGTGTGGCGCTGCTCACCGACTACGTCCTGACCGTCTCGGTCTCGGTCGCGGCCGGGACTGCCGCCCTCGCGTCTGCGTTCCCGATGTTCAAGCCGTACATCCTTCCGATCGCGATTGCGTTCGTGATCGTGATCGCGTACGGGAACCTCCGGGGCGTGCGCGAATCGGGCAAGGTCTTCGCCGTCCCCACCTACTTCTTCATCGTCAACATGGCGGCGCTGATCGGCGTCGGTGTCTACAAGGCGATGTTCGGCGGTCTCCATCACGTCGTGTACACCGCGCAGCAAAACCGTGACCTCGTTTCGTTCGGTCACCACCCGACCGACGGGCTGCTCATGGGCGCGTCGCTCTACATCGTGCTGAAGGCGTTCGCATCGGGGGGCGCCGCCGTCACCGGCGTCGAGGCGATCTCGAACGGGGTCCCCGCGTTCAAGAAGCCGGAGTGGAAGAACGCGCGCCAGACCCTGGTCGTCATGGGGTCGCTGCTCGGCCTGATGTTCCTCGGTTTGTCGTGGATGGACAGCAAGATGCACGTCGCGCCGTTCGCCAGTGGCACGCCGACCGTGATCTCCCAGATCGGCAAGTTCGCGTACGGCGGCGGCCTCTTGGGCAACATCCTCTATTACTGCCTGCAAGGCGGCACGATGCTCATCCTCGTGCTGGCCGCGAACACCAGCTTCGCCGACTTCCCCCGGTTGGCGTCGTTCCACGCCGGCGACAACTTCATGCCGCGGCAACTGACCAAGCGAGGCCACCGGCTGGTGTTCTCGAACGGCATCATCTTCTTGGCGATCGCCGCAATCGCCTTGCTGTTGGTCACCGACGCGAGGGTCGATCTGCTCATCCCGTTCTATGCGATCGGCGTGTTCACTTCGTTCACGCTGTCTCAAGCCGGGATGGCCAGGCACCACATCCGCGAGAAGGAGCAGGGCTGGCGGTCCGGTCTCTTCGTGAACGGTACCGGCGCGATCCTCTCCTTCGTGGTCGACGTCGTCATCGCGATCACCAAGTTCTCCCGCGGCGCGTGGGCCGTCATCATCTTCGTGCCCGTCATGGTCTTCTTCCTGATGCGGTTGTCGGAGCAGTACAAGACCGAGGACGAGGCGCTCGCCGCCGACGTGCCCAAGGCCGTCGCCGCACCGGTACGCAAGCGCCTCGTCGTGATGGTGTTCGTCGATCGTCTCGATCTTGCCGTCGCCCGCGCCATGCAGTTCGGACGTGCACTCCGGCCCGACGAGCTCCGCGCCGTGCACTTCGTGATCGACGACCACAGCGCCGAGACGCTGGCGGCGCAATGGCGTGAGCACGGACTCACCAATCTCGGTCTGGAGCTGATCGCCTGCCCGGACCGACGGCTCACGCGTTCTGCCGTCGAAGCCGTCGCCTACGAGCTGAGCTCGGGCGATTCCGAGGTCTGCGTGCTGTTGCCGGAGCGCAAGTTCAACGGCGCCTGGCACCACATCCTGCACGACCAGACGGCCGAGTCGCTCTCGCGCGAGATCTCGCGGTTGCCGCATGCCAACGTCACGATCGTCCCGTTCCACTTCGACGAGCGCGGCGACATCGAGGTGCCCGAGATCGCTGCGAAAGCCCGGTCGAACGGAAAGGCCCACACCAACGGCCCGCCAAGGCGAAGATCAACGGCAAGCCGCTCGCGGAGACGTCGACGATCACTCGACGCCGAGGGAACCACGGCCATCGGCGACGTGCGGTGCCGCCAGCGGGTCAAGGTGCGCGGCCGTGTGCAGGCGATCCGGGTCCAGCCGCTGGGCGGCGGGAGCCCGAGCCTCGAATGCACGATCGTCGACGAGACCGGCGGGCTCTCGGTGGTGTTCTTCGGCCGCCGCCGGATCGAGGGCATGGCGATCGGCGCGACAGTCACCGTCGACGGGATGGCCATCGACCATCACGGTCGCCTGGCGATCGTGAACCCCGTCTACGACCTCCGCTGACCGTCCCACCGCTCAACAGTTGTGCGAGAAAACGGCGCTCTGCGCCGTTTTCTCGCACAACTGTTGTCGGAGTTTTCCGGGTCCGGGTCAGGGATCGGGGATGAGGACGTAGGGGTTGAGGATGCCGTTCGGATCGAGAGCGCGCTTGATCGCACGGTAGGTCGCGATCTCCGTCTCGCTGCGCACGAGGTGCAGATACCGACGCTTGGCAGTCCCGATGCCGTGCTCGGCACTGATCGATCCGTGCATCGCAGCTACGAGCTCGAAGACCGCCGCCGTCAGAGGCTCGGCATCGCCGGGTGCACCGGTGACGTTCACGTGGACGTTTCCGTCGCCGGCGTGACCGAACATCCACACCGACGCACCGGGTGCGAGTGCGACGACGCGTGACGGCACCCGCGCGATGAACTCGGCGAGATGATCCGCGGGAAGGGAAACGTCGAGCTTGAGCGGCGCGCCGAGCATGTTGATCGCCTCGGGATGACCTTCGCGGTAGCGCCACAACGCCCGCGAGGCCGGCGCGTCGGTCGCCACGGCGACGTCCGCGACGCCGACGCACGCGTCGACCGAACGCGCAGCGCGTCGGTGGGATCTGTGCCGGCGGCAGCTTCGACGAGCACGTACGCATCGTGAGCGAAAGCGAAGGGCCGGGCGAGCCCGAGGCGCTCGCAGACCAGCTCGACGCCATCTTCGAGGAAGAACTCGATCGCATTGACACAATCGAGCTCACGCCGGAGTGTGCCGACGGCGTCGAGCGCCACGTCGACACCGTCGAACGCGCACAACGCGACGACGGAGTATCGGGTCGGTGCGTGCAGGCGAAACCGGGCGGCGGTGACGACCGCGAGCGTTCCCTCGCTACCGCACAGCAACCCGGCGAGATCGAAGCCCGAGTTGTCCTTCTCGAGCCCGTCGAGGCGACGGATCACACGGCCGTCGGCGAGCACGGCCTCGATGCCGACGAGTTGGCGCCGGGTCGGGCCGTAGCGCAACACGTGCACACCGCCCGCGTTGGTCGCGACCATGCCCCCGACCGTCGCGACGTCGCGCGCCCGAGATCGACGCCGTACTGCCAGCCCGCGTCACTCGCGGCCGCCCGTAACCGGGACAGGGTGACCCCCGCCTGCGCGCTGAGCTGGCCCGTGCGGGCATCGACCGGTCCGACCGCGTCCAAGCGCCGGAGATCGAGCACGACCTCGCCGTGGAGGGGCACCGAACCACCGACGAGGCCGGTGTTGCCGCCCTGAGGTACGAGCGCGACGCGTTCCGCGTTGCACATGCGCAACACCGCCGCGACCTCGTCAACCGTTCCGGGGCATATGACCGCTTCGGTGGCGCCGCGGAACCGTCCGGTCCAGTCGATGACGTTCGCGGCGATCACGTCGGGATCGCAACGCACGTTGCGGATCCCGACCTCGTCACGCAAGGCCGCAAGCAGATCCGACGACACGCGCATGAGAGCCGATGCTACGGCCGTGCCAAAATCGGGGAGTGCCCGAGCATGCAACATTGCGCGGACGGCTGCTGGTTGCGGCGCCGCCCCTCGTCGATCCGAACTTCGACAAGACCGTCGTACTCATGCTCGAGCACGGCGACGACGGAGGACTCGGCATCGTGCTCAACCGTCGGGGCGAGACGGCGCTCGGCGACGTCTTCCCGGAGTGGAGACCCGTCGTGTCGCCGCCGGAATACGTGTTCGACGGCGGGCCCGTGTCGACCGACGCGGTGATCGCGCTCGCCCGGCGCCGCCGTCCCGAGCTCGAGGGATTCGTGCAGATCCTCGACGATCTCGGCACCGTCGACCTCACCGAGGATCCGTTCGACGTCGGTGTTGCACTCGTCTCGCTGCGCGTGTTCGCGGGCTACGCGGGCTGGGGGCCGGGGCAGCTCGAGGCCGAGGTGGAACAGGGTGCCTGGTTCGTGGTGACGCTGGATCCCGACGACCCGTTCGTGACTACGCCGGAGAACCTCTGGCGCGACGTCTTGCGCCGCCAGCGCGGGCGACTCTCGCTGTTCGCCAACTACCCCGAAGACGCGAACCTCAACTGATGCGGGTCTCCACCGCCGAGCTGCGACCCGGCGGCGTGCTCGCGGTCGCCGTCGACGGTCAACATTTCGTCATCTGGAGGGGCGCCGACGGACGGATCCGCAGTGCGACGCGCTACTGCCCCCACCTCGATCACGATCTCGCCGAGGGGTACGTCTCCGGCGACGAGCTGGTGTGCCCGGGCACACGCTGGGCTTTCGACGGCAACGGCAACGCCTACAAGCGCAACGAGTTCGGTCGGGTCGACCCGAAGGGCAGGGTCTCGACGCTCTTCATCTGCCCGGCAGGCAGCACGGAAGGCATCATCGACATCGAGCTCCGTTGACGCTCGCCGAAAGGCGCGCGGCGGCGCCGGTTCGGTACCGTCCCGGTTCCCATGACGGCCGTCTACCCGCCCGACAACCATCTGTTGCGCGATCTGCGCTTCTCGTTCGAGCACGACGACGAACATGGTCGCAGCCGGGCGTGGATGCCGGTGGTCCCGGAGCTGTGCACCGACCTCGGGCACGCCCGCGCCGGCGCGCTCGCGACGCTCGTCGACGTGATCGGCGGCGGTCTGGCCGCGACCGCGGCTGCGCCGGGCTGGATCGCCACCGCCGATCTCACCCTGCACCTCGTCGCGCGCGGCCCGGCCGGGATCCGTCGTCGAGGCCCGGGCGCGGGTATTGCGGGCCGGGCGCACCACTGTCGTCATCGAGGTGACGCTCCGGGACGAGCGTGACCGTGACCTCGGCATCGCCACCATGAGCTTCGCGGTGCTTCCCCGCCGTGACACCAACCCCGACGTGACGATCGTGCCGCGCGAGCCCCTCCACGATGGCGACCGAACGATCGCGCCTCGCCCGGCCGCTGCTCGATGGGCTCGGCGTCGTCGTGCGCGACGCCGAGCGCGGCGAGATCGACGTGCCCGTCATCGACTGGTCGCGCAACTCGATGGGAGCGATGCAAGGAGGAGTCGTAGCGACCGTCGCCGAGGCCGCGGCCGAGACGGCGCTACGCGCGACGACCGGCGAGCCGCTGGTGGTCACCGACCTCTCCGTCACCTATCTCGGGTTCGGGCGGGTGGGCCCCGTGCGTTCCATCGTCCACGTCCTGGGTACCGGCACCGGTCACGGGTCCGCGCACGTCGAGCTGGTCGACGCGGGCGCCGAGAACCGCCAGATGACCGTCGTGCACGCGGTTGCGACCCGGGGTCTGGAATGAACGGCTTCGACGACGCCGACCGCGGACGTGAGGTCGGTCGCTACATGGGCGTCGCGATGCGCGAAGTCGAAGAGCTGCATCTCGAAGGGCACGCAAACGTCGCACCGCATCTGCTCGGTCCGCCCGGCGCCGTCCGTACCGGCGCGCTGCTCACGATGTTCGACAACGTCGGTGGGCTCAACAGTGGGCTCGCGGCACTGCCCGACGGCTGGGTGGTATCGACCAATCTGGCGGCGCGGGTCGTCGCGCTCGCCGCGCTCGGGCCCGCTCCGCATCGATTCGCGCCTGTTACGGCGCGGTCGCAACAACGTGGTCGCGCAGGTGCAGATCTTCGACGAGGGCGCGCACGACTCACTGGTGGCGAGCGGCGTGCTGACCTCCGCGATCCTCGTCCCCGAGAGCGGGCCGCCGGAATGGACACGTCCGCTCGTGCTCGACGCGCTCTCGGAGTTCCCTGCCGGAATGCCGGCGATCCCCGACTGGCTCGGAACCCGCGCGGTCGGGGCCCGAGCGCTCGAGATCGATATCTCGGCCGACCTCCGCAACCCGTGGGGCATCCTGCACGGCGGAGTGCTGGCCGCACTCGTCGACCTGGCGGCCGAGCACGCGACGGGCGGGGGCACGACCACCGATGTCGTGCTCCACTTCCTCGCACCGAACCGGGTCGGTCCGGTGCGGGCCTCGGCCCGGATCCTCGGCAAGCGCAGCGACGGCGAGGTCCTGCGGGTCGAGGTGACCGACGTCGGGGCCGCCCGGATCACGGCCCTGGCGGTCCTCACGTGCGCAAAACCGAGGTGATCCCGAAGACGCGACCGGTTTCGGCCGATATGCATGGTGATGAGACGCCACCTCGCCGCGCCCGTCGTCCTCTCCGCGGCCCTCGTGGCCGGATGCGGCGGAACCACGAAATGGTCGAACGTCGGCGCGGCTCCCACGGGCCTCCCGCGCACCATCCCGTCGCCGGTCGCACCGCCGAAGCACTCCCCCGGCAACGGGGCGTCGATCGCGCCGGCGACGACCGCGCCCGCGGGCGCGGGGCACTCGCCGAATCACGCGTCGTCGAAGCAGCGTGCCCCGGTTGATCCGGGACCCGGTTCGTCGGCCGGCGATCCGCCCGTCGCGCGGCCGGCACGCCACCCGAGGGCCCGGCCACCGGCTGGGTGAGCTTTCGCGACCCGTCGGGCATCACCCTGCAACGCCCGGCGTCGTGGACGGTGCAGACCGGCGCGGTCGGACCGCTCGTGGTGTCGATCGACGGGGCGAGCGTGGACGGCGCGGGCTTTCGCCGCAACGTCAACGTGCTCCAGCAGCCGCTCGCAGCCGGCCTGACCACGGACGCCTACCTCCACCTGCGCCTTGGCCAAATTGCCCAAACGGGTGGCACGGTCGACGACAACCGCGCGACGACTCTCGGCGGGTTGGCGGCCCGCGCCGTCACGTGGCACGTCACCAAGGCCGCCGACACGCACCGGTTCTTGTCGGTCTGGGCACTCCGGGGGAGCGTCGCGTTCGCGCTCACCTACTCGTCGGACGCTCGCAACTTCGCAACTCCGCTCCCCGACGTACGCCGCCTCGTCGCGTCGATACGCCTGCCCGAGTAGTCGTATTCGCGCGCCGTTGCCGTCGCGCGCCGTCGCCTTTGCCGCCGTCGCCTTTGCGCGCCGTCGCCTTCCGCGCCGTCGCCTTTGCGCGCCGTCGCCGCCGCGTCGGCGGCTCAGGCCTTCGTGAACTCGACCGGCAGGTGTTGAATCGTCGTGACGAGCGAGTTCGCACCCCGCTCGGCGTCCACGCCCGCAGGAACATGGATGTCGGGCAGACGCGTGAACAACTCCTCCAACAAGATCCGGATCTCCGTACGCGCCAGGTTCGCACCCAAACAGAAATGCGGCCCGGTACCGAACGCGAGATGCAAGTTCGGCGAACGATCGACATGGAACCCGTCGGGATCGTCGAAGATGTCTGCGTCGCGGTTCGCGCTCGGGTACACGTTGAGCACGACGTCGCCGGTCTCGAGCGATCGGCCCCGCAGCTCGGTGTCGCCGGTGACGGTGCGCGAGAAGCTGATGACGGGCGAGACGTACCGCAGGATCTCCTCGGTCGCGCTGGGGACCAACGAGAGATCGCGCGCCAGCTTGTCGCGCTCGGCCGGGAAGCTCGACAGCGCGAGCATCCCCCCCGACAGCCCGTTGCGGGTCGTCTCGTTGCCGGCGACGAGCAACAGCACCAAGAACGCGAGCAGGTCGTCGGCGCCGAGGCCGAGACTTGCGTCGGCGAGCGCGCCTTCACGCACCCGCTTGTGCACACCTTCCTCGTCGAAGGAGAGCTCGCCCGCATCGGCCGAGGACAGCAGGACCGAGATGAGGTCGTCCTTGGGGTGGGCCCGGCGCTCCTCCAGGAGTCCCACGAGGTAGGTGATGTATTCGGCCCACGCTTCTCCGGCGGCGGCCTGTCGCGGATCGTCGGCGTCGGCGCCTTCGCCCGCCATCATCGTGTCGGACCAGTGTGCGAGCCGGTGCCGGTCCTCGACATCCAGCCCCAGCATCTCCGCGATCACGATGAGCGGCAGCTGCTTGGCGATGTCGTCGACGAAATCGCATTCTCCCCGGGCGGCGACGTCGTCGACGAGGCCGCGTGCGAGCTCACGAATGTGATCGACCAGCTGGGTGATGCGGTTGCCGGTGAATCCGCGACTGATCAACCGTCGTTGCCGCGCGTGCTCGGGATCGTCCATCGACACGATCGAGAGCGCGTCGGCGCCGCCGCCCCTCGGGCGTACACCCTGCCCGCTGCAGAACAGTTCGGGCTGGCGCTCGACGTAGGAGATGTCCTCGTACTTCGACACGACCCAGATGCCGTTGACGTCGTCACGGTGGACGGGATCGTTCTCGCGCATCCAGCGAAACACGTCGTGCGCGACGCCCCGGACGTAGAGCGTCGGGTCGAGGGCATCGATGTCGAAGGGGGCGGTCGGTGCGGTCATGATTCCTCCACGGTCGCGAGTCGATCGACGTGATCGGGACGCGCGTGCCGTTGTCTCCTCGGATGTATCGGCAGGGCAATGGTCGAATTGATCGGGAGCAAGGCGCGGCGAAAACGTGCGCGAGTTCGCGCGCCCGCGCCGTCGAGCGCGTCGCGGCGACCCTCGGACTGTGGGAGGTGCTCGACCAGCACGCCGATGACCGTGTTGCGGAGCGCGCGGACGACGGCCGGATCGTGCAGACCGCGCGCTTCGGGGCACAGCGTGAACAGCCAGCCCGCGAGCGCGTCCTCGAACGCGCTCGCAGTCTCGAGCAGCGGCTCCAAGACGTCTTCGTCACCGTGGATCGCCTCGGCGATCAGCGCGCGCCAGAGATCCTCGTCGGCGGTCATGCCCACGAAGAGGTGGTCCAGCAGGGCGGCGAGGCGATCTTCGACCGTCCCCGCAAGTCCTTCGGGGAAGGGCGACGACGGCAAGTCGGCGGCTCGCCGGTGTGCGATCGCGGCTTGGAGCAGGTCGTGCTTCGAGGGGAAGTAGTGGTACAGCGTGGCGACGTTGAGCCCGGCCGCCGCCGCGACGGCCCGCATGCTCGTACCGTGGGCGCCGCCACGCGCCATGAGGGCCAGGGTCGCATCGAGAATGCGGTCGCGGGGAACGGCCATTGGGCGAGAAATCTATCAAACGTTCGTTTGGGAGGGAAGGCGGCTGCTCTTTACACTCGAGAATTGGGCACTCGAGAAATTGGGACACCTCGAGAATTGGACACTCGAGAATTGGGACACTCGGCGATCAGCGGTCGGGGCCGTGTCCGAAAGGGACCCGAGAGAGGAGGAGCGATGCCGGAGCCGGGCGAGGACGAGAGCGCCTTCTTGGAGCAGTACGACCCCGGCCGCTACGCCCCGCTCGCGGTCACCGTCGACGTCGTGTTGCTCACTGTGCGGTCGGGGCGCTTGTCCGTGCTGCTCGTGCAGCGACGCAATCACCCCTTCCGGGGGAGGTGGGCGCTCCCCGGCGGGTTCGTAGAACCCGATGACGACCTGGACGACGCCGCGCGCCGAGAGCTCGAGGAGGAGACCGGGGTCCTCGTCGCCGGTTTCGGCGAGTCGGTCGCCCTCGGTCACATCGAACAGCTCCGCTCCTACGGCACCCCCGGGCGAGACCCGCGCATGCGCGTGGTCTCGGTCGCCTACGTCGGCTTCACGACTCAGAACGAGCCCGCGACGGCGGGTTCCGATGCCGCCGACGTGCGGTTGTGGGCGATCGACGACCTCGCGGTCCCGGGCCTCGGCAGCGACGACGGCGTGCCGCTCGCGTTCGACCACGCCCAGATCATCAGCGACGGGATCGAGCGCTCGCGCGCCAAGCTGGAGTACACCACGCTCGCGACCGCCTTCCTCGACGAGCCGTTCACCCTCGGCGAGCTGCGGCGCGTCGTATGAAGCGGTTTGGGCCGAAACCCTCCACGAAGGAAACTTCCGTCGCAAAGTGCTGTCGACGCCGGGGTTCGTCGAACCCACCGGTAACACCGCCCCCACCGACGGGCGCCCGGCCGCGTTGTACCGCCGCGGGCGCGCGACCCGCCTGCACCCGCCGATCCTGCGACCGTGACGGGAACGGGCATCTTCCCGGGATCGTTCGACCCGTTGACCGTCGCCCATCTCGCCATCGCCGAAACGGCGGTCCGCGTCGCCGACCTCGACCGCATCGACCTCGGCCTGTCGACAGTCGCGCTCGGTAAGGAGCACGGCGGTCACTCCGGCATCGACACCCGTGCAGCCGCGATCCGGCGGGCGGCGTGGTCCCGGGCGTGGCTCGGCGTGACGATCACCGACGCGCAACTGATCGCCGAGATCGCGCGCGGCTACGACGTCGTGGTCATGGGCGCCGACAAGTGGGCCCAGGTGCGTGATCCCGCGTGGTACGGCAACGATGCGGCCGCCCGCGACCTCGCCCTTCATTCGCTGCCGCGGGTTCTCGTGGCGCCGCGCCCCGGTTTCGACGTCGAGGACGCCGAAGTGCTCGACATCGATCCGGAGCACGCCCACGTCTCGTCCACCCGCGCCCGCGCGGGCGAGCACCATCTCGTCGTGCCCGAAGCGCGCCGGCGGCTGCTGGTCGACGGGAACAACGTGATCGGGAGCCGACCCGACGGGTGGTGGCGAGATCGTCCGGGTGCGGCCCGGCGCCTGGTCGCCGAGCTCGGAGCCCTCGCCGCCCGCACCGGCGACGACGTCGTCGTGATCTTCGACGGCCACCCGGCACCAGGGCTCCCCGAAGGCGGTCACGACGGCATCCGTGTCGCCTACGCGCGCCGCACCGGTCGCGACGCGGCCGACGATCGCATCATCGAGGAGATCGAGTCCGACGGCGACGCTGCCTCACTCACCGTCGTCACGTCGGATGCTGCGCTGGCCCGGCGCGCGCGGGACCGCGGCGCCGGCGTGCAGGGCGCGGGCGCGCTCACTCGCGAACTGGGATCGGGACACCCGTGACGTCGTCGTCGCGCTCGGCTCGGAACGCATTCAGCGCCATCGACACGAGCGTGTACTGACCGACGGTGAAGACCAGATCGAGCAGCTGTTGCACATCGAAACGCGATGCGAGCGCCATATAGGTGGCGTCGGTCAGCGCCTGGTCCGCGTGCAACTCGTCGGCCGCGCGCAGCACCAGCGCGTCGGCCTCGGTCCAACCCTCGGCGCCGGGTCCCTCGGCGACACGGGCCACCTCGTCGTCGGTGATACCGATACTGCGCGCGATCGCGACGTGCTGCGCCCATTCGTAGGGCGCGCGACAGTTCCAACCGGTGCGAAGTATCAGCAGCTCCCGATCCCGGGCCGGCAGTGAGCTCTTGGCGAGCACGTGATTGCCGAAGACCAGCCAGCGCTTCATGAGCTTCGGGTGGTGGGCGAACGTCGCGAAGACGTTGAGGGCATTGTCACCCAACAACGCGCGGGTCTCTTCGTCCCATTGATCGCGTGGCAACGGCTGCAAACGAGGTTCCATGGGGCGAGAGCGTAGGCTCGCTCGATGCCTCGGGACATCCGCGACGACACCACGCTCGTGCCGGATCCCGATCGGCCGGGCCGCTTCCAGGGCCATCTACCCGAAGGCTGGAAGGTCGTCTACATATTCGGTGGCGTGTCGATGTACACGGCGCTGCGCGCGATGGAGGAGCACCTGCGCCGCGACGATCTCTCGCTCGTCACCGCGAACGCGATCTTCCTCGCGCCGGTTCCCCCCGGTCCCATCACGATCGACGTCGACGTCCTGCGCGACGGTCGCAAGGCGTCTCAGGTCGCCGCCGACCTGCGCGTTCCCGGCGTCGATCCGCCCGCGCTGCGCGTGCACGGGGTGTTCGGCGCCCCGCACGACGTCGAGCTCGCCCACCAGGAGGTGCGGTTCCCCGAGGTTCCCCTCCCGGGCGCCATCGACATCCCGCCCGAACGCCCCAACCCGTTCGGCAACATCCAATTCCACGAACAGACCGAGTGGCGGCCGGTGAGCCCGCTCGACGAGCCGGGCCCGGGCCGGTTCCTGTCGTGGGTGCGCCTGCGCGAGACCGAACCGCACCTCCTGAGTCTCGCCGTGCACGGCGACGTCCTGGGCCCGGCAGTCGGGCGCGCGCTCGGCCCGCCGGAGACCCGCGGCATGTTCATGGTGCTGTCGCTCGAGATCGGCATCCGCTTCGTGCGCGCCCCGGTGACCTCGTGGGTCCTGCAAGAGATCGAGGCCTGGCACATCGGCGAGGGCTACGCCACCGGTCCCGCGCGCCTCTGGGACGAAGCCGGCAACCTGTGTGCCATCGCCACCCAGACCGCCAACCTCAGGCGCCACATTCCGCAGTAGCCAACCCCGAGGCCGCAGTAGCCAACCCCGAGGCCGCAGTAGCCAACCCCGAGGCGCAGAGCCGAGGGTTGGGCAACCCCGGCGCGGCACTCGTGTGCGGCACGCCGAGGATTGCCTACCCAACCCCGCTTCCCCCCGAGTAGTGAACACCAATCTCACTCTCCGTGGCAAGAGGTTTCTGGCACGCCGGGCTCAGGCAGCCGGTCGCCCCCGCCGTTTATTCGACGGTGACCATCCCCCGGGTCGAGACCACCCCTACCGCAGACCTCGTTCGGCCAGACCTCGTTCCGGCAGACCTCGAAGCACCCTCGCACCCGGGGCGTCAGGGCGCGTTCGGCTCTTTGCACGACTTCCTCTTCTCGGTGGTGAGCCGGTCGCGAGACATGATCGTCATCGCCGACGAGTCGGGGACGGTCGTCTTCGTCTCCGGCGCCATCGAGGAGGTCGCGGGCTGGACTGCGGCCGACCTGCTCGGCACCGACGGTCTGCATCTCATCCACCCCGACGACCTCCCGAGCTTCGGCGAGCACCTCAACCGCCTGTTCGAGCATCCCGACGAGCCGAGCACTACCCAGGCCCGGATCCGGCGGACCGACGGAGACTGGGTCTGGACCGAGGTCGTGGCGCTCAACCTGCTCTCGGATCCCGACGTGCGCGGTCTCGTCGGGCACTTCCGCGACATCACGGACCGCAAACACGCCGAGCTCGCGCTGCGTGAGAGCGAGGAGCGCTTCCGCTGGCTCGTGCAGAGCGGCTTCGATCTCCTCGCGATCGTCGATCGCGAAGGCAACACGACCTACCTCTCCCCGTCGCACGAGCGCATCCTCGGCCACCCGCTCTCGCTGTGGCTCTCGGGCCACGGGCGCGACATCATCCATCCCGCCGATGTCGAAGAGCTGGGCGCCGCGCTGCAGGACGTGTCCGCAACGCCGGGCAAGTGGGCGCGGGTGCGGTGCCGTATGCGGCACGCGAACGGATCGTGGCGCTGGTTCGAGAACGTCTTCACCAACATGCTCGACGTGCCCGCGGTCAAAGGTGTCGTGTCGAACTCGCGCGACACCACCGACGCCGAGGCGGCCGCCGACGCGCTGCGACGGTCCTCGGAGCGATTCCGCGCACTCGTGCGCCACTCCTCCGACGTCATCATCGTGCTCGACGAACGGGCGCGCCCTTCCTACATCAGCCCCGCGACCGAGCACGTGCTCGGGCACAAGCCGGCCGACCTCCTCGGGGGCAGTCTCCTCTCGTTCGTGCATCCCGAGGACCGGCCGATGTGCCAGGCGCACTTCGACACCGTCGGCGCCGACCCGACCCGCGAGCACACGATCGAGCTGCGCGGCCGCCACGCCGACGGCCGCTGGCGTTGGTTCGAGCTGCGCACCACCAACTTGCTCTACGAACCCGCCGTGCAGGGAGTCGTGTGCCACATCCGCGACGTCACGGATCGCCGCAGCGTCGAGCAGGCTCTCGAGTACCGCGCGCTCCACGACCCGCTCACGAGCCTGCCCAATCGGGCGCTGGTCGTCGACCGGCTGACGCAGACCTTCGCCAGCGCCCGGCGCCACAATCTGAGCACCGCAGTGCTCTTCGTCGATCTCGACCGGTTCAAGTCGGTCAACGACTCCCTCGGCCACGCGGCCGGCGACGAGCTCCTCGTCGAGGTCGCTCGTCGGCTGGGGGACGGACGCCGTGCCGTCGATACCGTCGCCCGGCTCGGCGGTGACGAGTTCGTGATCGTGCTGCACGACCTCACCGACGCCGATTCCGCCGTCGACATCGCCCGCACGATCATGGAGGAACTGCGGCGGCCGTTCGTCGTCCACGGGCGCGAGCTCATCGTGACCGCGAGCATTGGCCTGTCGATCACCGCGGGCGCGGACGAGGTCGACGCAGAGACAGTGCTGCACGAAGCCGACGCGGCGATGTACGACGCGAAATCGAAAGGCGGCGACCGCGTCTCGATGTTCGACAAGGAGGTCTGGACCCGGACGGTCCGCCGCATCGAGACCGAACAGGCGTTGCGCCGCGCGATCGCGAACGACGAGCTCTTCCTCGAGTACCAACCCGTCTACGACCTCAGCGGCGATCCGGCAGCGAGGAGCCGGATGGTCGGAGTCGAAGCATTGATCCGGTGGCGCCACCCCGAGCAAGGGCTGATCTCGCCCGTGGAGTTCATTCCGGTCGCCGAGGCCACGGAGCTCATCGTCCCCATCGGCGAATGGGTGCTCGACGCGGTCTGCGCGCAGGTCGGCGAATGGCGCGCGCTCGACCCGAGCGGCGCGTTCCGTACCGCCTGGGTGAACGTCTCCGGCCGCCAGCTCGCCCGCCCGCAGTTCCCTCGGGTCGTCGCGGCGGCGATCGATCGGTACGGGCTCGAGCCGACCGCGCTCGGGCTGGAGCTGACCGAGAGCACCCTCATCGACGAGGCCGAGGCACCGGGAACCGAACTCCGCGACATCGAGGCGCTCGGTGTGCGCGTTGCGATCGACGACTTCGGGACCGGGTATTCGTCGCTGCTCTACCTCCTGCGATTTCGGGTCGACATCTTGAAGATCGACCGGACGTTCGTCGCCGGATTGGGAACCAGCGACGAATCCACCGCGATCGTCGAAGCGGTAATCGGACTCGCGCACACGCTCGGCATGACGGTGAGCGCGGAAGGGGTCGAGACGACGCGCCAACTCGACGAGCTCCGCCGGCTGTCGTGCGACACGGCGTGCGGTTTCCTGCTGAGCCGACCCGTGGGTGCCACCGAGATCTCCGCACTTCTCCGAAGCGGATCCGAGGCAGGAAAAGGCGCGAAAGGTCCGGCGCTGTGGAATCCGTAACAACCGGCGAGTCCCTTCACCCGCGTGTCATGTTCGGAGCAAAGTCTTCCGATACACCTCGCGTGAGCTCGGCTAAGCGAAACGGGGTCTGGCGCCTGGTCAAGGCGTCGCTGCTCGTCTTCGCGTCCGGACCCGCGGCGCTCATCGCGATCCCGGCGTTGCAACACGAGCACCTGATCGCATCGACCCCGCTGTGGATCCTCGTCACGCTCCTGGTGGCGTGCAGCGCCGCCAACGTGGCCGTGATCGGAGCCGAGAACTTGCTGTCGTCGACGTGGGGCCTGCAGCTGCGGGCCGCGGTCGCGGCCTTCAGCACCGCCTGGGTCGTGTACGCGGCCGGTTGGGGTTCGCTGCTCGTCATTGCCTACACGATCGCGATCGCCGACGCCATGCGAGTCCACGGCTCGCGTGCGTGGCGCCCCGGACTCGTCTGGAGCGCCGTCGCCGTCTTCGGCGGCGAGATCGCGGTCGAAACGGGTATTGCTCCCTCGATCATGCGCCCGTCGGCCTCGCACACGGTCGCAGCCGTCTCGACGATCTGCCTGGCGCTCGTCGCACGAACGCTCGGAGACTCGGCGAAGACCGCCGAGGACGCGGCCGTGCGCATCGAAGAAGGACGCTCGTATTTCCGAGATCTCGTCCAGCATGCCGCCGACGTCATCGCGCTCGTGAGCCAGGACCTGCACATCGAGTACGTCAGCCCCGGGATCGATTCGATGGTCGGGGCCTCGGCGGTCGGATGTATCGGCCGCCACATCAGCGAAGTGCTGGGGCGCGAGGCGGCAGCCGACATCGCGCGGGCGCACGAGACGCTCACACTCTCCGACTACGTCAGTTGCGAATGGCGTCTCAGCAACGAGATGCGCGGGCAGCGCCAGGTCTTCGCCCGGCTCACGCTGCGCCATGACCAGTCACTCGTGCTCAACCTCCGCGACGTCACCGAGCAACGCGCGCTCGAAGCGGCATTGCAGCACCGCGCCACGATCGACGAACTCACCGGCCTTCCGAACCGGGCCGCGCTGACCCAACAACTCGGTCAACGCGAACGCGTCGACGTCACCGTGTTGTTCATCGACCTCGACGGCTTCAAAGAGGTGAACGACTCACTCGGGCACGATCAGGGCGACCGGGTTCTGCGCGACGTCGGCGCGCGCATCGCTTCGGTCGTGCGCAGCGGCGTCACGGTGGGCCGCCTGGGCGGCGACGAGTTCCTCGCGATCATGCAGGGGGGCGACACGGGCGCGGCCGAGGTGGTCGCCCAGCGCATCATCGACAGCATCGTCGACGTCGGATCCATCCTCACGAAATTCCCGCTCAGCGCGAGCGTCGGGATCGCGACCGGGACGCCCGACGAATCGGCGGAGCAGATCCTGCGCCGGGCGGACGGGGCCATGTACGAAGCGAAGGCAATGGGGCCGGGCCGCATCCGGATCGCGGCGACCGACGGGCAACCCGACCCGAACGTGCTGATGTCCTGGCTGATCTGACGAGCGGCGCGCGTTGCCTTGCGCCGGGCCGGGTCAAGCCGGCCGTTCGACCTTCAAGACCTTGCGCTCCTTGGGCAGGCTGTCGTAGAGATCGGCGACGAGATCCGACCGTAAGGCGCGGCACGCCGGATCGTCCCAGCGGTTCTCCCACTGGTGTGGATCGCCCTCGACGTCGTACAACTCGCCCTCGGTTCCCTCGTACGCGATGGGGCTGATCGGGCCGAGGCCGCCGCCGAGCATGCCGGTGGCGGCGAAGAATTCCTCGAGCCCGTTCGGCATTCCCACCGTCGACGGCTCGTACGCGGTGCACAGCCACCCGTCTCGGTAGATCGTGCGCAGGTGCATGCCGTAGCCGGGAAACTGCGAGTCCCACTCGCACAGCACCCGCTCGCGACCGGAGCCGGGACCGGTCGGGAGAGGGCGCGCCCTGCATCCAGTCGGGTTGAGGGACTCCGGCGATGTCGCAAAAGGTGGGCGCGAGATCCAGCTGGCCGACGGGATCGCCGACCTCTTGGCCTCCGGCGATCCCCGCGGCAGGTGCCGGCCGCCAGACCAACGGCAGGCGCATCAACGAGTCGGTGTGGAACGGCCCTTTGAAGATGAGACCGTAGTCGCCTCCGAGCTCACCGTGATCCGTCGTGAAGAACACGTCGGTGTCGGCACCCCAACCGCGCGCCTCGACCCGACGCAGGACACGGCCGCAGGCTTCGTCGATGAGCTCGTTCATGATGTGCGTCATCGCGTTGATCTCACGGATGTTGTCGTCGGTGACGTGTTGGGCGCGGTAGCTCCCGGGGCCCCCTTCCGCATTGACGAAGCGGCCCTCCCACAAGCCGAGCCAGTGCGCCGGCTTCTGCCCGAGCACCGCGCGCGATCGCGTCCTTGGTGCCCGGGTGACCCGGCGGGAGGTCGAGGTCGCGCCAATCGCACCGGTTGCGTTCGCTCGCGGGCGGATCCCACGGATGGTGCGGGTCGGGGAACGACATCCACACGAACCAGTCGGCGTCGTCCGGCAACGAGTCGAGATACGCGATCGTGCGATCGGCGACCCAGTCGGTGTGATACCACTCGCGCGGAATGGGGTTGATGCGAGTCTCGGGAGCGTCGGTCTCGCCGCCGGGCCGCGCCGAGAGCAGCGGCGAGAATCCCTTGGTCGCCTCGAGCCCGTGCATGTCGATCAGCCAGCGGCCGTAGTGCTGCAACGGATTCGAGCCGAACGCGGGAACGTGCATTGCCAGCTCGGCGTGATCGAACCCCCGGTACGGACCGGTGCCGGCATCGGCCGACATGCGATTCTCGGTCCACTCGAGCTGCAGGTCGAAGCCGGGCTCGAAGTGCGCCTTGCCGAGCAGGGCGGTGTGGTACCCGGCCGTGTCTCTCAGGTACGCCGCGACGCTCGGCGCGTCGGCCGGCAGGGGGATGCCGTTGGCGACCACGCCGTGGGTCCGCACGTACTGACCGGTGAGCATCGTCGAACGCGCGGGCATGCACACCGTGTTCTGGTTGTACGCGCGGCGAAAGTTCACGCCATCACGCGGCGAGCGCGTCGACGGTCGGCGTGCGGGCGACCGTTCCGCCGTTGCAGCCGAGCGAGTCGTAACGCTGCTGGTCCGTAGTGATGAAGAGGATCTTGCGGCCCATCCGGATCACGCTCTGGCGGGGTTCGAACGACGATTCGGTCTCGGGTCGGTCAGTCGGGTCCCGCTCATGCGATTGCCCCTTCGGTGAGATGGCGAATGACGCCGATGACGACGCTCTGCGCCTGCGCGACGGTGCACCCCTGCGCGGTTCGGAGTCGGTTCCAGGCGTCCCAACTGGTCAGCACGTCGACCGCTTCGAGCGTTTCCGGCGAGAGCGCGGGGAACACGCCCTCGAGCTGTGCCCGGAGGAACCGGTCGAGACGCGCGAGGTTGCGTGCGATCGCGGGCGAGTCGTGCACGGACAGCAATGCGGCACGGCGCACGGGCGTGACCGCCTCGTAGAACATCGCCCGGTGCTCGACGAGCTCTTCCGGCGTGGACGGGTCGCCGATCAGCGACGCGAACCGCTCCCACTGGCGCTGGCCGACCTCGGCGCGCAGTGCTTCCATGTCGGCGAAGTGGTTGTGCACCGAGCGACTCGAGACGCCCGCGCGTGCGGCGACCTCGGAGACGCTCGGGCGCAAGGCCCCCGCCTCGTAACTCGCCAGTACGGCGTCGACGATCGCCTCGCGGTTGCGCGCCCCGCGCCTCACCCGACCGTCGACCGCCGTCATATGCCGATGGTGACACTAGTTGCAGCAGTCCTGCAACTAGTGTCACCAGCCGGAGGAAGTGGACCCGCGGGGTTGTGCCGACAGGTTTCGGCGACTAAGTTCTCACTCTCCGAGGTGAGATCCGCAGAAAGCGCGCTCAGCGTGACTGCGCCAAAGGAAGGGCATCAAACCATGCAGGAAGCACCGAAGTACACCGCCCCGGCGGTCGAAGTCCGGGAGAGCGTCGCCGGTCTGCTCAGCACACAGCGAGGCAGCTACTGCCCGCCGAAATTCGGCTAACCGCTTTCACGCGGCAATCCGCCGAAGGCGCCGGGCCTCGAGCCATTCGGTGCCACTGGCCGAGAACGAGCCGGTTCCCTCGCTGAAGGGAGCCGGCTCCTTCCGTTCCGGCGGCATGCCGGGCAGCGAATGGTGCCGCCGATGTGACCGATGTCACGTCGCGGGCGGATCGCCGCGCGGCGTACGTTCGTCTCGTGACGACAAGCGAAACGCCCGACACCGGTTACCTGCCGGTGATGCTCAACCCGTTCGCGCCCGGCTTCTTCGACAATCCCTACTCTCAATACCGCCAGGTGCGGGAGCTGGACCCCGTCCACCACAGCCCTATCGGCGCCATCGCGTTGTTCCGCTACGAGGACGTGTACCGCGTCCTGCGCGACCCGAGCCTGAGCGTCGAGGAGCACAACATGCTTCCGCTCGCGATCGATCCCGATCCCGACATCGCCGAGCAGCTGGCCGAGCGCAGCGCCGGCGGATCGCACAACATGCTCAACCTCGATCCGCCCGACCACCACCGCCTCCGCCGGCTCGTGTCGAAGGTCTTCACGCCGCGGACCGTCGAAGAGCTGCGACCGCGCGTCCGGCAGCTCGTCGGCGAACATCTCGACGTCGCGTTCGCGTCGGGTGGCGACGTCGACCTGATCGCGGCGCTCGCCTTCCCTTTGCCGTTCATCGTGATCTCGGAGATGCTCGGCATCCCGGAGGGCCGTGACCGGTCCCAGCTCAGGGAGTGGTCGGGCGCGGTCGTGAAGACGTTCGATCCGATCCTGACGCGCGAGGAGATCCTCGCCGCGTTCGACGCGATCGACAACATCAACGCCTACGTCAACGAGGTGATCACCTTCAAGCGAGAGCATCCGGGCGACGACCTCTTGAGCGCGCTCGTAGCCGCCGAGGACGAAGGCGACCGGCTCTCGGAGATCGAGCTGACCGAGCAGGTAATGCTGCTCTACGTCGCCGGCCACGAGACGACCGTCAACCTCATCGGGAACGGAATGCTCGCCCTGTTGCAGCACCGCGACCAGCTCGAGTTGTTGGCGGCCGACTCCTCCGTGGACGGGACCTTCGTCGACGAGCTCTTGCGATTCGACTCGCCGGTGCAGATGTCGCGTCGGATCACCCTCGCGCCGTACGAGATCGGCGGGGAGACGATCGAGCCACACTCGATCGTCATGACGTGCCTGGGTTCGGCCAACCGCGACCCGGGGAAGTGGGGAACGACCGCGGACGATCTCGACCTACGCCGTGCCAACGCGCGTGAGCATGTGTCGTTCGGTGGCGGCTTCCACTCGTGTCTCGGCGCGCACCTCGCCCGTCTCGAGGGCCAAGTCGCGCTGACCACGCTCGCGCGCCGCTTCCACGCGTGGAGCTGGCCACCGAGACCCCGGCGTGGAACGGCCGCATCGTCCTGCGCGGTCTCGCCGAGCTCCCCGTAACGCTCGCCTAGCGTCCGATCGGGATCAACCGAACACGCGCCCGGCGTGCGTCAGCGCGCACACGTCCATCGTGATCGCGATCGAGATGTGGAGCGCGGCGCCCCACCACACGGATCTCGTCTTCAGACTCAGACTGCCGAGCACGATGCCTCCGACGATCGCGGCCAACGCTTCCGGCATCGGCTTGCCGTAATGGAGCATGTTGTACGGGAGTGCCATCGCGAAGATCGCAGCCCACCCCAAGCGGGGCGCGATGCCGTGCAGCAAGAATCCGCGGAAGAAGAACTCCAGCGCGCAGAACTGCAACCAGTAGAGCAACCACCACGCGTACATGGCCGGCCAGAGCGAGTGCCCGGCCGCGGGATGGAAGAACGGATACTTCTCCTGGAACGACGCACTGAACGAAGCGAGGACGAGAAACGGGGCGACGATCGCGTAGAGCGATGCGTATGTCCGCAAGTGGGGCACGATGCCCCGCACGCGCAAGCCGTAGTCGCGCAGATGTTCACGAAACACGAGCTTGACGACCACGAGCGCGGGTACCACATACGCCGAGATCACCACGATCGCCCAGAACGCCAGCCGGTTGAAGTCCTGATGCGCCGAGACGAGCATGCCGGCGTGCAATCGCCCGGCCAGGTCTCGAAGGCCCACGGCACGGAGCACACGCTCCAGCCACTGCGGTTGGCCACCGTCGGACAGGAAGTTCGCGGCCGTCAGCGCGAGTGCGGCAGTGACGAAGACGATCACCATCTTGCGGTCGGTGTCGCGATTCGTCGCCGCGCGTGCGTCGGCGTCGGCGCGCACGTCGACGACGTAGCTGCGCCACACGCGCCGGTGCCAGGCCTCGACTCGGCGCCCCGGCGACGGCACGTGCGAGGAGCCGGAAGGCGGAGCGGTCGCGACCTGGGTCAGGGTCGGCGCGGCCGGTTGGTCCATCCGCCCTCCTCCGTCGGGAACCATCCCCCCGCCGCGAACGTACCGCCGTCGACGTGGACGGTCGTGCCGGTCACGAAGCCGGAGAGGTCCGACGCGAGGAACAACGCGACTCCCGCCACATCCGACGGTTGCCGAACCGACCGAGCGGAACCCACGTGGGCACGAGGTGCTCGTCCTCGGGACCGACCCAGCGCGAGTAGGGCACCTGCAGGGTCTCGGTCACGTCCGGAGCGATCGCGTTGACGCGCACGCGGTCACGCGCGTACTCGACGGCGAGCGAGCGCGTGAAACCCGTGATGGCGGCTTTGAACGCGGAGTAGACCGCTCGCGTCGGGATCGCACGGAACGCCTCGATCGTCGAGACGTTGATGATGCTGCCGCCGTCACCCTGTTCGAGCATCTGCGGCAGGACCGCACGTGAACACGCGAGCACGTGCGCGAGATTGACCCGGTAGAGGTCGTTCCACTCGTCGTCGGTCTGCTGGTGGAACGCGACACGGCGCCCACCGAAGTGACCCACGTTGTTGACGAGGATGTCGACGCGTCCGAAGTTGTCGCGGGCTGCCGTGACGAGCGCATCGGCCACGCCGGCCTCTCGGACATCGCAAACGACGCCGACGCCCTGTTCCCCGATCGCACCCTGGGTGTCCCGAGCGCGGCCCTCGTCGATCTCGGCGAACAGCACCGCGGCGCCCGACGCCGCAAAGCGCTCGACGATGCCGCGACCGATTCCTCCGCCGCCACCGGTCACTATCGCAACCTTGCCCTCGAGCACGGGCGGCAGCCTAAGAGGCCGCCGCCCGTTGATGCTCGGGGGGCCGAAAGCCGAGACGCGGCCGCCGCTACGTCAGCGCTATCGCGAGAACCTCGCGCACGTCCCGGACCGGGTGCACGTGCAACAGGTCGCGCACCTGCTCGGGCACGTCGTCGAGATCGGCTTCGTTGTCGATCGGGATGACGACGTCGGTCAACCCGGCCCGGTGGGCTGCGAGCAGCTTCTGCTTCAGCCCGCCGATCGGCAGCACCCGACCTTGCAACGTGACCTCGCCGGTCATCCCGACGTTCGGCTTCACCGGGCGCCCGGTGACCAACGACGCGAGAGCCGTGGTCATCGTGATTCCCGCCGAAGGACCGTCCTTCGGGATTGCACCCGACGGCACGTGCAGGTGGAACTTGCGGTGCTCGAACGCACCCGGCAGCACGCCGAGCTCGTTCGCGTTCGACCGGACGAACGACAGCGCGATCTGCGCCGACTCCGACATGACGTCACCGAGTTGACCCGTGACCTGCAGACCGGCCTCGCCGTCCATCGCCGTCACCTCGATCGTCAGCACGTCGCCGCCGGCACCTGTCACGGCCAGACCCGTCGCGAGCCCCGGGATCGCGGCGCGCTCGGCGTCGTCGTGACGGAAGCGGGCCCGGCCCACGTACTCCACCAGGTCGGGCTCGTCGACGACCACCCGTGGTCTCGTCGTGACCGGCGATCTTGCGCACGGTCTTCCGCGCGACCTTGCTGATCTGCCGTTCGAGCCCGCGCACGCCGGCCTCACGTGTCCATCCGTCGACGAGCGTGTGGAACGCGGCATCGGTGATGTCGAGCTCCTCCTCACGCAACCCGGCCTTCGAACGTTGGCGCGGGAACAGGTGGTGCTTGGCGATCGCGACCTTCTCGTCCTCGGTGTAACCGTCGAGCGTGACGATCTCCATTCGGTCGAGCAGTGGTCCGGGAATCGTGTCGAGCTGGTTCGCGGTCGCGAGGAACAGCACGTCGGAAAGGTCCAGGTCGAGCTCGAGGAAGTGGTCGCGGAACGTGTGGTTCTGCGCCGGGTCGAGCACCTCCAGCAGCGCGCTCGGCCGGGTCGCCCGACCAACCGCCCGACTGGAGCTTGTCGATCTCGTCGATCAGCACGACCGGGTTCATCGCCTTCGCCTCGGTCGAGCGCCCGGACGATGCGCCCGGGACGCGATCCCACGTAGGTGCGCCGGTGACCACGGATCTCGGCCTCGTCACGCACGCCGCCGACCGCGACCCGGACGAACGGGCGACCCAGCGCCCGCGCGACCGACTCACCCAGCGACGTCTTGCCGACGCCGGGGGGCCCGACCAACGCGAGGATGGCGCCGGAACCGCGACCGCTCGTCGGTCCCGAGCCCGCGCTCGCGCCGCAGCACGCGCACGGCCAGGAACTCGAGGATGCGATCCTTCACGTCGGCGAGACCTTCGTGGTCGGCGTCGAGCACCTCACGCGCACCGGGGATGTCGTTGCTCTCGGTCGCGAACTCGCCCCACGGCAGGTCGACCACCGCGTCGAGCCAGTTGCGGACCCACGCCTGTTCGGGGTTCTGCTCACCCATGCGCTCGAGCCGGTCGAGCTCCTTGTCGACCGCGAGCGCGCACCGATTCGGGCAGGTCCTTCTGCGCCAGCTTGGTGCGGTACTCGGCCACGACGTCGTCGTCGCCCTCGCCGAGCTCCTTGCGGATCTCGTCGATCTGGCGGCGCAGCAAGTGCTCGCGCTGCTGCTTGTCGAGACCGTCGGTCACGTTGGTGCGGATCTTGTCCTTGAGCTCGAGGTCGGCCAGCGTCTCCCGCATCCACGCGAGGACCAGCTCGAGGCGCGCTTCCACGTCGACGGTCTCCAGCAGCTCGACCCGCTGATCCATCGTGAGCTCGGGCGAGTAGGCGGCGGTGTCGGCGAGCTGGCCCGGGTCCTCGACGCCGGCGAGCACGTCGGCGATGCGCCGCGCGCCACGATGCTCGAGGATCGTCTCGACCACGGCGCGGTATTCCTTGGCGAGCTCCCGGGCGCGAGCGGTCGGCGGGGCTCGTCGACCTCTTCGACCTCGACGTGCAGGGCGCCGTGCGCGCCCAGCTCGCCGGTGCCGACCCGGCCGCGGCTCACACCGCGGATCACGAGCGCGCGAGTCCCGTTCGGGAGGTCGCCCGCGCTCTCGATCGCGGCGATCGTGCCGACCCACGCGAACCGGCCGTCGACGCGGGGCACGAGCACGATCCGGTCGCCGGCGTCGGCGGCCGCCGCGCCGGCCCGCTTCGCCTCGTCGGTCTCGAGCGCGATCGTGACCACCATCTGCGGGAGCACGACGCCTTGAGTGAGGGGCAACAGGGGCAGGAGTTGGGTCTTGGTGTCTGACATAGTGCCGGGTGTAACGACCGAGAGTGATTCCCGATTCCCACAGTCGGTTTTCTCGGCTTTCCATGGCACCCCCCGCAAACGTCCTGTTCATCACCGCCGACCAGTGGCGGGGCGACTGCCTGGGCGCGGCCGGCCACCCGCTGGTGCGCACGCCCAACCTCGACCGGCTGGCGGCGGGCGGAGCGTCGTTCCGCCGCCATTTCGCCCAGGCCGCGCCCTGCGGCCCGAGCCGGGCGGCGCTGTACACCGGCATGTACCTGATGAACCACCGGTCGGTGCTGAACGGCACCCCGCTCGACGCCCGCCACGACAACGTCGCGCTCGTCGCCCGCCGGCTCGGCTACGAACCGGCGCTGTTCGGCTACACCGACACGAGCATCGACCCCCGCACCGTGCGCGCCCGGCGATCCTCGCCTGTCGCGCTACGAGGGCGTGCTGCCCGGGTTCGACCCGGTCTGCCACCTGCCCGAGAGCGATCCCGACGCCTGGCTCGAATGGATGCGCGCCGAGGGCGTCGACGTCCCCGACGACTGGCGGACGTTCGTCGACCGGCCCGCGCCCGAAGCGCAGTGGCGCACGCAGTACGACGCCGAGCACTCCCAGACCCGCTTCCTCACCGACCGGCTGCTCGAGTGCGTCGGACGACCGGACCGCCGTCGTCGGGCGGTTGGTTCGCGCACCTCTCGTTCCTGCGGCCCCATCCGCCGTTCCTCGCGCCCGCGCCGTACGACACGATGTTCGACCCCGCGTCGGTGCCGCCGCCCGTGCGGGCCGCGCACCCGTGCCGACGAGGGCGCGCAGCATCCGCTGCTCGGCGTGATGATCGACCACCCGTTCCTCGAAGTCTCCCGACGACGCGCGGCGAGCAACGCGAGCTCCAGGCGACCTACTACGGCATGCTCGCCGAGGTCGACGACCAGATCGGCCGCTCCTCGACTGGCTCGACGGCGACCGGCCAGGCCGAACGCACGATCGTGATCTTCACGAGCGACCACGGCGAGAACCTCGGCGACCACTACATCTTGCACAAGCTCGGGTGGTTCGACCAGTCGTACCACGTGCCGCTGATCGTCCGCGGTCCCGGTGTCGACCGCGACGGCGTCGTCGTCGACGCGTTCACCGAGCACGTCGACGTGCTGCCGACGATCTGCGAGCTGCTCGGCGCCGACATCCCGCTGCAGTGCGACGGCCGCCCGCTCACACCGTGGCTCGACGGCGACACGCCGACCGACTGGCGCACGGACGCGCACTTCGAGTTCGACTTCCGCGATCCCGACAGCTCGCTGATCGAGGAGGCGTTCGGGCTCACGTTGGAGGAGTGCGCGCTCGCGGTGCTCCGCGACGATCACGGCAAGTACGTGCAGTTCTCCGGTCACCCGACCTTGCCGTCGATCTTCTTCGACATCGACGCCGATCCCGACCAGATCCTCAACGTCGCCGGCGATCCCGCGTACGCGGCGACGGTGCTCGACTACGCGCAGCGCATGCTCGCCTGGCGCATGCGGCACGCCGAACGCACGCTCACCGGCATGAAGCTGACGCTGCACGCCGGCCTCGTCGAGCGGAACGCGCACCGGCGGTGACGAGCTGATGGACGCACGCACGTTCTTCGGGCTGGACCGGGTGCCGGGCACGGCGACCCGGTGGCGGATGGAGGTGGTGCGCGCCCTCACTTCGGGGACGGGCGCGCTGTTCGGCGGCTGCGGGCTCGGCGCGTGCATCGAGGTGATGGAGGAGCTCACCGGACGACCTTGCATCTGGGCGACCGCGCAGTACCTGTCGTTCGCCCGCCCGCCGGCGACGCTCGAGCTCGACGTCACCGAGGTCGTGCGCGGTCATCAGATCTCCCAGGCCCGCGTGATCGCGCGCGTCGGCGACGACCGAGATCCTGATGGTGGTCGGCGCGCTCGGGCACCGACCGCTCCCCCTCGCAGGGTCAGTGGGCGGTGCGGCCCGACGTCCCCGGTCCGCTCGACTTGCCCGCCTCGTCCGATGATGGACCGGCACGAGGGCACGATCAGCAGCCGTCTCGACGCCAAGCTCGCGAGCGGGCGCCCGCCGGGGGATTTCCCCGGCCCGCCCGGCTCCGGCAACGCCGCGCTGTGGATCCGACTGCCGGAGCTCCTCGAGATGTCGGCCGCGGCGCTCGCGATCATCGGCGACTTCGTGCCGTTCGGCATCGGGCAGGCCCTCGGCAAGCGCGCCGGCGGCAACAGCCTTGACAACACGCTGCGCGTCGCGCACCGCGTCCCGACCGAGTGGGTGCTCGCCGACGTGCGCGTGCACGCGGTCGCCGACGGGTTCGGCCACGGCCTCGTGCACCTCTGGGCCGAGGACGGCACGCTGCTCGGCACCGCGAGCCAGTCGGCATCGTGCGCGCGTGGCGCGACGACCGACGAGCCCGCTCACCGAGCTCGAAGGCGACGTGCAGCGCTGAGCGGGCCGTCGGCAAGGATGGGGCATGGCGATCCCGCAGCGTTACGGCATCACGTTCCCGTTCGACGGCATCCCTTGTTGGAGCAGCGCGATCTCGTCCGCGAGCTCGTCGACCTCGGCTACACCGACCTGTGGTCGGCGGAGTCGGGCGGGCTACGACGCGTTCATCCCGCTCGCGGTCGCGGCGCAGTGGGCGCCGGAGCTGCGGCTCGGCACCGCGATCGTCCCCGCGTACACGCGCGGCGCGCACACGCTCGCGTCGACGGTCGCGTCGATGTGCCAGGCCGCGCCGGGACGCTTCGCGCTCGGGATCGGCACGTCGTCGGACGTCATCGTCGAACGGTGGAACGGTCTGCAGTTCGACAAGCCGTACCAGCGTGTGCGCGACACGATCCGCTTCCTGCGCGCGGCGCTCACGGGCGAGAAGGTCGACCGAGGACTACGAGACGTTCAGCGTGCAAGGGGTTCCGCCTCGGCATCACCGTGCCCGAACAGCCACCGATCCTCGTCGCCGCGTTGCGCGAGGGAATGTTGCGCCTCGCCGGACGCGAGGGCGACGGCGCGATCATCAACTGGTTGTCGGCCGACGACGTGAAGACGGTCGCGCCGCACGTCGGCGACGGACAAGGAGATCGCGGCGCGCATCTTCGTGCTCCCGGTCGACGACGCCGAGCTCGCCCGTTCGGTCGGCAAGCGTGCGATCGCGTCGTACCTCACCGTGCCCGTCTACGCCGCGTTCCACGAATGGCTCGGTCGCGGCGACGAGCTGAAGGACCTCTGGCGACTCTGGAAGGAAGGCGACCGCAAGGCCGCGGCCGAGTCGATCCCCGACTCCGTCGTCGACGACCTCCTCGTTTGGGGCTCACCCGAGCAGTGCAAGGAGCACATCGCCCGCTACATGGAGAACGGCGTGACCACGCCCGCCCCCGCCCTGTTCTGCGGTCCCGACCAACTGCACGACGTCATCCGCGCCCTCGCCCGCTGACCCGTCTGCGCGCCGCTGCCGGGTGGGTTCCGGTGAGTTCGGCGCGGCCCGGCGGTCAGAGCCCGGGACGAACGAGGACCGAGGAAGGTTCGGCGAATCGTGGAACCCGGTCATCAGGTGGCCACTTTTGCCGCGGAGGATGGGCTCATGAGCATCACAGGAGATCCAAGCACCTCGAGCGCCATCGTCGCCGAGACAGCTCGTCCGCCGTGTTCGACGGGCTCACCGCCGTCGACGAGATCGACCTCGAGATCCGCCGGGGCGAGATCTACGGCTTTCTCGGACCCAACGGGGCCGGCAAGTCGACGACCGTGCGCATGCTGTGCACGCTGCTCTCGCCGACCGGCGGCCGGGCCGTCGTCGCCGGCTGCGACGTCGCGCCCCAGCCGGACAAGGTCCGCCTCCAGATCGGCGTCGCCCTCCAGGACGCCGCCCTCGACCCCAAGCAGACCGGCATCGAGCTCCTGCGCCTGCAGGGCCGGCTCTACGGCCTCTCCGCAGCCGAGATCGACGGCCGGCTCGTCGAGCTGGGGCGCCTGATCGACATCGGCGACGCGCTCGACCGCCGATCGGCACCTACTCGGGCGGCATGAAGCGCCGGCTCGATCTGGCCGCCGCGCTGGTGCACAACCCCGAGGTCCTCTTCCTCGACGAGCCGACGACCGGTCTCGATCCGGTGAGCCGGGCCCGGATGTGGGAGGAGGTCCGCCGGCTCAACCGCGAGCTCGACATGACGATCTTTCTCACCACCCAGTACCTCGAAGAGGCCGACGAGCTCGCCGACCGGGTCGGCATCATCAACGACGGCCGGCTCGTCGCCGAGGGCCCGCCCGACGATCTCAAACGGCGCGTCGGCAACGACGTCATCGTGGCCCGTCTCGACGGAAGCATGCGGGCCACGTGGCGCGGCGGTGGAGGCCGTGCCGGGTGTGCAGAGCGTCGAGATGCACGGGACGAGATGGTCGTCGACCGCGGTCGACGGCGCGGCGACGATCGGAGCGGTCGCGGTCGCCCTGAACACGGTCGGGCCGGTCCGGCACCTCACCCTGCGCACGCCGACGCTCGACGACGTGTTCCTCGAACTCACCGGGAACCACATCCAGGCCGAAACCGGTGCGACCACAGGGACCGGTCGGACGAACAGGTCCGTCCCGAAGTTGTGGAGGTGGCTCGATGACTGCCGTCGATCTCTCGACTCGTCGCGGTACCGGCGCGTCCACCGCGCCCGGCTCCGTTCCTGCGCGACGTGGCCTCGATCGCCGGGTCGCGCCCTTCGTGCGGTGCCCCGCGAGCTCGAGGTCGGTGATCCCGCCGATCCTCATCGCGGTGTTCTTCTTCGTGGTCAACATCGGGACGCTGCAACGCGTCACCGAGAGCCAGACCACGGGCTTCGACATCAAGGCATTCATGATGCCCACCGCCATCCTGATCGGCGTGACCGGCGTCTCGCGTGCCGGATCGCTCGTGCTCGACATCCAGGACGGCTACTTCGACCGCCTGTTGCTCACTCCGGTGCGACGGCTGGCCATCCTGATCGGGCACATGGTCGCCGACGTCGTCGTCGCCTGCCCCTCACGGTGCCCATCCTGCTGCTCGGGCTTCGCGCTGGGCGTGCGGTTCGAGTCCGGCCCCCTCGGGCTCCTGGTGTTCGTCGCCCTGGCCGGGCTGTGGAGCCTGGCGTTCGCCGGATTCGGCTACGCCATCGCGCTGAAGACCGGCAACCCCGCTGCGGTCAACTCCAGCCTTCCTGCTGTTCTTCCCCTTCCTGTTCATGACCTCCTCGTACGTGCCGCGGAGCCAGCTGAGCGGATGGTTGAACACCATTGCCGCCTGGAACCCGGTCACCTACGTGCTCGAGGGGCAGCGGTCCCTGGTCACGGGTGGGTGGCACTGGGACGACCTCGGCACCGCGCTGCTCGCGGTCGGCGTGGTCGCGGCGATCAGCATGTCGCTGTGCTTCGCGGCGTTGCGCGGCCGCACCAAGCGCGGCTAGAGCTGCGCCAAATTCCACCTCGAGGCCAGCAATACGTAGGCAGCCGAACCAGTAAAGGTACGTGGAGCACCACCAATCGCAGCTCGGACAGAAAGCGCGACCCTTGCACGAGTACCCGACCACATACCGCTCGTGGCAGGTCTTGCACAAAAGTTGTGCGAAGCCTCGCGGCAAGACTTCACGATCTTGCAGGTCGTGTAGCTCATCCAGCACGAACTTAGGAAGCGTTCAGCCGTCAGTCTGGTCGGTCCACTGTTATTCGAAGGTCAGCAGGTGTTGCTGGAACACCTTATAAGACGCTGTCTTTTCAGGCTGCCGGCGGGCGTAGGTGTAGCAATACGAAGTTGTCAAGCGGGCCGGAAGGAAAAA
>CAWASN010000003.1:0-84495 GCA_963784845.1 uncultured Actinomycetes bacterium | reverse complement strand
GTGCGTCTGTTCCCAGATCTCGGGCCCGGTGGTGCGCTCGTGGGCGAGTGGGTTGGCCGCGTTCGAATACTGGTCGGGGCGGAACGCGCCCGGCGTCTCCCGCACGAGTCGCTCGGCGGTCGAGTAATACGACCGCGGGTCCTCGGGAGGAACAGCGGTCGGACACACAACGACCTCGGCGCCGTAGGCGCGCAGCAGCGAGACCTTCTCGTCACTCATCTTGTCGCTCATCACGAAGATGCAGCGGTAGCCACGCTGGGCGGCGACGATCGCCAGGCCCGCTCCCGTGTTCCCCGAGGTCGGTTCCACGATCGTGCCGCCCGGCTTCAGCAGACCATCGCGCTCGGCCGCGTCGACCATCGCGATCGCGACCCGGTCCTTCACGCTGCCGCCCGGATTCGTGGTCTCGACCTTGGCGACCAGGGTGCAGCGGACCCCCTCGGCCGCACAGACGCGGGGGAGCCGGACGAGCGGCGTGTGGCCGACCAGGTCGAGGATCGAATCGGCCGCATCGATGGGCGGCAGCGCGTCGGCCATGTGTCGACGCTACCCCCGTGACCCACCTCGCACTTGCGTGCCCGGATCGGACGGCATAAAACGCGATGGTGCAACGCCACGAATACTCGATCGAGCTGGACGCCGCCGCCGAGGACGTCTGGGAGGTGTTCTGGTACCGGGCCCCCGACCGTCCTCAACCGAGGGACGTCAAGACGCGCATCGAGATCCTCCACCCGGGCGACGAGGTCGGCAACGGCCTCGTACGACACTGCTACTTCCCCGTCCCCATGTGGTTGCTGTCGCGGGGGTGGGCCAATCCTGGGAATGGCTGACCGAGGTCAAGCCGTACGAGTCGTGGCGCTACGACGCGATCGGTAAGCCGTTGTGGTCGCGCGCATCCGGTTGGACCCGGCTGACCAACCTCGGTGACAACCGCACGCGCGTCACGTTCGTCGAGGAGTACGAGGCGTTCAACCCGATCATGAAGGTGCTGCTCGAAAAGCGGGTCCACGAGAGGCTCTCGCGCGACAACGACACGATCCTCGCCGCGCTCGAAGGCGGGTTGCAGTGGCACCGCAAGCGCAAGGCCCGCGCCGCTGAGTAATCACCTCTTCGTCTACGGAACGCTCGCGCCCGGCAGCCAAGCCTGGGGGGTGCTCCAACCGTGGGTCTGCGGCGACCCACACCCCGACGCGGTGCGCGGCTGTCTGTACGACACCGGCCGCGGATATCCGGCGGCACTCTTCGACGACGAGAACCTCGACGGGGAGAACCGCGACGGGGAGAGACTCGTGTGGGGAATCGTCGTGCCGCTCGACCCGCGTCGTATCGCCCTCGCCCTGGCAGCCCTCGATCGGTACGAAGGCCGCGAATACGCACGGATCACCGTGCTCACCGAGGCAGGAGTCGAGGCGGTTGCGTACGCCTGGACCGGTGGACTCGAGGGATGCCGACCGATCGGCGGCGGCCGTTGGGCGGCGCTCCGCCAAACCGAAACTCCCCCGCACCCCGGCCGATGAGTACGGGTGACGACCATCGACTCGGTCGCAGCCGTCGAGGCGCGGATCGCGCAGATCCAGCAGCTGGTCACCACCACGATCGCGGGCGGCGTCGGGACCGGCGCATCGACATCAGCGCCGAGCTCGACATCCTCGCAGGCAGCCGCGCAGTCACCGGAGTTCGCGTCGTTGCTCGCCGATGCGATGGCGAGCGGCACCACGGGGACGGATCCGCTCTCGAACTCGTACACGGGCGCGAGCGCGTCGACCGGCTCCTCCATGCTCTCCCAGCTCTTGGCCCAGCTCAGCCCGGGCACGTCGAATGTGAACCCTGCTCTCGCGGGCACGGGACTCACAGCTTCACAGCTCGCGAGCACCGGAGTCGACGCGTCGACCCTTTCCGCGCTCACGAGCACCCAGACAGCCGCGAATCCGACGGCCCAGCTCTTTCTCGACACCGCGCTCGACGAGAAGGGCAAGCCCTACGTCTAGGGCGCGACTCGGCATAATCACCGACCCGAATCCGGCCGCCTTCGACTGCTCCGAGCTCACGAAATGGGCGGCCGCCCGTTCCGGGGTGACGATCCCCGACGGCGCCGCACACGCAGTACGTGTGCATGAGAGCACGGCGACACGATGACGGTGCAGCAGGCACTCCATACGCCGGGCGCGTTGTTGTTCCCCTTCGGCCACGAGCCGAAGAACCTCGGCGACTCCCGGCCGACGGCCACGTGGCGATCAGCCTCGGCAACGGCTTGAACCATCGAAGCCAAGGGCCACGCGTACGGCATGGGCGTGTTCGAAAGCCGCCGGACCCGATTTCAACTTCGCCGGCATGATCCCCGGGATGACCTGAGCCGGGCTTCGGAGCGCTCGACCCGGCGGGTCGCGATACCCTGCCCGTACGACCACTCCTTTGCCCGTGCGTGGCACACCGTCGCCGAGATCGCTCCCGATCGCCTCGCGACTCGTCTGCGGCGACCGGCGGCTGACGTTTGGCGCAGTTCGACGACCGGGCCGCCCGACTCGCGGGCGTGTTGCGGCGATGCCGGCGTCGGGCCCGACGACAAAGTCGCGATCATGTGCGTCAACGGCCCCGAGTACCTCGAGGCGTTCTTCGGGCCCAGAAGCTCGGGGCGGTGCCGGTGAACGTGAACTACCGCTACGTCGGCGCCGAGCTCGCCTACCTGCTCGACAACTCCGACAGCGTCGCGCTCGTGTTCCACGACGAGTTCGCCCCGACCGTCGCCGACGCGCTCGCGACACTGCCACCCGATCGCCGGCCCCGGCTGTTGCTCCAGGTCGCGCACGCCGGCGCCGGAGACCTGCTCGAAGCCGCACACGACTACGAGCGAACCCTCGCCGGCGCGCCGGACACGGCGCGCCGACAACCCGCCGGCCGTCGGGCGACGACCTCGTGTTCGTGTACACCGGCGGTACCACCGGCAGCCCGAAAGCAGTGATGTGGCGCAGCGACGATCTCTACGTGTCGCTGTGGCAGATGGCGCGGACCGGGTTCACAGCCTCCCGACGTGGAGCAGGCGATCGCGCGCCGACAAGCGCGCCGCGACGTGTCTGCCCGCGTGCCCGCTCATGCACGGAACCGGCCTCTTCATCGCGCTGTCGACGTTGGCCGGTGGCGGCACGGTCGTGCTCCTCGACACGCCGCGCCTCGATGCCGACGCGGTCTGGGACGCGGTCGAGCGCGAGCACGTACTGGCGTGCACGATCGTCGGCGACGCGTTCGCACGCCCGCTGCTCGCCGCGCTCGATGCCGCGCCGCACCGCTGGGATCTCGGCGACTTGCGGGCGATCACGTCTTCGGGTGTCACCTGGAGTCCGCAGACCAAACGCGGCCTGCTCGCGCACGTGCCGCACGTGACGCTGATCGACTCGCTGGGCGCGTCGGAAGGCATCATGACGCGCACCGAGACACGCGACGGCGACGACGATCGCGCCGGCGCGGTTCAAGGCGAGCGAGCGAGTCGTCGTAGTAACCGACCAGGGCACGCTCGCCCGGCCCGGCGACGAGGTGATCGGCATGCTCGGAGTCGGCGGAGCCATTCCGCTCGGCTACTACAAGGATCCCGACGAAGACCGCGGCCACCTTCCGCACCGTCGGCGGCCGCCGGTACTCGATCCCCGGCGACTACGCCACCGTCGAAGCCGACGGCACGATCCGGCTCCTGGGCCGCGGCTCGGCGTGCATCAACACCGGCGGCGAGAAGGTGTACCCCGAGGAGGTCGAGCTCGCGCTCCGAGCCCACGATGCCGTGTTCGACTGCGTCGTGGTCGGCGTTCCCGACGAGCGCTGGGGTGAGATGATCGTCGCGCTCGTGCAGCCACGCGATGGTCGCACGCGTCGACCCGGACGCGCTGCGGCGCGCACTGCCGCACGACGCTCGCGGGCTTACAAGGTGCCGAAGCGGTATCGTGACGTCGAGTCGCTCGAACGCTCGCCCGCCGGAAAGGCCGACTACAAACGCTCCGCGAGCTCGCCGTACGGAGACGTCAGCTGTATGAGCATGTTCCAGGGCACAGCGATCCCCGAGGTGACGGCGGTCGACGCCGAGAGCGCCCGAGCGGAGCAACGTGCTGCTCGACGTCCGCAATGCCGACGAGTGGGAGGCGGGGCACGCGCCCGGCGCGCAGTGGGTGCCGCTCGGCGATCTCGAGTCGGCCCGCTTCCAGCTGCCGATCAACCGCCGCATCGTGTGTGTGTGCCGCTCCGGCGTGCCGCTCGCGCCCGCGGCGACCGCGAGCTTGATCGAGTGGGGCTTCGACGCCGTCAACATGGTGGGTGGCATGCAGGCGTGGGCGCCGCCGGGTCTGCCCGTCGTGCGCGAAGACGGAACTCCGACGGCCGAGTCATCTGAGCAACGCTACCCGCCGGTAGCCTGGGCGGTGAGGTTCGACCGCGCCGACGGCGCTCCGCCGCCTCGCCGACGAGCCTTCGACGTGCTGGTCGTCGGGTGGCGGCATCACCGGCGCCGGCGTGGCGCTCGACGCGGCGTCCCGCGGGCCTGCGCACCGCGCTCGATCGACAAGGGCGATTTCGCGTCGGGAACGTCCTCGAAGTCGTCGAAGCTCGTGCACGGCGGCATCCGCTACCTCCAACAGAAGGAGATCGGCCTCGTCTACGAGGCGCTCGCCGAGCGCCAGGTCCTGCGCAAGACCGCGCCGCACCTCGTGCGGGTCCTGCCGTTCCTGCTGCCCGGTGTTCACCAAGGACGGCCTGCTCCCACGCCGGCTCGCGCGGCTCCTCGGTGCGACCATGTGGGCCTACGACCTGACGGGCGGCCTGCGCATCGGCAAGCTGCACAAGCGGGTCGCAAAGCAGCGAAGCGCTGCGCTACATGCCGACGCTCCCGGCCGACAACGTCGCCGCCTCGTACGTCTACTACGACGCCCAGGCCGACGACGCCCGGCTCACGCTCACGGTGGCCAAGACCGCCGCGTCGATTACGGCGCCGCGGTGCTCAACTACGCCGACGCTCGTGGGCATCTGACGAAGGATCCCCGACGGACGCGTGCAGTCGCGGCCGGGTCGCTCGCCGACGGTGAAGAGATCGAGGTCCGCGCCCGACCGTCGTCGAACGCCACCGGCGTGTGGGCCGACGACGTCCGCGCGCTCGACGAGGCCGACCACATCCGTCGACGATCCGGCCCGCCAAGGGCGTGCACATCACCGTGCCATGGTCGCTCGTGCAGCAACCGGATCGCGGTCGTGATCCCGGTACCGAAAGACCGGCGCTCGGTGTTCGTCGTACCGTGGGGCGGCGAGGGCGGCGACCACCAGTTCACCTACATCGGCACGACCGACACCGACTACGACGGGCCCGTCGACGACCCCCAGATCACGCCCGAAGACGTCGCGTACCTCCTGCGTGCGATCAACGGGGTTACGACCACGAAGATCACCGAATCCGACATCCTGGGCACCTGGGCCGGTCTGCGGCCGCTCGTACGCGGCGGCCAAGAGCGAGCGCACCGCCGACCTCTCGAGGCGCCACTCCGTGCGCACGTCGGAGAGCGGCGTCGTCACCGTGACCGGCGGCAAGCTCACGACGTACCGCCGCATGGCAGCCGACGCGGTCGACGCCGCAGTGAAGCGGCTCGGCCAGGGCGGCCAGCGGAGCCGCACGAAGGGCATCCCCCTGCAGGGCGCGGCCGGTTGGAACGCGGCCGACCTCCCGAAGAACCTGGCGGACCGGCTACGGCGGCGACGGCCGCGCCGTCGTCGCGCTCGTGCAATCCGACCCGCGCTCGCGGCGCCGCTCATCGTGCACCTCCCCTATTCACGAAGGCCGAGGTCGTGTACGCGGCACGCGCGCGAGATGGCGCGCACGCGTCGACGACGTGCTCTCGCGCCGCACCCGGGCCCGGCTCCTCGCACGCGACGCGTCGGCGGAGGTTGCCGACGACGTCGCTGCGCTCATTGCCGGCGAGCTCGGATGGTCCGACGCCGAGTGCCGGCGACAGGTCGAGCCTACCGGGCGCTGATCGACGTAGAACGACGCGCCGGCGGGCTGCCCGAGTCGGCGCTCGACGCACTTTCGCGCCCGTCCACCTGATTCGCCGCGCCGGATTACGTAGTCTCCCCGCGTGGAGACGAACCGGGGAGCTCCGACGCCTCCGATCGCGTTCGGCGCCGGCGACATCGGCGACCACCTGCAGACCCGCCGCGTCGAGGTCGGCGACGCGACCTCGGTCACGGCTCCGAGACGACCGGAGCCGAGCTGATCGACGCGGCTACGGAGGTCAGCGGCCGCGAGTCGCGACTGGTGGCCGCTCGCGATGATCTGGGCGCTCGACGACGCAGGTCGCGGCGCGCGCGTCGGTGGTCGTCAGGCCCGTCGATACCGCGCAGGTGCAGGCCGTGTTGCGGCTGTGCAACGACGCCCGGATACCGGTCACCGCCGCTGCGGGGCGCAGTGGCGTCTGCGGCGCGAGCGTCCCCGTCTTCGGTGGCGTGCTGCTCGACCTCACGGCGCTCGCCGGGATCGTCTCGTCGACCCGGCCTCGATGCTCGTCGACGTGCTGCGCCGGCACCTTCGGCGACGTGTTCGAAGACGAGCTCCGCGAACAACACGGCGTCACCTGCGGTCACTGGCCGCAATCGATGGCGCTGTCGACGGTCGGCGGTTGGCTCGCGTGCCGTGGCGCCGGACAGCTCTCGACGCGCTACGGAAAGATCGAGGACATCGTCGAAGGACTCGACGTCGTGCTCGCCGACGGAACGCTCGGTCAAACCGGCGGCGCGCCGCGCGCCGCGGTCGGCCCGGACCTCTCGCAAGTGTTCCTCGGATCGGAAGGCACGCTCGGCATCATCGTCGGGGCACGGTTGCGCTGCCCATCGCCCTCCGGCATCGCAGGTACGGGCCGCGTACACCTTCGCCGCGTTCGGTCGACGGGCTCGACGCCATGCGCCGCATCGTGCAGCGCGGGCGCGACGCCCGCCGTCCTACGGCTCTACGACGCCACCGAATCCGACCGGACCTATCACACCGGCGACCGGCATCTCCTGTTGCTGCTCGACGAAGGCGACGCGCACGTCACCGAGGCGACCCGGCGCATCGTCGACGAGGAGTGCATCGCGGCCGACGCCGAGCTGTCCGATGTCGGCCTTCGTCGAACGGTGGATCAGCACCGCAACGACGTCTCGGCGCTCGAAGCCCTGATCTGCCGCGGGCTGGTCGTCGACACGATGGAGGTCTCGGCGTCGTGGCCCGTGCTCCCGAGGTCTACGACGCGCACCACTCGCGGCGATCGGGTCGGTCGAGCACACGATGGCCGTGTCCGCACACCAGAGCCACTCGTATCCCGACGGCGGCTGCCTGTACTTCACGTTCGCCGGGCGGCCTCCCGCCGACGACCGCGAGCGCTACTACCGCACGGTCTGGGACGCCGGTCAGCGGTCGGTGCTCGCCGCCGGCGGCGCGCTGTCGCATCACCACGGCGTCGGGTTGAACCGCAGCCCGCTTCGTCGCCGAGGCGCTGGGCGCCGGATTCGGCGTGTTGCAGTCGGTCAAAGATGCCCTCGACCCGAACGGCATCCTGAACCCCGGCAAACTCGGCCTGGCGAACCCGTTCGGCGGGCTCGCCTGGCCATGAGCAACGACCGGGTGCTCGTCGTCGACGTCGGCACGAGCAGTGTGCGGGTCGGCGTGTTCAATACCGCCGGTGTGGTCCTGCACACCGCGGACCGCGAGTTGCTGCCCGAGACGCCCGCCGACGGCATCGTCGAGTTCGACGCGAGCGAGATGGCGACGACCTGCCTCGACCTCGCCACGCGTGCCCTGGACCGCACGGGCCCGGTCGACGCCGTCGGCATCTCGAACCAGCGGGGCTCGGTGATCGTGTGGGACAGGGCGACCGGCGAACCGGTGGGACCGGGGATTGGCTGGCAGGACCTCCGCACCGTCGGCGCCTGCCTGGCGCTACGGGCACAAGGCGTGCGCTCGAGCCCGAACCAGTCGGCCACGAAGTTGCAGTGGATCCTGGAACAACTTCCCGACCGAGGGCGCGCGCCCGACCTGTGCTTCGGAACGGTCGACTCGTGGGTCGCATGGACGCTCTCGCAAGGCACCGTGCACGTCACCGACGCCACGAACGCGGCGATCACCGGCATGCAGGTGACGCGCAGCCTTCGACGTGGGACGCGCACGTGCTGTCGTGCTCGGCGTGCCGCCCGAGATGCTGCCCGCGATCGTCGATTCCACCGGCGTCGTCGGCGCCGCGCAGGCGCTGCCGGGAACACCTCCGATCGCGGCGCTGCTCGGCGACCAACAAGCTTCGCTGGTCGGGCAGGGCTGCGTACGGCCCGGCGACGCCAAGATCACCTTCGGGACCGGCGCCATGCTCGACGTCGTTTTCGGCGAGACCGCTCCCGCGTTCGACCAGCGTGGACCCGCGGGAACGTTTCCCATCGTGGCGTGGCGTCACCGAGCCCGGGTGACGTGGGGGATCGAAGCCGTGATGCTCGCGGCGGGTACCAACGTGCAGTGGCTGCGCGACGACCTCGGTCTCATCGAGAGCTCGGACGAGTCCGACGAGGTCGCGGCCCGCTGCGACGACGCCGGTGGAGTCGTCTACGTGCCGGCACTGCTCGGACTCGGAACGCCGGCCTGGGACTACGGCGCGCGCGGCGCGCTCTTCGGCCTGACCCGCGGTACCGGGCGGACCGAGATCGTGCGGGCCGTGCTCGAAGGCGTCGCGCACCGGGGCGCCGACCTCGTGGAGTCGGCGGAGACCGACGCCGGAGCTCACAATCCCCGCGCTGCGCGTCGACGGCGGCATGACCGACAACCTCACGTTCATGCAGGCACTCGCCGACGCCGCTCAGAAGCCGGTCGAGATCTCGCCCGTGCGCGAAGCCACGTCACGCGGCGCCGCGCTCATGGCCGGCCTCGCCGTCGGTCATCACGACTCGGTCGCCGACCTCGCGCACACATGGCGGCCGCGCGCTCGGATCGAGCCCGCTCGCGCCCTCGACCGCGACCGCTGGCGGGAGGCGGTCACCCGCTGCGCGGCTGGATCCCCCAGTTGTCAGGAATCGACTTCTGAGGTCGCGACGCGGGCGTCGGCAATCTCGCGCGGACGCGAGCAGACCCGCCACCGCGGCGCCACCACCGACCAGGGCCACGAATCGCGACCTGCGCACGAGACCGGGCGTGAGGAGGCTGACGAGCCCGTCGACCGCGTCGGCCACCGCACCCATGCCCACCCACTCCGCATCCATCGTGTGTTCCTTGAGTGTCGTGATCGCGCCGATGCCGAGCACGAGGTCGCGCACTCCGACCAACCGCAACAGCGCTCTGGTCGTGGGCTGGCGGCCGGCCTTGGCGAAGAGCAGCCTCCCGACGATGCCGGGGAGCACGAGCAGCACGAGTCCGTTGACCGCACGGCCTCGTGCGATGACGAGCGCGATCTTCCGGTGGTCGAGATCCATCCGGCCATCCTGGCACGACGGTCATCCCGTCACCGATCTGGGGTCCGCAGCTCGAGCGTCCATCGGCACGATCCGCCCGCCCGCACCAATCGGCGCTCGATGTAGCCGTTCGAGGAAGGGACGTACACCGTCGCCAGGGTCTCACCCTCGCACATGCCGGGATCCGGGGTGCTGTCGTCGTAGAACCAGCCCGGGCCGTCGATCTCGAAGCGCTCGCGGCCCACCAGCACGTCGCCGTGCACGAGACCGGCAGGCGGACCGGCCGCGCCGACCTCCCATTCGATGTCGAGCCCTACTGCGAGCCGGTCGCCGATCTCACCCCCGGGTCGCAGCGCGTCGCCCGGAGCATCGAGGCGGACGCCGAAGGACTCCAAACCGAATGTCCAATGCTCGTTTCGGGTCTCGCAGATGAGCTCGGCCCAGAGGCCGTCGGCACGGATCTCGAGGCCCTGGCGGGGCGCCGGCACCTCGTGGTCACGCACGACGAGCACCCCCTCGACGCCGGGGACACCGACGAGATGGGTCCAGTACCACGCGACCCGCTCGTCGTCTCGCACTTCCAACCGGACGAACCCCGCGAGCGGAATACCTGAAGCGAGGTCGCCGGCGGCGTCGACGAAGTCGAGCAACCGGCGACTCACGTCACCGGATCGGGACTCGGCAGGTAGTACGTCTCGGGGGTCTCGGCGGGCGCTTCCGGAGGCGGAGCGACGGCACCGTCGATGAGCTCGAGGAACGGATACAGATCGGCGCTGTCGCGCGGCACGGTCCAGTCGACGTCGACGCCGGCGAGCTCGGCGAACGGTCGCAAGAAGGTGAAGTACACGTACGCCCCGGCGTCGATCTTGGCCCGTCGTTCCATCCCCGCGATCTTGCGGTACAGCTGCTTCTGCGCGGTCTTTGCCGCGCTCGCGAGATCGCTCCGGGCGGCTTCGCCGATCGGCTCGAGCGCGCCCGACGACACGTCGAAGAACGCGAACTCCTCGACCAGGGGCCAGTAGTCCTCGGGCTGGGTGATCGAAGTACCGAAGTCGGTGACCCGGAGTTGCGAGTCGCGCAGGATGAACGCGCCGAGCACCTCGCAGTTCGGCATCGGGGCCGAGACTTCCGCGCTCCAAGGGAAGTGCGACACCCCGAGCCGGTTGTACGCGCGCAACAACAACGTGCGGCCGTCGTCGAGTTGATACGGGCCCGTGTCCTGATAGCCCGATCGTGTGTCGAACCAGAGCAGGAACAGGTACGACGTGAGCAGCGCGTTGAGCCGGCTGATCGACGCGCGCTGCTCGATGTCGGCGACGGGCTCGCAGGCCGCGACGATGTCGGCGACGAGCGCGCGGTACGGCGTCGCGGTGCCGGATGCATCAGCAGCTTGGCGCGTGCCGTCGTCGAATCGGTACGCACCCGCGGCGCGCGACCAGAAGTCGAAGATCGTGCCCAACCGGCGCCGGTCGTCGGCCGGGTCGACGAGACCTGCGGCCATGAGCACCTTGCGCCCGGTGAGCGGGAAGTTCGGGACGGCCCACAGGTGGACCGGATCAACCTGCGTCGCGAGCCGGTGCCCGGCCCGCCCGAGCTCCTCGGGTTCCGCGACACGCGTGATCTCCTCGATGATCTCGGGATACCGCCGGTAGCACTCGACGCACGCGATCAGGATGTACGCGCTCACGGGGATCAACGCCGACTCGAGCGCCGTGCGTTCGGTCGTCAGCGCGTACGAGATCTCACTGTGGTACCGGATCCATCGATCGACCTCGGATCGCGCCGGGTGGGTCACGACGGCATCCGCACGACCCCGGGCTCGGCCGAGCAGTCGACCTCCACCGCGTCGCCTTCGCCCGGTTCCGCCGCCAGCATGGCGCCCATCAGGCACGGCACCTGGTACTCCCGGCTGACGATGCCGATGTGCGACTGGGGCGTGCCCGCCAGGCACACCACTGCTGCGAGCTCGTCGAAGATCGGGGCGAGAAACGTCGCTCCGGCATCGGCGACGCACGCGACGACGCCCTCGGCCGTGGTGTCCATCAGCTCCAGCACGTCGTCGGGCGAGGTGAGCCGGCGCCAAGCGCCCACCACCGGCGCCGCCGCGAAGACCCGGGTTCCACTACCGATGTCGGTCACGCCGGTCGAATGTAGTCGCATCACGACCGTTACGATCTCGGCGTGGCCGCGCCCGACGACGCGACGTTCCTGTTGCTCCACGAGGTCCGCCTGCGCGGCGTGGTCGAGATCGACGAGACCGAGACCGTCACGCTTCTGCTCCGAGACGGTCTCGTCGTACGCAGCACCCGCGGAATACGCGTCACCGCCGAGGGACGGGTCACGCACGCGGCATGGGCGCGTCTCGTCGAAGGCCACGAGACCGAGCGCGCGGCTCGGCGCGCGTACGAACGTTTCCTGCCCCTGAACCGGGAGCTGTTGCGCATCTGCAGCGACTGGCAGGTCCGCCCCGGAGGGATCCCGAACGATCATCGCGACCCCCGCTACGACTGGTCGGTGCTCGACCGCGCACATGCTCTCGACGAGCGCGTCGCGCCGATCGTCTCCCGACTCGGCCGGGTCGTCGAGCGATTCGCCGGGTACCGCCCTCGTCTGCGCCGCCGCGCTGGAACGGGTCGACGCCGGCGACCCCGAATGGCTCACCTCGCCGAGGCTCGACTCGTACCACACCGTTTGGATGCAGATGCACGAGGACCTCCTCCTCGCGATCGGGGCCGAGCGCGCGCACGAAACGGGCGACTGACGATGCACTCGACGCACCGGGTTGCTCTCACGCGCCGAGCGCCCGCGGCGGCGGCGCTCGTCGTCGCCGCGACGCTGCTCGGCTCGTGCGGATACACGAAACCCACGACCGGCGTCGTGCTCGCCAACCCGGGCAAGTGCGTGGCGGTCGACATCGCCGCGTCGACGAGGACGGCGTCGCTCCTCGACAGTGTCGCGTCGCGCTTCAACGGCTCCGCGGCGGCCCGGCTGACCGGCGGCGGATGCGCGTTCGTCCGCGTCGAGACCGTCGACTCCGCGATCGCGTTCCGCGAGCTCTCCGACCGTTGGCCCGACACACAGCTGCTCGGCCCCGCGCCGGTGGCATGGGTTCCGGGGTCGATGATGTGGGGGGAGCTGCTGAACGCGCGCCTCGGTGAACAACACCTGCACCCAATGGTGCCCGACGGCACGCCGTTCGCCCGCTCGCCGCTCGTCGTCGCGATGCCGGCCCCCATGGCGCACGCGCTCGACTACCCGCGCCGGCAGGTCACCTGGGCCGCGCTGTCGCAGTTGGCGAACGACCCACGCGGTTCGGGGCGCGTACGGGCATCCCGAGTGGGGGCGCTTCCGGCTCGGCCGGGGCAATCCGAACTGGTCGACCAGCGGGCTCGACGCGACGATCGTGCTCGACTCCGCGCCCGGCCTCCAAAGCGGTGTACGCGCCCTCGAGCGTGCGGTCATCTACTACGGCGATTCCACCGCTGTGTACTTCGACAACTGGCGACGCCTGGCCGCGACGTCGACCGTCAGCGCGCTGCGCTACGCATCGGCCGCCATCACCGACGAACGATCCGTCGTCGCGTACAACAGCGGACATCTGCAAGACGATGTCGCCCTCACGACGAAACACACGGCGAAGACGCCGCTCCCCCTCGTCGCGATCTACCCGCAGGGCGCCGGGATCGAGAGCGACAATCCGATCATCGTCCTCGACGCACCCTGGAGTTCGGCGCCGGCGCGCGCCGGCGCCGCGGTCGTTCACGCAGTTCGCACTCGCGACCACGGCCCAGTCCACGGTCGCGGCCACGGGATACCGGCCCGGACGCGGGGCGCTGCGGCTCGACGTGATCAGTCGCTCCAACGGAGCCGATCCGACCGCTCGACCCGCCTCCGTCGCGCCCGCGTCTCCGCTCGCGATCGAAAGCGCACTCGCCCATTGGCGCGCGGATCGACGGCCCGCACGAGTCTTGGTGCTCTTCGACGTCTCCGAGTCGATGCGCGACCTCGCCGCCCCGGACGGCCCATCCAAGATCTCACTGGCAAAGGCGGCTCTCGAGAACGCCTTCGACCAGCTGGCCCCCGAAGACGACGTCGGCCTCCGTGTCTTCACCACGAAACTCGCCAACCCGGTCAGCCCGGACTGGCGCGACGTCGTGCCTACCGGCCCACTCGCACAGCGCAAACCTGCACTCTTGAAGGCCGTCTCGGCACTCACGCCGCAGCAGGGCTCGCCGCTGTACGCCGCCACACGCGACGCCTACGACGCGGCCGCGCGCGCGGCGGCGCCGTCGCGCATCAACGGCGTCGTGTTGGTGACCGACGGGTACAACGAGGACGACCACGACACGAATCTGAAGGCGCTCCTCGCGCACCTGGGCACGAACCCGGACATCCACATCTTCACGATCGCGTACAGCAGTCAATCGGACCTCGCAACGTTGCACAAGATCGCGAACGCGACGAACGCGTCGACGTACGACGCCCAGAACGCGCCCGACATCGCCGACGAGCTCCCGCCGCACGCTCGCGAACTTCTAGCCGGCCGGTTCCCGGTACACGTCCGGCTCGACGAAGATGAGCGTGGCGCGCGGCTCCGCGGCGCGAATGTCGACCTCGAGGTCGTCGATCGTCTGTGCGAGCTCGGCTACCGACAGGCCCAAATCGAACTCGATCTTGGTCGCGACCACGATCTCGTCCGGGCCGAGGTGCTCGGTCCGCAGATGGATGCAACGCTGCACCGAGGGGAACGCCTCGATCGTGGCACGGATGCGCTGCACCACCTCGGGGCGGGCCGACTCCCCGACGAGCAGGCTCCCCATCTCGATCACCAACACGATCGCGACGACGATGAGGAGGATCCCGATCGCAAGGCTGCCGACACCGTCCCAACGCGCGTTGCCGGTGGCATCGGCGATCACGACTCCCGCCGAGCGCGATCACGAGGCCGACGAGCGCGGCCGAGTCCTCGAGCAGCACCACGGGGAGGTCGGGACTCTTGGTGTGACGGATGAACCCCCACCACGACTCGCCGGTCGGACGGACTTCGTTCGCTTCGCGCATGCCGGTGCGGAACGAAAGACCTTCCAGGACCATCGAGACGAGCAACACCCCGATCGCCCAGCCCGCGCTCTCGATCGCGTGCGGACGGGTCAGCTTCTCCACCCCCTCGAAGACCGAGAAGACGCCCCCGAGGCTGAACAGCACGAACGCCACCACGAACGCGTAGAAGTAGCGCACGGTGCCGTACCCGAACGGGTGCTTCTCGTCGGGGGCGCGCCGCGAGCGAGCCCGGCCGAGCAGCAACAGACCCTGGTTGCCGGTGTCGGCGAGGGAGTGGATCGACTCGGACAGCATCGAGCTCGAATGGGTGACGATGAACGCGAAGAACTTGATCACCGCGATCCCGAGGTTCGCGAGGAACGCGGCGACGATCGCACGCCGCGACTCGCGCCCGGGCTCGCGTTCGAACTCGCGCTCGAACTCGCGTCGCGACTCGCGCGGGGGCACCGGGGCTTGCCGGCGATCGTCCGCCATTACTCGATGATCCCGCCCCGGGTCATCGCTTCCACGTCGAGTGCTCGGTCGAGCTGGGCGTCGGTCATCAACTTTCGTGCACGAACGATCTGACGCACAGACTTCCCGGTGCGGTTCGACTCCTTGATGATCGCGGCAGTGGTCTCGTAGCCGAGCTGCGGGTTGAGCGCGGTCGCGACCGCGGGCGACGCCTCCGCGTAGCGCTGGAGGGTCTCCGTGTTCGCCTCGATGCCTCGGATGCACTTGTCGGCGAACACGGTGCAAGCGTTCGCGAGGAGCTCGATCGATTCCAGCAGGTTGCGCGCGATCACGGGCACGAACACGTTCAGCTCGAAGTTGCCCTGCGAACCCCCGAATGCGATCACGGCATCGTTGCCGATCACCTGCGCGCCGACCTGGGTCACCACCTCCGGGATCACCGGGTTGACCTTGCCCGGCATGATCGACGACCCGGGTTGTAGATCGGGCAGCCTGATCTCGGCCAGGCCCGTGCGGGGCCCGCTCCCCATCCACCGGAGATCGTTCGCGACCTTCACGAGCGAAACCGCGAGCACACGCAGCTGCCCGCTCGTCTCGACGAGGGCGTCGCGCGCACCCTGCGCGGCGAAGTGATCCTTGGCTTCGGTGAAGGGCAGCCCCGTGCGCGTCGCCAACCGTGCGATCACCCTGCGGGCGAAGCCCTTCGGCGCGTTGATACCCGTGCCGACTGCAGTCCCACCAAGAGGCAGCGAACAAAGACGTGGCATCGTGTCGCCAAGCCGGGCGATGCCTTCTTCGACCTGGGCCGCGTAGCCGCCGAACTCCTGGCCGAGCGTCACCGGTGTGGCGTCCATCAGGTGCGTGCGCCCGCTCTTGACCTCGTGCGCGAACTCCCGCTGCTTCTTGCGCAGCGCCTTCACCAACTTCTCCAGCGCGGGAACGAGACGCTCGGCAATCGCGAGCGCGGCCGCGATGTGCACCGCCGACGGGAAGACGTCGTTCGACGACTGCGACATGTTGACGTCGTCGTTCGCGTGTACGGCGGAGCCCAGACGGGCGCTCGCGAGCCGCGCGATCACCTCGTTGGCGTTCATGTTGGACGAGGTCCCGGACCCGGTCTGGAAGACGTCGATCGGGAAGTGGTCGTCGTGCGAGCCGCTGACGACGTCCTCCGCGGCGGCGGTGATCGCATCCTTCATCGGACGATCGAGCCGGTTGACCCGTGCCGCTTCGGCCTTGATGAGCGCCAACGCGTGCACGAGCGCCGGGGCGATCGGCCGCCCCGAGATCGGGAAATTCTCGACCGCGCGCTGCGTCTGCGCACCCCAGAGGGCGTCCGCGGGCACCCGCACCTCACCCATCGAGTCGTGTTCCACGCGGTACCGGGACTCCGTCATGAGATCCTCCTCACTGCACGGTACTTTCTGCCCCATGCCCGAATTCGCGTACCAAGAGGTGTTGCCGATCGGCGCCGACGAGACGCCGTACCAGCTACTCACCGCCGACCACGTCTCCACGTTCTCCGCCGGGGGCCGCACGTTCGTCCAGGTCGACCCCGAGGCCCTGACCGCGCTCACCACGCCGCGATGTTCGACATCGCGCACCTGTTGCGGCCCGGTCACCTCGCGCAACTCCGAGCGATCCTCGACGACCCGGAGGCGTCGCCCAACGACCGCTTCGTCGCGATGGAGCTGCTCAAGAACGCTTGCATCGCGGCCGGAGGGGTCCTGCCTTCGTGTCAGGACACCGGCACCGCCATCGTGAAGGGCAAGAAGGGGGAGCTCGTCGTGACCGGCGGTGGCGATCGCGAAGCGATCTCGCGCGGGATCTTCCGCACCTACAACCAGGACAACCTGCGCTACTCCCAACTTGCGCCGCTCACGGCCTACGAGGAGAAGAACACGGGGACCAATCTCCCGGCCGAGATCGAGATCGAGTCCGTCGACGGCAACGCGTACAAGTTGCTGTTCATGGCGAAAGGAGGCGGGTCGGCGAACAAGAGCCTCCTGTTCCAAGAGACGAAGGCGTTGCTCAACCCTTCGTCGTTGATGACCTGGCTCGACGAGAAGCTCCGCACGCTCGGCACCGCCGCGTGCCCTCCGTATCACCTCGCGCTCGTGATCGGCGGCACCTCGGCCGAGTTCGCGTTGAAGACCGCCAAGCTCGCGTCGGCCCGCTACCTCGACTCACTTCCCGCGACCGGCAACGAGCTCGGCCGCGGCTTTCGGGACCGTGAGCTCGAACGGCAGGTGCTCGCGCTCACACAGGCGTTCGGCATCGGGGCACAGTTCGGGGGAAAGTACTTCTGTCACGACGTGCGCGTCGTCCGGTTGCCCCGGCACGGCGCGTCGTGCCCCGTCGCGCTCGCGGTGTCGTGCTCGGCCGACCGCCAGGCCCTCGGCAAGATCACGGCCGAGGGAGTCTTTCTCGAGCAGCTCGAGACCGACCCGGCCCGGTACCTCCCGGAGATCACGCACGAGGACCTCGAGACGGCCGAGGTCGTGCACATCGACCTGAACCAGCCCATGGCGCAGGTCCGGGAGACCCTCTCGCACTATCCCGTCAAGACGAGGGTCATGCTGAACGGCCCCATGGTCGTTGCCCGTGACATCGCCCACGCCAAGATCAAAGCGCGCCTCGACGCGGGCGAAGGCATGCCTCAGTACCTGCGCGACCATTGCGTCTACTACGCGGGGCCGGCCAAGACCCCGCACGGCTACGCGTCGGGCTCGTTCGGCCCGACTACCGCCGGGCGTATGGACTCCTACGTCGACCTGTTCCAACAGCACGGCGGCTCGCTGGTGATGCTGGCAAAGGGCAACCGCTCCCGGGCCGTCACCGACGCCTGCGCCGCGCACGGCGGCTTCTACCTCGGGTCGATCGGCGGACCCGCAGCCGTGCTCGCCCAGGACTGCATCACCAAGGTCGAGGTACTCGAGTATCCCGAGCTCGGCATGGAGGCCGTGTGGAAGATCGAGGTGCACGACTTCCCGGCCTTCGTCATCGTCGACGACAAGGGCAACGACTTCTTCAGCGAAGTGTCGAAACCCCTTCGCGCGCCAGCAGCTCGCGGTCGAGCCCCACGGCATTGCGGCCGCCGCCGTAGCCGCCGATCTTGTTGCCCGCGGCGACGACCCGGTGACACGGGATCACGAACGGGATCGGATTGCTACGCATCGCGCTGCCGACGGCCCGGGCCGCGCGGTGCGGCCCGCGAGCGCCGCCAGCTCGCCGTAGGTGACGACCTCCCCCCACCGCACCTCCCGTGCGAGCGTCTCCAACACCACGAGCCGGAACCCCTCGACCCCGCGCAGGTCGAGGTCGAGCTCGAACGCCCTGCGGTTGCCCGCGAACCAGTCGTCGAGCTGACGCGCCACCGCCGGATCCGGCTCGGTGATCTCCACGTCGGGCTGGTCATCGCCGGGCAGGCTGATCTCGGAGAGGCCGGCGTCGCTGACGAGAACGGTCAGCTCACCGTACGGGGAGGCCTGGCGCCAGGATCGCACCACGGCAGGGCGCTAGATCAGCCCGAGATCGGAGACGGCGTCGCGTTCTGCGCCCAACTCGCCGACGCTGGCGTCGATGCGACCGCGAGAGAAGTCGTTGACGTCGAGGCCCTGGACGATCTTCCACACGCCCTTCTCGGTCGTGCAGGGAAAGCCGGAGATGAGCCCCTCGGGCACGCCGTAGGAGCCGTCGGAACACACCGCCATGCTCGCCCAATCACCCTTCGCGGTACCGAGCGCCCATTCCCGCATGTGATCCAGAGCAGCCGACGCGGCCGATGCCGCCGACGACGCGCCGCGCGCTTCGAGCACCGCCGCGCCGCGCTGCTGCACGGTCGGGATGAACTCGCCCTCGATCCACGCCTGGTCGACGAGATCGCTCGCCCTCTTGCCGGCGACCTTGGCGTTGAAGAGGTCGGGATACTGCGTCGCGGAGTGGTTGCCCCAGATCGTCATGTTGGTGACCGACTCGACGAGATTCCCGGTCTTCGCCGCGATCTGCGCCTTGGCGCGATTGTGGTCGAGGCGCGTCATCGCGGTGAATCGCTCCCGCGGGATCGAAGACGCGTTGTTCATCGCGATCAGACAGTTCGTGTTGGCGGGATTGCCCACGACCAGCACCCGCACGTCGTCGGCGGCGCTCGACGCGAGCGCCTTGCCCTGGACGGTGAAGATCGCTCCGTTCGCCTCGAGCAGGTCCTTACGTTCCATGCCCTTGGTCCGTGGCCGCGAGCCGACGAGCAGGGCGTAGTTGACCCCCTCGAACGCCTTCGCCGCGTCGTCGCTCGTCTCGACGCCGTGGAGGAGCGGGAACGCGCAGTCCATGACCTCCATCACGAGGCCGTTGAGTGCGCCGAGCGCGGGAGTGATCTCGAGCATCGACAGCACCACGGGCTGGTCGGGGCCGAGGAGATCACCCCGCGCGATCCGGAACACCAGGCTGTAACCGATCTGACCGGCCGCGCCGGTCACTGCGACTCGAACAGGGTTCTTCACGCTGCCGAAGCTAGTCGGCGACTACCCCTCGGCTGCTACTGCGTCGGTCGCGACCGCCTGGAGGATGGTACGGGCCTCGGTGAGCTCGGCGATGCGGGTCGCCGCGCCCTCGGTGACGCCACCGCTGTCGGGATGGGCGTCGCGCAACAGGCGCCGGAACCGCCGGTTGACGTCGTCGCGCTCCACCCCCATGCCTGCCCGCAGACCCAGGACTTCCATCGCCCACCGCTGGTCAGGGCCGATGCCCCGCCAGAGGAGCTCCTCCGGAGGCGCCCCCGGCCTCCACTCGCCGGCGGTCGCCAGCGGAGGCCTGACCCCGGTCCACATCGCCTCGGAGACCACCCGGACCTCCACGTCGGCGGCGAGCCCGCCCCAGCGCCCTTCGACGACCTGGCGGATCGCGTCCAGCATCACGGCCCGCCCGCCCGAGTGGAGCGCGGCCGCGCCCATGACGGCGCCCAGGATCTGGGGCGTGGGTGCGCCGTGGATGTCGAGCTCGACGACGAGCTTTCCTTCCTCACCGATCATCCGGTGCCGCGACCGGTCGAGACCGTGCACGTCGTACTGGAGGCGATGGCGGAGCGCGATGCGCGGGATCGCGAGTCCGCGGCGGGCGTCGTGCACGAGCCGCGCCAACAGCTCGCGCGCTTCGTCCTCGATCGCCGGCAGGTTCGTGGCGACGACCGCCGCGAGGAGGGCGACACCGTGCATGGGGCCCGACGTCGGCAGATAGGCGCCGTCCAGCGCGACCCGGCGCGTCGGCATGTGCCGGCGGGTGTGACGCACGTTCAGCTCGGCGAGCAACACGGGCAGATCCTCCCGAGTGATCTTCGGTCCCGAAGCCCCCGGCGGACGAATTCAGCTCACTTGGCCGCGGCAACAATGAGCAACACGATGACGTACACGGCGAGCAGCGCCGCGGCGACCACCCAGAGGCCGTGACGACCGAGCACCTTGCCGCCCTGGGCTGCAGGCCGGGACAACCCGCACGACGGACAGCGGGCCGCGTCGGAAGCGACAGGCGCACCGCACACGGCGCAGTGCGGAGAGGCCTGGGGCGCCGCGGTCACCGGTGTGCCTTCGCGCCCGCGGCCCGCCGTTCCGCGGTCTCCACCGTCTGGCGCAAGAGCATGGCCCGCGTCGTCGGGCCCACCCCTCCCAATCGGGGTGTGATCCAGCCCGCGACCTCGGCGCACGCCTCGTCGACGTCGGGCACGACCTTGCGGCCCTGCATGGTTGCGCCGGGCCCGACAACCGCGGCCCCCGGGCGCACCATGTCGGGCGTCAGGATCGACGGCCGGCCCGCGGCTGCCACGATGATGTCTGCTTCCTTGGTGTATTCGGGCAGGAAACGCGTCCCCGTGTGGCACACCGTGACGGTCGCGTTGGCGTTGGGCTCCTTCAACGAGAGCAGGTTCACGAGCGGGCGGCCGATCGTGAGGCCTCTCCCGATCACGACCACGTGTTGACCCTCGATCGGGACGCTGTACATCGCGAGGAGTGCCTGTATGCCGAGTGGTGTGCACGGGCGCGGCGCGTCGCGTACGCCCATGACGAGCTTGCCGAGGTTGACCGGATGGAGTCCGTCGGCATCCTTACGTGGATCGATTGCGAGCAGTGCCAATTCCGCGTCGAGGTGATCGGGCAGCGGAACCTGCAGGATGTACGCGTCGACGTCCGGGTCGCGGTTGTAGCGATCGATGACCGCGTGCAACTCGTCCTGGGTCGTCGTAGCCGGGAGCTCGGAGTGGATCGAACGCACACCGATCTCGGCCGAGTCCTCTCGCTTCAGCCGTACGTAGGCGTGGCTCGGCGGATCGTCGCCGACGAGGATGGTGCCGAGCCCCGGAGTGATGCCCTGCTCGCCGAGTTGCTTGATGCGGGCGCGCAGGTCGTCCTTGACCGACTCGAGCAGAGCGTTCCCGTCGAGCAGCGTCGCGGCCATCAGTGGAGGAAATGCCGTTCGCCGGTGAACACCATGGCGACACCGAGCTCGTCGGCCCGTTCGATGACGAGCTCGTCGCGCATGGCACCTCCCGGTTGGATCACTGCGGCAACGCCCGCCTCGGCTGCCGCTTCCACCCCGTCGGCAAAAGGATAGAACGCGTCGCTCGCGGCCGCGCCGCCCCGGGCGCGGCCGGCGGCCTTCTTGGCCGCGATCTCGGCCGACTCGACCCGGTTCTGTTGCCCGGCGCCGATGCCCACGGCCTGAAGGTCTTTCACGAACACGATCGCGTTCGACTTCACGTGCCCGCAGACTCGCCACGCGAGCTCGAAGATCGCGCCACTGCTCGGGCGTCGGTGCCACCTTGGTGACGACCCGCCAGTCATTGCGGGTCGAAGCGAAATGGTGCGCGTCCTGGACGAGGAAGCCGCCCGAGATCTGGCGGAAGTCCAGGGGATCCCGGCCCGGCTCCGGAGCTTCGAGGAGGCGGGTGTTCTTGCGCTTCTTCTGCAAGGCTTCGATCGTCCCCGGCCCGTAGCCGGGCGCGATGACGACGTCGGCCTGCGGCCCCTCGACCATGCGCGCCACCGTCGCTTCGTCGATCGGGCGGTTGAAGGCGACGATCCCGCCGAAGGCCGACTTCTCGTCGCATTCGAGCGCCCGTCGGTACGCGGCGTCGAGCGTGTCGTCGAGGGCGACGCCGCACGGGTTGGCGTGCTTGATGATGGCGCACACGGGCCCGTCACCGAGGTCGTGCACGAGCTTCCACGCCGCGTCGGTGTCGTAGTAGTTCAGGTACGACAGCGCGAGCCCGGCGTGCTGTTCAGTGGAGTCCCACCAGCTCGTGACGCCCGCACGCCGGTACCGGGCGCCGTGCTGGTGCGGATTCTCTCCGTAGCGCAGCGTCTCGTTCGTGCGTTCGAGCGCGACGACGAGGTGCTCGGGCAGGGTCTCGTCCTCCTGCATCCACTGCACGATCGCGGCGTCGTACGCGGCGGTGCGCGCGAACGCGGCGAGCGCGAGCTCGCGGCGGGTCCGAGCGCTGACCTCGCCGTCGTTGGCACGCAGCTCGGTGAGCAGCGCGCCGTATTGGTCGGGGCTCGTGACGATCGTCACCCACGCGTGGTTCTTGGCCGCAGCACGCGTCATCGCCGGGCCGCCGATGTCGATGGTCTCGATGTCCGGTCGCTGCTCGAACGGGTACAGATTCGATACGACGAGCTCGAAGGGCAGGATCCCGTGCAGATCGAGATCGCGACGGTGAGCCTCGTTCCCGCGGTCGGCGAGCAGACCGCCGTGGATCTTCGGGTGCAGCGTCTTCACCCGTCCGTCGAGCATCTCCGGCGAACCGGTGACGGTCTCGACGCGCGTCACCGGGATACCGGCCGCCTCGAGCGCGGCCGAGGTGTTGCCCGACGACACGAGCTCGACGCCGAGCTCGTGCAACCCCTTCGCGAGGTCGACCAGCCCTGCTTTGTCGTAGACGGAGACGAGCGCTCGCCGGATCTTGGTGTTCGTGCTGTTGGACGTCGTGCTCATCCCTGTTCCTTCACGAGCCTTTCGATCACGTCCGGATACAAACGGCGTTCTACTTCCTTGATCCGCTCGTGCAACGTCTCCTCGGTGTCGTCGTCGAGGACGGGCACCGCTTCTTGGGCGAGGATCGGTCCCGAGTCGACGTCCTCGGTCACGAGGTGCACCGTCGGGCCGGTCACCTTCACGCCGAACTCGAGCGCATCGCGCACCGCGTGCCAGCCCTTGAACGACGGGAGCAGCGCCGGATGGGTGTTGACGGCCCGGCCGCCGTAAGCGTCGACGAACGGCTTGGAAAGGATGGTCCCGAAGCCGGCAATGGCCACCAGGTCGACATCGTGGCGCCGGAGGGCGTCGACGACCTCATGGGTATAGGCCACGCGATCGAAGGTCGGCCCGAAATCGGTGCGTTCGACCAGTTCGGCGGCCACGCCCCCGGCACCGGCGATCTCAAGCGCACCGCAGGGCCGGTCGACAACGACCGCGACGATCGGCAGCTGTCGCCGGAGTAAGGCGCCGAGGATGGTGCCGCTCCCCGATGCCAGGACCCCGACCCGCATGACCGGCACCCTATCCCGCGCCCTTCCGAACATCTTTTCCCCGGAAATCCCCAGGTAGTGACTCGAAAGGTGTTTCACTTCCCTTTACAACGAGGGAGACGAGCTCTATGGCAGATCAGAAAGCCCCTACGCCCGGCGAGATCACGATCATGGCCGCCGGTGCGGTCATGATCATCTTTTCGTTCTTGAACTTTGCCGGGAATACGAGTGCCTGGGGCAGTGGCCTGTTCCCGATCGCCACGCTCCTACCGATATATGGGCTGGTGATGGGTCTGGAGATCGCACTCACCAAGTTCGCTTCGGTGAAGCTCCCCGCGTCGGTGCTGGGGTTCACATGGGAGCAGATCCACCTGGGGCTCGGCTCGATGGCCGCACTGATGGCGATCGGCTGGTTGCTCACCGACTACGGCAACAAGCAGATCGGTATGTGGTTCGAGATCTTGGGCGGCATCGCCCTCGCGGTCGGGGCGGTCCTGCTCCAACGCGAACGCAACACCGGCGCGATCGGCTGAGAGGGAAGAACGCAGATGGACAAGCTCAAGCTCTCGACTGCGAACATCGTCATCCTGGTGGCGGGCGTGGTGATGCTGATCGCCTCATTTCTTGCCTTCAACAAGGTTTCGCTGCCCTCCTTCAATGAGGGCGGCATTCACATCGGTGGATCCCATTCCTACAGCGTGTGGAGCACTCACTTCTTCCTGATCGCGACGATTCCGGCGCTCATCGGGATCGTCATGGCCGCCCACGTGGCGCTCACCGCGTTCGCACCGCAGGTCAAGCTCCCGGAAAAGGTGCTGGGCCTCACTTGGACGCAGATCCACCTGGTGCTGGGATTCCAGGCCACGATCATGATGCTGGCGTTCCTCATCCAGAGCACCAGCCCGCTCGACAAGGGCATCGGCTTGTTCTTGATGCTGATCGCGGCCATTGCCTTGCTGGTCGGCGCGGTCTTGCGGATGCAGGAGAAGCCGAACCCCGCGATCTGATCGGACGCCGTGCGCCTGGACGAGCACGCACGTGCTCGGGGTGAACCGACTCTCGCCGCAGCGGTCACCGCGTCGGGCGGAGCTGCCGTCGCCCTCGGGGTGTTGCTGATAACGGTCGACATACGCGCCGACTCGTCGGGGCACCTGGCCGAGGCGGGGCTGTTCGCGGCGCTGGTCGTCGCCGGCTACCTGGTGCTCGCGCTTCTGGGGCACGACACTCATCCGGCGGGTATCACGGCGATCGCACTCGGCATCCCGGGCGCGCTCGGGTGGTGGTTGTTACCGGGTGCGCACAGCTTCGACGACGTCCGGCGCTTGCTCGTGCTCACGATAGTGGCTTACATCGTGGCGTTCGTGGCCCCGCTCTCGCGGGGCGCGCGATCTTCGTCGCCGCGGCGGCACTGCTCCTGTGGCTGTGGATCCTCGGCGAGGTCGCGGGCACGGGGGCGTACTCCGCGCACCCGGTTCCGTCACCGCCGGCGCACACGCTGTTCAGCCTGGAACGGCTCACGCAGCCGCGCCCGGCGGTCCAGCTCGGCGACCTCGACCCGAGCGACCCGCTGTACCACCTCGCGGAGGAGTGCGACTTCGGGGACGTCGCCTCCTGCGACTCGCTGTACACCGAGGCACCGGCCGGGAGCGACTTCTCCGAGTTCGCGGCGACGTGCGGGAACGCTCGCAGCGACTCCCGTGCTGCCGGCCGCTGTGAGCAGACCCAGACGCCCGGGGTCGGGGTCGGGGTCGGGGTCGGGGTCGGGGTCGGGGGATCATCGAACCCGAACCCCAGCCCGATCTCGCCGATCGCGGGAGCGACGCAGGACAAGTCGGTCGAGATCGGCGTCGTGTCGTTGCTGTTCGGCATCGGGTATCTGGGCGCGCTCTTCCTGCTGGACCGGGCCCGCTGGCACGGCCTGGCGACGGCGTTCGTGGTTCCCGGGTTCGTCGCGCTGACGACGGGGGCGCAGAGCCTCGGAAACGCGTCGCACCACGCATCGGTCGGGGGGCTCTTGACCTTCGCGGTCGGGCTCGGCATCGGCGTGGTCGGCGAGCGCACGCGGCGACGGTTCACGACCTGGGCGGGTGGCGTCACCGCTTCGTTGGGGGCACTGATCGTCGCGCTGGACGCGTCGCACATCTCCCGGGTCAACAGCGGCAACAACCTCAAGCTCGCCGGACCGGGTCTGATCGTGATGTCGTTCGGCGTCGGATTGGTCGCGACCGGGTTCATCATTGCGCAGTTGTTGCGCCGCCGCGATGTGCCGCCGACGCCCACACCGCCCGTGCCCGCGCCCCCGCCTACGTTCGACCCGGCATCGCCCTGGCCCCCTGTGCCCTCCGCGCCATCCTCGCCGCCCGCATCCACCTGAACGCGCCGCGCACAAACCCACCGACCGCCCCACCCACCAACCCACACCGCGCGCCGTGTCGGCGATTCTTCGAAAGGGGACCGACTTACTTCGCTCACCCCACGACACGTTGCGCTGACCAACACCGTGGACGTTGCCGCCGGTCGAGCGCGTCATGTCACGCCGCTACGTCAGCGGGGCGGTCGGCGGCGATAGGTGCGCACGCGCACCCTCGGTCCGCCACGCCGCACCCGGCGAACGTACGAGCGAACTCGAACTGTTCGTGCCATAAGGCGGCCCCTTTCCGGGTGTGGCTACCACCGGGAACCGCCAACGCAACGCCGAGCTTGCGCCGTCCGCGATACCCTGCGGACTCCGAATGGTGCATGCTCGACCCACGGGTCGACGGCTCCCGGTGCGGTCCTCGCCTTGTGCGGGGACCGTTCCGTTTCACCACGAATCAGACCGTAACCGAATTCCATCCGCGTCACGGGCATCCCCGGCATTGCATGAGGATCCCCCGATCTCGCGCGCACTTCGCGTACCGTTTCGTTCGACGGTTCGTGAGACTCCGTCCGCACAAGAAGAGCAGTCTCACCTTCCCCAGGAGGTCTCCGCATGGCCGAGCGGCAAAAGGAATTCACCGAGCAGATCGTTGTTGCGCGTGGACCCCGAGCTGCAGCGCGCCTTGAAGCAAGACGCCGAGGCGAACGGCCGGACCGTTGCGCAAACGATCCGGTTCCTTCTCGGCAAGCAGGTCGCTGCCCAGACCTGACCGTTCATCGACCTACTCCGGCAGTCGTCAGTTCGTCCCACGTGAGACGTCGGCCAACGGATTGTTCGAGCGCGAGATTGAAGCGTTCGAGATCAGTTGTGTCCCGCTGGTTGTACGTAAAGACTCGCTCGTCGATGTACCGCTGCAAGTGCTGGACGTCACATTGCACGTACGTGCCGTGCAGCCCACGCTTCAGCAAGGCCCAGAAGCCTTCAATGCCGTTGGTGTGCACGCGGCCCTGCACGTACTTCTCGGCGTGGTCGACGTAGGCGTGCGGGATGCCCATTGATCCGAGCCCCCGGTAGGGCTTCCACGCGTCGGTGTAGACCTGCACGTCGGTCGCGTTCACGCCATCACGGACGAACCCGGTGAGATCGGCGCGGCCCCGGTCGGGAACGATTGTGGCCCGCACCGTTCCCCCCTCGCGTCTCGCGGGCACCGACGATGATGGTTTTGCCGTCGGTGAGCGACTTGCGCGTCTTCTGGAACTGCGCGCGCTGCCACTTGTGCTTGTTGGCGACCTTGCCTCCGATGAAGGTCTCGTCGACTTCGACCTCTCCGGTCATGCGATCGAAAGTCCCGGTGCGAAGGGCTTCACGGACCCGGTGCAGGACGTGCCACGCGGACTTCTGGGTGATCCCGAGTGCACGGCCTAGCTCGTGACTCGAAATGCCGTTCTTCGAGTTGGCGAGCAGCCAGACCGCCGGCAACCACTTGTCCAACCCGATCGGGGATTGCTCGAACACGGTCCCGACTTTGACCGAGAACTGGCGCTTGCAGCCCTTCGCCCGGCACTTCCAGACCCGGCGGGTCGCCAGGTACGAGTGCTCATTACCGCCGCAGGACGGGCATACAGGCCCGTCAGGCCACCGGAGGCGGGCGACGTACTCGACGCACACGTCGATGTCGGAGAAGTACCGGACGGCTTCCAGCAGGGTTTTCGGAAGCTTCGGCTTGGTGACCGTGTTACCGTTCATGGTGGAGACGACGGGAATCGAACCCGCTTGCCAGAGATGATGGGCCCCGGTGGCTTCCATTGCCTCGTCCCCGCCGAAGCCCCCGGCTGTAACCGGGGGCTTCTCTCGTTTCACAATACAGGCTTCCGGACACAAACGGCAAGCAGTTTGTGTTGATTTATATTCCAGGCCGGGGTAACCTGGGAACATGACGACGACGAACACACCCGCTCACCGTCCGAAGGGGCGCAGCCCGAGCTATCCCGCAATCGACCTGGAAGCCGCGATCGACCGAGCGGTGTCAGCTCTGGGAGCCGGAGCGCCAACATCCAACGCCAGTGGCGACGATCGTCGGACACTGGGGATACAAGTCGCTCAATGGTCCCGCGGCGTTGACCCTTGCGGCCCTGAAGAAGTTCGGATTGCTGGCCGACGAGGGGGTCGGGGAAGCCCGGCGCGCACGCCTGACCGATCTTGCCGTGGACATACTGGCGAACCCGACGTCGTTCGTGCCGCCAGTTACGCAATTCGCACGGCCGCGCTGAATCCTACGATCCATCGTGACCTGTGGAAGGACTACGGCGAGAAGGGGCTCCCGTCTGACCAGAGCCTCCACTGGGAACTGACCCGCGACCGGAAATTTACGAGACACAGGCGCAACCGAGTTCCTGAAGGAATTCCGCCGAGACCATTGCCTTCGCTCAACTCTCGAAGGGTGCTACCGTCGAAACACAAGACGGCAGCGACCGGGAGGGTATGGGTGTCGACGAGGCCGAGGAAGCCGAGGACGAGAAGCCGGTTCGCAATCGGCGTCGACGCGTCAGCATGACCGAAAGCGTCCAATATGCTGTGCCGGTGGCGGCCAGTCAGGACGTGACGATCGAAGGCCGTTTTCCGATGACAGAGGCTGAATGGTCACCGTTCATGGCCGTTTTGACGGCCATGAAGCCCACGCTGGTTGCCGATCAACCTCTCCGGCTCGAAGAACCGGTACCAGGTCGACGACTTCGAGGGCTAGTAGGCCTGATCCTCGTCCGCCCGAAGAACCCGAGGATGACGAATCGGAGTTCGATCGGTTCGAGGCCCTGACCAAGCAGCTGCTCGAAGCGAAGCCCACGGATGACGCTCACGAATGCCTAGTGCGCTCACCCTCATCGCTTCACGACTCTGACTTCCCAGCGGCGTATGGACATACTTCAGGTGCACACGACCCGGATGCACCTGCACATACTCCGAGAGAGATCCGGCGCCCGCCCAGGTCGAGGAAGTCAGTCGGTCCCCTTCGAAAGATTCGTCAATACGGGTCTTGCTAGGGTGCGGCGCAAGGTGGCGCGCGGCGGTGTTCCGTCGTGGCGGCGCAGGGCTTCCCCCGTCGACGTGGTGCTTCGCTCCGGGAGTTCGCTCGTGCCCGCCATTCGCTTTCCGACCCGCTATCGAAAGCTGCCGCACGGCCGCGACGAATCCGCAGTCTTCCTCGCCGAGATCTCCGCGCTGCTCGCCCGGGCCGATGCGCTCGACGCGCAGCAGCGGGCGCTCTCCGAGCAGCTCGCCGAGGTCCGCACCGGGCTCGCCGAGATGCGCGTCGTGCTGTGGCCGCGCGTCGATCCCAAGGACATCGTGCACGGCTTCCGCATCACGCGTCGCGGCGGTCCCCCGCCGATTCCACCGATTGCACCGAACGCGCAGCCGCTCGTCGGCAAGCACCTCCGCTCGACCGTGCTGGCCGTTCTCGCCCGGAACGCCCGGCCCATGACGCTCGTCGAGATCCATCGCGAGTTGCACCTGAACGGCTACGCGATCGCCTCTCGACACCCGGTCAAACGGCTCGCCGACGCACTCGGGTACGAGACGGTCTTGGGCCGGGCGCGGCGGGTCGAACGTGGCGTGTACGTCCTCGATCACCTGAGTCCGGGCACCCGAAGACGCCTCGGAAAGATCCGACTAGAGACCGCGAACGACCTCGGCCATGAGCTCGCCGGCGGCGGTCGGGTTCGTCGCGACCCGCACGCCCGCGGCTTCCAGAGCTTCCATCTTGGCCTGGGCGGTCCCCTTCGAGCCCGAGACGATCGCACCCGCGTGGCCCATCTTCTTGCCGGGAGGGGCAGTGACGCCGGCGATGTAGCTCACGACCGGCTTCGACATCTTGGTACGAATGAAGTCGGCGGCCTCTTCCTCGGCCGATCCGCCGATCTCGCCGAACATGATCACGGCCTTCGTCTCGGGGTCGTCCTCGAACAGCGAGAGGCAGTCGATGAAGCTCGTACCCGGCACGGGATCGCCCCCGATGCCCACGCAGGTGGTCACGCCGATGCCCTTTTGCGCCAACTCGTTCAAGGCCTGATACGTCAGCGTGCCCGAACGGGAGACGATCCCCACCGGCCCACCGGGGCGAGCCACCTCGGCCGGGATGAACCCGATGTTGCACTCGCCTACGGTCAGCAACCCCGGGCAGTTCGGGCCGAGGATCCGCGACGACGGAAAGTCGCGCGCCACCTTGTTGTAGAACCGGGCCTCGTCGTGCACCGGAATGCCCTCGGTCACCGCGACGATCAACTCGAGGCCGGCCTCGGCCGCCTCGAGCACTGCGCCCGCCGCCCCGGCCGCGGGCACGATCACCATCGTCGCCGTCGCACCGGTCTCGCGCACGGCGTCGGCCACCGAGGCGAACACCGGTATGCCCTCGACGTCGGTACCGGCCTTCTTGGGGCTCACGCCCCCGACGACGTTCGTGCCGTAGGACCGGTTGCGCAGAGCGTAGAACCGACCCTGACCGCCGGTGATGCCCTGCACGATCACTTTCGTCCCGGCGTTCACCAAGATGCTCACTTCCGAGCCTCCGCCATCTCCACGGCCGTTCGAGCGGCCTCCACCATCGTCGGTCTGCTGACGAGCCGATCGGATTCGTAGCCCGCCAGGATCTCCCGACCCTGCTCGGCGTTCGTGCCGTCGAGACGAATCACGATCGGCGATGCGATCGACACCTGCTCCAGCGCCTGCACGATGCCGTTCGCGACTTCCTCACCTTTGGTGATCCCGCCGAAGATGTTGATGAAGATCGACCGCACCGACGGGTCGTTGTTGATGACCTCGAGCGCGTTCGCCATCACCTGCGCGCTGGCGCCGCCACCGATGTCGAGGAAGTTGGCCGGACGACCGCCAACCTCGTGCACGATGTCGCAGGTCGCCATCGCGAGGCCGGCGCCGTTGGCTATCACGCCCGACCGTGCCCTCGAGACCGACGTACTGCAGACCCTTCTCGGCCGCCTCGAATTCCCGTGCGTCGGTCTTTTCGAGTCCCACGAGCTCGTCCCATTCCGGGTGGCGGAACCGGGCGTTCTCGTCGAGCGACACCTTCGCGTCGAGCGCGTGCACCTTGCCCATCGGGCGTCAGGATCAGCGGATTGATCTCCACGAGATCAGCGTCGCCGTCGACATAGGCGCGGTAGAGCTTCAACAAGATGTCGACTGCGCCGTCGGTGGCGACCGGGTTCAGCGCCGCCTGCTCCACCCACGCGCGACACGTCGGCCTCGTCGAGACCGTCGACGGGATCGATCGGCGATTCGGGCGATCGCCTCCGGGTTCTCGTCGGCGACCGTCTCGATCTCGACCCCGCCCTGCGCGCTCAGCATCCCGAGGTACTTCTTCGCGCTCCGGTCGAGCGTGAACGACGCGTAGTACTCCTCGGCGATGTCGGACGCGTGCTCGACCCACACGCGGTGCACGACGTGACCCTTGATGTCCATGCCCAGGATCGCCCCGGCATGGGTCCGGACCTCGTCCGCGTTCGCAGCGAGCTTGATGCCGCCCGCCTTGCCGCGGCCGCCGACCTGGACCTGGGCCTTGACGACAACCGGGTAGCCCGCGGCGTCGGCCGCCGTCACCGCCTGATCGACCGTCTCGGCCACGTCGCCTGCGGACACAGGGATGCCGTACCGCGCGAACAGTTGTTTGCCTTGATACTCGAAGAGATCCACGAACTACTCCTGAGTGCGTTCGAGTGAAGTGTGCGAATCGAGAGTGCGTCTCGAGCCAATCGACGATGTCGGCCAACGGTGCGCCCGGCGTGAATACCGCCGATACCCCGGCCGCCGCCAACCCGGGGCGGTCCTCGTCGGGAATGATGCCGCCGGCGAAGACGAGCACGTCGTCGAGGTCGCGAGCGCGCAGCTCGGCGACGATCTTGGGGATGAGGGTCATGTGCGCGCCCGACAACACCGACAGGCCAACGGCATCGGCATCTTCTTCCAGTGCCGCCTCCGCCACGAGCTCGGCTGTCTGGAACAAGCCGGTGTACACCACCTCGAACCCTGCGTCGCGCAGGGCCCGTGCGATCACTTTGGCCCCCCGATCGTGTCCGTCCAGCCCGGGCTTGGCGATGACGACGCGGTAGCGTCGCAGCATCGGCTCACCATAGCCAAGGACCCGCAGTGGCCTCCCCTCGCGCCCGCAGCTCGGACATCAAGCTGATCATCAGCGCCACCGTCGGCGTGTTGCTGGCGGGTTTCCTCATCGCGGGTGCAGCCTTCGTCGCGACCCGGAGTCAAGGGCAGCGTCGTCTGCGGTCAGCTCAACATCGGCAGCGCGACCAATGTTCGCCAAACCCTCCAAAACGGCGGCCCCTACTTCCAGACCGGCGGCGCCGGATGCGGCTTCTGGCTGGCACTCGCCGACGGCGACATCGTCGCCTACAAAGTCCAGCAACCCGAGCACTGCTCGCTGCAACTCAAGCGTGACCACTGGGAGTGCGGCGGACAGACGGTCGCGAGCCGACGGGCTCGCGCAATATCCCGTCAGCATCCAAACGGTCGGCCAGACCGACTCCGTCGTCATCGATCTCCTGCCGCCCGGCGTCGCAATGCACTGCGACGACCTCGACGACTACTGCGACGACTACTGCGACGACCGGCTCGCCGTAACCGCCGACCGGCCGTAGCGCATCGTCAGACGCGCTCCAGGGGCGCCCACGACAACAGCAACGTCTTCTCACCCGCGTCGCGGAAACGCACCCGGGCCTCGGCCTTGTCGCCGGAGCCGGTGATGTCGACGATGACGCCGTCACCGAACTTCTCGTGGTGCACGTCGTCGCCCACCCGCAACCCAAGTTGCTCCGCGCCGCGCGCGCCGACCGGGGCCGCGTTGTCGCGTCGCATCGCGGCCGCGACGACGGCCTCGCGGTGCGCACCGAGCCCGCCACCGGAACCACCGGCGCGGTTGGCGGCCCCGGCACGCCGGCCGCGCCCGGGCTTGTCGTCACCGCCGGCCGACGCGATCAGCTCGGCCGGGATCTCGTCGAGGAAACGGCTCGGCGGTCGGTAATCGGTCGAGCCGAACATCATGCGGCTCCACGCGTGGCAGAGATACAAGCGTTCCTCGGCGCGCGTCAGGCCCACGTAACAGAGGCGCCGTTCCTCTTCGAGCTCGTCGGGATCGCCCAGGCTGCGCACGTGCGGGAACACGCCGTCCTCGAGCCCGATCAGGAACACGACGGGGAACTCGAGCCCTTTGGCCGAGTGCAAGGTCATCAGCGTGACCGAGCTCGCCTCGGGATCGTTCTCGTCGAGGTCCGTGACGAGCGAGATGGCCTCCAAGAAAGCCTGGACCCGCGCCAACCCGTCGGGGCCGACGGCGGTACCGGCGTCGCCGACACCGACGCCGCCGATCGCGGCGAGCCCGCCCACTTCCCCGCGCTCGACCTGCTCGTCGAACATCCGCGCGGAGCCGACGAGCTCTTGCAGGTTCTCGATCCGGCCGTGCGACTCGACGGAGCGTTCCGCCTCGAGCTCGGCGAGGTAGCCGCTCTTGGTCAACACGGCTTCGAGTGTGGCGCCCACACCGCCCGGCGCCTCCGCCTTGACCTCCTCCATGAGGCCGAGCAGGTCGCGCAGCCCCCCGAGCGCCTTACCGGACACACCGGCGGCCGCAGCTTCACTCGCCGCGACTTGGAACGCGACACCCGCGCCCTGCGCATACGCGTCGAGCTTGGCGATCGACGTGTCGCCGACGCCCCGCCGCGGTGTGTTGACGACACGCTTCCACGAGACCTCGTCGTCGGGGTTCACCAACGCGCGCAGGTACGCGAGCGCGTCCTTGATCTCGCGCCGGTCGTAGAACTTCACTCCGCCGAACACGCGATACGGCACGCCCGAACGCACGAGCGACTCCTCGAGCACACGGCTCTGCGCGTTCGTTCGGTAGAACACCGCGATATCGCCGTAGCGGTACTCGGCACCGTCGACGAGACGGTGGACCTCGCGCACGACGAACGCGGACTCGTCGTGCTCGTCGTCGCCCTGGAAGCGGACGATCTGCTCGCCGACGCCCTTGTCGGTCCAGAGATGCTTCTTGCGGGTCGACGCGTTGTTCGCGATGACGGCGTTCGCGGCTTCGAGGATCCGCTGCGTCGATCGGTAGTTCTGGTCGAGCACGACGATGGTCGCGTCGGGAAACGCGTCCTCGAACTTCAATAGGTTGCGGAAATCCGCGCCGCGGAACTTGTACACGCTCTGCGCGTCGTCTCCGACGACCATGATGCTGCGGTGCTCGAGCGCGAGCAGCCGGACGAGCTCCCACTGGGCTGCGTTGGTGTCCTGGAACTCGTCGACGAGAACATGGCGGAACCGCTGCCGGTACCGGAAGAGCACTTCGGGGTGCTCCCGGAACAAGCGGACGCAGAGCACCAGCAAATCGTCGAAGTCGACCGCCGACGCCTCGGCGAGTCGGCGCTGATACTCGGTGTAGATCTCGGCCACGCGCCGCTCCGCCGGGCCGACCGCGATCTCGGCGTACTCGGCCGGGAGGATCAGCTCGTTCTTCAGCGCACTGATCTGGGCGTGGAGCTGACGGGCCGGGAATCGCTTGGGATCGAGATTCAGGTCACGACGCACCCAATCGGTGAGGCGGGTGGCATCGGCCTGGTCATAGATCGTGAAGCTCGACCGGTACCCGAGCAACGATGCCTCTCGCCGCAAGATGCGCGAGCACGCAGCATGGAACGTCGACACCCACATCCGGTGCCCTACGGGCCCGAGGAGTTGCGCGACCCGGTCGCGCATCTCGCCCGCGGCCTTGTTGGTGAAGGTGATCGCGAGGATCTCGAACGGCGACGCTCCGAGCTCGGCGACGAGATACGCGAGGCGATGCGTGAGGACGCGCGTCTTGCCCGAACCCGCGCCCGCGATCACGAGGATCGGTCCGGCCGGAAGGGTGACGGCCTCGTACTGGGCCGGGTTCAGCCCTTCGAGATCCAGGCTCCGTCCTCGCGCCGGGACGGCAGGCTCCGTGTCGACCATGACTCCCTGCATGGTACCGGGGGCGAATTACACGCGTGTCGTGTGCGGCGCGAGACGGTTCGAGCAAAGGTTCACGGAACTTCGAGCAACAGCGTGACCGGACCGTCGTTCACAAGAGCCACAGCCATGTCGGCGCGGAAGCGTCCGGTCGCCGACGGCACGCCGAGAGCGACCAGAGCTCGGACGAACTCCTCGATGAGCGGCTCGGCCACCTCGGGCCGAGCGGCCGAGGTCCAGCTGGGCCGGCGACCGCGCGCCGTGTCGCCGTAGAGCGTGAACTGGCTCACGACCAGCGCCGCACCCGCGACCTCGATCACCGACCGGTTCATGGCGCCGGTCTCGTCGTCGAAGATCCGAAGGTTCGCGATCTTGGCGGCGAGCTTGGCCGCGTGCGCGGGTTCGTCGTCATGGGTCACGCCGACGAGGACACACAAGCCGGCACCGATCTCGCCGACGACCTCGCCATCGACTTCGACACGCGCTCGGGTGACCCTTTGCACCAAGGCGCGCACCGGAAGGCTCCTCGTGCGCCTACGAAGCCGCCTTCTCGAGATCCGCCGAGTAGGTCCCCGCGGTCGCGAGCCCGTTCATGTGCGCGCGGTGCAAGTACGCGGCCTGGCCGGCAGCGGCGTTGGCGTCGGCGCCCTTCCAGGCCTTGAGGGACGCAGCCTGCAACGCCCGGCCGTACGAGAATGACAGCCGCCACGGTTGGGGGCCCTTGGCGTTCATCGCGTTCAGATTCGCCGTCGCTTCCTCGTCGCCCTGGCCGCCGGACAAGAACACGATGCCGGGCACCGCGCCAGGAACGTTCATGCGCAAACACGAGAGGGTTGCGTCGGCCACGGTCTGCGGCGAGACGGGATAGCTCGCGTGCGACTTGCCCGGGATCACCATGTTCGGCTTCAACAACATGCCTTCGAACTCGACCCGCTGCTCATAGAGCGCGTCGAAGACCCGATGGAGCGTGTCGCAGGTCACCTGGTAGCACCGTTCGAGTGAATGGTCGCCGTCCATCAACACTTCGGGTTCGACGATGGGAACGATGCCCTCGTCCTGGCAGAGCGCCGCATAGCGGGCGAGCGCGTGCGCGTTGACGTCGAGGCACAGCTTCGACGGAATGTGGGCGCCGATCGTGATGACCGCGCGCCACTTCGCGAAACGCGCACCGAGCTCGCGATACTCCACCAGCCGCGCGCGCAGACCGTCGAGACCGTCGGTCACGGTCTCGTCGGGCGACTTCGCCAGCTTGAGCGCGCCCTTGTCGACTTTGATACCCGGGATGACTCCCTGACCCTCGAGGATCTTGGCGAGCGGACGGCCGTCGGAGGCGTTCTGACGGATCGTCTCGTCGAACAGGATCACGCCGCTCACGTACTCGGCCGCGCCGGCGGTCGTGAACAGCATCTCGCGATAGGCGCGGCGGCGGTCCTCGGTCGACTCGCATCCGATCGAGTCGAAGCGCTTCTTGATCGTGCCGCTGCTCTCGTCGGCGGCAAGGATGCCCTTGCCCGGTGCAACCAGTGCCCGCGCCGTCTCGTTCAGTGCCCCGTCCATCACGTGTCCCCTCGTGTCATGCGTCGTCCCTCGTATTTTCTACCGGAGACGGCCGCAAAGAGGAACCCGGAACCCAAACGCCCGAAATGCGGCTCGGCGGGTGTTCGAGAGCGCCGGTTCCCATTCGCCTATTCCCATTCGCCTATTCCCATTCGCCTATTCCCATTCGCCTATTCCCATTCGATCGTGCCGGGCGGCTTCGACGTGATGTCGTACGCCACACGGTTCACACCGGGAACCTCGTTGATGATGCGCGACGAGATCCGTTCGAGGACCTCGTAAGGCAGTCGGGCCCAGTCTGCGGTCATGGCATCGTCCGACGTCACCGCGCGCAGCACGATCGGGTAGGCGTAGGTGCGGTCGTCGCCCATCACCCCGACCGTCTTGACCGCGGGGAGCACCGCGAAGCTCTGCCAGATCTCGCGGTACAGGCCGGCCCGACGGATCTCCTCGACAACGACCGCGTCGGCCTGCTGCAAGATCTCGACGCGCTCGCGAGTAATCGTGCCGATGATGCGCACCGCCAGCCCCGGTCCCGGGAAGGGCTGGCGCCACACCATCTCCTCGGGCAACCCGAGCTCCTCGCCGACCGCGCGCACCTCGTCTTTGAAGAGTGCGCGCAAGGGCTCCACCAGCTCGAAGTCCATGTCGTCGGGCAGTCCGCCGACATTGTGGTGGCTCTTGATGTTGGCGTTGTCACCACCGCCCGACTCCACGATGTCGGGATACAACGTGCCTTGCACCAAGAAGCGCGCGTCGCCGAGATCCTGCGCCGCTTCTTCGAAGACGCGAATGAACAGCTCGCCGATCGCCTTGCGTTTGCGCTCGGGGTCGATCACGTCGTCGAGAGCATCGAGGAACCGATCTCCCGCCTTCACGTGCACGAGCTCGATCTCGAACTGCTCGCGGAAGGTCTGCTCGACCTGCTCCGCCTCACCGAGGCGGAGCAGCCCGGTGTCGACGAACACGCACGCGAGTTGGTTCCCGATCGCCTTGTGCACGAGCGCGGCAGCGACGGCGGAGTCCACACCACCGGACAGCCCGCAGATCACACGCTCGGAGCCCACCTGCGCGCGAATCTCGGCGACGGCGTGCTCGATGATCGAGACGTTGGTCCACGTCGGACGGCAACCTGCGGCATCGAACAGGAAGGACTTCAGGATCTCCATGCCGTGCTCGGTGTGCGCGACCTCGGGATGGAACTGCACCGCATAGATGCCACGATCGCGATCTTCGAGCCCGGCGACGGGCACCGCATTCGTGCGCGCGGTGACGGTGAAACCCGGTGGCGCCGCGGTGATGGAGTCGCCGTGACTCATCCAGACCACCTCGTCGACCGGAAGATCCCCGAACAGCAACGAGGATCCTTCGACGTGCAGCTCGGTGCGCCCGTACTCGCCCTGCCCGGTCTGGGCGACCTCGCCACCGAGATCACGAGCGACCAGTTGCGCGCCGTAACAGATCCCGAGGATCGGGACTCCGGACTCGTAGACCGCGGGATCAATGCCGGGAGCGCCCGGAACATGGACCGACGCGGGACCGCCGGACAGGATGATCGCCTTCGGACCGCGGGCGAGCATCTCGGCGACCGGCATCGAGCGCGGCACGATCTCGCTGTAGACATGCAACTCGCGCACGCGCCGCGCGATCAGTTGCGCGTACTGCGCCCCGAAATCGACGACGAGGACGGGGTCGGGCGCGTCGCTCACAGCCGCGGTGTCTCGGTCGGACCGGCGCGCTTCGGACCGGCGCCCATCAAGCCATGCCGATGCCCTGCGCGCGCTGCAGTGACTTGCCTTCGGTCTTCAGCGCGGGCGCGACCATCACTTCGGCCTTCTGAAATTCCTTCACCGTCTCGTATCCGGTCGTCGCCATCGACGTGCGCAGGGCACCGAACAAGTTGAACGTGCCGTCGTTCTCGTGCGCGGGACCCGTGAGAATCTCCGCGAGTGTGGCGCGCTGGCCCGCGTAGACCCGCGCGCCGCGCGGCAGCGTGGGATGGAACGTAGCCATGCCCCAGTGGTACCCGCGACCCGGAGCTTCGTAGGCGCCGGCGAGCGGGGAGCCGATCATCACCGCGTCGGCGCCGCACGCGATCGCCTTGGCGATGTCGCCGCCGGTCGACATACCGCCGTCGGCGATGACGTGCACGTACACACCTGTCTCGTCGAGGTGGCGGATGCGGGCGCCGGCCGCGTCGGCGATGGCGGTCGCCTGTGGCACGCCGATACCGAGGACACCGCGGCTCGTGCACGCGTGACCCGGCCCGACACCCACGAGCACGCCGACCGCGCCGGTGCGCATGAGATGCAGTGCGGTGGAGTACGACGCGCAACCGCCGACGATGACGGGAAGCTCGAACTCGCGAATGAACTTCTTCAAGTTGAGGGGTTGGCGGGCAGGATCGCGGGAGACGTGCTCGGCGGACACCACCGTTCCCTGCACCACGAGCACGTCGAGCTCGGCGTCGAGAATGTGCTTCGCGTACTGCTCGACTCGCTGCGGCGTGAGCGACGCAGCAGCGACGACACCACTCGCCTTGATCTCGCGGATGCGCTGGCCGATCAGATCTTCCTTGATCGGCTCGTCGTAGAGCTCCTGCATCCGGCGCGTCGCCTTCTCGGGCGGGAGCGAGGCGATCTCTTCGAAGACCGACTCGGGATCCTCGTATCGGGTCCAGATGCCCTCGAGGTTCAAGCACGCAAGGCCGCCGAGCCGACCGATCTCGATCGCCGTCGCGGGCGAGACGACACCGTCCATCGCGGCCGCCATCATGGGCAGCTCGAACTTGTACGCGTCGATCTCCCAGGAGATGTCGATGTCCTCGGGATCTCGCGTTCGCCGGCTCGGCACGATCGCGATGTCGTCGAACCCGTACGCCCGGCGACCCGACTTTCCGATCCCGATTTCAACTTCCACGGTGCCTCCGGCGTCGTTGCAACTCGGAATTTTCCAGGATATCGACCTCCCGCCGGGAACTCGTGACGACACGTCGACGCCGTGTGCGAGAGGCGATGCCCAATCGGTGGCCGGACGCGCCATGAATTGAGGACGTACACCATCGAGGGGGCGGATCGTGAGGTGATCTCATGTGGGCATCGGGAGTCATCATTGTCTCGCTCGTGGCCGCGGCTGTGGTCCGCTACCTCAGGTGGCGAGACGAAGCCCCTCCGATGGAACGACACTTCCGCGCCCTCGAGGTGCTCCGCGACCTTTCCGAGCATCCTCACCCGGTAGCCGACCTCGTGACCCAGGTCGAGTCCTCGACGGGCCATGTTCGTATCGTCGGGGAAGCGCCTCCGGCATCTCGTGCGCGGCTCCGCGCGACGGCTCGCGCGACGGGCCCACGCCCGGCGGGAAAGAGCCGGCGCCCGGCCCGGGCCGCCGGTACGGGCGCGGCCCGGTCTCGTGCCGCCAGGCGACCACCGTCGCCGCCCGACCTCTTCGCGCCTTGCATACCTCCGGCCCCCAAGATCCCGGCCCCCGAGATCCGGGCCGCCGAGATCACCCCGAGGCGGACGGACCCGATCCCCATGCACGTGCGCGCCGGCGTGGGCGCGACCGCGGTTGCTCTTGCAACGGTAGGGATCGTCGTGGGTTCCGGGTACGCGGACCGCGCATCGGCTCGCGTCACCGCCACCCCGCCGAGGTCGGCGGATGCACGGCCGGTCGTCGCGCCGACCGCGCCACCGGGCACAGCACCCCCGGCCACGGCCCCTCCGGCCACGGCCCCGCCGACGGTTCCCGGGGTCGTGACGCCGCTCGTGACGGACACGCCGAGCGGCGCGACCGTCACGGTGCCCGGCCCGTTCCGGCTGACGCTGCGCGCGACCGGCACGTGTTGGGTCGAGATCACCGATGCGGCCGCCAAGACGCTCCTCTCGACGACGATGCACGCGGGTCAGCAGCAGGAACTTCCCGGGGTGCAGGCGATCCTCGTCCGGCTGGGCTACACACCCGCCATGACGATCGCGGTCGACGGCGCCGCAATCGACCTCGGCCGGTTGGCCCAGACCACGGCGGTCGACTTCCGCACGACGTGACGACCGGTCACCGTGGGCGCCTCAGGGCGCGCCGACGAGATGCACGAGAAACGTGGTGAGAATGCGCGCGGTCGCGCCCCAGACGGTCTCGTCGTCGAGATCGTAGAAGTGCACGTCGAAGTCGGCGGTGTGCGTGTCCCATCGCTCTTCGCGATAGACGTCGGGATCGAGCAACTCCGAGAGCGGGACCTCGAGGATCCGCACCACCTCGCCCGGGTTGGGCGTCAACTTCGGGCGCTCGGCCAAGAAACCCACGAACGGTGTGATCGTGAACCGGGTGGCCACCGTGCCGATGCCGTCGAGGCGGGCGACGACCTCGACCTCGTCAGGATGGATGCCCACTTCCTCGCACGCTTCGCGCAGCGCCGTGGCGCGCAGGTCCGCGTCGACGCCGACCTCGAACTTCCCGCCCGGGAACGCGATCTCGCCCCGGTGCGACGACATGGTCTCCGGTCGCTTGATGAACACCACCCGAGTCTCGCCGTCGAGCTCGTACAGCGGCATGAGCACGGCCGCCGCCCGGCTGCCCTCCACACTCGGACCGCGCTCGACGGCGGGAGGCATCTCGGCCAGACGGCGACGGACGTCGGCGAGCGCGAGCCGCCGTTGCTTCGCCGCCAGGGCTGCCCATACCGGCGGATTGCCGGGCCGGAAGCTGGGCGGACGCGGAATGCGCTGCTCACCCCCACGTCGCGTCACCACAATGACGATCGTACCGACGGCGCGCGAGACTCCCGGTCCTATGGACTGGAACCTCGCCACCGCGTTCGAATCCGTCTGCGACGCACTGCCCGACCGCATTGCGCTCATCCAGGGTGAGCGTCGGGTCCCGTGGCGGTCGTTCGACGAACGCGCCGCGCGCCTCGCAGCCGCGTTCGACACAGCCGGCCTGCGACCCGGGTCGAAAGTCGCGTCGTATCTGTACAACTGCAACGAGTACACCGAGGCGCTGTTCGGTACGTTCAAGATGCGGGGCGTTCCGGTCAACGTGAACTACCGGTACCTCGAGGACGAGCTCGTCTATCTCCTCGACAACTCCGACGCCGAGGCGCTCCTCTTTCACGGATCCCTCGGAGAGCATGTCGCGAAGGTGCGCGATCGCGCTCCCAACGTGAAGCTCTGGATCCAGGTCGACGACGGCGCGCCGCACCAGGACTTCGCCGTGCCCTACGAAGACCTGCTCGCGCGTCACGAGCCGATGGAGCGCATCGAGCGCAGCGGCGACGACCTCTATTTCCTCTACACCGGCGGCACCACCGGCATGCCGAAGGGCGTGATGTGGCGTAACGAGGATCTGTTCGGTGTCCTCGGCGACGGCGCGTATCCGCTCGCAGGACTCGCCCGCCCCGACACGATGGCCGAGGTCGGACCCCTCGCGCGAGCACAGGTCCAAGCAGGTGCGGACCGCGTGCAGCTCCCGGCGTCGCCGCTCATGCACGGGACCGGTGCGTTCACCACGTTCCAGTCACTGTTCCTCGGCGCGTCGATCGTCACCCTCGTCGGACGACACTTCGACCCGCACGAGCTGTGGGAGACGGTGCAACGAGAGCGGGTCACGCAGATGGCGATCGTCGGCGACGCGTTCGCGAAGCCCATGCTGCGAGCGCTCGAGGAGGCCGAAGCGAAGGGCTCGCCCTACGACGTGTCGTCCCTGCAGCTCATCATCAGCTCCGGCGTGATGTGGTCGTCCGAGGTGAAGCACGGGCTCATGGAGCGGGGGAACTTCATCTGTTTCGACTCCCTCGGGTCCAGCGAAGGCGTGGGTTTCGCGGGATCCATCAGCGCGGCGGGAGCCGAGCAGAAGACGGCCAAGTTCTCGATCGGCGCCGCGGCCAAGGTCTTCGACGACGCGGGCGTCGAGGTCGTGCCGGGATCGGGCCAAGTCGGCCGACTGGCCGTCGGCGGATACATCCCGATCGGCTACTACAAGGATCCGGCCAAGTCGAACTCGACCTTCGTCGTCATCAACGGGAGCCGCTGGTCGGTGCCCGGAGACTTCGCCAGCGTGGAGGCCGACGGCACGATCACACTGCTGGGCCGAGGGTCGGTCGTGATCAACTCGGGTGGCGAGAAGATCTTCCCCGAGGAGGTCGAAGAGGCGGTCAAGGTGCATCCCGCCGTCGCCGACTGCCTCGTCGTCGGTGTGCCCGACGAACGCTTCGGCGAAGCCGTCGTCGCGGTCGTGTCGTTGCGGCCGGGCGAGCAGGCCGGGCCCGACGAGCTCACGGCTGCACTCGAACCGCTGGCGCGCTTCAAGCGCCCGCGCCGGTTCGTGATCACCGACGAAGTCGTGCGCGGACCGAACGGCAAAGCCGACTACAAGTGGGCCAAGGCCCAGGCCGCGAACGGGGCCCAACACAAAACTGCGTGAGCCACCGGTAGCCCGGAGGACTCACGCAGTTCTGAAGGACTCACGCAGTTCCGAAGTGCGAGAAACGGCGTTACTTCTTCTTCTTGGCGCCCGTCTGCTTGGCGAGCACGTCGCGGGAGCTGAGGATCAAGAGATCCTCGCCGTCGACGGTGATCTCGGTGCCGCCGTACTTCGAGTAGACGACCGTGTCGCCGACCGTCAGGTCGATCGGGATGAGCTCGCCACTGTTCTCGGCACGGCGACCGGGACCGATCGCGAGGACTTCACCCTGCTGGGGCTTTTCTTTCGCGGTGTCGGGGATGACGAGGCCGCTGTGGGTCGTCTCCTCGGCCTCTGCGGGCCGGACGACGATTCGGTCCTCCAACGGCTGCAGGTTCATCAGTGCGCCTCCATGTATGTGCTGGCATCCGGACGCTCACGGCGAGCGTCCTTCGAGGGTGGGTTCGGGGCATCCGGGCGGAGCCAAATGGTTAGCACTCGCCGGGGTCGAGTGCTAACCGTACCAAGGCCTTCACGACGAGACAAGCCGGAGATTCGGGACGACGGGGGCATCGAGGGGGGTCGGACCGTCAGATGCCAGGCGGTAGGCGGCCACGGCCCCGACCATGGCGGCGTTGTCGGTGCACAAGTCGATGCGGGGCAGGACCACCCGCAAGTCTCCGGCGACCGCGAGGTCGAGGAGCCGCCCGCGCAACGCCGAGTTGGCCGCCACTCCGCCTCCGGCCACGACGGTTCCGATTCCGGTCTCCCGGGCCGCCTCGACGAGCTTGTCGACGAGCACGTCGACGATGGCCGCCTGGAACGACGCCGCCACGTCGCCAACATCGGCACCGGGATGCTTGCGGACGTGCTGGACGACCGCGGTCTTGAGACCCGAGAACGAGAAGTCGAGCCCGTCGTGACGCATCGGCCGGGGGAACCGGATCGCCTCCGGATCGCCCTCCCGCGCGAGGTGGTCGATCGCCGGGCCCCCCGGGTACCCGAGGCCGAGGAACCGGGCGACCTTGTCGAACGCCTCGCCGGCGGCATCGTCGACCGTCTCGCCGAGGACGCGGTACTTCCCGTGCCCGTCCATCGCGATGAGCAACGTGTGGCCGCCCGAGACCACGAGCGTCACGAGGGGCGGCTCGAGGAGCGGGTCCTCGATCATCGCCGCGTACAGGTGCGCTTCGTGGTGGTGGACACCGACGTAGGGACGTCCGGTCGCGATGCTGATGGCCTTCGCCGCGCTCACGCCGACGAGCAGCGCGCCCGCCAGGCCCGGTCCGCGCACGGCGGCGACCGCGTCGATCTCGCCGAGGGACGACCCCGCCTCGACCAACGACTGCTCGATGACGTCGCAGATCAGCTCGACATGGGCACGACTCGCGATCTCGGGGACGACACCGCCGTAACGCGCGTGCAGATCGGCCTGGCTCGCGACGACCGACGATCGCACGACCCGCCCGTCGTCGACCACGGCCGCCGCGGTCTCGTCGCACGAGGTCTCGATCGCGAGCACACGCACGCGACTCACGACCAGCTGCTCAGGCGCTCGACCACGGTCGTGCCACGAATGCTGCGCTGGATGCCGACCAACAAGCGGCGATACGGAGCGTCGCTCACCTCGTATGCCCACATCACGAGCGCATCCTCGCCGGTATCGCCGTAATACCCCTTGCGCACACCGACCGCGGTGAACCCGAAGCGCTTGTACATCTCCTGCGCGGCGCGGTTCGACAGCCGGACCTCGAGGGTCATCGCGGTCGCGTGCCGGTCGATCGCTTCGTACACCAGCGTCAGCAAGAGCCGGGTACCGATACCGTGCCGGTGCCAGGTGGGATCGACCGCGATCGTCGTGACGTGCCCGTCGGTGAGCGACATCATCAGTCCCGCGTACCCGACGACCTCGCGGCCGACCTTGGCCACGACGTAGGACCGCGACCCTCGCAACGCGAGCTCGCTGACGAACAGGGAATGGGACCAGGGCCGGGGATAGACCTGCGACTCGATACGCACGACGCTGCGCAGATGGCGGCGACGCATCGGCACGATCTGCACGTCGATGTCGACGACCTCGCGCTCGGCCGCCATCAGATGCCCTTCCGGTTCCACGAGAGCTCGGCATCGCTTTGGCGGAGATACATCGGGAGCACCTCGGCGGCCGTACAGAAGTCCTCGCGCTCGTAACGCGCGCCTGCGAGCTCGGCCAGTGCGCTCAAGCTCGGCGACGCGTGGGCGCTACCCGCGAGCTCGACCCGGGACCCGAGCGGGGTGAACGCGTCGGCGAATCGCAACGACCCGTCGCCGCACACCAATGCGTCGCCGCCGCGCGCCTCGAGCTCGGCCACGAGATCGTCGGGCGTGCCGAGCTCGTAGCCGGACACCCGCTGCACGCCACCGGGAACGGGCCGGTAGATCGCCCAGTAGAGCTCGTGGCGACGGGCGTCGATCGTGGCGACCACGAGCCGGCGCGCGTAACGGAGGGGGTACGCGAGCAGGTCGAGGCTCGGGATCGGGATCACCGGGACGCGCAACGACTGCGCAAGCACCTTGGCCGTCGTCACGCCGACCCGCAGACCGGTGAACATGCCGGGGCCGATGCCGACCGCCACCGCCGACATCTGGGCGAGCTCCACCCCGGCTCGCTCGCAGCACCAGGCGATCGCCGGCGCGAGCGTCTCGGCGTGACGCGGTGTGCCGACGTCGCCGGTACCGCCCAGCTCGACCCGGGCGAGCATCCCCTGCTCGTTCGCGACGACCACCCCGACCCGGCGGGTCGCGGTGTCGAGACCGAGGAGCAGCATCACGCTCCCCCGACCGAAGCGAGCGCCGCGTCGAGCGCGCCCCGCCGCACCCTCCACGCGGGCCCCCTCGTGACGACCTCGACCGAGCGCAGGTCGTCGAGACGGACCGCGCGCTCAGAGCTGTCGTCGCGCTCGGGCCGGTCGATCATCGCGATGCGCACGTCGATCCGGTCCGGTGGAAGCACCGGTGCGATGGCCTCGCCCCACTCGACGATCGTGACCCGCGAGTCGAGCAGCTCCTCGAAACCGAGGTCGTGCAACTCTTGGATGCGATCGAGTCGGTACACGTCGACATGCGCGACCGGGACACGGCCGTCGTACTCCTGCACGATGGTGAACGTCGGGCTCGTGACCCGCTGCTCGACACCGAGCCCGCGCGCCAGTCCCTTGGTGAACGTCGTCTTCCCGGCGCCGAGGTCGCCGGTCAACACGACGAGGTCGCCGACCCGGAGCAGCGGCCCGATCGCCTGGCCGACCGCTTCGGTCTCCCCGGCGGTCCTCGTGGTCAACGTCGTCATGACCGCGGGGCACCGAGCGCCCGCTTGACGTGCACGAAGTCGGCACGCGACTCGGCGAGCGCGCGCCCACCCGAACGCAGGACGGCGGACGGGTGCAGCGTGGGGATCAGCACCGCGGTGTCGGCCCGCGCGGGTGAACGCGAACTCCCGGCCGCGAATCTTCGTGATGCCGTCCTTGGTCTGCAGCAAGAGCTTCGTCGCGAAGTTGCCGAGAGTGACGATGACCCGGGGCCGGACGAGGTCGAGTTGACGATCGAGCCAAGGCGCGCACGCCTCGATCTCGTCGGGCCGAGGGTCGCGGTTTCCGGGCGGGCGGCACTTCACGACGTTCGCGATGTACACGTCGGCGCGGGTCAGGTCGATCCCCTCGATCAGCTGGGTCAGGAGTTGACCCGCGCGACCGACGAAGGGCTCACCGCGGAGGTCTTCGCTCTCTCCGGGCCCCTCGCCGACGAACATCAGAGCCGCGCCCGGCGACCCGACACCGAAGACCACCTGCGTCCGTCCGGCCGCGAGCCGGCAGAGGGTGCACGCCGAGGCGACGCTCGCGACCTCCGCCAACGTGGCCCCGGCCGCGAGAGCGGGGTGCGGCGACCCGGCGCGCGGGACGGAGAGCGGATCGGAGGTCACGGCACTCCCTCGGTCGAGGCGCGCATGTTAGCGGTCGGTCACCGAGGCGCGGATGGCCGCCGCGACGACGTCGCTCGCAGCGAGCCGAAGCCGGTCGAGGCTCGGTTCCGCGTCCGTCTCCGGGCGCGCGGAACCGGTCGCGACTGCGAACGCGATGTCGCCGTCGTAACGCGGTGTGCGCCGGCCGCAGCGCTTGCGCGAAGCCGTCGTGGGCGCTCTGCGCCATCGAGTAGCACGCGAGCTTGTCGAGCTTCGCGTCGGTGACGACCACCACGAGGGTCGTGTTCGTCCGTTCCTCCTCGAAAGGCTGCGGCGTGGGGAATCCGACCGCTTCGGCCGGTGCGGTCGATCCCGCCAGGGTGGTCGCGTCGCCGGCAACGACGTCGCCGAGCGCGTTCACCACGGCCAGCGCTCCGACCCGGACCCCGTCGACCGCGGCAACGGCGATCCCCACGCCGCCGGCAACGGCTCCCTCCCGACCCCGCCACTTTCCGACCGTCGCTCCGGCTCCCGCGCCGACGCGACCTGTGGCCGCTCCTTCGTTTCGCCCCGCCACCTCGGCGGCCCGGTACCCGTCGGCGGCGCCGGGCGGCAGGACCGTCGCCTCGGCGAGGTCGAAGATGCACGCGGCGGGCACGATGGGCACCGGCCCTCCGGCCGTCGCGAACCCCTGGCCGCGCTCGGCGAGGTAGCGCATGACCCCGTCGGCGGCGGCCAGGCCGAATGCCGACCCGCCCGCCAGCACGATCGCGTCGACGCGCGCCACCGTGCGCGACGGATCGAGCAGGTCGGTCTCGCGGGTCGCGGGCGCGCCGCCGCGAACTTCCGCCGACCCGACCGATCCGGCCGGGAAGCACAGGACGGTCACCCCGGTGCCACTCCCGGTCACGTGACCGATGCGGACTCCGTCGATGCCGAAGCCCCGTTCGGGGCTGATGCCGAGGCGCGACACGTTGCTCATGCTCGCGCGGCCGGACCTCGTCAGATCCGGCGGCCCTGGACCTCGTCGCGCGAAACCAGCGATGAGGCGATCGATCTCGTCCGTCCGCTCCAGCATCAGCATGTGCCCACCGCCCCGGATCAGCTCGAGCCGGGCCCCCGGGATGAGACGCGCCATCTGTTTCGCCTCGAAGGGCGGGGTCAGCACGTCGGCGGTCCCGCCGATGACCAGGGTCGGGATGTCGATGTCCGGGAGCTGGCGCCTGAGGTCGAGCCCCACCAGCACCCGCGGCGCGTCGACGCGGGTCTCGGGTGGGCACTCGCCCATCATCTGGCGGACGAGCTCGATGTGACTCGGTTTCGGGTCCTTGCCGAACCCGACCCGCGCCGCGACGAACCCGAGATTGGGCGAATCCCAGAGCCACTGCGAGTCGGGCGCGCGCTTCAGGACCTTCTCGAGCTGCGCCTTCGTCCGGGTCGAGCGCGATCCGAGCGGCGTGTATGCCAGCGTCGACAGCAACACGATCCCCGCGACCCTCTGCGCCGCGATCTCGGGAAACCGGGTGACGAACGACTGCACCGCGACGCCACCCATCGAGTGACCGACCAACACCGCGTCGTGCAGATCCAGATCTTCGAGCACGGTCCTGAAATCGCGGCCGAGATTCTCGAGCGAGTGGCCCTCCTCCCCGAGCACCGAGCGGCCGTGCCCGCGGTGGTCGAAGGCGATCGCGCGCAAGCCCTCCTTGGGGAGATCCTCGAGCTGGTGGAACCACGTACGCACCGACAGGGTCACGCCGTGTGACAGCACGACGGGCGGGTCGAACTCGTTGCCCTGTTCCACGACGTGGATGGTGCCGCGGTCGTGACTGTCGAGGCGGTGCTCGACGTAAGTCGGCACTTCGAGCGCGCGCCGCGGCGTCGGGATCGTCGCCGCCCCGGCGCAACCGCTTCGCGACCAGCACGCGGCGCGCCGTACGCGATACCCGCCACACCGCCGAGAATGCCGGCGCCGATACCGATCCGCTTGGCGACGCTCACACCCGGCTCCGAATCACACGTATCTCCTGGGAACGCGGGGACCGACCCCGCACACGATCGTGTAGGGAATCGTGTCCATCCGATCGGCCCACTCGTGGGCGGTGATCGCCTCGTCACCCTGGCGACCGATCAACACGACCTCGTCGCCCACGGCCACCGGGCCCTTTCCCACGTCGACCATGAGTTGGTCCATGGTGACGGTTCCGGCGATCGGGCACCGGCGCCCCCCGATCAACACTTCGCCTCCATGGTGTGCCAGCTCGCGCGGCACACCGTCGGCATACCCGATCGGCACGGTGGCGACACGGGTCGATCTCGACGCCGTGTAGCGCAACCCGTAGGAGATCCGCGCGCCGGCCGCAACCTCTTGAACGTAGGAGACCTTCGCTTTCACCGAGAGCGCGGGAACCAGCTCGACCATTCCCGCGAGCGCCGGCGCCGGCGCTATCCCGTAGATGCCGATCCCGACCCGCACCATGTCGTAGCGCGCGGCCGGCAGCGTGATCGCGGCCGCAGTGTTGCAGGCGTGGATCACACCGGTCGGGAGGTCCCGGGCCCGCAACGCCGCGATGACTCCGTCGAAGGTGCGCTGTTGCTCGGTGGTGTACTCGTTGCCGGGCTCGTCGGCGACCGCGAAGTGGGTGCAGACACCGGCCAGGCGGAGCTCGCCCCGGTCGACCACGTGCGCGGCGAGGTCGACGGCGTCGCGGGGATCACAACCAACACGGTGCATGCCGGTGTCGACTTTGAGATGGACGTCGAGCGGTTCGGTCGACCCGTGCGCGCGCACCGCCTTGGCGAGCGCGTCGATGCCGGTCGCGGTGTACACGACCGGAGTCAGGCGATGGGCGACCACGGCGTCGGCCGCGGCCGGCACGGGTTCCGACAGCACGAGTATCGGCGCGTCGATGCCCGCCTCGCGCAGTTGGACACCCTCCTCCACGAGCGCGACCGCAAGGCCGTCGGCCCCGGCTTCCAACGCCGCCCGGCTCACGGCGAACGCGCCGTGCCCGTAGCCGTCGGCCTTGACGACCGCGCACAACGCCGCCGGCGCGACGAGCGCTCGTAAGGACCGAACATTCGATCGGACGGCTGCGAGCTCGACCTCGGCCCAGACCGGCCGGAACCGCTGCACGTCAGCCTTCCCCGTCCGGCGTCATGTCGTCCGCGCGATGAAGCGCACGATGTCCGCGGCGGGCGACGATCCCCACGACCTTCGAGTCGGCATCGACGACAGGCACGCTGTTGACGCCGCGGTCGTGCATGATGGTCGCGACATCCTCGAGAGTGGCGTCGCCGGTAACGGTCGGCGGTTCGGCTTGCATCACGTCGCTCGCGGTGGCGCCCGCGATCTTCTTGAGCTCGCGCTCGAGATGCTTCATCTCACCGGGGAACGCCATGCCCAGCCCGAGAAAATTGATGAACGTGGGTACGTGTACACGCGCCTCCGACGCGATGAGGTCGTCATCGCGCAGGATCCCGAGCAACCGGCCCTGACCGTCGACCACGGGCAGTGCGCCCACGTTCTTCCCGGCGAGCACGTCCGCCGCGTGTTCGACGGTCTCGTCCGGACGCAGCGTCGACACCGGAGTCGTCATCACGTCTCGCACGAGTGTGGAACCGGGCATTCAGCCCTCCTTGAGATCGCGGCCGGAGCGGAGCGCGTTCAGCGTAGGGGGCAGCGCCGCGATGAGGTCGCCGGCCACGAGCGAATCGCCGGTTCCCGCCTCCCGGGCTGCCTCGCCGTGCACGTAGGCGGCGCTCGCCGCGGCACGGAACGGCTCGGCCCCGCTCGCGAGCAGGCCGGCGATGATCCCGGTCAGCACGTCGCCGGTCCCCGCGCTCGCAAGGGCCGGGGTATCGGTGCGGTTCACGACGGCATGGCCGTCACGGGCCGCGATCACGGTTCCCGGGCCCTTCAGGAGCACGATCGCCTCGAGCCGTCCGGCCAGCTCGCGCGCCGCCGCGACGCGATCGGCCTGCACGTCGTGCTGCGCGAGCCGCGCGTATTCGCCCCCGTGGGGAGTGAGGATCGCGTCGGGACGACCGGCGGCGCGGCGCGCGTGCAACGCCTCGGGTGCCCCTGCGAGCGCGTGCAACCCGTCGGCGTCGACGACGATGGGGATCGGGCACTCCGCCACCAGCCGGCGAACGGCCTCGGCGGCACTCTCGCCGCGCCCGAGCCCGGGCCCGAGCGCCAACGCGTGGAACCGCTCGATGCCCTCGAGCACGGCGTCGGCCGCGCTCGCGTCGAGACCGCCGTCCGGCGTCGCGGGAAGGGCACGGATCACGAGCTCGGTCCCGCCCGCGCGGGCGGCGGCCGCGGCACCGGGCACCCCGCACACGACCATGCCCGCACCGCTACGAGCTGCCGCGTGCGCCGCCATCAAGGGCGCGCCGGTCATGCCCGACGACCCGCCGACGACGAGCGCGCCCGCCGACCACTTGTGCCCATCCGGCGCACGCCGGGGCACGAACACGTCGCCGCGTTCGAGCACGTGCAAGCTTGCGCTCTCGCTCCGAGGACTGCGGGGATCGATACCGATGTCGACGACGTGTACCACGCCGGCATGGGTTCGTCCCGGCTCGAAGAGCAGCCCCGGCTTCAGCGCCGCGAAGCAGACCGTCGCGTCGGCGAACACGGCGTCGCCCCGAACCGCGCCGGTGTTCCCGTCGACACCCGAAGGGATGTCGATCGCCAGCGTGGCGATGCCGCTCTCGCGCAGGACTCGGGCAACAAGAGCGGCGTCGCCCTCCAGGCCGCCCCGAAAGCCGGTGCCGAACATTGCGTCGATCGCGAGATCGGCACGGCCGACGGCGTCGCGCAGCGCACGCTCGTCGACCCCGGCACCGAGCTCGAACACGTCGACACCGACCCCGTGCCCACGCAATCTGCGCGCGGCGACGATTCCGTCGGCACCGTTGTTGCCCTTGCCGCAGACCACCGCGATCCGGCGCCCGTAGGTGCCGCCGAGCATGTGCCGGGCCTGGCGCTCGACCGCAGCCCCGGCCCGCTCCACCAGCACCGATTCGGGAGTTCCGCCCGAGATGGTGCGGCGATCGGCGTCGGCCATCTCCGCGGGCGTGACGACGACGAGCACGCGGGGTTCAGGCTCTCCAGGAATCAGCGAGGCGCACGACCGGTTCCGTGAGCAGGTCGACGAAGTCGATCGTGCCCAACACGTCGTCGCGCATGACCGGTTCGGTCTCGGTCACCTGGTCGGCAATGGCCTGGTAGCGATCGCGATATCCCTCGAGCACGCGCCGGGCCGCGTCGCCCGCCAACCGCTCGTGGAACCGGACGTGCAACAACGTGAGCCCGGTGGTCTGGTTGCCCTTCACCTCGGGCACGAGGATCGTCGTGCGGCCGTCGGCCCGCCCCCGCACGACCGTGACCTCGCGCTCGGTCGCGGCACGGTGCTTGCTTCCTCGCAACGATGGATTCGCCTCGGTGCGTGACGGGATGTCGCGTGCGATGCCACCGCGGTCCACGACGTTGATCGTCTCGCCTTCGATGTTGTACCGGGTCCAACCGGGCACGCTGACGACCGACGCGTCGAGCGCTACGAGCGTGCGCAAGGCACGGTAGGTGAGGCTGTCGCGCGGGGCGCCGGCCGCGAGCACCTCCTTGACGAGCGGCACGAGGAGCAGCGTCTCGTCCGAGCGCGAGATCCCGACGGTCACGGTCTTGGCCTGGTGCTTGATCGCGTCGATCGGTCGGGTGAGTTCGTCGATCGCCTTCGTCAGCGCCGCGTTGAGGTCTTCCACGACGGTGCTCGGCGTACCCACCTTGCCGAATTCGAGCTGGTAGGTGTCGAGGTGTTGGAGGCCCGTCGCGTAGCGCAACACCGACGCGACCCGCACCGCGGTGGCGGCTTCGAGGCTGCCGTCGTAGTTGCGCGTGCGCAATTCGTCGAAGTACCGGGCCGCGTGGGGCTCGAGCGCGGTTGCGAGGGCGGCGAGCGGGTCGTCTCCGTGACGGACTGCCGCGAAAGCCGTCTCGATGCAACCGCGCGCCTCCCGTAGTGGCCGGGCCGAGGCGTCGATCGCCAGGGCGGCCTCGTACCCGAAGAGGTGCCCCGCCATCGTGCACAGCACGAACGCCAGATCCGGGTGCACGACGGGAACCGGGATGGTGTCGATCGCGGCCGAGAACCGCACCTCGTCGTCGTCGACGATCGCGATCGGCGCGGCCTTGTGCGCCCGGTAGATCGCGATCTCCTTGGACACGTCGTCGGCGTTGGAGCCGTGCAACCCCGCGGCGCACACGATGATCATCGGTTCCGCCGACAGGTCGATGTGCTTTTTGTCTTCGGTGACGTCGCAGGCAATCGACTTGTAACACAGCTCCGAGAGCTTGATCCGGATCTCGTGCGCCGCGACGCGTATTCGCCCCGTTACCGACAACCGCCCACGAACGCCGACTCAGCGCGTTGCGCTGCGCCGTCTTGCCGATCGACGATCGGCGACCGAGGAGCTCGACCATTGCGGCCGGTAGCTCGCGCAGGGCAACGAGCCGCTCGTGGCGATACCGGCGCCGCACGTCGGTGTCGTCGTCGAGCTCCGCCGCGATCGCGAAGGCAAGTAGGAAGCACGCCGCGACCTGAGAGTAGAAAGCCTTCGTCGACGCGACGCTCATCTCGAGGTCGCGACCGTCGGATGTGAAGAGCACGCCGTCGGACTTGTCGACGAGATCACTTTGGCGACGGTTGACGATCGCAATGACGAGCGCGCCACGAGCGCGCGCGAGATCGACCGTCCGGTTCGTATCGGTCGTGGTCCCCGACTGCGAAGTCGCGACGATGAGCGTGTCGCTCATGTCGGCCGAGAGACCGAACCCCGAGAGCTCGGTTGCGAGCGTCGCCTCCATCGTGAGCGAGCTCCCGGCGATCGCGCCGCGCAGCGCCTGCACCAGACTCTGCCCGGCGATCGCCGCGGTCCCCTGACCGATCACGAGCACCCGCCGTATCGCACCGGACCGCAGCGCCTCGATCACCCGGTCAGGAAGTGTCTCGCTCGGCAGCCGCACTTCGAGCAGGCCTTCGTGTTCGACGATCTTGGCGCGAAGCGTCTTGCGGAACGACGCCGGCGCCTCGGAGATCTCCTTCAGCAAGTAGTGCGGGGCGTCACCGCGGTCGACGTCGCGCGTCGTCATTTCCGCGAGGTGCACGTCGGTCTCGTCGAGGGGGATCGAGCGCCCGTCGTAGGAGATCCGGCGGATACCGGCCCGCGTGCCCGCGTGCCGACGATCGAGCACGACCACCTGGCCTTGGCTCGCGGGATTGCCGGCGTCCACCATCGTCTCGCCGTCGAGCCGCACGTACGAGTCGCACTCGGCGACGAGGCCGTAGGGCTCGCTCGCTACCACGAACATGTCGGGGGCCAGACCGACGTACAACGCCTGCCCACTGCCGCGCTGCGCAAGCAGCAGGGAGTCGGGATCGGTGGTCGATTGGAGAGCGATCGCCACCGACCCCTCGAACGACGCCACCGTCGATCGGAACGCCTCCACGAGTTCGACGCCGGCTCCGGTCCGCCGGGCGACGAGCGCCGGGATCACCTTGGCGTCGGTGGTGATCTCGGCCGGGAAGTGCAGCCGGTCGAGCGCCTTCAGATCGGCGTAGTTGTCGACGTCACCGTTGAGCGCGGCGACCGTGTACGCCTGCGAGCCGTCGAGCCGGCCGTCGCCGTCGATCTCTTCTTGGTTCAACGGGTGGGCATTCGCCTCGGAGATGATCCCGATGCTGGCCCAACGCGTGTGCGCGAGCACCAACGCCTGGGCCGTGTCGGCGCGCAGCGCGAGGTGGAGGAGGTCGTCCTCGCGGATCTGGGCCCGGAGCCGGGCGGTGTTGTCGCCGAGCTCGCCGATCTCGGCCGCGGTCTTGTACACGAACGCGAGCCGGCCGCCGGGCGTGCGAATGGAACCGGCGGTGAACAGCGGGTCGGCACTCCGGCGGGCGACGATGCGCGCCACCGTCGGATCAGCGAGGTCGAGGCCGTGGCCGGAGACCACGATGTGCAGGCCGGCCGAATCGCGGCCCGTGCACCTCGAGCCGGTCGATCGCCGACAGGGTGATCTGCACCGCATGGAACGCCTCGAGCGCGGCCGGCCCGGACGCCGCGCCCATCAGGTCCTCGACGGCCACCGCGAGATCGATGCGGTCGTTGCGAACCGACCAGAGCGCGTCCTTGCACGTGATGAGGGCAGCGTTCAGCGCTTCGATGTCCGTACCGTCGAGAGCACTCGCGTCGAGTCGACCCTCGATCTGGACGAGAATTGCCGCGATCCTGTCCGCGTGATCCGCGAGGCCCGCTCGCGCGATCGGTTCGTCGACGAGCGCGCGCAGGCCGTCGTCCTCCCGCAGCCTCCGGTCGACCTCGCGGAATGCGAGTGCGGCCGCCTCCAGCGCGGGCACGGTGGGGTCGCGCCGATTGCTTCCCATCCGCTCGAGTCGGACCTCGGCGTCGGCGAGGGCGTCGCGCAGGCTCGCGAGATCGGGAACTCGCCTGCTTCCCGGCTTTCGGACGACTGCCACGATGCCGCACATCCCCGGAATTCGACGGCCGCGAAATTCCGGGCCGTGAATTGCCTGCCGGCGCGTGAATTGCGGGCCTGCGGCTCAGGCGGGGTCGCCGAGCCCGAATTGTGCGATCACGACGTCACGCAGGCGGGCGGCGGCCGCGTCGGCCACCGACTGCGCGTCGGCTTCGATCATCACCCGCACCAGCGGCTCGGTCCCCGACGCCCGCACCAGGACCCGTCCCGTGGCGCCCAGCTCGGCTTCGACGTCCCGGATCGCGTCGGCGAGCTCCGGGGAGCCGTCGACGTCCACCCGGCGGGACACGCTCACGTTCACCAGGACCTGCGGGACGCGGCGCATCTGTCCGGCCAGCGCGGAGAGTGGGCGCCCGGCGCGCCGCACCAGATCGGCGACGTGCAGTCCCGTCAGGAGACCGTCGCCCGTCGTGGCGTACTGCGAGAACACGATGTGCCCCGACTGCTCCCCGCCGAGCACGAGATCGCGCGCTTGCATTGCCGCGACCACGTTGCGGTCGCCGACGGGTGTCTCGACCACGCCGATGCCGTGCGTGCCCAGCGCCCGCCGCAGGCCGAGGTTCGACATGACCGTCACCGCGACGGCGCCGTGGCGCAACGCGCCCCGCGCGTGCAGATCGAGCGCGGTCATCGTCATGATCTGATCACCGTCGACGAGCTCACCGTGCTCGTCCACCGCGACCACGCGGTCACCGTCCCCGTCGAGCGCGAGCCCGAGCGCGGCCCCGCGCTCGAGCACCGCGCGCTGCAGGGACTCCGGGTACGTCGACCCGCAGTCGTCGTTGATGTTCCGGCCGTCCGGAGCGGCGTTCAGTACGTGCACGTCGGCGCCGGCGTCGCGCAACACGCGCGGACCCACGTCGAAGCCGGCGCCGTTCGCGCAGTCGAGCACGATGACGAGCCCGTCGAGCGCCCGGCCTTCGATGGTCGACAAGAGATGCGACTCGTAGCTCTTTGCGCACACGGGGTCGGCCGCGAACGACACCGCGCGCGCGTCGTAGGGGTACCTCCGCCGGTCCCAGGTCGAGCCGAGCTCCAGCTCCAGCTCGGCCTCGATGGCGGCTTCGGCGCCGTCGGCGAGCTTGCGCCCGTCGGAACCGATGACCTTCACCCCGTTGTCGCTCCACCGGTTGTGGCTGGCCGAGACGATCGCGGCCGGCAGCCCGTCACTCGCGGCCACGAACGCGATCGCGGGAGTCGGCAGCACCCCGAGCAAGGTCGGCTCCACGACCTCGGATCGAAGCCCGATGGAGAGCGCCGCCTCGATGCGGGGTCCCGATTCCCGCGTGTCGCGACCGATGATCACCCGCCGGGGCCGGAGCACCCGAGCGACGGCACGTCCGAGCGCGACGACGTAGCGCGTCGTCAGATCGTTCTCGGCGTCACCGCGTACGCCGTCGGTACCGAAGCGCAGCACGCGTGTGTGCCCGAAGCGTTACCGCTTCGAGTACTGCGGGGCCTTGCGCGCCTTCTTGAGGCCGTACTTCCGGCGCTCCTTCTCCCGGGCGTCGCGGCGGAGGAGCCCGGCCTTCTTCAAGATCCCGCGCGATTCGGGGTCGAGCGCGACGAGAGCCCGGGCGATACCGAGGCGGATGGCACCGGCCTGCCCGCTGACGCCGCCCCCGCCGAGGGTGGCGTCGACGTCGTAGACCTCTTCGGTCTGGGTGAGCCGGAGCGGCTCCTTGGCGATGACCTGATGCGTGAGGATCGGGAAATACGAGGAGAACTCGCGACCGTTGACCAAGATCTTGCCCGTGCCCGGGCGCAGCCGAACCCGTGCAACCGCTTCCTTGCGCCGGCCGGTGGTCTGGATCAGGGGCTTGCTCACGCGGATTCCTTCATGCTCTCGGAGACGACGACCACGACGCGGCTGCTCACCCGACGTGTGCCTTGCTGCGCTCGGGCAACGGGCGGATGACCGGCTGCTGGGCCTGGTGCGGGTGGGTGGGACCGCCGTAGACCTTCAGCTTGCGCAACATCTGACGGCCGAGGGGACCCTTCGGAAGCATCCGGCGCACCGCGAGCTTGACGACCTTCTCCGGGTCGCGGGCGAGCAGGTGCTCGAGGTTCTCGCTGGCGATGCCGCCCGGGTACCCGCTGTGGCGGTGGTATGTCTTTTGCAACAGCTTGCGCGGGCCGACTGCGAGCTTGGAAGCGTTCACGATCACGACGTGGTCGCCGACATCCATGTGCGGGACCCACATGGGCTTGTGCTTCCCGCGCAACAGCGTGGCGATCTCGGTGGCCAGCCGACCGAGGATCGCGCCTTCGGCATCGATCACGTGCCATTCGCGGGTGATCTCGGAGGCTTTGGGGCTGTATGTACGCACGGTCGAGACCTTGGTCTTTCCAGCTGGAATCTTGTGAGCTGAATTCGGGAGAGCGAAGGCGCGCGAAGACGGCAGCGCCGAACACGAGAGATTAGCCGCCCCGGGCCCATTTGGACAACCGGCGGAGAACTGGCTCCGGCGTTTCCCGACGCCGGTCCTCCGGCCGGATCTAGCCTTGGCGGCCATGGAGCAGTCGGCCACCACCCGCCCCCACGAGATCCCGGCCGCGTACCGCGGTGAGGCCGAAGCGGCGCTGGAGGTACTGCTCGACCGGGCGCTCGAGCCCATCGTCGACATGGTGTGCACGGTCCGCGACGGTGTCTACGAGGCGCTCACCTACGACGGGCGGGTCGCGTTCCGCCGCGACGACGGGGGCGAGGGCGGGGACGGGAGCGGCTACGAGCGCCTGAGCGTGTCCGGACGCGACCCGCTCGGCGACCAGTCGACCGCCAAGTTCACACCACTCGCCGACGAACGGGACCACCCCGTCCCGGGGCGGTCCGAGAACGCCTACCCGCACGCCTTCGACCACATCGCGGAATTGTTCGACGCTCCCGCCGCACCCGACCTGTGCGTCTTGCACACTGCGGCCCACAACTGGCAGGACCAGGGTGGCCATCTCGGCGAGCACGGCTCGTTGGGACTCGTCCAGGCCCGCGCGCCCTTCGTCCTCGCGGGCAAGGGCGTCCGCAGGCTCGGACTGGTCCCCCGCTCGGCGCGCCTCGTCGACGTCGCGCCGACTCTGTGCGCGCTGCTCGGCTGCGCCCCGCTCTCCACTGCGACCGACCGGTTCCTCTCGGCACAGGACGGCCGGCCCCTCACCGATCTCCTCGAGCCGGGCGAGCGGCCCCGCCACGTCCTCGGCTTCTTGTTCGACGGCACCAACGCCAACGTGCTGTACGACATGGCCGCCCGAGGCGAGGCCCCGAACGTCGCCCGGCTCATCGAGATGGGCGTCGCCCTCGGTCACGGAGCGATCGCGTCGTTGCCGACGGTGACGCTCGCGAATCACACCACGATCATGACCGGCGCCCACCCGGGCCACCACGGGATCCTGCACAACGCCTGGTACGACCGGGCGGCAGGCGCCCAGGTGATCACCAATTCCTCCGCCACGTGGCCGTGGAGCATGCAGCACCTCGCTCCGGGCGTGGAGACGATTCACGCGGCCGTGCACCGAACATGGCCCGGCTCGTTCACCGCGTCGGTCAACGAGCCGTGCGACACCGGCGCCGACTACTCGACCTTCGACTTCTTCCGCCGGGGCGACGTGCCACCGATCCCGGCGGACCCCTTCGGCCTGCCCAACACGACGGAACGGTTCGTCCGCCCGTCGAAGGACTACTCGTGGTCGTCGGTCGTCGACCACATGGCCGTCGAACAGGCACTCGGCATCGCCGCGGGCTCGTACCGGGACGTCACGTGTCCCGTCCCGCGGTTCATGTGGTGCAACTTCACCCTGACCGACGCGGCCATGCACGAGGGCGGTCCCTATTCCGAGATCGCGGCCGCCTCGGTCCGCGACAGCGACGGCCGGATCGGCGAGATCCTCGGCGCGCTCGAGGCCGCCGGCGTCTTCGACGACTGCGCGTTCGCCCTCGTCGCCGACCACGGAATGGAGCAAAACGACCCCTCCTGCCGGGGCGACTGGGACGTGGAGTTGCGGGCGTCCGGTATCCGGGTTCGCGACGAGGGCTACGGGTTCCTCTACTTCGGGGTCCCGCGCGGCGTAGGCTTGCGCGCTCGACCAGGGGGGGACCGGAACATGCGCAGGATTGCAGTTGGTGTGGTCGTCGCGGCGATGACGTTCGCAGCGTGCGGCGGCAGTAGCAAGAGCTCGACGAACGCCAACACCGGCTCGGCGACGACGAAGGCCGGCGGCAGCTCGAACTCGCCCGGTACCACCGGTGGGAACGACGCCCTGTCCAAGCTCGCGGCCCAGTACGCGAAGGCCAACATCAAGATCACCTACGTCGAGAGCGGGCCCAACGCGAGCTCGGGCAGCGACAACACCTTGACCATCGCTCAGGACGGCAACGGCAAGTCGGCGTTCACGAGCGGCACGAGCACCTTCTACTCCGACGGGACGTCGACGGTGACATGTGACGGCACCGGATCGTCGGCAACCTGCACCAGCCTCGGTAGCGCCGGCGCCGGCAACATCGGGGCCTCGTTCACGTCGGTCTTCGCCGCGTTCGCCGGCGTCCTCACGACGCTCGGCGGAGGCAGCAAGTCGTCCGACACGATCGCCGGTCGCGACGCCTCGTGTGTGAAGTACAAGGCGTCCGACGTCATCGGCAAGCTGAGCGGCTTGTCGCTGTTCCAGGGCAGCGACCTGAAGTCGTCCGACTACGACCCGAACGATTCGGCGACGATCTGCATCGACAAGCAGACCGGCTTCGTCTTGAAGTTCGCCAGCACGAAGAAGGGCGCCGAGAGCGACTCCCTCACCGCCACCGCGGTGAGCACGCCGACCGCCAGCGACTTCACCCCTCCGGTGACGCCGCAGACAATACCGACGAACCTCTCGATCCCGACGGGGACCAGCGCGCCGTAGCGCGGGCCACCGCTTCGCACTGCTCGTCACGCGGCGGGGCTTCGGCCCCGCCGCGTCGCGTTCTCCGGGGCTGCGGCCTTACGATCGGTCCTCGTATCTGCTGTCGATCGCACGACCGCCCGGAGGCTTTCGATGTTCAGGCTTGCAATCGGCGCGGTCGCAACTGCGCTGGCGCTGACGGCGTGCAGCGGAGCGAGCAGCTCCTCGAATGCAGCGAAGTCGACCGTGACGACGACAACGGCCGCCGCGACGAGCACGACCGCGCCCACGACGACCACGACCGATCCCGGCGGAGGGATCTCCGACCTCGCGCTCAAAGCCGCGACCGCCGACGTCAAGATCACCTACACCTCGGCGCTCGGTCCCTCGGCGACGCTCGCCCAGGACGGCCAGGGCAAATCGTCGTTCCTGTCGGGAGGGAACCTGCTCTTGTCCGATGGAACAAGGGTCGTGCGGTGCAACGGAACAACGGCCGCGGCGACGTGTACCGACCTCGGCCCCACCTCCAGCGACGACGCGCTGACGCAGCTCATCTCGGCGTACGCCGGACTCTCGACGTTGAAGCCGAGCAATCTCGGCCAGACCTCGGCGGAGACCATCGGCGGGCGACCAGCTTCGTGTGTCACCTTCAAGGCGACCGACTACGCCTCCGCGCTGGGCGCGCTCGCCGACTCGAACAAGATCACCGCGGCCGCGACCGTCACCGTGTGTGTCGACGATGCTTCCGGTTTCGCGGTGAGGATCGCCCTGACCGACAAAGGCCAATCGGTGGACGAGATCCTCGCGACCCGGATCGGCCCGTCGAGCCCGGGCGACTTCGTGCCGCCGTCGCCGCCCGTGACCCTGCCGGCGACGACGACAGTGCCCGCCGGGTAGGCCGGCTAGTAACCGACCTCCCACAAGCACAAGCCTCGCGGCGGAGCGAGCTGTCCGGCCGCGTTCGCGATCGGCGGCCCGGAGTATGCCCATCATCTCGCCGGGCCGGCGCTTGCCGAGCCCGACTTCCACGAGGGTTCCGACGATCGAACGCACCATCTGCCAGCAGAACGCGTTGGCGCGGATCTCGTACCGCAGCACGCCCTCGCCCTCGTCGACCCATCTCGACTCGAACACCCGGCGCGTGGTCGAAGACCCCTGTGGGCCCTTGCGGCAGAACGACGCGAAGTCGTGCTCCCCGACGAAGGGATCGCCCGCCAAGCGCAGCGCCCGGAGGTCGAGTGACTCCGGGACCCACCACGTGAAACGGTCGCGGAACGGATCCGGCACGGACCGGTTGAGGATCGTGTAGCGGTAGCTGCGCCACCGGGCCGAGTGCCGGGCATCGAACTGCGGACTCTCGAGCGCGGCCGAGCGGATCACCACCTCCGGCCCGAGCATCGACGTGATCGCCGCCTGGAGTCGGGGTGGGTCGAGCCCCGGTTCCGACGGGAAGCTCACGACCTGGCCCCAGGAGTGCACACCCGCGTCGGTCCGGCCCGCGCACGCGAGCCGCACCTCGCGGCGGAGCACCTTGCCGATCGCCTCGGCGAGGACACCACCCACCGTTCGCACACCGGGCTGTCCCGGCTGGGCGGCGAAGCCGCTGAAATCGGTGCCGTCGTACGCCACGACGAACTTCACCTGCGCGGAAGGCAGGCCCGGGCCGGAAGCGTCGTCGGCGGTCTCGGCATCGAAGAGCGTCACGACAACGAAGTGAACGCCGACCGAGAGGTCAGACGAACTCGAGGCGCACCATCGGCGCGTTGTCCCCCGAGCGCGGACCGAGCTTCAAGATGCGCAGGTAACCGCCGTTGCGGTCGGCGTAGCGCGGTCCGATCTCCTCGAACAGCCGCCGGGCCGCGTCCTTGTCGTGGATCCGGGAGACGACCAGGCGCTCTTTGTGCACACCGCCGTGCTTGGCCTTGGTCACGAGCTTCTCGACGTACGGTCGAAGCATCTTCGCCTTCGCCTCGGTGGTCGTGATCGCGCCCGCCTCGGAGATGATCAGGTGCGACGCGAGGTTCGCGAGCATCAGCTTCTGGTGCGCCGGGCTACCGCCGAAGCGTTTGCCCTTCTTCGGAGCAGGCATGACTTCTGGTTACTCCTTGACCCGGAGCGACAGGCCGCGCTCATCGAGCTTTTGGATGACTTCTTCGAGCGACTTGGCGCCGAAGTTGGTGATTGCGAGGAGGTCGTCCTCGGACTTCTGTACGAGTTGACCGATCGAGTCGACGCGCGCCCGCTTGAGGCAGTTGCGGGGCCGCTCCGACAAGTCGAGCTCCTCGATCGGGAGATCGAGGTCGGGCGACGTGGAGGTCGGAGACGCGATCTCGCCGAGCTCCAGACCCCGGGGAGCTTCCGAGAGCTCGGCAACCAGGTCGACGAGCTTGCGGAGCGTGTCGCCGGCCGACGCGAGCGCGTCGCGCGGGGTGATCGAACCGTCGGTCTCGACCTCGAGGGTGAGCCGGTCGAAGTTCGTCGACTGCTCGACGCGGGTCGGATCGATCGAGAAGGACACCCGCCGCACCGGCGAGAAGATCGCGTCGACAGGAATCACGCCGATCGTCGTGGTGCGCTTGTTGCGCTCCGCCGACAGGTAGCCGCGCCCCTGCTCGACCGTCAGATCGAGGGCGAGGCGACCGGACGCATTCACCGTTGCGATGTAGAGGTCCGGGTTCAGGATCTCCACGTCCGAGGTGGTCTGGATGTCGCCGGCACGCACTTCGGCGGGGCCGCGCTTGTCGAGGCGAAGCGTGACCGCTTCGTCGGAAGTGCACAGCAGCACGAGGTCCTTGAGGTTCAAGATGACGTCGGTGACGTCTTCCTTCACACCCTTGATGACGTCGAACTCGTGCAGGGCGTCGTCGAAACGAACCTGCGTGACGGCGGCGCCGGGAATCGACGACAGCAACGTGCGCCGGAGGCTGTTGCCGAGCGTGTGCCCGAACCCGGGTTCGAGCGGAGCGATCATGAAGCTCTGGGTGTTGCCCTCGGCCTCGACGGCTTCGATCTCGGGACGCTGAATGATGAGCATGGGAGAAGGCCTCGCTTGCTTACTTCGAGTACAGCTCGACGATGAGCTGTTCGCGAACGGGGATATCGATCTGCTCGCGGAGCGGCAGATCGCGCACGGTCGCCTTGAACTCTCCCGCGTTGACTTCGAGCCACTGGGGCGCGCTGCGGTCGAGGGTGTCGATGTTGTGACGGACGACGATCATCTTTTGCGACTTGGCACCGAGCGAGATGACGTCGTCCTTGCGCACCACGTACGAAGGAATCGTGACGCGCTTGCCGTTGACGAGCACGTGACCGTGGCGTACGAACTGACGGGCCTGGCTCCGGCTCGACGCGAAGGCGGTACGGAAGACCACGTTGTCGAGACGCAACTCGAGCAGCCGCAACAGGTTCTCACCGGTGATGCCCGGCTGCTTGTTGGCCTTGGCGTAGATGAGTTGGAACTGCTTTTCGAGCAGACCGTAGATGCGCCGGCACTTCTGCTTCTCGCGCAGCTGGAGCAGGTACTCGCTGTCGCGGACCCGGCCCCGGCCGTGCTGGCCCGGCGGGTAGGGACGCCGCTCGATCGGGCAGCGCATCGAGTCGCACTTGGTGCCTTTGAGAAACAGCTTCATGCGCTCGCGCCGGCACAGCCGGCAGACCGCGCCCGTGTAACGCGCCATCAGACCCTCCGCCGTTTCGATTGCCGGCAGCCGTTGTGCGGGATCGGGGTGACATCCTTGATCCCGACGACTTCGATACCTGCGTTCTGGATCGAGCGGATCGCGGTCTCTCGACCCGACCCCGGACCCTTCACGCTCACGTCGACCTTGCGCACGCCGTGCTCCATCGCGCGCCGCGCAGCGGCTTCGGCCGCGAGCTGCGCCGCGAAGGGCGTGCTCTTCCGAGAGCCTTTGAAGCCCACGTTGCCCGAGCTCGCCCACGAGAGCGTGTTGCCCTGCAGGTCGGTGAACGTGATGATCGTGTTGTTGAACGACGACTTGATGTGCGCCAGCCCGTAGGCGACGTTCTTGCGCTCTTTTTTCTTCGGCCGGCGTCCACCGGCAACAGGTTTCGCCACTGCTTCTCAAGCTCCGATTCGGCTAGCGAACGTCGAGGTCACTTGCGGGCCTTCTTCTTACCGGCGACCGTCTTCTTCGGGCCCTTGCGGGTACGGGCGTTCGTCCGGGTGCGCTGTCCGTGGACCGGCAGCCCCTTGCGGTGGCGCAGCCCCTCGTAACAGCCGATCTCCATCTTGCGCTTGATGTCCTGACTCACCTGGCGACGCAGATCGCCCTCGACCTTGACGTTCTGGTCGATGTACTCGCGCAGCCGTGCCACCTCTTCCTCGGTGAGGTCACGCACGCGCGTGTCGCGTGAGATGCCCGTCGCGTCGGTGACCTGCTGGGCGGTGTTCCGACCAATGCCGTAGATGTAGGTGAGCGAGATCTCGAGTCGCTTCTCGCGCGGAATGTCGACGCCTGCGATACGGGCCATCTGCCGTCCTTCCTAACCCTGCCGCTGCTTGTGACGCGGGTCGTCGCAAATGATCCGGACCGAGCCGTGCCGGCGGATCACCTTGCACTTGTCGCACATCTTCTTGACCGAAGGGCGAACCTTCATTGCCGTCACCTTGTCTCGTGCTCGGGGTCTCGTGCTCGGGGTCTCGTGCTTGTGGGCATGTCGCGCGTCCGACGCGAAAGCGTGGGCTACTTGTAGCGATAGGTGATGCGACCGCGGCTCAGGTCGTAAGGCGTGAGCTCGACTTGCACCTTGTCGCCCGGAGCGATGCGGATGTAGTGCATCCGCATCTTCCCGGAAATATGGGCGAGCACCTTGTGCCCGTTCTCCAGCTCGACACGGAACATGGCGTTCGGCAGCGGTTCGACGACCGTGCCTTCGACCAGGATCGTGTCATCCTTGGGCTTGGCCAGAGAGCATCACCTTCAGGGCTGGAGCGCGCCGACGGACTCGAGAAAATTGCCGTGAGAACTACGTGACAGTGCTGGGACCTTGGGCGCACGAAACGGGCAAGGAGCCGACCGAAGAGATTACCTGATGAGGGTCCCCGCTGCCAACCCGCCGGGTCCGCCCGAGTCAGGGCAGGGTCAGCACCTCGGGACCGTCGTCGGTGATGGCGACGGTGTGCTCGAAGTGCGCTGACCTCGAGCCGTCAGCGGTCACCACCGTCCACCCGTCGCCGAGGGTACGGGTGCCGGGGCGCCCGGCGGTGATCATGGGCTCGATGGCGATGACGAGGCCCGCCCGGAGCTTCATACCCCGACCCGGGGGCCCGTAGTTGGGCACTTCCGGCTCCTCGTGCATGGCCGTGCCGATCCCGTGGCCGACGTATTCGCGGACAACCCCGAACCCCGCCGCCGTAGCTTCGTGCTCAACCGCCGCGCCGACGTCGCCGAGCCGGTTTCCGGCCACGGTGACGGCGATCGCCGATTCGAGGGCGTTGCGGGTCACGTCCATGAGGCGCTGCGACTCGGCGTCGACGTCACCCACCGGGATCGTGATCGCGGCATCGGCGTGCCAGCCCTCGATGATCGCTCCGCAGTCGATCGACACGATGTCGCCCGCCTCGAGCACCCGCGGCCCGGGGATGCCGTGCACGACGACCTCGTTCGGCGAGATGCACGCCACCGCGGGGAACCCGTGGTAGCCGAGGAAGTTCGAGCGGGCGTTCCGGCGGTCCAGCACGTCGCGCGCCGCGCGGTCGAGATCGGCGGTGGTGGCCCCGGGAACGGCGACGCGGCCGCAGGCCCGGTGCATCTCGGCGACGACCGCGCCCGCCCGTCGCATCAGCGCGATCTGAGCTGCGGACTTGCGCAGGACCACGACCTCCGTCCGGCTACGGGAGCTGCTCGGCACAGACCTTGAGCAGGCGATCGAAGACCTCGTCGCCCTCGCCCACACCGTCGACCACCGTGAGCAGGCCGAGCGCCCGGTAGAACTCGACGATCGGGACGGTCTCGCGTTCGTACAGCTCGAGGCGTCGCTCGACCGCGTCGTCGGTGTCGTCGTCACGCTGGCGCACGTTGCCGCCGCACGTGTCGCACACCCAGGCGTGCTCGGGCGGCATGTTCACGTGGTACACCCGCTGGCAGCTCTCGCACACCCGGCGGCCCGCAATCCGGTCGAACACGATCTCACGGGGCACATCGAGGTCGATGACCAGGTGCAGCGGAGACCCCGTGATCACCCGGTCGAGCTCACGGGCCTGGTGCAACGTGCGGGGGAAGCCGTCGAGCACGAACCCGTCGCCGAGCGGCCCGCCCGGGATGGTGCACTCCTCGATGACTCCCACCACGATCTCGTCGGGCACGAGCTCACCCGCGTCCATGTAACGCTTCGCCTCGAGCCCGAACGCGGTTCCCTGCACAGCCTGCGTCCGGAACATGTCTCCCGTCGAGACATGGATCACGCCGTAGTGGTCTGCCAGACGGGTCGACTGGGTGCCCTTACCGGCACCCTGCCTCCCGAGCAGCACGAGTCGGGGATCTACGGTCATGGGGCTAGGCGAGGAAGCCCTCGTAGTTCCGCATCATCAGCTGGCTGTCGAGCTGCTTCATCGTCTCGAGCATGACGCCGACTGCGATGAGGATGGTCACGCCACCGAACGGATCCTGGATGTTCCACGCCTTCAGCACGATGAAGGGGAGGATGGAGATCACCGTGAGGTAGAGCGCGCCGGGCAACGTGATCCGGTTGAGGACCTTGGCCAGGTAACGCTCGGTGGGCGGCCCGGGACGGATCCCAGGGATGAACCCACCCTGCTTACGGATGATGTCGGCCTGCTGTTGCGGGTTGAACGCGATCGCCGTGTAGAAGTACGAGAAGAACATGATCAGCAGTGCGAAACAGATGATGTAGAACCAGCTCGTCGTGGCATTGCCCACCAAGTGGTCGTTGATCCACTTGCCCGCACCCTTGGGCAGGATGGTGGCGGCCAGCGCCGGGAACGAGAGCAACGACGTCGCGAAGATCACCGGGATCACACCGGACTGGTTCACCTTCAGCGGTATGTAGGTGCTCTGACCGCCGTACATGCGGCGGCCGACGACTCGCTTGGCGAACTGCACGGGTATTCGGCGCTGCCCCGACTCGATGAGCACGATCGCGTAGACCAAGAAGATCGCGAGCGCCAAGATCGCGATGAACTCGAACGTCGACTGCTTCAGCACCAGCGAGCCCTGGTACGGCAGGCGTGACACCACCGACGTGAAGATCAGGATCGACATGCCGTTGCCGATCCCGCGTTGGGTGATGAGCTCGCTCAGCCACATCACCAGCGCGCACCCGGTGGTCCAGGTGAGGATGATCATCAGGGCGCGGTACACCGTGAAGTGCGGGATGAGCACCGTTCCCACCGGGAGCGAGATCCCCGACGAACCGAGCAGCCCGCCGTTGCCGCTCTTCAGCACGAACACGAACGCCGTCGACTGCATGAGCGCGAGAGCAACGGTGAGGTACCGGGTCCACTGCGTGATCTTCTTCTGCCCGGTCTGACCCTCGTTCTGCCACTCCTCGAGCTTCGGGATGACGACGCCGAGCAACTGCATGATGATGGATGCCGTGATGTACGGCATGATCCCGAGGAAGAACACCGAGACCGCCGTCGAGCGCGCCACCCGAGAACAGGTTGAAGAGGCCGAGCACACCCCCCGCGCCCTTCGACTGCGACTGCAGCTCCCCGATGGCCTTGAAGTCGACGTACGGGACGGGGATGTGCGAACCCATCCGGAACAAGAAGACGATGAAGATCGTGAACAGGATCTTGTTCCGAAGGTCAGCGACCCGGAACATGTTCTGGAGGCGCGAAAGCCCTGACATCACCGAGACCTCATCGGGTCGACGACCTCGTCATGACCGGAACAGCCGGACGAGGCAGTGTAGCTAGCGGTTGGTGAGGGCATTCCCGCGTGCAGGCGGGCGACCGGTAGGCCACGGAAGAGCCAGGACCTGGGTCGATCCGCCCGCAGCCTCGATCGCTTGCACCGCGGCCGCCGAGAACGCGTGGGCGTGCACGGTGAGCGATTTGGTCAGTTCGCCCCGAGCCAGGATCTTGACCAGGCCCTGCTTGGCCACCAGCCCGCTCGCGCGCAGGGTGTCGGGCGTGACCACGGACCCGGCGTCGAATCCCTCGAGCGTCGAGAGGTTCACGACGTGGTACTCGATGCGGAACGGGTTGTTGAAGCCCTTGGCCTTCGGGGTGCGGCGGTGCAGCGGAGTCTGTCCGCCTTCGAAGCGTGCGGGGAGGTTGTTGCGCGCGCCCTGGCCCTTGCTGCCCCGGCCCGCGGTCTTGCCACCCTTGCCGCCGATGCCGCGACCGACCCGCTTCTTCGCGCGGCGCGAACCGGGCGCCGGCTTCAAGTCGTGAATCTTCACGCCAGCTCCTCCACCGTGATGAGGTGCGGTACACGAGCGATCATGCCGCGCACCTCGGGCCGGTCGGGCAACGTGTTGGTCGACCCGATCCGGCGGAGTCCGAGCGCGCGGAGCGTTCCGCGCTGCTTCGGCTTGATTCCGATCTGTGAACGCACGAGCGTCACCTTCAGACCCGATGTTCGGACGTCGCTCACTTGACCTCCGTCACCTCGAGCTTGCCGCGCTGGCGTTCCCTGTACGCGGTGAGCATGCCCTTCGTCGACACTTCCTCGGCCGACTTTCCCCGCAACCGCGCGACGTCGTCGGGCCGGCGCAACGCCCTGAGACCCTGCATGGTCGCCCGGGCGACATTGATGGCGTTCGACGATCCGAGCGACTTGGCGAGCACGTCGTGGATGCCCGCCGCCTCGAGAATCGCACGCGCGGCGCCCCCGGCAATCACGCCGGTACCGGGCGCGGCCGGCTTCATCAGCACTCGCGCCGCGTCGTGCTCGCCCATGATCACGTGGGTGATGGTCGAGCCCGCGAGCGGGACCGCGAAGAAGCTCTTGCGCGCCTCTTCCATCCCCTTTTGGATCGCGGCCGGGACCTCTTTGGCCTTGCCGTAGCCGAGGCCGACGTTCCCGTTGCCGTCGCCGACGACCACGAGCGCGGTGAAGGAGAACCGCCGCCCACCCTTGACGACCTTGGCGACGCGGTTGATCGAGATCACTCGTTCGTCGTATTGACCTTCAGCCATGTGAACCCAATCCCTTAGAGAGTCAGACCGGCTTCGCGGGCGCCTTCGGCGACTGCCGCGACCCGGCCGTGGTACTTGAAGCCGCCGCGATCGAACACGACCGTGGTGATGCCGGCAGCCTGCGCCCGCTCACCCACGAGGGTACCGATCTTCTTCGCGGCTTCGATCGTGGAGGTCGTCCCGGCACGCAGGTCTTTCTCCATGGTCGACGCGCTGACCAGCGTCGTGCCCGAGAGATCGTCGATGGCCTGCACGTAGATGTGCTTGCTCGACCGGAACACGGCCAGGCGCGGCCGTTCGGCAGTGCCGGTGACCTTCTTGCGGACCCGGCGGTGACGCCGGTCGCGGTGATCGGATTTCGTGAGACGCATGACGGAAACCCTCTGCTACTTCGCCGACTTGCCGGCTTTGCGCCGCACGTGCTCGCCGACGTAACGGATTCCCTTGCCCTTGTAGGGCTCGGGCTTGCGGACCTTGCGGATGTCGGCCGCGACCTGACCGACCAACTGCTTGTCGTGGCCGCGCACAACGATGCGCGTCGGCGCCGGTACCTCGAAGGTGATGCCGTCGGGGGCCTCGAACTTCACGGTGTGCGAGTAACCGACCGACAGCTCGATCGCGCCCGGGCCTTGCGCGGCGGCGCGGTAGCCGACACCGACGATGTCGAGCTCTTTCGAGAAACCGTCGGACACGCCGATGACCATGTTGGCGATCAGCGTGCGCTGCAGCCCGTGCAACGAGCGGTTCGAGCGCGAGTCGTCGGCCCGGCTCACGTTCAGCGCGTCGCCGTCTCGTTCGACCGCGACGTCACCGACCAAATGATGCTCGAGCTGGCCCTTCGGGCCCTTCACGCGCACCGAGGACCCGTCGATGGTGACCTCGACGCCGCTCGGGACCGTGATCGCCTGCTTACCGATACGCGACATGACGCGACTCCGCTACCAGACCTGGCACAAGATCTCGCCGCCGACGCGACGCTCGCGCGCCTCGCGGTCGGTCAGAAGACCTTGATTGGTGGACACGATGGCGATCCCCATCCCGCCGAGAACACGGGGAACGCCGTCGGCCTTCGAGTAGACGCGAAGGCCGGGGCGCGACACGCGCTTGATGCCGGAGATCGTCCGGCGACGGTCGCTCGAGTACTTCATCTTGATCGTGAGGCGCTTACCAGGACGACTGGGATCGGCAACGACCTCGAAGCCGGTGATGTAGCCCTCGCGCTCCAAGATCACCGCGACGGCTTCCTTCAGCTTCGACGAGGGCATGGCGACGTCGTCGTGGAACGCGACGTTCGCGTTCCGGATGCGGGTCAGCATGTCGGCGATCGGGTCGGTCATCGTCACCGCGCGTACCTCCCCATCACCACGAGCTCTTCGTCATGCCCGGGATTTCCCCGGCGTGAGCCATCTCCCGCAGGCACAGTCGACAAAGACCGAAGTCCTTGTAGACCGAGCGGGCCCGACCGCAGCGGCGGCAACGGGTGTACCCGCGCACCTTGAACTTCGGTGTGCGCTGCTGCTTGTTGACGAGTGCCTTCTTGGCCATCGATTCACCCCTGCCCGTCGCGGCGGAACGGAAATCCGAGCACCCGCAGGAGCGCGAAGCCCTGCTCGTCGGTTTCCGCCGTGGTCACGATCGTCACGTTCATGCCGCGAACGCTGTCGATCTTGTCGTAGTCGATCTCCGGGAAGACCAACTGCTCGGTGAGCCCGAACGTGTAGTTCCCGTGACCGTCGAATTGCTTCGGGGGCATCCCCCGAAAGTCTCGGATGCGAGGAATCGCCAGGCTGACGAGGCGGTCGTAGAACTCCCACATCCGATCTCCGCGCAACGTCACCTTGGCGCCGATCTCGTTGCCCTCACGGAGCTTGAAGCTCGCGATCGACTTCTTCGCCTTGGTCACGAGCGGCTTTTGGCCCGTGATGATCGTGAGGTCGGTCACGGCCCCGTCGAGCAGCGAACGCTGCTGCGTGGCCCGTCCGACACCCATGTTCACGACGATCTTCACCGGCTGCGGAACCTGCATGACATTGGTCAGACCGAGGTCCTCTTGCAGCTGCGCCTTCAGCTCCGTCTCGAAGCGCTGCTTCAACCGAGGCGAGGTTGTGGTCGTGGTCGCCATCAGATGTCGCCCCCGCACTTGCGACACACCCGGTGCTTGGCGCCATCCTCGGCGAGGCGGTAACCGATACGCGTCGCTCCGCATTCCTTGCACCACAGCGCCACGTTCGACACGTGGATCGGCATCTCCTTGTCGATGATGCCGCCCTGCATCACTTGGCCCTTGGGCTTGGTGTGCCGTTTGACCATGTTCACGCCGTCGACGATCACCTTGTCGCTCGCGTTGATGACCCGCGTGACGGTGCCCCGTCGGCCGACATCCTTACCCGCGAGCACGACGACGTCGTCACCCTTTTTCACCTTCATGGCTACAACACCTCCGGCGCGAGCGACACGATCCGCATGAAGCGGCGGTCACGCAGCTCACGCCCGACCGGACCGAAGATGCGGGTGCCTCGCGGCTGCATCTGGTCGTTGATCAACACCGCGGCGTTCTCGTCGAAACGGATGTAGCTGCCGTCGGGACGTCGCTTCTCCTTCTTGGTGCGCACGACGACGCACTTCACGACGTCGCCCTTCTTCACCGACGCACCCGGAACCGCGTCCTTCACGGTGGCAACGAAGATGTCGCCGATGCTCGCGTAGCGCCGACGGGTTCCACCGAGCACCTTGATGCAGAGCACTTCGCGTGCACCCGAGTTGTCGGCGACCTTGAGTCGCGACTCCTGTTGAATCATCGGGCACGCTCCAGGACTTCCACGATCCGCCATCGCTTCTGCTTCGAGAGACGGCGCGTCTCCGCGATGCGGACACGGTCGCCCTCACGCACGTCGTTCGCCTCGTCGTGCGCGTACAGGCGCTTGGTGCGCTGCATCGTCTTTTGGTACCGGCGGTGCCGTACGCGGTCGACGACCGCGACGACCACGGTCTTGTCCATCTTGACGGACACCGCAATGCCCTCGCGCACCTTCCGGGCGTTGGCGCGCTTGTCGTGCTGTTCGCCGCTCGCCTTGGTGTCGCCGGTCTTGGTTTCGCCGGTCTTGGTTTCGCCGGTCTTGCTCTCGTCGGCCATCAGGCCTCCTGCCGTTCTGCCTCGTGCGCGTGGATCTCGCGCTCACGCATCAGCGTGTGGATACGCGCGATCTCGCGCTTGTAGTTCGCAATCTCGGTCGTGCTGTCGAGCTGGCCCGTCGCGAGGTCGAGGCGCCGCTTCCACAACTCCTGCTTCGCCTCCGACAAGCGATCGACGAGGGACTCGTCGGTCAACTCGCGCAACTCCCTGGCCTTGGTCATCCCTTACACCTCTTCTTCACGCACGATGAACCGGGCGCGCATCGGAAGCTTGTGGATCGCGAGCCGCATGGCCTCGCGCGCGATGGATTCGGGAACTCCGGAGAGCTCGAACAACACCCGGCCCGGCTTGACGACGGCAACCCACTTCTCGGGGTTGCCCTTGCCCGACCCCATGCGGGTCTCGGCCGGCTTTTGCGTGATCGGCTTGTCGGGGAAGACGTTGATCCACACCTTGCCGCCACGCTTGATGTGGCGGGTCATCGCGATACGCGCGGCTTCGATCTGACGGTTGGTCAGCCACCCGGGCTCCAGCGCCTGGATCCCGAACTCGCCGAACGCCAGGCGCGTGCCGCCCTTGGCCATGCCGGTCATCCGGCCTCGTTGCACCTTGCGGTGACGAACCTTGCGGGGCATCAACATGGTGCCGACCTACTCCTCGCCGCCGCGGAAGTGCGGGGTCTCGTGGTGCTCACGCGTCCGGCGCTCGATCTCTTCTTCTTCTGCCAGCAGCCGCTCGAGCTCGGGATCGGCTTCGCCGAGCAGCGGCTTGGCCGGCGCATCGTCGCCGCCTTCGGTGCTCTCGGCCGCGCCCTCGGCGGGAGCAGCCGCCTCGCCGCCTTCGTCGGTCGGGCGTCGACGCCCACCACCGGCGCTGACGACCCGGCGCCCGCCGGGCTGACCCGCGGTCTCGCCGACGGCCATGGCCGCCTCGCGGGCGATCTTGTCCTCGACCGCGCTCTTGTACGGCAGGATGTCGCCTTTGTAGATCCAGACCTTCACGCCGATGCGGCCGAACGTGGTCTTGGCCTCGGCAAGGCCGTAATCGACGTCTGCTCGCAGCGTGTGCAGCGGCACCCGGCCTTCCCGGTACCACTCCTTGCGGCTCATCTCGGCGCCACCCAGACGACCACTGCACTGGACGCGCACGCCGAGCGCGCCCGCCTTCATCGCGGTCTGCACTCCGCGCTTCATGGCGCGACGGAACGAGACCCGGCCCGTCAGCTGGTCGGCAATCCCCTCCGCGAGCAACATGGCGTCGATCTCGGGTTGCTTGATCTCTTGGATGTTGAACTGAATCTTCGGGTTGCCGCTGATCTTGCGCAGTCCCTCACGCAGGCGCTCGGCCTCCGCGCCCCGGCGACCGATCACGATGCCGGGCCGCGCCGTGTAGACGTCGATGCGCAGCCGGTCCCCGGTCCGCTCGATCTCCACCCGGCTGACCGCCGCCCGCTCGAGCTGCTTGCGCAGGTAGTCGCGGATCTTCCAGTCCTCGATGAGGAACTCGCGGTATTCCTTCTTCGGGGCGATCCAGCGCGACTTCCACTCGGTGGTGATGCCGAGTCGGAACCCGTACGGGTTGACTTTTTGACCCATGACTATTCCTTCTCGGCTTCGGGCGCGGCGGCGTCGGGCTGCTCGGCTTCGGCTTCGGCGACCGCGGCGTCGTCGACAGCCTCGAGCGCTTCCGGTTCGGGGACTTCCGGTTCGGGGACTTCCGGTTCGGGGACTTCCGGTTCGGGGACTTCCGGTTCGGGGACTTCTTCGGGCTTCCGGTGGGACTTCCGGTGCGACGGCCTCGGGCTCGGCCTCGGCAACCGTCTCCGCCGCCGGGGCACGGGAGCGTCGCACCCGTTCCGCGCGCCGGCGCTGCGACACCGCGGCGCCCCGGCCGGTCGACTCTTCGCGGCGGCGACGTTCCTCGAGCTCGTCGAGCGCGAAGCGCTCGAGCACGATCGTGACGTGCGAGGTGCGCTTGCGGATCCGGAAGTAGCGCCCGCGGGCGCGGGGCTGGCCGTGCTTGCGTGTCGGACCCTCGTCGGCCCACGCGAGGGCTACGAAGAGCTCGTCGGCCGGCAACGAGTTGTTGTGCTCGCCGTTGGCGACAGCCGAACGGAGAAGCTTCAACACGTCGGCGGCGGCATCCTTCTCGCAGAGCTGGAGCACACGGTCGGCGTCATCGACCGGGAGGCCGCGCACCAACTCGAGCACCTGACGCACCTTGTAGGGCGACGTGTGGAGGTAACGGACCGTCGCGCGGACGCCGGGCGCGCCGGGATTCGTCGTGGTGTTCGCCATCAGCGCCGGCTCGATCGCTCTTGGCCGGCGTGGTAGCGGAACACACGCGTGGGCGCGAACTCGCCGAGCTTGTGGCCGACCATCGCCTCGGTGACGTACACCGGCACGTGCTTGCGGCCGTCGTGCACCGCGAGCGTGTGACCGACCATGTCGGGTGTAACCGTGCTGCGACGTGACCAGGTCTTGATGACCTTACGGTCGCCGGCCGCGTTCATCGCGTCCACCTTCTCGGCCAGGTGGTCGTCGATGAAGGGACCCTTCTTGAGACTGCGGGGCATCTATACGGCTCCTTCGCTGCGCCGACCGTGGCTTCGCTGCATCCGCACGATCGATTACCTCCGTGCGCCGCGCGTACGACGCCGGCGGATGATGAGCTTGTCGCTCGACTTGCCCTTCTTGCGGGTTCGGCCCTCGGGCTTGCCCCACGGCGACACGGGGTGCCGCCCGCCGGAGCTCTTGCCTTCGCCGCCGCCGAGCGGGTGGTCGACGGGGTTCATCGCCACACCGCGGGTGTGGGGTCGCTTGCCCTTCCAACGGTTGCGCCCGGCCTTGCCGACCGAGATCAAACCCGACTCGCTGTTGCCGACCGAACCTACGGTGGCGCGACAGTCGATCGGCACGCGCCGCATCTCGGTGGAGGGCAGTCGCAGCGTCGCGAACAACCCTTCCTTGGCGATCAGTTGGATGGCCGTTCCGGCGCCGCGACCCATCTTGGCTCCGCCGCCGGGCTTCAGCTCGACACTGTGCACGGTCGTGCCCACGGGGATGTAGCGCAGCGGCAACGCGTTGCCGACACGGATCTCGCTGCCCTGGCCACTCTGCACCATGGCACCGACCTCGAGACCCTGCGGGGCGAGGATGTATCGCTTCTCGCCATCGAGGTAGTGCAACAGCGCGAGCCGTGCGTTGCGGTTCGGGTCGTACTCGATCGCGGCAACCTTGGCCGGAACGCCATCCTTGTTCCGGCGGAAGTCGACGATGCGGTACCGCTGCTTGTGGCCGCCACCGCGGTGGCGCGCCGTCATACGCCCGTAGGAGTTCCTGCCGCCCGTCTTCGGCTTCGGCTTCGTCAGCGACTTCTCGGGCTTGGCCTTGGTGACCTCCGCGAAGTCGGACGAGCTCTGGAAGCGGCGTCCGGGACTCGTCGGCTTGCGCTTGCGAATGGGCATCGTCAGCTCCCGAAGATGTCGATGCGTTCCTCGCCGGCGGCGAGGGTGACGATGGCCCGCTTCTGGCGCGCCGGGGCGTTGTATGCACCGGTGCTGCGATTGCGCGTGCGCTTCGCCTTGCGGTTGATGGTGTGCACCTTCTCGACCCGCCGGGCGAACAACTGCTCGACCGCGGTGCGGATCTCGATCTTGTTGGCGTTCGGCGCAACGATGAACGTGTAGACGTTCAGGTCGTAGCCCGCGTACGACTTCTCGGACACGACCGGCTTGATGATGATGTCGCGCGGGTCCTTACTCATGCGAGGCACTCGCTTTCGAGCCGAGCCGGGCGATCGTGGTCTCCAGCGCGGGCTGGGAGAACACGAGCCAGTCGTTCAAGAGCACGTCGTACGTGTTCAGCTCCTCGGGCAGCACGATCTGCACGCGGTCGCCGAGATTGCGCAGTGACTTCCACGCGTTCTCGTCGGTGCGGAACAACACCACGAGGATGCGGGCCTCGCGCTCGCCCTTGCCACGCAGGCCGATCGCTTCGAGCAGCCTGATCGCGTCCTTGGTCTTGGGCGCGTCGATCGCCCAGTCGTCGATCACGACGACCTTCGACTCCGATGCCCGGTCCGAGAGGGCTGAGCGCAATGCGAGCTGCACCATCTTCTTCGGGGTGCGCTGCGAGTAGTCGCGTGGCTTGGGACCGTGCGCAATGCCACCGCCGCGCCATTGGGGCGCACGGATCGAACCCTGGCGGGCCCGGCCGGTGCCCTTTTGCCGCCACGGCTTGGCGCCACCACCGCGCACCTCGGAGCGGGTCTTGGTGCTGTGCGTGCCCGCGCGCTTGGCCGCGAGCTGCGCGGTGACGACCTGGTGCATCACTGCGACGTTCGGCTCGATTCCGAAGATGTGATCGGGAAGCTCGACGGTCCCGGCATCGGCGCCGGTGGCCGTCTTCATCGTGAGAGAGCTCACGCCTTCACTCCTGACTTCACTGCATTGCGCACGAAGACGATGCCTCCGGACGGCCCCGGAACCGCGCCCCGGATGAGCAGCAGGTTGCGCTCGGCATCACCTTCGACCACTTGCAGGTTGAGCGTGGTGGTGCGCACGTTGCCGAACTGGCCGGCCATCTTCATGCCCTTGAACACGCGGGCGGGAGTCGCACACGCGCCGATGGAACCAGGGGCCCGGTGCTTCTTGTGGTTACCGTGCGGACGCGCCCTGGCCCGAGAAGTTGTGACGCTTCATCACCCCCGCGAAACCGTGCCCCTTGCTGATACCGGTCACGTCGACGCGCTCGCCCGCCGCGAACACGTCGGCTTTCAGGATCTGGCCGAGCTCGAAACCGGACAGGTCGACGACGCGCAGCTCCGCGAGGTACTTCGTCGGGTCGGCGTCCGCGGCCTTCAAGTGACCGAGCTCGGGCTTCGACAGGCGCTGGGCCTTGGTTTCGCCGAAGGCGAGTTGCACCGCGGCGTACCCGTCGCGCTCGGGAGTCTTGATCTGGACCACACGACAGGGCCCGGCCTCGATGACGGTGACCGGGATGATCCGGTTCCCCTCGTCGAAGACCTGGGTCATGCCGAGTTTTCGGCCCAGGATCCCTTTGTTCGGCATTGTGACTCCGGTGACGTTGCTCGGGCAGCGGAGGAACCGCGCCCACGCGAACGCTCCGCTCGGAGTGCCCGGGCGGAGCGTGATCTCGGTTGTGCCGCGCGGTTCCGCCGGAAACGGGGCCTACGCGGGCCTCGGTTGAAGTCGCGTCGCACCCGAGGCCGGGGGGGCAACGCGGCGGGTCGCGATGTGCGGCCCGTAGAGCCCGGTGATGCTAGCAACTCGTCGACCGGATCGCCATCCGGCGCCGGAACCCGGCCGGCGGGACCCGGGCCGGGGACACGACCCGTCGGGCGATCGGACGCCGAATCCACCGACCCGTTCGCCCGGATCTCCGGGGCCATCGCTCGGGCCCATCCGGCCCGCAGACCACTCCTTGCACCCCGACGACCACCTCACGAACGATCTTGGGGGTCCGCTCACGGCTCGGCGCTGCATTCGCCGACCGCGGGTTCGCTCGCGGGGGTGGGCGGGGGGGCGTACTCGTTTGGCCACGAGGATGTCCTGGTCGTCGGATACGACGGCGAATTCGCCGGCCAGGAGCTTGCCGAGCAAGGTCAGGTCCCGCGGGTCGGTGAGGAGCGTGCGGTCGAGCACGAGATACTGCACGGTCGCGGGGTCGGTGAGGTGCTCGCCCCGCACGCCCCAGTTGATGTTGCACCACGGCACCGGGAACTCGAAGATGCCGGCCCGGTGGGTCATGTGCGTGTCGATGTTGTACGCCACGCTGGCCGACGCCTGGGCCGGCACCGAGCTCACCGCCCGCTCCTTGACGGCGACGCGCGGGTCGGCGTTCAGCGGCCAGATGCCGTCGCGGTAGTGCCGGGAGTAGAACGCGCAGCCCCACATCATGCTCGTCACCACCGCAACGCCGACCACGAGAGCGACCATGGCCGAGGAGGTGCGCGACCGGCGAGGCGAACGCCCCGACATCCAGGCAATCGCCTCGACGGTCGCGACCGCACACCCGGAGACGACGATCGCCGAGTAGTGGAAGCGGTAGTCGCGGGTGTACGGGAACGACGACACGATGTTGACGAAGATGGTCGGCGCCGCGATCGCCAGCGCCCGCGGGTCGAGAAGGGGGACGAAGGCCCACGGTGCGAACACGTTCCAATACCACGTCTTGCGGTCGGGGGCCGTGGCGAGCCGCCAGGTCTCGGTGGGATGCCGGGCAGCGTTGAACGCGACCTGGGTCGGGCTCTTGCCGAGGTCCCCGAAGAAGCTGTCGTAGAAAGGGCCGATCCCGTTCTCCGCCGGGATCAGGACACGTGTCGCAAAGAAGAAGTAGGCGGTCGACGCAGCGGCGACGATCACACCCCGGCGGCGCTCGCCCCGCAGGGCCATGACGACTCCGAGCACCGCGATGGCGAGCGCGAAGTCTTCCTTGCACAGGACCGTGACGACCGCGGCGGCGGCAAACCAGCGCCAGTGCTTGCTGCGCGCCGCCCAGTACGCGAAGAGCAACGGACCGATCGCGACCGTGTCGGGATGGAAGAACTCCCACGTAAGCCATTGATAGGTCGGGTTCAAGAGCAACGCCGCCGCGAGGCCGACACCCGCCCATTTCGAGCGCAGGAGATCGCGCGCGAGCAGGAACACGGCGACGGCTCCGCTCGCCTGCGCCAGCACTTGGACGACCAACAAGAAGATGGGGCCGGCACCCAGCCAATAGAAGGGCACCAACGCCAACAAGAAGATGTTGGCATGATGGCCGAACAGCTCGAGCCCGCGGATCGTCACGAACGGGTCCTTGGCGCGTGAGAGCAGCCAGGTTCCCTGGTCGTAGATGCCGAGGTCGAAGCCGAACGTTCCGAAACGCTCGTAACGCAGAGCCGACAGGGAGATGAACTCGGTCGACCACAACGCGATCAACAGCGCGAGCACGCCCTCGGAAACACCCGTGCCGCCCGCGAGGCGGCGCAGGCGTTCGAGCGGCGTGATCGGCGGCGCGCCGGCGTCCGCGCCAAGCGCCTCGTCCACCCCGAGATTGTCGCGCAGGAACGCGCGACCGGTAACTACGCCTGCTGCATCTTCAGTTCGATGTCGACGCCCGCCGGCAGGTCGAGCCGTTGGAGGGCCTCGACCGTCTTGCCGGTGGGTTCGACGATGTCGATGAGACGCTTGTGGATCCGCATCTCGAAGTGCTCGCGGCTGTCCTTGTCGACGTGCGGTGACCGGACGACGGTGTACTTGCGGATCTCCGTCGGGAGCGGAACCGGACCACGCACCTTCGCCTGTGTACGGACCACCGTCTCGACGATCTTCTTCGTCGACTGGTCGATGACCTCGTGGTCATAGGCCTTCAGCCGGATGCGGATCTTCTGTCCCGAAGGAGCAGCCATACGAGTCCCTACTTCTCGATTTTGACGACGCGGCCCGAACCGACGGTACGGCCACCCTCACGGATCGCGAACCGGAGTCCCTCATCCATCGCGATCGGCTTCCCGAGCTCCACCGACATCTCGGTGTTGTCCCCCGGCATCACCATCTCCGTCCCCTCCGGCAACGACACCGTCCCCGTCACATCCGTCGTCCGGAAATAGAACTGCGGGTGATAATTCGTGAAGAACGGCGTATGCCGGCCGCCCTCCTCCTTCGTCAAGATATACACCTGCGCCGTGAAATTCGTATGCGGCGTAATCGAACCCGGCTTCGCCAACACCTGCCCGCGCTCCACATCCTCTTTCTTGGTACCCCGCAACAACGCACCGATGTTGTCGCCCGCACGACCCTCATCGAGCAACTTCCGGAACATCTCCACACCCGTACACGTCGTCTTCGTCGTCGGCCGCAGACCGATGATCTCGATCTCCTCACCCACCTTCACGACCCCACGCTCCACCCGGCCCGTCACCACCGTGCCCCGACCCGTGATCGTGAACACATCCTCGATCGGCATCAAGAACGGACGATCCACATCCCGCGTCGGCTCCGGCAAGAAACTGTCCACCGCCGACATCAACTCGAGGATCTTCGGCGTCCACTCCGCGTCACCCTCCAACGCCTTCAACGCCGACACCCGCACCACCGGCGTGTCATCACCCGGGAACTCGTACTCGTTCAACAACTCCCGAACCTCGAGCTCCACCAACTCGAGGATCTCCTCATCATCCACCATGTCCGACTTGTTCAACGCCACCACAATCGACGGCACACCCACCTGCCGCGCCAACAACACATGCTCACGCGTCTGCGGCATCGGACCATCCGTCGCCGCCACCACCAAAATCGCGCCATCCATCTGCGCCGCACCCGTAATCATGTTCTTGATGTAATCCGCATGACCCGGACAATCCACATGCGCGTAATGACGGTTCTCCGTCTCATACTCCACATGCGCAATCGAGATCGTGATCCCCCGCGCCTTCTCCTCCGGCGCCTTATCGATCTGATCAAACGCCGTAAACGAATTCTTCGGGTTCTGATCATGCAGAACCTTCGTAATCGCCGCCGTCAACGTCGTCTTCCCATGATCGATATGACCAATCGTCCCAATGTTCAAGTGCGGCTTCGTGCGCTCGAACTTCTCTTTCGCCATCGGACGACCTTTACCTTTCGATCCGGAACGTGATGCTGTTGGAGGGGGGTGTTGCGAGCTGGGTGCGCGTCACTCGCCGCGCACCCGAGCGACGATCTCTTGTGCGATCGAGTCCGGTACCGCCTGGTACGAATCGAACTGCATCGTGTAGGTCGCGCGCCCCTGGGTACGAGACCGCAGGTCGCCAACATACCCGAACATCTGCGCCAACGGGACTCTGGCCGTGATCACCTGCGCGCTGCCCGCGCTGTTCCACGCCCTCGACCTGACCTCGCCTCGAGTTGAGGTCGCCGATGACGTCGCCCATGTACTCGTCGGCAGTGACGACCTCGACCGACATCACCGGCTCGAGCAGCTGGGGCCGAGCCTTCTTGGCCGCTTCCTTCAGCGCCATCGAGCCGGCGATCTTGAACGCCATCTCGGAACTGTCGACCTCGTGGTACGAGCCGAAGGTGAGGCGGGCCCGCAAGTCGACCAGCGGATAGCCGGCGACGACGCCACCCTGCATCGCCTCTTGGATCCCGGCGTCGACGGCCGGGATGTACTCGCGGGGGATCACGCCACCCTTGATCTCGTCGACGAACTCGAAGCCGCCGCCGGCGCCGGTCGGTTCCAGCGCCAGCACGACGTGCGCGTACTGGCCACGGCCGCCGGTCTGGCGGACGTAGCGGACCTCGACCTTGTCGACGGGTTGGGTGATCGTCTCGCGGTACGCCACCTGGGGCTTGCCGACGTGCGCCTCGACGTTGAACTCGCGGATCATCCGGTCGACGAGGACCTCGAGGTGGAGCTCGCCCATTCCGCGGATGATGGTCTGGCCGGTCTCGTCGTCGGTATGGACCCGGAAGGTCGGGTCCTCGTCGGAGAGCGAGCCGAGCGCCTTGCCCAACTTGTCCTGGTCGGCCTTCGTCTTGGGTTCGATCGCGACCGAGATCACCGGCTCGGGGAAGACCATCTGCTCGAGGATGATCGGATGCCGCGCGCTCGCACAGCGTGTCGCCGGTGGTCGTCTGCTTGAAACCGAGACCGGCGACGATGTCGCCCGCGTACGCGACCTCGATGTCCTCGCGTTGGTTCGCGTGCATGCGCAGGATGCGCCCGATGCGCTCCTTGCGGTCCTTGGTCGAGTTGTAGATCTCCGAACCCTTCTCGAGCTTGCCCGAGTAGATGCGGAAATAGGTGAGCTTGCCGTAGGGATCGGCGACGATCTTGAACGCCAGGCGCCGCGAACGGCTCGTTCTCGCTGGCCTTTCGCTCGACCGTCTCGCCGCTCATGTCGACGCCCTCGGTGGGCTTGATGTCGATCGGCGCCGGCAGGAAGTCGACGACCGCGTCGAGCATGGGCTGGACGCCCTTGTTCTTGAACGCCGAGCCGCACAGCACCGGCACGAACTCGAAGGTCAGTGTCCCGGTACGTATGGCGGCCTTGATCTCGTCGGCGCTGAGCTCGTCGCCTTCGAGGTACTTCTCCAGCAGGTGGTCGTCGACGTGCGCGATCGTCTCGAGCAGCTCGCCGCGTGCGTCGCGGCGGCGTCGGCGTACTCCGGCGGGATGTCGACGATCTCGAACTTCGCGCCCTCGGTGTCGTCGTCGAGCGGCCAGACCACGGCCTTCATCGCGACGAGGTCGATCACCCCGCGGAAGTCGCTCTCGGACGCCGATCGGGAGCTGCACGACGGCGGGCACCGCGTCGAGCCGGTCGCGGATCATCGCGACGCAGCGCTCGAAGTCGGCGCCGACGCGGTCCATCTTGTTGACGAAGCAGAAGCGGGGGACGTCGTACTTGTTGGCCTGGCGCCACACCGTCTCGGTCTGGGGCTCGACACCGGCGACCGCGTCGAACACCGCGACCGCCCCGTCGAGGACGCGCAGCGACGCGCTCGACCTCGACCGTGAAGTCGACGTGGCCCGGGCGTGTCGATGATGTTGATCTGGCAGTCGTGCCACTGCGCGGTGGTAGCGGCGGAGGTGATCGTGATGCCCCGCTCTTGCTCTTGGACCATGTGGTCCATGACCGCGGCGCCTTCGTGGACCTCGCCGATCTTGTAGGTACGGCCGGTGTAGTAGAGGATCCGCTCGGTCGTCGTGGTCTTGCCCGCGTCGATGTGAGCCATGATCCCGATGTTGCGGGTCTTTTCGAGGGGAAATTCGCGTGCCATCTCTCGTGGTCTTCTCGTTCGGGGGGGCGTCGTCTCATTGGCGGTGCGGTGCAGCAAGTCGACCGGGCGTACCCGATTGCTCGGGGCCCGGTCGGGAGGCGCGGGCCCGCTTCGGGTCGGCCCGCTCGGCGTCACGTCGCGTTCAGCGCCGTTCGGCCGACTCCCTGTGTCACTGCTCGGATCATCATGTCTTGATCGTCCCTTTTCGCCGCGCTACCAGCGGTAGTGCGCGAAAGCCTTGTTTGATTCCGCCATCTTCTGGAGGTCTTCCCGGCGCTTGATCGAGGCGCCGATGCCGTTGCTGGCATCCATGAGCTCGCCGGCGAGGCGCTCGGCCATGGCCTTCTCCCGGCGCTGGCGGCAGTAGCCGACGATCCAGCGGATCGCCAGCGTCGTCGCCCGGCGGGGACGGACCTCGACCGGCACCTGGTAGGTCGCGCCGCCGACCCGCCGGCTCTTCACCTCGAGCTGGGGCCGGATGTTCTCGACCGCCCGCTTCAACACCGCGACCGGATCGCCCTGGGTCTTGCTCGCGATCTCTTCGAGCGCGGCGTAGACGATGTGCTCCGCCGTCGAGCGCTTGCCCTCGGACGGAGCACCTTGTTGACGAGCTGGGTGACGACGACCGACCGGTAGATCGGGTCGGGCATCAGCTCGCGGCGCGGCGCGGGACCCTTGCGCGGCATCGGCTCAGCTCCCTTCTTCGCGCCGTAACGGCTGCGGGCCTGCTTGCGGTTCGCGACGCCCGACGCGTCGAGCGCACCGCGGATGATCTTGTAGCGCACGCCCGGAAGGTCCTTCACGCGGCCACCGCGCACGAGCACGATCGAGTGCTCCTGGAGGTTGTGGCCGATCGCCCGGGATGTAGGCGGTCACCTCGATGCCGGACGTCAGGCGGACCCGCGCGACCTTGCGCAGCGCGGAGTTCGGCTTCTTCGGCGTCGTCGTGAAGACGCGGGTGCACACGCCCCGGCGCTGCGGCGAGCCTTTGAGGGCCGGGGTCTTGGTCTTTCGGCCTTCGACTCTCGTCCCTTACGGACGAGCTGGGCGATCGTGGGCACGCGTTCTTCCCTCTGAGATATTCGGTCCGGTACAAAGAGCAAGCAGTCAGAGCAAGCAGGAGGCTCGGAGCGCGCCGAGAGGCGCTCGGAACCGACGGACGAGAGTAGCAGGACCTGTGTCCGGCCCCAAAGTGGGGCCGGAGCGCACACACTCAGTCGCCGGCTCACGTCGCCCGGGTCGGCGACGTCGGGACGCTCGATCGCCGGCTCGGGCACGACCGCGAACGTGCTGCGCTCGGGCGTATCGAGTGCGACGCTCGCAACCTCGG
>CAWASN010000002.1:0-197986 GCA_963784845.1 uncultured Actinomycetes bacterium | reverse complement strand
TCGAGCCGAGACTGACCGTCGCTAGGCTCTTTCGACAACATGTCCGAGGCCACGAGCGATCCCAGCAGTCCGGAGCCCTCGCTCGACTACTCCCGCTTGTACGAGTTCCGGTTCCGGGGCGTCGAACAGCAGGCCCGTCAGGCAGTGTGGGACGAAGTCGCCCCGTTCTTGTGGGAGCGCATGGGGCGGCCGTGGCGGGTGCTCGACCCGGCGGGTGGCCGCGGTGAGTTCGTCAACGCAGTACCGGCCGAAGAACGCTGGCTGATCGATCTCGTCGACTATGCCGAGCGCGAGGTCGATCCGCGCGTGCGCATACTCATCGGCGACGTCCTCGACGTCGAGCTCCCTCGAGCGCACTTCGACGGCGCGTTCGCCTCGAACCTCCTGGAGCACTTCCGCACGCCCGAACAGGTAGCCGCGTTCCTCGGGCGCATGCGCGAAACGCTCGAACCGGGCGGGGTGCTCGCCCTCATGGGGCCGAACTTCAAGTATTGCGCCCGCGACTACTTCGACTGTGCCGATCATCTGCTGGCGTTGACGCACGTCTCCGTGCAGGAGTATCTGTTCGCCGCGGGCTTCTCGACGACCGAGGTGATCCCTCGATTTCTTCCGTTCTCGTTTCGGAGTCGCTTGCCCGCATCGCGCGCCTTGACCCGCCTCTATCTCCGAACGCCGCCGCTCTGGCGACTGCAGGGCAAACAGTTTCTCGTCCTGGCGACGGCCCCTTGAGGGCGCCGATCTGCCCGCTCGTGTGACGGATCGATCGAGATGAAGCAAACTCACCCGATCTGCGTGAGCAGTGAAGTGGGAGTACGGCAGCTTGGCGCAGGTCATCCGGATCTGCGAAGGGTGGGTGGTTGGACTTGGGGAGCTCGGCCGAGTTGGCGCCGCCTTCGAGGGACTCGGCGGCGGGACCTGAGCTCGAAGGTGACGAGCCACCGGTCGCCGAGAGCTCGCGCGCCGCTTCAGCCGTCTTCGCAGTGCTGCTCGTCCTGGCGGTTCCGATCGTCCTGTTCGGAGTGGGGTCGTATCACTGGTTCTTCCGCGACGACTTCTGGTTCCTGACGGACCGTCGGGCGTCCTCGCTCGCAGACTGGTTTCGTCCCCACGACGCGCACTGGACGACGGTGCCGGTACTCGCATTTCGCGCACTCTGGGCGATCTTCGGTCTGCGTACCTACGTCCCGTATCAGGCGACGGTCCTGTGCTTGCACCTGGCTGCCTGCGCGTTGCTACGGATCATCATGCGCCGGGCCGGGGTCGGGCCTTGGCTCGCAACCGCGGCCGCGGCGTCATTCATCTTGTTCGGTCCCGGAGAGCAAAACATCGTCTGGGCATTCCAGATCGGCTTCACGGGAGCGTTGACCTTCGGTCTCGCGCATCTCGTGCTCATGGATCACGACGGACCCGTAGACCGCCGCGACGCGTTCGGTCTGGCCGCCGGAGTATTGGCACTCTTGTCGTCAGGCGTTGGCGTGACCATGGCGATCGTCGCCGCGCTCGCGACGCTCGGGCGGCGCGGCTGGCGCGTTGCGCTCCTGCACACCGTGCCACTCGCCTGCATGTACATCGTCTGGTCGTCGATCGAGCATCCCACCCTGACGAGCGTCTTCGGCCGGCCGTCGATCGGGGTCGTGTACGACTGGGTCCGCAGCGGCGAGATCGGCGTCTTCCTCGCGCTCGGACACTTCCAGATCGTCGCCGCGCTGCTCGCCTTGGTGCTCGTTACGGGACTCGTCGTCGCGTTCTCACCGGTCGGCATGAAGACTGTGCGCCGGGTCTCGATTCCCGTCGCCATGCTGGTCGGGAGTCTGGTGTTCTCCGCGAGCGCCGCGTTCGGCCGCTGGCTCAACGGACCGTCATTCGCCCGCTCGAGTCGATACCTGCACATCGGGACTGCGCTCACACTTCCTGCGCTCGCGCTTGCCATCGACGCTCTTGCTCGCCGTTGGCGGTGGGGTTGGCGCGCATTGGGCGTCGCGCCGGTCGCACTGCTCCTCGTCGCGATTCCGTGGAATGCGACGAACTTCGGCGAGGACTCCACATTCGGATCCTCCTACATGAAGTATCACCGTTCGTTCTTGACCAACATCGTGCGCCTCCCCGAGGCGGAGCAGGTTCCGCGCGACGTGCGACCTCTCCCCGACATCTATCTCGGACCCAAACTCACGATCGGGTTCCTGCTCGACGCAGTGAAGGCGGGCAAGCTCAAACCGGGCACCCGCCGACTGTCGCCGACGATGCAGCACCAGTTGCTCCTGAGCCTCGCCGTCGCCCAAGAGCAACAGGGGAAGACGACGAAGTGCAGGCAGGTTGCGCGCCCGCTCGACGAGAAGCCGGCGAAGGGCGCCGTGTACGGCATTCAGTCGCAGCTCGCCGTCTCTCTCCGCACTCCCAATGCACCCCCGGCCGCGGTGCTCAACTTCAACCCGATCAACGGCGACTCGCTCACGATCGAGCTGAGCGGTCTCGCCCTCCGGTTCGCTCCCGTCAAGGGCGCGTCATCCTTCACGTTGTGCGAGATCACGCAGTCGGGCTGAGATCAGCTGATGATCTCAGCGGTGGCGCGTGCTCGAACACGCGGTCAACGCCTCGGCGTCGACGATGATCGAGCACACGTCAAGCGGTTCGTCGCTCTGGCGAACTGTTTGACCCGAGATGCCCGTTCTACGCGGCCGGGCGCCCTTTCCTGAGGTACGCCGTCGCGGGTATTCTGCGTGCCTTGCACGGTTAGTGGCAGGGTGGACACCGGGGGAGACATGGGGGGGACATGGCCTTCGCACGGGATGTAGCCATCGTCGGCGGATGCGGACGAGTCGGGCTCCCGCTCGGCCTCGTGCTCGCCGACGTGGGCCTCTCGGTCACGCTGTACGACCGCGATACCGACGCTATCGGACGGGTACGAGCTGGGAAGATGCCCTTCTGGGAACGCGGCGCCGACGAGACTGCTCGAGCGGCTGATCGAAACCGGCGAGCTCGAGGCAACGAGTGATCCGACAGCGGTCGCGGACGCCGAGCACATCATTTTGGTCGTCGGCACGCCCGTAGACGAACACTCGAACCCGGATCCGAAATTCGTCCTGCTCGCGATCGAGGGCCTGCTCGAGCACCTTCGAGACGGACAACATCTCGTCTTGCGCAGCACCGTATACCCGGGCGTTACCGCCATGGTCGAGCGCTTACTCGTAGCAGCGAATCGCTCGATCGACGTCTCGTTCTGCCCCGAACGGATCGCCGAAGGGCAGGCGATCGAAGAACTGCGCACGTTGCCCCAGATCGTCTCCGCGCGCAGCGACCGCGCGGTCCGGCGGGCACACGAGTTCTTCGCCACCATCGCTCCGTCGATCGTCCACCTCGAAGTGGAAGAGGCCGAACTCGCGAAGCTCTTCGTGAACACGTGGCGCTACATCAAGTTCGCGGCCGCGAATCAACTCTTCATGATCGCCAACGACTTCGGCCTCGACTTTGGCCGGATCCGTGCCGCACTCAAGCAGGACTACCCACGCGTGGCCGACATGCCCGGCCCGGGTCTCGCAGCGGGACCCTGCCTGTTGAAGGACACGATGCAGCTCGCGGCGTTCAACAACAACAATTTCACGCTCGGGCACGCCAGCATGATGATCAACGAGGGCCTTCCGATGTACATGGTCGCTCGCCTCGAACGTGAGTACGACCTCCAGTCGATGACCGTCGGAATCCTCGGCATGGCCTTCAAGGCTGAGTCGGACGACACCCGCTCGAGTCTGAGCTACAAGCTCAAGCGGCTACTTCGGTTCCGCGCCAAGCGAGTGCTCTGCACCGATCCGTACGCCCACACCGACGTCGATCTCTGGTCGCTCTCCGATGTGCTCGCCGAGTCGGACCTCCTGGTGATCGCGACTCCGCATCACGAGTACGCCGACATCGAGGCCAAGGTGCCCGTCATCGACATCTGGAACCTGCTGGGCGAGGGCGAGCGCGTGTGACACCTCGCGTCTCCATTGTCATCCCCGTCTACAACGAGGGCGAATCAGCTCGTCGCGTGTCTCGACCGGCTGCTCGACGCGATCACACTGCCGTGCGAGATCTTGGTCGTATACGACTCGGTCGACGACACGACCCGGCCGTACGTAGAGAAGTTCGCAAAGAACGATCCGCGGGTCGTGCCGACGCTCAATACTCTCGGTCGCGGCCCCGCGTACGCGATTCGCTACGGAATCGAGCACTCCGCGGCCGAGGTCGTGGTCGTCACGATGGCCGACGGCTCCGACGACCCCGACGCAGGTCGACGCGCTTGCACGGCTCGTCGAACGGGGAGTGGTCGTCGCTGCCGCGAGCCGATACATGCCCGGTGGACGACAGATCGATGCTCCGTGGGTGAAGTCGACGTTCTCTCGTCTCGCCGGGGTGTCGCTGTACTGGTTCGCCCGCGTCGGCACCCACGACGCGACGAGCTCCTTCAAAGCATACGACCGGGCCTTCGTGCAGGAAGTGGGTATCGAGTCCGACGCGGGCTTCGAGCTCGCGATCGAGCTGGTCGCCAAAGCGCGCCGTCGGCGCCGACCGGTTGCGGAGATCCCGACGATCTGGCTCGAGCGCACCGACGGGTGCATCGAACTTCAAGATGTGGAAATGGCTACCTCGCTACTTCCATTGGTACTTCTACGCATTCGGACCGAAGATAGATGAGCGGCGTCATGAGCAAGTTGCGGTCAGCGGTTCCGCCGGCTTCATCGGTGGCTATCTGGTTCAGGAGCTCCTCGCTCGCGGGCACGAGGTCGTCGGAATCGACAACTTCTCGAAGTACGGGCGGGTGGCTCGGTCCTACGACGACCACCCCAATTACCGGCTCGTCGAGGGCGACTGTTGTGACGTCGAGCTGATGACGGCATTGATCTCCGACTGCGACCACTTCGTCGCGGGCGCGGCGATGATTGGCGGGATCTCGTACTTTCATACCTACGCGTACGACCTGCTCGCGACGAACGAGCGGATCATCGCTTCGTCGTGCGACGCCGCGATCAACGCATTTCGGAACGGACGCCTGCAGAAGGTCACGTACATGAGCTCGTCGATGGTGTTCGAGTCGGCGACGACCTGGCCCTCACACGAAGGCCAGGAGCGCCGCATTCCACCGCCGCTCTCCTCGTACGGGTTCCAGAAGCTCGCGGTCGAGTACTTCGCGCACGCGTCGTTCGACCAGTACGGCATGCCGTACACGATCGTGCGGCCGTTCAACTGTGTCGGCGTGGGGGAAGGTCGCGCGCTCGGCGAGGTCGAGGTGCTGAGCGGGAATGTGAAGCTGGCAATGAGCCACGTCGTGCCCGACCTCGTCCAGAAGGTCGCAAAGGGGCAAGACCCGTTGCGGCTCCTGGGTGACGGAACCCAGGTCCGCCATTACACCTACGGAGCCGACCTAGCCCGGGGGATCGCCATCGCGATCGAGCACCCGAAGGCGCTCAACGACGACTTCAACCTCTCGACGAGCGAGTCCACAACGGTGCTCGAGCTGGCGGAGCTGATCTGGAAGAAGTTGAAGGGTGACGATGTGCCGTTCCGCTGGGTGTCCGACGAGCCGTTCGAGCACGACGTTCAGCGGCGAGTCCCCTCGACCGAAAAGGCGAAGCGCGTGCTCGGCTTCGAGGCGACGACGAGCTTGAGCGACATGCTCGACGAGGTCATTCCGTGGGTTACCGCGGCCGTCGCCGACGGTCGCATCTGAGCACGTACGCCGACGACCGGGTCGATGCAATAAGCGACATGTGCCCTATTGCAAGACCTTCTGGTGGTCGTATTCTGTTTGAAGCCACTACGGCACGGTTCCTGGCGGGCTGGAAGGAGCCGGAGCTTGACTGACCAATTGGTCCGGAGTCCGTCGGTCGAGGAGTCGCACCCGGGTGGGGTGCGCCTTCTTCGCAGGATTGATGCGCTCGACGGATTTCGGGGTATGGCGCTCTTGTTCGTCGTCGCCCTGCACCTTCAATCCGCGGTGCCATGGTACTGGTTCTCTCAGCCTGCGGGATGGATGCGCCCGTTCCGTATACCGCGTGGAGGAGGCTTCGGTGTCGACGCCTTCTTCGTACTCAGCGGATTCCTCATTACCGCGCTGCTCCTGAGCGACGAGGCGAACAACGGGCGGGTGCGCTTCGCGGCGTTCTATCGACGCCGAGCACTGCGGCTGTTACCTGCTCTGGTCACGTTCGCATTGATCTATCTCGTCTACGAGTGGGCGACGAGCTTGCCGCGAGCGCACGAACCTTCGTCGATGTTGTCGGTCGTCTTCTACTACTCAAACACTTGGCTGCATCGCGTGCCCATGTCACCAGGGCTCGGACACCTGTGGTCGCTCGCGGTCGAAGAACAGTTCTACGTGGTTTGGCCACTGTGCTTGAGCCTGTTCCTCGGTCTTCGGCGGCGGCTGACGCCGACCGTTGCCACTCTCGTCTCGGCGATCGTGTTCATCGCCGTTCGCCGTGCCTACATGTGGGATCACGGAACCACGTGGCTTCCGCTCTACACGCGACTTGCGACGCGCGGCGACGCGCTGTTGGTCGGTTGCCTTATTGCGCAACTCTGGGTTCGTAGGAAGCTCCCCAGGCGCGGCATCCAGATCGCCGGGTGGATCGGGCTCTGCTATTTCTTGTACCTCGTTCGCGTCGGTGCGAGCGACTCGTTCTTGTACCGGGGTGGGTACACGCTCATCGCCGTCTCGATCGGGTTCGTGCTTCTCGCGGTCTTGGAAACCCGGTGGGTGTTCAATCGTTTTCTGACACTCAGCCCCTTGCGTGCGATCGGCCGAGTCTCATACAGCACATATATCTGGCACTTACCGATCTTCGTCGCGGTCCAACGCTACGGGGGCGGGTGGCGACCTCCGGTACAGGCGGCAGTCGCGTTGGGTCTGGTCGCGTTGGCAACGTGCGGCTCGTGGTTTCTCGTCGAACGGCCGTTCCTCAAGTGGAAGGACCGACTCGAGAAACGGGGTCGCCGCGAGCGCGGATCTGCCCACAAGTCCAAGCCGACCAAGCTTCGCCCGATCTCGACGTGACCATTGCGGACCCCTGCTACGGGTCGCCGTGGAACCTCCCCCGAAAACGACAAGCACGAGATGAACGCTCTTGGACGGAGCCCTCATTCGCGGGCGGATAGCCGGGTACCTGACCTGCGCAGTTGTAGGAGGTGAGAGCGGGCGACGGGAATCGAACCCGCGTTCTCAGCTTGGGAAGCTGATGTTCTGCCGCTGAACTACGCCCGCGGGCCGTCGAGAATATCAAGCGCCCCACCCTCCGGCATCCGCCCCGCGTGGCTCGTCGTAGGGAAGAATCGTGTCCGTATGGCATACGGGATGCAGCCTCAGAGCGATCCGACTGCGGTCATGGGCCGGCGGGTCGTCGCCTACATCATCGACGTCGTGTTGAGCAGCGTGATCCTCGTCGCGGCCTTGGCGCTCACGAAGAACCATGCCTATACCGGCGCCCCTGCCGACGCCTGCCGCACGTTGCGTGACGCGGGCGGCTTCTCGGGGCAGTGTGTGCAGTTCGGATCCCGCGTGTACACGTGGAGGTCGGGCGCGTTGCTCGTCGGCTACGGGCTTGCGGGTCTGGCCAGCTTCGCCAACCTCGTGCTGTTGCAGGGTGTGACCGGGGCCAGCATCGGCAAGCTGATCCTCGGACTGCGTGTCGTCGACGCGCAGGGCGCACCCTGCGGTGTCGGTCGCGCGTTCCTGCGCTGGCTGTTGCTGATCGTCGACAGCTTCTGCGTCATCGTGGGCCTGGTCGTCGCGCTCGCGACGCACCCGCACCGGCGGATCGGCGACATGGTCGCCAACACGTACGTGGTCGGGCTCGCGAGCATGGGCCGACCGGTCGTCGGCGCGCCGCCGCCGCCGTTCGCATATGGCGCCCCCGCCGGTGCACCTGGATGGGCTCCGCCCGGCGCGGCCCCACCCGCGGCTGCGGGTTGGGGTTCGACACCGCCTCCGGCGTGGGGCGCCCCGCCTGATGCGCCCTCGTCTCCCCCGTGGGGATCCCCGCCGCCCACCCGCTTCGCCGCCGTCCGTGCCGCCTTCGGGCCCCCAGGACCGGTCGGGCTGGGGTAGCCCGCCCACGGCCTGGGGCGCTCCCGCCGCGCCCGCGCCGCCTGCGTGGAACGCTCCGCCCCCTCCGCCCACGCCCGCACCGCCCGCGCCGACTCCGGCACCGCCCGCGCCACCCGCGCCGACTCCGGGCACGCCGGGCTCCGCGCCGGAGCAGACCGGCGCCGGAACTCCTCCGCCAGGGGACGCGACACCCCCGCCCCCACCCGCCACCCGCGGCCGAGCCTTCCGAGGCGGAGCCGCCGCCTCCGGCCGCGCCCGGCGAAGGCGAGTCGTGGTGGAACAAGGCCTTCGACGACGACTCCGAGAAGTGACGACTCCGAGAAGTGACGACTCGAAGAGGTGACTCGGGAGCATCGCTCTCCCGGACGTGACCGACGTCAGATGCCCCGGCTGAAGCTCTCGGTCGGGGGCGCGCTCGCGGCGCCGTTCTCGATGGCTTCCCACAGCAGCTCGGCGATGTCCTGGACGCGAACTTCCTCGTCCTTGCCTTCGCCCTTGACGCCGTCGTCGAGCATCACGTAGCAGAAGGGGCACGCGACCGCGATCCGCGACGCGCCGGTCGCGATCGCCTCCTGGCTGCGCTCGGTGTTCACCTTCTTACCCGTGTTCTCCTCCATCCACATGCGCGCGCCGCCGGCGCCGCAGCACATGCCCTTGGTGCCGTTGCGTGGCATCTCCACGAGGTCGATACCGGCGAGCGAGCCGACGATGCGCCGAGGCGCGAGGTACACGTCGTTGTGACGACCGAGGTAGCAGGAGTCGTGGTACGTGACCCGCTCCTCGAGCGTCGCGCCCGAAAGCGAGAGCCGACCGTCGGCCACGAGCTGGTCGAGCAGCTGCGAATGGTGGACGACTTCGTAGTTGCCGCCGAGCTGGGGGTAGTCGTTCTTGAGCACGTTGAAGCAGTGCGGGCACTGCGTGATGATCTTCTTCACGCCCATGCCGTCGAAGGTCGCGACGTTCTGGATGGCGAGCATTTGGAAGATGTACTCGTTGCCGGCCCGCCGCGCCTGGTCGCCGTTGCACATCTCGCTCGGGCCGAGGATCGCGAAGTCGATGCCCGCCCGTTGGAGCAGCTTCGCGAGCGCGCGCGAGGTCTTTTTGTTGCGGTCGTCGAAGCTGCCGGCGCAACCGACGAAGTAGAGGTACTCGTGGTCGAACGCGTCGCCGGGCTCGACGATGTCGACACCTTCGAGTGAGGCGGTCCAGTCGCCGCGATCGCCCTGGTTCATGCCGTACGCGTTGCCCGCGTTCTCCATGGAGCGGAACGTGTTGCCGAGCTCGGTCGGGAACTCGCTCTCCATGAGCGTGAGGTAGCGGCGCATGTCGAGGATCTTGTCGAGGATCTCGATGTTGACCGGGCAGATCTCGTCGCATGCTTTGCAACTCGTGCACGACCACACCTCTTCGGGAGAGATGCGTTCGAACACGCTGTCGGCGCCGACGGAGATGTCGCGATCGACGCCGACCGGCGGGGACACGATCGGATCGCCGGTGGCAGCCATCACCTCGCCGACCTTCAACACGATCTCACGCGGGTCGAGTGGCTTGCCCGTCGCGTGGGCCGGGCATACCGAGGTGCAGCGTCCGCACACCGTGCACACGTCGGTGTCCATCAGCTGCTTCCACGTGAAGTCCTCGATCTTCACCGCGCCGAAGCTCTCGAGCTCGGTCTCCATGAGGTTCGGCATTGGCTTCATCGCGCCCTTGGGGCGGTCACGGTCCTTCAGGTACATGTTCATCGGGGACGTGAACATGTGGCGCAGCTTGGTCGTGGGCAGGATCACGAGGAACGCGAGGAACGCGACCACGTGAATGCCCCACAACCACCGGTGCAGGATCAACAGGTTGTGGACCGGCCACGTGTCGATCTGGGTGGCCAGGCCGTACCCGACGAACGACCACTTCTCGAAGTACGGCTTTCCCTCGGCGGCGATGCGCACGGCCTCGACGAGGAATCCGGTGACACCGATGACGAAGAACGTCCCGAGGATGATTGCGTCCTCGGGTTTGGTCTTGATGCGGATCCGGTAGGGGCGTTGCCCGTAGCGGCGTGCGATCGCCCACACGATCCCGGCGAGGAACATGAGGCCCGCGATCTCGGCGGCGGCGGAGTACGCCTCGTAGGTTTGGCCGTGCAAGAACTTGAAGCGATCGGGCAGTTGGTGATCGGTCTCGCTGAGCACCGTGACGATGAAGAGCGACACGAACCCGAAGTAGAGCAGTGAGTGCATGACGCCCGCGGCGGGATCGCGCAGCAACGACTGCATCCACACGCCGTTGCGGTAGCTCTTCGCGCGCGTCTCGAGGTTGTGGCGCGAGGTACGCCGGTTGTCGGCGAGGCCTCGCTCCCAGTTCTGGACTCGGATCGAAGCCAGCCAGGCAACGATGAGGAGCATCGTGGCAACGGCGCCGTAGAACGCGACCTTCATCGCGGTCGGGACGTTGACGAAGACCTCGCGCTGAGATGCGCGAGTGGTCGTGCCAACCTGTGATCGCCGGCATGACACCGCTCGCGATGACGAACACGAACATCGCAATGCCGATGCCGAGAACAACCTGATGTGCTTGAGGTCGTCGCATCGCGCCGAAATCTAGTTTGCGGGCTCGGGACGACGGCGAGCCCGGGCGCGTTCACGCCCGGGTGCGGTCAATTCGCGTATCGCGCGTCGGCCTCGCGCAGGCGGTGCGCCATGCCGGCGAGGAGCTTGCCGCGCGAAGCCGGGGACCTCGTCGATGAGCCCGGCGAACTCGCGCTGGCCGAGCACCACGAGCTCCATGTCGGTGTCGGCGACGATCGTCGAGTTGCGCGGAGCCTTTTCGAGCAGCGCCAGCTCGCCGAAGGCGTCGCCCGGACCGAGCGTCGCGACCTTGCGGCCGTGGCGGGTCACCCGGGCCGCGCCCTCGAGGATGACGAAGAACTCGTGGCCCGTGTCGCCCTCCGAGATGAGGGCCTTGCCCGCCGACACCTTCACGTCCTCGGCCCGACGGGCGACCAGCTGCAGATCCTTACGGGAGCAGGCGGCGAAGAGCGGGACCTGCTGGAGGTGGTCGATGAAGTCGTCACGTCGTGCCATGGCCGGAATCTAACGACTTGCACCGTTCCCGTCACGTGCTACTTCGGTCGGAGCGTCCGGCGCGACGAGCGCCCGGGTCCCGGGCCGGGAGCAGAGATGATTTCCGGCCACTCCGGGAATCTGACAATGCCATTATCAAGTTATACTCGGCGTCCGCACTCAAGTCTGGGTAACCCCCTGTTCGGCAACTCCCGTGGAGGCAAAGCATGTCCAAGGCCGTCGGAATCGATCTCGGCACTACCAACTCAGTGGTCTCGGTGCTCGAGGCCGGTGAGCCCGTCGTCATCCCCAACGCCGAGGGGAGCCGTACGACCCCCTCGGTCGTGGCGTTCTCGAAGACGGGCGAGGTGCTCGTCGGCGAGGTCGCCAAGCGCCAGGCGATCACGAACCCCGATCGCACGATCCGTTCGGTGAAGCGCCACATGGGCACCGGCTGGACGATCGACATCGACGGGAAGGCGTACAACAGCCAGGAGATCAGCGCCCGCATTCTGCAGAAGCTGAAGCGCGACGCGGAGAGCTACCTGGGCGAGCCGGTGACCCAGGCCGTCATCACGGTCCCGGCCTACTTCGACGACGCCCAGCGCCAGGCGACCAAGGAGGCCGGCGAGATCGCGGGTCTCGAGGTGCTGCGCATCATCAACGAGCCGACCGCGGCCGCGCTCGCGTACGGGCTCGACAAGGAAGGCAGTGACCAGACGATCCTCGTCTTCGACCTCGGCGGCGGCACCTTCGACGTGTCCGTGCTCGAGATCGGCGACGGCGTGTTCGAGGTGAAGAGCACCTCGGGCAACACGCACCTCGGCGGCGACGACTGGGACCAGAAGGTCATCGACTGGATGGTCAGCGAGTTCAAGAACTCCCACGGCGTCGACCTCGGGATCGACAAGATGGCCGCGCAGCGGCTGAAGGAAGCGGCCGAGAAGGCCAAGATCGAGCTCTCCACTCTGCAAGAGACCACGATCAACCTCCCCTTCGTCACCGCGACCAGCGAAGGTCCGTTGCACCTCGAGCTGACGCTCTCTCGGGCCCGGTTCCAGGAGATGACCAAGGACCTGCTCGAGGCGTGCCGTGGTCCGTTCGACCAGGCGATCCGCGACGCGGGCTTCGACAAGTCGAAGATCGACCACGTCATCCTCGTCGGTGGCTCGACCCGGATGCCGGCGGTGACCGATCTGGTGACCGAGCTCACGGGCAAGGAGCCGCACAAGGGCGTGAACCCCGACGAGGCGGTTGCGGCCGGTGCGTCGATCCAGGCCGGAGTGTTGAAGGGTGACGTCAAGGACATCCTGCTGCTCGACGTGACGCCGCTGTCGCTCGGGATCGAGACCCGCGGTCAGATCATGGAGAAGATCATCGAGCGCAACAGCACCATCCCGGTGAAGCGTTCGCAGGTCTTCACGACTGCCGAGGACAGCCAGCCGTCGGTGGAGATCAAGGTCCTGCAGGGCGAGAGCGAGATGGCGTACCGCAACAAGCAGTTGGGCACGTTCACGCTCACCGGTCTCCCGCCCGCTCCGCGCGGTGTGCCGCAGATCGAGGTCACGTTCGACATCGACGCGAACGGCATCGTGCACGTGTCGGCCAAGGATCTCGGCACCGGCAAGGAGCAGTCGATGATCATCTCGGGCGGTACCGCCCTCGGTAAGGACGACATCAACCAGATGATCAAGGACGCCGAGGCCCACGCCGAGGAGGACAAGAAGAAGCGCGAGGAAGCCGAGACCCGTAACACGGCCGACACCCTCGCGTGGCAGACCGAGAGCCTCTTGAAGGAGCAGGGAGACAAGGTTCCCGCCGACGATCGCGAGAAGATCGAGGTAGCCCTGAAGAACCTGAAGGAGACGCTGGGCGGTACCGACGTCGAGGCGATCAAGCACGCGCACGAGCTGCTGCTCACCGCGAGCAACGACTTCACCCGACGGCTGTACGAGAACGTGCAGGCGCAGCAGTCGGCGGCGGGCGCGTCGGGGACCGAGTCCCAGCCCTCCGACGACGAGGTTGCCGACGCCGAGATCGTCGACGACGACCAGCAGAGCGCGTAAGTCCGTCATGACGGACTCAACCAGCTCGACGGCGGCCCCGGGTCAGCAACCCGACCCGGGAGCCGACGAGGCCGCGCAGTTCGAGACCGATCTGGGCACGCTGCAACGCGAGCGAGACGATCTGCTCGACACGACCCGACGGCTCCAGGCCGACTTCGAGAACTACCGCAAGCGGGTGCTGCGCGAGCAGACGACGCTGGTCGAGCGTTCCACCGAAGGACTGCTGGAGCAGTTGCTGCCGGTGCTCGACAGCTTCGAGCTCGCCTTGGGCAATCTCGAGGCCGGCGAGGTCGACGAGAACGTCCGCAAGGGCATCGAGCTCGTCTACGCGGAGCTCTCATCGGTCGTCGAGCGATCGGGACTCGAGCGTATCGAATGTCTCGATGCCCCGTTCGATCCGAACGAGCACGAAGCGGTGATGCAGGACGACGGCGACGGTGAGCCGCACGTCGACGGCGTGTTGCGCACCGGATGGAAGTTGAAGGGTCGGGTCTTGCGTCCCGCGATGGTGAAGGTGACGAGGAAGAAGTACGAGTGAGCGCACAGCGAGAGTGGTTCGAGAAGGACTACTACGCGGTTCTCGGTGTGTCGTCGAGCGCCACCGAGAAGGAGTTGTCGCGCGCATTCAAGAAGCTCGCGAAGCAATTCCATCCCGACGCGAACCCGGGCAATGCCGAAGCCGAGGAGAAGTTCAAGGAGATCTCCGCGGCCTATGACATCCTCGGCGACGCCACCAAGCGCGCCGAGTACGACGAGGTGCGCCAGATGGTCGCGTCCGGTGTCGGTCCCGACGGCGCCGGCGGGTTCGGTCCCGGTGGCTTCGGCGGCGGTGGCCGGACATTCCGGTTCGAGACCGACGGCGGTGGCCTGGGCGACATCTTCGGCAACCTCTTCGGCGGCGGCGGCGGGGGCCGCAAGCGCAACCGCGCCGCGACCGGACCTCGAGCGCGGCCGTGATCTCGAGACGGAGCTGCACCTGCAGTTCGACGACGCCGTGCGGGGAGTCACCTCGACGGTTCGTTTCCGCGCCGACGCCTCGTGCTCCACGTGCGCGGGCTCCGGGGCTGCACCCGGCACGATGCCGGAGACCTGTCCCGAGTGCCACGGCGCCGGGACCATTGCCGACAACCAGGGGCCGTTCTCGTTCTCGCAGGTGTGCCCGACCTGCGGTGGTCGCGGACAGATCATCCCCACCCCGTGCCCGACCTGTAACGGGCGCGGGGTCGAGGTGCGGGCCCGCGAGGTGAAGGTGCGGATACCGGCCGGTGTCGCCGACGGGCAACGCATACGGGTGAAGGGCCGCGGCGGCGCCGGCGCCAACGGTGGACCGCCCGGAGACCTCTTCGTGGTGGTGGGCGTGCGCGGTCACGCGCTGTTCGGCCGTTCGAACAACGACCTCACGCTGCGGTTGCCGGTCACGTTCGCCGAGGCGGCGCTCGGCGCCGACATCAAGGTGCCGACGCTCGACGCGACCGTGACCGTGCGGATCCCGCCGGGGACTCCGAGCGGCAAGGTGCTGCGCGTGCGCGGGCAAGGGGGTCGCCGCCGACGGCAACGGCAAGGCCGGCGACCTGCTCGTGACCGTCGACGTGCAGGTTCCGAGCCATCTCACGAGCGAGCAACGCCAGGCCACCGAGGCGCTCGCCGCAGTGCTCGACGACGATCCGCGCGCCGTGATGTTTGCTGCGTCGCAGGACCGCAGGAAAGGTGGTGGAGCCTCGTGATGGACGCAGATGCAAGGGCTCTCTACGTGATCTCGGTTGCAGCCGAGCTCGCGGGTGTGCACCCGCAGACGCTGCGCATCTACGAGAGAAAGGGTCTGCTCGCGCCCGCCCGCACCACGGGTCGGAGCCGGCGGTACTCCGACCGCGACATCGCACTGTTGCAGCGCATCCAGGAGCTCACCAACGACGGAGTGTCGCTGGCCGGAGTGCAACGCATCCTCGCCCTCGAAGAAGAGCTCTCGACCAAGAACGCGCTCATCGCCGAGCTCGAAGCGCGTATCACCGCGCTGCAGCGCGAAGTGGAGGAGCGCGTCGAGGCCGTTCACCGGCAGTACCGCCGCGAGCTCGTCCCCGTGCGAAGCACCGTCGTCGCCCGCTTCGAATCCCACCGTTAGATACCAGAACCAGAAGGCATCCGTCATGGCAATTGATCCGAACCGCTTCACCCGCAAGACGCAGGAGGCCTTCTCGGCCGCGCAGGCGCTCGCGCGCGACGCCGGGAACACCGAGATCGCACCCGAACACCTGTTGCGGGCGCTGCTCGACCAGAGCGAAGGCATCGTCTCGGGCGTGATCGAACGGATCGGCATCGACGTCACCGAGGTACGGCGTCGTGTCGACGAGGTGTTGGCCAAGTTGCCGAGTGTGAGCGGCGCGACCGTGCGCGACGCGCAGCTCGGCGCGAGCACGTTCCGAGTGCTCGAGAACGCAGACTCGGAGCGCACCGCGCTGAGCGACGAGTACATCTCGACCGAACACATCCTCTTGGCGATGACCGAGGTTCCCGGCGGGGTCGGCGATCTGTTGCGCGGCGTGGGCGTCGACCACGACGGCGTGCTCGACGCGCTGCGCCAGGTACGAGGGTCGCATCGGGTGACGAGTGACAACCCCGAGGAGCAATACCAGGCGCTCGAGAAGTACGGGCGGGATCTCACCGAAGCCGCCCGTCTCGGAAAGATCGATCCCGTGATCGGTCGCGACGAGGAGATCCGTCGCATCATCCAGGTGTTGTCGCGACGGACGAAGAACAACCCGGTGCTCATCGGGGAGCCCGGCGTCGGGAAGACCGCGATCGTCGAGGGACTCGCACGCCGGGTCGTCGAGGGCGACGTGCCCGAGGGCTTGCGCAACAAGCGGGTGATCGCACTCGACATCGGATCGTTGATAGCGGGAACCAAGTACCGCGGTGAGTTCGAGGAGCGTTTCAAGGCCGTGTTGAAGGAGATCGCCGACTCCGAAGGCGAGATCATCACCTTCATCGACGAGATCCACACGATCGTCGGCGCGGGTGGGGCCGAAGGAGCCGTCGACGCCGGCAACATGATCAAGCCGATGCTCGCCCGCGGTGAGCTGCGGCTGATCGGTGCGACCACGCTGGACGAGTATCGCAAGTACATCGAGAAGGACGCCGCGCTCGAACGGCGGTTCCAGCAGATCTACGTGGGCGAGCCCTCGGTCGAGGACACGATCGCGATCCTGCGTGGCTTGAAGGAGCGCTACGAGGTCCATCACGGAGTGCGCATCCAGGACGCGGCGATCGTCGCGGCCGGTGTGTTGTCCGACCGCTACATCAGCGGTCGCCAGTTGCCTGACAAAGCAATCGACCTCATCGACGAAGCGGCCTCCCGACTCCGGATCGAGATCGACTCGATGCCGTTCGAGATCGACGTCGTCGAGCGGCGCATCCGCCAACTCGAGATCGAACGAGCCGCGCTCGCCAAGGAGACCGACGAGGGTTCCCGCGCGCGCCTCGAGGCGCTCGAATCGGACCTGCAGTCGTTGCAGGAAGAGCGCGACGGCATGGTGGTGCACTGGCAGTCGGAGAAGGACGCGATCATTGCGATCCAGGCCGGCAAGGAGCGTCTCGAGCAGGCCAAGCTCGAAGCGGAGCGGGCTGAGCGCGACGGCGATCTCGAGCGTGCTGCCCAGCTGCGTTACGGCCACATCCCCGTCGTCGAGCGCGAGCTCGACACGCTGTCGGCCCGTTTGGACGACCTCCAGCGTGACGGTCGGATGCTGAAGGAGGAGGTCGACGAAGAAGACGTCGCCGAGATCGTCGCGAAGTGGACGGGCATCCCCGTGTCGCGGCTGATGGAAGGTGAGATGGCGAAGTTGGTGCGGCTCGAGGAGCACTTGCACCAGCGTGTCGTCGGTCAGGATGCGGCCGTGGTTGCGGTCTCCAACGCGATCCGGCGGTCGCGTGCCGGGCTCTCCGACCCGAACCGGCCCATCGGCTCGTTCTTGTTCCTCGGTCCGACCGGGGTCGGCAAGACCGAGCTCGCGCGGGCGCTGGCAGAGTTCCTGTTCGACGACGAGCGGGCAACCGTTCGCATCGACATGTCGGAGTACATGGAGAAGCACTCCGTGTCGCGGCTCGTCGGCGCGCCTCCCGGCTACGTCGGCTACGAAGAGGGCGGCCAGCTCACCGAGGCGGTACGCCGTCGTCCCTACGCGGTGATTTTGCTCGACGAGATCGAGAAGGCCCATCCCGACGTGTTCAACGTGCTGTTGCAGCTCATGGACGACGGGCGCCTCACCGACGGGCAAGGCCGCACGGTCGACTTCACCAACACGATCGTCATCATGACGTCGAACCTCGGTGCGGGTGCGGCGGAGGAGCAGGTGATGGCGGCCGTTCGAGGGCACTTCAAGCCCGAGTTCCTCAACCGCATCGACGAGATCGTCGTGTTCCGACGCCTGTCCGAGTCCGAGATCGAGGAGATCGTCGGTTTCCAGGTGGCGATCCTGCGCACACGCCTCGCGGAACGGGGGCTCACCCTCGAGCTCACGCCCGCGGCCCAGAAGTGGGTCGCGGAGACGGGCTACGACCCCGATTTCGGCGCCCGGCCGTTGAAGCGAGTGCTGCAACGCGAGGTTGCCGATCCGATCGCGCTCGAGGTCTTGAAGGGCGCATACCAATCGGGCGACACGATCGTCGTCGACGCCAGCGCCGACGGTGGACTCGTGTTCGAGCAGGCCGCAACCGCGGAGATCGTCAGCTGACGGCGTCCGCGCTCCGATGGAGCCAGCTCAAGAGATCTGGCGGCGCGAGGTGCGCGGCGCGGGCGAAGGAGTGAGTCAGCTCGTCGACGGCAAGCCACTCCCGGCCCGCGCCGGACGATCCCCGGCGAAAGAATGCGGCCCGGTCCTTCAGCACACCCGTCCTGTCGGGCGCGGTCGTGGCTCATCGGTGTTCGCGGGTCGGCCTGTGAGCGCGCGGATGCGCGCCCGGTCGAAGTTGTCCCCGTGGAAAAACAGCGACACCGCCATGTCGAGGCGATGGCGGGCCCCGACGATGTGCGTCACGCCGGGGTCGAGCGGAATCCCGTCGAGCGGCGTGTGCGTCTTCGGGAACCGACCCCGGGCGGATACAGCAGATTGACGACGGCTCGAAGAAGGCGTACAACGCTTTATAACCCCTCATAACCCTTGTATAACCCCAGTAGCGTCCCGGCGAGGTGTCCACGTGCCCAAGATCAACGTCTACCTGCCCGAAGAGCTTGCGGCCGCGGTGAGAGACGCTCAGTTGCCCGTGTCGGCGATCTGCCAAGCGGCGCTGGAGCGTTCGGTCCGCGGGGTCAACGCCCTACGGGCGGCCGACGTGTTGCCTCGAGCTTCCACCGGCAGTGGCGTCGGCTCCGGTCCCTTCGCTCGCTTCACGCCCCGGGCGCGCCATGCCGTTGTGCTCGCTCAACAGGCTGCGCACGGCAAGCCCCACGCCTTCGTCGGCACGGAGCACCTCTTGCGCGGACTCCTCGACGAGGGCGGCAACCTCGCCGTCAAGGTCCTCGTCTCACTCGACATCGAGATCGACGATCTGCGGGCGGAGCTCGACGCGTCGATGGAGCCGGCGACGCCGCCCGGTCCCGAACGGCTGCCGTTTACACCACTGCTCAAGTCGAGCCTCGAGGCGGCCGCACGCGAAGCCCTTGCGATGGGGCACAACTACATCGGCTGTGAGCACCTCCTTCTCGGGCTGCTCGCGACCGAGGAGGGATTGGCGAGCGTCGTGTTGCGGCGCATGGGCGTCGAGCTCCGCGCGACCAAGCGAGCGGTCGTCACCGCGCTCGCCGGCTTCGTTTACGCTCGTGAAACGCTCAGCGGAGATGCGATCGACACCGGTACCGCGCTCGCCGAAATCGTTCGCCGTCTCGACGCGCTCGAACGGCGCATCGCGAGCTGACCTGCTAGCCGAGAGATCGAGCGAGCTCGCGTAACGCGCTCTTGGCGACCTTCCCGCCCGAGGATCGCGGGATCTCGTCGAGCACGACGAGACGTTCCGGCCAGAGCTCCTTTCCCGTGCGGCGGGCACCGAGGTGTGCGCGCAGGTCGTCGAGCGTGATCGGGTCGGAACCGTTATGGAGCTCCACGAAGACGCAGACCCGTTCACCGAACGTTGGGTCGGGTACCGCGACGGCACCGCACAACGCGACCGCCGGATGTGTCGAGACTTCGTCTTCGACCTGGGCCGCGCTGATGTTCTTGCCGCCGCGGATGATGATGTCGCTCGTGCGGCCGACGACCGTGAGGTAACCCTCGCGGTCGATCGTCACGAGATCGCCCATGCGCATCCAGCCGTCGTCGGTGAACAGCTCGTTGTTCGCGGCAGCGTCGTCGTAGTAGCCGATGCAGAGTGCCGGGCCCTTGCCCGCGGGTATCCCGGGAACACCGGGTTCGGTGATGTCGGCTCCAGTGTCGGCATCGAGCAGGCGCACGTGCATCTCGGGGATGACCCGGCCTGCCGTCCGTAGCCGCTTCTCCTGGGAGTCGTCGGGTGTCGTGGACGACAGCGCCCCCGTCTCGTTCGATCCGTAGAACTGCAACACGTACGCGCCCGTGCGGTCTTCGAACTCCTTCGCACGATCGAACGGCACCATCTCCCCGCCGGTGAACAGGATGCGAAGCGACGACAGGTCGTAGTCGTTCAGCGCGGGCGAGTTGAGCATCATCACGAATTGGGTCGAGACGGCGGCCAGCACCGTCACGCGGTAACGCTCGATCGCTCTCAAGGTGGTCTCGACGTCGAACCGTGCGCTCACGACGCAAGGCGCCCCCGTGATTGCCGGCGAGAAGTGCGCGGTCCAGAGCCCGAATCCGAACGGCGCCGGAAGCGCGGAGAAGAAGACGTCTTCGGGGGTGAAGTGCGACACCCGGTCGGCGAACTCGTGGAACGCGAACCAGCGCGCCTGGGTGTGCATGACGACCTTCGGCAGACCGGTGGTACCCGACGTGGAGTTGAGGAGCCAGAGGTCGTCCGGACCGATCGGGTGCTCGGCCGCGGCCGCGGGCGGGGACGGGTCGGGCGGTTGTCGCAGCAGCGCTCGGGCGCCGCTGCGTTCGACCAGATGGGTCACCTCGCGCTCGCCGGCGCGCGCGCCGATGCCCACCGCGACGAGACCGGCCTTCTCGCACGCGAGCATCGCCGCGTGCACGCCCGGTCCGTCCGGGATCTGCAGCGCGACGCGGCTGCCCGGTGAGTACTCCGTGAGAGACGCGGCCATGCCGGACGAGCATGCGTGGTACTCGGACCACGTCATCGTCTCGCCCGACGCAGCTTCGGCGAAGGCGAGCGCGTCCGGACGGATGCGCGCGTTGCGGGCCACGGTTTCGGCGAGCGTGCTCATGCAGAGCTCCCGGTCATGAACCGCGGACGTTCACGGGAGCTGGTGACGGAACAGCTCCGACGCGTTGCGCCAGGTGATGCGCTCGGCCTCGTCGTCGGGAACGTTCTGGTCGCGCAGCTGGCGAACGAGCATCGCCTGGGTGTCGGGCCACGACGAGTCGGCGTGCGGGTAGTCGGACTCGACCAGCACGTGCCCGAGTCCGATGCGATGCCGGAGTGCCATGTTGGAGTCGTCGTCGAGTGCGCAGAACCAGAAGTTGCGCCGGAGTACCTCGCTCGGTGACTCCTCGACGTCGCGCCAGGTCGGGAGATACCCGAGTTGGTACTTGTAGCAATGGTCGAGGCGGTCGATGATGCCGGCGACCCAGCCGATACCTCCTTCGGACAAGCAGATCTTGATCTTCGGGAATCGCACGGGAATCTTCGAGTAGAGCCAGTCGACGGCGCTGTACATGCCGTACGCGCCGAAGAGCACGGCGGGGATCTCGGGCGGCGCGTCGGCCGAGGTCGTGGGCGATGTGCCCGAGGAGCCCACGTGCAGGCACAGCACGGTCTCGGTCTCCTCGCACGCGGCGAAGAGCGGGTCCCAGTAGCCGGAGTGGATCGTCGGCAGGCCGAGCTTGTCGGGCGCCTCCGAGAACGTGACGGCCTTGAACCCGCGCGCCGCGTTGCGGCGGATCTCGTCGGCGGCGATCTGCGGATCACGCAAGAACGCGATCTGGTTCGGGATGAACCGGCCGGGATAGGCGTTGCACCACGCATCGACGTGCCAGTCGTTGTACGCGCGGCATCGCGACGAGCGCGAGCTCCTCGTCGTCCGGCCACAGGGTGAGTCGTTGGCCGACGAACCCGGGGAGGAAAGACGGGAAGCACAGCGATGCGGTGACGCCGTCGGTGTCCATGTCGCGCACGCGCTCGTGGATGTCCCAGGCGCCCCGCCGCATCTCGTCGAAGCGCGTCGGCTCGAAGCCGTACTCGGTCGACGGTCGACCGACCACCGCGTTGAAGCCCACGTTCGGCAACACCTGGCCCTGCCATACCCATGCCTCGCCGCCGTCGTCGGTGACCACGACGCGAGGTTCCTCGTCGGCGTATTGACTCGGAAACCGGCCGGTGAACGCGTCGGCGGCTTCGACGACATGGTCGTCGACCGAGATCACGGTGTACGCGCGTTCGCGAGGTTCGGGCTCGGGCAACCAGGTGATCGTCTCCCGGCGTCCCTTGCCGCCGCCGAAGTACGCGTTGCTCTGCAGCGCTTCGAGCGGCATTCCGGTCATGTCAGTACCTCGGGTTGTTCGCGGAGGAGCAGGCGCACCGCGCCGTCCCAGTACGCCGGCGGCGTGTTCTGGCGCAGCGCGGTCTTCAGCGGCGGACGCGCGCATCGGTGGGGATCTCGGCCGGCTTGTGGCCCGCGACGATGGCGTCGTAGGTGAAGCGGCACATGCGTTCGAACGTGGTGGCTTTGTAACACGCTTCGGCGATGGTCGGCGCGGTCACGATCGCGCCGTGATGCGCGAGGAGTATGCCGCTCGCGGCCCCCGACCTGATCCGCGAGCCACCGGCCTTCGCTCGGGTCGCCGACGCCGCCGTACTCGTCGACGAACGCGAGCTCCCCGTCGAAGATGCAGGAGTTCTGGTGCACCTGTACCGGCGGTTCGCCGATCGTCGACAGCAACGTCGCGTAGTAAGGATGGTTGTGCACGATCACGGTCGCGTCGGTGCGAGCCCGGTGCAGCTCGGTGTGGAGGAAGACCGCGGGTGTGACGTCCCAGTGGCCGTCGACGACCTCGCCTTCGGCGTCGAGCCGCACGACGTCGGAGGCTCGCACCTCGTCCCACCAAAGACCCCAGGGGTTGCACCACATTCCGCCGTCGTCGGCGGCGACGGTGATGTGCCCCGACAGGTTTTCCCGCCAGCCTTCGCGCGCCAGGATTCGCAGCGCGCACGCCAGCTCCTGGCGCACGGTGAGCTCACGGCCTGTGCCGGGACCGGGCCGGGGCTGACGCATGGGCATGACGGTATCCGCGAGACTCTCCGGCCGTGAAGGTGCTCGTGATCGGTGTCACAGGAGAGCTCGGCCGGGAGGTGGCGGTGTCGATCGGCGGCCGCGCCGGGGTGTCGGTGCGAGCGTTCGTGCGCCGCCCGTTGTCCGACGACGCCCCCCGTGTCGACGAGGTAGTACAGGGGGATCTTCGCGATCGGAGTTCGCTGCGCGCCGCGTGCGAAGGGATCACGAGCATGTTCTTGGTCTCCTCGCCGACCCGGGACCAGGTGGAGGTCGAGACCAACGCCATCGAGGATGCGGAGGCCGCGGGGGTCGAGCGCATCGTCAAGGTTGCGAACATTCCGATCGCGGGGCTCGAGACCGGATTGCACGGAAACCATCGTGCCGTCGAACGCCGCCTCGCCGAATCGCCGTGTTCGGCGACGATCCTGCAGCCCTCGTTCTTCACGAGCGTCATCGACAAGCAGCGCGAGGTGATCGCCCAGGGCGGCCTCGTGCTCCCGACGGGATCCGGCCGGATCGCGTGGATACGGCCGTCCGACATCGCCGCGGTCGCAGCGGAGGCGCTCGTACGCGACGACCTCGACGGCCCGCTGCACCTCACGGGACCCGAAGCCCTGGACGGCGACGAGGTCGCCGGGCGCCTGGGCGTGAAGCGGATCGATCTCCCGCTCGAGCGCTGGCGGGAAACGGTGGTCGCGTTGGGTCTGGACCCGTGGCTGGCCGATTCGACGGTGCATCTCTTCGAGGCGGTCGCACGGGGCGATCTCGCGAAGACGACCGACACCGTCGAGCGCGTGCTCGGCCGGCCGCCCCGGCGCGCCTTCACCCGATAAGTCCACCAACAGTTGTCGGAGATATCCGCGCATACCGCGGAAAAGTCCGACAACTGTTGGTGGGGAAATCCGCGTGGTCTCAGAGGGCCGGGAGCCGCGCGAACAAGGGGTGCCGGTCCACGTCGTGAACGTCGCGACCGAGTACCCGTGCCGACGGGTACGACGCCCAGCCCGGGCTGCCGGTGCGCGGCGAACGTCGCCCACGCGGTCCGCATCGAGTTCGAGAGCGCGCGGCCGTCGTCGTCGAGACCGACGAACGCCTCCCAGCCGTCGACAAAATTTCCGAACGGGAACGGGATGTCGATGCCGTGGCACGCACCCACTTCCGGGCCGTCCCAGGTGAAGCAGTACGTGTAGGTGGGACCATGGGGTGCGTGCGCCTCGAGGACGGCACGACACGGGCGCTGCATCTCGTTGTCGCCGAAGAGCGCGGCCAGATCTCGTTCGTGTCATCGCCGACGACGCGCTCGTAGTCCTCGACGATGCGGGTCGCGGTGGCCGCTTCGACCCCGAGATAGCGCGACGCGCGGCGGATGACCTTCTCGCGGGGTGCCGGGCGCGCCGAGGTGTCGACGAAGAGCCGCATCTCGTCGGCGGTCGTGCCCGCGATCAACGCGACGCCGGCGGCCGCGCCCCGGGCGAACGACTCCGCCGGCGGCGCCGGAACGACGTCGTGGTCGACCATCGGGTGGAACGGCATCATGCCGACGGTGCCGAGCAGCGAGACCATCGCGGCCGACTGCGCGGTGACGAGGGCGTCGGCGGACAGGTCGACCAGCGCGCCGGCGTCGTCGACGCCTGCCTCTTTGACCAGCGCGTCGACGACCGTCGCGGCCCGTTCCTCGTCGAGGGTTGCGAATGTTGCCCCGCTCTGCACGATGGCTCCTGCCACCAGGCCACGGGTGGCAGACGACGCGAGCGCATGCAGTACCAGGCCGCCGCCGGCCGACTCACCGAACGCAACGACGCGGTCGGGATCACCTCCGAACGAAGCGATGTTGTCGTGCACCCATTGGAGCGCGCAGATCGCGTCGCGCAGCCCGCAGTTGGTGACGCCCCCGAAGGGGCGGGCGTCGAGGAACCCGAAGGCGCCCAGCCGGTAGTTCGCGGACACGACGACGACGTCTTGGTCCGACGCGAGGTACGCGCCGTCGTACACGGCCTGTGATGAAGCTCCGATGACGAACGACCCGCCGTGGAACCACACCAGCACCGGAAGGGAACGGTCGGCGGACGGCGACCACACGTTGAGGGTGAGACAGCCGCGCTCGTCGGTGTCGCGCACCTTCATACCGGGGACGATGTCGCCCAGTGGTCCGTCGAGTGCTTGCGGAGCGGCCGGACCGAACGAAGTCCCGTCGGCACGGGTCGGAACGAACGCGACCGGTCGTGGAGCTGCGAACCGTGACGCGGTTGCATACGGGATACCGAGTGAGGTTCTCACCGTGTGCAGCCTACGAATGGCGCGTTCGCCGAACCACCGGGAACGGATCCGGGTCGTCGGCTACCATGTCCCCAACGTGACCGCGAACAGGTGGAGCGTTCCGTGCCCGGCGCAGTGATCGTCGGCACGCAGTGGGGCGACGAAGGCAAGGGTCGGGTCACCGACTACCTCGCCAAGGAGTCCTCGATGTGCGTCCGCTACCAAGGCGGGCACAACGCAGGCCACACGCTCGTCGTGGACGGCGAGGTCTTCAAGCTCCAACTCGTGCCGAGCGGGATCCTCTACCCCTGGGTGACGCCGGTGATCGGCAACGGTGTGGTGGTCGATCCCGCGGTGCTCATCGACGAGGTCGACATGCTCGAGAGCAAGGGCGTCGACACCCGGCTCCTGCGGCTCTCGGGCAACGCGCACCTGATCATGCCGTACCACCAAGAGCTCGATCGCGTGACCGAGCGCTACCTCGGGAAGAACAAGCTCGGTACCACCAAGCGCGGCATCGGCCCCGCGTACGCCGACAAGGCCTTGCGCGTCGGCATTCGCGTGCAGGACCTGCTCGATCCGAAGATCTTCCGGGAGAAGCTCGATCTCGCGCTGCGCGAGAAGAACGGCGTGCTCGCCAAGGTCTACAACCGGTTGCCGATCGACGGGAAGGAGCTCGCCGAGCGTTACCTCGCGATGGTGCCGCGCCTCGCGCCGATGATCGACGACACCGTGCATCTCGTCCACGAGGCGCTCGACGCGCAGCAATGGGTGCTGTTCGAAGGTGCGCAGGCCACGTTCCTCGACCTCGACCACGGCACGTATCCCTACGTGACATCGAGCAACCCGATCGCCGGCGGCGTGTGCACGGGCGCCGGGGTGGGTCCGCTCGCGATCCAGCGTGTCGTCGGGCTCGTGAAGGCGTACCAGACGCGCGTCGGCAGCGGACCGTTCCCGACGGAGCTCCTCGAAGGCGACGCGGTCGGCGACATTCTCGTCGAGCGGGGTCGGGAATTCGGCACCAACACGGGCAGGCGCCGGCGTACCGGTTGGCTCGATCTCGTCATGTTGAAGCATGCGGTGCGGCTCAACACCTGTACCGAGCTCGCGCTGACCAAGCTCGACATCCTGTCGCCGCTCCCGGAGTTGAAGGTCTGTGTTGCCTACGAGGGTGAAGACGGCACCCGCTACGACCATGTGCCGTATCACCAGTCGGTGCTGCACAAGGTTCGCCCGATCTACGCGACCCTGCCGGGGTGGGGGACCGAGATCGAGACGGCCGGACGACTCGAGGACCTGCCCGCCCGCGCGCGACTACGTGCGGTTCGTCGAGGACTTCGTCGGCACGCACGTGAGCATCGTCGGCGTAGGTCCCGCGCGCGATCAGACGATCGTGCTCCCACACGCCGCGTGAGCGCGTGAGCACCCGCGTCCTGCTCATCGGTAGTGGTGGTCGCGAGCACGCGCTCGCGTGGGGTTTGGCACGTTCGCCCCTCGTCGACGAAGTGATCTGCGCGCCGGGCAACGCGGGCATGGCGACGATCGGCGAGTGCATGCCGGTCGTGCCGACCGATCCCGCGGCTGTGGCCGATCTCTCGGCCAAGCTCGACGCCGACCTCGTGGTCGTCGCACCCGACGATCCGCTCGTGGCGGGGGTCGTCGATGCGGTGCAGGCCGCCGGGATCCAGGCGTTCGGTCCGAACGCGGCCGCGGCGAAGCTGGAAGGGTCGAAGTCATGGATGAAGGACGTGTTGGTCGCGGCCGGAGTCCCGACCGCCCGCTACGCGACCTTCACCGAGGGCCGAGAGACCGACGCGGACGCGTTCCTCGAGACGTTGCCCGGTCTCTACGTGATCAAGACCGATGGGCTCGCCGCCGGCAAAGGCGTGGTCGTGACCGAGTCGTTAGCCGTTGCGCGTGATGCAGTGCGCGCGCTACCTCTCGGGTGCCGCGTTCGGCGACGCCGGTCGCACGTGTGTGATCGAGGAAGGTCTCACCGGGCCTGAGGTCTCGCTGTTCGCGCTGTGCGACGGCAAGCGCGCCCAGGTGATCGCCGTCGCGCAGGACCACAAGCGCGCCTTCGACCACGACCAAGGCCCGAACACGGGTGGTATGGGCGCGTACTCACCGGTTCCGTTCGTCGGATCCGATGTGGTCGACGAGATGATGGAACGGGCGGTGCTTCCCACCTTGGCCGAGCTCAGGCGGCGCGGCGCACCGTTCCGCGGCACGCTCTTCTGCGGGCTCATGCTCACTCCCACGGGCGTGAAGGTGTTGGAGTACAACGTGCGCTTCGGCGATCCCGAGTCCCAGGTGCTGATCCCGCGCCTCGCGAGCGATCTCTTCGTGCACCTCTCGGAGTCGGCGGCCGGCGAGCTCCGAACGCCCATCGCGCTCACCGATGCATCGTGCATCGGCGTGGTGCTCGCCTCCGAGGGCTACCCGCCCGTGCCCGACCGCAAGGGAGACCTCATCGACGGGCTCGACCGGGCCGGCGCCCGCGAAGGTGTCGTCGTGTTCCATTCGGGGACCGGGTACGACGACCAGGGCCGGATCGTGACCAACGGTGGGCGGGTGTTGACGGTCACCGCGGTCGGTGAAGACGTGGTCGAGGCCCGCGACCGCGTGTACGCGGCGGTGGCCGAGATTTCCTGGCCCGGAGTCCACTACCGTCGCGACATCGGCGCCCAGGCTCTTTCATGATCACCAGGTATTCGCTTCCCGAGATCGCCGCGCTGTTCACCGACGAAGCGCGCTTCGGTGCGTGGCTCGAAGTGGAGGTGCTCGCGGTCGAAGCGTGGGCGCGGCTCGGCGTCGTGCCCGAGGCCGACGCACGCGCGGTACGTGCACGAGCCGGTTTCGATGTCGACGAGATCAACGAGCGTGAGAAGATCACCGACCACGATGTCGCCGCGTTCGTCGACGTGGTGCAGGAACATGTCGGAGCGCCGGGCGGGGCGTGGGTCCACTACGGGCTCACGTCGAGTGACGTCGTCGACACCGCGCTCGTGTTGCAGATGACCCGGGCCGTGGATCTCCTCGCCGCGGCTGCCGCGGATCTCGAGAACACGATCGCGAAGCGGGCGCGCGAGTTTCGCGACACGCCCATGGTCGGACGCACGCACGGAATCCATGCCGAGCCCACGACGTTCGGGGCCAAGCTCGCGCTCTGGGCCCTGCAGGTTCGCCGGGATCGTGAGCGTCTGGCACGGGCCCGGGAGACGATCGCGGTCGGCAAGCTCTCGGGCGCGGTCGGTACTTATTCGAATGTCGACCCATCGGTCGAGCGCTATGTGTGCGAGCACCTCGGGCTGCAGCCCGTTCCCGCGACCCAGGTGCTCCCGCGCGACCGGCACGCCGAGGTCATGTACACGTGCGCGTCGATCGGGGCGAGCATCGAGACGTTCGCGCTCGAGATCCGGCATCTGCAACGCACCGAGGTCCGCGAAGCCGAGGAAGGCTTCCGCCCCGGGCAGAAGGGCTCGAGCGCGATGCCGCACAAGCGCAATCCGATCAAGTCGGAGCAGATGTGCGGTCTCGCCCGCGTCCTACGGGGCAACCTGCAGGCGGCCTTCGAAGACGTCGCTCTGTGGCACGAGCGCGACATCTCGCACTCGTCGGTCGAGCGCATCATCGTGCCCGACTCGCTCATGCTCACCTACTACATGCTCGTGAAGTTCCGCCAGGTCGTCGAGAACCTGCAGGTGCATCCGGAGCGGATGCTGCGCAACCTCGACGCGTCGTTCGGGCTCGTGTTCAGCCAACCCGTGCTGCTCGCACTCGTCGAGGCGGGTCGCACCCGGGACGAGGCGTACCGGATCGTGCAACGCAACGCGATGCAGGCATGGGGAGAGGAACGGTCGTTCCGGGAGCTGCTCTTTGCCGACGCCGAGGTGAGCGCCACGCTCGGTCGGGCTCGTCTCGAGGAATGCTTCGACCTGAAGCGGGCGCTGTCGAACATCAATCTCGTGTTCGACGCGCTCGACAACCTGGGAGAGTTGCAGACGACCGGACCGGCAACGGGAGATCAGCGGGCGTGAACGGCAGCGGATTGCCGCACCTCTATACGGGCAAGGTGCGCGAGCTCTACGAGGTGGGGCTCGACGCCCTGCTCATGGTCGCGACCGACCGCATCTCGGTCTTCGACGTCGTGCTCCCCGACCTCATTCCCGACAAGGGTCGAGTGCTGACCGCGCTGTCGTACTTCTGGTTCGGGCTCACGACCGACATCGTCGCGAACCACGTGATTTCGTGCGATCCGACCGACTTTCCCGAGATCGCAGGCGACGTCGCGGGCCGCGCGACGCTCGTGCACGCGGCGCGGCCGATCCGGCTCGAGTGCGTCGTGCGCGGCCATGTGTTCGGTCACGGGTGGAGCGAGTATCAAGAGACGGGAACGGTCGGGGGCTTCCGGGTCCCGCCCGGGCTGCGTCAAGCAGAGAAGCTGCCGGAGCCGCTGTTCACGCCGACCACCAAAGCGCAGAGCGGGCACGACCTGGCGCTCACCGCCGCCGAAGCGGTCGAGCTGGTCGGCGCCGACGTCTACGAGCAGCTCAGGGACTTGTCGCTGCGCCTCTACGAGCGCGGCGCCCGGCACGCCGAGACTTGCGGGCTGATCCTGGCCGACACCAAGTTCGAGTTCGGCGACCGCGACGGCGAGATCATCGTCATCGACGAGATGATGACGCCCGACTCCTCGCGCTACTGGCCCCGCGACAAGTTCCGGGTCGGCACCGCGCCTCCGTCGTTCGACAAGCAGTACGTCCGTGATTTCATGGACTCGACCGGCTGGGCGCACGAACCGCCGGCGCCCACGATGCCTCCCGAGGTGATCGGAAACACCCGGGCCAAGTATGTCGAGGCGTACGAGCTCCTCGCCGACGACGCCTTCTCCGACTGGTACGGCGGCGACGACTGACGGGCCCGTTCACCCGAATTGCGTGGGTTCACGAATGTGAATTTTGCCCGTCCGGGGCGCCGCGACCGGCACCCGGCGGCTGCGGGCTCTTATGCTCCGCGCATCGTCTCGACGGGGAGCTGTGTGCATGACTGACAAGACGCGCTGGATGGTGATGGGGCTCACGATCCTCGTGATCGTGGCCATCTTCGTGATTGCGGCGACGGGCGTGTTCTCGAACGCCTGTCCCTGCTTCCTCTGAGCGGCGTCCGCCGAGCGCGATCGCGCGGGAGGTGGTCGGTAGCATCTGGCCATGCCGGCGTTCAACGCGCACGTAGAGGTCACCCATCGGCCGGGCATTGCCGACCCCGCCGGGGCAACCGTCGAACGTGCGCTTCCGGCGCTCGGGTACACGAACGTCGCCCAGGTGCACATCGGCAAGACGATCCGTCTCGTCTTGGACGCGCCCGACGTCGACGCCGCGCGCCGTCAGGTCAACGAGATGTGTGAGCGACTCCTCGCGAATCCCGTGATCGAGGCGTACGAGGTCGTGATCTCGTGACCGCGACCGTCGGCGTCGTGCTCTTCCCGGGTACCAACTGCGAGCTCGACGTGCAGTACGCGCTCGAACACCTCGGGGGACGGGCCGAGCTGCTCTGGCACGGCGACGACAGCACGAGAGGCGTCGACGCGGTGGTCGTTCCCGGCGGGTTCGCGCACGGCGACTACCTGCGCACCGGAGCGATCGCGCGGTTCTCCCCGGTGATGCATGCGGTCGGGGAGCACGCGCGCGCCGGTGGTCCCGTCGTCGGGATCTGCAACGGTTTCCAGGTCCTGTGCGAGGCGGGCCTGCTGCCCGGTGCGCTGCAGAAGAACGCCGGGCTGAAGTTCTTGTGCGAGACGGTGGCGCTGCGCGTCGAGACGACGTCGACGGTGCTCACGAACAAGGCTCGGGTCGGCGACGTCCTGCACATCCCGATCAACCATTTCGAGGGAAATTACGTGTGTGACGAGCGCACGCTCTCGGAGCTGCGCTCCGAGCAGCGGATCGTCGTCCGGTACGTCGACAACCCCAACGGGAGCCTTGACGACATCGCGGGTATCTGCAACGCGACCGGCAATGTCGTCGGACTCATGCCCCACCCCGAACGCGCCTCCGACGCGCTGCTCGGTTCGAACGACGGCGTGGTCCTCCTGGAGAGTCTGCTCGCCGCCGCGACGGCTCGCGCGACCATCACCGTCTGACGACGTACACCTCCGGCGGCAGGGATCTCGCGCGCGTCGCGGCCCTCGCTACGATCAACCGTGATGGCGGAGGCCCCTACCGAGCAACCATTGCATCGTCAGCTCGGCATGACCGACGACGAGTTCGCAGCCGTCGTCGACGAACTGGGCCGCGAGCCGACACACCTCGAGCTCGCGATGTACTCGGTGATGTGGTCGGAGCATTGCTCGTACAAGTCGTCGCGGGCGTTTCTCTCACGGTTCCCTACCGAAGCGCCGTGGGTTCTCGTCGGCCCGGGCGAGGGTGCCGGCGTGGTCGACATCGGTGACGGGCTCGCCATCGCGGTCCGGATCGAGAGCCACAACCATCCGTCGGCGGTCGAGCCCTATCAGGGAGCAGCGACCGGTGTCGGCGGCATCATCCGTGACATCTTCTCCATGGGCGCGCGCCCGATCGCGCTGATGGACCCACTGCGGTTCGGGTCACTCGACGACGCTCGCACCCGGTACCTCTTCGAGGGTGTCGTCTCCGGCATCTCGGGTTACGGCAACTCGGTGGGGGTGCCGACGGTCGGCGGGGAGGTCGTGTTCGACGACACCTACCGCGGGAATCCCTTGGTGAACGTGTTCTGTCTGGGCATCCTCCCGACCGAACGGCTCGTGCTGGCGCGCGCCGACGGTCCGGGCAATCTGGCGATCCTGCTCGGGTCGTCGACCGGGCGTGACGGCATCGGCGGTGCCAGCGTGCTCGCCTCGGCGTCGATCGAGGAGGGCGACGAGGCCAAGCGTCCCTCTGTGCAGGTCGGAGATCCGTTCGAGGAGAAGCGGCTCATCGAAGCGTGCCTGGAGATGCTCGATGCCAAGCTCGCGGTCGGCGTGCAGGATCTCGGCGCCGCGGGTCTGTCTTGCGCAGCTTCGGAGACGGCCGCCAAGGCCGGCGCGGGCATGGACGTCGATGTCGCGCGCATCTCCAAGCGGGAGCCGGGGATGAACCCGGTCGAGGCGCTGACGTCGGAGAGCCAGGAGCGCATGCTCGCGATCGTCGAGCCCGCGAACGTCGACGCGGTGCTGGAGCTTGCGCGCCGCTGGGAGATCCGGGCGACGGTCGTGGGCCGCGTCACCGATACCCCGCGGTTTCGCATCTACGACGGGTTGTTCGACGCGGTCGGCGTGCCCGGAATGAATCCGAAGCCTCCGCTCGGTGACGCGCCGCCGGTGCTCTCGTCCGACGCACGCGCGATCGCCGACGTTCCGGTCGAGAGTCTCGGTGACGGGCCGCTCTACCACCGCCCGCTGGCACGGCCCGCGGGACAGGACGCGTTGCAGGCCGCCGATCCGGGCCCGCAGCTGCGCGACAAGTTCCCCGCGGGTGCCGATCTCTCCGGAGAGCTGCTCGACTTGCTCGCGACGCCGACGATCGCCGACAAGACCTGGGTGTCGCGTCAGTACGACCACCAGCTGTTCCTCAACACGGTTGCCGGGCCGGGCTCCGACGCGGCTGTGCTCCGGGTGAAGGGCACCACCAAGGCGCTCGCACTGTCGACCGACGGCAAGGGACGGTTCTGCCGGCTCGATCCTCGCACCGGCGGTCGCCTCGCCGTTCTCGAAGCGGCCCGCAACGTCGCCTGCTCGGGTGCGCGCCCGATCGCGCTCGTGAACTGCCTGAACTTCGGCAACCCGGAGCATCCCGAGGTGATGTGGCAGTTCTCCGAGGTCGTCGAAGGCATGAGCGAGGCGTGTGAGGTGCTCGGGTTCCCCGTCATCGGCGGAAACGTGAGCTTCTACAACGCCTCGGGCGACGACGACATCGACCCGACCCCGGTGGCGGGTGTGCTCGGGCTCATCGACGATCTGCCCGCTCGACCGCCCGCGGCGCGCGTCTGTGCGGGTGACGACATCGTCGTGCTCGGCGCGATCCGCGCCGAGCTCGGCGGATCGGAATGGGCCGCGGTGGCGCACGGTCTCGACGGCGGGATGCCGCCGGCCGCCGATCTCGAACAGGCGCGGCTCGTGCACGAGCTCGTGGCCGGTCTCGTGCGGGACGGGTTGCTGGCCGGCGTCCACGACCTCAGCGACGGCGGGCTCGCGGTGGCGCTCGCGGAGATGGCGATCGCGGGTGACGTCGGTGTGCGGGTGGAGCTCGACTTCGACGGATGTTCGCATGCGGAGGCGTGCTTCGCGGAACCGGCGTCGGTCGTGGTCTGCAGTGTCCATCCGCAAGAGACGGCGGCGGTGTGTGGGGCCGCGGCCGTCGCGGGTGTTCCGGCCCGTGTCGTCGGTGTCGCGGCGGGAGATCGCCTCGTGGTGAAGGGCGCCTTCGACGTCGCCCTCGCCGACGCCGCGCATGCGTGGCGCGATGCGATCCCGAGGTTGATGTCGGGTGGCCCCGGGCCGGGTGTCGCACGGACCGAACCGCCGAAACGGCGCCCCGTCTTCTAGTTTCCGTCCGGCGGCTTTCCGTCCGGAGAGGATCGGGACGGGATCAAGAGACGACGGCGAACGCGTCGGCGTAGCGAAACGGGCCGCGTTCGTGGCCGGTCGCCTTGGCCAGGTGCCGAACCTGGAAGTGCTCGCCGTACCAATCCTCGGGAGCAACGATGCGGTGGTCCGCGGCCGGCTCGAATCCGAAGCGCTCGTAGTACCCGGGGTCCCCGAGCAACGCGATGAGAGGTTCGTCGAGCGAGTCGGCGGCGCCGATGACGGCGTGCATCAGTGCGCTCCCGATCCGGGTGTCTTGACGGTCGGGATGTACGCCGAGCGGCCCGAGCGCGAGGACCGGAATCGACTCGGCGATCGTCGCCCGGCTGCACACGACGTGGCCCGCGATCTCCTCGTCCGCGATCGCGACGATCGACAGCTCCGGAATCCATGCGTCCGATGACCGGAGCATCGCGACGAGCGCGACCTCGGGCGGTTCGCCGCCGTCCGAGTCGGGGCGGGCGAAAGCGGCCGCGTGGACAGCCGCGATCGCCGCTGCGTCTCCCGGCCGCTCGCGTCGCAAGAACATGACCGACTGTCTATCGCCCCGATCGACCTCAGAGCAGGCCGCGGCCCTCGAGCCAGCCGACGACCTCGGCCGCCGATTCCTCGGGAGTGTGTCCCGCCGTCTCCAGCGTCAGCTCCGGGTGCAGGGGCGGTTCGTACGGGTCCGACACGCCGGTGAACTCGGGGATCTCGCCCGCCCGGGCCCGTGCGTAGAGGCCTTTCACGTCCCGCGACTCGCAGTCTTCGAGCGAGGTCGCCACGTGGATCTCGACGAAGTTGTCGACCCAGGACCGCACCTCGTCGCGCACCGCCCGGTACGGCGAGATCGCCGCCGTCACCGACACCACACCGTTGCGGGCGAGGACCGACGCGACCCAACCGATGCGGCGGATGTTGGTGTCGCGGTCGGCCTTGGAGAAGCCGAGTCCCGCCGACAGGTGCTCGCGCACCTCGTCGCCGTCGAGCAACTCGACCTTGCGCCCCCGCACCCGCAGCGAGTCGACGACGATGTTCGCGATCGTGCTCTTGCCCGCCCCCGAAAGGCCGGTGAACCACAGGCAGCAACCGGGCAGCTCCACAGCGGCGCAGGTTACGGGAAGGACACGGTCACCGGCACGGTTGGACCGGTGGAACGACACACCCTCGTGAAATACTGGTGATCTTGGACGCTGAGCTCTCGGGCCCCAAAGACGCGTGCGGAGTGTTCGGTGTCTACGCACCGGGCCGGCCCGTCGCTCATCTGTCCTATTTGGGGCTCTACGCGCTCCAACACCGCGGGCAGGAGTCTGCCGGGATCGCCGTCAGCGACGGCGAAACGATCACCGTCGTCAAGGACATGGGCCTGGTCACCCAGGTCTTCGACGAGCGCCGTCTCGCTCCCCTCGAAGGTCACCTCGCGATCGGCCACGTGCGGTACTCAACGACCGGCTCGAGCACCTGGCGCAACGCCCAACCCGTGTATCGCTCGGTTGCCGACGCCGGCTTCGCGCTCGGTCACAACGGCAACCTCACCAACACCGAAACGTTGTCGAACGACCTCGGGATGCTGCCGGGCGTGCTCACCTCCGACAGTGAGCTCATCGGCGAGCTGCTCGTGAACGAGTACGACGACCAAGGCCGGTCCGACGGCCGCGACATGGAACACGCGCTCGAACGGGTGCTGCCCCGGCTCGCGGGCGCATTCTCCCTCGTGTTGATGGACGAGGCGCATTTGTTCGGTGTGCGCGACGCCCACGGGTTCCGCCCCCTCGTGCTCGGCAAGACCGAGAGCGGCTGGGTCCTCGCCAGCGAGACAGCCGCGCTCGACCTCGTCGACGCGCACTATGTGCGTGACGTCGAGCCCGGAGAGATGGTCGCGATCGATGCCGGCGGCGTCCGCTCCGTCCGCTTCGCGGAACCGACTCCGAAGCTCTGCCTGTTCGAGTTCGTCTACATCGCCCGGCCCGACACGCAGCTCTACGGTCACAGTGTGCACGGGGCGCGCCAACGCATGGGCGAAGCGCTCGTGTGCCAGGCCCCGGCGAACGCCGACATGGTGATGCCGGTCCCCGAATCGGGTGTTCCCGCGGCACAGGGCTTCGCTCGCGCGGCCGGCATCCCGTACGGCGACGGGTTCGTGAAGAACCGTTACGTCGGGCGCACGTTCATCCAACCCAGCCAGAAGAAGCGCGGCACCGACGTCCGGCTCAAGCTGAACCCGTTGCGCGACAACATCAAGGGCAAGCGGCTGGTCGTGGTCGACGACTCGATCGTGCGCGGCACCACGACCCGACAGATCATCGCGTTGCTGCGCGAGGCGGGCGCCACCGAGGTGCACTTCCGCGTGTCGTCGCCGCCGTACCGCTGGCCGTGTTTCTACGGGCTCGACACGGGCAAGCGGTCCGATCTCCTCGCGGCCGACATGGAGATCGGCGAGATCGCGCTGTATCTCGGCGTCGACTCGCTCGCGTACCTCGACCTCGATCATCTCGTCGCGGCCACGGGTTCTCCGAAGGAATCGTTTTGCACCGCGTGCTTCACCGGTGAATATCCCGTCCCGGTCCCCGAGTACGACACCAAGCACGTGCTCGAGTCCGAGTCCCGCACGATCCACGTGCAGGGCACGATGGACGATCCCGCACCCGCCACCGCCGAGCGCGCGTGAACCCACCCGACCGCAAGCTGACCTACTCCGACGCCGGCGTCGACATCGCCGCGGGTGAGAAGGCGGTCGAACTGGTGAAGGCTCATGTCCGCTCGACGTTCCGGCCCGAGGTGGTCGGCGACATCGGTGGGTTCGGCGGTCTCTTCGCGCTCGACTGGAAGCGCTTCCGGGATCCCTTGCTCGTCTCGTCGACCGACGGGGTCGGCACGAAGTCCTTGGTCGCCCGGCTCGCGAACCGTCGCAGCACCATCGGGATCGACTGCGTCGCCATGTCGGTCGACGACATCGCCGCCCAGGGGGCCGAGCCCCTCTTCTTCCTCGACTACATCTCGATCGGCAAGCTCGTGCCCGAGGAGATCGAGGAGATGGTGTCGGGGGTCGCCGAAGGGTGCCGGCGCGCGAGATGTGCGCTGCTCGGTGGCGAGATGTCGGAGCACCCCGGCGTGATGGAACCGGGCGAGTTCGATCTCGTCGGGTTCGCAGTAGGTGTTGTCGAGCGTGCAGAGGTGCTGCCCCGCGACGTGCGATCGGGAGATCGCATCGTCGGTTTTGCCAGCCCCGGGCTGCGCTGTAACGGATACTCGCTCGCGCGAGCCGCTCTGCTCGAGCGGGCGGGGATGGATCTGCACGAGCCGGCGTGGCCCGGGTCGCGTCAGTCGCTCGCCGACGTGCTCCTCGAGCCCAGCGTCATCTACGCCCCCGCGATGTCGGAGTTGACCCGGCGGGTGCCCGTGCACGCGTTCGCGCACGTCACGGGCGGCGGGATTCCCGGCAACCTGGTGCGGGTGCTCCCGGACCGCTGCGACGGTGTCGTGTGGCGAGGCTCGTGGGAAGAGCCGCGCGTGTTCGCCGAGATCCAGCGCGCCGGTGACGTCCCCGACGTCGAGATGCAGCAGGTGTTCAACCTCGGCGTCGGCATGTTGGCGGTCGTCCCCGGCGACGTGGCCGAGCACGCGCTCGACGTGGTACGCGCCGGCGGCCACGACGCGTGGGTCGTCGGCGAGATCGTCGAGGGCCACGGTCGGGCGCGCGTAGAAACCCGCTGATCCGCTGCTCAGACGGCATCCGGGGCCTGCGGGCCAGTACGCGGGCGAAGTTTCTGGCGCTTTGTCCGATGCACGTCAGGATGTCCTAGAATGACGATAGCCACGTTCGTGGCCGGCGACGTGCGTGATGCGACCCTCCGGCGGTGCCCAGATCGTGCCGATAGGTGTCTTGGCGACAGCAGGGAGCAAGGTCCCGAAAACCGTGCAAACGGGAACGGGCGGACGTCACGGTTTCGGCTCCCGGGCTGCAGGAACGGGCAAGAGAGAACGGATGATCTCGATGGAAAAGGCGGAGGCCATGGAAGACCACGACGACGAGACCTTGTTGACTCCTTCGGAAGTCGCGGCGATGTTCCGCGTGAACCCCAAGACGGTGACGCGCTGGGCAAGAGCCGGGAAGATCTCGGCAATCCGGACTCTCGGTGGTCACCGACGGTTCCGTGCGAGCGAGATCCGACACTTCCTCGAGCACGTCGAAGAGACCGACCACATCTGAGGACGTACTGCGCTCGGAACGGTGATCTCTTCGTCCGTGGCCGGGACCGGCGTCGATCCGGTGACCTCGCGCTTTTCAGGCGCGCGCTCTGCCAACTGAGCTACCCGGCCGTGTTCGTTGGTCCCCCACGCGGCGCCGCCGTTCGGCCGGCTTCGCGGTCGCGCCCGCCGACGTGTGCCGGCGGGTTCGGTCGAGTTTCCAAAAAACGCGGTCCTGACGGGATTTGAACCCGCGGCCTCCGCCTTGACAGGGCGGCGTGCACTCCAAACTGCACCACAGGACCTTGAGCAACCAACAAGCACCCCCAGGGGAGTTCGAATCCCCGTTACCGCCGTGAAAGGGCGGCGTCCTAGGCCACTAGACGATGGGGGCTCGGTCTTCACCGGAGGGGTACAGGCTAGCAGTAGGTCGCTACGGTTTGCCCGTGCGCAAGCAGGTGCCGACGAGGCGACGACGCCGCACGACAGCCGCCGACGACAGCCCCGACGACAGCCCCCGGGACGTCCGACGACACTTTCGGCGGTGGGACTTTCGGCGATGGGCCTTCTCGCTGCGTTCGTGGTCCTCGCCGGCTGTAGCAAGGTGACCGGCTCGAAGTCGTCGGCGCCGGATCGGCCGGCTGCTTGTACCTACGTCGCCAAGCTCGACCGCATCGCGAACACGGTTGCAACCGCGAATGTCGGCGACCCGGTCGAGTTCAACAAGACCTTGCAGACCGCGGTGCAGGATTACGTGACCAACGTGCGGGAACTGCGCGACATCGCGCCGGCCGATCTGTCGTCGAGCTTGGCACGCGTCGAGGCCGACGTGCAGCAGTTCCGATTCGACGCCGCGCTCACGGATCGTGCGCCTCTCGACGCGTACGCGGCTCGCTCGTGTGGTCGGGTCGCGTCGACCGCGACATCGTCGTCGAGCAGCCCGTCGACGGCTCCGGGGGGCCCGACGACGACCACGACGCCTTTCGGCGGCTGAACCCGGGCGGGTGTAGCCGGAGCAGCGCGCGCACGTGCGCCGGCGGGGGATGGCGTGCGAGCATGCGGACTCGAAAGGGGACGCCATGACCGAGACCGCTTCCGAGTCGCCCAAATCCGAGTCGCGACTCGCTTTGCGCGAGCTCATCGCGTTGTTGGAGGAGATCGACGAGCGCTACCTCGGCGACGAGTGGAGCGCGAACGCGTTCGGCGATCTCCCCGACGGATACCGCCAGATCGCATCGTTGCTCGAAGGCGGGCTCGACCTCGCGTTCGAGTTGGATCCCGAGCGCCCGTTCTTCCGGCGCATCGTCACCCGATCGCGCAAGATGCTCGGCGACAACGCCGACGCGATCTACTACACCGCTCCCATCCGTGCCGACCGCACCTATCGCGTGACCGGAAATCGGGCGGGGTCGGTGTACTTGTCCTTCACGGTCGAGAAGGACTCGGGGGAGGGCGGGTACAGCACCGAGACGGCCGGTGTGCTCAACGACCACGAGTTCGAAATCGGCCCCGACGGCAGTTTCGAGGTCTTCTTCGGTGGCGAACCGCGACCGAAGAACTGGCTCGGGCTCGTCGAGGGCGCGGGCGAGTTGATCGTGCGTTGCTACTTCGAGGAACCGATCCCGACCGCCGCCGATCCCAATCGCCTGGTGCCGCTGACCATCGAGACGGTCGAGCCGCTCGGACCGCCGGAGCCCTGGAACGACGCGTCCGTTGCCGCCGGCCTTCGTCGGGTGGCGGGGTTCGTTCGCTCCCGGACGCTCGAACAACCGAAACCGGGCGAGCGCGTGCAGCCCACGTGGGTGTCGACGACGCCGAACGTCTTCCCACCTCCCGAGCTGCCGGGTACGTTCGCGTTCGCGGCCACCGACGCGGCGTACTCGATGGCGCCTTACCTGCTCGCGCCCGACGAAGCGCTCGTCATCACCGGACGCTGGCCCGAGTGCCGTTTCGCGAGCGTTGCGCTCTGGACGCGCTACCTGCAGACGTACGACTACGCGCACCGTCCTGTGAGCCGGAACCGCGCGTCGACTGTGCTCGAACCGGATGGTTCGTTTCGCATGGTGCTCGCACACTCCGACCCCGGAGTTCCGAACTGGATCGACACCGAGGGCAAGGGATTCGGCATGATGTTCTGGCGGTTCTTCCTGCCCGAGGGTGAAGTCGAGACACCGCAGGCGACCGTCGTGAAGCTGGCCGACGTTCGATGACGACGGTCGATCTCGAGCGCGGAACGCGCCGTCGAGCAGGCCTGCGAGCAGACGGGGCTCTCCGATCTCGGCAGCGACTCGTGGAAGGAAGGGCTCGATCGGCTCGTCGACTCGCTCTGCGGCGAGGCCGCGTTGAACGAGCTGGGCGCCGCGCTCGTCGGGGGCGAGTTGGTCGGGTATCTCGGAGATCGGATGCGGGTCCTCGAACATCGCAAGTCGCACCCCGAGCTCGTGGGCGTCGACGTCGTGCCACCGATCGTGATCGTCGGCCAGGGTCGGACGGGGACGACGATCCTGCACGAGTTGTTGGCCATGGACCCGGCCTCGCGGGTGCCCCTGACGTGGGAGGTCGACCATCCGGTGCCGCCACCCGAGACGGCGACCTACGAAACCGATCCGCGCATCGCGGAGGTCGACGCGACGCTTGCCGGTGTCGATCTCGTGTTGCCGGGCTTCATGCAGATGCATCCGATGGGGGCGCAGTTGCCCCAGGAATGCGTGAGGATCACGTCATCCGATTTTCGGAGCATGATCTTCCCGACGCAGTACAGCGTGCCGTCGTACGCCGAGTGGCTGCTGCACCAGGCGGACATGGCGCCGGCGTACCGCTGGCACCGCATGTTCTTGGAGCATCTGCAGTCGAGGCATCCGGCGAAGCGGTGGGTGTTGAAGTCTCCCGGGCACGTCTGGGCGCTTGGCGCATTGCTCGCCGAGTACCCGAACGCGTTGTTGGTGCAGACGCACCGCGACCCGTTACGGATTCTCGCGTCGCTGTCGTCGTTGGTCGCACGGCTCCGTGCACTCGCGAGCGACGACGCGACGATTCCTCGTGCCGCGGCCGACTTCGCCGATCACATCATCGAAGGTCTCGACCGCTCGGTGACCGCGCGGGAGGACGGGACGGTTTCCGCGGATCGCGTCGTCGACGTGCAGTTCCACCGGTTCATGGCCGACCCGTTCGCGACCATTCACGAGATCTACGAGAAGCTGGGGTTGGAGCTCGCGCCCGAAGCCGAGCAACGGATGCGCGACTTCTTCGCCGCGAACCCTTCGGACAAGCACGGGACCCACACCTACTCGTTCGTCGACACGGGACTCGACGAGGGGGTGTGGCGGGAACGGGCGCAGAGATATCAGGACTACTTCGATGTGCCGAGCGAAGCGCTCGGCTGAGCCGGCGGGCAGGTAGCGTCCTCATGAACCAACCAGGAGGTTCACAGGTGGTCTTCTTTCGCCAGCACGCGCGCCGGCTCGCACTGTTCGGTCTGGGTGGCTCGGCGATGCTGTTGTTCGCGGCGTGCGGCGGCGGAGGAAGCTCGAAGTCGTCCGCCACGACCTCACCCGCCGACGGCGGTACCGCGACCAACGTGACGACGAGTACCGCGGCCGGCGGCAGCGGCGGCAACGGGAATTGCTTCACCGCGCCTGGTCCCCAGACAGCCAAGGTGCGCTTCGTGAACCTCTTCACGAATTCGACGTACCCGAGCAGCGCCATCGACGTGTGGCAGGGCTACGGCGGCAACGACGCGTGCGGGAAGAAGCTCGCGTCGCTGCCCTACGGAACCGCGAGCGACTACATCGACGTGACCGCGTCCGACACTGCCGGCGACTGGAACACGACCGCGTTCGTCGCGGGCTCGACCACGCTGGACCACCAGATCATCTCCCAGAGCGAGACGTGGAAGGGCGGCGAGCAGCTGACCATCGTCTTCGAGGGGTCGGACTCGGGAAGTGGCAACCCTCCGAGCGCGGGAAGCGATCAGGTCTTCTTCGAGTCGCATTCCGACGTCAACTCGTCTCTCGACGCGGTGCCGGGCAAGGCACTGCTCGCAATCGGAGCAGCGTCGATCCAGTACGTGGTCAAGGACGGCGTGTGGGTCGCGGGCAACGTCGGTCAACCGAAGTGTCTGCCCGCGGTCGGTGACAGCGACACGACGAGGAACAACATCGGCGGCACGTCGCAGCTCCCGTACATTGTCGATCCCGGCACGATCAACCTCGGGTTGTACAGGCGCGATCCGGGTACCTGCACGGGAACGCCCGACATCGGCCCCGTGACGATCGATGCCGCGGCCGGCTCGCGCACGCTCGTGTTCGTGTACGGCGTCGACCCACAGAACCTCAAACTGCTCGTGCTGCCCATCGCTTCTTGAGCCTTCGCGCCCGCGGGCGGAACCGGGGAAATGCGGAGAGCTCGGGCTTGACCGACCCAAACGTCAGCAGCCGTGAAGCGCGGTTCAGACTCGATTCGCGCCGACGACGTTTCCGGTTCGACGGGGTGGTCCGGAATACCCTGGCGCTTCACTGATGGAGCAGACTTACCCGCGAAAGGCGCAGCGCGTGGTCCGTCGCCCGTTTCGGCCAACGTTGCGAGCCATACCCGGGGCCGCTGGCGCAATTGGCAGCGCGACGGACTTTTAATCCGCAGGTTCCGGGTTCGAGTCCCGGGCGGCCCACCGCATTGACCTCACACCAAGAGGGAGCCAGGCCCCGAAGCGGGGGCATGGCGCGGACACGGCGGCCGAGAGACGGCGGCCGGGCCAACGGGCCAACACCAGGAACGCACCCCGGACGGAAAAACACGACGGCACGGCGCAGGCCGTCCCACAGCCGCGGCTCGGGACCGCGACCAAAGCGCTCCAGACGCGTCGCCCCCTCACCCGAGTGCTCGCTAATGTCTCCCGAGGTGCAGCCACGTTCGGGACCGCGGCGCGAGGGAACGGTTCAGGTTCGCGACGGTCGGGCGGTCGGGTTCGCGGAATGGGGCGATGCGAGCCGTGCTCCCGTAGTCGCCTTCCATGGCTGTCCCGGCTCGCGCCTGATGGGTGTGGGTAGCGAAGAACTCGCGGATGAACTCGGACTTCGGATTGTCGTTCTCGAGCGGCCGGGGTTCGGGCTGTCCGAGTTCGCCGCGGACCGAGCGTTGCTCGGTTGGGCAGATGATGTCGCGGACGCGACACGCGCACTCGGTATCGACCAATTCTTCGTAGTTGGCGTTTCGGCAGGATCGGCCTATGCATTGGCGTGTGGTGCACGGCTGTCATCACGAATCGAAGCGATCGGCGTGATCGCCGGTATCGCACCGCCAGGGTCCTCGGGTGAAGATGAGTTCCCCGACCTCATCGAGCACGACCGTAGCGATGCCGAAGAAGCCGCGCGCCGTCACTTCGAGGCGATGGCTGCCGACGTGGACGCATCCGTAGCCGAAATGGCCGCTCGCGCCGGCCCTGATCACGCCGTCTATTCGCCGGACGTCCAAGAACGCTTCCGCGAAACACGTCGCGAGGCGTTTAGAACTGGGAGCGACGGCGCCGTCGTCGACCTCTTGCTCCTCCATCAGCCGTGGGACTTCGAGCTGTGCGACATCGTCGTCGCAACTCACTGGTGGCACGGGTCACTCGATCCCATCGTCCCCTTGCATACCGTGCGAGAAGCAACCACCGGAATGCGAGACTTCGAGCTCACCGTCTTCGAGAATGAGGGCCACGCAATCGGCTTTTCGCACGGTGTCGAGATCCTCACCTCGCTCGCGCAACTCAACTAAGCCAGCGCCGAGGCCTCTCGATCGGGCTGTGGCGCCGATCCCCGGCCAGAGCCCGTCAAGGCGCTCGCCATGAGCGTCCCAGAGAGGTGCCAATATGCGCTCATCCGTCACTTGTGGAGACGAGGCGCGGAACCTTTCCGCGCGTGGTCGCGTCCGAGGGAGCATGCAGCACAGGACGATCCGTCTTCTCGTTGCCTTCGGGATGACGGCACTGCTCGCGATCGGCGGAACCGTGCTGCCCGGCGCGGCCGCGGCGACCGCCTCGCCGGTCGTGCTGACGCAGACGATTGTCGGCGGCGGAAGCGGCTTTGGAGGCCCTCAGGCCTTGGACTTCGCTCGGTGGGAAGGGAAGTATGTGTCGACGAGTCAGCTCGGCGTCGGCCATTATCAAATCGGCTGGGTTCGGGTGGGCAGCACTTTCAGCTACACCGGCACGGAGTTCATCCGTTCCGACGGCATGAAGTTGACCGGCGACTACAGCCCCGGCAACCCCGCCGATTGCGGCGCTGCCCAGCCGAACGTCGATTGCTTACACGTCGATCTCGCCGGAAACGCCGACATCGCAAACGCTCACCTCCTCATCTCCATAACGAGCTTCTTCCCAGCGGGCCCCGGGCCGGTCGCTAGTGGATTTCTCATGCGGGGGACGCTCACCCTGCGTCGCAGGTTGGGCGGCTACATGATGCTCGACACACGCGGAACGACCTACGCGTTTGGTGGTCTCGATCACCTCGGCGACGCGCATGTTGCAGGTGCGACCGATCTTGAACTCACGCCCTCACACAACGGCTTCTGGATCGTCAATACCGCGGGACAGGTCTTCGTGTTCGGAGACGCCACGGCCTTCGGCAACGCCAACCCGTCCAGGCTCACACCGGGCGAGACTGTGTCCAACATGTCGGGGACGCCGACCGGCAAGGGCTACTGGCTCTTCACCTCCAAAGGTCGCGTCCTCCCGTTCGGCGATGCGCGCTTCCTGGGCGATCTCCATACCACCCATCTCAACGGAAGGATCGTCGGCTCGATCGCCACCCCGACCGGGCACGGCTACTACATGGTCGGCGCCGACGGCGGCGTGTTCGCGTTCGGAGACGCCACCTTCCACGGCTCGACCGGCAAGATGCGCCTCAACCGGCCCGTGGTCGGTCTGGTCCTGACCGCCGACAACACTGGCTACTGGCTCGTCGCCTCCGACGGCGGTGTGTTCAGCTTCAACGCACCGTTCCACGGCTCGATGGGCGGCATCGTGCTCAACCAACCGATCGTCACGATGGTCCCCTACGACAACTCCTACCTAATGGTCGCCAGCGACGGCGGCGCCTTCAACTTCTCCAAAGGACTGTTCTTCGGCAGCGAAGGCGACGTCCACCTACCCACCCCCATCGTTGCTGGAGCAGCAACAGGCTGATGCCGACCAGCCGTCCCTAACTACCGATCTCGCGCACCCTCGCGAAGGCGTAGACCGGAGCAGAACGCGCGCCCATATCGTGCTGCCTATCGGGTACGACGCGGCGCGAGCGTTCTATGTGACCCGCGTCTGTGGCGTAACGAGCCCCGGCCGGGCAATCGGTGCTGCTTGATGGGTGGAGTTGACCGCAGTCGTGGTGTTCGGGCGCAGTGTGGCGGGGGGTGTACGCGAGGCGAGGCAATCGGGACCACGGGGCGGTTGCCGATGGCTTCGAGCCTCGCGATAGTTATGCGATTCCGCCGTGGATCGTCGTTGCGACCTGGACCGGCGACAAGTTCGCGGTGAGTTCGGATGTCTCGGGCGTGGTTACGGTGTGGCGGTCTTCGTAGTAGAGCGGCACGTTGGTTTCGAGGTCGTAGAAGACGTTGCCGTCGCGGCGGGCGAATGGTCGACCGGAGCGCGCGGAGAGGAGCAGACCGTCGCTTTCGTGTGCCCATAACTCGTGATCGCTGGCGCGGTAGAAGTCGTGACCGTGTCTCGCGTACGCGAACTCGTCGTGCGTGAAGCGGCACAAGCGGCGACGCGTACCGTTCGATGCGGCACGAATCTCCACGACCGGTTCTGGCTCGGTCGCGATGAGTACGGTCGGCTCAGGAGCGTTGGGTGGTAGGTCGCGGTCGGCGACGAGCCCGGTGAAGGCCGCGTGGCGCAGGGTGGTCACTGCCCTGTCGAGTTCGTCGATCACGTCGAGGAGGCGTCGGGTGACTTCGTCACCGATTTCGGCGCGGCCGATGATGCCCGCGAGCGTTAGACCGCATCCGAAGATGTGGTTGATCACCCGATCAGCAACATCTGGTTCTGCGTGTGCATTCGTGAAGGCCACCCGACGCACGCTCCTCTCAGGCCGTTGGTTGGACCTGGAGGCTCTGGACCGGCGACAGGCTCGCTAAGGATGCGGTCGGTGAAGAACCAATCGGCATCTTACGGCGCGTCCGCCGTTCGTTCAATGGTCGCAGCTGGACAGTTTGGCCATGCACGTCGGGCATCCGCGCGCTGGTTGTGACCCGGGACTCCCGGTGGGGGGTGACTTTCGCCTCTGCCTCCCCACGTCAGCGTCGACGAACATCATGACGATGTTCTTCGATGATGATCTCCCGGTGCTGTCCCGGGCCGAATGCGAGGGGCTGCTCGCCAGCACGCACGTCGGCCGGGTGAGCCTGACGGTCGGGGCGCTTCCCGTCGTGGTGCCCGTCAACTACCAGTACCTCGGCGGCGACATCATCATCGGCATGCGAGACGGCCCGGTGCGACGCGCCTTCGCACGCCCGAACGTCATCGGCTTGGGCGTCGACAATGCCACCTCAACGGACGCGGACTGGGCCGTGCTCGCCATCGGCCGAGCGAGCGAAGTCACCGATCCTGATGAACGCGCCCAGTTCCACGCGCTCGGGCTCGCCGCCTCAACCGAGACGACACCCCCACACTTCGTTCGCCTCCGACCCGACCACCTCAGCGGCTACCACACCCAGGCACCGACTGAGGAGGCGGTGCAGGAAGTCGCGACCGTGCGAACGACATACCGCCGCTCTGCTGGTCATCCTGAACGCGGCCCGCAATGAGTGCGCGTGGCGGGGAGGAACCGGGTTCCCCGCACCCGGATTCTTCTACCCACCTGGCAGAGATCGCGCGCGCTGTATCCGGTGAGCCAACCGTCGCGCGAACACTGCAACGGATTGTCGACCTGGCAGTCGAGACGATCGACGGCTGCGATGAGGCGGGCATCCTCCTTATCGGGAACGGCCAGATCGTCGCCGGTGCATGGTCCGACGACCTGGTGCGCGAGATCGAAGAGATGGAATGCGACGTTGGCGAAGGCCCCTGCCTCGACGCGATCGCGCGACGCCCCATGTTCGAGTCAGCCGATCTTCGTGATCAACGCGCGATCTGGCCGACGTTCACGGAACGAGCCCTCGACGCGGGCATCCACAGCATGCTCGCGTTTCGGCTCTTCGCCGCCGAAGACACACTCGGGGCGCTCGATCTCTACGGCCGTCAACCGGGCGCGTTCGATGAGACCGCGCGAGCGTTCGGGACCGTGTTCGCCGCGCACGCCGCGTTGGCGCTGGCAGGCGCGCAGCTTCACGAACACGACCTTGCGATCGTAGAAGGGTTACGTGAGGCGCTCGACGCCCGAGACGCGATCGGACAAGCAAAGGGAATCCTCCGTGCGACACGACACATCGACAGCGACGCCGCGTTCGCACTCCTACGCACAACATCGAACAACCTCAACTTGAAGTTGCGTACCGTCGCCGACCACGTCGTCCGAACCGGAACACTGCCAGAACCCTGAACCGCTCCGCCTCCAAACGCCACCCCAGCGTCGCGGGATTCGCCTTGCTCGCCCGTCCATAACTTGCCGTTCTCGCGCACCCTCGCGAGTCGTAGACCCGAACAGACGGGCGGGGTCTGGCGCTTGGAGTGCGAACGGATTGCAAACGCCCGGGCGAGAATCGACGGCCGAGTGCGAATCGAGGCGAACGCAAACCCGCAGATCAGCGCACGTTCTCAGATCATGACGGACGCTAACGATCACCCCAAGAACAACTTTTAATCCGCAGGTTCCGGGTTCGAGTCCCGGGCGGCCCACCAGTCTCATTAGGTAATCTTCTCTTCAGAGGCGACCCGCTGAACGTCCGCTGGCACGGCTCGTACACGCAATTTGCATCCGACCCCCCACCTGCACAGTGTCTAAATGCGACGCCTCCGATTGGCCGCCCTTCGATCCACAGTTGTCAGGGCGCCGTCATCGACGCGAAATAGACGTCCTGCCAGTTCGCTTGGGCAAGTTCCGCGATTTGCCGACGAGCGGCGATACTGACGCAAAGACGCTGATGTGGATCCTCGAAGGCGGCGCTGATTGCCTCGGCGAGGGCGGTCGGGCTCGATGACTGAACCAGAAACCCCGTGCGGCCGTCTTCGACGAGCTCCGGCACACCTCCGACCGCGGTCGCAACGACCGGGGTTGAGGCTGCCATCGCCTCCATCAGAATAAGCGGAAGACCTTCGGACTTCGACGGCAGTATGAGAAGATCGCAGTCTCCCAACAACTCAGGTATGTCGTCTCGGACACCAAGCATTTCAATTGAGAGAGAGTCGTGGCGCGACGCCACCTGTTGAGCATGTTCGCTGATGTTCTCCCGTAGCGGACCATCACCGACGATCCATGTCTCCAGCGGTCGACGTAGCTCACCTCCCAAAAGATCGAGCGCATTCAACAGGTTGCGATGGTTCTTCTTATCGGTGAGACTCGCGACGCAGATCATTCGCCACGGCTCGGCGTCCCGGTAAGGCAAGCCCAGACATCGTTGCAGACGAGGAGACCCCAGGTCGACGTGGACGAGCACCGAGCGGTCGCTGACTCTGGGCGCAGTCCTGAGCACAGCGTCGGAGACGGCGAAGAGCTGGTCGACCCAACGAGCGGTCACCCTGTGAGCGAGCCGCGTCGCGGGTCGATAGCTGGATGTGAGGTTGTGCTCTGTATGGATGAACCGAACTGATCGCAGGCGACGTGCTGCGAGCCGCAGCGTCGCTGCGAAGGATGGCGAATGGGTGTGAATCGTCACCTGTTCGTACTTGTCATCGACACGCCGTAGGTGGCGTCGCAGATCCGATGGTCGGATCTGATAGACGGGGATGCCGATCGCCTCAAGGTCTGCCACGAACTCCCCGCCTCTTTGGTGCCAGACCTCGACAGCAAGTCCACGTTCTGACAGGTATCGAGCCTCCTCGAACACCAGTCGCTCCGCCCCGCCTCTGCCGAGGCCACGCACACATAGCACCGCGACCCGACCAACGGCTGTGGTCGACGGAATCGCTCTCTCCGGTTCGCGCTCGTCTTTCGCCATCAGGCAACGGACGTTAGGTCGCGCATCGCTCGGAACGCGACCGATGGCTTCGTCTCCGATGAGATCGAACCCAGCAGTTCATCTAACCGTTCTACTGACCTGCGAGGGTCGGCACCCATGTTGTGGGGATGCCACCACAGGTGAAGGACTTCCCCGCCACGGAGTCGTGAGCTGTCTCTTACGATTCTTCGAGCATGCAGATGCCACGCTTGATCAGGCAACTGGAAGCGCACGAGGTGCGACGCTCGTTGCCGAACATGGTCGGCCGAGGAGTGGCGGCGACGAGGCCGTGGCAGGAAGGAATCCGCCACGCGCAGCGCACGACGACCACGCCCGCCTGGCTTCTCCGGATCCCAGAACCACAGGTCCGGGTTGGCACGCCACGATTTGATGCCGGCATCTTGGAGCTCACGAAGCCGGCCCTCCTGGTTTCGAGGGAATACGAAACTCGACGGTCGAGCGGCCCAGCGATCGGCGAAGAGGCGATTCATGGCTTCCGCGTCCTGAGTGACATCCTCGGGAGTAACCCCAGGCTCATTCATGTAGAGATGCGTAAACGAGTGCGAGGCGATCTCGTGTCCTCGGGCGCGGACCTGGTCGACAAGCTCTGGCGCGAAGTAGAGCGCACGATCTTGCGTCGATCCCTTCAGTTCGTCTCGCCAGCACAGGCTTCGGCGTTCGTACCGCGGCCACGGCGGACAACGATCGGTCCACTCGTCCCAGCCGTCACACAACATGCTCCCAACCACGGCCCAAGTCACAGTGGCCCCGTGTTGGTCGAACACATCCAGGGTCATTGGAACGACATCATGAACGCCCTCGAGGTTCGCGCGATAAGCCCGGAAGTCATCCTGGAGCTTGTCGAGCACTCCCCAGCGCAATTCGAAGTCGAGCGAGATGACGACAGACGCGGTTTCAGTTGCCGACGTTTCGACGTGGTCATCCATGCGGTTTCACCGCTGTACACACGAGGTGCCCGGACAACGGAGTCATGAGTCGCGAGCCACTCCATCGCCTGTCGAGTGGCTCGACACGTCGAGCAAGCGCCTGGCCGAAGGTGGGCGACGCCTTGTAGGCGAACCGAAGGGTTGCGATCATTCGACCGACACAGTCCGCGGAGACGAATCCGGCCCCCGAGAGGTCATGTTCCACCTGTCGCGGGGAGAAGAACTCGCAGTGGGGATGTTCGCGGCTGATTCCCCCCTTCACCAATCGTTCGCGTGCCCGCTGGAGGACCCAGAACCCGTCGAGCGCGAAGCGATTGACCATAGTGAAGAGAAAGCGCCCCCCGGGCTTCAAGACCCGGCGCACTTCCGAGTACGACTTCCTTATTTCTGCTCGATCGAGGTAACGAAAGACCTCGATCGCGAATACAAAGTCGAACTCCTCGTCTTCGAACGGCAACGCTGATGACGTTCCGTCGACGACGAGTCGCGTCAGGGTGGTCACGCGTGGCAGCCGTTCGCATCGCTACAGCCGGTTCGACACCGAACGCCTTGAGCGAGTGCGACTGCACCAAACTCAGGCTGGCGCCAGTGCCACAGCCGACATCCAACACCGACGCGCCTGGAGGAAGCGATCGGAGAACGGCGGATATCTCGTCGTCGATCAGAGTTCGCCCGTACGAGAATGCACTCGCGAAGCGGTCGGCGCGCATCTCGGCATAGCGGCGCTCGAATTCGGGAGCTGCTTCGTGGTGATGAGCGACCGCAATGGAACGAATCTGGCCTGCGTCGCTGGAAGGCAACGAGAAGCGAGGCATGTTGGCATCCCTTTCAGCGCGCTTAGGCTAGATGCGATCGAAGTCCAGCCTGCCCGCTAGCTCCACTATTGCCTCCTGAACGCCCACGCACTATACGATCGCGTAGGCCACGCTGCAAACGGCGCACTTACGGGCAACACGGCAGCGCGTGGGGTGGTGCGGAGCTGCGTGCGGATATGTGCGCAGGTTGTTAACGATGTGCAGAGTCGCGTGCAACGCGTCGATCGCACCGTTAATCCGCACGTTCCGGGTTCGAGTCTCCGGGGCGGACCACTCCCCGCGAGCACACACGAGGGAGCCACGTTCGAGCCCCGGGCTTTTCGATCGCGTGGGATCCGATCGGGAGGTGCGGTGAGCTGACCTTTCCATCCGCGCGTCGACGGGGGCCGGTCACTGCCCGGGCGGTACCGCGACCCCGAAGTCGTGCAGCAGCCCGAGCAGGTCGTCGTCCAGCGGAGTGCCGTGCGGGTCGATCCCCTGGCGCACCTGCGTGATCTCCCGGCCGTCGAGCCGGCGCAGATCGCCCTGCAGTGCCGCGGGCAGTACGAGCGGGTCGAACGGGCTGTAGCCGATGAGCCGGAGCACGTCCGCGGTGGCTTCGCTGCCTGCGCCCGGGCTGAACGTCAGCCGGTCGGGCAACTCGTGCACGGTGAGGTCGTCCCAACGCTCGCCGACCGCCTGGGAGAGGTGGCGCACGCCATCCGTCCAGGCGATGAGCTCGTCGTCGCCCATCGTCGTGACCGACTCGGCGCTGCGGAGGAACCACTCCGCCTCGCGGCCGGCCCACTCGCCCCACATCCGCGCGTACCAGTCGGCCGACTCGTCGTCGGGTGCCGTCTCCGGTGGCGCCTCGCCGGCGTTGGCGCGGGCGATGGTCTCCCGCACGACGGCCCGGTGGTCGAGCACCGCCCTCACCTGCTCGTCGGGGAGGCCACCCCGGGTGAGACAGCGGTGGGATATGCGCTCCTCCGCCGCGATCAACAGATCACGGACGGCGTGCCAGAAGCGTTGGGTCACCGCCCCCCGCTCGTGCTTGCAGAACCAGGTGGAGCACACCGCGTTGCGCGTCTCCCAGATGGCGCAGCCCTTGGTCGTCGCGTCGAAATGCGGGCAGACGACGACGGGTGAGCGCCCGAAATGGGACTGGGCCCCGAGGATCCGGCGGATGTCGGCGTAGCTGAGTCCGAGTCCGAGCGGCGTCACCCCCGCCCTGCGCGAGATCCTGGCGGTGATGGTGTCGCGTCCAGGTCCGAGCAGCGACCGACCGACCAAGAAGTTCGCCAGATGGGGGACGTAGCTGCAGCACTTCACGTCCGGGGAGAAGGACACGTGGCTGCCCGAGCGCTCGACGCCCCCACACATCACGCAGTCGTCGCAGGTCGCCTTGGGTTCCGACGGCGGCTCGCGAATGCCGGTGAGCGCGGCCAGCCAGGCGTTGTGCAGCGGCGGCAGTGCCGAGATCCCCACCCCTGCATGATGGCACCGATCTCGCGCCCGCAACGGCGTGTGTCGCACGCGGCGACAGTGAGTTCTGGTCGGCCGGCAGCGATCGCGTGTGGCTGGTTGCCCGTTGCGGTCTTCGTCACGACGCGCCTGTCGGCTTGTCAGCCCGGCTCCGTTTTGTCCCCTTCGTGTCCGTGTTCCGGCTTCGCTTCCGCGAGTCGCTTCCGCTCGGCGTCGATCGTCGATGATCGGTCGGTTCTCGGTGTTCTACTATCCGATGCGGGTGCGATGGGTGCCCTTTCGCACTCCCAGATCAGGGGCCCGACGGGAGGGATGTTTGTGGCGAGGCACCTTCCTCGTGACCGGGATCACGAGTGGCTCGGCTAGGGGTCCCAAGGCAGTGGTGACGCAATCGCGCTGCATGCTGTGTGATTCCGAGCGGTCGCGTTACGTGACGACGGAGAAGGGCTTCGACATCGTCGAGTGCACGACTTGCTCCTTGTTGTACGTCAGCCCGATGCCCCACCTTCCGCGGGCCGTTCTTCCTTCCCGATGTCAGCGTGAGCACTTACACGATCCCAAGGGGTCGTTGGCCGAGAATGCTCATTTACTGGTACCTGGACAAGGCACGCTTGTCGTTCTGGTACCGAACATGAACTTCCATAAAGCCCTGAGGAGGTCCCGGTTCGTCGCCGCGCCTGTTCTTCGGCTCACGGGTAAGCAGGTGCCCCCTTTCCTCGGTGGAATCGCTCCACCCGAACACCGTTTGGGTTTCACGCCAAGGACACTGCGCACGGTGTTGGAGCAGTCAGGATTCGAGTGCGTGCGCATCCAGCCTGGTCGCACGCGGGACGATTCGTGGGGCACGGGCGACTCTTCGTCGCGAAATCGCGCAACATGGCGTCTGAGTCGTGCTGTTTCCGCTACCACGAGAATGCTTCATTCGTGGAGCCGCGGTTCCGTCGCAATCATGCCGACTCTTGAAGCGTGGGGAACCACACCGAGTGAGCTCGTCGGATGAAGATCACTGCGCTCGGTCACGCGGGCCTGAAGGTCGAGTCGTCTTCGTCGACGCTGCTCATAGATCCATGGCTGTCGCCGTTCGGGGCATTTCAGGCATCCTGGTTTCAGTATCCCGAGAACCAGCACGTGCTCGACCGCGTCCCTCCTCTCGCCGACCGCCGTGGTCGTCACCCACGAGCACCTCGACCACCTCGATCCGTGGTTCCTCGGTCGCGTCTCCAATTCCGTACCGGTCATCCTGCCTCGGTACCCGTCACCGGTCGCCGCGCAAAAGGTGCGTGCGGCTCGAGGTGGGGAGATCATCGAAATCCCTCCCTGGACCTGGTTCGACCTGGCGTCGGGTACACGGTTCATGTTCGTATCCGAGAATTCGCCGATGAACCACGACTCAGCCGTCGTCGTCGTTGCGGACCGAAGCGTGTTGCTCGATCTCAACGATGCCCGGCTCTCGCCGGCGCAGATTCTGCAGATCCGAGAGACTGTAGGTGACATTGACGTTCTGACAGTTCAGGGTTCGAGCGCAACCTGGCACCCGATGTGTTACGACCTCTCAGCTGAGAAGAAGCGACTGCTGACCGCTCGAAAGCGTGCTGCGAAACTCGCATACGTGGAGAGGGTCATCTCCGCCGCACGACCAACCACTGTTCTGCCGTTCGCGGGGCCGCCGTGCTTCCTGGACGAGGAGTTGTTTTCGATCAATCACGAAATGGACGGCGGCATCTTTCCCGACCAGTTCGCCGTCGCGAGTTGGTTGCAGCGTCGCGGGCTCCCAGGTGTTTCGGTACTGCTTCCGGGCGATGCCCTCGATGCTTCCGTCCGCGAGTTCACGCGTGACCCCCTCTGGTCGGGATTCGAGAGCGGCGATCGATGGACCTACCTGCGCCGCGTATGCCGCGAGGAGGGCCGACGCCATTCAAGTGACGAAACAAGATTACCCGGAGTCGTCGCGCTCGCTGTGGGAGCCGTTTCGTGACTATTTCGAAGGTCTCCTCTCACTCAGCCCGTACTTCAATAGCCGGATCGGAATGCGGGTCGGCTTCGATCTGGTCGGACCCGGTGGCGGACAGTGGGCCGTGGATTTTCGCGATGGCGACGCAGGGGTCTATAACGAGCTCGGGGACTGCCAATATCAGTATCGATTCGCGACCCGCTGGTTGCCGGCGATCCTGAACGGGCGCGTCGCTTGGGAGGATTTCTTCCTCTCGTTGCGGTTTACTGCGTTGCGTCGGCCCGATGTATACAACGACTACTTGCTCGGTCTACTGAAATTCGCCTTTCGCGACACGCTCGACGCCGTGGAACACTATGAGTCGGCGCGTCCCGCGTCGGACAGGATCACGGTCGCGGCCGAGGGAGCGAGCTATTCGGTCCAACGCTTCTGCCCCCATGCCGGGGCAGATCTGCGCGACACGAGTCAAGTCGTAGCAGGTCGTGTGCTTCGTTGTTTGAACCACTACTACGAGTTCGACCTGGAAACTGGACGGTGCCTAAATGGCGCTTCGGCACCCCTCGACAGTCGGCGGCTCTGACGTGAAGCGGACCATCGACGTCGTCGGCGCGGCCCTGGCTCTTGTGGTGTTGTCCCCGCTGCTCGTCGTGGCAGCCCTACTCGTCAGGGCTCGGCTTGGCTCGCCCATCATTTTCACCCAGAGGCGTCCCGGTCGCGACGCGAAGCCCTTTACGCTGTACAAGTTCCGCACGATCCGCGAGATATATGACGCCGACGGACAATTGCTTCCGGACGAGTTCAGGCTCACTCGCCTAGGTCGGTTCCTGAGGTCGACGAGTATTGACGAGCTTCCGGAGCTCGTAAATGTGTTGCGAGGCGACATGAGCCTGGTAGGCCCTCGGCCGCTGCTGTTGACGTACGTCGATCGCTATACCCGGGTACATGCGAAACGCCACAACGTCCGTCCAGGCATTACCGGCCTCGCTCAGGTGAGTGGTCGGAACTCGTTGTCCTGGGAAGAGCGATTTGAACTCGACGTGTGGTATGTCGATCATCACACGACTTGGCTCGACCTTCGTATCTTGATGAAGACGGTGAGTCGAGTAGTGAGCCGCGAGGGTATTGCGTTCGATGGTCACGCAACGATGCCCGAGTACCGCGGCTTTCCGCCGCTGGGAGGCGATCGCTGTGACTCCGCGTCGCCAGGCGAGACGGCGTGATGGCTTCGCTCGGGGAGGGATCGGTCATCTATCCGCTCGCGAAGATCGTCCGCGGTGATCGGCTCAGCTTGGGAGACCACTCAACAGTGGATGACTTCGTGTATCTCGACGCCGGGATTCGTACAGTCATCGGTCGTTTCGTACACATTGGGAATCACACGAGTGTGATCGGGGGAGGCGAGCTGCAAGTCGACGATTATGCGGTGATAGCTACAGGTGCGCGGATCCTCACCGCGACCGACACCTTTTATGGCGGGGCACGAATGTCGACGCACCTTCCGGAGGAGTTTCGGAATGTCGTGCGAGCAAAGGTGACGATCGGCGAGGACGCGTTCGTGGGAGCGAATGCAGTCGTGCTTCCCGGCGTGATCATTCCCCGCGGTTGCGTTGTAGGTGCGGGTTCCGTCGTTACTCACGATCTTGAGGAATGGACAGTTTGCACCGGGTCTCCCGCCCGCCCACTCCGCCAACGCCCCAGACCGAGTCGTCCGGGACCTTGAGTCTGGTGCATTCGTCAGCGTCGGTGGACGGCTGTGAACGTGCTCTCACTGTCGGGCTGATACCGAGCGCCTGATCCGTCCGGCCCGGACCGCCCGCCTCGCCGAGCCGCGTCCGCTTCAGGGCGCGGTGATGAACCGCTTCTCGGGGAGCACCGCGTAGTCGCCGCGGGTACGCAGAATCTGGTAACGGATGCGCGCGCCACGCAGCTTGCGGAGCAGCGCGGCATCGTGGCTGTACTTGCCCCCGGCGTCGAACACATAAGCCGGGTTCGAGTTGAAGATGATCGGTAGGTACGGGTGGAAGCGCACTGACGATTGTCCGGGTACCGGGCTCGCGACCATGTGCTCCGACGACTGATACGTCATGCGATACGCGATCCAGTAGTTCGCGATCGCGGTGTGGTAGCCGTCGTGCTCGAGCGCGTGGGTCATGGGAGCGATGTCGGCAGAGATCGGCACGTCGAGACGGTGGTAGTCGCTCGCAAAGGCGAGCACTCCGATCGCGACGAGGCCGATGACGAACGCGCCACCCCAACGGTTGACGAGCATCCTGCACAACAGGAACGGAACCACCGACGCGATGAAGTAGAGGTAGCGACCCTCGCTCAGTAGCCAGGTCGAAGGGAAGTACGCGAACACGAAGGGAGCGACGACGAGCAGCATGATGTCGATCGACGGGCGCTTCAGCGCTCGGCGAATCGCCCACGCGATCGCGATGAGGGCCACTGCATAGGTGAGTCGCCCGATCGTCGGGTTCCAGTACCACTGACCACCCCACGGACGGCGCAGACCCAACGCGAAGGGCACGCCCGTCCCCCAGAAGAACCGGAAGCGGCTCCAGTAGGTGCTGTGCCCGGCCCAGTTCGGCACATGACCCGATGCGAGTCCGCTGTGCACGTTCGCGACGATCCACACGGAGGCGCCGGCGGCGAACGCTCCCGCCGCGACTGCGACGTTGCGCAGCTCTCGCCAATGGCCGCGCATCGCGAGCCACACACCGGCGGGAATCGCGTAATACAAGATGTTGGGGCTGACCCACCAGCCGATTCCTGCGGCCAGCCCGAGCGCGAGCCAATGCCGTCGACGCGTCGCGTTCTCGTCGATGTCGACGGCCATCAAGACGGTGGTCAGACCCAACACGACGGTCAGGGGATAGAAGCCCCGCTCCTGGGTACCGAAATAGACGAGTGCGAGGGGGAACCACAACGCGATGATTCCCGCCCACAGTGCGGTGCGGCGGTCGAACAGATGTCGTGCGATACGCCAGACGAGCAATGCGCCGCCGAGCTCGAGCAGGACACTCGCGAATCTCAGTGCCAGCCGGGTCGTGCCGAACAGCGCGACAAAAGGCGCGACGAGCATCGCCTCGAGCGATCCACCGTAAGCCTGCCCCCAATAGAACGCGGTGATGCGGTGGTGCCGGAGCAGGCGCAACGCCATCAGCCCGACGATGGCCTCGTCACTGTTGGCGGTTCGGCCGAGCGGCCCCAGCGCGAACCAGCCTCGCAGCGCGATTGCGGCGACGACGAGCGCGCCGAGGACAACCACTCCCGGCCGGAGCACGTGGCGGTCGGCCGGAGTCGCGTCGGATGCCCGCGGGTCGGGCGCCCCGGCGGCGCGGCACTCGGTTGTGTCCACGACCGGCCTCAGGACAGGATGCGGGCGGCCACACTGTGCACGAGGCGGAAGCGTACGGTCACCGGCTCCGGAAGTCAGGGCGCCTCCGGCGAGAGCGGAAGGTCGTCGGAGTCGTCGGTCGGCTCCTTGGGCTCCGAATCCCGAGGCGTTGCGGCTTTCCCGCCACTTCTCCGACGGGATCTGCTCGCAGGCTCAGGGGCACCGAACGCGAGGTCGATACAACGACGTGGCACGCGAGATCAGCCCGCCGTCGGACGTCGCCGTGGCGGAACGCGACGCGCTCACAGTGCCGGCCGTGCTCGCGCGGCAGGGGATCTACGACGTCCGCTCACACCTCGTCGCGTACGAGCTGTTGTTCAGGCCGGCATCGGACGGGGGCGTGCAGCTGAGCGACGGCGACGCCGCGACCGCTCGAGTGCTCGTCACGGCGTTCAGTGATGTGGGTCTCGACACGCTCGTGGGCTCGCTCCGGGCGTTCGTGAACGTCCCCTACGTGTTCTTGACGAGCGGCTATTGCGAGACGCTGCCACCGGGCCGCGTCGTCCTGGAGATCCTCGAGGACGTCGAGATCGATCACCGCGTGCTCGACGTCGCGCGGTCACTGGTCGCGGCCGGACACACGCTTGCCCTCGACGACTTCGTCTTCCGCGACGGCGTGGAACCTCTCATCGAACTCGCGTCGATCGTCAAGCTGGACGTGCTCGCGTTGACTCCCCACGAGCTCGCCGACCACGTCGAGCGACTCCGACACTTCGACGTGGAACTGCTGGCCGAGAAGGTCGAATCGGTGGAGCAACTTGCCCCGTTCCGCGAGATGGGGTTCGTGTACTTCCAGGGGTTCGCGCTGCAGCGGCCCGTCGTCGTGAGGGCGCGAACCAACGGCGCCAACAGTGCCGTGCTCACCGAGATCCTCTCGGCGGTGCACCGGCCCGACGCGACCGCGGCCGAGCTCGTCGAGACCGTGAGCCGGGATCCCTCGATCGCCTACTCGCTCCTGCGCATCCTCAACAGCGCGCACCTTTCGTTGGTGAACCCGGTCACGTCGCTGCGTCAGGCGCTCGTGCTCCTCGGTCTCGACGGTCTGCGCAACTGGGCCACGATGATGGTCATGAGCCGCCTTGCCTCGGGCAATCGAGAGGGCCTGTCCAACGCGTTGATCCGCGCCAAGATGTGTGAGCTCTGCGCGGCGGGTGCCGACGTCGATCGCGCCGTGGCGTTCACGGCCGGACTGCTCTCGGCGCTTCCCGACACCCTCGACCAGAGTCTTGCCGAGATCGTCGAACAGCTCGGGCTGGGCCCGGAGCTCCGGCGCGCGCTGCTCGACCTCGACGGCCCCACCGGGCGCGTGCTCGCATGGGTGCTCGCCTATGAGCATGGAGACGCGGACGGTCTCGCCCGTCTGCAGGCGCCCCCGATGATCGCCGCGTCGTTCGTCGGGGCGGTCGAATGGTCGACAGGCCTCACGAGCATGCTCCTCCCGACCGCGCGGTGAATCGACAGGATCCGACGGATCTATCCCTTTCGGGGGATCTATCCGGTCAACCGCGCACACGCGAGCGCCGACAACACTCTCCGTGGGGGGACACCACCGGACTCCGGATCTCATCTCGTCGCGGCGCCTCACGGGCGCCGTCGTGCTCGTGCTCACCGTCGCCTCGGCGACGCTCGGTCTGTCCGCAGGTCGGGCCGGCGCGACCCCGCAGGACGACCTGCTCGCGTCGGAGACGGCACAGGCCGCGAAACTCACGTTGCAGATCGCCGCGAACAGCACTCGCGCCGACATCCTCGACGAGCGATACCTCCAGGCACGCCACGCGGTCGGGGTCGCGAACAAGCGAGTCTCGGCAACGAAGGCTCAGATCGCAGCAACACAAGCGACCGCCGAGCGTCTGCAGGCGCAGCTCGGCGGGCGGGCCGCGCTGCTCTACATGGGAGCAGGGACCCAGGACCCGATCGACGTGAACGTGTCGAGTGTGCAGGAGCTCGGCGCGATGACGACCTACGGCGCCGCCGCGGCCCAGCAGGACGAACGGCTCCTGCAGGTCGTCGAGGTGACGCGGGAGCGGCTCGATCGACAGCGCTCCGATCTGCAAGGCCAGCTCGCCGCCGCGCAGGACCGTCAGCACGCGGCCGACGCCGCGCGCCGTCGGGTGGAAGCCGCCAACGCGTCGATGACGCACCTGCTCGACACCACGAACGCGAGTATCAAGTTGCTCGCGACGCAGATGGAGCAGAAGGCGGCGGCGGACGCCGCCGCCGAAGAGGAACTGTGGCTGAAGCATCAAGCCGAGCTGCAGGCCGCGCACCCCAAGGTCGGCGTTGCCCCGGGTTCGAACGGTGGCACTGGCACCCCCGGAGCGGTCGACCCGGGCAATGGTGCCGACGCGGGCCCGCTGCCGGCTCCGACCGCGGGCGCGTGGCTCGCCGTCTCCTACGCACGCCGGCAATTGGGAAAGCCGTACGTCTACACGGGCGCGGGACCGGACGTGTTCGACTGCTCCGGCCTCACGATGATGGCCTGGCTCCAGGCGGGTGTATCGATGGAACACGGATCGCAGTCGCAGTACGACTCGTTTCCGCACATCCCGATCGATCAACTCCGGCCGGGCGACCTCGTCTTCTTCGGCGACAGCGGTCCGACCAACCATCACGTCGGCATGGTGGTCGGACCGGGTGTGATGATCGACGCGCCCCACACCGGTGCGTATGTCGAGCTCGTCAGCTACTTCCGGCCCGACCTGGTCCCGATGGGGGCGCGCCCGTAACCGCCGGCCGCGGCTTGTCGGTTCCGAACACGAGCGTCGTAGCGAACGCGCCGGCGAACACCACCAGCGGTCCGAAGATGAAGCCGCCGAGCGCGTCGACCGGGTAATGGAGCCCGAGTGACACCATCGCCCAGGCGACCAGGACCGGAATCGCGAAGAAGAACAGCGCGAGCTCGGTCCGTCGGCGGAAGATCAGCCACGCGAAGGCCGCGAGCGCGGCGGCCGCGGTGACATGGCCCGATGGGAACGTGAGCGAACCGATGTGGAACGCCGGGCCGAACGCGGAGTGACGCTCGGGGGGTTGGCGGCTGTCGATGATCGGTTTGAGGATCTCCTCCGCGGTGAAGACCGCGGCGAAACAACCCAGCGTCCCGCCCAGCGCGAGCTTCGGACGTCGTTCGAACAGTGCAACCAGCCCGAGCCCGACCACCATGAACGCGAAAGGCGCAGGCTCGAACAGCGATTGCCAGGTGTTCGCCCCGGGCGCCGGATGCCGCAGCGCGCGGAAGAAGATGCGCCGCTCCCAGCGCAACGGGCCGGTCGAATGCCAGACCATGGCGCTCAATGCGACGAAGGCCGCCGTTCCCGTGATCGCAGCCGCGACAGCCAGGATCGTGCGCGCCGAGGGCTTGCGTGCACCGGCGGTTTCGTGGGTCGGAACGTCGAGTCGGATCACACGATGTTAGGAGTCGACGATCGCGGTGCGAACCGCAGGTTGCTCACAGGCGATCCACATGTCGCGACGTCTCGGACGACTGAGGTCAGACGAGTGAAGCCGGATCGACTCCCGTGCCGCCGGCCTCGCTGCTCGCGTACGCGGCGAGTGCGAACCGCAAGACGTCGACTGCTTCCTCGCCGCTCCACATGAGCGGCCCGGCACCTGTGTGGAGCCAGCGCAACCAGTGCCGACCGGAATCGCGAAAGCTGCTGCCCCAATCGTCGTCGAGCGCGTGAAACGCGCGCATCTCGCCATCGGCGTACACCTCGAGGCTGGGCTGCTGAATGCCGCGGCCGGTGCAACGGTTCACACGGCGTAGCCCCGCGATCCCGTGACCTCCCAGCGCTCGTCGTTCGTGTAGTAGTCGGAACGCAGGTACATGTCGGTTGCGAGTGTGATGTCCCATACGCCCCGAATCCCGTTCCGGTGCTGCCACAGGATCGTCGTCGGCGCGTCGAGTGACACCCCGGGCACGACTTCGGTGGCACCGATCCACGACCGGACCTCGGCGATCGGGCCGAAGAGCCAGAGCGCGGTCGCGAGCTTGTGCCAGCCGTCGTCGAACACGAGGATGCCGCGCCCGTTCTGCATCTGTTGGAGTTGCCAGTGGTAGCTGCTCAGTGGCACCTCCCAACCGCCGCGGCTGCTGCCGACCATCTTCATGTGGTAGCCGCTGACATCGCCGATCTCGCCGGCATCGACGGTGGCCTTGAGCTTCCGCAACGGTTCGTAGAAGAGGTAGTTCTCCATCACCCGCAGTACCCGATCGTTGGCGACCGCGGCGTCGAGCATCCGTTGCGCGTCTCCGAGGCTGTTGCACATCGGCTTTTGGAGATTGACGTGCCAGCCGTACCCGAGCAGCTCGATCACGCCGTCGACGTGTAAGGGGATCGGCAACAGTGCCTCGACCGCGTCGACGTCGACATCACCTGCCGCCGCGAGCTCCTTCGCCGATCTGAAGGTGCGCGCGTCCGGCCAGTCGCGTTGGCGTTCGGCGAGGCGTTCCTCGCTCGGATCGACGAGCGCGACGACCTCGACGTCGGGGTTGTCGCGATACGCCCGTACGTTGAGGTCGTAGATGCGTCCGAGGCCGACGAACGCGGCCCGTACCGGCCGGTCGTAGGGAGTGAAGCTCATTGGGTCCGGGTCTCCTGTTGCAACTCGATGGTGTTTCCGGCCGGATCGGCGATCCAGATCTGCACCGTGTTCGCGCCCTGCACCGCTCGCACGTACTCGATGCCGCGCGCCTCCAGCTCGTCGATCGCGGCGTCGAGGTCGGTGACGGCGACGCAGTAGTGGTGACCTGTGGTGTCGATGATGTTGCCCGACGGAGGTGCACCGACGAGGTGGAGTTGGAGGTCGCCCACTGTGTGCCAGTGGCCGTCGATACCGGGGATCTCCGGTCGCGTCTCGTCCCCGAGCCCGAGGACGTCGTGGTAGAAGGCGACCATCGCGTCGAGCGGAGTGTCGTTGCTGTTCACCGAGACGTGATGGAAGCGCGTCACCTTCATGCGGGATCCTCCAGCTGCTCCATGAACTCGAGCCGAATGCCGCCCGGCGCCTCGACGAAGGCGATGCGTCGTTTGCCGAACGCGCCTTCGACCACGGCCGGGCCCCACATGACTCGATGACCGACGAGCTCGGCGTCGAGATCGTCGGTGAACAGCGCGGGGTGGAGAAAGCCTTCGGCCGGCAGATCTACGACATCTTCGTAGATCGCGTGCGTGAACAGCGTGATCATGACCGGGCCGAGGAACACGTCGGCGCGCTCGCCGTTGTTCCACTCCATCCGGTCTCGGATCTCGCCCCCCGCAGCTGCATAGAACGCGCAGGCGGCGTCGAGGTCCGCCACCTTCACCGCGAGGTTTGCCAGCCCCGTGATCGCCATGCCGTCCGCCATTCCCCGTCGATCCAACGCCGGGAAGGGTATCCAGCGAGCCCGGTGCCGGCGGCCGGAGACCTCGGTTCACGAAATCCTCACGTTCGTCGGCGCGGCTCCCTGATGTTCGGATGCGACGCTCGTGCCGTGACCAAGGAGGGCACCATGCAATCGGTGTCGGTGTTTCGTTGGATTCTGGTAGCGCTCTCGGGCGCGCTGGCGGCGTTCTTGATCGTGCGCGGGAGCGTTGTGATCGGTGTGCTCATCGGTGCGATGGCGGTGACCCGGGCCCTGTTCTTGGTCCGCATGAAGCACCGGCGCGAGGAGTTCCGCCGCCGGATCGCCGAGCGCCGGGCTCAGTTCCCCCGAGCGCAGCGGTAGCGCACTGAGGGTCGTGGATCACCCGGCGATCGGGCGTCGTCGTCGAACTCGAGGACGATGCCCATCGTGGAGTAGCCGATATTGAGGCACATTCCGGTTCCGAACGTCGCGCCCTCTTGCAGCCGCTCGGGAGTGGCCGTCGGTACGCTTTCGGCCGCACCGATCCGAGCAGGAGATGCCCATGGCGCACAGCCCGCGGTTCGCTCATCTGGACGACGTCGAGTTCCAGGAGGTCCGGCGGATCGGCATCGGTGCGCGGAGATGGCGGTGCGGGAGAAGTGGCTCGACTTCTCGCCCGCGTACCTCTCGCTGTACGCGAAGTGGGATCCGGGGATGATCGTGCAGCCGCACGGCCACAACTCCAATCATGTGATCTTCGTGCTCGACGGCGACATGACGTGCGGTGACGTGTCGTGCCGCAAGGGCACGCACATCGCGCTGGACCAGGGCGACACGTTCGGCCCGTTCGTCGCGGGCCCGCAGGGGGTCGAGCTGTTCGAGGTGATGATGGGCGACCCCCGTTCGTTCCCGGCCGACCCGGAGGGCCACGATCGGTTCCTGGCCGAGCGCGGCGCGCGCCAGTTGCCGAACCCGCCGATCGCCATGCCCGACTGGATCGAAGACACCCGGAGCTGACGATGTCGGTCCCGTTCGCCCCGGGCACGGTCTCGTTCCGGAGCTATCCGAACCAGGGCCTCGATCCGGCGGAGACGATCGCCGAGCTGCGCGTCCAGGCGGTGCTCGCATCGGAGCACGGCTTCGATGGAGTGATGACGAGCGAGCATCATGGAGGTTTCGCCGGATACATGCCGAACCCGCTGCAGCTGGCGGGGTTCCTGCTCGAAGCGATGCCGCACGGGTGGGCGGCGCCTTGCCCCTTGCTCTTGCCGCTGCGATCGCCGGCGCTGGTGGCCGAGGAGACTGCGTGGCTCGCGGCGCGTTTCCCGCACCGGGTCGGGCTCGGCCTTGCCGCGGGTGCGCTCGCGGTCGACTTCGAGATCGCGGGAGTGACCATGGATGGCCTCACCGAGCGGTTCGCGGCGGGGCTCGAGTTGATTGCCGCGGCACTGCGCGGCGAGGCCACGGGTCCGCTGGCGGCCGACGCCGCGCTCGTCCGTTGTCGCGAGCATGCGGTCCCGGTCCTGAGCGCGGCGGCGAGTGTCACCGCCGCGCGCCGGGCCGCGCGGGTGGGAACGGGGCTCTTGTTCGATTCGCTGGTTACGCCCGAGCGCTGCCCGGAGCTCGTCGACGCCTACCGCGACGCCGGCGGTTCGGGATCCTGCGTGCTCGTTCGGCGAGCGTGGATCGGGGATCCGCCGCGCGCCGATGTCGATCGTCAGATCGACGTCTACCGCGGATATGCGCCGGCGAACGCGTCGACGCACTGGGGGGCGGACGAGATGGTCGTCGCCCCCGACGCGAGCGAAGTGGCCCGCGGCCTCCTCGATGCGCTTGCGCGTTCCGGCGCGGACGCGTTGAACCTGCGCGTGCATGTTCCCGGCGTAACAACCGCGGCCGGACGCGAGCAGATCCGTGCGCCTCGGCGACGACGTGATCCCGTTGCTGCGCGCCGCCCGCTGACGCGGGCGCGTCTGCTCGGTGCCGCGGTGATCCTCGCCTGTGACCGTCGCCTGCTAGGTGGGGACGGGCAGCGTGAGGCGGGCGATGGTGCCGCCGCCGGCCCGATCGAGCACCTCGACCCGGCCGCCGTGCAGCTCGGCGATCTGCTGCACGATCGAGAGACCGAGCCCGGAACCGGGCTGCGACCGCGCCGCAGTCGCGGGTAGAAGCGATCGAAGACGAAGGCCCGTTCGTCGGCCGGTATGCCGACGCCGCGGTCGCGGACCTCGATCACTCCTCCGTCGACCTCGACTTCGATCGGCGTGTCCGCGCCGACTGAACTTGCACGCGTTGTCAACAGGTTGTGGACGGCGCGATCCATCGCGGCCGACCGTGCGTCGACCCGACCGGCCGCGGCACGCGTCAAGCGTGATCGTGCGCCCGCTCCGCCGGCGCTCGCGTGCGACGACCTGCTCGACGACGTCACCGAGGTCGATCCGAGTCGGCCGGTTCCTCGGCACCGGCGTCGGTGGCGAGATCGACGAGCTCGGCAACGAGATCACCCAGCTCGGCAAGTTCCACCTGTGCGCGCATCGACGAGCTCACCGCGTTGCGCGTTCGTTCGAGCGTTCCCGCCCGCTGCAGCAGCTCGATGTTCGTGCGGAGCGCCGTCAGCGGCGTTCTCAGCTCGTGGCCCGCGTCCATGACGAGCCTGCGTTGTTGTGCACGCGACGAACCGAGCGCGGCGAGCATCGTGTTGAAGCTGCCGGCCAGGCGCCCGAGCTCGTCGTGACGCCCGATCTCGATGTGCTGTTCGAGCTGTTGGGTCCGAGCGATCTGCTCGGCTGCGAGTGTGAGCTGCTCGACCGGTCGAACGATGCGCCGCGCGATGAGCCACGCGAGTCCGGCGGCGACGGCGGTTCCTCCGAGAGCGATGAGCAGGAGTCGGAGATCGAGCGTCGACAGCACGTTGTTCGTGGCGGTGATGCTGCGCGCGCGATCTGCGCCGCGCCACCGCCGTTCATGGCCGTCGTGAGGACGCGGTACTGGGTGCCCTTGATCGTGACCGTGCCGAAGCGCGGCGGACCGCCGTGCGCAGCGATCTCCTTGTCGCCACTGTCGACGGGGATCGCCGGCTGGTTGGCGATCGACCGTACGACGCTCCCCTTGGCATCGAGCAACTGCACGACCGCGTCGGGTTGGGCAAGCTGTGGTCCGCCCTGCTGGTTCGGGCTCACACCGTTGAGGTCGGGACCACCCGGTCCCGATGGGTGATCGCCGAATCCCGAATTGAAGACGGCGTCGTGTGACCGCTGCACCAAGAAGTGGTCGGTCTCGGCCCGCAGCTCCTGCTCGGCGCTGACGTCCGCGGCGTAGACGCAGCCGACGACGACGACCGCGAAGGTCGTCGCGACCACGAGCAGCAGGCGTAGGCGCAGGCTCATGACGTCCGTACCGTGTACCCGATCCCCCGGATCGTGTGGATGAGGCGCGGCGCGCTCCGTCGATCTCGGTCTTGCGGCGCAGGTAGCCGATGTAGACGTCGAGCGACTTCGACGACGTCTCGAAGTCGAAGCCCCAGATGCGCTCGTAGATCGTGTCGCGCGTGAGCGACGATGCCGGCGTTGAGCATCAGCAGCTCGAGCAGGTCGAACTCGGTCTTGGTGAGCGTCGAGCTCGCGATCGCCGCGCGCACGCGCTGGCGGCCGCATCGGATCGAGCACGAGGTCGGCCACGGTGAGCGCGTCGTCGCTCGTCGGTGATGCTGCTCCGGCGCAGCAGCGCCCGCACCCGGGCGAACAGCTCGTCGAGCGCGAACGGCTTCACGAGGTAGTCGTCGGCGCCGGCGTCGAGACCGGCGACGCGGTCGGAGACCTCGTGGCGCGCGGTCAGCATCAGCACGGGAGTGCGGTTGCCGCGGTCGCGCAGGATCCGCACAGACCGCCAATCCGTCGGTTCCCGGCATGAGCACGTCGAGCACGATCGCGTCGGGCGTGGTCTCGTCGACGCGCAGCAGCGCGTCGTTGCCGTCGACGGCGGTATGCACGTCGTATCCCTCGAAACGGAGTGCTCGTTCGACTGCTTCGCGTACGTGCGGGTCGTCCTCGACGACGAGTACGCGCCCCTTTTGCCGGCCGGCGGACAGGTCTTCCCGGCTGGCGGACATGACGTCAGCCTGGCATGTCGAAGTAAGAGCCGACCAAGAGCCGAGCCAGGGTTTCGCAGTGTCCGACGGCTCCGCCGCGACGTTGCGCGGCGCCGCCAGGCTGCGCGCGCGGAATCGTTGGAGTGCCCATGGGATTCCCACCGCTGTCACAGGTGTCTCTCAGGCGGGGGCACTGAGAATGCGGCATGCGAGATGTGAGCAGACCGCGCGTCGCGGCCCTCGGCGCCGTCGTGGTGGCGGCGGTCGTGCTGGCCGCGTGTGGCGGAGGGTCGAGTCATTCCGCGGCGCGAGCCCGGCCGGGACCACGACGACGAGCCGTGGCGGGGGGCGCGGGTGGGCGCGGCAGCGCTGCTCCAAGCTTTCACCACGTGCATGAGCAGCCACGGGGTGACGATCACCCTGCCCGCCCGCAACCGGACCGGCGCTCCGCCGTCGACGACGCCGGGTGAGACCCGGCCCGCCGGTGGATTCTTCGGTGGCGGCGGCCTGGCGAACCGATTCGACACGCCTCCTGCCGGCGTCGACCCGACCAAGTACCAGGCTGCGCTCGCCGCGTGCAGGTCGAAGCTCCCGACGGGTGGCAACCTCCAGAACAACTCGGCGTTCCGGGCGTACCTGAGCTGCCTGAAGGATCACGGGGTCACCCTGGCCCCCAATGGCGGGGGCAGCGCGAACGGGACCTCGGGCACGACGGGTACGACGATCAATCGGAGCGACCCCAAGGTCGCGGCCGCGTTGAAGACGTGCCAGCCGCTCCGGCCTGCCGGCGGCTTCGGGCGTACGACGACGACGACCGCGCCGCCGGCGTAATGGCGGCGCCGGTCCTCACCCGCCCGAACCGGCTGCTCGATGCCGGGCTCGCCGTGGCAGTCGTCGCGCTCGGTGTCGGCGCCTTCTTCGCGGCCGGTCCGGCCAAGAGCAGCGCCGCCGCGGTGACACGTACGACGACGGTGTCGAAGGGAGTCGTGCTCTCGAGCGTGCAGGCGAGTGGAAACGTGGAGGCCGGGTCAGACCTATTCGGTCGGGTTCCAGACCGGCGGCCAAGTGACCGACATCGAGGCCCGGGTCGGCGAGACGGTGACCAAGGGTCAGGTGCTCGCGCACCTCGATCCCACGATGGACAAAGCGAACCTGGCCTCGGCCCAGTTGGCGCTGACCTCGGCCCAGGCCCATCTCGCGCAGGTCGAGCAGGTGCTGACCCCCCAACAGCGGGCCCAGAACGCGACGTCGTTGGCCTCCGCCCAGACAGTCGGTGAGCTCCGCGCTCACCGGCGTCGCCAACGCGCAGAAGACGGCTTCGATCGACGCGGCCCAGGCGCAACAGGCCGTCGACGACGCGCAGACGAAGCTCGACAACGACAATGCCGCTCACGCGCAGTCGTCGGTGGTCTCCCAGACCAGAGCGCGCTCACGCAGGCGCAGAACCAACAGGTGAGCGGCGACAACAAGGACCAACAGGCGATCACACAGGCGCAGAGCCAGCTCACGCAGGCGAACAATCAGCTGAACTCCACCATCGCCTCGAACGCGGCGAGCGCCCAGCTGCTCCCGAGTGATCTCGACGCGGCGAAGGCGTCGGTAGCCCAGGCACAGGTCCAGGTCATGTCGGCGACCCAGAACGTGGGGTGGACCACGTTGGTCGCGCCCGCCAACGGTGTCGTGACCGCGATCAACGGGACCGTCGGTCAGACCGTTTCGGGGAGCGGGGTGTCGACCAGCTCGGGTTCGACGACGGCGGGCGCGGCGTCGTCGGGCTCAGCCTCCTCGTCGTCGAGTGGATCGAGCAGCGCCTTCCTCACGATCACGAACGTCGACGCCCTCTCGGTGAAGGCCGGGTTCGCCGAGACCGACGCGACCAAGCTGCAGATCGGCCAACCGGCGACGGTGTCGTTCAGCGCGCTGTCGACCGTCCAGGCAGCCGGGACGGTGACGAACGTCGACCTCGACTCGACACTCGTCAGCAACGTCGTCACGTACTACGCGACCATCGCCCTCACCAAGGTTCCCACCGGCGTGAAGCCCGGGATGACGGCGTCGGCGACGGTCACCGTCGACAAGCGCGAAGGTGTGCTCGACCTGCCCAGCGCGGCGGTGCGCGGGACCGGCACGGTCGGCGCCGTCACCGTCGTCAACGGCGCGGTGCAGACGACGAAGAGCGTCGGCGTCGGGTTACGGGGCGACACGACGACCGAGATCACGAGTGGTCTCAACGTCGGTGACACCGTCGTGATCTCGTCGGGCACGGTGAGTGGCGTGTCGACGCAACTCGGGACGGGCGGGCGATTCGGCACGGGTGGGTTCGGCGGGCTGGGCGGCGCCGGACTCGGCGGCGCCGGGCGCGTGGCGGCGGGGGCGCCGTCCGGGTCGGGGGCTGACCGATGACCCGCCCGCTGCTCGCGCTCCAGGACGTCGAGAAGAGGTACGACGCGGGCGAGATCTCGGTCCTGGCGCTGCGCTCGGTGAATCTCGCGATCACGCGGGGCGAGTACGTGGCGGTGATGGGTGCGTCCGGGAGCGGCAAGAGCACGCTCATGAACATCCTCGGATGCCTCGACCTGCCGTCTCGGGGAAGTTACATCCTCGCGGGAACCGATGTGCGGCTCCTCGACGACACCGACCTCGCCGGTCGTGCGCAACCGGTTCATCGGCTTCGTGTTCCAGAGCTTCAACCTCATTCCCCGTACGAGTGCACTCCGCAACGTCGAGCTGCCGCTCGTCTACGCGGGGATCAAGCCGCGCGAGCGTGCCGAGCGGGCGCGCGCCGCGTTGGAGATGGTCGGGCTCGGCGAATCGCGCCGAGCACAAACCGTCCGAGCTCTCCGGCGGCCAACAACAACGGGTCGCGGTCGCGCGGGCAATGGTGACCGATCCCGCGATCATCCTCGCCGACGAGCCCACCGGGAACCTCGACACGAGATCCACCGGGGAGATGCTCGATCTCCTCGACAATCTGCACGCGGCCGGGCGCACGATCGTGCTGATCACGCACGAACCCGACGTCGCCTCGCGCGCGTCGCGGGTGGTGCGACTCTCGGACGGCTGCATCGTCAGTGACGAGTACCAGACTCCGCACGCCGCCGTGCACACGAACGGTCCGCGGTGAACCTTCGCGAGAGCATCCGCATCGCGGTGCAGGGCCTGTCGGGCAACCGCCTCCGTTCCGGGCTCACCATGCTCGGCATTCTCATCGGTGTGGGCTCGGTCATCGTGCTCGTCGCGGTGGGAAACGGGTCGTCCGTCGCGGTGCAAAAGCAGATCGAGGGACTCGGGACGAACACCCTCGTCGTGATGCGCGCGCGTGGTGGGTTCGGGGGAGGCGGGGGCTTCGGCGGCGGGGGCTTCGGTGGCGGGGGCGGCCGGTCCACGAACGGCACCCAGAGCTCGGTGTCGCAACTGACCATGAAGGACGTGACCGCGCTCGGCGACAAGACGCAGGCCCCCGACCTCAAGGCGATCGCGCCGGTGATCAACGAGCCGTCCGTGACCGCGACCTTCGGCGCGGCCACGTACGCGCCGAACTCGTTCGTCGGCACGAACGCCGACTACCTCTCGATCCGGAACTACACGGTTGCCCAGGGCGTGGCCTTCACGAATCAGGACGTGACCGACCGCAACCGCGTCGCGCTGCTCGGCCAGACGGTGGTGACGAACCTCTTCGGCTCCCAGAACCCGATCGGCGCGACCGTGCAGTTCAGCGGCATCGACTTCCACGTCATCGGCGTGCTGACGCCGAAGGGCAGCAACGGTCAGATCGACCAGGACGACGTCGTGATCACACCGATCACCGCCGTGCAGGACACGCTCGCGGGCGCGAACGCGCCGCTGTCGAACATCACGATCGAGGCGCGTTCGCGCGGGGCGATGACCGACGCGGCCGACGAGGTAACGACCGTGCTGCTCGGGACGCACCACATCACGGATCCGACCGCCGCCGACTTCCAGGTCCTGAATCAGGCCACGCTCCTCTCCACCGCGAGCTCGACGAACAGCGTCTTCACCGTGTTGCTCGGAGCGGTCGCCGCCATCTCGTTGCTCGTCGGCGGCATCGGTGTGATGAACATCATGTTGGTGACCGTGACCGAGCGCACGCGCGAGATCGGTATCCGCAAGGCGATCGGCGCACGCCGCTCCGACATACTCGGGCAGTTCCTCGTCGAGGCGATTCTGCTGAGCCTGCTCGGTGGGGTTCTGGGTCGTGGTTGGAGGTCTGATCGGCAGCCGGTTCAGGATCGTCGGGGTGACCCCGGTGGTCGCGTGGTACTCGGTCGCGCTCGCGTTCGGTGTCGCGGTGGCCGTCGGCTTGTTCTTCGGCCTGTATCCCGCCAACCGCGCCGCGTCGCTGCGACCTATCGAAGCTCTGCGTCACGAATGACGCGCGCCGCATCAATCCAGGAGCGAACCCGATGACCGAAGGACAAGGGATGGACGAGCCGCTGCCGGCGTACGACGACGACAGCGGCGACGGCGACGAGCCCGCGTTCCGTCCGCGGCCTCGCCGGCGCGCTCGACGCGCTCACGTACCTGCTCGGCGGCGCGCTCCTGATTGCCGCCGGCTTCTTCGGTGGCGTCTTGTTGCAAAAGCACGAGGACCACGGGAGCACCAGCGCGACGTCGACCCGCGGCGCCGCGGCCCGCTTCGCCGGGCTCGGGGGTACGACGGGCTCGACTGTCGCGGGCGGCGCGGCCGCCACCGGCACCGGCGGGGGCCGGGGTGGATTCGGTGGATTCGGCGGTGGCGGCGCGGGAGGTGGAGCGGTGACCGGCACCGTGAAGTTGGTCGACGGCAAGAACGTCTACGTGACCGATACCAGCGGCAACGTCGTGAAGGTCGCGACCGGCGCCGGCTCCCAGCTCACCAAGACGGACCCTGCCAGCACCAGTGACATTGCCCCCGGCGACGTCGTCATCGTCCGGGGTACCCAGAACACCGACGGCTCGTACACGGCGCAGTCGCTCGTGATCAGCTCCGCCACCGCTCTCGGAGGCTGACACCGCCCCCGCGCCCCAACAGTTGTGCGGAAAAACGGCGCTATGCGCCGTTTTTCCGCACAACTGTTGTAGGGAATTCGGGGGTTGGGCGGGAATGTGGAAGCGGGTCGGTGCGTTGTACAGCCCGCTATGCCTCGTCTCTCTTTGAACCTCAGCATGACCGAGACCGACTGGTTCGACGACGCCGCCTGTCGCGACGCCGACACCGCCGTCTTCTTCCCCGTCTCGGAATCCGAGGCCGGCGCCGCCAAGGCGATCTGCGCGACCTGCCCGGTGCGCGAAGCGTGCCTCGAGTACGCGCTCGAGACCCGACCGGGTGACGGCGTATGGGGCGGCCTGACCGCGACCGAGCGTCATCGGCTGATCAGGCGCCGGCAGAAGGCCGCGCGCAAAGCGCGCGAGGCGACGCCCGGCAGCCTGATCCGAGAGAGCTCCGGCTCGACGGTTGCGGCTGTCGATCAGGCGGCGTTCGAGTCGGATGCTTCGTTCTCGGGCTCGATCGCCGCGTCGTCGTGACGGCGGGCGGGTGCAGGGGCGCGGGTCGCCGGGTCGGGTCGGGGCGACACCGGGTGCGCGGCTTGTTCGCGTACATCGCGACGATCGCGCTGACGCCGTAGACGCCGGCCCATGCGATAGCGAGTGCGACGAAATAGCGGATCCCGGCGTCGGTGATCTCGATGTCACCGCTCATCGCTCCGCGCAGTGTCGGGAACCAGAGCACGAGCGAGACCGCCAGACTCACCCCGAAGGTGAACGCGGGATCGACGCTCGGACGGGACATGACGAGATCGCCTTACCGTTCCAGGCGTTCCAACAGGAGATCGGCCCACACGGCCGGCGTCGCCGGGTTCGATCCGATGCGGCCGATCGGGATGTTCAACCCGAGGATCGCGGCGGGACTGATCGTGTCGGCGATGCCGGTGATCGCGATCACGTCGACCCCGCCGAGCAATGTGATGCGATGGCCGACGTCTTCGGCCTTGATGGACGCGTCGACGACGGCCCAGGTGATCGTCGGCTCGAGTCGGTCGAGGATGCGGTGGGCCCAACCGAGCTGCGCGTGGCCCGAGCCGATGCTGCATGCGACGATGGTCGGTTCCGCGCGCCGGCGACAGCTGCGGCGGAAGGCCTCGGCCTCTTCGGGGTGCGAGACATCGCTCATAGCCTCGGGTGTCGCCAGCAACACGTGTTCCGGGTCGATGTCGAGCTCGTCCGCGAGGCGGCGCGCCGAGCGCGATCGGGGCGGTGCCGATACCGACGATCGCGATGACGACGCCGGTCGTGCGGGGGAGCAGCGGTGGCGGCGGAAGCTGCGCGAGCCGCTGGCAGAGCGCGGTTCGGAGGTCACCGGTCACTGCCGTCGAAGGTGCGAGCTCGGGCGGAAGGCCCGAGCGCGAGCAGCCGGGCGTCGCCTTGCGGCAACACCGGGGTCCCGGGCGCCGTCGTTCCGGGCGCCGTCGTTCCGGGCGCCGTCGTTCCGGGCGCCGTCGTTCTGGGCGCGAACGACCCGGCGGCCGGGTTGACCCCGGGTGCGGCCGGGTCCGCGGTCACGCGCCGGTAGTGCGCGCTCGGCGAGATGGGCCCGTCGTTCACGGTGGTGCTGGGCATGGATGCCTCCTCCTCGTCGAGCTCGCGGGTGAGGTTTGCGAGCATCGTCCCGAAGTCGGTCGCTTCGGTCGACAGTGTCGGTCGGGGCGGATCCGACAGGTCGATGACCTGATCGCGTTCGATCTCGTTCACTTCCTCGACGAGATCGAGAACCGACGCCGCGGCCGGCGAGGGTGGCGGTGTCGGGTTCGCGGTCGTGCTCGGCGTCCAAGCCTCGGAAGTGGGGGTGGCCTCGTTCGTGACCGCGCCGCGTCCCCGACGGCGACCGCGCGTGCCGCGCCCGGTGCCCGGTGCGGTGTCGGCGTCGACCACGACCTCGTACCCTTCGCGTGCGAAGAACCCCGCGACGCCGCCTTGTCGGATCCGGTTGGCCGCGACGATGCGCGCGTCGGGTCCGACCTCTCTGCGAACGCGCTCGAGGAGCTCCTCGAGCTCGCCGCCTTCAAACCGCAGCTGGCTGGCCAAGGTTCACCACTCCGATCGTGTCGAGCTCGAGCTGCGCGCCGAGCTCCGTGTACGCAAGGACTGGAAGACGGGGCGCGGCGGCGTGCAGCAGCCGGCGCACCGACGGTCGGAGCTGCGCCGCGCACACGAATACCGGCTCGATCCCCTTCATCTCGGCGGCTTCGGCTTCGCGCGCGACTGCGAGCGCGAGTTGCTCGGCCGTCTGGGGATCGAGGGCGAGATAGGAGCCGCCCTCGGCGGTGCGCAGGGTCTCGGCGAGCGCGTGTTCGACGAGGGGGTCGAGCGTGAGGACGGGGAGCTTGCCGTCCTTGGCGTACGAGGCCGAGATCGCCGGACCGAGCGCGATCCGCACGGCTTCGACGATCTGCTCGGGGTCCTTGGTCACCCGCGCGCGCTCGGAGATCACTTCGAAGATGCGCACGAGGTCGCGGATCCCGACCGTCTCGTCGAGCAGCATCTGCAGCACGCGCTGGATCTCGCCGGTGGTGACGTTGGCTCCGTTGAGCTCGTCGACCACGACCGGGTCGCTCTGCTTGACGACGTCGATGAGCATCTTCACGTCTTGACGGCTCAGCAACCGCCCGGCGTTGCGGCGTACGACCTCTGCGAGGTGGGTCGTGATGACGGATGCCCGGTCGACGACGGTCGCGCCGGTGATCTCGGCCTGGTGGCGGAACTCGACGGGTACCCACGTGGCCGGCAGCCCGAAGACCGGTTCGCGGGTAGGGATGCCCGGGAGCGCGCCCGCATCGTCGCCGAGCACCAGCACGTGCCCGGCCGGTGCTTCGCCGCGGCCGACGTCGACGCCGTTGACGCGTACCGCGTAGGTGCTCGCAGGGAGCTCGAGATTGTCTCGCGTGCGCACGAGCGGTATGACGACGCCGAGCTCGAGCGCGAGCTTGCGCCGCAGGGCGCGCACGCGATCGAGGAGGTCGCCACCCTTGGCGCTGTCGACCAGGTCGATCAGGTCGTACGCGATCTCGAGCTCGAGCGGTTCGACGCGCATCTCGCCGACGAGATGTTCGGGGGCGTCGGGAGACAGCGAGGTCGGCGCGACCTCGACTTCCTGGGCGGCGGCTTCACGTGCGGCAATCTCGTCGTCACTCGGCAGACGCGTGGCGAGCAACAGGATCAGACCGCCCACGAGGAAGAACGGAACCTTCGGGAGCCCGGGGACGATCGCGACCGCGAGATCGCACTGCCGCCGAGTTGCAGCGTCTTCTTGTGCCGCGTGAACTGGTGGAGCAGGTCGGTTCCCAGGTCCATCTCGGTCGCGGCCCGGGTCACGATCAGACCCGACGAGAGCGAGATGAGGAGTGCGGGTATCTGCGCGACGAGCCCGTCTCCGACAGTGAGCAGGCTGTAGGTCTTGATCGCATCGCCGAACGACAGGTGTTGTTGCAGGATGCCGACGGCGAAGCCGCCGATGAGGTTGATCGCGACGATGACGATGGCCGCGATGGCGTCGCCTTTCACGAACTTCGATGCACCGTCCATCGCTCCGTAGAAGTCGGCTTCTTCGGCCACCTCGCGGCGGCGGCGCTTCGCCTCGACGTCGTTGATGAGGCCGGAGTTGAGGTCGGCGTCGATGGCCATCTGCTTACCGGGCATCGCGTCGAGGGTGAACCGGGCCGCGACCTCGGCGACGCGACCGGCACCGTTGGTGATGACGATGAACTGGATCACGATGAGGATGAGGAAGATCACGAGGCCGACGATCACCGATCCGCCGACCACGAAGTGGCCGAACGATTCGATGACCTTGCCCGCGTAGCCGTGCAACAGGACGAGCCGCGTGACGGAGACGTTGAGTGCGAGCCGGAACAGTGTGGCGATGAGCAGGTACGACGGGAAGATGGAGAAGTCGAGGACTCGAGTGGTGAACATGCTCGCGAGCAACGCGAGGACGGCGAGCGCGATGTTCGTGACGAGGAGGAGGTCCAAGAGCGCGGTCGGCAACGGCACGACCATCATGACCACGATGCCGACGATCGCGGCAGGGATTGCGATCTGACCGATGCGGTTCGGTTTCACGGAGCTCCGGGGCTTCTCAATGCGCGCCGTCCGTGGCCGCTTCGTCCGGAACCTGATCGGCGACCTGTCCCCGGAGTTGACGCAATTGGCCCGATTTCAGGGGCGCTCGCGGCGGTCCCGGCTGCACCCGGGCGCGGCGTCCTCTCAGAGCAGGACCGGGCGGGGGAGCTCGTGATAGCCGTCGGCCCGACCCCTCGCCCTGAGGCCGAAGACGAAGGCCAGGAGGAGTGCTACCGCCTCGTAGAGGTCGGCCGGGATGAGCTGGCCGATCTCGCATGCCTTGTAGAGGGTGCGGGTGAGGACCGGCTCGCGCACGATGGGGATCCCGTTGCGCTCGGCCTGGGCGCGGATCGCAGCCGCGATCGTTCCTGCTCCCTTGGCCACGACCTCCGGTGCGCCCTTCGCGGCGTCGTACTTGAGCGCCACCGCGTAGTGGGTCGGGTTGACGACGACCACGTCGGCCATCGACACCGACCGGATCATCTGGTTGCGGCTGATCGCCAGCGCGCGGACCGGATCGAGCGCCGCATCTCGGGATTTCCTTCTTGTTGCTTCATCTCCTCGCGCAGTTCCTGGCGCGTCATGCGCAACTCCTTCATCACCCGACGCTTCTGGTAGGCGTAGTCGGCGGCCGCGACGACGAGACCGACCGCGGACACATTGCGCACCACGGTCAGCGCGGTCCCGGCGGTCAAGGCCGCGATCGCGAACGCTCCGGACGTGTTCCCGGCCGTGAGGTTGTGCATGGCCGAGGTGAACGCGGGCCACGCGACCGCGACGAGCAGAGTGGTCTTGGCCAGCGCCTTGCCGAGCTCCCACCACGCCTGCGCGCTCACCATCTTCTTGATGCCTTTGAAGAGATTCAGCCGGCTGAAGTCGGGCTTCAGCTTCTTCGACGTCGGTCGGAAGCCGACCTGGGCGACGTTCACGAGCAGCCCGACGATCATCAAGCCGAGCAGCATCGGCGCGACGACACCGGCGGCCTTCCACATCGAGCTGGCCGCGAACTTGTTGGCCGCGCCCTCGTCGGGGCTCGCGATGATCACCCCCATCTGACGGAAGATGTCGGGAAGCGCCACCGCGCCCGCGCTGGAACGAGATCTGAAGCAGTACCGTTGCCGCGAGCGTCCCGACCCACGTCGAAAGGTCGGGGGTCTTGGCGATCTGCCCCTTCTCGCGCGCTTCCTTGAGCCGTTTTGGGGTTGGTTTCTCGGTCTTGTCGCTGCTGTCACCGGCGGCCATCGCTCGTCACCTCCCCGGCCTTCAGCCGACGCCCAGCGGCGCCATGGCTTCGTGTACGAGGTTCGCGACCGCCGGCGAGATCAGCGGAACCGCGAGGGCGACGACGAGCAGCGCCACGATCACGCGGAGCGGGAACGCGAGCGTGAACACGTTGAGGCTGGGAGCCGCGCGGAGAGCAACCCGAGCGTCACCTCGGCCAGGAACAGGCAGCCCAGGACCGGCCCGGCGACCTCGACCGCGGCTACGAGGAATTGGCCCAGGTTCTTCGTCATCACGTTCGACAGGTCGGCGAACGCGAGTCCGGCGCGGGCACGACCTTGAACGACCGGAACCACCCGTTCACCAAGAGGAGGTACGCGTTCGTCGTGAACAGCAGCGTTACCGCGATGAGCTCGTAGAACCGGCCGAAGATCGCCACGTTCGACTGGTTGAGCGGGTCATAGATCGCGGCGAGGGAGAATCCGGCGAACAGGTCGATGAGTGCGCCGGCCGCCTGGAGCGCGTTCACCAGGATCATCGTGAACAAGCCGAGCGTGATGCCGACGAGCGCCTGGGTAACCAGCGCGCCGAGGAACCCGCCCGTGTCGAGCGGGATGTCGGGGCTGGCGATGTGCGGAGCGGCCGCGAGCGCGAGCGCGGCGGCGACACCCGCTTTCACCGTGGTGGGGATCATGCGGGTGTTGAACGGAGGGGATACGAACAGCCATGCCGCGGCGCGTGACCAGCGCGAGACAGAACGCGGTCAGCAGTAGCGGATCGAACGTGAAGTTCATCGCGTTCCTGTGCCCGTATCCGTGCCCGGCTGCCGCGGCGCCCTCCGCCGTCTCACGATGCGATCAGGTGCGGGATCATCCCGAACAGGCCCTGGGTGAAACCGACGATCTGTCCGAGCATCCAGTGGCCTGTGATCACGAGCACGAGTGCGACGCCCGCGAGCTTCGGCACGAATGCGAGCGTTTGTTCTTGGATCTGGGTCGCCGACTGGATGAGCCCGATGAACAAGCCGATCGCGAGCGACACGCCGAGGATCGGAGCCGCGAGCTTGGTCGCGAGGATGATCGACTGCACCGCGATGTCTATGACCGTGCCTTCGTTCACGACTGGTTCTCCTTCGGCGACTGTGGTGAAGACTGTGGTGAAGATTGTGGTGATTTCCGCATCGAGGGTTGGCTGCGACGGTGCACGGTCAATGGTGGAAGCTCGTGATGAGCGAGCTGACCACGAGCGCCCACCCATCGACCATCACGAACAACAGGAGCTTGAACGGCAGCGAGACGAGCACCGGTGGAAGCATGAACATCCCCATCGACATCAACGTGGAACTGACCACGAGGTCGATGATGAGGAACGGGATGAAGATCACGAAGCCGATGATGAACGCCGTCTTCAGCTCGGAGAGTATGAAAGCCGGAATCAGCGTCGACAGCGGGACCTTGTCGCGTGACGACGGCGGCTTCTCGCCGGAGGCGTTGACGAACAGGTTGAGCTCGCCCCGGCGCGTCTGGTTCAACATGAAGTCGCGGAGCGGGCCCTGAGCCTTGTCGTAGGCGTGAGAGAAGTCCATGGTGCCGGCGAGCATCGGCTGCAGTGCCTCATCGTTGATCTTCGACAGCGTGGGCGCCATCACGAACAGACTCAGGAAGATCGCGAGGCCGATCACGACCTGGTTCGGGGGATCGAAGGCAGACCGAGCGTGTTCCGGGTCAGCGACAGCACGATGACGATGCGGGTGAAGCTCGTGAGCATGACGAGGAGCGCGGGGGCGACCGCGAGCACCGTGAGCAAGAGGATGATGACGATGCTCTGGTCCGGCTTCTTGCCGTTGTTACCGGTGAGCCCGCCGAGGTTGACGTTGATCGATGCGTCGCTGGGTGCACTCGTCGGCGTGGTCGAACCGATCGCGGGCGGAGTGGGGATCGACGGTGTCGTCACGACGGGAGTCGACACCGTGGGTACGGGATCGGCGCCCGCCGCCGTGAGTGACGCGCTGAGCCAGCCGCATGCGACGGCGCAGATCGGCAGACCGACTACGACGACGACGCGACGCAGCCACGCCCGGCGGCGCAATTCGCTACGGCTCGGACTCGGATCCTGAGGATCCGGGGAACGCTTCGGCACGTAAACCCTTCCGGGTTCCGATGATGCTCAGCGTCGGGCGGTGCGGTTCCGCATCTGCTCGAGCATCGTCTTCCATGCCGTAGCGGGGCCGTTGGCCCCCGAAGACACCGTCCAGGTGTTGTCTTCGCCCAAGTCGATCTCGCCGATCTCGACATCGCCCAGCTTGGTGACTTGATGGTCGGTGACTCCGACGACGAGGGAGTGATCGCCCACTCGCACGACCGCGATCGACGCGTTGCGTCCGAGGGGGCGGCGCGCGAGAAGCTCCAGCTCCGGCCCGCGCGGTCCGCGGCGGGAGGCGACGCCGGCGAAGCCTCGCTTGCGCAGCACGTTCGCGGCGATCCACATCAAGCCGATCACGACCGCGAGCGACAAGATCAGCCGCACGAAGAGCATGAGCGTCGAGGCGGAAGCCATCAGTTCTCGTCCAGCACGATCTCGGCCACGCGGATGCCGAACTCCTCGTCGACGACGACGACTTCGCCGTGCCATACGAGGGCGCCGTTGACCAACACGTCGACCGGACTGCCGGCCGCTCGGTCGAGCTCGACGACGGAGCCGATCTCGAGTCCGACGATGTCGCGCACCTTCAGGCGACGCCGACCGAGCTCGGCGGTGATCTGGACGTGGACGTCGTTCAGCAAGCTCAGCGGTCGGGGCTGACCGCCGGCGCCGGCACCCTCGTTGAGGGGTTGGAACTCGTGGAGAGCGATCCCGGCGCGTTCGGGGCGAGCTCCGCGGCCGGTCCGGCCCCGAGCTCGGACAATGCCGGCGGCGTCGCGCCCGCCTCGGCGGGGCGGGGAGGGGCGGGGATCGCGGACGGTGCGGGCGCGGCCGCCGGGATCGGGATCGGCTCGTCGTCGACGAGGCGCACGATGACGCACGCGACGCGGGTCTCGTTCTCGAGGATGGGGACCGCGGCGAACTCGCCGACCACGCTCGTCAGGAGTGTCTCGGTCGAGATCTCGCCCGCACCTCCGACGTTCACGCCGACGTTGATCGTGAACGCGATCGTGCCCGCGCCTTCGTCGAGTGCGGGAACGGCGGCGCTGGTGAGCGACGCGTCGTGCGTGGCGGCTTCCATCGCGGTCGCGAAGGCCTCGCCGACAACGAGGGACACCTCGCCGACGACGCCGTCGGCGAACGGCATGACGACGGTACGGGTCGGTCCGGCGGGGAGCACGTCCTCGGACGGATCCCCGAGCTCGGCTCGACCGGTGCTCAGGACGACGTCGTGGCCGAGCAACGTCTCGAGGGCGCGTGCCACGACGGCGGCGACCTCGGCGACCGGAAGATTCGAGATCAACGCCATCCGCTGTCCCGGTTCACGTCGACGACCAGCGCCGCCAGTCGTTTGCCTCGGCGGCCGGAGACACCCTCGCAGCACAGCACGCCATCGACCGTGACCCCGAGAGGACGGTCGATCGGATGGTTCAAGGGCACGATGTCGCCGACCTGCAGCGCGACGATCTCGGCCGAGGTCAACCCGACGGCATCGAACCGGACATGAGTCTCGACGGGCACGTTGTAGAGCGCCGATTCCAACTTCTGTTGCCAGATCGCGGGGTCTTCGCCGCGCTGATCTTGAAAGAGCGTCTGGCTCGCGAGGCTCTCGAGCACGGGCGCCATCGTCCCGAACGGCACACAGATCGTCGCGGTGTCGCGCTTGTCGCCGATGCGCATCTCGAACGAGACGACGAGCACCATGTCCGACGGCGCCGCGATCTGCGCGAACTGCGGATTGAACTCCTGTTGCACGATCTCGGCTTCGACGCGCACGAGCGTCTCGTACGCGTACTCGAGTTCGCGCAACGCCCGATCGACCACCGATCGCATCAGGTTCTGTTCGATCTCGGTCAGCGGGCGCTGCGGGCTCCCCGAGTCCCCGGTCCCTCCGAGCAGCCGGTCGATCGCGGCGAAGGTGATCGGGAGGGGGAGCTGCAACAGGGCAGCACCCGGCAACGGGTTGAGCGAGAGGATCACCATGTACGAGGGGTTGGGGAGCCCCCGGATGTACTCGTCGTAGGTGAGCTGCTCGACCTTGTCGAACGCGCTGCTCGCGCCGGCGCGCAGTGTGGTCGCGAGCACGGTCGAGAGCTGACGCGCGAACGTCTCGTGCACGATTTGGAACGTGCGCACATGATCGCGGCTGAACTTGTTCGGGCGCCGGAAGTCGAACGGAATGACGTTCGATTGTCCCCGGCCCCGGCGACTCGTAGTGGTCGTTACCACGGGGCCTCGATCGGCGCGAAAGGGTCCGAGTTGAGCCCTTCGCGTGCCGGCGAGAGGCTCCTATTGCATGACGAAGTCGATGAAATAGGTCGTGATGACCTTGCCGTCGGTCTTCATGCACACCTCGTTGCCGATCTGGTGCTGGAGGGTCTCACGGACCCGGTCGTCGGACAGTTCGGCGAACGACTTGCCACTGAACGTGTCCAGGACCAGCTGGCTCGCAAGGCTGCTCCAGTTCTCGGTCGTCTTGACGGTGTCGGGAACCGACCCGGCCGGCAGCTGGAGTGACACACCGATCTTCAAGAAGTGCGACCCGTCGAGGTTCACCGTCTTGGAGTCGAGCTCCAGCACCGGGCCCGCGAGCTCGGAAACCGTGGTCGGCGTGGTCGGCGCTTTGGCTCCGGTGGTGGATGCGGGCGGCGCTTTCGGCGCTTTGGTGCTGTTCGCGAGCGCGCACTTGGTCTCGAGGGCGAGCTTCGTGGCCGCCGCCTTGGCCTTGACCTGAGCGGGCGTCGGCGGCGGCGGCTTCAGCACCGTCATCTTCGCGATCACGAGCGCGATCAACACGAGGGGCACGATCTTGATGATCAACCCTTTCGCGCCGCCCTTCTTCTTCTCGCCCTCGCCGCCTTCACCCTCGGTCTCGGCCTTTGCCTTCGCCATCGTCAATCCTTCGGCTCACCGCGCGGAACGACGCGCAGGTTCGGCCCGCCGTCGGTTCGTTGCTCTACGAGGTGAGACAGAGCGATGACTGCGGCGCGCGACTCGCGTACGCGTGGATGATCTCGTCCACACTCTCGACGACCACGTAGTTCGTGCCGCCGACGAGATGGATGACGGTGTCGGGCGTTGCCTCGATCCGTTCGATGAGATCTGGGTTCAGCGCGAACGCCGGCCCGTTCAGTCGCGTGACCGTGATCATCTGTCCGTCCCTGGACTTCTGCTTCGAGTGATACCTGTGCTTATCGGCACGCCGCGCGGGCCGGTGAAGAGGTCCGGGTCTTCACCGGCCTCACGCAGAGTGGTCATGGTTGCCTGCCGCTTCCGCCGGTCACTACTGCTTGAGGTTGACGAGATCCTGGAGGATCTGGTCGGAGGTCGTGATGACGCGGGAGTTCGCCTGGAAGCCGCGCTCGGCGACGATCAGGTTCGTGAACTCGGCCGCGAGGTCGACGTTCGACATCTCGAGCGTTCCACCGGTGAGCGTTCCCCGGCCGCCCTGTCCGGCCACGCCGACCTGGGCGTTGCCGGAGTTGACCGTTGCGGTGTACATCGAGTCGCCCTGCTTCTCGAGCCCGTTGGGGTTGGCGAAGGTCGCCAGCGCGATCTGGCCGAGGGCCTGGCTGCGTCCATTGGAGAACGTGCCGGTGATCAGACCCTGCTGGGACACGCTGAACCCGACGACCGAGCCCACGGCGGAACCGTCTTGCGACAACGCGGCCGCGGTGTTCAGCCCGCCCGAGCCGCTCAGCCGATCGGGGTCGGTGGCGGTTCCGAAGTCGAGGGTGATGCCCCCTGCTCCCCACGTTCCGCTCGTGCCCGCGATGGTGTTCAGCTGTGCTTTGGTGACCGTGACGTTGCCGCTCGTGAGTGCGCCGTTCAGGTCGAAGGTCACCGCCGCCGGTCCCGACACGAGGTTGTTGCCGGAGTCGTACATGTTCACCTGCCAGTTCACCTGACCGGCGGCATTGGCGATCTTCGTGAACTCCGCGCGCAGCGGGACCGCGGTGCCGAGGCTGTTGTACACGTTGATACCCGCATCGACCACGGTGCCGACCGCCGCGTCGGCGGGCAGATTGCCGCCGACCTTGATCGTGCTGGTGGTGACCGGGTTGATGATCTGGCCCACCGGGATCTTCAGGTGTCCGACGGATGCGTTCGGGTCGACGTTGCCGTTCTGGTCGCCTTGCCATCCTTCGACGAACGCACCGTCGGCAGTGACGAGGTTGCCGTTGCCGTCGAGGGAGAAGCTGCCGTTGCGCGTGAACGCGGTCTGGCCGCCCTGGTCGACTGCGAAGAAGCCGTCACCCTGGATCGCGAAGTCGGTAGAACGACCCGTCAGCTGGGTGGCGCCTTGCGCGAAGTTGATGCTCACGCCGGTGAGACGCACACCCAGACCGACTTGATTGGGGTTCGTTCCGCCGGTCGCCGAGGTCGGAGCGCCGGCGCCGGTCATGTTCTGGCTCAACAGGTCCTCGAAAAGGACGCTGCTGCTCTTGTAACCGGTCGTGTTGACGTTGGCGATGTTGTTCCCGACAACGTCCATGAAGGCCTGGTGGGCCCGCAGGCCCGTCACTGCGGCGAACATCGAGCGAAGCATTGGTGCCTACTTTCTGGGGACTGGGCTTGCGAGGTCTTGGAAGGAGATGGGTGGAGGTGTGGGGACCTCCGTTGACGTCGGTGAGGTTCGGGTTGCTCAGGTCTGTACGTCGGTGATCGACGTGTAGGGGATCTGTTGGCCGCCGACGACCAGTTGCGGGCCGTCGGTGGTCATGTGCACGCCGGTGACGATGCCGGTCGCCGTCTGTCCGTCGTTGCCGTTCTGCTCGGCGACCGCGACCGTTGCCGGTCCGTTCGCCAGCTGCAGCCGGGTCGGGTCGCCGGACGCGCCGAACGCGAGCGTCAGACCGGTTGGGGGCCAGTCACCGGCCGTACCCGTGATGCCGTCGAGTGCAGACGCGGGAATCGTCAGGTCGGTGGTCGCCCGGTCGCCGCTCGCGTCGAAGGAGATCGCGACCGGGGAACCGAGCGCCACCCCGTTGGTCGCGGCCTGCACGTTCCATCCGCCGGCGGTCTTCGTGAACTCGAGATCGAGCGGGACCTTCGCACCTTGAGCGGTGTAGACGTCGGTCGAAGCGGTGGCAGTGTCTCCTACCGCGGCCCCGGTTGGCAGCGAGCCGCGGACGGAGAGCACCGTCGTCGGCGTCGGCGCGGTCGAGGCGCCGCCCGCGGTCAACGAGTAACTGACCGGCCTGCCGATCATGCTCGAAGCCGCGAGTACCTCGCTGGCGCTCTGGGCCGCCGCTTGCTCGGTCTCCATCTTCTGCAGCGTCTCGACCTCGGTGAACTGCGCGGTCTGCGTGAGGAACTGCGTGCTGTCGGCCGGGTTCATCGGGTCCTGGTACTTGAGCTGGGCTACGAGCAGCGTCAGGAACGTGTTCTCGTTGAGCTGGTTGCTGCTCGCAGTGTTGGCGGTCGGATTCGCCGGTGTCGTGCTCGGGGCGGGCTGCGCGCTGGAGATGGGGTAAACGGTGGTCATGGGAGCTCCTCAGATACGCACGTCGAGTAGCGAGTCGGATGGGGTACTCGGCGTGACGACGGTGGTCGTCGGTCCGACTCCGGTGATCGGGTCGTCGAGCCGCTCGGGGATGTCGGTCTGGTGCCCGCGCTGCGGCGTTCCGGGGCCCTGCGAGTCGACGGTCAGCTGACCCGACCGCAGGCCGTCGGCGGCGAGCTTCGAGCGCAGCTCACCGAGCGTGTTGCGGACGAGCTCGGCGGTTTGGGTGTGCTCGGTGTGAATGGACGCGTGCAGCACGCCGTCGCGGAGCTCGACGCGCATGTCGACGCGGCCGAGCTCTTCGGGTCGCATCTCGATGCGAAGTTGGTAGTTGCCGTCGGCGCTGCGTTGCAGCGGGCGGATCACGGCGGCGAGTTGGTCGACAGGCGGTGGCGGCGGTGACGCCGCAGGCGCCGCGGGTGCTGCGGCCGCGGTCGGTGCCTCCGGGGACGGCGCGCGATCGACGGCGGCGCCGGCTGCCGCGAGCATCGCGTTGTCGACCGCGACACCGTTCTTCGTCGCGGGCTCGGACCGGTTCGCCTGCATCGAGGTGCCCGAGGCCGGACCGGCGTCCGGCGCGATCGTGAGCGCGTCGGACGAACCGAACGAGGGTGACGGGGCCGCGGGCGTCGTCGCCGGTCGTCCCGGCGTCGGCGTCGGCGACGTGGGGGTCGCCCCGAGACTCGGCGCGCTCACGATCGCTCCGGCCGTCGTGGCAGCCTCGGAAGCCGCACTGGCCGTCGCTGCGAGCTTCCCGGCGTTCGGTTCCGCGGTCACGGCGGAGCCGGAGGGCGTAGCCGTCGGACCCGGCGCGGTCGCAAGCGCGGGCCCGGGCGGGACAGGCGCGGTGGCCGGAGCGACAACCGCCGATTGCGGCAGCGGAAGCGTGCCTGCGGTCGCGGGCGGGCCCGGGGCGGCCTCGTTCGCGGTCGAACTGTTCGCGGTCGACACGTTCGCGGTCGACACGTTCGCGGTCGACACGTTCGCGGTCGACACGTTCGCGGTCGACACGTTCGCGGTCGACACGTTCGCGGTCGGGAGGGTGCCGGCGGGCGCCGCGGCCGCGAGCGCGGCGAGGAGCGCGGCTGTGACCGCGTCGGGCTCGGCGCCGGTGGCCTTGGCGGGATCGCTCGGAGAGCTCGTGTCGCCCGGTGGGGAAGATTTGGCGCCGTCGGAAGAGCCGGGACCCGAGTCCGAACTCGTCGAGTCGCCGGGCTTCTCGTTGGCGGGTTTCTCGTTGGCGGGTTTCTCGTTGGCGGGTTTCTCGTTCGACGGTGACGTGTTCGCCGCCTCGTGCCGCGCCGTCTTGTCGCTTGTCGTGTGGTCGCTCGGCCGAGTCGGAGTGTCGTTCGCGGACGGGCGCGAGCTGTCGCGCGCCGCACCGCGATCGCTGACGCCTGCCAGTACGGAGGCGAATCCGGTATCGAGCGCGCCGGACCCGGTCGAGGCCGCCGTTGCGTCGCTACTCGCAGGCTCGACCGGCGCGGTCGACGCGGGTACGAAGCTGACGGTCATACTCGGCCTCCCCGGGCGTGGCGAGCGACCACGAGGTCGTCGACCAGTTGGTCCTCGGAGCGCTGCACTTCGATCGCGTGTTCGGTGCGGCGTCGCGCCTCCAGTCGTTCCAGCGCCGCGACCTTGCGGCGGGCGTCGGTCCATCCCGCTCGTCGGAGCTCGACCACGGCGAGCGCCTCCCGGTGCGTCGCGCGGGCGGCTTCGACACTCGCAGCCGCTGCATCGAGGAGGAACACCGCCCGTTCGAAGGTGGCGAACGACTGTGGCCCGTAAGGAAGACCGCGACCGGCGTAGTCGTCGAGACGCTCGTCGACGCGAGCTGCCGCGAGGTGTGCGTCACGATTCGCCGTGAGCAGGGCTGCACGTGCCTGGTCCTCTTGGACCCGGCGGACGTGCAGGACCTGATCGAGGCGGAACTTGAATCGTTTCATCCGGACGCTCCCCCGACGATCCGCTCGAGCCATTCCCACGCGTCCTGCGTGGGCGTCGCCTCGTGCAAGTCCTGTCGGAGGAAGCCGTCCATTGCTTCACGGAGTTGGATAGCGCGGTCGACGAGCGGGTTGGTGCCCGCCACGTACGCGCCGATCTCGATGAGGTCCTTCGCTTCCCGGTAGGCGGCAAGCAGCCGCCGCATCTCGGTCGCCGCGGCGCGCTGCTCGCCGGTCGTCACGGCGGGACCGACGCGGGAGATCGATTCGAGAACGTCGATCGAAGGAAAATGACCTGACGTTGCCAGTGCGCGGGACAACACGATGTGCCCGTCGAGAATGGCACGGGTCGCGTCCCCGATCGGATCGAGCATGTCGTCGCCCTCGACCAATACGGTGTACAGCCCGGTGATGCTCCCGACGTCGGACGCGCCCGCGCGTTCGAGCAGGCGTGGCAGCATCGCGAAGACCGACGGCGGATAGCCCCGAGTCGCGGGCGGTTCGCCGGCCGACAGACCGACCTCGCGCTGCGCCATCGCGAAGCGAGTGAGGCTGTCCATCAACAACAGCACGTCCTGACCTTGATCCCGGAACGATTCGGCGATGCGAGTGGCGGTGAACGCGGCGCGGCAGGCGCACGAGCGCGGGCTCGTCGGAAGTCGCGACTACGACGACGGCTCGGGCCAGACCCTCGGGACCAAGGTCGTTCTCGATGAACTCCCGCACCTCACGACCGCGTTCGCCGACGAGCGCGAGCACGGTGACCGCGGCCTCGGTACCACGGGTGATCATCGACAACAGTGTCGATTTACCGACGCCGGAACCGGCGAAGATGCCCATACGTTGCCCACGCCCGCAGGGGACGAGCGTGTCGAGCGCGCGCACCCCGAGTGGGAGCGATTGGCGGATCATCCGCCGGGTCAACGGGTGCGGGGCGGCGTGGTCGACGCTCACGCGGGGGACATGATGGAGCGAGGGACCGCCGTCGATGGGGCGCCCGAGCCCGTCGAGCACGCGACCGAGCAGCGCCGGGCCGACGGGAACTTCGGTCGCGCCGGCCGCGGCCTCGGCCGGATCCCCGGAGCGCACACCCCGAAGCTCGCCGAGCGGCATGCAGACGAGCCCGTCCTGATGCACGGCGACCACCTCGGCGATGACGTCGCCGTGGCCGCCGTCGATGCGAACCGACGCGCCGATGGGCAGCTGCAGACCGTCGATCTCGAGATTCAGTCCGACGACACGCGCGACGCGACCCTGCACCCGTGGTCGCGCGACCTCGAGGAGGTGGTCGAGCAGCGCGCTCATGACAACACCTCTCGGGCCCGTTCGACCGCGGCGCTGACGCGCGCGTCGATACGACACGACGCAACGTCGACGACGCAGTCGCCCGGGCTGAGCGTCGGGTCGGGCACGATTGCGAGGACCCGTCCCGGCGCGATCGTGGCGATGTCGCCGAGCACCGTGATATCCGCCGGGTGCAGCCGTGCGGTGACGTCGCCGTGAGCCGGCGCGAGCGCGAGTGCGCGTGCGATCGCGTCGCGTCCGCGGCTATCGGGTTGCTCGAGCTCGTGCCCGACGATCACCTCGGCGATCTGCATGGCGACCGCCACCACCTGGTTCTCGAGGTCGGCGCGTACGCTGGTCTCGCGGGCCGCGAGAGCGTTGGCCTCGTGGTCCAGGCGCTCGACGAGTTGGCCGAGGAGCTCGACGTGGCGCCGGGCGTCGTCGATGCCGTGCGTGTAGCCGGCGGCGTAGCCCTCCTCGAATCCGGCCTCGTACCCCTCGCGGCGAGCGGACTCGATGAGCTCGGGGCTCACGACGATGCCGCGGGCAGAACGCGCCGATACGGTGCCGAGATCGGCGCGTTGCACCGGCGTCGCGACGAGGTCGATATCCCAGTCGCGCAGGACGCGACCGCGCATGAGGTTCTCAGACGACCAGTTCATCGCCGCCTCGCGCCATGTCGATCTGACCGGACTCTTCGAGTGTGCGGATGACGCGGACGATGCCGTTCTGCGCCTCTTCGACGGTCTTGAGCTTGACCGGCCCGAGGAGCTGGATCTCCTCGGCGAGGTTGGCGGCCAGCGCGTTCGGACATGTTCTTCATGACCTTGTTGCGCACCTTCTGGTCGACGCCCTTGAGAGCCACCGCGAGCTCCTTGGCATCAACCGCTCGCAACACGAGTTGGACCGAGCGGTCGTCGAGACCCTGGACGTCTTCGAACACGAACATGCGGTTGCGCACTTCGTCTGCGAGCTCGCCGTCTTCTTGCTCGAGACCTTCGAGGATCAAGCGCTCGGTGCCACGATCGGACGAGTTGAGGATGTCGACGAGCGTCTGCAAACCGCCGGCCTGCGCGAAGTCCGATTGCTGGATGACCGTCGACAGCTTGCGTTCGAGTATGGCCTCGACCTGTTCGATCACCTCGGGCGATGTGCGGTCCATCTTGGCGATGCGCAGGGCGACGTCGCGCTGTTGTTCCTCGGGGAGCGAGCTCAGCACCATCGCGCCCGCGTCGGGGTTCATGTGAGCGAGTACGAGCGCAATGGTTTGCGGGTGCTCGTCCTGCAAGTACGTGAGCACCTGGCGCGTATCGGCCCGCCGAAGGAACTCGAAGGGCGCCGCGACCATCGTGACCCCGAGGTTGTCCAGGATCTCGTCCGCCTTGGCGCCGCCGAAGCTCGCCTCGAGGAGCTCGCGGGCGGTCGAGTATCCCCCTTGGGCCACGTGCGCCCGCGCGGTATGGATCTCGGAAAACTCCTTGAGCACGTCCTCGATCTCGTTGACCTCGAGATGATGGAGGCGCGCAACCTCCGCCATGATCTCGGCGACCTCTTGTTCGCGCGAACGTGCGCAACACCGAGGCGGCGCGCTCCTTGCCTGCTTGCATGAGCAGGATCGCGGCCTTCTGCGTACCGGTGAACTTCTGCGCCACCCGCTATGTCCTTCGGTCCGCGAGCCACGAGCGCAGCGTCTGGGCCACCTCGTCGGGCTGGCGCTCGATGAGGTCGGTGATCTCGCCTTCGATCGACGGGACGGGCGCCGCCTCGAGAGGGGGGCGAATGGGCGGTGCCCCGACTCGTGCCGGTGCGTACGCGGCCTCGAGCGCGGCCGGAGCTTCCAGTTCGAGCAAGTCGATCGGCACCCGCAGCGGGACCCGATTGCTCTCGGCTCGCTTGATCGCGCGCCAAGCGAACAACAAGACGACGCCGATCATCAACAACGTGAGCACGTGCTTGATGAGATCGAACAGCGCGTTCGACCCCGAGGCCGCCGCGAGCTGGTTCTGTTGCGCCTTCTGCGCCGACTTGTCGAACGCGACCGTGGTCACCTTCAGTGCGTTGGGCCCGTCACGCGCCGGTTCGATGCCCGCCGCGGCGAGGATGTTCGGCTCCCAGATGTTCGCGACGTCGGCCGGCTTGACCACCGAGCTGTCGAGGAGCACCGAGACCGAGAGCTTCTTCAGCGTGCCGGGGGGAGTGTCGGCATTCGTCACGACCTGGTTGACCGCGTTGGTGTTCTGCGTGGTCGTCTTCTTGTAGCTCGTCGGGGTGGTACTGCCCGCGACCGTCGTGCCGGTCGTCGCGCCGACCCCCAGCGGCCCGTTCGTCGAGCCCGCGCCCGACTGCCCGAGCGCTTCGGTGGACTCGTTCTGACTCAAGGGAAGGTTGGTGTTCGGTACAGGTCTCGAGTAGTTCGTCGTGACCGAGCTGCTCTTGCTCATGTCGAGACTGGCGGCGACCGTGACCGCGGCGTGTCCGGGGCCGAGAGTCGCGCTCACCATGTCCTCGATCTTCTTCTCGAGGGTCGCGTCATAGGTCTGGGTCTGCGCGATCTGCGAAGTGCCCCCGAGCTGGGTGTCCATGCCGGGCGCGTGCAGCACGGTGCCGCTCGAGTCGGCGACGGTCACGTCGTCGGGGTTCATGTTCGGGATGCTCGACGCGACCAGGTGCACGATCGCGTTGACGGCATCGCCGGACAGATCGGCGCCGGTGGTCTTCACGAGCACGGCCGCCGTTGGCTTGTCCTCCGTCGAGCCGACGAAGACGGTCTGTTGCGGGATGGTGAGCGTGACCGTCGCCGCGGCGACGGAGTCGATCGATTCGATCGCCTTGCCGAGCTCACCCTGTAGCGCTCGTTGGTAGTCGATGTTGCGGGTGAATTCGTCGGTCGTGATTCCCTGCTTGTCGAGCAGGGTGAACGAGTCGCCGCCGGCCGGGATGTTCTTGGCACTGAGATCGATGCGGGTCTTGTCGACCTGCGCACGCGGCACCATGATCGTCCCGCCGCCGCCGGTGATCTGGTACTTCACGTGCTGGGCGTCGAGCGCGGTCGTGACCGCGCCGGCATCCGCGGACGACAGACCGGTGTAGAGGGGCGCATAGTCGGGCTTGGATGCCCAGTTCATGAAGGTCATGCCCGCGAAGACCACGGCGACGACTCCGAGGATCGTCACGGCCTTCTGTCCGGGCGTGAAGCCGTCGACGAATCGCTTGCCCTGTTGCTTCAGTCGATCGACGTCGACGACGGGCATCAGACCTGCATCCCCATGATCTGGTTGAACGCCTCAACCGCGCGGTCGCGTACCGCGACGGTGATCTCGGTCGTGAGTGACGCCTCGGTCGCGGCAATCGTGTAGTTGTGGACGTCGGTGAGGTTGCCCGTGGCGGCCGACTGCGCGAGTGAGTCGGCGGCGCTCTGGGTGCTCTGGAGCGAGTCGAGCGCGTTGGTGAACGCGTTTCCGACACCGCCGGTCGCGTTGGCGGTGTCGGCGGCGGCGGTGCTGGAAGGGGTTACGGGCGCGATCGATTGGATGTTGGCCGCGCTCATCGCCGCGCTGATCGGGGTCACTGCCATCGCTACCGCCCGTTGATGTCGAGGGCTTGCTGATACGAGGTCTTGGCGCGGTCGATGACCGCGAGATTGAGCTGGTACCCGCGCTGGGCGATGATGAGGTTCGTCATCTGGTCGCCGAGGTTCTCCGACGGCCGCCGCACCAGGCCGTTCTTGTCGGCGAGGGGATTGGTCGGGTCGTACGTGACCATGCCGGTGGCGTCGCCGTACTGGACCGCGACCGGAGCGACACCGCCACCGACGCCGACGGGTTCGCCGGGCGTGCTCGGGATCTCCTGGGCGACGATGAACTTTTCCTGGTAGGCCGGCCCGCTCATCGGCTTCACCGTGTTGACGTTCGCGATGTTGTCCGCGAGCGCGTTCATCCAGATCTGGTGGGTCGTCAGCGCCGACGACGCGATATCGAACGTGGGGAACATGGAGCTCATCAGAGGTCCTGCCTCGTCGAGTCGTGGAGAATGCGGAACTTGTTGTTCATCTCCTGGGTCGCCAGCTGGTACTTGAGGCCCGTGTCGATCATCTGGATCGTCTCCTTGTCGACGGAGACGTTGTTGCCGTTGATGTTGCGCGGGTCGGAGCTGACGCCGGTCGTGATCTGGGTCTGACTCGGTTCACCGCCGGCGATCGCGGCGCTGAGGCTGTCCTCGAAGCTGACGGTCTGCGCGGTGTAACCCGGCGTCTCGGAGTTCGCGAGGTTCGTCGCCTCGATACGTTGGCGCGCCGCAAGGCCGTCCAGAGAGGTCTGGATCGCTTGCATCGTGAGGTCGAGCACGAGCTTGCCTCTTGCTGTGCGACCGTCCTGGCACGCGAAGGCGAAACGTCCCTGCTCCGCCCGTGGGTGAATCGAGCACAAGATCGGCGTTCGCCGTAAGAACCTGAGCAGTCGCGGCCCGCTTGTCGCAGGGTGGGTTGCATCGCAGTGACGGCTCGCGCCGGTAACGCGCGCTTTCGGTCGTTTGGCGTGCGGCCGGGCTCCGCCGCTCGTCTTCAATCGGTCGGTCACGTGCCGATCGAGAGCCGCGTGACCCCGACTCATGACGTGAACTCCGACGCGAGCGGTGGACCCTCGGGCAACGAGGCGTTCGACCGGGCGCGTTCGTACCTGGCGCGGCTACGCGAGGAAGAAGCCCTCGACTGGTTCCAGATCGCGGCCGACGGGTCCGACGATCCTGCCGTCCGTCGCTCGGCGGCCGCGTTCGTGGCGGGCATCCTGCTCTCGCGCGGCCGCCCGTGGGAGGTGACGGTGTGGGCGAGTATCGTCCGTGACAATTCGGCCCGCCCGGATCTCGCCGACCTGCTCGACGCTGCTGCGCACCTGCAGCTCGGCGAGGTCGATCAGGCCCGCACGTTGCTCGCCGGGGTGACCGATCCCGCCGACCGCTGGTTCCCGGTATCGGTGACGGCGGCCCGTATCGCTCGTGCTCACGTGATGTACCTCGACGGGGACGTCGAGGAAGCGACCGCCGAAGTGCTCGCCGCGTTCGACTCCGACCCGTTCGCGGCCGACGTCTGGGATGCCTTCGCTCGGTTGTGCGCCGAGACCGACTTCGATCCGGCACCGTTCGTCGCCCGTATCCCCGACGACCACGTGCTGGAGATCCTCGCCTCGTTGCGGGCATCGGCACCAGAGGGTGTCGACCGCATCGCGGAGCTCATCTGGCAGGCGCACGCGGGCGACGCGCGCGTGCTCGCGCTCGTCCCGTCGTTCGCGGCGAAGCTGGACAGCATGCGGACGCTCGAATGGTCGGCGAGGCTACGGGCAACGGGCATGGGCCGTCTGTGCCCGCTTCTCGATCGAGCCGAGGACGATTCGGTCGACGCACCCGAACGAGTGCGCGCGGCCGCGCTCGCGCACGCCGGCTTCGGTGACACCCGGGCCCGGGCCGCGCTCACCCGGGCCGTCCCCGCCCTCACCGATGACGAGCTGGTCACCTCGTTGCGGGAGGTCTGGTCACTGGCGGGGATGCTCGCCGAGACCGTCGTGGTGGCAGGCGCGACCACCGCAGCGCGGTCGCTGGCGATCGCGTCGGTGCTGTTCCAGGGCGGTGCTGCCGACGAGGCGTACGCGGTCCTCGTGCACGGGCTCGCGTTCGAGTCCGCCGAAGGTCTGACGACCGAAGCAGTCGTGGATCTCCTCCCGCTCCCTGTGCTCGAAGGGCTCGCAACGGTGGCCGAAGCGCGCGGCGAGCAAGACGTCGCCGGCATCCTCGAGGCGGTCGCCGTCGCGGCCGCGGCGACGTGACCCACTCCGACCGCGTGTCAGCCGGCGGAGATGGGCTTCACGCCCACGTGCGCGTTGAGCGCGGCGAGATCGGGTCGCTGCCGCAAGAGTGACACGACCGACCTCCAGCTGGTGGCTTCGTCACCGAGCTCGGCGACGACGGCGTCGAGCAGCCGGGCGTCGTCGGGCTCGTCGAGGGTGATGCGCAGGTCGACGCTCGAAGGATCGAGCGCGACGCTCGCGCACCGGAACTCGTCCGGTCGCGCCGAAACGTACGACGTGACGTGCGCGCGATCCGCGCCGGTCGCGAGTGCGTCGATGCGCCGCAGCGCCCCGACCGACACCACCTCGACGTCGAATCCGTGCGCGACCGTCGCGTCGTGATCGGTGGTGACGTAGTCGATCCGGTCGGGAACGAAGCGATGTGCGCAGAGCGCGATCACGTGAGGATCGAGCAACGGGCAGTCCGCGGTGAGGCGAATGATCGCGTCGGCATCGGTCGCGCCGACCGCGTCGGCGGCGATGAGATAGCGCGCGAGCACGTCTTCGACGGGGCCCCGTACGACCGTCGCGCCCAGTTGGGAAGCGAGGGTCGCCACGGCGTCGTCGCCAGGGTCGGTCGTCGTCGCCACCACGATCTCGGTGCAGACGCCGCTGGCACGTGCGGCGCTCACGACCCACGCCAGCACGGGCCGCCCCCCGAGGTCGCGCAACACCTTGCGGGGAAGTCGTGTCGACCCGGTGCGGGCCTGGATCACGGCGATCAGGCGAGGCATCGCCGCAACCCGTCCACGACTCGGTCCTGGTCGGCTTCGGTCAGCGCGGGGAACAGCGGCAGTGACAGGAGTTCGGTGTACGCGCGCTCGGTCTCGGGGAACCCGGAGCCCGTACGACCGGTCCCGGCGTTCACGGTCCCGGCGTAGAGGGGATGCGAGTAAATGGGTACGTAGTGGACCTGTACCCCGATCCCGGCGGCATGCATCGCGTCGTACACGGCGCGGCGGTTCGGAACACGGACTGCGAAGAGGTGGTACGCGTGACGTACACCGGGCGGTGCCTCCGGAGGAAGGTCGACCGGCAGCGGCGCGAGCAACTCGCGATAGCGCTCGGCCAGCTCGTTGCGCCGTTCCACGAATCGCTCGAGCTTGTGCAGTTGGCTGGTCCCCAGCGCCGCCTGCACGTCGGTCAGCCGGTAGTTGTAGCCGAGCGTCTCGACCTCGTAGTACCAGCCGCCGTGTTCGGGATGACGAACCATTCCGTGTGAGCGGAAGCGGCGAAGCGCGTCGGCGAGCTCGTCGGAGTTCGTCGTGACGGCGCCACCCTCCCCGGTGGTGATCGCCTTGACGGGGTGGAACGAGAATGTGCAGAGATCCGACCGGGCGCAGTTGCCGACCGGGCCGTCAGGGGTGGATGCACCGAGGGCATGGGCGGCGTCCTCCACGATCACGCGTGGCCTCGTCGTCAGGCTCGCGAGGTCGACCGGCAATCCGGCGTAGTGCACTGCGACCATCGCGTCGCACGCGCCGACCCGGCCCGGATCGAGGTTCAGCGTCTTCGGATCGATATCGACGAAGTCGACCTCGGCACCGACGAAGCGCGCGCAATTTCGCGCTCGCGACGAACGAGAGCGGGGAGGTCAGCACCCGGTCACCGGGCCCGATGCCGCCGGCCACGAGGGCGGCATGCAGCGCCGCCGTCCCGTTCGCGAAGCAGATCGCGTGCCGGGCGCCGGTGTCGCGCGCGGAGCGCGCGTTCGAACTCGTCGACGGCGGGGCCGCCCGTCAGCCAGTCGCCTCGGAGCACCGCGGTGACGGCGGCGATGTCGTCGTCGTCGACGAGCTGACGGCCATACGGGATCACACGTCTCAATTCGGCGGCTTCCGTGCCGATCTGAGTTCGTGACGACCTCCACGGTGAGCGGCATCGCGGTGAGCGGTCGCCCGGTCGGGCCGGGCCATCCGTGCTACGTGATCGCCGAGGCGGGGTCGAATCACAACCGCGACCTCGGGCTCGCGCGCAAGTTGATCGACGTCGCCGCCGAGGCGGGCGCCGACGCGGTCAAGTTCCAGACCTACTCGGGTCGCACGCTCTACTCCACCAAGACCCCGAGGTTCGATTTCCTCGACGACGAGCTCGCGGCCAAGCCCGCGCACGAGCTGCTCGAAGAGATCGCGCTCCCGCGTGAGTGGCAGCCGATCCTCGCCGCGCACTGTCGCGAGCAGGGCATCGAATTCATGTCCTCGCCCTTCGATCGCCAGGCCGTCGACGAGCTCGATGCCCTCGACGTGGGCGCGTTCAAGATCGCGTCGTTCGAGCTCGTGGACCTGCCCTTCATTCGCTATGCGGCGGCCCGCAAGCGCCCGCTGATCCTGTCGACCGGCATGGCGAGCCTGGGTGAGATCGAGGACGCGGTCGTCGCGGCTCGCGAGGCGGGATGCGAGGAGATCGCGCTGCTCCAGTGCGCTTCGCTGTATCCGGCACCCGCGCACGTCATGAACCTGCGCTCGATCCCGATGATGCAGACCGCGTTCGGCGTGCCGGTCGGCTTGTCGGACCACACCAACGGAACGCACGTTGCCGTTGCCGCGGTGGCGCTCGGCGCCTGCATCGTCGAAAAGCACTACACGCTCGACCGGACGATGCGCGGACCGGACCACCCCTTCGCCGCCGAACCGCAGGAGCTGCGCGATCTCGTCTCGCACATCCGTGAAACGGAGGCCGCGCTGGGCGACGGCGTCAAGCGGGGTCCGTCGCCGGAGGAGTCCGAGGAGATGTACGCAAAGGCACGTCGGTCCGTTGTCGCGGCCACCGCGATTCCGCTGGGCACCGTCGTGACCGCCGACATGTTGACCGTGAAGCGCCCCGGTCACGGTGTGAAGCCGAAGTTCATCGAGCTCCTGATCGGCCGGACCGCGCGCGCCGACATCGAAGAAGACGACGTCGTCACCTGGGACATGTTCTGAGAGACATGGTCCGGGGAAACGTAGTCCGAGGGGAAATGTCGTGAAGATCGTTCTCGCGTTCGACGAGGGGCCGGGTATCGGTCTCGGACACCGCCGCCGGGTCGAAGGACTCGCGCACGAGCTGGCCGTGCTCGGCTTCGATGTCGACATGCACGTGCTCGGCCCGGAAGGAGTCGCCGGCGACATCGTGCTCGTCGACTCGTCATCGCGTCCGCGCCGATGATCGCACCCGGGTACGCGCCGACCTCGTGCTCGCGATCGACGACCTGGAACGCGACCTTGCCGTCGGCCTCGTGATCGATCCCGACCCCGGCGCCGACGCTCGTGTGCATTCGACGGCCGCCGCGGTGGTCGCCGGCGCACCGGTACGCGCTCGTCGATCCCGCGCTGCGCGCCCGTGCCGGCGTTCGGGTCCGGGAGGTCGTGGAGCGGGTGCTCGTGACGACCGGAGGCTCCGACGCCGACGGGTACGGCAGCCGGGTCGCGACCGGTCTCGCCCAGGCCTTGCCGACTGCCGAGATCCGCCAGGTCGTCGGTCCATGGGGTCTCGGGACCGACGACCCCCGCGTTCGCGATCGTGCACACGCCCGAGGGGCTGGGACCCGAACTCGCCTCGGCCGACGTCGTGGTCACCGCGGGCGGGGTGACGATGCTCGAGGCGTGCTGTCTCGGGCGCCCGACCGTCGCATTCTCGATCGCGCCGGGTCAGAGCCGCACGCTCGCGGGCGCCGCGCACGTGGGAGCGGTGCTCGCCGTCGACGTGACGTCCGCGGCAGGTGTCGCCGCCCGACTCGCCGGAGATCTCAACGCGCGGAGCCGTTTGAGCGCGACGGCGCGGGTCTTGGTCGACGGTCAGGGTGCGGCGCAAGTGGCCGCGGTCATCGCGGGCATGGCGCGCCACGGCGTCCACACGCGCTGACCGGCGGTCACGAGCCGGCGGGTTTCGGCCGGCCCGACCTCGAACAGCGCGTCGAGCACCGACAGATGCGATACGAACTCGTCGGTCCGCCGTTGGGGGTACGGCTGCGGCGCGAAGTCTTGGAAGGTGACTTCGATGTCGTCTACCGGGAAGACACCATCTTCTTGCATGTACCCGTACGAACCACGCGCACACAAGTACGTGGCCGCGCCGGCGCGGCGGAGGAGATCGAGCACGCGCTCCGAACGCTCTCCCGTGGATCCGAGCTCGGAGGAGCGCGTCCAGGCGGGCTCGAGCTCGAGCAGGCGCGCCACGAGCCGGATGAACGCGATGTTCATCTCCGCCGACCGAGGCAAACCCGGTGTCGATCCACGCGTCGACGTCACCCCGAACCGCGTCGTGGTGAGCGGTTCGGCCGTAGCTCTGGTCGAGGGTGGTCTTGAGCCGTCGCCGCCATTTGGCGTCGACGAGCGGAACGGCGTCGCGCGATGTCGGGAACTCGCGGTCGCGGGGGTGCGAGACCGGGAGGCTGACCCAGGTCTCGGTCCCATCCGCGGCCCGGATCCGGTTGCGCTGGTGGAACGAGTGGCGCTGGAACTGGAAGTCGTCGAGCACGACGAAGACGTCCGCGGCGGCGACGAGGCCGAAGAATCCCTGCCAGGGCAGGAACGCAGGCTGCATCAGTGCGACCCGGGGGTGTTCCACGACTCTCCATCGGCGGCGAAATCGGTCGATAGAGAAGTATGACTTCCACCAAGACCAATACGGGCGAAGCGGGCCGCCTCGAGGAACTGTGGTCGGGCGAGTTCGGCAACGAATACGTCGATCGCAATCTGACGGCCTACGACCGGCGGGGCGAGTTCTGGTTGCCTCTGCTCGACGAGCTGCAGCCGCAGAGCGTGCTCGAGATCGGGTGCAACGTCGGCGGCAACCTTCAATGGATCACGCAGCGCGTCGACCCGACGAAGGTGACCGGCGTCGACGTCAACTCGAAGGCGCTGCGGCTGCTCAACCAGCGGCGTGCCCGGCGTCCAAGGCATCCACGCTCCCGCTCGCGAGCTTCCTGTGGGCGACCGTTCGGTCGAGTTCGTGTTCACCATGGGTGTGCTCATCCACCAACCCGAAGAGACGCTCGAGAAGGTGATGAGCGAGATGGTCCACGCGTCGAGCCGTTACGTGTTCTGTGGCGAGTACTACGACACCCGGACCGTCGAGGTCCCGTATCGCGGGCACGCCGGTGCGTTGTTCCGACGCGACTACGGCAGTCTGTTTCTCGACCTCTTCCCTTTCGACCTCACATTGATCCGCGAGGGATACCTGAGTCCGCAGGACGGTTGGGACCGCGTCACCTGGTGGTTGTTCGAGCGTTCGTGATGCTCAGGTGTTGTACATGAGCGAGCCCGGCGTGGTGAGCAACTCACCGGTCTCGAGCCATGTCTTCAGACCGGAGAGCACCATCGGCCAGCCGCCGTACAGCTGATCGTTCGCGCCGTCACGCATCTGGTCGTGCGTGAGCGTGAGCCGGCAGGAGTCGCCGACCGGCTCGATCTCCCAGGTGATGCGCGACGTTCCTTCGGCCTTCGCCTCGGGGCTGAACAACGCGACCATGTTCTGCACGAGCCGGCGGGGCGGATCGATCTCGAGGTTCTCACCCTCACCGAGGAGATACTCGCCGCTCGGTCCCGCGTTCATGGTGAAGCGCGACCCGGGCGTCCAGTCGGAGTGGATGCCGGCGCCGAAGTTGTACTTGCTCCTGATCTCCGGGTTGGTGATTGCCTCCCAGAGCCGCTCGGGCGTGGTGCGGATATAGATCTCGAAGATCTTCTCCATCGTGTTCTCCAGTCGGGTCTTGAGGTCGCTGAGCGCGGCCGCCCAGGGCTCGGCGTACTTGCTCACCCACCGGTCGTGGACGAGCCGGATAGGGACCGGGTTCAAGAAGTGCAGCTTCTCCCGACCGCGACGTTTCGTCACGACCAGCCCCGCCTCCTCCAACTGCTTCAGGTGTTTCATCACCCCGAAGCGGCTGATCGGGAAGCCGGCGACGAGCGCGGCCAGGCTCTGGCCGTCCTCCCGGAAGAGCTCGTCGAGGAGCCTCCGGCGGGTGGGGTCGGCCAGCGCCTTGAACACCTCGTCCACCGGCCCAGGATACGTGACTATTTGGTCACATGTCAAGCACCCGCGCCGACATCGCTACGCGACGGGCAGGAGCTCCCGGAGCTCGTCGACGCTGATCCACACGGGGTTGTTGTCGCTCGAGTAGCTGAAGCCGTCCTCGACCGGCCGGCCGATGATGTTGGAGCCCTTGGAGTCCCACCACGAGTGCTCGGGGAGCACGACGAACACCTCGCCCGCGTCGATCGCGTGGCGGGCCTCATCGGGAGTGATCAGGATCTCGTGCAGCTTCTCACCGGGACGGATGCCGATCAGCTCGTGCGGGACCCCGGGCGCGATGGCCCGAGCGAGGTCGACCACGTGCATCGACGGGATCTTCGGCACGAAGACCTCGCCGCCCTCCATGTTCTCGAGCGCGTACAGGACGAGATCCACGGCTTGGCGCAGGGTGATCCAAAAGCGCGTCATGCGTTCGTCGGTGATCGTGATCCGGCCGTCGCTCGCGAGCTGTTGCTGGAAGACCGGCACCACCGAACCCCGCGAACCGACGACGTTGCCGTAACGCACGCAAGCCAAGCGGGTCTGGCGCTGCGCCGCGTACGCGTTGCCCTGCACGAAGATCTTCTCCGCGCACAACTTCGTCGCTCCGTAGAGGTTGACCGGGTTCACCGCCTTGTCCGTGGACAGGGCAACGACCCGCCGGACCCGCGCGTCGATGGCGGCGTCGACGACATGTTGGGCGCCGAGCACATTGGTGCGCACAGCTTCGAACGGGTTGTACTCGCACGCCGGTACCTGCTTCATCGCGGCGGCGTGCACGACGATGTCGGCGCCCTCGACCGCGCGGGTCATGCGCGAGCGGTCGCGCACGTCGCCGATGAAGTAGCGAACCTGGTCGTCGCCGAACTTGTCGCGCATCTGCGACTGCTTCAGCTCGTCACGCGAGTACACGCGTACGGTCGCGTCGGGCCAACCGTCGATGACACGTTGCACGAATGCGTTGCCGAACGATCCGGTTCCACCGGTCAACAAGATCGTGGATCCGTTCAAGTCGAGCACGAGACTCCTCCTCCGGGACCGTCCGACGACGGGCGGTCACACTCGGGTCGCGCGGCGTTCGGCGACCTTGGTCACCTCGTGCGCGGCGATCGCCAGCACTTCGTTCCATTCCTCGTTCGGCATCCGCAACGCGACGACGATCGACGGCTGCCAGGGCATGCGGCCGGAGCCGAGCTCGCCCCATCCGTAGCGGTTGCCCATCGCCACCGTGGGTACGCCGAGTCCGCCGCTGAGCATCGCGACCGCGTTGAACGGCGCTACGACGAGATCGAGGGCGGTGGTGAGCGCGGCGACCTCGTCGAAGTCGTTCATCAGGTCGAGCCAGTCCCAGCGGTGGATCTGCACACCGAAACGGGTCTCGGCGGCGTGCAGCTCTCGGTTGCAGTCGTCGTACTGCAGGTTCACCCACGTCACGCCGGGGACCCCGAAGATGTCTTCCCAATCGTCGAGTCGTGTGTACTCGAGCCGGCGCTCGGCGGTTTGGATCTTCGAACGCCAGCTCACCCCGACGAACGGGCCGTCTCCGATCTCGGCCAACCGTGACCGCCAGGCGTCGACGCGCGCCGGATCCGCGACGAGGAACGAGTCCCGATCGGGGAACGCGTCGAGCGACGGGCGCAGGGTGCGGATCAGGTTTCCGGCGGGCAGCGCGCGTTCGTAATCGTGCATGGTCTCGCGTCGCGTCGCGTCGTAGCTCTCGGGCCGGACCTCCGCCTCGGGGAACGACCGTGCGAACAGCGGCACGAGCCGTCGGTCGCATTCGATGACGACCTGTCGCGACCGCTGCGACGAGGTCGGGGTACATCGACGCGAGCATGATCTCGTCGCCCACACCCTGCTCCCGATACACGAGGACCCGGGCATCGGTGTCGGACGGCGTCCACGGGGGCACGCCGGTGTCGCGCTCGGTACCGCGCAGGCCGCCGTGGATGGCGCGCTCCCACGGATCGAAGGCCTCCTGGAGGCGCCCGGCGGCAAGCAGCGCGTGGCCGAGATAGCCGTGGAAGCCGTTGTTCTGCGGATCACCGGCGATGGCCCGGTGGAAGTGCTCGACCGACTCGTCGAATCGCCCCAGTTGCATGAGCACGACGCCGACGTTGCTGTGCGCCGCGGGAGAGCCCGCCTGCGAGCACGAGTGCCCGATCGATCAGCACGAGTGCTTCGTCGAGGTTGCCGAGCATGCGCTCGTTGTTGGCGAGCACCGTCCAGATCGCATGGTCGTCGAAACAGCCGAGCTCGATGGCGCGGCGTAGGGATACCGAGGCGCTGTGCAACCGTCCGAGATTGTGGAGCATCTCGCCCAGCACGCCGTGGTTCGGTCCGAAGTCCGGCTCGAGCATCACGGCCCGTCGCATCGCCGCCGCGGCCTCGTCGTAGCGTTCGAGATCCTTCAGCGTCTGCCCGAGGTTGTGCCACGCCTGCCACGCGCTCGGCGATACGGCGACGAGCCGGCGCAGGATCTCCTCTGCGGCGAGTAGGCGCCCGACGCGGCGCAACACGTTGGCGTAGTTGTTGTAGAAACCGAACGTCGTGCTCGACGGTGCCCCGATGTGCGAACGGGCGGCTTCGAAGAGGTCGAGTGCCTGGTCCAGCTCGTTGCGGTCCGCGAGGATCGCGCCGAGGAACTGGGTCGCGTGCTCGTCGTAGGGGTGCACTTCGAGCGCTCTGCGATAAGCGCGCCTCGGCTTCTTCGACGGAGCCGGCGCGCTGAGAGCTGTTCGCCCTGGGTCACCAGGGCACTCGACCGGGACGGCCGGCAGATCGAGGCTGGTGTCTGCGCTTGTGCTTGGAGCCCAACGCCCCCGCCTTCCGACCCGGATTCGTCATCCCCCAATCGGCCGGAATCGCCCAACTGTGAGGAAGTGAGCGGGGCCGATGGTCAGGCTTTGAGCTCGAAGTGCGACTCGGGATGGGTCTGACGGGCCCGGGCCCGGGGCAGGCGGCGGAGCTCGGTCGCGACTCGGTCTCGTTCGCCTTCCAGCCGGCGCTCGACCTCGGCGCCGCGGGCCACGAGGGCGAGCGCGCGGTCGACGAGCTCGACCGGGAACGCTTCCGCAGGCCCGCCCGCCGGGAAGGGCGCGACGGCGGGTGGCTCCACGCCCGCGTCGAGCGACGCCGTCGCCGCGTCGAGACGGGCCTCACATTCGTCGAGGGTGAGTCGCCATGCCGTGCTCATGCCTTGCCGCCGACGCCATTCGCCACGATCCCCGCCGCTTCGGTCCACGCATCACGCAAGGGAGTGACGAGATCGCGGCACGACGCGACCCGCGCCGCGTCCTTGTCCACGTTTGCCTGTACCAGCTCGAAGAGCAGGAATACGTAGACGTCCTTGAGCCGGCGCGCTTCGGGCCAACGGTCGGCGTCCAGCGTGTCGTGGAGCTCCGACACGATCGACTGCGCGTGAATGAGGCTGTCGTGCGCGGTCGAAGGGTCGGAGCAAACACCGCCTGCTCCGCGCGCTCGAGGTCGACCAGCAACCGGTTGTAGAGCGCGACGATCATCCGCCCCGGCGGCATCGTGTCGACGGAGCTGCGGACGTACGCCGCGCGCAGGAGTGACTGGTTCATTGGGAATCCGTTCCCTGGAGGGGTCGGCCATCAGCCCGTCGAGTTCGAGCCGTTGTTGCTCGTGAACCCGGCGATCTGGCTGGTGAGGAAGCTGCTCTGCGACTTGAGGGTCGAGATCGTGCTCTCGAGCGTCGCGTACTGCGCCCGCAGTGCAGTTTCGTACGCGGTGACGTGCTCTTCCATCGACGCGACCTGGTCGTTGACGAACTGGATCCGCGCCTTGAAGTCGTTCTCCGACGACGTGATGTATCCCGTCAGCGGATCGGAAGCGTTGCTGATCGCCGTCTGCACGCGTTGCGCCAGCCCGGGCGTGTAGGTGAAGTTCCCGAGGTCGCCGGTCGACCCCCTTCGCGATCTTGAGTGCGAGGCCGCTCATCGTGGAGTCCGAGAACGGCACCATCAGCTGTTGCCCGCTTCCCGTCGCGGCCACTCCGTTGATCGTTCCCTGAATGTCGGTTCCCGCGTGGGTGACGTAGCCGCTTCCGTTCCAGTCGACGTCGAAGCTCGCCGAGCTTCCGTACTGGTTCGTCGCGATCTGGATGCCGCTCCCGGTGTTCGTCGCCTGCAACGCGAAGCCGGCGCTCGCAAATGCCGTGTTCAGGCCTTTGACGACATCGTCCGGGGTGTCGCCGTCCTTGACGGCGTATGACACCTCGGTCGTGCCGACCCGCACCTTCACCGTGGGCAGGGTTGCCGGTGGCCACGTGCCGGTGAGCCCGGTATCGCTCCCCTGCGCGGCGGCTGTTGTGACGTTGACGTCGTAGCTTCCGCCGACGGCCCTGTCGCCTGCCGAGACGAACTGGATGTTCGCGTTGGTCGGACGAGCCGCCCTGTGCGAACAGCTTGGTAACACCTTGCGGGTCGGCGTCGTACGCGGCCAGGAACTTGGTGCGGTCGAAGGTGAACTTGCCGGTACCGTCGATGGACACACCGGCGAGGCCGGGGCTCTGCGGGTTCGCGCCGGACACGGTGCCGATGAACCCGTTGGTGAGCGCGGTCATGATCTGGGTTGCGGTCGCATCGCCCGTGAGCGGCGATGCCGTGTTCGACGACGGGTCGTATTTCGTCAGGCCGTCGACGGTGCTCTGCACCTGGTTCGCGGCGTCGATGAGGGCCTGCACCTTGTCGGCGATGGCGGCGTCGTCATGTGCGACGGTCACCGTGACCGGCGAAGTGCTCTGTTGCAACAGATTGACGGTCACACCCGGGAGCAGTCCGCTCACGGTGTTGGTGCTGGAGGCCACGGTGTAGGAGCCGGGGCCGCTCCCGACCGTCACCTGCGCGTCGGATGCCGCGGTCAGCGTGAGGAAGCCGCCCACGCTGTCGTTGAAGGCGGCGGCGTCGATGTTCTCACCGTTGTTCGCGCCCGCGGTGTTCGAGGTCAGCTGCAGGCGGTAGGTGTTGAGGCCGACTTGGACCGCGGATGCGGTGACACCGGCACCGGCCTGGTTGATGTTGCCCACGACCGTCGCCAGGCTGCCGTCGCCGGTGCTCACGTTGTTGCCGGTGACGGTGCCGGTCGTCAGGCCGCCGGCGAGCACCGCGGTGATCGTGCCGGTCGCGGCGTTGAGCGTGATGCTCTGGCCCGCGTCGAGACTGGAGAAGGTCTGGTTCGGCGCCCCCGTCGACCTGGAGCACGCCGTCGGTACCCGTGTGCGCGACACCGTCGGTGGACAGGGAGAGGGCGCCGAGTGCGTCACCGCCCGTGATCTGCACGGTTGCCTGCGTTCCCTGGCGCGTCGTGTCGAGCGTCAGGACGCCGGTGCCGGTCAGTGTGGCCGTGATCGGCGCGCCGGCCGAGGTCGCCGCGGCCTGTACCGCCTGGGCGAGCTGACTGGCGGTGTAGGTGCCGTGCGCGAGGGTGAGCGTCGTCGGGGTCCCGTTGATGCTCAGTTGCAATGAGTCGTTCGTGCCGTCGATGACCGTCGAGCCGGCCAGCGCCGAGTCGCCGGTCTTGGTCGCGGCACTCGATGCCTGAGACACCGTGATCGAGTGCGCGCCGTTCGCGAGCGCATCGTCGGATCTGAACGTCGAGAAGCCGAGTGCCTGCCCGCCGGCCGCGACGAACACCGAGTTGTGGGCCGCGATCGTGGTCGTCGTGTTGGTGATGATGTTCGTCGAGCGCACGCTGCCGGCGCTCGCGAGCGCATCGACGGTGAACGACAGCGTTCCGCTGAAGTTGCCGCTGCCCGCACTGACCGTCGCGATACTCGTGTTCGAGGAGTTCGCCGCGAGCGTGTTCCAAGCCGCGGGTCGCGCGAGCCGCGAGCGTGGCGGTGCTGAGCGATGAGAGATCGGTGCGGATGAGTCCGTAGCTCTGGAGCGCGATCTGCGCTTGCGTTCCTTGGTTCTTGATCGGATCCTCGAGAGCGCGTTCCGCGGCGACGAGCGCCGAGATGATCGCGTTCGTGTCGAGTCCGGTCGCGAGCCCGCCGATCGACTGCGTGCCCGCACCGGTCGCGGTCTGGATGAGTGACGAGGTCCCGGAGGTTGCGGTGGGGTTCGTCGACGCCGCCGTCGGATCGGTCGTCGTCGTCGGAGTCGTCGACGTCGTGCTTCCGATCGAAGTCACCTCGTACCGCCTTGTTCGCTCTGGCCCCCTCGCGGCAGCGCCGGGACCGGCGCTCCCGCGAAGGGTGGAGGAGTTGCCTCCCCCACGCCTTCGTCGTGCTTCGTTCTTCGGCCCGAGAGGCCTAGGAACTGATCGGCTCGTTACCCCCCCACTGGAGGGGCTCGGGCCTACTGCTCGGTCCTTACTGGAGGAGCTTCAGGATGGTCTGGGGTGCCGAGTTCGCCTGGGCGAGCATGGCGGTACCGGCCTGGAGCAGGATCTGGTCCCTGGTGAAGTTCACCATCTCCGCCGCCATGTCGGTGTCACGGATGCGGCTCTCCGATGCGGAGAGGTTTTCCGTGGTGACCTGGAGGTTGGCGATGGTGGACTGGAACCGGTTCTGGTCTGCACCGAGTTGACCACGCAGGGCCGACACCGATGCGATGGCGTTGTCGACCAACGTCGCCGAGGTGCCGTTCTGGGTGGTGTTGGTGACGTCGACGTTCGCCAGCGCCGTGTAGATGGTGTTGGTGCCACCGGTGATGCGCACGTCGTCGATCGACACGTGGATCTGGTTGCTGTCGGTGACGTTGGCACCGACCTGGAACACACCACCTGCGGTGTTGGCCACGGTGGAGGCGCCACTGGTCGTGATCACTCCCGCGAGGCCGTCACCGACGCCGCTGATGCTGATGCCCGTGTCGGCGTTGGTGCTGTTGCGCTTGAAGTTGACGGTCCAGACACCGGAGCCGAGGTCGGTCACCGAGACCGCGACCGAACCGGTGAACCCGGCCACGCCCGTGGTCTTGGCGTTGACGTCGTTTTGGAGCTCGGTCTGGAACGACGCCGCGGTGGCGTAGGTCCCCGCGTTGACGGCGACACTGACCTGCAGGCTGCCGGCGGTGTTCCCGGCGTCGATGTTCAAGCTGAACGCGAGGCTGGCGCCCGTGCCGGCGATGACCGCACCCGAAGTGAGGCCGGTTGCCGTCGAGGTCAGCTGCGCCGCCTGGGCACCGAAGCTGCCGTCGAGCAGGTTCTGGTTACCGAACGACGTGGTGTTACCGATGCGGTCGATCTCGTCGCGGAGCTGCACGATCTCGTTCTGGGCAGCAGTGCGGGCAGTGCTGTCGGACGACGCGGTGTTGGCCGACTGGACGATCAGGTCGTGGATGCGTTGCAGCATCGCGTTGACCTGGGTCAGCGCACCTTCAGCGGTCTGCACGACCGAGATGCCGTCTTGGGCGTTCTGGGTCGCAACTTTGAGACCCGAGATCTGCTTGTCGAGGTTCTGGCTGATGACCAGACCGGAAGCGTCGTCAGCGGCCCGGTTGATCCGGTACCCGGACGAGAGCTTCTCGAGGCTGCTCGCCAGAGCATCGTTGGTGTTGTTGAGGTTGCGGTAGGCGTCGAGCGCCATGATGTTCGTGTTGATGCGCATGAGCGCTTCTCCTCCGTGAACCGTGGGTGGCCCAATCCTTGGGCTCGGTCGTTACTGCAGCACTGCCGCCGTTGCCGGGACGGCAACTGCGACCAGGAGAGCTTCGGCCGATGGACCGTCGAGCTGTAGGAACGATTCGCGGTGACCGGCGCGGGGAGACCATTTTCACCGTTCGCGCCCGACGTCGATCCCGAGGCCGGTGATCCGAACGCCGACCTGACGCCGCAGGAATTGGAGCAGGGGCGTCCCGAAGGACGCCCCCGAGCTCACGGTTCACGTGTACGTGTGGTCGGCCTACTGCTCGGTCCTTACTGGAGGAGCTTCAACACGCTCTGGGGTGCCGAGTTCGCCTGGGCGAGCATGGCGGTACCGGCCTGGAGCAGGATCTGGTCCCTGGTGAAGTTCACCATCTCCGCCGCCATGTCGGTGTCACGGATGCGGCTCTCCGATGCGGAGAGGTTTTCCGTGGTGACCTGGAGGTTGGCGATGGTGGACTGGAACCGGTTCTGGTCTGCACCGAGTTGACCACGCAGGGCCGACACCGATGCGATGGCGTTGTCGACCAACGTCGCCGAGGTGCCGTTCTGGGCGGTGTTGGTGACGTCGACGTTCGCCAGCGCCGTGTAGATGGTGTTGGTGCCACCGGTGATGCGCACGTCGTCGATCGACACGTGGATCTGGTTGCTGTCGGTGACGTTGGCACCGACCTGGAACACACCACCTGCGGTGTTGGCCACGGTGGAGGCGCCACTGGTCGTGATCACTCCCGCGAGGCCGTCACCGACGCCGCTGATGCTGATGCCCGTGTCGGCGTTGGTGCTGTTGCGCTTGAAGTCGACGGTCCAGACACCGGAGCCGAGGTCGGTCACCGAGACCGCGACCGAACCGGTGAACCCGGCCACGCCCGTGGTCTTGGCGTTGACGTCGTTTTGGAGCTCGGTCTGGAACGACGCCGCGGTGGCGTAGGTCCCCGCGTTGACGGCGACACTGACCTGCAGGCTGCCGGCGGTGTTCCCGGCGTCGATGTTCAAGCTGAACGCGAGGCTGGCGCCCGTGCCGGCGATGACCGCACCCGAAGTGAGGCCGGTTGCCGTCGAGGTCAGCTGCGCCGCCTGGGCACCGAAGCTGCCGTCGAGCAGGTTCTGGTTACCGAACGACGTGGTGTTACCGATGCGGTCGATCTCGTCGCGGAGCTGCACGATCTCGTTCTGGGCAGCAGTGCGGGCAGTGCTGTCGGACGACGCGGTGTTGGCCGACTGGACGATCAGGTCGTGGATGCGTTGCAGCATCGCGTTGACCTGGGTCAGCGCACCTTCAGCGGTCTGCACGACCGAGATGCCGTCTTGGGCGTTCTGGGTCGCAACTTTGAGACCCGAGATCTGCTTGTCGAGGTTCTGGCTGATGACCAGACCGGAAGCGTCGTCAGCGGCCCGGTTGATCCGGTACCCGGACGAGAGCTTCTCGAGGCTGCTCGCCAGAGCATCGTTGGTGTTGTTGAGGTTGCGGTAGGCGTCGAGCGCCATGATGTTCGTGTTGATGCGCATGAGCGCTTCTCCTCCGTGATCTGCTCACCCAGCCACCTGGGCTTCTCAATGCACTCCTGGCATTTCTGCCGACACCGCTCGCCAGGCTTCCCATCCTCCTCGGCGACCGCGCTCCGGAGATAAGGGTTTCGACCGCCGAGCAGACGAACTCGTCGGTCGCTCGGCGGTCGGTCCTAGGCGTTCGAGATGCCGACCATCTGACTCGTCGCGACGGGTCGCTCGGATACCCGGTCGCGAGGCGACGAGCCGTTCGCGACGGCGGAGTAGTACGCCGCCTTGCGGCGCGCGACCCGCCCGTTCGGGCGCGCCTCGGGCTCGACGGCGTCAGGCTCGAGCTGCGAGTTGATGCCGTCCTTCAAGAGCAACAGCGCTTCGGCGCGCAGCTGCGAGATCCGTGACTCGCTGACACCGAGCTCGTCGGCCAGATCCTGCATCGACCGTTCTTCGAAGAAGTAGCCGGTCACCACTCGCTGCAGGCGTTCGGGAAGGGCGTGAACCGCGTCGACGAGGTAGGCCTTGCGCTCGCGGTCGAGGATCGCTTCCTCGGGCCCGGCGTCGTCGCCGGCGATGAACGACTCCGCGTCGCCCTCCATCACGAGCGAGTCGTAGTTGAGGACCGTTGCGCGGTGGACGTCGTCGACCAGCTTGTGCACCGTCTCGATCGGCACGTCGAGCATCGTCGCGACTTCGTCCGGTGTCGGAGTGCGGCCGAGCTTGTTCATCAGTTCCTCGTGCGCGGTCTGGAGGCCACGGGCTCGGGCCCGCACCGAGCGACTCGCCCAGTCGCGGCCCCGCAGCTCGTCGAGCAGGGCGCCGCGGATACGCGTCGAGGCGAACCGGTCGAACGCGATCCCCCGTTCCGGGTCGTAGTTCCGGGCGGCCTGGGCCAGCCCCAGCATCCCGGCCGACACGAGGTCGCTGCGGCTCACGTGGCTGGGTACCCGGTGGGCAACCTCGGAGACCACGTACTGCACGAGCGGCAGGTGCTGGCGGACGAGGTTGTCCTCGTAGGTCGCCCGCTCGATGTCGATGTCGGCCTTCTGTGCTGTCTTCACTTGCGGTGCCCCCCGAAGGTGATGTGTGTGCCCGGTGTCCACTTGGTGGTGCAGGTGTCCACTTGGCGGTGAATGTGTCAGCAGACTTCGGCGGCCGTGAACCCTTGGCTTGATTGGCCGCAGGGTTGAAAGACGTGACCGCTTTGCGTGGCTTTCGACGCGCCCGGAGGTGCGCGGAAAGTAGTCTCGGCAGATCACGACCACTGGGAGGCCCGGCGTGGCGCTCGAATCGGGCGGGAACCGCCGCGACTGCGCGATTGTCGCGGACGAGCTCGGTCTGGTCCGGGCCGGTGTCGCATCGGTTCTCGAGGCCCGTGACGTCGATGTCGTGGCGCAGACGAGGTCCGGCCGCGAGGTCGTGAGCCTGGCCACGATCGACCGGGTCGACCTGGTCGTGGTCGGCGTCCCCGCCGACCTCGACGTGACCGACGTGGTCCGCCGCCTCGTCCGCCTCCGCCCGCATCCCGCGATCGCGGTGTTGCTGGCGCCGGCCCAGGATCACGTCGTGCGGTACCTGTTCGGCCTCGGCGCCTCCGGGATCGCCTTGCGGTCCGTCGAAGCCGACGAGCTCGGCGAGCTCGTGGATATCGTCCGCAAGGGCGGCCGGCACATCGCCCCCCCGCTGCAGGGCGCGCTGGCCGGTGCGTTCACACTTCCCGCGCTCGACGACCGTGCCTCAGAGGTCCTGAGCTCTCGAGAGCGCGAGGTGCTCGTGCTGTTGGCCGAAGGCCGCACCAACCGTGAGATCGCCGCCGGACTCTCCGTCACCTTGGCCACGGTCAAGTCCCACCTCGTGCGGGTCTACGCCAAGCTCGAGGCCCGGAACCGCAACGAGGCGGTCGCCCGGGCCGTTTCGTTGGGTCTGCTGAGCTGACGCCCATCGTCGCCCGCCGCCCGTTGTGACGGGTGGCACGTCCGGTTTCTTCATCTCTCGTGCTGTTCCGGCCGATGAGAGACCCGTGACCGGGCGAGAGGGATCCGAGGTCGGATCATGGCGCTGAGCGACGTATCCAACATCTTGTGGCGCGAACGCCAATTGCTCGAGCTGCTCGTGTTCAAGCTCGAGGAGGAACAGCTCGTGCTCGCGGCCGGGCGCTCGCGCTGGCTCGCGTTCGCGACACGCGAGGTCGAGAACGTTCTCGGCGAGATCAAGCGCATCGAGCTCGAGCGCGCCGTGCAGGTCGCGGCAGCCGGGCGCGAGCTCGGGCTGTCGGGATCACCGACGTTGCGCGAGCTCTCGGGGTTGACCGATGCGCCGTGGGACGGCATCTTCAACGAGCACCGGCGCGCGCTCCTCACACTCGCGCAGGAGATCGACGCGATCACCAAGGCGAACCGTGACCTGTTGCAGCGTGGTCACCACGCCGCGCGCGAGGCAATCGCGGCGATGGGCGAGATCGACATCGACGCCTACGACGTGCGCGGCACACTGCCCGACCGCTCACTCGCACTCCGGATCGTCGACGAGGCGATTTGATGTCCGACTTCTCGGGGCTTCGCCTCGCCCTGAGCGCGCTCCAGGCGCAGCAGCGCAGTGTGGACGTCGCCGCGCAGAACGTCGCCAACGCGAACACGCCGGGTTACACGCGCGAGGCCGTCAACCTGGTGAACGTCGGCGCGCCCGCGACGCCGGCACGGTACGCGACCTTCCAAGGCGACGGTCAGGGCGTCAAGGTCGACTCCGTCACCCGCTTTCGCGATCAGTTCATGGAGATCCAGGCCGCGATCGAGCACGGCTCGATGGCGAGCATGGACGTCGGCGCGTCGACCATGAACACCATCCAGCAGAATTTCAACGAGCCGTCGGACTCCGGGATCCAGGCCCAGCTCTCCGCGTTCTGGGCCGGTTTCGACGATGTGGCGAACAATCCGTCCGACGGCGCGTCACGCACGCAGCTACTGGAACGGGCCGACACCCTCGCCGCGAGCTTCAACTCCGTCAGCGCGCAGTTGACGCAGCAGAAGAACAACACGACGAGCGAGCTGGGCGCGACCGTCGCCGATATCAACTCCAAGGCGCAGTCGATCGCACAGCTCAATCAGTCGATCAAGGCCAACACGATCGCGGGCCTGCCCGTCAACGACCTCGAGGACCAGCGCGATCTTCTGGCGAACCAGATCTCGGAGGCGAGCGGCGCGACCCTGCGCGCCGGCGACTTCAACCAGGTCAACGTGATGTTGGGCGGCACCGCCCTCGTGCAGGGCGCGTCGGCATCGGCGCTGAGCGTCGACACGTCGGGATCCGGTGCCGTCTTGCGCTGGACCAGCAACAACTCGGCGGCGACGGTCACGTCGGGCAAGGCCGGAGGAGAGCTCGACGCGATCAACGGAACCATTCCGAGCTACATCGCCAAGCTCGACAACGTCGCGACGACGCTGCGCGACGCGGTGAACCAGGTGCACAGCGCCATCGGCGGTTCCCTCGCGGTCGGCAGCCAGGACCAGAGCGCGGCCGGGACGCTGCAGTTCGACGTGGCTCTCGACAACGGTTCGTTCGCGACTGTCTCGGTCGCAGGTGCCGACTGGTCGGGTGCGGGCGGCGCGGCCGCGTTGCAGACCGCCTTGCAGACTGCAGTCGACTCGGCGATCGGAGCCGGAAACGCGACTGCGACGGTGTCGGGCGGCAACGGGAGCCCGCTCTCGATCACGGTGGCACCCTCCGGCACCCATCAGCTGCAGGTTCGCGCCACCGGGAGCACGACGGGCCTGGCGACACTTCTCGGCAACACCGCGGTCGGCGCCGACGGGGTCGGCGGCCGCCAGTTCTTCACGGGAACCGACGCCTCGAACTTCGCGGTTTCGGCCGCGCTCGAGGGCACGCCGTCGGCAGTGGCGGCGGGGACGGCGGCCGGCGGACCGCTCGACGGGAGTGTCGCACTCGACTTTGCCGACATGGGTACCAGCACGACGGGCGCCGACGCGGTGTACCGCCAGACGATCGTGCAACTCGGTGTGGACACCCAGACCGCGACCAACCGCGACAAGATCCAACAGACGGCGACGCAGAGCCTCGACACGGCCCGGTCGCAGCAGTCCGGCGTCAGCCTCGACGAGGAGATGACCAATCTCGTCGAGTTCCAACACGGCTACGACGCGGCCGCGCGGTTGCTCACGACCGTGGACTCGATGCTCGACACGCTGATCAATCACACCGGCCTGACGGTGTGAGCGAGGGACACGTCTGATGCCGTCCTCCGACTTCCGCATCCCGAACCAGATGCTGGTGAACAACTCGCTCACCGCGCTCGAGCAGTCGTTCTCGAAGCTCAGCGACCTCCAGAACGAGGCGTCGTCGTTGAAGCGGCTCACGAAGCCGTCCGACGCCCCCGGCGACGTCTCCTCGGCGATGCAACTGCACGCCGGGCTCGACCGGAACGACCAGTACACGCGCAATCTGAGCGACGCCCAGGGCTGGCTCGGCAACGCGGACAACGCGCTCACATCGACGGTGACGCAACTCCAGAAGGTCAACGACCTCGTCGTGCAGGCGTCGAACGCTTCGCTCGACGCCAGTTCGCGCCAGAGCATCTCGGCGCAGATCGATTCGATCCGCCAGAGCCTGATCGGGGTGGCCAACACCCAGTACGCGGGCCGACCGATCTTCGCCGGGACGGCCAGCGGTGCCGTCGCGTACGACGCGACGGGAAAGTACGTAGGTGTGTCCTCGGCAGTGGAGCGCAACATTGCTCCCGGTCAGCGCATCCAGGTGAACGTCAACGGCGACACCGTGTTCGGCCCGCCCGGAAACGACGTCTTCACGACGCTCACCCAGATCTCCCAGGCCGTGCTCAACAACCCGTCACAGCTCAGCACCCTCCAGACCACCCTCGGGGCCCAGACCACCCAGGTTCAGAACCAGCTGGCGCAGGTCGGTTCGCAATTTCTTCGTGTGCAAAACACTCAGAGCCAAAACACTTCGGACGGGTTGACGATGAAACAGAACCTGTCGAGTCTCGAAGATGCGGACGTCGCTCAGGTGATGGTGCAACTGCAAGCCCAGCAAGTCGCCTACCAGGCCGCACTCGAGGCCACCGCGAAGGCCATCCAGCCCTCGCTGACCGACTTCTTGAAGTAGGGGAATCATGCTCGAGACCCACACGGCAACCGATGTTGCGGACATCACGTTCCCCGCGGGTCTGCCCGGATTTCCGCACGCCCACCGCTTCGATCTGGCGCCGTGGGGGCCGGCGGGCAGTCCCTTCTTGCTGCTCTCGTCGACCGACGATCCGGACGTCGGTTTCGTGGTGGTCCCGCCGTGGGTCTTCTATCCGGACTATGAGTTCGAGCTCGACACGGGCACCGCGGAGCGACTTGGCCTTTCCGCGGCCGAGGACGCGGTCGTGTTCACCGTCGTGACGTTGCGTGAACAACCCGAGGAGTCGACGGTCAACTTGCTCGGGCCGATCGTGGTGAACCGGTTCTCGCACGAGGCCGCGCAAGTGGTGTTGCCCAGCGCGGGTTACAGCGTGCGCGCGCCGCTTGCAATGGCGAGCTGACTTCTCCGCCACACTCAGAAAGCCTCACTCCCGTGGCTTCGGCTGACTGCCACACGCGCGCCTTCGCGCGGTCACGGAACGTGTTGGTCGAGCGACGCGTACGCGAGGAACCGCGCGTCGCCCTGCCGGATGTGCGTATGCTGCTGCCCCGGCGCCGACCGCTGCCGCCACGGAGGGGGGACATCGTGCTCGTGCTCACGCGACGTGCAAACCAGAGCATCATGATCGGGCACGAGATCGTCGTGACTGTTCTCGAAGTGCGAGGCGACCAGGTTCGCCTGGGGATCAAGGCTCCGAGATCGATCGACGTCCACCGCGAAGAGATCTTTGCGCAACTGCAACAGGCGAACCGCGACGCCGCGCAGGTCCCGAAGGAATCGGTCGGCTCGCTGCCCGACTTCGCCAAGCCCGCCGACCCGGACACGCAGACGCAGACGCAGGCACCCGACTCGGGTAGCTAGTTCTCGTTCGCGATACCGAGCGCGGCGGCGACGGCCGCGTTCGTCACCGTGCCGTTCGACGTGTTCACCCCGCCGGCGAGCGCCGGGTCCCGGTCGATCGCGGCGACGCCTCCCGTCGCAAGCTCGACGGCGTACGGGAGAGTTGCGTTGGTGAGGGCGTAGGTCGAGGTGTGCGGCACTGCCCCGGGGACATTGCCGACCGCGTAGTGCAAGACCTCGTGGCGCACGAACACCGGGTCGGAGTGCGTCGTCTCGTGGATTCCCTCGATGGTTCCGCCCTGGTCGATCGCGCAGTCGACGATCACCGCGCCCGGACGCATCGACGCGACCATGTCGTCGCTCACGAGGACGGGCGCGCGTCCGCCGGGGAGGAGCACCGCGCCGATGACGAGGTCGGCATCGCGCACGGCGCGAGCTACGGCCGCGTGGTTGCTCGCGAGGGTCTGGATGCGTCCCTTGTGGATCTGGTCGACCCAGCGCAGGCGGTCGATGTTCTTGTCGAGCAGGAGGACTTCGGCTTCCATCCCCTGCGCGATCCACGCGGCGTTCCAACCGACGTTGCCGGCACCGAGCACCACGACTCGCGCCGGCCGGACGCCGGGCGCGCCGCCGAGCAACACGCCGCGGCCGCCTTGGCGCCGTTCCAGGAAGTGCGCGCCGATCTGCGGCGCCATGCGCCCGGCCACCTCGCTCATGGGAGCGAGGAGTGGAAGCTGCCCGTTGGCGAGCTGCACGGTCTCGTAGGCGACGCCGGTCGTCCTCGACTCGATCAGGGCACGCGCGAGGTCGGGGTACGCGGCGAGGTGCAAGTAGGTGAACAGCACCAGACCCGGCCGGAGGAAGGCAAGCTCCGAGGCCTGCGGTTCCTTGACCTTGAGGACGAGCCCGGCCCGGCCCCAGACATCGGCCGCCGCCGTGACGATCTCTGCCCCGGCGGCCCGGTAGTCGTCGTCGCTGATGCTGGAGCCCGCTCCCGCATCGTGCTCGACCAGGACGCGCACCCCGTGGTGGCACATCTCGGCGACGCCATCGGGAGTGATCGCGACCCGATGCTCGTCGGTCTTCACCTCGAGCGGTACCCCGACGACCAGAGGTGTGGCCACGGGCCCCACGGTAGTTCAGCGCCGTAGCGAGGGCGCGACCTCGGTCATGAACCGCTCGATGGTCTCCGGGGTGCCGAAATCGGAGAATTGGCAGACGAATCCCTCGACACCGCGGCCGACCTCGGCGGCCAGCGCTTCGGTCACCTCTCCCGCGGTTCCGGCGATCACGCCGCCCCAAGAGCCGAATCGCGCGTCGACGGTCGCGATCGTCTCGTCGCGGGCCGATGCCGTCGGGGCGAGCCCGATCGGGTGCTGGACCGACACGCGCGCGTTTCCGGCGAGAGGACGCAGTTCGTCGAGCCGCTCGAGCGCGTAGCCGGGGCAGTTCCACCAGTCGGCGAAACGGTCGACGAGCGGCATCGTCAACCTCGGGCCCCCGCCTCCGATGTGGATCGGTACGCGCGACTGCGCCGGAACCGGTCGACCGGTTGCTCCGTGCAGCGTGAAGTGCTCGCCCGCGTAGTCGAAGGTCTCGCCCGTGAACATGAGCTCGACGATCTCGAGTGACTCGCGCAACTTTGCCGCCCGCGTCGCGGCCGGCTCCGGTCCGAATCCGAACGTGTGCAGCTCGTCGGGTACCGAGCCCCAACCGATACCGAGCTCGAGCCGCCCGTCGGAGATGACGTCGAAGGATGCAGCTGTCTTGGCGAGCAGCGCGGGATGGCGGAACGGATCGCACAGCACGAGGTGGCCGATTCGGATCGTCGAGGTGCGCGCCGCGAGCGCGGTCGCGATCGTCCAGGCTTCGAACGTGTCCACCTGGGGCGCCATCGGCGCCGCGAGATGATCCATCAGCCACACCGAGTCGAAGCCGGCCGCCTCGGCGGCGAGGGTGCGTTCGAGCATCCGGTCGAAGCTCATGCGGAGCTGAGGCAGATACAGGCCGAACCAGGGGAGCGTCATGCGGGCCGGACGCTAGCGTCGGCGTCCGATGGACCTCCAGCACACCAGAGCCATCGTCACGGGTGGCGCGAGCGGTATCGGCAGCGCGTGTGTCGCCCAGTTACGTGAGGCGCGAGCGCGTGTCGTGTCGCTCGATCTCACCGACGCGCCCGCCGCCGATGCATCGATACAGGTCGACGTTTCCGACGAGCGCGCCGTGATCGACGCGGTCGCTGCCGCGACCGCGCACCTGGGTGGGCTCGACATCGCGGTGCTGAGCGCCGGTGTCGGCGGGAGCGCGCCGCTGCTCGAGATGACCACGACGGAATGGGACCGCGTCATGAACGTGAACCTGCGGGGTGCGTTCGTGAGCCTGCGGGAGTCCGCACGGGCGATGGTCGGTTCCGGCGGCGGTGCGATCGTCGCGGTCACGAGCATCTCCGGGTTCCTCAACGAACGGCTCATGGCCCACTACGGCGCTTCGAAGGCCGGGCTCGCGCACCTCGTGCGCTCGGCGGCTCGCGAGCTGGGTGTGCACGGCATCCGGGTCAACGCGGTTGCTCCCGGAACCACCGACACGCCGATGTTCGCCGCGACCGAACGACTGCCCGGCTACCGCGACCAGGTCGCCGGTCGTTCGGCTCTCGGGCGGGTGGGCACGGCGGTCGATGTCGCCCGTGTGGTCGTCGCGCTGTGCACACTCGACTGGGTGACCGGTCAGATCGTCGCCGCCGACGGCGGGATCTCGCTCCACAGCCCCATCGATCCCCAGGAAGCGCTCGAACGGAGGCCGTGATGACGGGACGCGTCCACCACAGTGCGATCGTCGTTCGCGACCTCGAGGCCTCGCTGGGGTTCTGGCGCGACGGCGTCGGCCTCGCAACGATGATGGACACGGAATTCGACGGCGACTGGGTGAGGTTGTTCGGTGCCCCGTCGCAGCGTCTGCGGTCGATCTTCCTCGGCGATCCCGCACGTCCCGACGCCGGGATCGTCGAGCTCGTGCAGTTCCTCGGCGCGACCGATTCCGACGGGGACGGCGCATCCCCCCGCCCGGCGAACGCGGTCGGGTTCTTCTTGTTGTCGTGCTATGTCGACGTCGACGCGGTGCTCGATCGTCTCCGGGGTTTGGGCCTGGGCGGCGCGCCCCGTCGCATCACGGTTCCGGGCCGTGGCGCCGACGTCCACATGGCCACCGTGGTCGATCCCGACGGCGTGCTCGTCGAGCTCATCGGCGTACCGGGTTCGTGAGCGCCGTCCGCACCCCCAGCCCGGGGCCGGCAGGGGCGCCGGGCATCGAAGGTGTCGTCTTCGACTTCGACGGGGTCATCCTCGACACCGAGATCCCGGTGTTCGCGGCGTGGCAGGAGGTGTTCGAGGCCCACGGCTGTCCGCCTCTCACCTTGGACGAGTGGGCGACCGAGATCGGCACGGCGGGCGGGCTCGACCTGGTCGGTTTGCTCCGTACCCGCGCCACCGTCCCGTTCGACGAGGACGGGATGCACGCACGGCGTCGGGCGCGGCGCGACGAGCTCCTCGATTCCGAGACGACCCGCCCCGGCGTCGAGGCGTGGCTCGATCAGGCCGACGCGCTCGGGTTCCCGGTCGCGATCGCCTCCAGCTCCGGGCGGGACTGGGTCGAGACTCATCTCGGTCGGCTCGGGCTCCTGCATCGGTTCGCGTTCATCGCATGCTTCGGCGACCACGACGCGTCGGGCCGCGATCTCGCGGCCAAGCCCGCGCCCGACACGTACCTCGCCGCCTGCGCAGCGATCGGCGTGGAACCGAAACGCGCGCTCGCGATCGAAGACTCACCGCACGGCGTCACCGCGGCCAAGGCCGCCGGGCTTTGGTGCGTCGCGGTGCCGCACGAGATCACCGAGCGTCTCGATCTCTCCCGCGCCGATGTGCGGCTGGGGTCACTCTGCGAAGCGTCGTTGCACGAGGTCGTGCACGCTCTGGGACGAGTGGGCTAGTCGCGACTCGACGAAGTGAGCGCGCGGCGGACTGCGTTCAGCAGCGTCCGCCCCACGGGCCCTTGCCCTGCCACTGGTACAGCGACCATGCGATCTCGTCCTGATTGAACACCGATGCGCGCGAAGGCAACACGCCGACGAGGTCGCGACGTCCGGCGTGGATTGCGGTGATGTCCCAGGTGGACGGTAGGAACTGGTACGCGCCGTAGTAGCCCGACGAGCTCACGATGTTGTACTCGCCTCGACTTTCTCGTGCGCGGGTGCACACGAGGAATGGGTCGTTGTGATGTGAGCTGACGGCACTGTGCAGGGGGGGCGGTGAGATCGCGATCGCCGTGACGGGCCCGACCTGCGCGGGACCCGTCGGCGCGGAGGCGTAGTTCACGGTTGTCGTTGTCACCGCGAGCGCGCGGACGTGCGCATCGGCGAGGAGTCGGGTTGCCTTGTCGTGCGCGGCGGCGAGCGCGATCTGCGCTTGCCGTCGTACTTCGGCCCGGACGCCGGCGAGCTGCGCGTCGAGAGTGACCCGTTCTGCCGCGACTTGCTGCAGCACCTGTCTCTGCCGAGCTCTCTCGGATTCGAGCGTGCGCCGCTGCGCGTTCAGGTCGTCGACCGCGGCGGTGAGTTGCGCGATCGCGGCGTTGCCGCTCGCGGTGGCGTCGTTCGCGAGATGGGCACGCCGGGCCGAGTCGAGCGCGCTGTTCCCGAAGATCGAAGTGATCCCCATGTCGGCGTTCTTGTACATGATGACGGCCCGGGCGGTTGCGACCTTTCGCGCCTGCTGGACCCGTGTCTGTGCGTCGGCGATCTGATGCTCGACGTCGGCGATACCCGAATCGAGCCGGGAGGCGTCGGTCTGGGCCGCGAACCAGCGCTGGGCCGCGGAGTCGATCGCCTGCGTCGTCGTCGCGACAGGGTCACCGGACGTGGCCGCATGCGCGGGGATCGCCGGCAACACGCCGAGCGCGCCGATGCACGCGGCCGCGATACATCGGGTCACGTTGATCCGCGCCAGCAGGGTGCGTAAGTGGTGCTCCGCCACACCATTGCTGCGCCCGACGCTCACCCGAAGGTGACGGGGTCGGTGCATGAACTCCGAACCTAACAAGGCTCGGCCGCTCCATGCCCTTTCACAGATCACGCTTCGTGGTGAGGGACATACCCGACGCAACAAGGGCCTGCTCACAGGCGACCAAAACTTCTTGCAAAACTTCTTGTGAAGATCTCGGGCGGACCGCCCGGCTACGCGATCGTCGCGCCGCCTTCGACGGGGATCGTCTGTCCGGTGAGATACCTCGCGTCGTCACTCAACAGGAAGATTGCGACGTCGCCGATGTCTCGGGGCTGCGCGTAACGGCCGAGCGGTACCCGGGTCTTCGCGCGTGCGATCGCTGTCCTCGGTCGCAAAGACTCCACCGGTCATCGGCGTGTCGACACCTCCCGGGCAGATGCAGTTGGCGCGCACTCCGTTCGTGCCGTATTGCACCGCGAGCAAACGGGTGAGCGCATCGACGCCGCCTTTGCTGGCGGTGTACCCCGCGCCGAAGCCGTGTCCGCGGATCGCCGCGGTCGACGCGATGGTGACGATCGCGCCGCCTCCGTCGATCAACATCGGGAGCGCGTACTTGATCACTGCGAACGTGCCGACAAGATTGACGCGCAGCACGTGTACGAAGTCGTCGACGGTCACTTGATGCGCGGGCTGCAGGTCGGGTCCGTGAAAGATGCCGGCGGCAGTGACGACACCCGTGACGCGTCCGAGCTCGCGGCCGGCGCGACGCAGGGTGTCGGCAACGGCCTCGTCCTCGGAGACGTCGCATGGGTACGCGGCGGCGCGCCCGCCCGCGTCGGTGATGCGGCGGGTCGTCTCGGCCGCGTTCTCGCCGGCGCGGTCCACGACGGCGACGGCCGCGCCCTCACGCGCCGCGCGCTCGGCCGTCGCCCGCCCGATGCCGCTTCCGCCGCCCGTTACCACGACTGTCCCACTCAGCATCGAACTCCCTCTCCCCGGAACGGTCTTGGCCGGCGACGCTAGGCGGCACCTAACCTGACGCGCATGTCAGCCAACGCGAGCGAGATGCACGGGGTCGAGGGCAGGGTCGTCATCATCACCGGATCCGGGCGTGGGGTCGGCAAGGGGATGGCGCTTCACCTCGGCAAGGGCGGTGCCCGGGTCGTGGTCGCGGAGTGGAAGTCGCACCTGCTGAGCGACACGTGCGCCGAGCTCACTGCACTCGGGGTCGAGAACTTGGGCGTCGTGTGCGACATCCAGCTGAAGGATCAGATCGATGGGATGGTCGAACAGACCGTGGAGCGCTTCGGTCGCGTCGACGCGCTGATCAACAACGCGCAGACGTTCCGACCGCTGGCGTCGGTCGCCGACGTCAGCGAGGACGACGTCGACGTGTTCTACCGGTCGGGAGTCAAGGGGACGCTCTGGGGGATGCAAGCGGTGTATCCGTACATGAAGGCACAAGGGTGGGGCCGCATCGTCAACTTCGCATCGTCCATGGGCATCACCGGTGGCGCCGGGTTCGGCGCGTACAACGCGTCGAAGGAGGCGATCCGGGCGCTCACGCGCACGGCCGCGCGGGAGTGGGGTGCGGACGGCATCACGGTCAATGCGATCGCCCCGGCGGCGGCGACACACCACGGTGAGGCCGCGAAGCAGAGTGAGGGCTACCGGATCTTCATCGAGAGCTGCCCGATGAAACGCCAGGGCGATCCCGAGCTCGACATCGCACCGATTGCCTGGTTCTTGTGCTCCGACGCTTCGCGCTACCTGACCGGTCACACCCTGATGGCGGACGGCGGCGCATTCATGTGGGCGTGAGCGCCGAACCCGGCAGCGTTCGTGAGGGCGACGACGGCGCGCGCGTGCTCGAGCTCGACGGTTACCGGTTCGTCGACGCCGTCGTTCCGCGCGCCGACGATTTCGACGGCCAGGGGCATCTGAACAACGCGGCGACGGTTCGCCTCTTCAACGACATGCGCGTCGCGTATGTGCACGGTCGGGTCGGCGCGTGGTGGCTTGAGCAGATCCGAGAGCGCGGGCTCGTGATCGCCGCCCGTGAGGTGCACGTGTTGTACGAGAGCGAAGGCCGCCCGCGGGAGCGTTTTGTCGGCGGTATGAAGTACGTCGGCCGCGACGGCAAGGCCGCGGTGCTGGAACAGCGCGTCGTGGAGGCGTGCGCCGGACGTCCGGTCGCTCGTGCGTGGGTCGTGCAGCTCCTCGTGCAGCACGGGAGGGTGGTCGAATGGCCGGCGCGCTACTTCGATCGCGTCGCGGAGATCGAGGGTCGGGAGCTGCCGGTCCGACCGCGTTCGACACCCCGTCCTTGGGGCCCGCCTTCGTAGCGGGTTCACGCGGCGCGGTCGTCAGAGGTCGAGGGCGGCGAGCAGCTCGTCGAGGGCGGCGACAGCGCGCGGCACGGCGACGTCGTAACCTTCGTCGACGATCGCGTCGCCGATCAGCTCCAGCTCGAACGATCCGGGGTAACCCGCGTCGACGAGCTCGGTGACGATGCGGCGGATCGGGATGTCACCGTCGCCGGGGACCAGGCGCTGTGACGACGCGATCGTGCCCACCTTGAAGTCGCTGACCTGCACGAGCCGGATCCGATCGACACCCGCGCCGATCGTGTCGGCGAGGCCGCGTTCGGCCCAGCACGCGTTCAGCTCCATGCACACGCGAGTGTCGAGCCGGCGGGCGAGATCGATCGCGTCCCGCAAGGTGTGCACGAAGCCGACGTCGACCCTGAGTGGGTTGGTGTGCTCGATCGCGAAGTCGACGCTCCGTGCACGTGCCTCGTGCAGCACCGGCGCGAGCGCCTGCTCGAGCGCGTCGGCGGCCTCCTCCCACGTGAGTGGCGCGAAGGGTCCCGTTGTGAAGACGATCGTGGGCGCACCCACTGCCACCGCGGTGTCGATCGATCGAACCAAACGGTCGCGCTGGCGGTCCCAGCGACTCGGGTCGGTGAGGAGGAACGGTCCCAGGCCGATCAGGTCGACGACACGCAGACCGCGTTCGACCGCGTCGACCACCACCTCGGTCCCGCGCTCCCAACCGAATGCCTCGAGCTTGGCGACCGATACACCGGCGTTGGTGATGCCGTGGGTCTCCCAGAACGTGAGATCGTCGGCGAGGGAGAGCTTGAACGTCGAGATCGCGCTGACGCACGAGCGGGCGTGCACTTCGTCAGCCCAGCGTTCGTCCGCGGGCGATCGAGCTCCCGCCGTCGAGCTGCAGGTTGACGCCGGTGACGAATCCGGATTCGCGGCCGGCGAGGTAGAGACACGCGCTGGCGACGTCGCTCGCGAGCCCGAGTCGGGTCAGGTGCATGCTCTCGAGAGTGGCGCGGCGATCGGTTGTGAGATCGGCGTCGCGCCGGTTGTTCAAGACGTATCCGGGGCTGATCGTGTTGCAGCGGATGTCGTGGCGCGCCTCTTCGACGGCGATCGCCCGCGTGAGGCCGTTCATTCCGGCTTTGGCGCTCACGTAGGCCGCCAGGCCGGGGCTCGCCCGTTCGGCCTGGCGGGAAGAGATGTTGACGATCGCGCCGTGCCCGGCGATGCGCATGTGCGCGATCGCGGCCCGGGCGCACCACATGGGTGCGGTGAGGTCGACGCGCAGGATCGCATCCCACGCCTCCGTCGAGATCTCGGCGACGGGTGCGTCGCGGGCGTCGCCCCCGGCGGCGTTGTTCACGAGCACGGTCAGACCGCCGAGACGGATCGCCGAATCGTCGACGAGCGCGGTGCAGGCCGCCTCGTCTTGCAGGTCGGCGGGGAGGAAGTGAGCGATGCCGCCCGCGGCCGTGATCTCGGCAACAGTTGCCTCGCCCCGGTGCGCGTTGCGGCCGGTGATGACGACGGCTGCTCCTTCGGCCGCGAACGCGATCGCGATCGCGCGCCCGATTCCGGCGGTCGACCCGGTGACGAGCGCCCGCTCGCCGTCCATGCGCACGGCGGGACGATACCCGGGCGCCCGGCCGCGTTCGGCGAGCAGCGTGAATCACCCGAACGGGTGACGCAATTCGTACAAGTCGCGTCGATGCTGAGGTGATGATCGGTACCGATTCGGCACTGAACGCCCGCCCGGACCCGTCGGAGTGGCAGGCGAATTCGCGGTGTCGCGCATACCCGACTCGTTGGTGGTTCGCGGGCGACGCCCGGGAGACAGCGCTTGCCCGGTCGGTGTGTACGACCTGCCCGGTCGAGGGACCCTGTCTCGAGTTCGCCTTGTCCCGCCCCGACCTCCTCGGCATCTGGGCGGCGACGACGCCGACCCAACGGGCGTCGTTGCGCCGAGTACGACAGACGGGGTCGGCTGGTCCGGCTCCCGGCGACGCCTCGGTTGCCGTGAGCGGGCCCGCGCCCGCACCGACGCCGGTCGCCGCACCCCCAGCCGCGCCCATGCCCGTCGCGCCCGTGCCGAAAGGCGAGCCCGCGCCCGGTTCCGAACCAGTGCCGGGCGACGTCCGACCCTCCGCGGGGCACCCGTCGATCGCGGCCGCATCCGAGGCAGCTCGCGGCGGTACCGATCTCCTCACCCCCGCGGAGGCGGCGCGCAAGCTCGGCGTCACTCCGAACACCGTCACCCGCTGGTCGCGCGCCGGGAAGATCGCCGCGATCCAGACGATGGGTGGTCACCGCCGGTTCCGGCGGAGCGAGATCGAGCGAATCCTGCTCGAGTCGAGCGGGCAGCCGCGCCGTCGGTCCCCGGCTACTTCGGCCTGAGGGCCACCGTCGAGGGAACCGGCTCGAGATCGCGCCGCCGCACGAGCACGCTTGTCGATTCTCGTCAGGAGCCGTGCGGCTCGCCCGGCAGGAGCGTGAGTACCTCCACACCGGTCGGTGTCACCAACAGGCTGTGCTCGAACTGCGCGGAACGAGAGCCGTCGCGGGTGGGTGCGGTCCACCCGTCGGGCCAGATCCGTCCGAGCTCCCACGATCCTTCGTTGATCATCGGTTCGATGGTGAACGTGAGCCCGGGTGTGAGCACGAGATCGGCGGACGGGTCGTAGTAGTGCAGCACCGCCGGCGCGGTGTGGAACTCCTCGCCCACGCCGTGACCGACGAACGATCGCACGACGCCGAACCCCTCCGATTCGGCGTGGTGCTGGATCGCGCGCCCGACCTCGTAGAGCCGGGCGCCGGGCCGGACCTGGTCGATGCCCTTCCACAATGCTTCCCTGGTGACCCGCACCAGTCGGCGACCCTCCTCGTCGACATCGCCGACGAGGAAGGTGGCGTTGCAGTCGCCGTGTACGCCGTGCAGGTAGATCGTGACGTCACAGTTCACGATGTCGCCGTCGACCAGGGCGCGATCGTCGGGGATGCCGTGGCAGATGACGTCGTTGACCGACGTGCACAGCGACTTCGGGAAACCCTTGTAGTGCAACGGGCTCGGATACCCGCCGCGCGCGATGCACGCCTCGTGGCAGATGCGATCCAGCTCGTCGGTCGTCATTCCGACCTCGACCGCATCGGCGAGCTCCAACAGCACCTCGCGTCCGGCGCGGCCCGCCGCGCGGATGCGATCGGCGAACTCGTCCGGTGGAACCGCGGGGACCAGCGGCGGCGCGTCGGGCGCGTACGGCGGGCGCGGGATCGATGCGGGCACCGCGCGATCGGGCGACACGCGCCCGGCCCGCATCGGTGTCCGGCGGCTCGGGCCGGTTCGACGCTCCGACGCCGCCCGGCGGCGCGCCCGCTTCTCCTTCTCCTGACGTTTCCCCATCCCCACCAGTCTGGCGCGTCCGCCGCCGGCTCCGGCCCCCCGGGCCGGTCGAGCCGGTCAGCGCTCGAGCCGGTTGATCATCGCGCTGGAAGCGGTCGTGAAGTACTCGCGCATCATCTCGGTGACCGTCTCGGGTGCGTCGGCCTCTCCGAGGGCCGCGAGCATCGCCGCGAGCCACGCTGCGCGCTCGCGCGCCGCGATCGCGAACGGGGCGTGCCGCAGCCGCAGCCGCGGGTGGCCCCTCTCGTCGCTGTAGGTCGTCGGCCCTCCCCAGTACTGACCGAGGAACAACGCAAGCGCGCGTTTCCCGGGGGCGAGATCGTCGGGGTAGAGGGGGCGCAGGACCCGATCGGTCTCGACGTGCAGGTAGAACCGCTCGACCAGCGCGTCGAAGAAAGGCTGCCCGCCGACGACCTCGAACACCGTTGCCTGGGTCATGACCGGTACATTCTCTTGGTGCGCGAGCAGTGGCTTCACCCGAACGCGACGACGTGCCCGACGCAGACGAAGGGTATCGGTGTGTTCGCGCTCGACGCGATCCCCGCGAACACCACCGTCGCCGGATTCGGGGGCCGCGTCGTCGACCGGAGGGAACTCGCGGAGCTCGGTGAAGCGACGCGGATCCACGCACTCCAGATCGACGACGATCTGTTCCTCGCGAGCTCGCCGCCGTTCGACCCCGCCGACTACGTCAATCACTCGTGCGATCCCAACTGCGGCATCGTCGGCTCCGTGCTGCTCGTGACGATGCGCGACGTGGAGGCGGGCGAGGAACTGTGTTTCGACTACGCGATGACCGATTCCGACGACTACGACATGTTCCGGTGCAGGTGCGGCACCGACCGCTGCCGGGGCATCATCACCGGTGACGACTGGAAGCAGCCCGAGCTGCGCGATCGGTACGAGGGCTGGTACTCGACCTACCTCGCCCGCCGCCTCTCCTGAGTCGCGGCGGCTACCGGTCCCGCGTCAGGGCGCGCAGTCGGCGCACAAGCCGACGAGATCGAGCCGGTGGTGCTCGGTGCGGAATCCGGCCCGGCGCGCCGCCTCGTCGATCGCGAGCGCGACCGAGCGTTCGACCGCGGCGGTTGCGGGAAGGTCGTCGACGCGGCCGCAGTTCGAGCACACGAGGTGATGGTGGTGGCCGGTCAGATCCTCCGCGAGCTCATAGCGTGCGAAGTCGGCGTCGGTGACGAGGCGGTGCACCACCATCGCCTGTTCCAGCACGACGAGATTCCGGTACGCGGAGCTCTGTGCCAGCATTGGCTGGGCATCGAGGATCTCGGGGATGGTGAGCGGTCGGTCCGCCGCATGGAGCACGTCGACGATGAGCTTGCGCGTCGGCGTCAGCCGCTGTTGTCGGCTGTGCAGCAGCACGGAGATGGTGTCGTGCAGCGGCGTCGGGTGCGAAGCGTTGGCCGCCATGGCGAGCGAGTGTACGGGTACCGTCGATGCGGATGGACGCCACCGAACGGTTCGCCGCCGCGGTCGCCCGGCCGGCCGGGGAGATGCGCCTCGACGTCGCGGCCTTCTGCCTGGCGGCGCACGCGCGCCCGGATCTCGACGTCGACGATCAGTGCGCGGAGCTCGACGGCCTCGCCGAGCGCTGCCCGGCACCGACCTTCGACGCGATGCGCAGGTATCTGTTCGAGACGCTCGGCTTCCGTGGCAACACGCGCGACTACGGCGACCCCGAGAATTCGTTCCTCGACTCGGTGCTGCGGCGCCGCCTCGGTATCCCGATCTCGCTCGCCGTCGTGATGATGGAGGTCGGTCGTCGCATCGGCGCTCCGGTACACGGCGTGGGAATGCCCGGGCACTTCCTCGTGATGGACGCCTCCCGCGACGGCGTGTGGTGCGATCCCTTCCACGGCGGGGCGCTGTACGACATCGAGGGTTGCCGTCGGTTGTTCGCCGCGCGTTCACGGGAGTGCCCGTGGGTTCTCGCGGGCGCTGCTCGCGCCGACCGACCCGCACGTGATCGTGGCTCGCATGCTCGCCAACCTCGAGAACGGACGTCTGGGGGCGGATCCGATAGCTGTCGGGTGGTTGTGCGAGCTGCACATGAGACTTCCGAACCTGGCGCCCGATCAACTCGAACGGCTCGTGGTCACCCGCCGCGCAGTGCGGTCACGCTGGAACTGATGAGCGAGCCGGCCGGCCAGGTCATGGCGATGTTCCCGCTCGGTACCGTGCTGTTTCCCTACGCGCTGTTGCCCCTGCACGTCTTCGAGGCGCGCTACCGCCTGATGATGCATCGCGTCCTCCAGTCAGACCGCGAGTTCGGTGTCGTTCTCATCGAGCGCGGCAGCGAGGTCGGCGGAGGCGACACGCGCTTCGACGTTGCGACCGTCGCGCGGGTCGTGCAGGCGGTCGAGCTCCCCGACGGGGGGTTCGCGCTGTCGACGGTGGGCATGCGCCGGATCCGGGTGCGGCGGTGGCTCGACGACGATCCGTATCCACGAGCCGAGGTGGTCGCGTTCGACGATAACCCGGGCCGCGTGGCCGGCGATCGAGACGCGCGGCACGATCGCGCGAGTCTCGCCGCGCGGGAGCGGGTCATCGCGGTGCTGACCCAGGTGACCGAGCTCGCACGTGTCGCGTCGATCCGCGTCTCGGGGAAGCGCCTGTGCTCGACCCCGACCCGGTCCGGGCTTCGTACGAGGCGGCGGCGATCGCGCCCATCGGCCCGCTCGACGCACAGCGGGTACTGGCGACGGCCGGCGCGCGCGATCGTCTCGACCTGCTCGCGGAGTTGCTCGCCGAGTGTGTCATCGACCTGCGTGCCCGTTTTCGTCTCGGCGAGTGACGCCGCCGGGTCGGATGGGTACCCTGCAGCCATGACCGATCAGGTGGACGCAGAAGCGGCGCGCGAGCGACTCGAGCGCGAGCGCGCCCGAGTGGGAGAGCTCATCTCGGAGCTGCGTAGCGAAGGGCTCGACGTCGAGCAATCGGCGCAGTCCGGCGACATCGCGCGCTTCGACGCGAACCAGGAAGATCAGGCGGCCGAGTTGAACGAGCGCGAGAAGGATCTCGCGATCCTCGAGGGTCTCGAGGCCGATCTCGCGGAGATCGAGGCCGCGCTCGCGCGCCTCGACGAAGGTACCTACGGGATCGACGAGAACACCGGCGAGCCGATCGATCGTGCCCGGCTCGACGCGATGCCGACCGCGCGCACCAACGTTCCGCCGCCCGGTACGTGATCGTCCGGTTGCTGCTCTTCGCCGGCGCGCCGCGAAGCCGCGGGCACCGGTCGCACCCAGTTCGAGGTCGCCGACGGTGTCGCGCTCGAGCGCCTTCTGGTCCAAGCGGTCGAACGCTTCGGCGAACCCTTCGCGGCGGTGTTGGCGACCGCTCGGGTCTGGGTCAACGGTGACGAGCCCGCCCACGGCCCGGCAACCGAGCTGCATCCGGACGACGAGGTCGCCGTTCTGCCGCCGGTCAGCGGTGGTGCAGACGGAGCGCGCGTCGGGGCGCCTCTGCTCTGTTAGCGTCCGAGGGCTCGTGCACATCAACGGCAGATCTTCGCTGGTACGGCGCGTGCTCCTCGCGGCCACCGCAATCGCGCTACTGACGCCGCCCCCGGCCGTATCGGCCTCGGACCCGCTCGCGGCGGCAGTCGCCCGCCTCACCGCGGCGGAGCGCGCCGAGAATCACGCGACCGCGCGCTACGACGCGGCGACCGCGCGCTACTACGGACTGTTGGATCAGCAGGCTTCGTCGGAGCGATCGATCGTCGGCCTGACGGTGTTGCGAGACCGTCTCGTTTCACTCGGCCGCCGCCACGCGCTGATTGCGTACAAGCGTGGCGCCCTCGTCGTGGGTGATGTCCTCGGCGATGGGTCCGATGTCTTGGACGCGGCGCGACGCGCCACGATGCTCGACGCCGTGAACGCCCAAGGCCAGGTCTTGCTGTCACACCTCGACTCGGTGACGAGCGAGTTGCACGATCGCCAGTCGACGCTGCGTGGTGAGATCTCGCGTGCGGAGTCCGCGCTCTCCGGTATGCAGAGCGAGGCGCGTGACGCCGAGCGGGCGCTCGCCGATGCGGGTCGTGCGGAACGCGACCTGCGCGCACGGCTCGCGTCGGAGAGGCGGCTGCAGGACCTCTCGGCGGTCCTCGCGGCGGCGCGGGGCCGCGCGGCGCTCCGCTCGGCTTCGACCGAGGCGCCGAGCGGAGGCTCCGCCGGCCGGGTCCTCGTGCACGGCACCTGGGTGTGTCCCGTGCAGGGCCCGATGTCGTTCACCGACACCTACGGCTCCCCCCGTAGCGGCGGGCGCCGGCACCTGGGCAACGACCTCTTTGCTCCCTCCGGGACGCCGCTCGTCGCGGTGACCGACGGCACCGTGTTCTTCCAGGCCGACCCGCTGGGTGGCAACGCGGCCTATGTCCAAGGCCGCGACGGCAACACGTACTACTACGCGCACTTGACCGACTACGTGGGCGGCGCTCGGTCGGTGAGGGCAGGTGAGCTCATTGGTCACGTCGGCAAGACCGGTGACGCTTCGGACGCTCCCCCCCAGCTGCACTTCGAGATCAGGCCCGGCGGGCCCAACAGCCGGGGCATCGATCCGTACTCGACGTTGGCGGCTCATTGCGGCTGACCGCAGATAGGGTGAGAGGCCTGATCGTCGGAGGATTCGAGGCGTGACTGCAATGGAACGGATAGAGCGACTCGTCGATCCTGCGTTCGTGGCCGGGCTCGACGACCGTACGCTCGACGACTTGCGCACGATGAAGTCCGAGTGCAGTGACGTCGAGAACGCGCTCTCGTACAACCGTCGGCTCGCGCAGGCGCGTATCGAGATCCTCGAAGCCGAGCACGCACGCCGCGCGAGCGGGGGTTCGGTGGAGGATCTCGTCAAGAACCTCCCCAAGATCTTGAGCGGGGAGTCCGGCCGGTCGTCCATCACCGACACTCGCGTTGCTCCCCCCGATGCCCCGGGAGTCGACCTCCATTGGCCCGACGGTCGGGAGCAGCTCGTCGCCGACACGACGCTCGCCAATCTGCCCGTCATCGAGCCCGCGGAGCTGGAGTCGACGCTCGAGCAACTTCGTGCCTTCGAGCGCGAGCTCTCGGATCTGCGCCGGCGGATGCACGAAGTGATCGACGCCGTGGAGCGTGAGATAGCGGCGCGCCAGGTCGCCGGAACCGCGGGCTGATGCCCGAGTCGTTCGATTCGATCGAATCCCGGCTGCACGACCTCGGCGGTTTCATCCGCGATCAGCGCCGCAACGCCCGGCTCTCGTTGCGCAAGCTGAGCGAGCTGGCCGGCATCTCGAATCCGTACCTCAGTCAGATCGAACGGGGTCTGCGCAAGCCCTCGGCCGAGATCCTCCAGTCGATCGCCCGGGGCCTGCGGATCTCGGCGGAGACGCTCTACGTCAGGGCCGGGATCCTCGACGCGGCTCCCGAAGAAGGGCGCACCGGGGTCGACGCGATCGGCGCGATCGTGGCCGATGCCACCATCAACGACCGCCAGAAGCAGGCGCTCGTCGAGATCTACCGGTCGTTCCAGGCCGAGAACATCTCTCGCGACGCCGAAGCCGGCTGAATCCCGGACGCCCGAGGGCATCGGCCCGGCTGGGTCACCGGGACGGAAGCCCGGCTCGGTTTGGGTACGATCCGGCCGATGTCCGTCCGCCGGATCGCCGTGTTTTCGATGCACACGTCGCCACTCGCGCAACCGGGCACCGGCGACGGCGGCGGAATGAACGTCTACGTCCGGGCGCTCGCCACCGCGTTGGCGCGTGCCGGCGTCGAGTGTGACGTGTACACCCGTGCCGAACATCGCACCCAGCCCGCGGTCGTGCAGGTCGAGCCCGGGTTCCGGGTACTGCACGTCGAGGCGGGCCCCCGGGGTCCGGTGCCGAAGCACGAGCTCCCGGCGCTCGTCGACCAGTTCGTCGACGCGTCGATGCGACAGATGCTCGAACGCGAACCCGTCGACGTCCTGCACGGGAACTACTGGCTCTCGGGCTCGGTAGCACACCGGCTCAAGCACGAGCTCGACCTCCCGCTCGTCGCCACCTTCCACACGTTGGCGCGCGTCAAGGCCGAGGCCGGGGTCGACGACGACTCCGATCACCGGACCCGGGTCGAGCACCAGGTGATCGCGTGCGCCGATCTCATGCTCGCGTCGACCGACGACGAGCGTACGCAGTTGGCGTCCCTGTACGACGCCGAGCTCGAACGCATCGAAGTCGTGCCTCCGGGTGTCGACCACACGGTCTTCTTCCCGGGCGATCGCGGCTCGGCGCGCCAACGCCTCGGGATCGAAGCGCCGCGTGTGTTGTTGTTCGTCGGCCGGATCCAGGAGCTGAAGGGCGCCGACCTCGCAATCCGCGCTCTCGCTGCGCTCGAAGATCCAAAGGTGGCGCTGATCGTCATCGGCGGGCCGAGCGGCCGTGACGGCCATCTCGAACAGGCTCGTGTGCATGGTCTCGCCGAGGAATTGGGCGTGTCGGGCCAGATCCAATGGGTGAGCCCGCGCCGCCACGAGCGCCTCGCCGACTACTACCGCGCCGCCGACGTTTGCATCGTCCCGTCGCGGTCGGAGTCGTTCGGCCTCGTCGCGCTCGAGGCCGCGGCGTGCGGCACGCCCGTTGTCGCCGCCGCCGTCGGGGGGCTCCGATCGTTGGTCGATCACGAGCATTCGGGCTTCCTCATCGAAGGTCGCGACCCCATCGACTACGCCGCGCTCGTCGACCGCCTGCTCGCAGACGAGATCCTCGCGGGTGAGATGAGCCTCAACGCCGCGGCCCGCTCCGCGCGGTACTCCTGGAGCATGACCGCCGGACGCCTCCGGCGCTTGTACGGCGATCTCGTCGCGCGCGGGCTCGTGCGCTGCGACTGAGTCGATGCTTCGAAGTCGACGGCGTTGAGTGACACACCGCTCGATCCGGCGTCGTTGCAGGCGTGCCACGATCTCGTCGCGGGCCATCTCGAGGGACCGGTTGCCGGCGAGCCGTGGGTCCAGGCCGTCGAGTACGACCCGGAGATTCCTCGTTGGTACGTGCGCTTCGGGTGTGACGGTCGCGACGCGACGACGATCTACTTCGATCTCCATCAGCGCACGCTGCGCTACGAGCTGTACTTCCTTCCCGATCCACCGACGAACCAGCTCGAGCTCTACCGGTTCTTGTTGACTCGCAACCATCAGACCTATGGAGCACACTTCTCGATCGGACCCGACGGCGACGTCTATCTCGTAGGTCGCGTGCTGCTCGAGCATCTCGACGTCGACGAGTTGGATCGCGTCATCGGGGTGCTGTACGAGCTCGTCGAACGTTGGTTCCAGCCCGCGATCCGCATCGGCTACGCCAAGAGCTGAGATAGCGCAAAAATGTCTGAGGTTGTCTTGTAGTGCCTGCATGGCGCGTGCTACGTTGCGTTTGTCGACGGGCCCGAGGTGCGGGAGGATCGGCTCCGTTCGGGGAAGTGCGGAGCTGATCCGAAGGTTCCTCGGGCCCGAGCTCGTCCGCTTCGCCGGTGCTCGCGGCCGGCGTCGCCGGGGCGAAGGTGTTCCCCGAAACGTCGTGCGCCGGTGACGATTACCCTTCGCCCGATGTCTCGTGTCGCACTGCTCGGTGGTGGAAAGATGGGTGCGGCGCTCGTCGGCGGCCTCCTCGAGGGAGGCTGGGACGCCGATTCGCTCTCGGTCGCGGAGATCGACGGCGAACGTCGGGTCGCGTTGGAACGAGCAATTTCCGAAGGTCCGGGTCGTGCCGAGTGCGGCGTGGGCCGTCGCCGACGCCGACGTCGTCGTGGTGGCGGTGAAGCCGGGTGATGTCGGCGCCACCCTCGAGACGGCACTTCCTGCTCTCGGTGCCGACACCCTCGTGCTGTCCATCGCGGCGGGAGTGACGATCTCGACCATCGAGCACCTCGTGCCCGAACGTCCAGTCGTGCGGGCGATGCCGAACACGCCGGCGCTCGTCGGGATCGGGGCGTCGGCGATCGCCGGGGGCGCGCGCGCCGGACCCGAGCATCTCGATCTCGCCGAGCGTCTGCTCGGAGCGGTCGGGATCGTCGTGCGCGTCGTCGAGCCGATGCTCGACGCGGTCACGGGGTTGTCGGGTTCCGGGCCGGCGTACTTCTTCCTGGTCGCCGAGGCGATGATCGAAGCCGGGGTGCTGGTCGGCTTCACCCGAGACGTCGCGACCCGGCTCGTCGTGCAGACGCTGCTCGGCTCGGCGACGTTGCTCGCCCAGGATCCGTCGGGACCCGTCGGGCTGCGAACCGCGGTGACCTCTCCGGGTGGGACCACCGCGGCCGGGCTCCGTGAGCTCGAGCAGCACGGGCTGCGCGCGGCCATCCTCGACGCCGTGAGCGCGGCGACGCTGCGATCGCGCGAGCTCGGCGCGAAGTGATCGCGACCGCGGGAACCTGAGGTGAGCCGCCCCCGCAATCGACCTCCGAAGCTCGAGCCACGCGTCGGCACCTCGCAACCTGCGCCGTTGCCCACGCTTCCCGAGATCCTCGATCGATCGAAGGTCACGGGCACGAGCGCTTCGGGTCCCGGCCCGACCGAGCTGCGCCGAACGATCGAGCGTCTGGCCACGGCGGACCGGCGCGCTTTCGGGCAGGTCGTGCCGATCACCGGCCTCACCCGCGACACGGCATGGGCGCCTGTGATCGAGGTGTTCGGAGCAACGCGCCGACCGCGCCGTGATCGACGCCTCCCGCACGATCGCGGCGGCCCGTTCCGCGGCCGCGCGGTGCGTGAAGTCGCCGGCAACGGAGCCCGGGTCGCGATCGCGACCGCGTCGCCGGCGTCGTTGCTCACCTTGCACCTCGCGTTCGCTCGGCTCGTGCGAGAGCGAGACGGCGACCTCGTCGAGCTCGCCGACGTCGGCCCGATCCGCGCCGACGGTCGGACCCCTCGGTGGTTGCGTTGGATCGGTGGTGTCGCGGTCGTCAGTGACGGTCACGCGCTGTGCGCAGCTCGCGGCGACGGGGAAGCGGCGCGGGAATGGATGTTCGCCATCCCGAGGCCGGCGCTGGTCGTGGCCGACGGACCCTTCGCCGAGGTCGCCTGGGAGCAGGGTGTCGAGGTTGTGGCGGTTGCCGGACTCGATCACCCGGCGCTCGCGATCGTGGGCGCCCGGGCGGGGCGGTGCACCTTGGTCCCGATGCACACCGATCGGCCCGCGCGGGCCTACCGACCGATCGAGGAGCTGGTCGTTCGCGACGACGTCGATTCGGTCGCCGGGACCGATCGCGGCGGGGGCGGCGTCGACGCCGATCTCGCCGGTCAGCCGGTACCGGAGGCGTCCCCGCCGCCCGAGGCCCGCCTTCGTTAGGGGTGCCTCCCGTCGCCAGTGTGACCTCTCACACACAACGGGAGTTGACGCTCGACAACTTGGATCCCACCGGCGTACGCTGATTTCTCAGCGGCAGGAGTAGGGAGTTCCGCGTGGGTAACGGCTTGAGTAAATCGCGCTTTCTCACAGTGCAGGAAGTCGCGGATCTGATGCGGGTTTCGTCGATGACCGTCTACCGGCTGATCAAGGCCGGTGACCTGGCCGCAGTGCGGGTCGGCCGCTCGTTCCGTGTCTCCGAACCCGACGTCGACGCCTACCTCGCGGCGCGGTACACCCAAGCCGGGTAGATCTCTCGCGCCAACCGGCGCTAGCGTCCGGCCTCGTGTCGGAGCGTCCGCCGTTCGTCTCGTTTCTGTCCGATTACGGCCGGACCGACGAGTTCGTCGGTGTGTGCCACGCGGTGATGCTGGACGTCACTGCCGACCTCAGGATCGTCGACATCACCCATGATGTTCCCCCGTTCGATGTGCGGGCCGGGGCGCTCGCCCTTGTGCGGGCCGTGCAGTACCTGCCCGACGGCGTGGTGCTCGCGGTGGTCGATCCGGGTGTGGGTACCGACCGTCGGTGCATCGCGGTCGAAGTCGACGGCGGGTTCCTCGTAGGTCCTGACAACGGACTGCTCGCGCCGGCGGTGGCCATGCTGGGCGGTCCTGCCCGGATCGTGTCGCTCGACAACCCCGAGTATCAGCTGCCCGCGCCGGGCAACACCTTTGCCGGGCGCGACGTCATGGCCCCGGCCGCGTCGTACCTCGCGTCGGGTGTCCCGATCGACGCGCTCGGGACCCGTGTCGATCCGGCTGGGCTCGCGCCGGGTTTGATCCCGCTCCCGCAACAAGACGAGGGGGGGACGTTCTCGGGCGAGGTGCTCTGGGTCGACCGGTACGGGAACTGCCAGCTCAACATCGCTCCCGAGCAGCTGGTCGAGCGCGGGGTCGGGCCGGGGGGTTTTGTCGGGGTGACGATCGGCGGGCAGGAGCGGCGGGCGCACTGGGTGGCGGCCTTCGCCGACGCCAAACCGTCGGAGCTGGTGCTCCTGGTCGACTCCTACGGCATGTGCTCGCTGGCGTTCGATCAGCGATCGGCTGCGGCCGAGCTCCAGATTCGTGCGGGCACGACGCTCACCGTCGTGGCGCTCGACGAGAGCGCACGCTGATGCGCTGGGGGACGAGCTTGGTGCTGGTGGCGCTGCTGGTGCTGATCGTCGCCGCAGCACTCACCCAGTTCGTGTTCCACCTCGGCTGAGCCTCCCCCGCTCCGAACCGCCTTCCGAGGCCGATCTCACTCTCCGTGGCATTTACCCTCAAGGTGCGCGTGGTGGGTGTCGTTATCCTCTGTACAGCGAGGCAGACCGGGAGCACCGATGGGGGGATGGATCCTCCCGCCGGCCGATCGGTCGCCCCGCACAGGATCGGGGTTCCGGTCGCGGGTGTGGGCGTGTGAGCGCCTCGGGGCAACCCGGGTGTTCACGCAACGTAGCCTCCCAGCCCGCCCCAGAAACGTCCGCAGCTGCGGCCGGGACCCTCTCTCCTCCTCGGCTCCGGCGGGGTGATCCGGCCCCGCGACCTGCGAGCCGAGCGACCGTCGGTCGCCACGAGCACGGGGACTGACGCCGCCGGCACTTCGTCGCGTAGCCTCCCGCGACGTGAACCTCGCTGCGGTGTTGCTCGCGACCGCGGAGTCCGAGCCGGATCGACTCGCCCTGACGGGCCCGGAGCCGATGACCTACGGCGAGCTCGCCGCCCGCGCCGCCGCGGTCGCTGCCGCCGTCGCGGCGAAGGCGACGACGGGGGATCGCGTTGCGATCGTTGCCGGCAACGACGCCTCGTTCGCTGCCGCCTATCTCGGCACGCTCGCCGCCGGCGCGATCGCGGTACCGCTGAACGTCGGTTCACCCGCGCAGGAGCTCGGTCAGGAGCTCGACGCGGTCGACCCGGTCCTCGCGCTCGTGTCGGCGCAGAGCGGCGACCTTGCCCGCCGGGCCGTCGGACTCCGTGACGCGGCCACGCCCGTGGTCGTGATCGACGACCTGTCCGCCGCCGCTGCCGTTCCGGTAGCGGTGCCACGGACGGCACACGATCTCGCGGTCCTCTTGTTCACCGCCGGCACCGCGGGTGCGCCGAAGCCGGCGATGCTCACGCACGGTTCGCTGCTCGCGAACCTCGAGCAGATGCAATCGCATCCGGGGCTCCGTTTGACGGGGGCCGACGTCGTCCTCGGCGTCCTGCCCCTCTTCCACGTGTACGGGTTGAACGTCGTGCTGGGTCTCGCCCTCTACGCCGGTGCCGCCGTCGCGCTCGTCGATCAATTCCATCCTGTCGAGACGCTCGCGCGAGTCCGACGCGACGGAGTGACCGTCGTCGCGGCGGTGCCTGCCATCTACGACGCGTGGCGGGCTCTGGACGAGTCGACGCGCCGGCCGATGCCTTCGCTTCGGTGCGGCTCTGCGTCTCGGGCGCGACCACGTTGACGGCGGAGACCGCACGGGGCATGCGCGACCGTTTCGGCGTCGCCGTGCACGACGGGTACGGGCTCACCGAGGCGTCACCCGTCGTCACCACGACCGCGGTCGGCCCCGATCCCCGCCCCGGCTCCATCGGTCCGCCGCTTCCCGGCGTGGAGGTGCGGCTGCTGGACGCCGATCGGCACCCGGCGCTCGAAGGCGACCCCGGCGAGATCATCGTGCGCGGAGCCAACGTGTTCGCGGGATATTGGAACGACCCGGAGACCACTCGCGCCGTGCTCGTCGACGGCTGGCTGCACACGGGCGACATTGCCGTCGCCGATGCCGATGGCTGGTTGACGCTGGTCGACCGCGCGAAGGACATCGTCATCGTCTCCGGGTTCAATGTGTTTCCCGGCGAGGTCGAAGATGCGTTGCGCAGTCACCGAGATGTCGAGGATGTCGCAGTGGTCGGTGAACCGCACCCGCGGACGGGCGAAACGGTCGTCGCGTTCGTGGTCCCGCGTCCGGGACACACCGCCGATCCCGTGGAACTGTTACGCCATGCCGGTCGCCGGCTCGCGCGCTACAAGCTGCCGACGCGCGTCGAAGTGGTCGAGTCGCTGCCGCGCACGTTGGCGGGCAAGCTGGTGCGCCGTGCGCTCTCGTCGTCCGCGGGTTCTGCGGCTCCCCGTTCGTCGGCATCGGCACCGGCGGGTACCGACGACGGGCGTGCGGTCGACGACGCTACGACGAAGCCCGCGTAGACCACGACGATCCCGAGAGCGAGCGACGTCACGAACGCGGTGTCCTGGCCGATCACGCCTTGCAGGAGCCCACCGCTCGACAACACGAGCGTGCCGAGCGCGATGAGCGCGTTGCCACCGGCGAGGGCTCCGGTCCCCGGTGCGCGTCGGCGAGCGAATCGGATGGCCGAATAGAGCGCGCCGCCGAACACGACGACCGCGCCGACGCCGCTGCCCACGCCTGCAAGCACCCGGGGCAGCACGCCGAAGTGGTCCTTGCCGACCGGGATCCCACCCTCGCGCGCGATGACCCCGTGGATCGGGGCGGCGAGCATGACGCCGATGGCGAAGCCCGTGAACAGCACGAGCCCGGTGCGGATGCGATCGCCCACCCGGGTGCCCGCGATCAAATAGACGGTGCCGAGCGCCAGCCACGGCACGTTGAGCACCGCTCCGAGCAGGTAGAAGACGCGGAAGGTTCCCTTGTCCCAGCCGGTCGACGCGGCCGTGGCCAGCGCGGCCGACGCCAACGCGAACAGCGCCAGGGCGAAGGTCCAGGCTCCTTGATGGCGCGTCTTGGAGCGGGAGTAGCGCACTCCGGTCGCCTGCGCGAACACGGTGGCGACGGCAGTGGCGAGGAAGGCGAGGCCGGCGACCATGGCGGTGCGAGGGTACCTCGCGAGCCGGTCGGATCCCCGGGCGCAGCTGTCCGCCGAGGGTCGGCGCGAACACGCGGGGCCGTTCTCCGTGGCAGCCCCGAAGGCACCCGAGAAAGTCCCCGCACACTTTGAGAACGCGTGCACAAGCTCGGTACCCTGCCGCAGTGGCTTGCTCCGCTGCGGAGCGCCGAAAGGACACCTGGGTGACAGCTTCGCCACGACGCCGGATCCCGGAGGCCACCGTCGCCCGCCTGCCTCTCTATTACCGGGCGCTCCTGGAGACAGGTGAGCGCCAGGTCGCGACCATCTCGTCGGAGCGGCTGGCGGAGTTGGCCGGGGTCAACGCCGCCAAGGTCCGCAAGGACTTGTCGTATCTCGGCTCCTACGGCACCCGCGGCGTCGGGTACGACGTCGAGTACCTCCTCCACGAGATCTCGCGCGAGCTCGGCCTCACCCGCGACTGGCCGGTCGCGATCGTCGGGATCGGCAACCTCGGTCGGGCGCTCGCGAACTACCGCGGCTTCGGTGCGCGCGGCTTCCGGGTGGAGGTGTTGATCGACGCCGACCCGAGCCTCGTGGGCCACCAGATCGGTGATCTCGCCGTGGTGTCCGTCGACGACCTCGACCGGGTCGTGCGGGAGCACAACATCGCGATCGCCATCCTCGCAACGCCGGCGGCCGCCGCGCAGGAGGTGGCCGATCGCCTCGTCGCCGCGGGTGTCACCTCGATCCTGAACTTCGCACCCGCGGTGTGTTCGGTGCCCGAGGGTGTGTCGATGCGCAAGGTCGATCTCGCCATCGAGCTGCAGATTCTCTCGTTCTACCAACTCCGCCGAGGCGCGAGCGGCGCCACGCCACGTGAACGGACCGGGTGAGGTGTCCGGTCCTCGCGACCGCCAAGTCGCCCCGGGCCGTCCCGGACTCGCCGGGTATCCGGTGAACCTGCTGGTGAGCGGTCGCCGCGTCGTGGTCGTGGGCGCGGGCCGGATCGCGGCGCGCAAGATCGAGCCGCTCCTCGACGCGGGCGCGCAGGTCGAGGTCGTGGCGCCCGCGGCGGGCGCCGAGGTCCGGGCCTGGGCCGACGCGGGCCGTCTCACGTTGCAGGAACGGACCGTTCGAGGCCGCCGATCTCGAAGGCGCTTGGCTCGCACTCACCGCCACCGACGACCCGGACGTGAACGCGGCCGTGTACGCAGCGGGCGAGGCCGGCCGGGTCTGGGTCAACAGTGCAGACGACCCGGCCAACTGCGCGTTTACGCTGATGTCGTTGTTCCGGCGCGGTGACCTGGTCATCAGCGTCGGGACCGGAGGCCGGAGCCCGGCGCTGGCGGCCAACCTGCGCCGCCGGTTGGAAGAGGAGATCGGACCTGAGTACGAGACCCTGCTCGACATCCTCTCCACGGCTCGGGAAGAGCTGCGGGCATCCGGACGTTCATCCGAAGACGCCAACTGGCAATCTGCGTTCGACGGCGGCATCGTGGATCTCGTGCAGGCGGGTCGCGTGGACCAGGCAAGGGAGCTGTTGAGGACGTGTCTCTCCTCGTCGTCGGTCTGAACCACAGGACGGTCCCGGTCGAGCTCCTCGAGCGCATGACCGTGCCCGAGGACTCCCTCGCGAAGGCGCTGCACGATCTCGCGGGCCGCGAGCACCTGCTCGAGGTGGTCTTGCTCTCCACGTGCAACCGCACCGAGATCTACGCGTGGTGCACACATTTCCATGCCGCGGTCGGCGACGTGCGGGAATTCCTGGCCGCGCACTCGGGCGCGGATACCGACGAGTTCTCCGACCACCTCTACACCTATTACGACGAGGCGGCCGTCGGACATCTCTTCTCGGTTGCGGCGGGCCTCGACTCGATGATCGTCGGCGAGAGTGAGATCCTCGGCCAGGTGCGCGATGCGTGGCAGGTCGCCGTACGCGAGGAGACGGCGCCGCAACTGCTCTCGCGGATGTTCAAGCACGCGGTCGAGTCGGGCAAGCGAGTACGGACCGAGACCGGAATCTCGCGCCATCCCGTGTCGATACCGTCGGCCGCGGTCGCCGTTGCCTCGGAGTACCTGGGAGATCTCGACGGTGCCCGAGTGCTCGTGATCGGCGCCGGGCAGATGGGCTCGGGTCTGGCGTCGACGCTGCGTTCGCGAGGTGTCACCGAGGTCGTCGTCGCCAACCGCACCCACGAGAGGGCCGAGGAGCTCGCGGCGAGGATCGGCGCTCGTTCGGTCCCGCTCACCGACATCGCGGACGCGTTGGTAGACACCGACGTCCTGCTCACGTCGACGGCGTCGTCGGAAGTGCTCGTCGAGCGGTCGATGGTCGAGATGGTGATGGCGTGCCGCGACGGAAAGCCGCTGCTCGTCGTCGACGTTGCCCTGCCGCGCGACGTCGACCCCGGCGTCGGTGACATTCCCGATGTCACGTTGCTCGACCTCGACGACCTCAAGGAGTACGCGCAGCGGTCCGCCGAGCGGCGCCGCGGAGAGATCGGCAAAGTGCGCGCCATCCTTGCAGCCGAGATCGAGCGCTATCGCGCCGAGCGCGCCGCGCGCGAGGTCGGTCCTCTGGTGACGGCGTTGCGCGATCTGGCCGAAGACGTGCGTGCGAGTGAGATCGAGCGTTTCCGGGCCAAGCTCGCCCACCTCGGCCCCGACGACCGTGAGCTCGTCGACGCGATCACCCGCGGCATCGTCAACAAGCTCTTGCACGAACCGACCGTGCGTGTGAAGGACGCGGCCGGCACGCCACGCGGCGACTACTACGCCGACGCCCTCGCGTCGCTCTTCGACCTCCCGACCGAGCCGACGGTCGAATCCGAGTGATCAAGATCGCAACCCGCGCGAGCGCGCTCGCGCGGTGGCAAGCCGAGCGCGTCGGCGCGCGGCTCGGTCGCGACGTCGAGTATGTGTTGGTCACGACCACGGGTGATCGTGACCAGTCCTCCGAGCTGCACGCGATCGGCGGCCAGGGCGTGTTCACCAAGGAGGTCCAGCAGGCCGTGGCCGACGGCCGCGCCGATGTGGCCGTGCATTCGGCCAAGGATCTGCCCACCGAAACTCCACCCGGGCTGGTGCTCGCCGCGATTCCCGAGCGTGCCGACCCGCGTGACGCATTGGTCGGTTGCCGCTTCGACAGTCTGGTCGCGGGCGCGCAGGTCGGGACGGGCTCGGTCCGGCGGCGAGCTCAACTCGCGGCGGCACGGCCCGACCTCACGTACGGTCCGTTGCGCGGCAACATCGCGACGCGCCTGCGCAAACGCGAGGAGCTCGGCTACGACGCGATCGTCGTCGCGCTCTCGGCCTTGGAACGGCTCGGGCTGACGGCAGAGGTCGAGTATGACGTGCTCGACATGGGTGTCATGTTGCCGCAGGTCGCGCAAGGCGCGCTCGCGGCGGAGTGTCGCGTCGACGACACGCGCACGCTCCAACGGCTGCGCTCGATCGACGACGGGGTGGCGCACCGCGCCGTCGATGCCGAGCGGGCGTTCCTCGACGAGCTGGGCGGCGGGTGCGATCTCCCGTGCGGCGCGTCGCGCGCAGATCGGCGTCGACGGCCAGGTCGTGTTGGAGGCGTTGCTCGCGTCGTTCGACGGTCACGTCGTGTTGCGCACCCGTGTCGCCGGGACCGATCCGGTCGACGTCGGCGCGACTGCTGCGGCGGACCTGCTCGACGGCAAGGGCGGGCGCTCCCTCCTCGAGGAGGTCGCGTGACGGTGTACCTCGTGGGAGCCGGGCCCGGCGACCCCGGTCTCTTGACCCGGCGCGGTGAAGCGCTCCTGCGTGCGGCCGATGTCGTCGTGTACGACCGGCTCGCGCCGTCGGAGTTGCTCGAGCTGGCGCGCCGCGGACGCCGAGCTCGTCGACGTGGGAAAGGCCCCCGGGAGACGCGGCGATGAACCAGGAGCAGATCAATGCCGTGCTGGTCGATCGCGGCGGGGCCGGGAAGCACGTCGTGCGGCTGAAGGGTGGCGATCCGTTCGTATTCGGCCGTGGTGGCGAGGAGGCCGAAGCCTGCATCGTCGCGGGCGTGCCGTTCGAGGTCGTGCCCGGCATCACCAGCGCGATTGCGGCCGCCGCCTACGCGGGTATCCCGGTCACGCACCGCCGGGTCTCGACGAGCTTCACCGTCGTCACCGGTCACGAAGACCCCACCAAGGGCGGGAGCGACACGAACTGGGACGCGCTCGCGCCAGCGGGAGGCACCCTGGTGATCCTCATGGGTGCGGGTCGGATCGCCGAGATCGCGAAGGCGCTGGTGACCGGGGGCCGGGGTCCCGACACGCCGGTTGCCGCGGTGCGGTTCGGTACCCGTACCGAACAGCGGACGATCCGGGCCACGCTCGGCACGATCGCGGCCGCGGGAGTCGAGCCGCCGAGCGCGATCGTCGTGGGTGACGTCGCCGGCCTCGACTTCGCGTGGTTCGAACGACGCCCTCTCTTCGGCCGGACGGTCGTGCGTGACGCGGGCCCGTGAGCAGGCGAGCGAGTTGCGCACCCGGCTCGAGATGCTCGGCGCCGCCGTGGTGGAGCTGCCGTCGATCCGGATCGAGCCGCTCGAGTTCAGCGTTCCCGAGCTCGGCGCCTACGCGTGGATCGTCTTCACGTCGGCGAACGGCGTCGGTGCGTTCTTCGACCGCGGTCTCGCTCCCGCCGGGCTCGACGCGCGCGCGCTGGCGCCCACGCGCATTGCGGCGATCGGTCCGGGTACAGCCGCCGAGCTCGCCCATCGGGGGCTGCGGGTCGATCTCCTGCCCGAGCGATTCGTCGCCGAATCGCTGCTCGAGGCGTTCCCCGCGCCCGATCCGTCAAGGGATCCACGCGCGTTCTGCTGGCCCGGGCCGAGGCCGCGCGCGACGTGCTGCCGGAGGGTCTCGCGCGCGGGGCTACGAGGTCGACGTGCTGCCCGTGTATCGCACCGAACCTGTCGCGCCCGATGCCCGAGATGCTCGCCCGCCTGCGCTCGGGGACGAGCGGGATCGACGCGATCACGTTCACGTCGTCGTCGACGGTCGACAATTTCTGCGATGCCGTCGGCCCGCTCCCGGATCCGCGACCGGCCGTGATCTCGATCGGTCCGGTCACGAGTGACACCGCCCGGGCTCGGGGCCTGCGCGTCGACGTCGAGGCCGATCCGCACACCATCGACGGCATCGTCGAGGCCGTGGTGCGAGAGCTCGCGCAGTAGCCTTCGGGCCGTGCCGTATCCCGAGCGCCGGCCGCGCCGGCTCCGCCGGACCCCGGCTCTGCGCCGGCTGGTGGCGGAGCACCACGTCACCGTCGACGACCTCGTCGCGCCGTTGTTCGTCAAAGAAGGCATCGATTCGCCGGAGCCGGTCGTCTCGATGCCCGGCATTGTGCAGCACACCCAGGAGAGCCTGCGCAAGGAAGTACGGGCGTTGTGCGATCTCGGCGTCCCTGCGGTCATGCTCTTCGGGGTGCCCGAGCACAAGGACGCAGCGCGGAACCCAGGCCGACGCGCCCGACGGTGTCGTGCAGATCGCGCTGCGCAGCTTGCGCGACGAAGTCGGCGACTCGCTGGTCTTGATGGTCGACGATTGCCTCGACGAGTACACCGATCATGGTCACTGCGGCCTCGTGACTGCGGGGGGCGAAGTCGACAACGACGCGACCCTCGAACGCTACGCGAGCATCGCCGTCGCGCAAGCCGAGGCCGGGGCCGACGTGATCGCTCCGAGCGGCATGATGGACGGTCAAGTCGGCGCGATCCGAGCCGCGCTCGACGAGACCGGTCACGAGACCACTCCCATCCTCGCGTACGCGGCGAAATACGCCTCCGCGCTGTACGGCCCGTTCCGCGACGCGGCCGAATGTGCGCCGCAATTCGGTGACCGTCGCGGTTACCAGATGGACCCCGCGAACTCGCGTGAGGCGCTCATCGAGGTCGCGCTCGATCTCGCCGAGGGCGCCGACATGGTGATGATCAAGCCTGCGCTCGCGTATCTCGACGTCATCGCCGAAGTCCGGGCCGCGTTCGACGTTCCCGTCGCCGCGTACCACGTGAGCGGTGAGTACGCGATGGTGAAGGCCGCCGCGCATCTCGGATGGCTCGACGGCGAGGCCGTGGCAATCGAGCATCTTCTCGCGATGAAGCGCGCCGGGCGCGGAGATGATCCTCACGTACTACGCGCGCGAGTTCGCGGAATCACTCGATTCGTAGCGTGCCCGGTATCGATTGGTTCGCGCGCGCCCAGGCGGTGATCACCGGGCGGGGTCAACTCACCCGTGCGCGCTTTCGGTTCGGTGGGCGGCGATCCCTTCTTCGTGGCACGTGCCCACGGCAGCCGGATCACCGACACGAACGGCCGCGAGTACCTCGACTACGTGCAGTCGTGGGGAGCTTCCATCCTCGGCCACGCGCATCCCAGGGTCGTGGAAGCGGTGCAGCGCGCCGCGGCCGCCGGTACCTCCTACGGCGCGCCGACGCCGGGTGAGGTCGAGCTCGTCGAGGCGATCTGCGATCGGGTTCCGTCAGTCGACAAGGCCCGCCTCGTCTCTTCGGGAACCGAGGCGGCGATGACCGCGGTACGGCTCGCGCGCGGCGCGACGGGACGACCCAAGATCGTGAAGTTCGCCGGGTGCTATCACGGTCATCTCGATGCGCTGCTCGTGCAGGCGGGGAGCGGCGTTGCGACACTGGGTCTGCCGGGATCTGCGGGGGTGACGCCGGGCACGGTCGCCGACACGATCGTGGTGCCGTACAACGACGTCGGCGCGCTCGACGAGGCACTCGCCGAGCACGGGTCGCAGACCGCCGCGATCCTGGTCGAGCCGGTCGCCGCGAACATGGGCCTGGTGGCGCCGGCCGACGGTTTCCTCCCGGCGCTTCGCGACCGTGCTACCCGCCACGGGGCATTGCTCGTGTTCGACGAGGTGATCACGGGCTTTCGGGTCGGGCTCGGCGGCGCGCAGGGTCGTTACGAGATCACGCCCGACCTGTCGATCTTCGGCAAGGTGATCGGTGGCGGACTCCCGCTCGCGGCAGTCGGTGGACAGGCCGCCGTGATGGACGAGCTCGCGCCGCTCGGGCCCGTCTACCAGGCGGGCACGCTCTCCGGGAACCCGCTCGCGACGGCTGCCGGCCTGGCCGTGCTCGGTGAGCTCGACGCCGGGTCGTACACCGAGCTCGAACGCAAGGCCGCACGACTGGCCGATGGACTCCGCGCCGCGTTCGCCGGCGCCGGAGTCGTGGTACAGGTCACGCAGGCGTTCACGCTGCTCGGGATCTTCTTCGCGACCGCGCCGGTTACCGACTACGAGGGCGCTCGTGCCGCCGACCACGCGCGTTATGCCCGCGTGTTCCACGCGCTGCTCGACCACGGTGTGTACTTCGCTCCGAGCGGCTACGAGACGCTGTTCCCGAGCTTGGCGCACACCGACGACGACATCGACCGGACGGTTGGCGCGGCAGCCGAAGCTGCCCGCGCCTGACCGAGCGCAGCTACTTGTGCCGGTCTTCGCGCTTTTGTCGCACGCGGTCCATGTAGAACAGGGAGCCCGCGAACAAGAACACCATGACCGAGAACGCGATGAATGCCGCGCCACCGTCCTTGCTCGCGTCGATCAGTTGCTGGGCGATGACCATCGTGGGTCTCCCTACTCGCTCGGTGCCGGCACGGTCACTGGTGCGAGTGCAGCTCGCTTGCGGGCCCGCTCGTCCTTCTCCCACCAGTGCAGACCGAGGATCGAGAGGCCGAAGAAGAGCAACGAGAACAGCCAGTAGAACAACACCGGCTTGCGCACGGACCCGTAGTCGTAGCTGACGATCACGTAGTGGGTCGCCTTCAGCGGGTCACAGACCGGATTGCCGCTCGAGTCGGTGGCCGGCGAACCTGTCGCGTCGAGCCGTGCGAGGCAGATTTCCAACGCCGCGTAGCGGTGGCGGTGCCAGAAGAAGTTCTCGGTCTTGTCGATGTACTGGTAGTCGTGCACACCGGGGAACGTGAGCAGGTAGTCGGTCGACGAGCTGATGTTGAGGGTCGCGAAAGGCTGCACGGGCGGCGTCACGCCCTCGACGGTCGGCGCGGGCACGATGGCCTCGTCGATGGCGGGCTTCACTTGCGTCAGCAGGTTCGGGGTCCCGGGCCGGCCCTTCGCCGGCAGCTCGCGCACGGCCGCGATCTTCGAGTGCGCCGGATTGTCGACGATCTCTACGACCTTCCAAGAGGCGGTGTTCCCGTGCGGCGGGTCCAGGTCGCTGTTGCCGGTCGTGTTGCCCGGTGTGGTGAGCCACAGGGTCGTGAGCAGCACCAAGAAGCCCGAAAGTCCGGCCGCGGCGACGAGGAAACCGAGTCGCCCCCCGAGGTTGGTGCCCAGCAACAGGTAGGTGGATCCACAGAACAGTCCGACCGCGCACAACACCGTGAGGACACCGATGATCGTCGGGTTCCAGAGGCTGTTGCCGCCTTCGGCCAGGAGCAGGTGCAGACCGGCCATCGTCACCCTTTCTTCGCGGCGGTGGTCGTTGTGGTCACGGGCGTCTGCGGCCCCACGCCGCCACCGGCGGTCGTGTCGCACACCGGAGTGACACCCGTGTACGTGGTCGAGGCCAGGCAATAGCGCTCGTAATAGATGATCTCGTTGAGCTGCTTCTTCGTGAGCATGGCGCCGAGGTGCGGGGCGGCGGCGGTGGGCGTCTGCGCGAAGCCCGGCATCATGCCGTCGCCCATGCCGTTGTTGCCGTAACCCTTGTACGGAGCAGATCCGTTGCTGACGAAGTCGGCCTGGGCCTGGAAGCCGCCCGCGGCATCGGTGCCGAAGCGACGGACGACGTCGCCGTCACGCAGGTTGAATCCGATTCCTCCGCCATTGCCCCCACCGCCCCCGGACAGGCCGAGGATGTCCACGCTCGCGACCGTCCCCGGTGTTCCCGGCGGAATCGTCGGGTCGAAGCTCGACCAGCCCTTGGTGTGGCAGCGGGCACAGTTCAGCTCGAACAGCAGCTGTCCGTCGGTCACGTTCGCGCGTTCCGCTTTCCACTTCGTCGACCACGCGACGTTCGCCTGATCGGTCTTCGCCGTCGTGGATGCGGTCAGGAAGTCGTCGCACGCCGACGCGCTGGCCAGCGCGGCCCCCGTGAGCGGGGTCGCGTTCTTGTTGGCCGTCTCTGTGAGAGCAGTGCATTGGGTCGTGAGGGCGGCGTCGTCCTCGGTCACCCCCAGCGCTTGCAGCGCGGCTTTGCGTTTCGTGCCGAGGTCGGTCTGCGCCCGGGCGAGCGCCGACTGGGCGTTCGCGAGCTCGATGCCGGGGCATGTCATGTACTCGGGGCAAGCCTTGGTGCCGTCGTTCGATCTCGCGGTCTGGATCGCGGCGGCTTCGGCCTGCTGGGACTGGGCCGGAGTGATCTGGATCGACTCGATGTACTGGACGAGGTCGGCGATCGACTGGTCGTTCTTCGGGCCGCCGCCGACCACTCCCCAAGGTTGCATCGGGGTGCCCGGCCGACCGTAGGTGATGATGTCGGTCAGGTCGCAGATCGTGTTCGGTTGCCGGCGGGACTGGCTGAGACAGTCGGTGTCCTCTTCGAACCGCAGGGCCTCGGTGTTGAGCGGCGGCACCTTCCAGTTCACCTTGACGCCGTTCACCGTGGTGGACGCGACGCCGCCGACGCCCTTTTGGCCGTGACAGTTCGCGCATTGCAGCGACACCGCGGAGTTGTACCCCGGGCTGGCGGAGTTGGCGAAGAGCGTCTCGCCGCGAGCGACGGCGTTCTTGTCGAAGTAGTTCGCCGACTGGTGTTGGCGGGTGGGTTCCCGGAGCCAGTAGATCGGCAGCGCGATGGCGAAGATCGCGGCGAAGACCAAGGCCCATCCCTGCACACGCTCGAGCCGCCGGCTCTCCAGATCGTCGTCGCCCAGGAATGGTGTGAGGTTTGCGGGCGTCTTGTCCTGGCTCGCGGCGCGCTTCGGCGCCAGCACCGATCGCACCACGTACACGATCAACCCGCCGAAGACGGCGAAGTTGATCCAGATCAGCCAGTGGCGAAGGTCGTTCTTCCAGACGGCGGCGATCACCAGCGTGTGCCTCGATGTGATGTGGTCGGCTCGGTCAAGGTGCTTTCACTTGCGTTTGCTCGCGGACTTCTCAGACGCACAGGGGACCCTCGGCGTTCTGGTTGGTCGTGTTCGTGCCGATCGGCGGGCCGAGGTAGATGTTCCCGGTGTCGACCACGATGCTGCCGTCGCTCGACTGCGTCGCGTAGAAGCGGTCCAGACCTCGCGGGGCGGGGCCGGCCTTCTTCTCGCCCACCCGGCTGTACTTCGACCCGTGGCACGGGCACTCGAACCACTGCGAGGTCGGGCAGAACGGGACGCGACAACCGAGGTGCACGCAGCGTTGGTACAACGCGACGATGCCGAGGCCCGACATGTCGGTGTAGATGGCGGGCTTGTAGATCTTCTTGGCCGCGGCGAGCGCGGCGGCGTTCTCCTTCGGGTACCGCACCACGTAGGTTCGGGCCTGAGCCGCGTAGAACGGCTTTTGCTGGGCGTCGATGGCGGCGAGGATGTCGGTCAACTTGCCGAGGTTGACCGTGCCGCCGAAACCACCGAGACCCTGCAGGGGCCAGAGGAAGGCGAGCATCGCCGGCGCGAAACCGGCGAGCCCGAACCCGACGGCGGTGAGCAGGCCCCGGTTCAGGAACTGCCGGCGACTCACGCCGATCTCTTCCTCGTCGACGGGCTCGTAGTCGACGACCTCACCCCGGCGCCGGCGCACGAGCCCGCCACCGAGCGACGAACGTGTCTCGTCCGAGCGGGAGCGGCCCGCCGCTTCGAGCTCGGTCGACGTCGCGGTCCCTTCGGACGCGACGACGTCGGTGGCGCCGGTGTCGCGCTTGCGTGTCTCACGTGACAGCCCGCCGGTCGATGCCGCCCGGGCGCGGCTCGCGAACATCACGACGGAGACCGCCGCGACCACGAGGACCAAGATGATGACAATCGGGACGAGCATCGGTGATCTCCTACAGCTCGAAGAAGATGCCCTTGTTCCAGGGGAAGACGAAGTTGAAGCCTTCGCCCCGGAAGAACGAGCCGAGGATCACGAGCGTTGCCCACATCATCATGAAGAACGTCAACATGATGATCGCGAACTTGCGATCGCTGGGCTTGTTCGACGGGTTCTTGTCGACGTACGGCGTGATGGCGAGCAGGCCGAGGGCAACGCCGGGAATGGTCACACCGGCGACCATTGGGTGGAACATCTTCAAGAGCTCCTGCAACCCGAGGAAGTACCACGGCGCCTTCGAGGGGTTCGGGGTCGCGTTCACGTCCGCGAGCCCCAGGAGCGGGGCTTTCACCAGCGCGGAGAAGATCGTGATGAAGGCTGTGAGCGAGAGGATCGCCGCGAGCTCGATCGCGAGGAGGTGCGGCCACACGTGCACCTTGTCCTGCGCTTCGGCCCTCGCCTGCTGGATCGAACCCGACTTGACGACGGTGAGCAGTCGTTGGGTGTGGCCGCCCGGGCCGCTACTCGTCGGCGCCGGCGCGGCGACCGCGGTTGCTGCCGCGGCTCGACCGGCGCCGGCCGCTGCGGGCTCGCCCCCACCACCGGCGAGCGCGGCCTTCCGCTTGCGCGATCGCTCGAGGAGGTGCGCCGGGATACCACCTTTGTCTTCGGTGATCGCCTCGCCGCCGCTCTCGCCGGCACCCGCGTCGGACGCCGCGGCCGCGGGCGCGACTTCCTCGGCCGCGGCTGCTTCCGAGGCTTCGCCCGCGGGCGCGCCCTCGTCGCCACCTTCGACCGGGAGCCCGAGCGCCTTGCGGCGCTCTTGGCTTCGCTTCAGGAGATGTTCGGGTACGTCTGCCATGTGAGTGATCCTCCCCTCGACCTAGAGGGGTCCGGAGATCCCGCCGTCCTTGCGGACGCGCCAGAAGTGAACAGCCATGAAGATGACGATGACGAACGGCAACATCAACACGTGCAATACGTACCATCGGAGCAAGGTCTCGCTACCGATCTCCTTGCTTCCCAAGAGCACGTACTTGACCTGCGGCCCGAACACCGGGGTGTAGCCCATCATGTTCGTGCCGACGGTGACCGCCCAAAGCGACAGCTGGTCCCAGGGCAGCAGGTACCCGGTGAACGAGAGCAGCAGGGTCAGCGTCAACAAGATGATGCCGATCACCCAGTTGAACTCCCGCGGCGACTTGTACGCGCCGTGGTAGAAAACGCCGCGCCATGTGCAAGAAGACCGAGAGCACCATGAGGTGCGCTGCCCATCGGTGCATGTTGCGGACGAGCGAGCCGAACGTCACCGCCGTCTCCAGCGCCTGCACGTTCGCGTACGCCTCGGTGACCGTCGGCCGGTAGAAGAACATCAAGAAGATGCCGGTGACGGTCAACAAGATGAACAAGAAGAACGACAGGCCGCCGAGGCACAGCGTGTATGAGACCTTCACCGTGTGCCGCTTCACCTTCACCGGGTGAAGGTGGTACAGCACGTTGTTCATGATCACGTAGGAGCGGTTGCGAGGGCTGTCCGTGTAGCCCTTGCGGTAGATCGATCCCGGCCGGAAGATCGAGTTCCAAGCCTGCGACCCGCGCGTCTTCTCGCCGACTCCGGCGAGGCGCTCCGCGAGCTTCGGTCGATGACCGTTTCCGTTGGTTGTGGCCACGTTAACTCCCGCTCTGAGGGGCCACTCGGGCCCCGCCTCGGGCGGACGGGTTGTTGATCTGACTCATCGTGACGCCCGCGGCTCGGGAACTCCCGCTCTGAGGGGCCACTCGGGCCCCGCCTCGGGCGGACGGGTTGTTGATCTGACTCATCGTGACGCCCGCGGCTCGGGAACTCCCGCTCTGAGGGGCCACTCGGGCCCCGCCTCGGGCGGTCTGGGTGTCGGTTGCTCGTCTCATCGTGATGCCCGCAGCTCGGGCGGTTCTCCTCATCCCGGTGTCAGAAGCGGACGCCGTAGGCGTAGCCGTGTCGGTTGGTGCGGGTGTTGGGGTCGCCGTCGCGCCATTGGTCGGTGACTTTGCCCAAGACGATGACGCCGGTGGGGCAGCGGTCGACGCAGAGTGCGCAGCGGGTGCAGACGTCTTCGTCGACGACGAAGAAGACGTGGTCTTTGGGGTCGTCGCCGGGTTGGTCGGCGTTGACGGCTTCGTCGATGGCGGTGGTGGAGAGCATGTGGATGCATTTCCACGGGCAGATGTCGACGCAGCCTTCGCAGAGGATGCACTCGGCTTGGTCGATGTGCAGGAACTGCTTGGGTTTGACGGCTTGGGTCAACCATTTGGGGTCGACTTCTTGGAGGACGTAGGAGGTCGAGAACTCCGGCATCGGCGGGTTCGCATCGTTGCGGGCCATCGCTACGCGCTCCACTCCGTCGCGCGGGACATCGCGCGGGACATCGTGGTGCAGGACATGCAACCGCTCGGAGATCGTTGTCGCCGAGTTCATGACTCGCTCGTGGTCACGGGACGCCCGAACGCGGACGTGCGCTTCGAGCGACGTACGCGCGAGAAGACGCTGCCGCCGGTGATCGGGCCCTCGCTCGCGCGACCGTCGGGACCCTCCGCCGCGGGTTCGGCGACCTTGCGCTTCTGCCAGGCGGAGAAGAACATCACGTTCATCGTGAGCACCACGATGTAGATGATCGCCGCACCGGTTTCGATCGCCTTGTCGCGCGTGATGTCGAACGGCGGCAGGTTGTGTGCCCACTGCCCGCGGTGGATGAGGTACGACGCGCTGTCGAAGTTCAGGTACGAGTTGCCGAACGTCATCCACTCGTGGGGGATGACGCCGTAGCCGAGAGCGAACATGAACCACACGAACAAGGCACCGAGCACGCACTGCGCCCAGGTGGGTGGTTCGTCGCTGCGCTTGGGCTTGCGCATCACGAGCGCTGCCGCGAGGCACCCGATCGCGAAGAGCACGACCGCGTACAGCAGGCGCGCCGCGCGGCGGAGCCACGGGACGTGGAACATCAAAAAAGTTCGCGGTAGCACGTTCGGAATGTGCACCGCGAGGAGGTGCCACACGTGTATGTCGCGCATGCTCCCCGGCGCTCCTTTTCACGTCGGCCGTGTTGCTCTTGTTACCACGCTAGAGGCGGGTGCGGCACATCGTGTGGCAAGCCACGGCACGCTTCGTTTCGGACTCCCCGAGCATGTGATCATGTGCCCGTGAACGCGCGCGTGCCCGACGATTTCCTCGACGATTCGCCGGCCGTTCCCGGGGCGGGTTCGTCGGGCGTTCCGCGAGACGGCCGGGCGGATGTCTGGGACGTGCTCGTCGTCGGTGCGGGACCCTCCGGTTCGGCCGCTGCGTATTGGCTCGCCACGCATGGTCATCGGGTCCTGACGATCGAAAAGAAGCACTTTCCGCGCAGAAGACCTGCGGCGACGGGCTCACGCCGCGTGCGGTCCGCCAGCTGCACGACATGGGTCTCGCCGACCGACTGCAGGGCTCCCAACGCTTCGACGGTCTGCGATCGATCGCGCACGGCGTCACCCTCGAGCTCGAGTGGCCCGATCATCCGGACTTCCCGTCGTACGGGTATGTGGTCCGTCGCCGAGAGCTGGACGCGATGGTCGCCCGGCGTGCCGTCGAGGCCGGCGCCACGATGTGGCAGGGGGCCGAGGCCGTCGCGCCGATCTTCGACGGGGGACTCCTGGTCGGAGCGAGAGTGCACGACAAGAGCACCGGCGAGGACGTCGCGGTGCGAGCCCGGTACGTCATCGTCGCCGACGGCGCGAACTCCCGTTTCGGGCGGGCGCTCGGCACGGCCCGTGACCGCTCGTTCCCGCTCGGGATGGCGATTCGCGGCTATTTCGTGAGTCCGTTCCACGACGAACCCTGGATCGAGAGCCACCTCGACATCCACGACCGCGATGGTAACCATTTGCCCGGTTATGGATGGATATTTCCGGTTGGCGACGGCACGGTCAACGTCGGTGTCGGGCTGTTGTCGACATTCCAGGGATGGAAGCACATCAACACGACGCATTTGATGGAGGCGTTCTGCGAGACCGCGCCCGCCCGTTGGGGCCTGTCGGCCGGCACCGCCACGGGCGCCGCCACCGGCGGGAGGCTCCCGACCGGGGGCTCGGTCCTGCCCCGGGTCGGGCCCACGTTCGTGGTGGCCGGTGACGCCGCGGGCTTCGTGAACCCGTTCAACGGTGAGGGAATCTCGGTGGCGTACGAGACCGGGCGCCTCGCCGCGGACGCCGTCGATCTCGCCCTCGCCTCGGGCGACGGCCTGGCGCTGCAAACGTACGACGCCCGCCTCGAGGAGGTCTTCGGCCTCTACTTCAAGGTCGCGCGTGTCTTCGTGCGCGCGATCGGGAACCCGCAGGTCATGCGGGAGCTGACCCGGGTCGGCATGCAGAGCCGAACGCTGATGGAGTGGGTCCTGCGGATCATGGCCAACCTCCTGCGTCCCGACGAGATCGGCCCGGCCGAGGCCGCATACCGCGCCGTGGCCGCGTTGGTGCGCCTCGCCCCCGAGCCGTGACCCCGGCCCCATGACCCCGGCCCCATGACCCCGGCCCCATGACCCCGCTCGTGATCGCGCATCGCACAGCGCCGCGCGACGCCCGGGAGAACTCGCTCGAGGGCATCGTGACGGCGGCCCGGCTCGGCGCCGATGTCGTCGAGATCGACGCCCGGCGCAGTCGCGACGGCACCGCGGTTCTCTGCCACGACCCGATGCTGCTCCGGGTGCGCCACCTGCCGCTCTTCGTGAGATGGTTGCGCGACGCTCAGTTGGCGCGCATCGGCGTCCCGACCCTGGCCGAGGCGCTCGAGACGGCTCGGGGGGCAGGCGTGAAGCTCGCGATCGACACCAAGGATCCGGGCGCGGGCGACGCCGTGCTGTCAGCGGTTCGTGAGGCGACCGCCACCGACCGGGTGCTCCTGTGGTCGCAACACATGCCGACCGTCCGAACCTACGTGCGGGCTCTTCCCGACGCCGAGGTCGCGCTGTTGCGTGACACGTTCGACCCGGCCGCTCACGCCCGCCTGCTCTCGGACGCTTCCGCGATCGGCGCTCGGGCCGTCTCCGCTCACCAGGACGCGGTCACGCCCGCGTTCATCGCCGCGGCCGCCGCCCGCGAGCTCGCCGTCTACTGCTGGTACCAGCAGCTCGAGCTGCAGCAGGCCCGGCTCGCCCGGGTGGCCGGGGCCGGGCTCGCCGGCGTCGTGACCGACTGGCCCGCCGATGCGCGGGACCGGCTTGCGCCCCGGGGATAACCTGCGGGCGTCGTGAACGTGGCGAGGGTGCGCCGGGGGCGTGCCTGCGAAGGCGCCGGAGCGAGGGAGCCAGGATCATGTGCGCTCAATGTGTCAGCAAGGCCGACGTCGTCGTGGGCTGCATCGGCATTGCCGGGTTCTTGTTCAAGGGACCGTGCGAGGATGCCCTCGTCTCGATGGGGATCATCCCCGAACCGCATCCGCTTGCCGTCGGCATGCGTACGGTGAACTTCCTGCGCGACCTCGACCTCGACCCGGCACCGATCCTCGGTGACGACGTGGTGGAAGCCGTCGACACCGTGCTCGCGTTCCCGCGTCAGGTGGTCTTCCGGCGCACGTTCCGCCAGGCGATCTCCTTGATGCTCCCGCTCTCCATGCGTTCCCAGAGAGCGTTCGCCACGAAATAGACCACGCCCAGCAGGATCAACGCCATGGGCAGCACTACCCACGGTGTGACCTGCGGCAACGTGACGTGTTGGACCCACCACGGTCCGGTCCAGGTCAGGTCCCACGGGTAGCCGTTGCGCTTGACGCCATTGATGACGGGTTTCGCGACGACGTGCGCCCAGGTCGTCCACGCGATCATGCGGCACAGCCCGTAGAAGAAGACACCCCGATAGAGGGCCAGCAGGCCGCGCTCGTCGAGCCATTGACCCAGCCACGACCACACGTGGGGATCGGCAGCGACGACGTTCGTGCGCCAGAACTCCTTGGTCAGGACGCGCCACGACCCGAGTACCACGACGAAGAACCAGAACAGGTCCATCACGAAGCCGAAGCTGCTGTAGTACGCGGCGGCGTCCAGGTACTTGCCGCCCTTCACCGTGGCCGCGTACGCCCAGGTGTGGAGGCTCCAGTTCAGCGTCGAGAACGGGAACAAGAGCATCGTGCCGATGCTGTCGTTCACGTCGGTGAGGACGTGCGCGGCGAAGCCGAGGAGGAATCCGATCGTCCACGCCCGGTTGTGCTTCCAGGCCCAGATCCCCAAGCAGCACATCGTCCCGAAGAAGAGCGTGTGGCTGATCCCCATGCCGGGCCACCCGCGGTGCCACTGGTACGGCTTCGACGCGCCGTAGTGGACCCCGTTGTAGTCGAAGCCGTAGACCCAGAATTTGGCGAGGAAGTCGGGCGTGAAGTCGCCGAAGAAGATCGCGAACCAGCTGATCTTGCCGACCATCTTCTTCGGGAGGTGCGCCTCGACGGCGTAGACCTCGAACTGGTGTGCCGCCCAACTCATCCGGGTCTCACCGAGGTTCTCGGTCCGGGCCGCGTCGAGGCTTGATCGGCTGGTGGCGGACGAGCTTCACGAGCGCCGGCAGACCCCACACCCATGCGAGCAGCCAGAACGGCCCGACGATCCAGTCGAGCAACCACTTGTTGTAGATCGACAACCAGATGTACGTGATCCCCGCCGTCGTGTACAGCAGGAAGTCGACGTACTTCGTGGCCAATCTCGGCGCATCGGGGTCCGACGGCTCGCTCATCGCGGGCGCACGATACCGCAGACGCTTCGCTCTTCCGGGTGGGTCGTCGGGTAGCGTCGGAAGCGATGGCCGATTACCTCCCGATCCTCGTCATGGCCGGGCTCGTCATCGCGTTCGTGCTGTTGTCGTTCATCGCGTCGCAACTCCTCGCGCCGCAACGTCCGAACTCGGCCAAGCAGGCTCCGTACGAGTGCGGCATCGTTCCCGAGGAAGAGCCGGCGGAACGGTTCCCGGTCAAGTTCTATCTGATCGCGATGGCGTTCATCGTCCTCGACGTCGAGATCGTGTTTCTCTACCCGTTCTCGGTGGTGTTCCGCGGTCTCGGTGCCTTCGGCCTCTTCGCAATGACGATCTTCGTGATGACGTTGTTGGTTCCGTTCGCGTATCTGTTGTCCGTCGGCGCGCTCGACTGGGGACCGGTGAAGGACGTGCTGCAGCACATGCCCGGACCGTTGCTGCGTACGGGAAGCGCGATGTACGAGCCGAGCGTGGAAACACGCGACGCCGCCGAGGAAGACGCCGCCTGATGGGCCTCGACCAGATCCCGCACAACTTCGCGACCGCGCGTCTCGAGGACGTCGTGCGGTGGGGCCGGCGCAACTCGGTGTTTCCGGCGACGTTCGGGCTTGCGTGTTGCGCGATCGAGATGATGGCCACGGGAGCCGCGCACTACGACCTCGCCCGCTTCGGGATGGAGGTCTTCCGTGCGAGCCCGCGCCAGGCCGACTTGATGATCGTCGCCGGGCGCGTCTCGCAGAAGATGGCGCCCGTCCTCCGCCAGGTCTACGACCAGATGGTCGAACCGAAGTGGGTCATCTCGATGGGCGTGTGCGCGAGCAGCGGTGGCATGTTCAACAACTACGCGATCGTGCAGGGCGTCGACCAGATCGTGCCGGTCGACGTGTACGTGCCGGGCTGCCCGCCCGGCCCCGAGACGTTGATGCACGGCATCTTGACGTTGCACGAACAGATTCGCACGGGTGAACTGTTGCGCCGGCGGGAGGCTTCGCCGACCGGCGGCGCGGGAATCGACCTCGGTCGCGAGCCTGCCGGGCTCTCGGCCTCTTCCTGACACGACTCGATCAAGGCGACGGAATGGCGGACGACACGGCTCGTGAAGAAGATCACGAGCCCGACGCAGACAGCGACGGAGCGGAATCGTTCGCGCCGATCCGCGACGAGGTCGCGGCGGCCGTCGTCGCGCGTTTCCCCGGATCGGTGTTCGTGGAGAGCCACGGTCAACCCGTCGTGTACGTCGACCGGACCGTGATGGCCGACCTCGCCTTGATGTTGCGCGACGAGGAGCACTTCACGATGCTCGTCGACACCGTGGTCGTCGATCACCTGCTCGACGGTTCGCGCGTCGTCGTCGACGGTGTCGCGCCCGAACGGTTCGAGGTCGTGGTCAACCTCTTGTCGCACGCGCGCAATCGCCGGATCCGCGTCGTCGCCGAGGTTCCCGTCTCCGACCCGAGGGTCCCCTCGCTCACTCCGATCTATCCCGGTGCGAACTTCCCGGAGCGGGAATCGTTCGATTTGTTCGGGATCACGTTCGACGGCCATCCCGATCTCACGCGCATTCTCATGCCCGACGATTGGCACGGTCACCCGCTACGCAAAGACGATGCTGCTCGCGCGTGTTCCCGTGACGTTCAAGGGAGATCCGAGCCCGCGATGAACACGAGACTCCTGACCGGCCGCAGCTCATGACCGACGTGCAGAACACCGACGACAAAGAAGAGGCACGGCTCGAGCGCCAGACCGACGAGGGCACCCAGCAGCTGCGCCCGCGTACGCGCGAGATGGTGATCGCCGGTGGCGGCATGTGGCCGCAGGACGATCTCGGCGACACCATGATCATCAACATGGGTCCGCAGCACCCGTCGACCCACGGCGTGTTGCGGCTCATGATGGAGCTCGACGGCGAGGACGTGCTGCAGATCAAGCCCGTCATCGGCTACCTCCACACGGGCATGGAGAAGACCGGCGAGGAGCTCACCTACGTCCAGGGCACCACCAACGTGACCCGCATGGACTACGCGTCGAACTTCGCCAACGAGCTCGTGTACTCGATGGCCGTGGAGCGCCTGCTCGACGTCGAGGTCCCGCCCCGCGCGGTGTGGATCCGCATGTTGATGTGTGAGTTGTCGCGCATCGCATCGCACTTGTTGTTCCAGGCCACCAACGGCATGGACATGGGCGCGGTGTCGATGTTGCTCTACGGGTGGCGCGAGCGCGAAGAGGTCCTGCGTGTCTTCGAGCTCATCACCGGGCTCCGAATGAACTGCAACTACATCCGTCCCGGCGGGGTCGCGGCCGATCTTCCCGACGGCTGGGAGCAACGCATCCTGGACGTGTGCGACCTCGTGGCCGAGGGTGTCTCCGACTACGACGAGATGCTGACCCAGAACCCGATCTGGCTCGAACGTACGGTCGGCCTCGGCGTCATCACGACCGAGGAGTGCCTGGCGCTCAGCATCACCGGCCCGATCCTGCGCTCCACGGGCTTCGCGTGGGACCTGCGCAAAGCGCAGCCCTATCTCGCGTACGACCAGGTCGAGTTCGACACGATCTACACCGCGAGCGGTGACGTGTTCGACCGGTACCGCATCCGGCTCTACGAGATCCTCGAATCGATCAAGATCGTGCGCCAGTGCGTGGAGAAGATGCCGGCCGGTGATTATCGCGTGCAGGACAAGAAGCTGACCCCGCCACCGCGAGCGCGCATCGACGAGTCGATGGAGGCGCTGATCCACCACTTCAAGCTCTTCACGGAGGGCTTCAAGGTTCCGGCGGGCGAGACCTATGTCTCGATCGAGTCGCCACGCGGCGAGATCGGCTGCTACATGGTGAGCGACGGATCGGCCAAGCCCGTACGGATGCACATTCGCGGGCCGTCGTTCTACAACCTGCAGTCGATCGGCCCGATGGGCTCCGACAGCCTGGTTGCCGACGCGGTCGCGATCGTGTCGAGCATCGACCCGATCCTGGGTGAGGTGGACCGGTGAGCTTCTTCGACGAAACGAACACGGCGAAGGCGAAGACGATCCTCGCGCGCTATCCGCGACCGAAGTCGGCGATCCTTCCGCTGGCGCATCTCGCCCAGGACCAGAACGGCTGGCTCTCGCCGGAAGCGATCGAAGAGATCGCCGAGCTCACCGAGACCACTGCGGCCGACGTGCTCGGCACCTGCTCGTTCTACACGATGCTGAAGCGTCGCCCCTGCGGGAAGCTCATCGTCTCGGTGTGCACGAATGTCACGTGTCTCGTCACGGGTGGGCCCGATGTGCTCGACCACCTCGAGGAGCGGTACGCGACCGAACCCGACATCACCGTCGAAGAGGTCGAGTGTCTCGCCGCGTGCGGAGGTGCTCCCGCCCTGCAGGTCAACTACGAGTTCCACGAGCGCGTCGTCACCGACCTCGGCGGAAGAGATCGTCGAGGGCTACCGGTCGGGCGCGCGCCGGGCTCGCACCGTGTCAGGAGCACCCGTTGCCTGAGGCGCCCGCGATTTCCGAGGTGCAAGAGACGCGCATCGTCACCAAGCGGCTGCACGACCGTCCCGACGACTCGTGGACGATCGACGGCGCGATCGCGAGCGGTGCCTACGAGTCTTTGCGTGCGGTGCTGGCCAAGGCCGACGCCGCCGACGTCCAGGAACAGGTGAAGCTCTCCGGCCTGAGGGGCCGGGGCGGCGCGGGTTTCCCGACCGCGGCAGAAGTGGTCGTTCCTGCCGCGCCGACTCGTTCCCGCGCTACCTCGTGGTGAACGCCGACGAAGGCGAACCCTCCACGTTCAAGGACCGAATGCTGATCGAGCACGATCCGCACCAGCTGGTCGAGGGCATCACCATCGCGTCGTACGCGGTGCAGTGCAACCTGGCGTACGTGTACCTGCGCGGGGAGTTCGCGCTCGGCTACGAACGCCTGACCGGCGCGATCGACGACGCGCGGGCCCGGGGCTTTCTCGGCGAGAACATCCTCGGCTCCGGATTCGACTGCGACATCGTGGTGCACCGGGGTGCGGGCGCGTACATCTGCGGGGAAGAGACGGCCTTGCTCGAATCGCTCGAGGGCGAGCGGGGGATGCCTCGCATCCGGCCGCCGTTCCCGGCCATCGCGGGTCTCTACGCGAAGCCGACGGTCGTCAACAACGTCGAGACGCTCTCGACAGTGCCCCACATCATGCGGATGGGGGGCGAGCAGTACGCCAAGCTCGGCGTCAACCGCTCCACCGGAACGCGCATCTTCTCGGTCTCGGGTCACGTGAACAAGCCGGGCAACTACGAGGTCGAGTTCGGCATGACCTTCCGTGATCTGCATCTACGGCCTCGCGGGCGGTATGCGCGAAGACCGCGGGATCAAGTTCTTCATCCCCGGCGGCGCGTCGTCGCAGTGGCTCACCGGTCGCGACGAGCACCTCGACGCTCCGCTCGACATGGACTTCGTGCAGCAGACCTACGGCGTGATGCTCGGTTCCGGCGCGGTGATGGTGTTCGACGAGACGGTCGATCCGGTGCTGGTCGTGTGGCGGCTCGCCAAGTTCTTCGCGCACGAGTCGTGCGGGAAGTGCACTCCGTGCCGAGAAGGAACGGGGTGGATCGAGAAGATCCTCTACCGCATGTCACACGGGCTGGGACGCCCCGAGGATCTCGACCTCCTCGTCTCGCGTCGGCGGCAACATCTCGCCCGGCGTGGCGAACGCGCCGTTCGTGCAGACGACGATCTGCCCGCTCGGCCCGTCGGTCGTCAGCTGATCGCCAGCCTCGACAAGTACTTCCGCGACGAGATCGCCGAACGTCTGCGCGACGAGGCCGGAGTGCGAACGCGTGACCGTGACTACCACCGAACCGAAGCCCAAGGAAGGACACCGTCACGGTCACCGTCGACGGCAACGACCTTCGAGGCCCGGCAAGGGCGAGCTGCTGATCAAGGCCGCGCAGGAGCAACGGGATGTACATCCCGCGCTTCTGCTGGCACGAGCGCATGAAGCCGGTCGGCATGTGCCGCATGTGCCTCGTGGAGGTCGAGGGCGGCCGCGGCTTCCCGCCGGCGTGTACCACGCCGGTCACCGAGGGCATGGTCTGCAACACGCAGTCGGAGACCGTCAAGAAGATCCAAGACGGCGTGCTCGAGTTCCTGCTCGTGAACCACCCGCTCGACTGCCCGGTGTGCGACCGCGGCGGCGAATGCCCGCTGCAGGACCAGACGCTCGCGTTCGGCCCGGGCGAGTCGCGCTTCGTCGAGGAGAAGCGCCACTTCGAGAAGCCGATCCAGCTCAGCGAGCTCGTGCTGCTCGACCGCGAACGCTGTATCCAGTGCGCGCGCTGCACCCGTTTCGCCGACGAGATCGCCGGCGACCCGCTGATCGACTTCGTCGACCGCGGCGATCACATGCAGGTGCTCAACTTCGCCGAGCAGCCGTTCGACTCGTACTTCTCGGGCAACACGGTGCAGATCTGCCCGGTCGGCGCGCTCACCGCGAGCCAGTACCGTTTCCGGGCGCGCCCGTGGGACCTCGCAACGGTCGAGACGTCGTGCAACGACCTGCTCGGTGCAGTGCCGGGGCGCGCTGCAGTCGTCGTCGAACCGGCTGGTCCGGCTGCTCGGCGTCGACTCCGAGCCGGTCAACCACGGATGGCTCTGCGACAAGGGCCGCTACGGCATCGAGTGGATCCACTCCGACAGCCGTGTGCTCGAGCCGCAGATCCGCGTCGATGGCGAACTCGGCGCGAAGTGTCGTGGCCCGACGCGCTCGCATTGCGGCCGACGCGATCCGACAGCCAGGCGATCGAGCACGGCCCCGGATCGATCGCGGTGCTCGGCGGCGCGCGCGGCACCAATGAAGACGCCTATGTGTGGTCGCTGCTGGCAAGGGCGTCATCGGCACCGACAACGTCGACGCGCAGCTCGGCGACGGGCTCCCGGCCGAGTTCGTGCTGGGTATGCCTCGCGCCGAGATCGCCGACTCGACCGGGCGCGGCGCGATCGTGCTTGCTCGACCCCGATCTCGAAGAGGAGCTGCCGGTGCTGCACCTTCGCCTTCGCCGTGCCGCGCGTGGAGCTCGGAGTCCCGCTCGTCGACCTCGCGTCCGCTACGCACCCGGCCTGTCGGCGCATGCCGCGGTCGGTCGCGCGCCATTGCCCGGGCGAGCCTCGGCGCGAACGTGCACGCCGGATCAAGCGGCGCGTCAGCGACCGTCGCGAGGGCCCGGTCGTCGTCGATCCTCGGCGCGGCCGTCGCTCGCGGAATCGCCGAGACGTCGTGCGGTGCTGCCGCAGACCTTGCCGGCATGCACGATGTCCGCTTCCTCTCGGCGCTGCGCCGCGGCAACGTGCACGGCGCGCTCGATGCCGGCCTCGCGCCCGGCTTCCTGCCCGGGCGCATCACCCTCGAAGCCGGCCGGTGTGGTTCACCGAGCACTGGGGCGCGTGCTCCCGGCCGAGCGCGGGCACGACGCAGCGGGAATCCTCGAGGCCGCGGCCGCGGGCCAGATCGAGGTGCTGGTCATGCTCGGCTCCGATCCGATCGCGCGACTTTCCCGACGCCGACGCTCGCCCGGCGCGGCTCGCCGGCGTCGAAGACGATCATCGCGTCGACGGCTTCGTCTCCGAGTCGTCGAGGAGGGCCGAGGTATTCTCCCGTCCACGCTCGCGGGTGAGAAGAGCGGCACCGTCACGAACCTCGAGGGCCGGGTGCAGCGTGTCGGCCGCAAGGTCGCGCCCGAAGGCAGGGCGATGGACGACTGGCGTATCGCGGCCGAGTTGTCGCTGCGGCTCGGCACGAGATCGACCTCGCGATCGTCGACGAGTTGACCGACGAGATCGCCGCGGCTCGCGCCCGCCTTCGCGGGCGTCACCGCGCGATGCTGGCGCAGGAGCACGCGACGGCATCGTGCTGCCGCTGCGCCGAGCACCGCGACGAGATCGTTCTGCGCACCCGCGGGCTGTCGCATCCTCGCCGAGGACGGCTCGGGAACGTCGTGGGACCCGATCAAGGTCGAAGGCGACGCCGCCGACGAGATCGCGGCGGCCGAAGCCGATCGCCGACGACGAGGCGATCGCCGCGACGGAATCCACGCAGGCGACCCCGGTGCTCGGCCGCCGGCGCTCTGCCGAGTGGGACGGCAGCGCCCCGACGCCGACGTGCCCGGCCGCGACGCGTACGCTCTGCGCCTCGTGGCAGGTCGCCGGCTCTACGACGACGGTCGCGCTGGTCAGCGAGAGCCCGCTTCTGCCGCGTCTCGTCGCCGACCCTTCCTCCTGCAGGTCAATCCGCACGACCTCGCCCACACTCGGGGTCGAGGCGGGCGGCGAGGTCAAGGTCACTTCGACCAGGGGCTCGCAGGTCGCGGCGGTCGAGCCCGACGCAGGTGTCCCGGTCGGCGTCGCGCGCATCGACTTCTCCGCCGACGGCTCGGCGCGCCGATGCTCGTCGACGCGAGCAGCCCGTCACCGACCTCCGCGTGGAGACGACTGCGGTGAGTCGACTGCTCGCGGCTCGACCCGTGCTCTCCGGCTCGGTCAGCTGGTCGGTGCTTCACGTCGTGCTCATCAAAGTCGTGTCCGCGTTCGTGGTGCTGCTCGTCGCCGTCATGCTCTACATCTGGGGGATGCGCAAGGTCATCGCCGACATGCAGAACCGCATCGGGCCGAACCGCGGCGGGCCCGTACGGCGTGCTGCAGACCCTCGCCGACGGCATCAAGCTGTTCTTCAAGGAGCAGTCGATCCCGTCGCGGCCGACCGGCCGGTGTTCCGGCTCGCGCCCGTACTTGTCGATCATGCCCGCGTTCTTGATGTTCTGCGTCGTCCCGCATCGGCGGCACGGTGTCGATTCTCGGTCACCGGACGTACCTCCAGGTTGCCGACCTCCCGATGGGCAGCGCTGTTCATCCTTGCGATGTCGGGTCTCGGCGTGTACGGCGTGATGCTCGCGGGTTGGTCGTCGGGCTCGAAGTACCCGCTGCTCGGTTCGGTGCGCGCGTCGGCACAGCTCCTGTCGTACGAAGCCGCGTTCGGCCTCGCGGTCCTCGGCGTGCTGATCCAGGCGGGGACACTGTCGACCCACGACATCGTCGGCAGCAGGCCTGGATCGGCGCCGTCGCTCGTTCGCGAAGGACTGGTTCTGGCTGCGCGCCCTTCGTGCCGTTCGGGATCTTCCTGATCGCCGCCACCGCGGAGACGAATCACCCGCCCTTCGATCTCGTCGAGGCCGAGCAGGAGCTCGTCGGCGGGTTCAACACCGAGTACACCGGCATCCGCTTCGCGATCTTCTTCCTCGCCGAGTTCATGAACGTGATCACGATGTCGGCGATCGCAGCGACGCTGTTCCTCGGCGGTCCCGTCGGGTCCGGCGCTCGGCTTCCTCGGCGAGGAGAACATCGTGAACGTCTGGTTCATGCCGATGTTCTGGTTCCCCGCGAAGGTGCTCGCGCTCCTCTTCGTGACGGTGTGGGTGCAGGGCGTCGCTTGCCGCGCATGCGCTACGACCGGCTGATGGCGCTCGGCTGGAAATACCTGATCGAGATCGCGATCCTGTGGGTGCTCGTGTCGACCACGGTCGTCGTCGGCCGGACCAGGACTGGAACCCCTGGTCGCGGCGCCTGATCGCCGTCCCGTGGCGTTCGGCGCGTACGGCGTGCTGTACCTGTCGATGCCGAAGGCCGGCGAACACGTCGAGGAGTTCCGCTGATGGGACGGCTCTCCGGATTTCACGTCACTCTGCGCCAGATGTGCAAGCCGCGCCTGACGACGCAGTATCCGCAAGGTCAAGCACGAGAAGCCCGAACGCCAGCACGGCCGCCACGTCCTCAATCGCTACGAGGACGGCATGGAGAAGTGCATCGGCTGCGAGCTGTGCGCGGGCGTGTGCCCGGCGCACTGCATCTACGTGCGGGGTGCCGACAACCCTATCGACGACCCGGTCTCGCCCGGCGAGCGCTACGGCTTCGTCTACGAGATCAACTATCTGCGGTGCATCCACTGCGATCTGTGCGTGGAGGCGTGCCCGACCGAGGCGATCACCGAGACCGAAGTTGTTCGAGTTCTCGTTCACCAACCGCACCGATGCCATCTACACGAAGGACGAGCTCCTCGTCGACGACGAGGGTCGTGCGAAGCGGATGCCGTGGGAGTTGTGGCCCGGCGGCGAAGACGACCACACCAGCGTGTGGATGCGCTCGACCTCACCGACGGGGTCGGCCGGCTACGAAGGTCGGGTCGGCTGGTCCGGCGAGCTCGGCTTCGGTGTGCGACCCCCGGAGCACGGCCAGCGTCCGCGAGCCGCGCAGGAGCATGCCGACTAGCTGACTGCCGTCGTCTTCTTCGTCTGCGCGGTCGCGGTGATCACCGGTGCGCTCGGTGTCGTCCCGCGCACAACCCGGTTCACTCGGCGTTGTTCCTCCTGCTGACGCTGGTGAGCGTCGCGGTGCTGTTCCTGCAGCAGGACGCCGCGCTGGTCGCCATCATCCAGATCGTGGTGTATGCGAGCGCGATCGTCGTGCTGTTCCTGTTCGTGATCACGCTGCTCGGTGTCGATCAGCACGAGTCGTTCGACGATCCGCATCGCCTGCAACGGCCGGTGGCGATCGCGGCCGGCGTCGCTGCTCGCCCGCCAGATCGTCGTCCTCGCCGGCCGGCACTGGGCCACCGGTGAGCACTCGACCGGCGGCAAGCTCGATACGGCACGGTCGGGCAATGTCGCACCGGCTCGCGAGTCAGCCTGTTCACCGATTTCGTCTGGGCGTTCGAGATCACGGCCGTGCTGCTGGTCATCGCGGTGGTCGGCGGTGTCGCGCTCGCTCGGCGGAGCGGCACCGTCCAGCGGCACGCGACGCGCCGACCCGGCGAACACTCGACCGGCGCCGGGATTCCGAGAGGACGTCGGTGTGAGCGTCGCGTACCCGGATCACATCACCGCCACCTACTACCTCGATCCTGGCGGCGCGCCTCTTCACCATCGGCGCGGTCGGCCTGCTCGTGCGGACGCAACACGCTGGTGATGTTCATGTGCATCGAGCTGATGCTCAATGCGGCCAACCTCACCTTCGTGTCGTTCGCCAAGGCGCTCGACGACATCAGCGGCCAGGTGATCGTGTTCTTCACGCTGGTCGTCGCCGCGGCCGAGGTCGCGGTCGGGTCTCGCGATCATCGTCGCGATCTTCCGGCGTCGTCAGTCACGTCACCGCCGACGACGTGATCTGCTGAAGGGCTGAGCGCATGACCGCACGGCACCTTCTCGACCTCGCGTGGCTGATCCCCGCTTTCCCGGCGTTCGGCGCGGTGCTGCTGCTCTTTCGGCAAGCGGATCGGCGAACCGCGAGGCGGGCTGGATCGCCACGGCGATGATCAGGCTGGCGTTCGTCGCGTCGGTGATCTTGTTCTTCGCCTTGCGTTCCCTGACCCGGCGTCGCGCGCCCAACGTGAGCCACGGCTTCACGTGGATCCAGGCCGGAACCTTCCGGGTCGACTTCCGCTTCCTCGCCGATCCGCTTTCGTCGACGATGGTCCTGTTCGTCACCGGCGTCGGATCGCTGATCCACCTCTACGCGATCGGCTACATGCACGGCGACGAGCGCTTCTCGCGGTTCTTCGCCTACCTGAACTTGTTCGCGGCGTCGATGCTCGTCCTCGTCCTCGGCTCGAGCTTCCTCCTGACCTTCATGGGCTGGGAGGGCGTCGGCTCTGTGCTCCTACTTGCTGATCTCCTTCTGGTTCGAGCGCAACTCGGCCGCCGTTGCGGGCAAGAAGGCGTTCGTCACCAACCGTGTCGGCGACTTCGGCTTCATGGTCGCGATGTTCCTGATCTTCTCGAGGCTCGGGACCCTCGACTACTCGGCACTCGGTGACCGGTCACGTGCCGCACTTGGCGCGCTACCGCATCGTGATCTCGGCGATCGCGCTGCTCCTCGTTCCTCGGCGCGATGGGCAAGAGCGCGCAGGTGCCGCTCCACATCTGGCTCCCCGACGCGATGGAAGGCCCGACACCCGGTCTCGGCGCTGATCCACGCCGCCACGATGGTCACCGCCGGCGTGTTCCTCCTCGTGCGCGCGCACGTCTTCTTCGATCTCTCGAGCCACGCCGGAACGGTCGTGGCCTGGGTTGGTGCGATCACCGCGCTGTTCGCCGCGACCGTCGCGATCGTGCAGAACGACATCAAGCGGGTGCTCGCCTACTCGACGATCAGCCAGCTCGGCTACATGTTCTTGGCGGTGGGCGTGGCGCCTACAGCGCCGGCATCTTCCACATGATCACGCACGCGTTCTTCAAGGCGTTGCTGTTCCTCGGCGCGGGTTCGGTGATCCACGGCATGCACGACGAACAGGACATGCGCCGCATGGGAGGGCTGCGGAAGTACATGCCGATCACGGCGGGCACGTTCATCGTCGCGTGGCTCGCGATCGCCGGGAATCATCCCGTTCGCCGGCTTCTGGTCGAAGGACGAGATCCTCGCCAAGGCGTGGTTCGGTCACGACTACGCGCTCTGGGCTGTCGGAGCGGCTGCGGCGGTGATCACCGCCTTCTACATGACTCGCCAGGTGTGGCTCGTCTTCTACGGCAACGAGCGCTTCCGCGACGACGCGGCGCTCGTCCAAGGAACCGGCGATGCGCACGAGGGCGACGAGGTGCACGCAGGCCCGGCGCACGGTGGACTCGAGCCGCACGAGTCGCCGTGGACCATGACGTCCCGTTGATCGCCCTGGCCACGCTCGGCGCTCTTCGGCGGCGTGATGGACCTGCCGTTCACGAACCAGAAGTTCAACCTGCTCGACCGCTGGCTCGGCGCTTCGCCGAAGCGCACGACCGGCCACGTCCTTCACCGCCGGTCTGATGTTGTCGACGATCGCGCTCGTCATCGGTGTCCTCGGGATCGTGTGGGCCGTCCGGGTCTATCGAAGCGGCCTCCGCCGCACGGCACCGACCCGACGGTCGAGCGGCTCGGCGGGTTTGCAGGTGTCCTGCAGAACGCGTGGTACCTCGACTACGCGGTGTCGCGCATCGTCAGCGGGCCGATCACCGTGTTCGCCCGTTTCCTCAGCGACGGAATCGACCGAGACGGTATCGACGGCGCGGTCAACGGGATCGCGACCGCGCGTCGCGGGGGAGCGGCGGGTTGCGCCGGCTCCAGACGGGTCTGGTGCGCAACTATGCGCTCGGGATCGTGCTCGGCGCCGTATTGCTCCTGCTCTACATGGCGACGAGGGTGTCGTTCTGATGATGCCGATCGTCGGAGATCTCACGACCACCGTGTCGACGTCGTCGAAGCTCGGCTTCCCGTTGCTCACATTCCTCGTGTTCCTGCCCGCGATCGGCGCCCTCGTCACGATGCTCATGCCCGCGCGCCGGCCGGAGCTGTCGCGCGCCGTCGGTTACGTCACCAGCATGGCGACGTTCGGGATGGCGCTGTTCCTGCTGACGCAGTTCGACGCGACGCGGTCAGGTCCGGGTATCAACTCCTCGAGGACCACTCGTGGATCGGCCAGCTCGGTGTGCGCTGGACCCTCGGCGTCGACGGCATCAGCTTGTTCATGGTTGCGCTCAGCGCGCTGCTCTTCCCGATCGCGATCCTCGCCTCGGCCAAGGTCCCGAAGCCGAAGCAGTTCATGATCTGGATGCTCCTGCTCGAGTCGGCGATGATCGGCGTGTTCCTCGCGCTCGACGCGATGGTGTTCTTCATCTTCTTCGAGTTCGTGCTCGTGCCGATGTACTTCCTCATCGCGGGATGGGGCCACGACAACCGGCGCTACGCGGCGATGAAGTTCTACCTGTTCACGATGGCCGGGTCCGCGTTCTTGTTCGTCGGGCATCCTGTCGGTCGCGTTCATGCACCAGCACTCCACCCACGTGCTGACATTCGACGTTCGCACCCTGACGTCGTGGGCGGCGGCGCACATCCATGGAGGTACGGCCAAGGTCCTGTTCTTGGCTTTCGCGGTCGGGTTCGCGGTCAAGGTGCCGCTGTTCCCGTTCCATACTTGGCTGCCCGACGCCCACACCGACGCGCCGACCGCAGGATCGGTCGTGCTGGCCGGAGTGATGCTGAAGATCGGCGCCTACGGGTTCTTGCGGTTCGCGATCCCGTTCTTCCCGCAGGCCGCGGTCGACCTCGCGCCGCTCCTGATCGTGCTCGCCGTGATCGGCATCACCTACGGCGCGATCGTCGCCGCGATGCAGCCGAACCTGAAGCGCATCGTCGCGTACTCCTCGGTCGCGCACCTCGGCTTCGTCGTGCTCGGGATCTTCGCGTTGACGACGCAGGGCGTGTCCGGTGGGCTGTTCACGATGCTCTCGCACGGCCTGACGACGGGCGCGCTCTTCCTGCTCGTCGGCATGCTGTACGACCGCCGGCACACCTACGAGCTCGAGCAATTTCCGCGGACTGTGGAAGGCCGCGCCGGTGTTCGGCGGGCTTGTTCGTCGCGGCGACGTTCGCGTCGATCGGGCTGCCCGGCTTCTCGGGTTTCGTCGGTGAGTTCCTCGTCGCTCCTCGGCGCGTTCCTCACGAGTCGCTGGTACGTGGTGGTCGCCTCGACGGGCGTGATCCTTGCCGCGGTGTACCTGCTGTGGGCGGTGCAACGCGTGTTCACCGGCGAGCCCGACGACGAGAACCGGGCCACTCCGGACATCGGCTTCCGCGAGCTCGTCACCGTGGTGCCGTTGCTCGGGCTCTCGCTGTTCCTCGGCTTCTACCCGAAGCCGGTCCTCGATCGGCTCCAGCCGTCGGTGAATGCGTTGATCCACCAGGTCGAGACCAACAGCAACTACAAGGCGCCGGCCGTGCCGACCGGTCGCGGCACCCGACAAGGGGGCAGGCAAGTGATCGGCGCCGCGGCAGTGGTCCCGATCGCGGCATCCCTCGGTCGACTGGTTCGCGTCGCGCCCGAGATCGCGCTCTTCGGCGCGGCGATCGTGATCGTTATCCTGCGCTCGGTCGTGCGTCACGACGAACGGGTGCACTCCGGCCTCGTTCCTGATCGCCGTCGCGGGGGTCGCGACCGCCGGAGTCTTTACCGGCGTGCAATGGGGATTCGTGCACGGCAACGGTCCGTACGAGGCGTTGAGCGGACTCGTCGCGGTCGACGGGTTCGCCGTGTTCGTCCAGAGCGTGATCCTCGGAGCGACGCTGCTCGCACTGCTGTTGTCCGCGGGATACCTGCGGCGTGAGAACCTGGAGAGTCCCGAGTACTTCGCGTTGATGCTCTGCTCGGCGACGGGCATGTTGTTGATGGCTTCGGCCAACGACCTCATCACGATCTTCTTGTCGCTGGAGATCCTGTCGATCGCGCTGCTACGTGCTCGCGGCATTCGACCGCGCCGCGGCTCTCGTCGCAGGAGGCGGGCCTCAAGTACTTCCTGCTCGGCTCGTTCTCGTCGGCGGTCTTCCTTTACGGCATCGCACTGGTCTACGGCGCGACCGGAACGACGAATCTCACCCAGATCGCCAAGTTCCTCGCCGATGTCGTGTTGTTGCACGACGGTGTGTTGTTCGCGGGTCTCGCGCTCTTGTTGGTCGGGCCTCGGGTTCAAGGTCGCCGCCGCACCGTTCCACATGTGGACGCCCGACGTCTACCAGGGCGCGCCCACGCCGGTTACTGCGTTCATGGCCGCCGGCGACCAAGGCGGCCGCGTTCGCGGCGGTGTTGCGGGTCTTCGTCGGAGCGTTCCGTCTCTACGAGGTCGACTGGCGGCCGGCGGTCTTCGGACTCGCGGTGCTGTCCCTCGTCGTCGGCACTGTGGCCGCGCTGGTGCAGACCGACGTCAAGCGCATGCTCGCCTACTCGTCGATCTCGCATGCCGGATACGTGTTGATAGGCGTCCAGGCCGCTACCGACAAGGGCACGAGCGCGGCGCTGTTCTACGTCTGTACCTACGCGGTGATGGCAACCGGTGCCTTCGCAGTCGTCATGCTCGTCGCCCGGCGGGGCGACGACCGCCACGCCCTCACCGACTATCGCGGCTTGGCGTCGGTCCGACCGGTGCTGGCCGGTCTGTTCACGTTGTTCCTCTTGGCCCAGGCCGGTGTGCCGTTTACGGGTGGCTTCGTCGCCAAGCTCTCGGTCTTCAGCGCGGCGATCGACGTCGGGCAGTACTGGCTCGCGGTGGTGGGCATGCTCGCAGCCGTGATCGGCGCGTTCGTCTACCTGCGCATCGTGCTCGCGATGTACGCGCCCGCCCGAGCAAGAGTCGACCTTCGACGGACCTCGCATCGTCGTCGACGCCGGCACCGGGCTGGCGCTCTCGATCGCAGCAGGTGCGATCGTGTTCCTCGGTGTGGTCCCGGGCATCATGCTCGACTTCGCGCACGCCGCGACTCAGCTCCTCGCCCACTGACGCCGTCTCCGTGCCGACAGGTGCGTGAGATTCGGTCAGGGGAGAGCGACGAGCTGTTCGAGGCCTGCGGTCCCGGCGACGACCGTGCGGACGCTGCCGTCGGAGGCGCGCGCAGGACGTCGAGCTCGTGGTCTGCGACCACCAGTAGTGAGCTGCCGTCCGGAGTCCAGCTGAACGGAAGCGACGGGGTCGGCGAGCTCGATGCCCGCGATGTCGCCACGAGGGTGCCGGTGTCGGTCTCCACGATGAAGACTCTTCCGAAGGTGGTCGCGAAGGCGAGGCGCGTGCCGTCGGGGGAGAACGCGGCGAACGCCGGTACACCGGGGAGAAAGCTCCGCACGGTCGTGTCGCGTGCCGGGTCGATGATCTCGATCGAGCACGAGTAGATGCTGCATGCGTACCGGAAGACGATCGCGGTCCGCCCCGTACCGACGAGTTGAAAGGTCGACGGCGCGAGGGTCTGTATGGACGGTCCCGACCGGGTCTTCGCCCGGTGGACGACCCCGCTCAGGCGCCGCGTCGGAGACGGAAGCGCCGGCGCTGCTCGCGGACGCGGGCCGCGTCCGCTTCGGCCGCTGCCGCGGCAGCCTCTTGCGCGTCGGCGAGGCGCAGTTCGTACTCGTCGAGCATGCGTGACCGTGAGCGCGTAGGCAGCGTCGATGAGCTCCCGGGCCCCGGAGAAGTCGAAGAGCTCGCGGCCGTCGCGCGGGCGGGGCAGGTCGATGATGTCGACGTCGTCGTTGGCCTGGCGGCGTTCGAGCTCGTAGCGCTGGTTCCGGGCATGCATGAAGCTCGTCATGACCACGTCGAGGGGAGACCGGACCGCATGCTCGCCCACGCCCGAAGAGACGTTCAACACGAAGACCCGATCGACCGGACCGGACAGCGCGTGCCAGAGCGGCACGTTGTTCACGACACCGCCGTCGACGAGGCGCCGCCCGCCATGGGTCACGATCGGGAACACGCCGGGGAGCGCGCTGCTCGCAAGGAGTGCCGGCTTGAGCGGCCCACGCGCGAGCACGACCTCCTCGCCGGTGTCGAGGTCGGTCGCGATCACCCGCAGCGGGAGCTCCAGATCGGAGAAGGATCGCGCCGGTGTGGAATGGTGGATCAGCGCGGCCAGACCCTCGTTGCCGAACAGGTGCGTGCCCCGCCGCACCACGTTCCAGGCCCGGTGGATCCGCCCGCCCGGGAACACGTGGTCCGACTCGAGTTGCTCCCACACGGCGGCGAGCTGCGCGATGCCGGTGAGATTTGGCGCGTAGGCCACCGCGGCGCCGTTGAGCGCACCCGCGGAGGTTCCGATCACCACGTCGGGGACGATGCCGCGCTCGATGAGCGCTCGCAGCATCCCGACCTGGCTGACCCCCTGATTGCCGCCCCCCGACAGCACGAACGCGGTCCGCGGTCGTGACCGCCCGGCCGCGCGGATCTCCCCGCGCCCGGCGGGAAACGGCAGCTTCGTTCCCATGGTGGGTTCTTCGGCCGATTCGGGTTCGGCCTTGTGGATGATCGTGGGCAGCATCGTGCGGTCGACGGTACTCACGCCGGAGGGCCCCGCAGTCCCCGCACACCGCCCGGCGAACACTGCCTCCGACACCGGTCCGACACGGTTCGTCACGCGAAAAGACACCCCGCATATACTCCGCCCGACCCCGAAACAACCCGGCAACGGAAGCGCGCGTGACCGAGTTCTACAGGCAGTATCTCGCCGTCGCGGTCTTTTTCATGGCTGCATTCGGAATGGTCGGAGCCATGCTCGGCATGGCCCGGCTGCTGCGTCCGAAGGTGCCGCAGGACGAGAAGTACATCACCTACGAATCCGGTTCGGACCCGCTGCCCCTTTTCGGCCAGATGAACGTCCGGTACTACGTCTACGCGCTGCTGTTCGTGATCTTCGACGTGGAAGCCGTCTTCATCTTCCCATGGGCCGTGAACGTCGACCCCCTCGGCTGGTTCGGGCTCGTCGAGATGACTGCCTTCGTGGCAATCCTGCTGCTCGGTCTCGCGTACGTCTGGCGGAAAGGCCTGTTGCGGTGGGCCTGATCAGCTCGGGCAAAACCCCGAAACCGCTCATGCACCTCCTGAACTACAGCCGCAAGTATTCGCTGTGGATGCTGCAGTGGGGCTTGGCGTGCTGCGCGATCGAGATGGGTGCCGCGCTCGCCGGACCCCGTTACGACGTCATGCGCCTCGGCGTGATCCCGTTCCCGGCGAGCCCCCGCCAGGCCGACCTCATCGTGATCTCGGGCACGGTCACCGACAAGATGGCCCCTGCGATCAAACGCCTCTACGAGCAGATGCCCGATCCCAAGTACGTGATCTCCATGGGCTCGTGTGCCAACTGCGGCGGCCCTTACTGGGATTCGTATTCGGTGACCAAGGGCGTCGATCAGATCATCCCCGTCGACGTCTACGTGCCCGGTTGTCCGCCCCGGCCCGAAGCGTTCATCCAGGGGATCGTCTTGTTGCAGCAGCGGATCATGAGTGAAGACCCGGCCGAGCGCTGGCGCGGGGTTCCCCAGGAGCCGATCGTCGTTGGCTGACGAAGCCGCGACCGAGGCCGGGCCCGCGCTGCGTGAGCAGGCGGCTGAAGCGCTGGCGCGTCTGCAGGCCGAGCTCGGCGATGCGATCGTCGAGCACGGCGTCGCGTTCGGCGACGTGATCGTGCGCGTGAGTCGTGATGCGTGGCGCCGCACCGCCCAGGTGTGCAAGACCCAGCTCGGGTGCGACTACCTCTCGTTCATCGCCGGCATCGACTGGATGCCCACACCTGCGGTGACCGAGGAAGGTTCGGGCGACACGTCCACTCCTGCGCAGCCGAAGGAACAGACATACGGCGTAGCGGGGAGTGAAGGTCGATACCAGCTGCTCGCCGTCGTCGAGTCGACGCGGCGACGGAGTTGGCGTGTCATCGTGAAGACCGACCTGCCCGACGACGACCTGCATGCCGACTCATGGGTCTCGGTCTATCCGGGCGCCGACTGGCACGAGCGTGAAGCCTGGGAGATGTACGGCTTCGTGTTCGACGGCCACCCCAGCTTGCGCCATCTCTATCTCCCTTCGGAGTTCGAGGGGCACCCGCTGCGCAAGGACTATCCCTTGCTCGCCCGCGAGGTGAAGCCGTGGCCGGGGCTCGTCGACGTCGAACCCATGCCCGGTGACGACGCCGGCGGCGACGCGGCGACCAGTGAGGGCGGTGAATCCGCATGACCACCACCGATCTTCCGCCGCCCGGTGAGCTGCCCGAGATCGCCGTCGACCCGGCCGCGTTCCGCCACCTCGCCGACGCGCAGGTCAATGTCGAGCTCGACACCGGCGACATGGTGCTCAACATCGGTCCGCAGCACCCCGCCACCCACGGGACGCTGCGGCTGGTGGTGCGCCTCGACGGCGAGCGAGTGGTCGTCCGCCGACCCGGTCATCGGGTACATGCACCGCGGCTACGAGAAGCTCACGGAGTTCCGCACCTATCCGCAGATCACGACCCTGATCAACCGGATCGACTGGCTCTCGTCCTTCGCGAACGAAGTGCCGTTCATCGATGCGGCCGAACAGCTGATGGGGATCCAGGCGCCACCCCGCGCGCAGTACCTGCGCACGATCCTCACCGAGCTGTCGCGCATCGCGACCTTCGTGCTGTTCCTCGGCGAGATGGGACTGCAGGTCGGCGCGATCACGCCCGCGTTCTACGGATTCCGTGACCGGGAGTACGTCCTCAATCTCATCGAAGCGGTGACGGGCGGCCGCTTCCACCCGAACTTCAACCGCATCGGCGGTATCAAAGACGACCTCCCGTGGGGTTGGGTCTCGGAATGCCGCACGGTCATGAACAAGGTGCTCGCGTCGTGCGACGAGTTCGACGACCTCGTCGTCGGGAACCCGATCTTCCAAAAGCGCACGCGTTCGATCGGCATCATCCCGCAAGAGCTCGGCGCGGCCTACGGCGTGTCGGGCTCGAACCTGCGGGCGTCGGGCGTCGACTGGGATCTGCGCCGCGACGGACCCGGCTACCTCGTCTACAACGAGCTCGACTGGAAGGTGTGGACGCACCCCGACGGCGATTCGTTCTCGCGGTACTGGGTGCGCCTGCAGGAGACGCGTGAGTCGGCGCGCATGGTGCTGCAGATGCTCGACCAGCTGCCGAGCGGCCCGCTCATGGCGAAGGTCCCGCGCATCATCAAGGTTCCCGAGGGCGAGGTCCTCGTGAACACCGAGAACCCTCTCGGGCGAGATGGGTTACTACGTGATCTCGAAAGGCGCGACCGGCCCCTTCCGCACGAAGATCCGTCAGCGCGTCGTTCAGCAACGTCTCGATCCTGCCGTGGTTGCTGCGCGGCGTGTATGTGCCCGACATCGTGACGATCCTCGCGAGCCTCTACTTCATCCTCGGAGACATCGACCGGTGACCATCGATCGCACGATCGGGTGGGGAACCACACTCGCGATCAAGACGGTCGTCGTGCTCGCGATCGTTCCGCTGACGGCGCTGATCCTCGGTTACGTCTTCTTGTTGAAGATGATGAGCCACATGCAGAGCCGGCTCGGGCCGATGGACCCCGGCGGGTTCCACGGCTGGTACCAGCTCATCGGCGACGGGCTGAAGTTCCTGCAAAAAGAGGACATCACGCCGGCCGAGGCCGATCAGCGCGTGTTCGCGCTCGCGCCCGCGATCGTCGTGCTCTCCACGTTCCTCGTGTTCGTCGTCGTGCCCGCGGGCCCGCGCGTCACCGTGGCGTCGCTCGATTCGGCCCGTTCGGCCGGGGCGGTTTCGGCGGCGTCGGCGTGTTCTACGCGCTCGCGGTCTCGAGCCTGTCGGTCATCGGCGTGCTGATGGCGGGCTGGGCCAGCTCCAACAAGTACGCGCTGCTCGGCGCGTTGCGGGCCGCCGCACAGCTCATCGCGTACGAGCTACCGCTCGTGCTCGCGGTTGTCGGCGTGGTCATCCAGACCGGCACGATGAGCCTGCAGGGCATCGTGTACTGGCAGCAGAACGGCTCGATGTTCGGCTGGAGCGGCATCGGGTTCCCGCTGATCCTCACGCAGTTCGTCGGCTTCGCGCTGTTCATGGTCGCGGCCCAGGCCGAGCTCACCCAGCCGCCGTTCGACATGCCCGTCGCCGAGTCGGAGCTCGTCGCCGGCTACATGGTCGAGTACACGGGCTTTCGGTTCTTGTTCTTCTTCATCGGCGAGTTCGGCACCGCGTTCGCGTTCGCGGCCCTTGCCGCCACGCTGTTCCTCGGCGGCTGGTCGGTTCCGTGGGTTCACGGCACCGCCGCCGACTTCCTCGGCCCGCTCGTGCTGTTCGCCAAGGTGATGTTCGTCGCGTTCTTGATGTTCTGGGCGCGCTTCACCTACCCGCGCTTTCGTGAGGACCAGCTCCAGGCCATCGCGTGGAAGTGGCTCATCCCGATCGCGTTGGGCAACATCCTCGTGACCGGCGTGCTCAAGGTGGCGTTCTGATGGGTCGGTCGCTCGTGAGTGGGGATCGGGCGAGCGTCTCGCCGAATGCCGTGCCGGCGGGTGAGCGGGTGGAGACGATGAAGCGCGAGATCAAGGGAATGCTCACGGGCCTCGGCGTCACGTTCAAGACGATGATGAAGCCGACGGTCACCGTGCAGTACCCGCACGAGCGCGAAGACCCGGCGCCGCGCGCCCGGGGCGTCATCGCGCTCAAGGAAGAGAACTGCACGGTCTGCATGCTCTGCGCGCGGTCGTGCCCCGACTGGTGCATCTACATCGAGGGCCACAAGGAACAGCGGCCGCCGCGACGCGAAGGTGGGCGGCCCCGCAGTGTCAGCCTGCTCGACCGCTTCGACATCGACTACGCGCTGTGCATGTACTGCGGCATCTGCGTCGAGGTCTGCCCGTTCGACGCGCTGTTCTGGAGCCCCGAGTTCGAGTACTCCGAGACGCGGATCGCCAAGCTGCTGCACGACAAGCACAAGCTCGGCGAGTGGATGGAGACGGTGCCCGAGCCCGAACCGCTCGAGACAGGGCGCGGAGGTGAAGGGCAAGAAATGATCGCCGAGAACGTGGCCTTCGGGATCATCGCGGCGGCGATGGCGCTCGGCGCGATCGGCGTCGTGCGCACGAAGAACGTCGTGCACGCCGCGCTCTACCTCGTGGTCGTGCTCGCGGGCGGCGCCGCCCAGTTCATCCTGCTCGGCCAGGAGTTCGTCGCCTGGGTGCAGGTGCTCGTCTACATCGGCGCGGTGATCGTGCTGTTCCTGTTCGGCATCATGCTCACCCGAGCGCCGATGCACCCGAAAGAGTCGCTCGACAACGACCTGCGCTGGCCCGCGGCGGTCACCGCTCTGTTCCTCGTCGGGATCCTCGTCGGACTGCTCGTGCACACGTTCCACGCCGACAAGGTCAACGTCACCGCGCCGGTGCGTACCGCGCAGATCACGAACGCCGATCTTCACGACCTACATCATCCCGTTCGAAGTCGTCGGCGTGCTCCTGCTGGGCGCGCTGATCGGCGCAGTCGTCCTGGCGCGGAAGGACTAGGGATGCTCCTCAACGAGTTCCTGCTCCTGGCCGCGTTCCTGTTCTGCACGGGCATCTACGGCGTGCTCGCCCGCAAGCACGCCGTGCTGGTGCTCATGAGCATCGAGCTGATGCTCGCGGGGGTCAACATCAACCTGGTGGCGTTCGGCGCTTTCCACCACAGCAACATCGGCCAGGTGTTCGCGCTGTTCGTGCTCGACGATCGCCGCCGCCGAGGTGGGGATCGGGCTCGCAATCGTCCTGCTCATCTACCGCAACCTGCACAGTGCCGACCTCGACGACGTCGACACGATGAAGGGCTGAGGGTCCACCTCGATGTTCTTCCTCGACAACGCGTGGCTGATCCCGTTGATCCCGGCGCTGTCGTTCGTCGTGATCCTGTTGTTCGGCAAGCGCATGCCCGCGGCACGGCTCCGAGGTCGGCATCGTGGCGGTCGGCGGCGTCGTTCGTGCTGGCCTGCGGCGCGCTCTTCCGCTGGATCATCGCGGGTCCAAGACGCCAAGGGCGGCGAGCGCGCTCGGCTGCGCTCGGGCGGCAGCATCGGCCAGCTCGGCGCCGAGGGTCGGAGGCCGAGGTCCTGCCGGTGCTGCACCACCTCACGTGGTTCCAGAACGGTGGCGTGCGCCTCACCGTCGGCATCCAGATCGACGGCCTCGCCGTGATGATGATGTTCGTCGTCACGCTCATCTCGCTGCTCGTGCACGTGTACTCGCTCGAGTACATGCGCGGCGACCGCCGGTTCACGCACTTCTACGCGGTCCTCTCGCTCTTCACCGCGTCGATGTTGCTGCTCGTCGTCGCCGACAACACCCTGCAGCTCCTCGTCGGTTGGGAGCTCGTCGGCGTGTGCTCGTTCATGCTGATCGGGCACTGGTGGGAGGAGAAGCCCAACAGCGACGCCGCGCTGAAGGCCTTCCTCACGACCCGGACCGGCGACATCGGGCTGCTCATCGGCGTGGTCATGACGTTCTTCATCGTGCAACGCGCGACGGGCGTCGGCTCCTTCAACATCGTGGCGCTGAACTCGGCCGCGTCGAACCCGAAGGTCGGCCACACGCTCGTCCTGTGGTGCGCGGCGGCGCTGATGCTGGCCATCGTCGGCAAGTCGGGTCAGTTCCCGCTGCACACGTGGCTACCCGACGCCATGGCCGGCCCGACGCCGGTTTCGGCCCTCATCCACGCGGCCACGATGGTGGTCGCCGGCGTCTACCTCGGCGCCCGCGTGTACCCGGTCTTCTTCAACGGCTTCTCGATCGGCGCCGGCGGCATCAACCCGATGGCTGTGATCGGCGGGATCACCGTGATCATCGGTGCCGCGCTCGCGTTCGTGCAGGACGACATCAAGAAGGTGCTCGCGTACTCGACGATCAGCCAGCTCGGCTACATGGTGATGGCGCTCGGCGTCGGCGCGTGGACCGCGGCGGTGTTCCACCTCTTCACCCACGCGTTCTTCAAGGCCGACCTCTTCCTGGGCGCCGGCTCGGTGAGCCACTCGGGCTCGCACCACTCCTTCGACATGAAGAAGGACATGGGCGGCCTGCGGAAATTCATGCCGCAGACGTACAGGACCTTCGTGATCGCCACGCTCGCGCTGTCGGGGATCTTCCCGTTCGCCGGGTTCTGGTCGAAGGACGAGATCCTGGCCAACGCCGGTCACAACGACTACAAGCTCTTCCTCGTCATTGGGTTGGTCGGAGCGTTCATGACGGCGGCGTACATGGCGCGCTGCGTCTACCTCACGTTCCACGGCGAGTACCGCGGGGCGCACGCGCCGCACGCGATCCCGCATGTCGACGAGGCCGAGCACGACCCGGTCGACACGGCGGCATCCGTCGAACACGACGCCGAGGTGCACGCACCCGCACGAGAGCAACCGCTTGATCACCGGTCCGCTATGGGTGCTCTCGTTCTTCGCGCGTTCGCCGGCTTCTTGAACTTCCCGCACTTCGCGAAGTTCGAGAAGTGGTTCCAGCCGCGGTATCCCGCCGCGTTCGCGGAGATCCCGACCCTCGCGCACCCCGCCGAGTTCAACGTCTTCCTTGCGACCGCTCTCGGTGGCTCTCGCCGGCTCGCGATCGGCATCGTCTGGGCCTACTACGAGGGCAAGTTGCCGCAGGGACTCAGCCGAACGCAACGCGGCCGCAGGCGCGGGCAAGCGCTTCCTCGTCAACAAGTACTACCTCGACTTCCTGTACGAGAAGATCATCGTCGGCGGCATCAAGGGCCCGGTCGCCGCGGGCGTCGTACTGGTTCAACCAGAACGTCATCGACAACGTCCTCAACTACACGGGGCAGGGCGCGCAGGCACTCGGTCGGTTCACGTACGACGTACGTCGACCAAAAGGGCGTCGACGGGCTCGTCAACGGCCTCGCGACGCTCACCGGCGAATCCGGCGGCGAGGTCCGCAAGCTGCAGACCGGTCGCCTGCAGTTCTACGCGCTCATGCTCGTCGTCGCCGTCGTGCATCTTCGCCGGCGCGCTCTGGATCTTCACCTAGGCAAGGGGAATCGGCTCGATGCATACCTGGTTCGACTCCTGGGCGCTGACCCTCGTGGTCTTCATCCCCGCCGTGGGCGCGGTCATCACGCTGCTCATCCCGCGTGAGGAAGAGGACGCGATCAAGTGGGTCGCGCTCCTCACCACGCTCGCCACACTCGGGTTCACGATCGCGACGGTCGCCAAGTTCGACTACGACAAGACGAGCACGCTGCAGTTCGACGTCAACAAGCACTGGATCGACGTCATCAACAGCCACTACCACGTGGCGGTCGACGGCATCTCGCTGCCGATGCTGGCGCTGTCGTCGTTCATCACGGTGCTGTGCGTCATCTACTCGTGGAACCACTTCCCCGAGCCGCACAACCCGAAGGCGTTCCTCGCGCTGTTGCTGATCCTCGAGGTCGGCATGAACGGCACGTTCGTCGCCCAGGACCTGATCCTGTTCTTCGTCTTCTTCGAGATCGTGCTGCTCCCGATGTTCTTCATGATCGGCGTGTGGGGCGGCCCGAACCGCGAGTACGCGTCGATCAAGTTCTTCCTGTTCACGCTGTTCGGCTCGGCGCTGATGCTGCTGTCGCTTCCTTGCGCTCTACTTCAAGGTCGACGTACCCGGCGTCGGGCACACCTTCGACATGGTGCTGCTCACGCACGCCGCCGGCGCCGGCCTCGTGCACAGCACGGAGTTGCTGATCTTCGGCGGACTGTTCCTCGGCTTCGCGATCAAGGTGCCGATGTTCCCGTTCCACACCTGGCTCCCCGATGCGCACACCGAGGCACCGACCGTCGGTTCGGTGCTCCTGGCGGCGATCCTGCTTGAAGCTCGGCACCTACGGCTTCATCCGCATCGCGCTGCCGATCCTGCCCGAGGCGGCGAAGAGCTGGGCGCCCTGGATCGGACGGCTCGCCGTGATCGGCATCATCTACGGCGCGCTCGGGCTGCCTCGCGCAAAAGGACATGAAGCGCCTGATCGCGTTCTCGTCGGTCGCGCACATGGGCTTCGTGATGCTCGGCGATCTCCACGCTGACGACGTTCGGTATCAACGCGGCGATCTTCGGCATGGTCGCCCACGGTCTCATCACCGGCATGCTGTTCTTCATCGCCGGATCGGTGCAGCACAACTACGGCACCCGCGAGATGTCCCGCCTCGGTGGCCTGCTCGAGACAGGCGCCGAAGATGGGCTGGATCCTCGGCTTCTGCGCGATGGCCAGCCTCGGCCTCCCCGGCCTCGCCGGATTCTGGGGCGAGTTCCCGGCGGTCCTGTCGGCGTTCAACCCGGGCGGCAACCTCTCCGCAGCCGCTGTTCCGCACCTACATGGTGGTCGCCGCGGTCGGCACCGTCCTCGCCGCGGGCTACCTGCTGTGGATGCTGCAGAAGGTCGCGTTCGGCGTACCCAAGGCCGAGTTCGCCGACGCGCACATCCACGACGTGTCGTCGTTCGAGTGGACGGCCTGGATGCCGATCCTCCTGCTCATCGTGGCGCTCGGCGTGTTCCCGAACCTCGTCTTCCGGGTCACCGACGACGCCGTGAGCTGTCAGACCGCCGCGCCCTTCGTCTCCAAGACCACCACTCCGGTCTCGCCGTCGCTCAAGTGTCCGTCGGCGCCCCCGACGGCGCAGGTGACCGCCAAGGTGTCCGGGGGCTGAGGTGCTGTTCGCTTTCGCGTCCGCGCACGTCGCGCGCATCCCGACTCCGGCATTCGACTGGCACGCGTTCGCGCCGGACCTCGTCCTGGTCGCGACCATGGTCGTCGTGCTCGTCGCCGACCTCGTGCTGCCCGATCGGGAGTCGTGGCGAACGTCGAGCATCACCGCCGTCGGGCTGCTCGGCGCACTGATCCCGATCGCGACGCTCGCGCACTCGCGGCCACGAGCGCGTCGATGTTCGGCGGCGCGTACGTCGTCGGTCACTACGCGCTGGCGCTGAAGGCGTTCTTCATCGTCGCCTGCTACGTCACCGTCCTGCTGTCGGTCGACTACATCGGCGAAGGCGACTACTACAAGGGTGAGTTCTACTTCCTGTTGCTCGTAGCCACCTTCGGCATGAGCATCATGTCGGGCGCCCGCGACCTCATCACGCTGTTCGTCGCGCTCGAGACGATCTCGATCCCGACGTTCGTCCTCGCCGCGTTCCGCAAGCACGACCGGCAGTCCAACGAAGCGGGCGTGAAGTACTACCTGATCGGTGTGCTCTCGTCGGCGCTGATGCTCTACGGCATGTCGCTGATCTTCGGGGTGACCGGCTCGACCAAGCTGTCGGACATCTCCGCGTACTGTCGGCCAGCACGGGACCGTGCCGCTGGTCGCCGTCGCGATCTTCCTGTCGCTCGTCGGCTTCGCGTTCAAGGTCAGCGCGGTGCCCGTTCCACTTCTGGGCGCCCGATACCTACGAGGGCGCGCCCACCCCGGTCACCGCGTTCCTGTCGGTCGCGTCGAAGGCGGGCGGGTTTCGTCGCCCTGATCAACATCGTCTACTTCGGCTTCCTCACGGTCGAGCGGTGCCGCTGCCAACTCGTGGTGGCCCGTGGTCTGGATGCTGGCGGCGTTGTCGATGACGTTCGGCAACCTCGCCGCGTTGCGCCAGACGAACATCGTGCGCATGCTGGCGTACTCGTCGATCGCGCAAGGCGGGTTCATGCTCGTGCCGTTCGCGGCGGCGGGCATCGCGGGTGCCGACGGACACCCCGACATGGCGAACTCGGCGATGAGCGCGGTCGTGATCTACCTCCTGATCTACGGCGCGATGAACCTCGGCGCCTTCGCGGTCGTGATCGCCGTCGCCCGGCGCACGCGCAGCGCCGAGATCTCGTCGTACGACGGGCTGTTCCAGACGGCGCCCGACGCTCGCGGTCGTCGATGGCGGTCTTCCTGGCCTCGCTCGCGGGCATCCCGCTCTTCGCCGGGCTGGTTCGCCAAGTTCGTGATGTTCCGTTCGATCATCGACGCGGGCACCGGCTGGGCGATCGCGCTCGGCGTCATCGCCGCGGTGAACTCGGTGATCGCGTTCTTCTATTACGCCCGCCCGATCCGGCCATGATCTTCCACGAACCGGCCGACGACGACCGCACGCCGATCGGCGTCCCGCAGCCGCTGATGGCGGCGATCGCCCTGATGGTCGCGGTCGTCGTGGTGATCGGCGTCTACCCGCAGATCTTCGCGAGGGTCGGAGAGCTCGCGTTCTGACGCGAGCCGCCCGCGGCGTGCCGACGTGAACACGTCGCCGCGCATCTCGCGCAGATGATCCACCGCGAAGGCCCGATCACCTTCGACCGGTTCATGGATACGGCGTTGTACGGCGAAGGCGGGTTCTTCGCGACGGGGCACGGCGCGGGCCGCGCCGGACGCGACTTCGTCACCAGCCCCGAGGTCGGTCCGCTGTTCGGGGTATGCGTCGCCCGCGCCCTCGACCGGAGGTGGCACGTGCTCGGCGAGCCCGACCCCTTCCTCGTGATCGAGGCCGGCGCCGGTAACGGGCGACTCGCGCGTGAGGTCCTGCGCGGCCGCGCCCGAGTGCCTGCGCGCGCTGCGCTACGTCCTCGTCGAGCGGTCGCCGGAGCTGCGGGCAGAGCAGCGCGAGCGGCTCGCGCTCGAACCGGCCGACGAGGCGCTGGGCCCGTTCGTCCGGCGCGTGGACGACGACGAGCAGGCCGTGCCCGCGCGCTGGGCCGGACCCGTGTTCACCGCGCTCGAGGAGCTGCCCGCGCTGTCGGCCACCGACGCCGTCGTGCTCGCGAACGAGCTGCTCGACAACCTGCCGTTCGGCGTCGCGCGACTACGACGGCGAGCCGTTGGCTCGAGGTGCGCGTCGGTCACCGGGAGGCAGATGAATCCGGTGCGGAGGGCTTCGAAGAGCTGCTCGTACCGGCCGACAACGACCTCGGCTACGACGTCGATCGCCGGGTACTCGTGTTCCCGTTCCCCGTGGCATCGACGACTGGTTCCGCGCGTGCGAGCGGGTGCTGCGACTCGGCTTCGTGCTCGTCATCGACTACGCGACGACGATCGGCCGGCTCGGTGAGCGGCCCTGGCTGCGCACCTACCGGTCGCACGCGCCCGGAACCGGGCCGCTCGACGCACCGGGCGAGCAGGACATCACCGCCGACGTGGTCCTCGGAGCAGCTCGAGCGCCGCGAGCGCCGTTCCCGCGTCGTGCGCACCGATCGGCAGGCCGAGTGGCTCGGCTGCCTCGGGATCGACGAGCTGGTCGACGAGGGGCGCCGGCGATGGCGGGAGGCGGGCGCGCAGCGCGGCGACCTCGAGGCTCTGGCCGGCCGCAGCCGCGTCTCCGAGGCGGCGGCGCTCGACCGACCCGGCCGGCCTCGGCGCGCACGAGGTGGTGCTGTTCGGCGTGGGCGGCGGCGGGTCGCGGCTTCGCCTGTCGGCGAGGGTGACTAGCCTCCGCGAGCATGGCCGAGACGCTTCCGGACTGCTCCAAGAAGGCCGCACGTTCCCGCCGCCGCCCGACTTCGCCGAAGCACGCGCTCGATCACCGACGCGAGCGTCTACGACGAAGCCGAGCGCGACTGGCAGGGCTTCTGGGCCAAGCAGGCGCTCGCCCTCGACTGGCACCGCGAGTGGGACACGATCCTCGAGTGGGAGCTCCCGTTCGCGAAATGGTTCGTCGGCGGCAAGCTGAACGTCTCCGAGAACTGCCTCGACCGTCACGTCGCAGGCCGGGCACGGCGACCAGGTCGCGTTCCACTGGGAGGGCGAGCCCGGCGACAGCCGTGCCGTCACCTATCAAGATCTGCTCGACGAGACGTGCCGCGTCGCCAACCTGCTGCGCGAGCTCGGCGTGGCGAAGGGCGACCGCGTCGCGATCTACATGGGGATGGTGCCCGAGACGGTCGCGGCGATGCTCGCGTGCGCGCGCATCGGCGCCGCCGCACTCCGTGGTGTTCGGCGGGTTCACCGCGCAGTCGCTCAAGGACCGGATCAACGACGCGCAGGCGAGGGTGCTGATCACCGCCGACGGCGCGTGGCGGCGCGGATCGCGTCGTGCCCTTGAAGACCATCGCCGACGAGGCGCTCGCCGAGTCGCCGTCGATCGAGCACGTGCTCGTGTTGCGGCGCACGGAGTCGGAGTGCGCGATGCGCGACGGCCGCGACCTGTGGTGGCACGAGGAGGTCGCGCGCCAGAGCGCTGTGTGCGCGCCCGAGTCGATGGATGCCGAAGACCTGCTCTTCATCCTCTACACCTCGGGCACCACGGGGAAGCCCAAGGGCATCATGCACACGACCGGCGGATATCTCACGCAGGTCGCGTACACGCACAAGTACGTGTTCGACCTGAAGCCCGACACCGACGTGTTACTGGTGCACCGCCGACGTCGGCTGGGTAACCGGCCACTCGTACATCGTGTACGGGCCGCTCGCGAACCGCACGACGTGGGTGCTCTACGAGGGCACCCCCGACCATCCGGGCAAGGACCGCTTGTGGTCGATCGTCGAGAAGTACAAGGTGACGATCTTCTACACCGCGCCGACCGCGATCAGAACGTTCATGAAATGGGGCGACGATCTTCCCGCCGCGCACGACCTCTCGTCGTTGCGGTGATCGGCACCGTCGGCGAGCCGATCAACCCCGAGGCGTGGGTCTGGTACTACGGCGTGATCGGTGGCGCGCGGTGTCCTGTGGTCGACACGTGGTGGCAGACCGAGACCGGGCTCGATCATGATCAGCGCGCTGCCCGGCGCGACGACGCTGAAGCCGGGCAGCGCGACCTTTCCCGTTGCCGGGGATCGGTGCCGACATCGTCGACGACGCCGGCGTGTCCGGTCGGCATTCCCGGTGGTGGCTACCTCGTGCTGTCGCGGCCGTGGCCCTCGATGTTGCGCGGCATCTGGGGTGATGCCCAGCGGTACCGCGACACGTACTGGTCGCGATTCGGCGATCGGTACTTTGCGGGTGACGGCGCCAAGCGCGACGACGACGGCTACTTCTGGCTCCTCGGTCGTGTCGACGACATCATGCTCGTGGCCGGTCACAACATCTCCACGACCGAGGTCGAATCCGCGCTCGTCGACCATCCCGCCGTCGCGGAGGCGGCGGTCGTCGGGCGGAACGACGCCACCACGGGCCAGGCGATCGCGGCGTTCGTGACGCTGCGCGGCGGTTTCGAGCCGCGCGACGAGCTGGTCGAGGAGTTGCGCAACCACGTCGCCGAGCTGATCGGCCCGATCGCCAAGCCCAAGACGATCCTGTTCACCGAAGAGCTCCCCAAGACGCGCTCGGGCAAGATCATGCGCCGGCTGCTTCGTAACGTCGCCGAGGACGAACGGCTCGGCGACACCACGACGCTCGCCGATCCCACGGTCGTCGACGGCATCAAGTCGAGGTACCTCGCGTCTCAGCCACCCGAGGAGTAACGGGACCCTGCCGTATCTTCCCGAGGACAGGAGTGGGCCCGAGCACTGGAGTTGGCCCGAGCACTGGAGTTGGAAGGCGGAGCCGTTGGCTGCGTCGCGGGCCGTCGTGGTCGACATCGACGGTGTGCTTTCCGACGCCTCGAAGCGACAGCACTACATCGAGGCGCCCCGCCGGGACTGGCGAGCGTTCTTCGAGGCTTGTGGCGAGGATCCCGGTGATCGAGGAGGTGCACACGCTCCTCTCACTGCTCGACCCCGCGCTCCAGGTCGTGCTGTTGACCGCCCGGCCCCACCGGGTCGCATACCTGACCGAAGCTTGGCTGCGGCACTACGACATCCGGTGGGATCTCCTCATCACGCGACCATGGGGCGACTACGACCTGGCCCGGGACTTCAAGCAGTCGACGGTGTGGGAGCTGCGGACCGCCGGGTTCCAGCTCACCCTCGCGTTCGAGGACGACCGCCGCAACGTCGCCATGTTCCGGGCCGAGGGCATTCCCTGCCTGTACGTGCATTCCGGGTACTACGACTGAGACCGGCCTGGGGGCGGCCGTCCGCAGACGATTCGCAGCAACCTCTCAGGCGGATCTGGTTCCATGTTCGCAGGGAAGACCCGGCGGCTCGCCGGTGTTCTCCGAGATCGAGGTGAGGCGGATGTTCAAGAACAACGTCAAGACGGTCATGCTGCTCACGGCGCTGGCCGCGCTCTTCATGGGCGTGGGTTCCGCGTTCGGCACGGGAGGGTTCGTCATCGGGCTCGTCCTGGGGATCGTGTTCGTCGGCAGCTCCTACTGGTTCTCCGACAAGATCGCCGTGCGCGCGGCCGGGGCAGTTCCGGTCTCCGAGTCCGATGCGCCGCAGCTCTACTCGATCGTCCGCGACCTCACGATGCGGGCGGACATGCCGATGCCGTCGGTGTACATCAGCCCGGCCTCGCAGCCGAACGCGTTCGCGACCGGCCGCAATCCGCAACACGCGGCCGTGGCCGTCACCCAAGGCCTGATGCAGGTCGTCGACCAAGAAGAGCTGCGGGGTGTGCTCGCGCACGAGCTCTCGCACGTGCGCAACCGAGACATCCTGATCGGCTCGGTCGCCGCGACGGTCGCGCTCGGAATCACCTTCCTGGCGCGCATGCTCATGTGGGGCGCGATCTTCGGAGGGATGGGTGGGAACGGCCGTGACCGCAACGGGAACGCCCTGGGTGCGATCGCGATGATGATCTTCGCCCCGATTGCCGCAGCACTGTTGCAGATGTCGCTCTCACGCTCGCGCGAGTACGAAGCCGACCGCAGCGGCGCCGAGCTGCTCGGAACGGGTGAGCCGTTGGCGCGAGCCCTGGAGAAGATCGACGCCTACGCGCAGCAGATCCCGATGAACATCGATCCCGCTCACGCGACCGCGTACATCATCAACCCGCTCACAGGGAAGCAGGCGAACTTCGCCAACCTGTTCCGCTCGCACCCGCCGACCGCCGACCGCATCGCGCGGCTGCGTCACCAACCGGTGCACAATCACTGACGCCGGGCACTGACGCCGGGCACTGACGCCGGGCACTGACGCCGGGCAGTCGCGGTGCGGCGTGATCGGTCAGTCGCGGAAGTTCGTGAACTCGAGCGGCACGCCGAAGTCGTGCTCGCGCAACTTCTGGATCGCGGCCTGGAGGTCGTCGCGCTTCTTGCCGTTGACCCGCAGTTGGTCGCCCTGCACCTGGTGCTGGACGCCCTTCAGGCCGAGGCCCTTGATGAACTTGCCGATCTCGCGTGCCTTGTCGTCGTTGATGCCGACCTGGATCGACACCTTCTGGCGGGCGCGGCCCTTGGTCGCCTCTTCGACCTTGCCGTAGTCGATCGCCTTCAACGACACCTTGCGCTTGACCAACTTCTCCTCGAGCACCTGGGTCACGGCCTTCAGCCGCTCCTCGGACGCCGATTCGAGCTCGATCGCGTTGTCGCTCTCCTTCAGCTGCACCACGCTGTCGGTGCCCTTGAAATCGAAGCGGTTGGCCAGCTCGCGGTTGGCTTGGTCGACCGCGTTCTTGACCTCTTGCAGATCCACCTCGGATACCACGTCGAAGCTCGGCATGCCTGTTGCTCCCTTCGCGGTGGCGGTTGAGCAGTCGCTAGATTAGATCCGGGTCGGTACCCGAGTGGCCAAAGGGGACGGGCTGTAAACCCGTTGTGTTTCACTACGTTGGTTCGAATCCAACCCGGCCCACCACTTCCGTCTGCCTGTCTCGTCTGCCTGTCTCGTCTGCTTGTCTCGCGGTACTCGCCGTCGACAGGAGCGTCGGCTCGCTTCGGTCGTCCGGCGGATCGTGAGCCTCAACGCGTCGGCGCCGACGCGGTGATCGCTTTGCTCACGGAGCCGGCGGTGATCGTGTAGAGGTGTGAGTTGACCGGCATGATCGTCGGGTCGCAGGGAAACGGGAGCGTCACGCTGCCCGTTGCGTCGTAGGTACCGCTCGTGCTCCGGTGCGCCGGGTCGTCGATCGAGAGTGCAACTTTCGTCGCTCCGACGACTCTCCACGCGATCGTGACCGGCGAGCCGGGCGTGCACGACGGCTGCTTCGTCACCGCGAACGAGAGGATGGTCGGGCCCTGCGCCGCGTTCGACGTCGGCGGCGGCCCGGGGATCGTGGTCGCGGTCGCCGGGCCCGGCGTCGGCGAGGTGGTTCCTCCGCCGCCGATCCCGGGGATCGTGGCGACCGAGGTCGAACGGGGGAGGGGGCCCGACGCCGGAGGCCGGCCGGTCGTGACCGGGCCGGTTCGGCCCGACGATGTCCCCGACGATGTACCCGACGATGTACCCGACGATGCACCCGATGATGCAGACGTAGACGTGTGCGCCGCCGAGGTGGTCGATGCCGACGATGCGCTCGGACGGTGTGCGGAAGAGGAGCATGCGGCGAGCAGGAGCACTGCCGGCACGGCCGCGGCCACCCTGGATACGGCGGTGACCCTGGATACGACGGTGACCCTGGATACGACGGTGAGTGATTTCATACCTACCTCGCGCGGTCAGCGCTCGCTCAGCATCTTCTGCATGAGCACCACGTCGAGCCAGCGATTGAACTTGCGGCCGACCTCGCGCTCCCGGCCGACCTCTTCGAAGCCGCACGACGCATGCAGCGCGATCGAGGCGTCGTGGTCGCCGACGATGCGACCGATGACGGAGTGGAATCCGTGCTCGCGGGCGAGGGTCACGAGCTCCCCGAGCAGGAGTCGGCCCACACCCGATCGACGGACGTCGCGCCGCACGTAGATCGAGTCCTCGACCGTCGTCGAATACGCCGGGCGGGGCCGGTACGCGGCTGAGCGACGCGAATCCGACGACCTCGTCGTCTCCCCGCACCGCGACGAGCGCCGGATGCCCACCCGAGTGTGCGTCGATCCACGCGAGTTGCTTGGCCAAAGAACGAGGTCGCAGGTCGAAGGTCACGGTCGACTCGAGCACCTCGACGTTGTAGATCGAGCGGAGCGCGTCGGCGTCGCGGCGTTCGACCAGTCGGGTCCGGTATGGGTTCACGGCCGGCACGGGGGTGACGCTACGGCAACTCTCGGCGGGCAACGGTGCCTGCTCGGCTAAACTCGTCGGGCTTCGCCCCCTTAGCTCAGTTGGCAGAGCACTTCCATGGTAAGGAAGGGGTCTACGGTTCAAGTCCGTAAGGGGGCTCGTTGGGGCAGGCCCGGTGGGCCGACCTCGCACGGCGGAGTAGCTCAGTTGGTAAGAGCACACGGCTCATAATCGTGGGGTCGCGGGTTCGAGTCCCGCCTCCGCTACCCATACCCACCACCCGCAACACCCGAAGGTGATACAGCATGGCGAAAGAGAAGTTCGAGCGCACGAAGCCGCACTTGAACATTGGGACGATTGGTCATATCGATCATGGGAAGACGACGTTGACGGCGGCGATTACGAAGGTTCTGCATGATCAGAACCCGAAGAATTCGTTTACGGCGTTTGATCAGATCGATAAGGCGCCGGAGGAGAAGGCGCGGGGGATCACGATCTCGATTGCGCATGTGGAGTATGAGACGGAGAACCGTCATTACGCGCATGTGGATTGTCCGGGTCATGCGGATTACATCAAGAACATGATTACGGGTGCGGCGCAGATGGATGGCGCGATTTTGGTGGTGGCGGCGACGGATGGTCCGATGCCGCAGACGCGTGAGCATGTGTTGTTGGCGCGGCAGGTGGGTGTGCCGTCGATTGTGGTGGCGTTGAACAAGTCGGACATGGTGGATGATGAGGAGATCCTCGAGTTGGTGGAGCTCGAGGTTCGGGAGTTGTTGAACGAGTACGAGTTCCCGGGTGATGACACGCCGGTGGTGCGGGTGTCGGCGTTGAAGGCGTTGGAGGGTGACGCGGAGTGGACGCCGAAGATCCTCGAGTTGATGTCGGCGGTGGACAGTTTCTTGCCGGAGCCGACGCGGGATGTGGATCGTCCGTTCTTGATGCCGATCGAGGATGTGTTCACGATCACGGGTCGGGGCACGGTGGTGACGGGCCGGGTGGAGCGTGGGGTCGTGAAGGTGGGTGAGGAGATCGAGATCATCGGTCTGCGGCCGACGACGAAGACGACGTGTACGGGTGTGGAGATGTTCCGGAAGTTGCTCGATGAGGGTCGTGCGGGCGACAACATCGGTGCGTTGTTGCGGGGTACGAAGAAAGAGGATGTGGAGCGCGGGCAGGTGTTGGCGAAGCCGGGTTCGATTACGCCGCATACGAATTTCACGGCGCAGGTGTATATCTTGACGAAGGAGGAGGGCGGCCGGCATACGCCGTTCTTCACGAATTATCACCCGCAGTTCTATTTCCGGACGACGGATGTGACGGGGACGGTGTCGTTGCCGGAGGGGACGGAGATGGTGATGCCGGGGGACAACACCGAGATGTCGGTGGAGCTCGGGAAGCCGATCGCGATGGATGAGGGACTCCGGTTCGCGATCCGTGAGGGTGGCCGTACCGTCGGTTCGGGCCGCGTCGTCAAAATCGAGAAGTAGGACCATCAGATGGCGAAGAACGACAAGCGCGTCAAGGTCACTCTGGCCTGCGAAGACTGCAAACGGCGCAACTACATCACGATGAAGAGCAAGGTCAACGACCGCGAGCGCATCGAGATGAAGAAGTACTGCCGCTGGGACAAGCGCCACACTGTGCACAAGGAGACCCGCTAAGCATCTCGTCCGCACGTCCGGCGCGTAACCTTTTCCGAGGGCCCGGGGTCTTATCCCGGTACCCATCAGGAGGACCGGTGAACGAGGCCGAGCTGGTCGGCTCCGCTCGAGGCGGTGACCGCCAGGCGTTCGACGAGTTGGTGCGACGCACCTTCGTCGACACCTTCACGCTCGCGCGTCGGCTCACCGGCAATGAAGAGGACGCGCGCGACGTGGTGCAGGAGGCGTATCTCCGAGCCTGGAAGGGCATCGGGAAGTTTCGAGGCGAGGCCGCCTTCTCGACGTGGCTCTATCGCATCACGGCCAACGCCGCCCAGAGCAGCGTCCAACGGGGCCGCCGGCACCGGGCCGAGCCGTTCGCCGACGATTTCGAGCCCGTCGACGCCGGTGCGGAGGCGATGGTCGCCCAGGGCGCCGAGTCCGCCGAAACGCTCGACAAGATCGCGGCCGCGCTCGACGACCTTCCCGCCAAACTGCGCAGCGTGGTGGTGTTGAAGGACGTGTACGGCCTGTCGCACGAGGCGATCGCGGACGAGCTCGGCATCTCCGTCTCGGCGGCGAAGGTCCGCCTGCACCGGGCCCGACGCAAGTTGCGGGACGTGTTGTACGACGAAGGAGTCCAAGCCAATGCGGTGTGACGAGGTGACGGCGCTGCTCCCTGGACTGGTCGACGGCGAGGCCATCGGCTTCGAGGCCGAGCGTCACGTCGACACCTGTCTGCGTTGCCAGGCCGAGCTGGCCCGGTACCGCCGTTTGCTGCGCACGCTGTCGATGCTGCGGAGCCGGTACGCCGAGCCGACCCCGGGTCTGCTGGGCGAGACCTTGGCGGCGATCACCGATGCGGCCGAGAACGGCGCGAGGCGGACCCTTTTGTCGGGCCGCCGGATCGCGTATGCCGGCGCCATCGGCGGGACCGCCGTCGCCGCCGGCGCCGCCACGGCGGTGTTCATCGCCCGATCCCGCAAACGCGCGCTCAGCCTGGCGGGTTGAGTCGCCGAGCGTGCCTGCGGTGCCCGGAGAAGGCGCTGCTATCCTTGCGCCCTTGGCCCCCAAGGCCCGGAGGGCAGTAGCTCAATTGGTAGAGCACCGGTCTCCAAAACCGGCGGTTGGGGGTTCAAGTCCCTCCTGCCCTGCTCGAAGTACCAGCTCGAAGTGACCTGCGTCGAGGCGACATGAACCGACAGACCAAGCGACAGATGGCGCGCCAGGGATCCGATCGCCCGCGCGCGCCCGAGCGCCGGTCGGCCCCGAACCCGCAGGTCGAGCGCACGGGACCGAAGCAGTATTTCGGCGAGGTCCGCGGCGAGATGAAGAAGGTCGCGTGGCCGCCGCGTCCCGAGATCATGAACTCGTCGCTGATCGTGCTCATCGGCGTGGTCGTGATGACAGCGCTGATCTTCGCGTTCGACTGGGCGGCGGTGCACGTCGTGAACTTCGTGTTCAAGTAGTGGTCGCGCCCAACGAACTTCCTCCGGACGACAGTGACGAGATGACTTCTTTCGAGACCCAGGTCGACGATCCCCGAGCCGCGGCCGACGCTTCCGCCGACGCCGAATCCGCGGCTGCCCCGGACGCGAGCGCGGGCGAGACCCCCGACAATCAGGCCGTCGATGAGCCCGTCGAGGAGGTCGTCGTCGCCGTGCCCGATCTCGGCGGCGCCGAGCTCCTCGAGGTCGAAGAGGTCGACGACGGCGTCGTGACGATGTCCGAGCCCAGTCCCTTCGATCGATCGGGCCGCTGGTACGTCGTGCACACCTACGCGGGTTACGAGAACAAGGTGAAGTCGAACCTCGCGAGCCGCGTGCGTTCGATGGCGGTGGAGGACCGCATCTTCGAAGTCGTCATCCCGATGGAAGACGTCATCGAATTCAAGAACGGCCGCAAGGTCGTCGTTCAAAAGAAGGTCTTCCCCGGTTACCTCCTCGTGCGCATGGCCCTCGACGACCACGCTTGGTACGTCGTGCGCAACACGCCCGGTGTCACCGGCTTCGTCGGTAGCGGCGCCAAGCCGACGCCGCTGTCACGCAAGGAGGTCGAGAACATCCTCGGCACCGGCGTGAAAGAAGAAGGACCGCAGGCCGAGAAGAAGGTCCGCCCGCGCCTCGAGTACGAGGTCAGCGAGCAGGTGCGTGTGGTCACGGGACCCTTTGCCGATTTCAACGGTGTCATCAGCGAGATCGACGTCGACCGCTCCAAGCTCAAGGTGCTCGTGAACATCTTCGGGCGGGAGACGCCCGTCGAGCTCGAGTTCGGCGACGTCGCCAAGTTGTAGACGGTGAAGTCGTAGACGGCGGAGCAGTACTACCGGCACCGGTCACCGGCCCAGATCGAGAACCCGAGAGACGACGAGAGAGACATGGCAAAAAGACGAGTTGCTGCGATCGTGAAGATTCAGATCCAGGCCGGCGCGGCGACCCCCGCGCCGCCGGTCGGAACCGCCCTCGGTCCGCACGGCATCAACATCATGGATTTCTGCAAGGCGTACAACGCCGCGACCGAGGCTCAGCGGGGCACGGTCATCCCGGCCGAGATCACGATCTACGAGGACCGCTCTTTCACCTTCGTGACCAAGACACCGCCGACGCCGGTGCTCTTGCGCCAGGCAGCCGGCATCGACAAGGGCGCGGCGAACCCGCGCCGGGAGACGGTCGCGAGTGTGAGCAGGGACCAGGTTCGCGAGATCGCCCAGACCAAGATGCCCGACCTGAACGCGGTCGACATCGACGGTGCGATGGCACAGATCGCGGGCACCGCCCGCTCGATGGGCATTGACGTCGTCTGACGCCCGTATTGCTTCCCCGCAGCCGGAGTACCTCGCCGGCTGATCCACGGGACCGAACGAGGGAGCTTCGAAGGGAGCGCAACATGGCCAAGTCCAAGAAGTACACCGACGCTTCGGCCCGCTACGACAAGCAGGCGCTGCACGAGCCGGCCGAAGCGTTCGAGCTCGTGAAGTCGATGGCCAACAAGAAGTTCGACGAGACGGTCGAAGCCGCGTTCCGGCTCGGTGTCGACCCTCGCAAGGCCGACCAGATGCTGCGGGGAACGGTCTCGTTGCCGGCCGGCACCGGCAAGGACGTGCGCGTCGCGGTGTTCGCCGCCGGTGACGCCGCGCAAGAGGCGCGCGACGCCGGCGCCGACGTCGTCGGTTCCGAGGATCTCGTGAACCGTGTCCAGAACGAAGGCTTCATGGACTTCGACATCGCCATCGCGACCCCCGACCTGATGGGCCAGGTGGGTCGTCTCGGCCGCGTGCTCGGGCCGCGCGGTCTCATGCCCAACCCGAAGACGGGCACGGTCACGGCCGATGTGGGCAAGGCCGTGGCCGAGTTCAAGGGCGGCAAGGTGGAGTACCGCACGGACCGCAACGGCAACGTGCACGTGCCGCTCGGCAAGGTCAGCTTTCCGGTCGAGAGCCTCGTGCGGAACTACACCGCGGTGCTCGACGAGCTGACGCGGGCGCGGCCGTCCTCGGCCAAGGGGCGCTACCTGAAGGGTGTCGCGACCTCCTCGACGATGGGTCCGGGCGTGAAGATCTCGCCCGACGCGCGCGCGTCGAAGCGTAGGGACATCGGGTCCGGTCCTTTCGAGGAAGTCTCAGCTTCCGAAACCGACGGCGCGCCGTACCGTGCGTGGTCGAAGTGACGGCCACGGCATGCGGGTGCGCCGGAACGGAAGCGCGAGCCCGTCCCGGTAGCTGCGCATCGTCGTCCACAACAGGCCGTGCCTGATCTCGAGCTCGATGCGACCGTCGCAGAGCATCTCGACGAAGCGCAAGGCTTCACCCGGGGCGGTGAAGCTGACCCGCTCCGGCGGGTACGCGACCACGACACGGTGATCGTCGATCTCGATCTCGACGTCCCGATGGCGATCACTGACGTGGGGGAGCAGCACCAGTGCGGCGGCGTCACCCGTGGAGACCCTCATGGCGTCGCGCCGGAGTCCGACGGGTTGCTTCCGGTCGAAGAGATCTTCCAGGTCCACCAGGAAGGCGCGGACCGTGGGGGTGAGGCTCACCTGCCGATCCAATCAGATTCCCCGTGCTCGAGGAATCGTTCCGGCGAATCGTCCGAGCCGAAGCCACGACTCGGCGTCCGGTGACCGAGTTCGGCTACATGTCTCTTGGTCCACTGAACGCCGAAGACTTCCGGTCTCGACACGAGGTAATGGGCCCGGCTCGACCACGAGCCGGATCCGCCGGGTGAGGCGACTTCCGGGGAGCGCGAGGCCGCGTGCCGCGCGCCGCTCGCGAGGCGTCCCGCCCGAGCCCCCGAGGAGCGAACACCCATGCCGACAAAGGCACCCGCCGACAGCGCGCAGATGCAGCGCAAGACCGCGGTCATCGACGACATCAAGGCCCGGCTCGAGTCCGCGGACGCCGCGGTGCTGACCGAGTACCGCGGCCTCACGGTCAGCGATATCGCCGCCCTGCGCGCCGCCCTGCGGCCCGCCGCCACCGACTACAAGATCTTCAAGAACACGTTGGCCCGACGTGCCGCGCGCGACGCCGGTCTCGACGACCTCGTCGCGAGCTTCGAGGGCCCGGTCGCGATCGCCTTCGTGCGCCGCGACGGCGGCGACCCGGTCACCGCGGCCAAGGCTCTGCGCGACTTCGCCCGCACCAATCCCGAACCTGGTGGTGAAGGGCGGCATCCTGGCGTCTCGGATCTTGTCGAGCGGTGACGTCGAGGCCCTGGCCGACGTCCCGCCCCGCGAGCAGCTGCTCGCCCGGCTGGCCGGAGGCTTCCAGGCTCCGATGGTCAAAGCCGCCGGCCTGTTCCAGGCGTTCACCCGGAACATGGCGTACGGCGTCAAGGCCCTGATCGACCAGCGCATCGAGGGCGGCGAGACGCTCGCAGTGGTCGAGGAGGCACCTCCCACGGCCGAGGAGGCACCTTCTGCGGCCGGGACCGAGAACGAGAACGAGGCTCCGGCCGCGCAAGCGACGGAGCCCGCACCCGCATCCGAAGAATCTGCGCAAGCACCCGAGAGAACGTAGAGGAGTAATCAGATGGCAACCATGAGCACGAGCGACCTGCTCGACGTCTTCAAGAACATGACCGTCCTCGAGCTGAACGACTTCCTGAAGGCCTTCGAGGAGGAGTTCGGTGTCACCGCCGCCGCCCCGGCAGTGGTCGCCGCTGCAGGCGGCGGTGCCGGCGCGGGCGCTCCTGCCGAAGCCGTCGAGGAAAAGGACGAGTTCGACGTCATCCTCACCGCCGCCGGCGACAAGAAGATCCAGGTCATCAAGACGGTCCGCGAGCTCACGAGCCTCGGCCTGAAGGAAGCCAAGGACCTCGTCGACGGCGCGCCCAAGCCCGTGCTCGAGAAGGCTTCCAAGGAAGACGCCGAGAAGGCCAAGGCCAAGCTCGAGGAGTCGGGCGCCTCGGTCGAGCTCAAGTAGCTGTGTTCGCCCGGACGGCCCCGTCGGGGGCCCGGTCCGGGAAGATCTGTCGGGAAAGTCGTTGCCACCCGGCGGGTTCGGGCTTATCCTGCACCGAACATACGGGGCCCATCGATCACCGGTCGGCACCCGGATCGCGGTGACTGGCAGCCAGCATGGCAACTCGCTATGCTGGTCGTACCCGTGTCTGCCCGTTCGTGCTCTCCGATCTTCCTGGCATCTGCCCGCGCGCCCGATCGTCCGGGCTGCCTTGCGTCGACGCCTTTCCTTGCAGATCCCGCAGCACGGCTCGCAATACAGCATTCCCGCAGTTTGATTCT
>CAWASN010000001.1:0-372147 GCA_963784845.1 uncultured Actinomycetes bacterium | reverse complement strand
AGCGGCGTCGGCAGCACGCAACGATCCGGACGCGCCGCGTTCGCCGTGGTGGACACGCTTCGAACCATCGGGCGACAAGGAAGTGCTCGCTCACAGTTGGAAGCCCGGCATACGGAACTGGGTGCGAGCCGGCGGCGGAGTGCTGCTGGCCGATTCGCCGCGCATGCAGTTCGAGCTGCTCGATCTGTACCGCGAGCTCGGTCTCGAGACGATGGTCGGCGAGTACCTCGGGACCCGGCCGGTGCTGTCGGCGAACAAGTGCACGCTTCGCCGTGTCGGGCTCGACGCGACAGGTGGTTGGCATCAAGACGGTGCCTTCCTCGGTACGGGTATCCACGCGATCAACCTCTGGCTCGCCCTCACCGATTGCGGGGTCGACGCGCCCGGACTCGATATCGTGCCCCGGCGATTCGACGAGGTCGTCGAGACCGGCACCGCAGGCTCCTACTTCACCTGGGCGGTCAGCGACGACCTCGTGGACCGGGTCAAAGGCGACGCCGGGATCATCCGGCCCGTGTTCGCGGCCGGCGATCTGCTGATCTTCGACGAGCTGCTCCTGCACCGGACCGCGGTGACGCCCGCCATGACGCGGGAACGGCACGCGATCGAGACGTGGTGCTTCGCCGCCGACGCGTATCCCTCGGGGCAGGTTCCGATCGTCTGGTGAAGGCTCGGGATCGCCGGCGCGCCGTCATCTGACCCGCCGGAGAAATCCGCCCGGATTGAAGGTCAGCGAGTACTTCTCCATCACCGACTCGGCGACGAACTCGCCGTGCGCCGGTAAGGATCTGCTTGACCGCCTCGGGCGGGACCCGCGCCGAACGCCGGCCACACCGGGTGGCCGTTCACGATCGTGTCGGTGACGACAACGTACGAGCCCACCGGGACGAGCGGCGCGTAGGCGTCGAACTCCCGCACGGTCGTCGCCCGATCGGTACAGCGAACCGAGCAAGACGACCGCGGTTCCCGCCCCGACGATCTCGCGCACGGCCGCGCTGGTCGTCGTGTCGTGGGCCACACCCTGCTGGTAGCGAAGTCGGCGGATGGCCGGGGAGGTCGTCGCCGAGCGCCTCACCGATAGTGACGACCTCACCGTGTCCGACGAGCTCGCAAATCGACGCGAGGAACAGGCGCTCGCCCGCCGTCACCGGTTCCGGTCTCGATGACCCAGTCGGGACGAACGTGCGGAGATGATCTCCTGGTACGCGAGGAGATCGGTCGGCGCAGTCGACATCGCGCCGACCCGACCACGTCGCGTGCACTCCACGGCATGCTGCGCCACACCGCCTCGGTGAACGCCCACTTGAGCTCGTCGGGAAGCGGGACCGGCTTGTCGGGCCGACCGTCGTTGATCGCCGGCCGCCGCACCTTCGGCGAAGGCATCGGTCGACATGCGTCGTGGCTTCGACCGCCGCGCCGCCATGTTCGGTATGCGTCCCACGAAGTGGATCGGCTTGCCGGGTCCCTTGAACGGTCGGCCGCGCAGTTTCGGCGTACTCCTGGCTGTACCCGAACACGCGCGACCGCCGCTCGCCCGCATCGATCTGGTTCGTCGTTGTGCCGCCGTGCACCTGATGGAACGAGCCCTCGCCCATGATCGTGCACACGGTGACGTTCGGCGACGCGCCGAGGCGCTCGTACAACTCGAGATTCGCGTAGCCGCCGCCGGCGACGGTGAAGCTCTCGTCGAACCCGCCGACCTGGGCGAGCAGCGACCGCGGGACGAACATGCAGTTGCTCTCCCACATGCCGTCGAGCCAGTCGCGGTCGCCGATGAAATGACCGATCTCGAAGAGGCGGTGACCGGCGTTCGGCCAGCGGATCGATTCGAACAGGCGATCCTCGTACTCCTGGTCGTAGCCGTCGCGCATGACGTCGCCCTGTTGGCCTGGGCCGACATACCACTGCTGGGTCGCGACGATCGCGGGCGCGTACGTGTTCAAGCCCATGACGCCGAAGTGCAATACGCCTGGGGTCAGCACGTGGGCGCCGTCGATCATGAGCGCGAACGCGCGCCCGCGGCCCTCGAGGATCCCCGGTTGAGCGCCGTTACCGGCGACGGTGCCGCGTCGTCGCCGAGGTCGAGGTAACGAACTCGCGACCGAAGCTCTGCACGAACTCGGCGCCGAGCTTCTCGCTCGTCGTCGGAGCCGTTCTCGACGACGATGACCTCGTAGTCGATGTCGTCGACACTCTCCTGGTACGAGCGCGACAGCGACTGCAATGTGCGCGCGGCCTCGCGGCGCATGTTGTAGAACACGACCACGACGGTGAGGTCGATGGCGTCGGCGCGGCGCCTCGGGCGCGAGCGGCGGCTCGCGGCAGCTCGCGCGACGGTTGCGCTCGGGACCGTCATCGGCCACGTGCCCGTCGTCGGGCTCTTGCGCCAGGCGATTGCGTAGCCGTCGACGCGTCGATCGGAGCCGACGATACCGTGCTCGCTTCGGAAGGCCTCAACGTGCGCACGTACCGACGAGTGCGCGCGCTGGTCGACGAGCACGAACCCGCCGACCGCCACCCGCTCGTACAGCGCCGTCGAGTGCGGCGCGGGCCTCACCTCCGATGCCGGGCCCGATGCGGAGGAGCGCGACCTGTTCCATCGGTGCATCGGGCAGCGTCGCGTTCATCGGCCCCTCGAGGAACCGCACCCGGTCGTCGAGGAGATCGAATCGCGCGAAGCCGTCGCGCACGAGGTTGAGGTCGGCTCGGAAACCCGAGACTCCTTCCGCCGGCATGCGGGGCGTCGTGTCGGGTTCGGGCGAGGCGCGGAACCGATCGGCGACGAACACGCTCGGCCCGGCCAGCTCCCACGCGTCGAGGTACGCGCGCAGGAAGATGGCACCGCCACCGCGCCCGGTCCCGCACTCGATGAGATCGCCTGGTATCGAGTCGTTGCGGATCGTGTCGAGGCAGCGATGCAGATGGTCGAGCTGCGTCCGGCCCATAGCGGTGAACGGAAGGAAGGAATGGGCCGGGCGTTCGTCGGGACCGGCCGGGCCCATTCGCTGGCGGGCGACGCGCCGGTATGCCACCTGGTCGTACCGCACGGGGTCGCGCAGCACTTCGGGCGTGCGCCGCCCGCTCGCCGACGGATTCGAGAGCACCTCGAGCCGCAACTCGTTCTCCAGGTAGTGCTCGTCGAGCAGGGCCGCCTTGACGACCTTCAGGTAGCGCGCTGTGGCCCGCTCGAACTGCTCGGAACGCTGGAAGAACACGTTGTGCTGGAAGATCATCGCCCGGAGCCGAACTTCCTCGGCGACCTTCAACAAGTCGAGGCGACCGTCTTCTGCCTCCAACCGGTCGAGAGCCGCAGCGAGCTCGGGTTCGCGCGCCAGCCGTTCCTCCTCGACCACGATCGCAAGCCCGAAGTAGATCGGGATGTGCACGACGACGCACCGGCTTGTCGTACTCCGCGATGAAGTCGTCAAGGCCGGTCATGACGCCGTTACGCGGACCGCCCTCCACCTCGGCGTTGAACATCGTGGGGTTCAACCCACCACGGGGCACGAGCTTGCGGCTGCCCGGACGCATGCCCAGTTGCGCGTACGGCTGGCGGAACTCCTCGGGAATCTGCTCGGGCGAGTAGTAGAGATCCCGCCGGCCGTACGGCCACAACACGTCGTGGAGTGACGAGCACCGGGAGGGGCGCGCCTGCCCGCCGGGCGCCCTCGGCGAGCAGCTTGAGCTCGTGGTAGACGGTGTACCAGTTGTGGTCGCCGTCGATCAGGGCCGCGTCCATCGGTTCGAGTGACGGAAGCACGTCGAGGCTCAGCGCCTCGTGGAAGTAGTAACGACCGGCGAACTGACGCTCATGTGCTCGCGGGGTCGAATTCCGGAACCGGGTCGATGACGTGCAGCACCGCGTCGGGGCCGAGGTCATGCAGCATCTTGACGGTCGTTTCGCCCCGTAAGCGCGCCGATCTCGACGACACGCCTGACCGTGGCCGCCTCGAGTACTGGTGCGATCGCTATATCCCACAAGGGAAACATGGTTCGTGGCGCCTTTACGTCCGACGAAACGCAGACGGTAGCAGTGCCGCCGCGCTCCGGCCCGGGCGATGGCATACTCGCACGATGCCGCCTGACCGGAGTCGACGGGAGGTCGAAGCACCCGACCTCGGTCCCGACCTTCAGGCCGAACTGGAGGCCGAACGGGCAGCGACGGATCACTGGCGCCGGATCGCACGGCAGCGGTCGGACGACTACACGGCGCTCCGGCGACGGCCCACCGTGCGTGCGCTCCTGTCGATCGAGCGGCGGCTCCGACCCGTCCGCCGCCGGGGCGGCGCGGCCACGTTGCGCGCCCGCACGTCGGCCGGTCGCCTCGGGCTCGCGGTGTCTGGTCTCCGGGCCCGGAGGGGCGGTGGCCTCAGCGCGGTGTCGTCGGCACTCGCCCGGCTCCCCGCACCAACTGCCGACCCTCGGCGGATCCGACTGATTGTCGTCGGTTCGTCCGGATCCGCACCCCGGCACTCGAACGAACACACCGTCGAGACCGTTCTCGTCGGCGATTCGCCGGACCGCGTCGGAGCAGTTCGCGACGCGATCGCCGGCGCCGACGAGGAACTGGTGTGCGTCGCGCTCCGCTCCACGCTTCCCGTCGACGGGACATGGCTCACACGTCTCGCAGCGCAAGTCCAACGGGACGTCGGCGTCGTCGTTCCCGTGCTCGTCCATCCCCGCCGCGATCGCACGCGCGCCACCCCGCACGACCAGCGCGTCCGCGCTGCCGGCCTCCGGATCGACGTCAGTCCCGCCGGCGTGCCCACGATCCGAGCGGTGGACGCGGGAACAGTTGCCGACCCGACGCGAACCCCGACCGACGTAGCGGCGGCGTCTGCCGCGTGCATCGTGTTCGACCGCTCGGCGTACCTCGAAGCGGGCGGCCTCCCCCTCGTCGATGACCTCGACATCGCGTTCGTCGAGCTGTGCGTGGCCGTACAGTCGCGCAGCCGGCGCGTGGTCGTGGTGCCGGACGCGGTCATGATCGACGATCGGCCCGTACGTTCTCGGCACGATCTTGACGGCCCGATCGACGCCAACAGTGCGGCGTGGCGCGCGGCCGTCGACCGGAACGGACCCGCTCGTGCGCGGAGCCGGCCGCGCTCAGGCCGACGACGCCCGATTCGTGCTCACGGTCGCGGCGCCGTCGGCCAAGGTCGCGAGCCGCTGGGGAGACTGGCATCTCGCCGAAGGTCTCGCCGGCGCACTGCGCCGGCGCGGACACGAAGTGCGCGTACAACCGCTGGATCTTGCCGACGATCCCGCGACGCGCTCGACCGACATCCACGTCGTGCTCCGCGGACTGGCGCCGGTGCGCCGGACCGCGGGCCAACGGCATGTGCTGTGGATCATCAGTCATCCCGAGTCGATCGAGGACGACGAACTCGACGCGGCCGACATCGTGATGGTTGCATCACCGAGGTTCGCTGAGCACCTCCGCGGCCGCACGTCGACTCCGGTCGAGGTGCTGTTGCAGGCCACCGACCCGCATCGCTTCTACGCACGGCCGGTCGACCCCGCGCACCGACACCCGGTCACCGTCGTGGGCAAGACGCGCGACGTCCTGCGACCAGCGGTTGCCGATGCCCTCATGGTGGGGTTGCGGCCGGCGATCTACGGCGACGGTTGGCGCGACCTCGTCGATCCGCATCTCGTCGTCGCGGACCATGTCGACAACGCCGAGCTCCCGACGGTGTATTCGTCGGCGGGCCTGGTGCTCAACGACCACTGGCGGACGATGCAAACCTGGGGCTTCGTATCGAACCGGTTGTACGACGTCGTAGCGTGCGGCACCCCGGTGATCTCGGACCCGGTCGCAGGGATCGTGGAGCTCTTCGACGGCGGCGTGCTCGAGTACCACGACCGCCGTGAGCTCAGGGAACTCGTCGACCGCGTGCTCGCCGATCCGATCGGGGCGCGCGTCGGTGTCGAACGCGGCCGCAAGGCCGTGCTCGAGCGGCACACGTTCGACCACCGCGCCGCCGAGCTCCTCGCAGCGCTCGACCATCACGAAGGCTGCGCCCCCGAGTGACCCTCACCTCTAGCCGGCTCGGTCTCTCGAAGGTTTGTGTGGCTGCGGCCGTGACGGTCGCGTTCGTCCTGGTCGCAGCCCCACCCGCGTTCGCACACACGCCGCATGACCAGATCAGCGACGTCGCGCTGTCGCCGGCATACGCGACGGACCACGTCCTTTTCGCTCTCTCCGACAACCGTCCGCTGCGTTCCACCGACGGGGGCAGACACTGGACCGAGATGGTGCGTGGCCTGAGCGGGCAACTGCTGGCGAACTTCGGCTTCGCTCCACAGGACGCGCTGGGTGGTGTATCTCGCGTCGCGCACCAGCGGGATCTTCCGCTCGAACGACCAAGGGGCGACCTGGTCGCCGACCAATACCACCGCAGCAATGCGCAACATGTCGCAGCTCGCCGTCGCACCGACGTCGCCCAACGTCGTCCTCGCCGCAGCCGGGCTTTTCGGCGGACTCTTTCGTACCGCCGACGGCGGCCGCTCCTGGCAGCAGATCCCGGGTGTCGGAAAAGTCAACACGATCACGTGGGTGCCCCGACAGCGAGGTCGGGTCGTGATCGGCTCCTCGCACGGGTCGCTGCAGGTCTCCGACGACGGCGGAGAGACGTACCGAACCGCGCGCGGCGGCGCCGGCGCGGTCACCGCGGTTGCGGTCGGGGTCGGGTCGGCCGCGTCGACGCTGTTCGCGGGCACGAGCGTCGGGGGCGTGCTCGCCTCCACCGACGGAGGAAGTTCCTGGGCAACGGTAGGAACAGGAGTCCCCGATCATCAGGAGATCACCGGACTCGCGCTCTCCACCGGCTACGGCTCCGATTCGACGCTCTGGGCTTCGACGTTCACCGACGGGGTGTATCGGTCAACCGACGCCGGGCACACGTGGACGCCCCAATTCACCGGTCTCACATCCGACGCGCAGGCCCACCTCTACAAGCTCCCGGAGTTCCACGGGCTGGTGGTCTCTCGAACGGTGACCGGACGCCAATCCTTGTATCTCGCCGGCTACGACGGCTTGTTCACTTCTTCGGACAACGCATCGACGTGGACCTCGATCGAGACCTTGTCCGAATACGTCACGGGTCTCGCAGTCTCACCCGACTTCGATCGTGACGGCACGGTCCAGGTGAACACGTACGTCAAGGGTGTGTACATCTCGCGCGACCGCGGAAGTACCTTCCTGCCGAGCGACACGGGTCTCGGATACGCCATCAGTGAAGGAAACAAACTCCTACCGGTGCGCCGCATGCACGATGTCGTGTTCTCTCCGGACTACGCGCGGACCACACGATCTTCACCGCGACCTGGGACGCATTCATCACGTCGACCGACGGCGGTCGAACCTGGACCAGCGTCAAGGTCTCGCCGCCTCCGTCCAAGTCGGACACCCTGCGCCAGTTCGTCATCGCGGTCTCGCCGCAGTATCGAACCGACCGCACCATCTACCTCGGAACGCGCCAAGGTGACATCTACCGGTCGACCGAAGGCGGCCGTGCTCGGTCGTGGAAGGCGATCGCAAAGCTCAAAAGCGGTGTGCGATCCGTCGTCCTCAGCCCGACATTCGACACGGACCACACCCTGTTCACAAGCACGGCGAGCGGTATCGAAGTGTCCCACGACAGCGGGGGGACCTGGCGCGGGATCGGTCCCGACGGCATCTCGCTTCTCTCGATCTCGCCGGACTTCGCCCACGATGGAACATTGTTCGCCGGGACCGAGCACGGGCTCTACGTCACGAGGAACGCGGGAACAAGCTGGCTGAGCATCGCCGGGCCCCTGTCGAGCACGAGCGTGGTCGCCGCGCTCGCACTCTCCCCGGCGTTCCACGCCGACGGCAGGGTGCTCGTGAGCATCGCCGGGCGCGGGCTCTTCGGGTCGACCGACGGCGGGCGCACCTTCACCGCCGTCGGCGCTTCGCTGCTCGCCCGCGGGCTGGTCATCGGCGACTTCGAGAACCCGACGTCGGAGCCCATCCAGTTCTCGCCCGATTTCGCGACCGACCGGACGGTCTTCGCGTACGCGCAGCAATCCGTGGTCCGCTCTACCGACGGTGGCAACAGCTGGGCGGTGCTCGACATACCTCCGGCAAAAGATTTCGTGGCTCCGAAGCTGCCAGCCGGCCCGTCCGGGTCCGCGAAGACGAACGGCATCCCTGTTGCCTTGATCGCGCTCGCGGCGGCCGTCGTTCTCGCCGGAGCTACATACTTCGGGCTCCGGCGGGCGCAGCACGGCCGCGGAACGGGCCCGCGACCGGCGATGGACGCGCCGACGCCCGAGCGCGATCCGGACTCGCCGACCTCGCCGCCGGGATGACGCGAAGGCGTCGATAACGCCCACTTTTGCGTCCATTCCGGTCCGAGAACAGCTGGCCGTCCGGACTACGTACTCTGTAACCTCGGACGGAGGGAGGTTCGATGCCGTACGTCATGATGCCCGTACCCGAAGAGCACGTCGAGGCCGTCATGAACTTCGTTCTTCGGGCGATCGCGCGGGCTTCCATACAGCCCTGGGACACTGCATCACTCAATCAGATCTACGCCGACGTCGACGAAGCCACCCGGTCTCTCCTCGCGTTCGTTGCGCGAGCTTCGGCCAACGGGGGTGAGCTCGACACGATCGACGCGGCCCGCAAGATCCAGATGACGCCCCGCGAGGTCGTCGGCATCATGAACGAGCTCAACAGTATGACCCGGGACGCGAACCGGCCGACGCTCATCAGCTCCCGGATGGTCACCGACCGGCTGCCCAACGGCCGCACCGCCGAGAAGCGGGTACTCAGCATGGCACTCGAGATCGCCGATCTCGTGCGGGCCGCCGAGATATCCGAGCTCCAAGGGTCCGAACACCCATTGGGCGAGGACGTCGAGTGACGTCCCTCGCTGCCGACGACGCTCGACCGAGCGCTGACGTGCAACCGCTGTCGTCCATCGAGGTAGACAGCGTCTCGGCGTCGTACCGCGTCCGCATCGATTCGGTGAATCTCGCGTCCGATGTCCGCCGCCTCCTGTTTCGCCAAGAAGCGGCGTCCGACCGGCTGATACCGGCGCTTCGGGACGTGACCTTCAACGTGCGGCGGGGCTCCGTGCTCGCGGTCATCGGTCGCAACGGGGCCGGCAAGTCGACACTCTGCCGCGTCATCAGCGGAGTCCTCCCACCCGAGAGCGGACGGGTGACGGTCCGAGGCCGCCTGAACCTGCTGAGTCCCGGGATCGGGTTCAGTGACGCGCTCACCGGTCGCGAGAACATCCGGCTCGGTGGCCTCGCCAGCGGTCTCTCGCCGGCGCGTTTGGAGGAGCTCTCCGACGAGATCGGGGAGTTCGCCCAGCTCGACGAGTACCTCGACCTGCCGATGCGCTCCTATTCGGGGGGCATGCGGATGCGCCTCGCCTCGTCGATCGCGGTGTTCTTGGATCCCGAGATCCTGCTGATCGACGAAGCGCTCACCGGCGGCGACGCGGCCTTCAGTGAGCACATCGCCGAGAAGACGGCCCAACTCATCGGCGCGGGCCGCACCATCGTTCTCGTCACCCACGGGCTCAGCTCGGTGAAGCTGATGGCAACGGAGGCGCTCTGGCTCCACCAGGGGAAAGTGGCAGAGTTCGGGGATCCCGACGAAGTCGTCAGCAAGTACATGCGTTATTGCCGCATCGAATCGCTCGGCATCGACGACGTGTGAGGGGAATCTGGTGACCGAAGTCGGCGAGTACGAAGTCGGCGAGTACAGCGACGTGGAGTACGTCTTCGAACCGCACTCCACTGCCTTGCCCGATCTCCGGGAATACGTTCAGGCCTTGTGGGACCGGCGCGAGTTCATGATGGAGCTCACGCGTGCCGACCTGCGCGGTCTTCGCACCAGCACCGCGCTCGGAAACATCTGGAGCGTCCTCGACCCGATGTTCCAGGCCGGTATCTACTACTTCCTCTACAGCGTGCTCCGTCGAGGCTCGTCGAGCCAGACGAAGTTCCTGCCCGTCCTCATCGCCGGATTCTTCCTCTTCGGCATCAGCATGGCGGCGCTCAGCGAGGGGGGATCGTCGATCAAACGTTCGAAGGGCCTCATCCTCAACTCGACGTTCCCTCGAGCGCTGCTCCCCATCACGTCGGTGTACAAGTCGGTGCGCAACTTCATTCCGTCCGCGTGCGTGCTCGTGGTGCTGTTCCCGTTGGTCGGCGGCAACATCGGGCCCGGCCTGATGATCCTCCCGCTCGTCTTCGTACTTCAGATCGCGATGTGCATCGGGATCGCCTTGCTCGTGTCGACCTTCGTCACCCTGGTGCCCGATGCGAGCAACGTGATGACCTACGTGAACCGCGTGTTGTTCTTCGCAACGCCCGTCGTCTACCCGGTAGCGCTCCTGCCGTCGCGGGCCAAGCTGCTCGTCGGATGGCAGCCGCTCTTCGCGTTGTTCTCGAGCTACCAGGCGATCTTCACCGGGAACCTCCCGAGTGTGGGACTGTTGGCGCAAACGGCATTCTGGTCGATCGCACTTCTCGTCGTCGGAATCCAGGTGTTCCTGCGCAATGAGCGAAAGTTCGCCATCCGGCTCTGAGGTCACCTCGATGACGAACGATCACAAGCCCGTCGTCTTCTTCCACGTCATGAAGTGCGGAGGAACCTCGGTCCGCGCCGGGCTCGCAGCCGCGGCAACGCCACCTCCGGCGGGCGGTGGTGTCTTCGAGATGGACGGCACGGCCGCGAAGGTCGCGGCCGGCGGCACTCACCGCGACAACTGGCTGTTCCGTGACGCGCTGCTGTCCTACGTCCTGCTCGCCCTGCGCCCTTCTGTCGTTCTCGGGCACTTCCGCTACCGCGACCGGCATCGCGAGCTCGCCGACTCGGCGCACTTCGTGACGGTACTCCGGGAGCCGGTCGATCGGCTCGTCTCTTTGTACAAGTACCGGCGCTACAAGACTGGGGTCGACGTTTCGGTCTCACTGACGTTCGACGAATTCATCGCGACCAAGCGCTGGTCGAACGAGGGACACGCCTACGTCGACGCGTTTTGCGGGGGCGACCTCGATCCGCGTTCGGAACAAGCAATCGCGACGGCGGTTGCGAACCTCCGACGCTTCGCCGTCGTCGGCTTCACCGAGCGACTCGACGACTTCGCGAGCGGCGTGACTGCCTGTATCGGGAGGCCGGTGACGATCCCGAAGATCAACACGAGTCCGGCGCCTGCGGACACCGACATCGGCCCCGAGTCCCTCGAACGGGCGCGGATGGTGTGCGCGCCCGACATCCTCGTGTACGAGCAGGCCCTCGCGGCGCTCGGATAACTACACCGAGTTCCCGTCGCACCAAGTTCGTCGCGCTCCTCAAGGAGGTCCCCTTGGACTTTGATGTGTACCTCAAGAACCTTCCGCTCCTACACACGTGGGACGACGGAACGACATGGAACACCGGAGGATTCAGCTCCGCGCAGCTCCGAAAGATCCACGCCATCATCACCGAGCACTTCGGTGACCGCTCGGTGAAGATCATCGAGACCGGTGCCGGCAACTCGACCATCACATTCCTCTACCTGTCACCGGAACAGCTCGTTTCGGTGGCGCCGGCGGAATCACTTCGCGACCGCATCGTTGCGTTTTGCGACCAGGCCGGCGTCGACACTTCGCGCCTGAGCTTCCGCGTCGCGCGCTCCGAGCTCGAGCTCGCGAAGATGGTGCTCGGCTCGGAAAAGCCGGGATGGGGGGCGCCTCCGGACCGGCCGCGCTTCGACGTCGCACTGATCGACGGCTCCCACGGCTGGCCCGCGGTCTTCGTCGACTTCTGTTATCTCAACTTGATGTTGCGCAAGGGTTCCCTCCTTCTCATCGACGACATCCAGATCTACGCGGTCGCCGAGCTGGCCCGGCTACTCCGACAACAACCGGGCTTCGCGCTTCGCCACGATCTCGTGAAGTTGCAGGTGTGGGAGAAGCTCGACGACCAACCATTCCTGCCCGATCACTCCCGCGAGCCCTACATCATCGAGATGACCCGCAAAGCGGCATCGGGGCCTTCCGCAGGCGCCGCGGCCGCGGGCGTGGGCAGCGACGCGATCACCGCGCAGCCCGAGGGCGCTCCCACCGTCGCTCGGCCACGCCGTTGGCGTCGTGGATCTTCGTCGAAGACCCGCTGAGCAAACCTCCGGACGGTCAGGCGGTCGCGGTGTTCGAGGTGATGAACGGCTCCATCCGCCAGTCGGGCAGGTACGGGAGATCGAGCCCTTTGCGGAACGTCGCCATCTTGGAGTCGATGCCGACGAACTCGTAGTGCGGTGTCTGCTCTCGAAGGAGACAAATCAGTTGGGCGACAGCGAATATCTGGATGTCGTCGATGAACATGAGGCCGCCGGGGCGGAGCATCCGATTCAGATAACAGAAGTCGACGAAGACCGTGGGCCAACCGTGATTGCCATCGATGAACCCGGCGTCGATCTCGACGTTCTCGACGAGCGCGAGAAGCGGAAGCGCGGTCTCGGACCGGTCGTCGACGAAGCGCACGGGGTCGAGGTCGATGCCGCGTTGCGGCGGCCTCGGCCTTCACGCGCTCGTGCAGCTCGGGAGCGGGGGAAATACTGATGACGACGCCGGGATCGAGCGTCAGGAACAACAGCGTGGAAACACCGGTTCCGGTCTCGGCGATTCGGGGACGATCGAGGGCGGTGAGCTCTTCGATGAATCGCCGTCCCATCGGCTGGTTGAGTCCACCGTCCTTCGGCGCACCTTGACGATCGCGATGCAGGGACGGGCGGTCGGCGAGGAGGGCCTCAGCCTGCTCGATCGTCATCTGTCTGCCACTCCTCGTCGTTGCGATTGATCCACGGAAACGCAACCCGGGGCGACGGGCGGTCGAGGAGATCGCAAAGCGGCCCCCAACTCGCGTTGTCGGTGATATCGACCTCGAGGAAGTCGCTCCGATCGGCGAAGTATCCGCGGACGCGCTCGACGTGCGCTGTCCACTCCTGCCTCCAGGCGGGCTCGTCGACCGTGACGAATCCTCCGTGGTACTCGCCCGCCGCCTGACGCCGAATATTCGATTCCACATGACGGCGTCGGCTCTCGATCCAATCGTCGATCGGCCTCACCGTCAGGATGAAACGACTTCCCGGGTACTGCGCGTCCAGCAACTCGAAATTGACCGAGAGCGCAAGGATGTCGCTGAACGCGTCGAAATGGGGATCGACGCGTGACAGCAACGGGTCGCCGATCTCGAGACTCACCTCGACGAGTTTGCGCACGGCCGGTCCGCCCCAGTGCAAGCTCTCGTACCCGAGCAGGGACAGGGCCTCGTGCAACGAGGTGGTGCCGGTCTTGTTGAGACCGATCCCGAACACGCGCGGCCGATCCGGCTTGGGATCGCGTTTGGGGTCCGGGGCCCGGAAAGATCCGACGAAATCGACGATGTCACGGTTGTAGTACGGCGGCGCCCGGTGAGGATCGACTCCGTGCTTCCATCCGTACTTGTACCGGTGACCCTGCAACAACATGTCGACGCGTGCGTCGGTGCTCGCAGTCGTCCGCCGCGCGTGCACGACTCGCGCGGCAGGAACGGGTACGAGGTCGATCCCCATCTGCCATGCCCGGTGCCAGTAGTCGGTGTCCTCGCAGAACGCGGGGTTGAACCACTCGTCGAACACCCCGATCTCGTCGTACAGCGACCGGGCGAACATGAAGCACCAGCCTGCGGTGCCCCCCTGGTCCGGACTCGAGTAGCCGAGCCCGTCGCAATGATCGGTGTACGGGAACGCAACTCTGCGCCCTTCGCTCGCGGCCTCGAAGAGCGCGACGTCCCAACCGGGCTCGACCATGCAATCGCTGTTCAGCACCACCACCACCGGCGCGCTCGAGAGTCGTACGCCCGTGTTCCAACCGGTCGCGACACCCTTGTTCTCCGGATAGCGGTACACCTTCGCCGGGAGCCGGGGTGCTGTGTAGGGCGAGCCGTTGTCGACGACGACCACCTCGGTCGGTATCCGCGCGACCTCCCAGATCCGTTCGATGGTACGGCGAGCCATCTCGGCCAACTCGGGAGTCCGGCTCCACACGGGAATCGTGATGCTGAGGAGCGGCGCGACATCGGGGCCGGCCGGCGTGGCGTCGTAGACGAGCTCCGGGTCGGTGTTCGGGAACGGATGCACGGTCGTCGGCAGGTCGGAACTGATGGCGGGGCTCCCTTCGGTTGCTCCCGCCGCACCCTTGGCGTGCAGTAGGCGGAATGTCTCTCGGTAGGCCGCGTGCAACTCGTCGAGCACGGAGGGATCCGTCTCACTCTTCAGCTCGAGTGTCGCGACGCGGCGACGCAAGCCCGGCTCGGTCAGGCGCTTGTCCTCCCAGAGCTTCGCGGCGTCATCGAGCTGGAGCCGGGTCGCCATCTCCGTTCCGGGATGCAGCGCGGCGATGATCGCATGCGCGCGCCCTTTCGCCTCGGTACGTTCGCAGAACGCGTCGAAGTCGATCGGGCGCGCCATGAGGCTGCGGGCGGAAGCGTCGTAGATGACACGCAAACCTCGGGGACCGAGCCGCCAACCCATCTCGACGTCGATGGAGTAGCCGAGCCGTTGATCGTGCATGCCGTGTTGCACGAGCAAAGCCCGCTTGCACGAGATCCGACCCTCCCAAAAGCCCCGCCAGTCGAGTTGCTGGCCGTCGCCCAGGCGCTCGTACGCGAACATGAGCCGATCCACATCGGTGATGTAGTGCATCAGCGGTGTCAGCTCGAGCTCCGGCGCCCAATCGGTGTGGCCGAGGATCGCGACTGCTTCGCCGGGTTTCGCGTCGTGCGCGGCGAGGTGCCGCTCGAGATAGTCGGGAGCGGCGCGGTCGTCGTCGTCGAAGAACAAGACGATCGGCGCGCGGGCCAGGAACACCGCGTGGTTCTTCGCCGCGCTACGGCCCCCGTGCTCGATTCGCAGACCGACGACTTGCAGCTCGTCGCGAACGGCGTCGAGCACCGACGAAAGATCGCCGTCCCGTGATCCGTCGTCGACGACCACCACTTCGTACTCGGAGCGGTCGAGGGTCTGCGCCGCGAACGAGTCGAGGCAGGCCCGCAGGAGCCCGGGCCGCTCGTAGGTCGCGATCAGGACGCTGATTCGAGGAATGGCGGCCGGCTCCGGTCGTACTCGCACGCACGGTCGTCGCTCGGGGTCGATCACCCAGGTGCGCCGCACGAGGGCGCCTCCCGGCGCCGCCATCGGTAGCGGTTCCCGCAACCCGACGTTGACGTTGTCGGCCAACGTCACCGACCCGTCGCGATCCGCGCCCGCACGGACCGACAACACGGGAAGGGAGGTCACTTCGTCGATCTCGCGCGCGACGGTACCGAGGTGGCGCTCCGCGACCGGCGGTCCACCCGCGGGCCCGCCGGTGTGGGTCGGCTGCAGGCGGTCGACGTCGAGCGTGACCTGAGTTGCGATGAGCGTGTCGAGGAACCGACTCGGAAGGATGGCGTCGTCGCGGACGTACACGACAAAGTCGGCATCGGCGCCGGCGCCTGCAGGAGTCGAGCCGGCAGGAGTCGAGCCGGCAGGAGTCGAGCCGGCAGGAGTCGAGCCGGCAGGAGTCGAGTCGGGCCGCCACTCTTGGTCGACCGACAGCCGGGTGCTCGAGGCCAGCTCGGCCAAGAGGGCCGGAGGCGGGCCCGTGCGCTGTGCCGCGTACGTCCCGACGACCCGCACTCGCGCCGTCGGGACGGGTGCGAGCTCGACGACTTGGGCGGCGGCGCCGGCGAGGTCGTAGATCACGAGGTGTTCGTCGAGGTGGACCCGTTGGTACGCCGAGTCGAGGCGCTCGAAGAGCTCGGGGTAGCGGTAACGCCAGCCGAACGCGGTCTTCGGGACGACGAAGTAGCGCGCCCCACGCGATCGCTGGGCCTCGAGGTGATGCACCGCGGCACGTCCGTCGACCGGGTCATAGCCCGCCCATCCCCCGTCGCGGCCCTGCGGGAAATGCCATCCGGGGTGCGAACCGAGGTCGACGAGCTCTTCGTCGCCACCCGATGCAACGAGCACGACCTCGCCGGGACGACCGATCATCTGGACTCGACGTCGGATGACCTCACTCATCTGCTCGCCGTCGACACCGGTGAAGCGGGTCGTGCGTTCGGCACCGCCCGCGGCCGGGCGCCCGCGTCGCGACATGACCTGCTCGATGATCCCGGCGAACATCTGCTCGACGACGGCGGTGTCGTGGCGCTCGTCCACGTGGCGGGCGCCGGCGTCGGTGAGTCGATGCCAAAGATCGTCCTCGGTGAGGAGCCGGGTGATGCCGGACGCGAAGTCGGCGGCGTCGGCAGCAATGAGCGCGTGGTCGCCCTGCACCAGATCGAGCCCCTCCGCCCCCACCGGCGTGGTGACGACGGGAGTTCCCGCCATCATCGACTGGATCACCTTGCGTTTCACCCCGGCGCCGTGCAGCAGGGGGACGACCGCGAGGCGCGACTGCTCGAGATACGGCCGTACCGACGGGACCCAGCCCACCTGCCGAACGCCGGGCGTCGCGGGGTCGATGTCGAGAGTCACCTGTTCGAGCCAGTTACCCAAGACGGTGAGGGGATGCCGCTCCAGTAGCTCCGGGTCGAGCAAGGGCAAGACCTCGGCGCAGAGGTACTCCACTGCCTCCCGATTCGGGACATGGCGGAAGTTGCCGACGAAGTACATCCCGCGCCGCCGGTCGAGGGGATAGGGCGAGCGGTCGATGTCCTCGGCCAGGGGAAGCGTGAAGACCCGGCCCTCGCCCAGGAAGTCGGCGAGGAGGTCCCGCTCCTTGTCGGACACCGCGATCACGGCGTCGGCAGCGTTGTAGGTGTTCAGCTCACGCGTCGCCTCGGTTCCGAACGCAGCTGCGAGCGGCACGCGTTGCCCGAACGCCCCGCGGGCGTTGCGCAAGAAGTGGATGTCCATCGAGTTCACGATGATCCGCGGATCGGGAGACAGCTTGCGCACGAGTGGCAAGAGCTCGGCGGCCGGTTCCCAGAACGCGATCAACACCAGATCGAAACCGCCGGAGCGCAATATCCGCTCGGCTGCGCCGAATCCGCTGTGCGTCGCGACGCCCATCTGGCGCAGGCGGCGGGCGTGACGTTCCTCCGCCGCTTCTTCGCGCGCGAAGGAAGGTGACCTGCCATCCTCCGCGCAGCAGGAACTGCACGGTGTTGTCGATGTCCTGCGAACCGCTGTCACGGTCGAAGGCAGGCATCCGCGTGTGCACGACGAGCGCGCGCGGCTTGCTCATCCGCGGCAGGCCTCGACGTCGTCGCGCGCGATCAGGTAGCGCCACGCCCCGTCGCTGAGCTCGTCGGGTCGGGCCGGGCGGAGATCGAGCACCCGCTGCCATGCCGATTCCGCGAGCGGGGCCGACGCCTCCCCGCCGTCGCCGGTGACCCGGACCGCGACGATCGCCGGCTGATACACGACGGCACCGCCCCGTTCCCACACGCCCGCGCACCACTCCCGTACGAACGGGCGACCGGAGAGCCCGACCGGGCCCTCGACGTCGACCCACAACGCCGCGGCCGCGGCGACGAGACCCGGGGCCCAGCACACGGGCCGCACGTAATCGTGCCAGGGCGCCCGCACGTCGGGCGACGACTCCGCGATCAGACCGAGCGACCGGTCGGCGAAGACCATGCCGCCCGCCGCCTCCAAGCGACCGTCGGCCCGAACGACCTTGCCCGCGAGGGCAACGGTGGGATCGGTCGCGGCGAGACCGGCCGCCGCCTCGATCACGCCGGGTAGTGGCAGAACGTACGGTTCGACCACGACGACCACGTCGTAATCACGGATCGTCGCGGCAATACCGGCGTCGACCTCGCCGACGTGGAGGTCAGCTCCCGCGGCCGCGACCCGTTCCCCGAGTTGCGTCCGCCACCGCTCGCCGCTCCCACTCGACCACACGAGCACGCGCCCGGCGACCGGTTCCGGTCGAGCGCCGTCGGGGCCGGGCGCTTCGGCCACGACGTCACGCACCTCGACCCCCGAGCCCGCGTCCGCCACCACGATCACCCCGAGACAAGCCACCCTCCGGGCCTCGTCGAGGTCGTGCAACGCATCGACGACGACGACGTCGACGCTGTGATCGAGGTAGGGCAGCCGATCGTCGTCCGGGGATCGGAACGTCGCGAATCCGAGAAGCTCGGAGGCCACGTCCACGTTCGTCCATGCGAGGACCGCGGGGATGTGCGCCATCCCTGCCGCGAGCCGGCCGACCTCCCCCCGAAGCGATCGGGATCCCGCCACTGGGGGTTCGGACAGGTCGAAGACCGCTCCCGCTCCGTCCTCGTCGACGACGGTGCGATACGTGCGCGCGACGTGCTCGCGAAACTCCGCCTGTTGGCGGAACCACGGTCGCGAGCCCTCCGGCAGCACGAGATAGCGATGGCCTTCGAAGCGGAGCGCTTCGAGATGGGCGATGTGCGCGAGATCGTCGGCGAAGGGCCGGCCCTGGCGGGTATGGGGAAACGTCGTGGAGCGCGGCGCGACGTCGCCGACTTCCCTCGGGCTTCCGGGCATGACCACGAGCCAGGGTTGCCCGGGCGCGAGGGTGGCGCGGACCATCCGTGCGTACGCGTCCTTCCACTGCCGTGGCGCCGGGCCCTTGGGCGTGGGTGGTGCCTTGGGCGCCGGTTCGGGAGCGACGCGCGGCGTCGCTGGGCTCTGCAAGCGCCCAATCGCGCTGCCACGATCGGCGCGCGACCTTTTGCGCGGGATCGGGCAACCGGCGAACCACTTTCCGTGCGGTGGCCTTCGGTTCGTTGGCGGCGCGACGGAGGCGTGCCTCGTTCTGGCGGAGCGTCTTCTGCGCGGGTGGCGGGAGCCGCCGGGTCGCGGCGCGGACCTTCGGCGCGAGCTTGCGGCCGACCGCCTTGGCCGTCGGCACGGGCTCTGCTACTCCCCGGCGGAACAGGTTCCGCGCTCGCCGCAGCTGGAACTTGGCCGGACTGGGAAGTTGCTCGGCCACCGCGGGCGCCGCCGGGGCCGCCGTGCGGCGGCCGGTATCGAGGGCGCGGCGCCCGGGCCGCAGCACGAAGCGGCGCCCGCCGCGGGCGGCCCTGCCCGCCGACTTCCGGAGCCGTTTGCGGATGGGACCGGCTTCGGTGGCGCTCACCACCACCTCGACGCGCGACGCGGTGGCACGGGTCCGGGCGTCGATGTTCGCGACCGCAGCGTCGGTCCGGGTCACCGATTCGCTCAGGACGCGCATCGTCTGCATCGCCTCCGCGTGCAGCGCCTCGACGCGAGCCGCGGCCTCCTCGCGGGTGCGCACGACCTTGGAATCCAGTTCGCGGATGCGCTGGCGGTGTCGATTCTCGGTGTCGATTCGCTCGCGTTGGATCCGCTGTTCCAGGTCGCGGATCCGCCGAAGGAGCTCGGCTTCCCGCTCGCTCCGCTGGGTCCGGCTGTCGGCCTCCCGGGCCGCGAACTCGGCGCGTAGCTCGCTCTCACGCTCGTGCAGTCGGTCGATCGCCTCCTGGCGTTGGTCCGCATGGCGCTGCGCGACGGCGCCGTCGAGGATCAGCCGCCGCACCCGCCCCTCGTCCGCCGCCGGTTCCGGCGACCTCGAGATCCCGGCCTGGCGGCACAACTCGGCATAGAGACTTCGCATGCTCGGACTCACCCCGGCATCGGCGAGACCGACCTGCATCGTGTGGTGCCGCAGGTCGGTGCGCACTCGCGGCGGCGCCGGGATCAGGCCCGCGAACGCGCAGAGGCGCTCGATCTCGCCCTCGGGGTCCACGAAGAAAGTGTCGTAGTGCGTGACGATCCGGCGGTCGGCCGGTACTACCTCGAGCACGGTCGAGTAGTAACGCTCCCAGAGCGCCAAGCCGAGGGAATAGGAGTTCTGGTTGCGGCGCTTCAGCGAAAGGGCGACCTCGAGCGGATGGCGCACGCAGATCACGAAACGGAGATCCGGCTGGAGGTCGAGCCAGTAGCCCGCCGTGAGGCATGTGCGCGGATCCTTGAAACCCCAGTGGTCGTGCTCGCTCAGCGCCATCAACGCCGACGCCGCGGCCTCGGCAACGTGGGCCACACGAGGGTCGTCGACCGCTTGGGGAGGCAGGGCGGGCGGGTTGTCCCAGGAGCCGCCCGTAGATTCGAGGAGTTCGTCATTGCACGCGACGATCGCCTTGTTCTCCCAGAAGCCTTCGGGGTTGTCCTCCGCCGCATCGATGAGTTCCTCCGCGCCGCTCCCGATCAGGTGGAGACCGGAATCGTGCAACGCCCGCGTGATCATCGACGTACCCGATCGATGCATACCGGTGACAGCGATCGGCGTGTTCTCCGGTTCGAACGTCACTCCTGAAGCTCCCCTCACCACTGTCGAGAACCGATCAGGGCAGATAGCCGTTTTCGGTGAGGACGTTCTGGGCAGTGCCCGAGGCGAGGAACGCTGCGAAGGCGTCCGTACCGGCCGACGTACCTACCGTTGCATAGGAAACCGGGACGACGATGTTCTGTGGGGCTGCAATGGCGACCAATTTCACTCCTGTCGGCACGGTCAGGCCGCCCCGAAACATCAAGGCGGCGTCGAGGGAGCCCTTCGCGACCTTTTGCAGCGCGTCTTGTTCACAGCCGGCATGGACAGTGGCGGGGGCGGGGGTGACCCCGGCCTTCGCAAGCACCAGCAGCGAGAAATTGCCGATGCTCGTGGTGGCCCCGCAGACCTCGGTCCGCAGCCCGCTCTTGGAAGCGAAGGCCTGAGCGGTCGTGATGTGCTTCGGGTTGGCGGCCGGGACTGCGATCACGGCGAGGTCACGGCCCAACGAGCCGGGGTGCAGGCCCTTGACCGCTTCGAGCGCCGCCGTCGAGGAGACGACGACGAGCGGGCCGCGACCCGAGGCGGACTTCGTGAGCTCCGCGTCCGTCACGACCTTGACGGCGACCTTGACGCCGGAGTGGCCGGCCTCGTAGGCGTCGACGACCTTGGTGACGATCTCCTGCAGCGGTTGGACCGTAACGACCTCGGTCCCGGTTCCGGACGTCGTTCCGGACGTCGTCGTAGCCGTGCCAGAGCTCGCGGACTTGTTGGCGCCCCCGCACGCGCCGAGAACGACGACAGCGACGACGCCGGCGACGACGCCGGCGACGACGACAGTGAGACGTTGCATCGAGCCCCTCCGTATGGCGAGCCGCATCGTAGCGTCACGCATTCGACTACTCCCAGTGGTCATTCGATGGATCCGGCGCGTCGAGGCGCGGATTGCACGTTGCTCGCCCAAACCGGGCAATCCCCGCGGAGCTCGCCCGGACAATGGTCAGATGCTGCGTCTCAGCACGCGTGCTCGAAGCAAACCTCGTCGGCGCCGGCGTGACCGCCGCCCGCTTCGCAGAACGGCGCGGCCAACATCATCGCAGACCGGCGCGGCGTGTTTCGGTCGACGAAGGCGCTGGCGGGGCCCGGCGAAGGTCGGATCGCTCGCCAAGACAATCGTCGGGCCACGCCCGGAGGGTCCACCGAGCGAACGCATCGACCCGCATTAGTCCAGTTACTGGACTATCCTGTCTCTTGTCAATATACTCGGGTGGATGGCCGACGACGCCCACTGCTACGAAGACATCGCCTTCCCGGCGTTGCTGCGCGCCGCCCGCTCGACGTACGCAGCCGCGATCCGCACCGCCCTCGCCGAGATCGGCTGTGGCGACGTACCCCGGAACGGCGTGTTCGTGCTCGGATCCATCGCCCGCAACGGAGCGCCGCTGGGCGACGTCATCCGCGGGCTCGGCGTGTCGAAGCAGGCCGCCGGCCAGGTCGTCGACATGCTCGTCGTGCGCGGGTATCTCGAGCGATACCCCGACGCCGACGACCGCCGGCGCACGACCCTCTCGTTGACGGAGCGGGGACGCGTCGCCGCGGCCACGAGTCGGGACGCGGTCGAGCGCGTCGACGCAGCCTTGGCCAGACGCATCGACCCCGACCAGATCGCCTCGGCGCGAGCCGCTCTCGGAGCCCTGGTCGAGGTCGCGGCGAGCACGATGATTCCCGCGCCGAGTCGTGACCTGAGCGGACCGCGCTTCAGGGCTTGACGAATCTCTGCACGAACGCGAGCGTGGTGTCGGCGACCTCGCGCCACCCGTGGTCGATGACCAACGAGTGACCGCGGCCTGCCATCTTGACGATCTCGGTGACGCTCTTGTTGCGCTTTTGCTTCTTGAACGATGCTTTCGCGATCGCCCAGGGCACGGTGTGATCCTTCTCGCCATCGATGATCAACAGCGGGCCGCGATCGCCGCGTTCTTCGTCTTCACCTTCACTTCGGTCCACGGGTTCAGGTTCGCGGTGGCAGCTTGGAAGAGCGGCACACCCGAGCCGGGAACCGCGTACGTGTTGTAGAGCTCGTGCGCTTCGTCCTCGCTCACCGCGTTCGCGAACGCGTACCGGAACTGCTCGTAGGTGAGCGGCACGGCCCGGTGATGGTTCAAGGGGTTCCCTAGCACCGGCGACGCGGACTTCAGCGCCGAGATGGGCAGGGGAAGAACACCGCGAAACGGCGCCGGGTCGATCGCGACCGTGGCGTCGGAGACACCGCGACCCGCGAGGATCTGCGCGAGCAACCCGCCGAACGAGTGACCGATGACGGCGGGCCGCTTCGACAACATGCCGACGACCTCTTCGAAGTGGCTTGCGATCTGGCCGACCGTCTTGTGCGCGAAGACCTCGGGATGCGCTGTCGCCTCACCGACGGTGTTGGGATCGTCGGGCCAACCGGGCGAGATCGTGGCGAAGCCGGCGGCTTCGAACATCACCCGCCAGCGGTCCCAGCTCATCGGGAGCAGCCACAATCCATGGACGAAGACCACCGGCGTGCGACCCGTCGCGTTCGCTGCTTCGATCTGGTCCTCTTCGTACCTCGTGATGACTGCCACGGTCGACTCCTCTGCCGGGAGCAAGAGAACGTAGCGCGACCTCGGAGCGTCCCGTTCGGTCGCGCCCCTCGCGACCTGCTCGTCCTCACGCACGCCGGTCAGCCGCGCGTCACCTGCCTCGCCGGCTGTGGTGGCGCGTGTCGCGCACGTGTCGGCATGGCGATCACGGCCGCGTCCGGAGCGTCGAGCACGATCTCGTCCCGGCGCCGAGCACCGACCTCGGCCGAGCGACGCGGAATCGAGCGGCGCGGAATCGAGCGGCGCGTCCAACGGCGGTACGAGAGATCCACCACGATCAGCAGCGCAACGAACAGCAACGCCGACGTCACCCGAAAAGTGTGACCCAACTCTTGTCATGAGGCGCGGATATTCCCGCAGGCCGACATACCGGAGCCGTCGGAACGACGGCACGGCGGGGGCCCGTTATCCCTGGTCAGTCCCGTTGGGGCCACAGGTCGACGGGGCCGCCCACGTAACCGCCGGCCGCCCGCATCGCCTCACCCCACGGGCGCAGCAAGGCCACGAGATCATCGATCTCGTCGGCGAGCGCGCCCAGCGCCGGAGCAACGGCCCGATCGGTCGCGCGCTCGATCGCTTCACGAGCGTCTCGACCCACGCGGGTGAGTGTCTCGGCGTCGTCCAACCACCCACGATCGCGTAGCCGGGCCACGGCGGCGTCGAGCTCGGCGTCGTCCCACCCGCGCGTGCGAATGTACGTACGTAACGGCAGGCCCATGTAGGCCTCGGTCAAGAGCCCGATCTCGATCGCGTCGACATCAGCCGACGACCACGCACACACGTGCGCGTCGCCGCGATACTCCCGCAACATGTCGCCCAGGTGGAACAGACGCGTCCACGCGTCGTCCGGGTCGTCCCATTGTGCGCGGAGTCCGGAGAAGAGGGGCCGCCCCGGTTCTGCGAGCGGTTCCACGGCGTGTTCCAGGAGCGCGGCGGCCCGGGCGACGCCGGGGCCTGCGGCTCCGCACACCCGTGCCAGCTGCGCGACTGCACCGGCACGGCGCGCGGCGAAGATCGTGCGAGCGTCGGTCACCGTCCAACCGAAGCGCACCCCCGCGACGACCACGGCCGGCTTGAACACGCCGAAGGCCGCCACAACCACTTCCGGCTCGACTTGGCCGAGCAGCGACCCGCGGCTCGTGAAGTACGCGGCACCGTCGGGCGCCGCAACGCCGTTACCGAACGAGCCGGGGCTCGGCGCGAAGCCCAGCCGCTCGTACGCCTCGTGACATTCGGGCGAGAAGAAGACCTGACCGATCACGGGCTCGAGGGTGGCCGCGAGCGTTCGAGCCCGGCGGCGCAAGGTCAGGTCGTCCACTGTCTTCCCATCGTTCGCTGCACGCGTGTCCGGTCCGGGATTCTCGCTTCCGCGACCGCACCTGTGCCAAGCACGCCCGCGCCTCGTACGCTGCGTCGTCGTGACCGACGATCTCGCGCTCCTCGACGCCACCGCCCAGGCCGATCTCGTCGCGCGGGGCATCGTCTCCGCTCTCGATCTCGTCGACGCCGCGATCGAACGCATCGAACGCATCGACGGCCGGCTCAACGCCGTGATCCACCGTCGATTCGAACGGGCGCGGCTCCGAGGCGGCGGGAGCGAGCGGTCCGTTCGTGGGCGTGCCGTTCCTGGTCAAAGACGCCGTGTGCCATACCGCCGGCGACCCGTACCACGCGGAGATGCGCGCGCTGAAGAACGCCGGTTGGACCGAGCCGGACGACACGTGGCTCGCGGCGCGCTTTCGATCGGCGGGCTTCGTCTTCGTCGGCAAGACGAACACGCCCGAGCTCGCTACGAGCATCACGACCGAGCCGATCGCGTACGGGCCTACGCACAACCCGTGGGACCTCACACGGAGCACCGGGGGCTCGAGCGGAGGATCCGCGGCCGCGGTCGCGGCGGGGTTGGTGCCGGTCGCGCACGGCAACGACATGGGCGGATCGATCCGCTTCCCCGCGAGCATGTGCGGCATCGTCGGCCTCAAGCCCACCCGGGCCCGCACCACCCTCGGTCCCGACTTCGGCGAGTACTGGGGCCCGCTCACGCACGAATTCGTGTTGACGCGTTCGGTGCGCGACACCGCGGCGGTGCTCGACGCCGTCTGCGGCGCGGCTCCCGGCGACCCCTACACGGCACCTCCTCCGATCCGCGCCTACGCGAACGAGGTAGGCACCCCGGGCGGAAGGCTTCGCGTCGGAGTCCGCACCGAGACGCCCGACGGCGAGGCTTCACACGCCGACGTCGCCGCCGCCGTCGCGGCGACGGCGAGCTTGCTCACCGAGCTCGGCCACGACGTCGATGCGGCGACGATCCCGGCCCTCGACAACAGCTACAACCAGTCATTCATCACAGTGCTCTCGACCGCCGTCGCCAAGGACGTTGCCCGCTGGAGCGCGCGGCTCGGGCACGACATCACCGACGAGCTCGAACCCATGAACGCGTTGTTCGCGTCGATGGGCGCGCAGATCTCGGCTCTCGACTACGTCGGCGCGATCGAGGATCTCCAGGCGTGGAGCCGAAGGGTCGCGATGTGGTGGGAGGATCACGACGTCCTGGTCCTGCCCACGAGCCCGGAACCTCCGGTGAAGCTCGGCGAGCTCGCGCCGACGAACACCGACCCGGCCGTCGGCGCCCGAATGGGTCGACTCGTCACGTTCTGTTCCCCCTTCGACGTCACCGGTCAGCCCGCGATCTCGCTCCCGCTGCACTGGACCGACGACGGCTTGCCGATCGGCGTGCAGCTCGTCGCCGCGTACGGGCGCGAAGACGTGCTGTTGCGCATCGGGGCTCAACTCGAAGCGGCGCGACCGTGGCGTGACTGCCGGCCCGGCGTTCACGCCTGACCGGTCCGGTCGACGCTACTTGTTGAGAATGGCCCCGAGGCCGGCGACCATGACGACGAAGCCGATGAGGAGATACGTGACCGTGCGCACCAGCGGCGCCTGCGGGAGATCGTCGTTGCCGGTGCGGCGGTAGCCGCGCACCGGGCTGCCCGGCCGGTGCTGGGCAACGGTGCGGTGGGCCGCCGTCTCCCCGTCCCGGCGCCGCCGCAGCAACGCGAACGCGTTCGCGATGAACAACGCACCGCCGACCGCGACGAGGAGCTCTCGGAGAACCTCGTCGTAGAAACCACCGGACGACCCGAGGATCGGAAGCATCCCGGCGAGGCTACCGGGAGACCCGGGAGGCGGTCGGAGCGGGCGTGACAGACTCGCCCGATGCGGTTGCTGGTCGCGCGCTGCTCGGTGACATACGAAGGCAAGCTCGGAGCGCGCCTTGGCCCCGCGACGCGCCTGGTGTTGTGCAAGGGCGACGGGTCGATCTCGATCCACTCCGAGACGGGCGCGTACAAGCCGCTCAACTGGATGAACCCGCCGTGCACCATCGAGGAGACCGACGACGCGATCGTCGCGCGGCACGCCGAAGGGCGAGACACTACGGATCGAGCTGCACGAGATCGTGCACGACTCCGCGTTCGAGCTCGGCGTCGACCCCGGGCTCGAAAAAGACGGCGTCGAAGCCGAGCTGCAACAGCTGCTCGTGGCGCGGGTCGCGGCACTCCGAGAGGACTTCAAGCTGATCCGGCGCGAATACCCGACCGACATCGGCCCCGTCGACCTGCTCTGCCGGGACGGCGACGGCCGCACGATCGTGGTCGAGGTGAAGCGGGTCGGCGAGATCGCAGGTGTCGACCAGCTCTTGCGCTACCAGGAGCGCCTCGATCGTGATCCCGGTCTCTCGCCGACGATGGGCATGCTCGTCGCGCAGGTCATCAAGCCCCAGGCGAGGGTCTACGCCGAGAGCAAAGGTGTCACCTGTCTCGAGATCGATCTCCAGAGCCTCCGCGGTGGCGTCGACCCCGACCTCAAGCTCTTTTGAACCCCGTCACTCGTGGGCGGCGTCGTCGAACTTCGTGTAGTCCCCGTTGAACACGAGCTTGGTCGCGCCGACGGGACCGTTACGGTGCTTGGCGATGATGATCTCGGCCAGGCCCCGCTGATCCGACTCGGGGTTGTAGTACTCGTCGCGGTAGATGAACAGCACCACGTCGGCGTCCTGCTCGATGGAGTTGTGCACGACGACGTCGCCGGCGACGAAGTTGTGGGTTCCCTCCACCGTCGCGTCGAAGACCCGCTCCTCCCCCCGAGGCTCGACCGCGACGATCTCGTCCCACAAGACGTCGCTCGTGCCGAGATCAGTGAGGAACTGGTCGGGCAACGCGTCGGCGATCCGCCGCATCAGCGAACGGGAAACCCCGCGCTCGTACGACGCGGTGCCGGCCCGACGCCGAATCGTTCAACCGCTCGAGCACATCGTGTGCGCGCAGCGAGCCGTCCACCAGCAGACCCTTGCGTTCGATGTAGTCCCAGACCTCGCGGGGATCGTGTCGAGGCGGGTGTCGACCTCGGGACCGGTGTGGCGCGACGACGCGACGTGCATGCCGACGGCCAGGTCGGCGAGGTGGACCCACCCGTCGAGCGTCAGGAACGGGTGGTTGGCGCTGGCGGTGACGTGGCGGCCGGACGCGAGCTGCAAGTCGAAGACGCGCTTCACGCCGCTGCAGAACACGTGCGTCATCACCCCGGGGACGAGCTGCAGATGCTCGTCGAGCGTGAGCACCGCGACATCGCGCGCGTCGCGCTCGTGCAGCGCACCCAGGGTGGCGGTCGTGCCGTCGGCGAGCGTGATCTCGGTGTCGGCCGTGAGGCAGCCGGACTCTCGTAGGTCGGCGAGCATCGGCCGCTTGTCCTGGCGGTACTCGAGCTGACGGTTGAGCTGCGAGAGCGTGACCACCGGTGCTTCGAGCTCGCGGGCGAGGATCTTCAACCCGCGCGAAAGCTCCGACACTTCGACCTGGCGGTTCTCCGAACGCCCCGGCGTCGACATGAGCTGGAGGTAGTCGACGACGATCAGCCCGAGGTCGCCGAAACGCGCCTTCACCCTTCGGGCTTTGGCCCGCATCTCCATGACCGTGCAGTGCGGGTTGTCGTCGATGAAGAACGGGGCCTCGGCGAGCCGGCCGATCGCCTGGTTCACGCGAGGCCATTCGTGTTCCGAGAGCTTGCCCGTCTGCAGCTTGCGTGACTGGACCCGGGCTTCGGCGGCGAGCAGACGCTTCGTGAGCTCGAGGTACCCCATCTCCATCGAGAAGAAGAGCACCGGCTTGCGCCCGACCAAGGCGACGTGTTGGGCCATGCCGAGCGCGAGCGACGTCTTTCCCTGACCCGGGCGGGCGGCGATGATCGTGAGCGTCGACGGCTGCATGCCGAGGAGCAACGCGTCGAGGTCGCGAAAACCCGTGGCCGTCCCGACGATCTCGCCCTGGTGGCCGTAGAGCGCCTCGAGCTGGTTCATGGTCTCTTCGAGCGCGGGGTACAGGGGCATGAGCGTGTCGGCGACCCGGCGCTCGGCGACCTCGAAGATCGCGGCCTCGGCCCGGTCGAGCGTCTCGTCGACCGCGTCCTCCGCCGCGTACGCCATCTCCTGGATGCCGCCTGCGGTCTCGATCAGACGCCGGAGCATCGAGAGCTCGCCGACGATCTGGGCGTAGTGGGACGCGTTCGCCGACGCCGGCGTCGCGGCCTGGATCCGTACCAGGGTCTGACGGCCGCCGAGCTGTTCGAGGAGTGACGCGCGCCGCAATTCCTCGGCGACGGTGACCGGATCGACGGGTTCGCCCCGGCTGTGCAATCCGAAGGCCGCCTCGAAGATCGAACCGTGGGCGGGCTTGTAGAAGTCGCCGGACTCGAGTCGGGCTTCGACGGCGGCGGTGATCGCCTCGCGGCTCAACATCATCGCCCCGAGCAGCGACTCCTCGGCCTCGAGGTTGTGGGGCGGGACGCGCGCGCCGCCTGCTCGCCGGCGCGCATCTTCGATCGACACCATCGTCGCTACCCCCTTTCGCGGAAAGAACGGACCCTGGCACGCCCACCTTGTGGGGTGAAAGGGGACAACGTTGTGAATTGCGTGCCCAGGGCGGGGGATATCTCTCGATCCACAGCCTTGTGGACAATCCCACGCGGGTGCGCCATCAACGTGCGCCCGACCGCCGAGGTGCCGGCGACCGGAATCGCCGCTGGCAGGCGGGTGACCGTCGGCTGACGGAACCCGGGCGTGGCTTCTCGGCCGACCTCGCCGGACTCGGCTGCGGCCCGAATCGGCTGTGGATATCGCGAGATCTCCACAGTGCCCCCGGCGAAGACAATCGGGTGGACAACCCCACGGAACGCGTGAATCTCACTCCCGTGATTCTGACGAGCAGGCGCGCGCGCGTCAGGGACCTCCCGCACCGGGTGGCTGATCCCGGTCAGTCGGCCGCTTCGACCTCGACGTGCACCGTCGCCACGACGTCGGGATGAAGGCGGATCTGCACGTCGACACCGCCGAGCTCCTTCAGAGGCTCGTCGAGCCCGAGCTTGCGACGGTCGATCTCGGCGCCGGTCTGTGTGTGCACCGCTTCGGCGATGTCGGCCGCGGTGACCGAACCGAAGAGCTTGCCCTCGCCCCCGGCGCGCGCCTTGATCGAGATCGTGCGCCCGACGAACTGTGCCGCCAGCGCCTCGGCGTTCTCGCGCTCGCGCCGGTCACGCGCCTCGCGGTTGCGACGCATCGCGTCGGCCTGCTTCTGGCTTCCGGGCGACGCCTTCAGCGCGAGCCCCCGCGGAACCAGATAGTTCCGCGCGTAGCCGTCGGCAACATCGACGAGGTCGCCCTTCTTGCCGAGGTTGTCGACGTCGTCACGAAGCACGATCCTCATGCGTCGCCACTCTCGAGCTCGCTCGCCAATTCACTGACCCCGGCCTCGTCGATGCCAACTTCGTCGATGCCAACTTCGCCCACCCCGGCTTCGTCGAGGGTGGTCGGGCGCTCATCGGACTCGATGGGGCCCGGAATGTCGCGCAGCTCGCCCTCGCGATCGCCCCGATCCCCACGCTCGCCGCGATCGCCCCGATCGCGACGGCCCTTCGAGCGCTGCGTCACCTGGCGCACGCTGTACGGAAGCAACGCCATCTCTCGCGCGACCCGGATGGCCCGGGCGACGGCGACCTGTTGCTGCTGGGTGTTTCCCGTCACGCGACGCGCCCGAACCTTGGCGCGCTCCGACATGAAGCGGCGCAACAAGTTGACGTCCTTGTAGTCGATCCAGTCGATGCTCTCGGTGATCAGGATCGACGTCTTCTTCTTGATCGGGCGCCGCTCCTTGCCGGGGGGCGCCTTCTTCTCTCTGCGTTGTGCCATTCGAGTTCCCTATCGGATCAGAACGGCTCTTCGCCGTAGTCGTCGTAACCACCATCGGCACTTGCCGGTGTGCCCGCGGCCGGCGCGGGCGCGGGCCGGCGGGGCGGACCACCACCCCCGTCTCCCGGGCCGCTGCGCTCGACCTTGTGCACCTCGGCGGTGGCAAAGCGCAGACTCGGAGCGACGTCGTCGGCGACGACCTCTACGATCGAGCGCTTCTCGCCCGACTCCGTCTCCCAACTGCGCTGCTCGAGGCGCCCGCTCACCACGACACGAGCACCCTTGGTGAGCGACGCCCCCACGTTCTCGGCGAGCTGGCGCCAGGCGACAACGTTGAAGAAGCTCGTCTGCTCGTCCCACTCCTGGGTCTGCTGGTTCCGCCAGGAACGATTCACCGCAACGCCGAACGTCACCTTCGAGACGCCGCTCGGCGTGTACCGCATCTCCGGGTCGCGTGTGATGTTGCCGGAGATCGTGATGCTGTTGGTATCCGTTGCCATGTCGCTACTCCCTATGCCTGCCGCCCGCAGCGGCGCCCGCAGCCTTCGAAGATCCGTAGACCTTCTCCGGAATACGCAACACCATGTGGCGGATCACTTCATCTGCCAGGGAGAGCGTCCGGTGCAACTCCTCCATCGCCTGAGGTTCGGCTCGGGCCTGCAGGACTACGTAGTAGCCGTCGACCTTGTGCTTGATCTCGTAGGCGAGGCGGCGCTTGCCCCAAAAGTCGACTTGGCCACGCTGTGCGCCATTCGACTCGATGAGCTGGAGCCACCGTTCGACCGCAGCCCGGATCGTCTCCTCTTCCAGGTCTGCGTCGATGATGATCATGACTTCGTACGGACGCGTCATGCGCCGGTACCTCCTTCGGGCCGCACGGTCAGGCCGCAGCGGGCCCCGTTGCCCGCCGGAAACCGGCGCCGCGGGGGCAGGATCTTCGGTTGTCTGAACCGGTGGAAGCTAGCAGATGACCTCGACTCGACCTATCGGAGGTGACGCTACAAGAGTCGTGAGACAGTGACATTGCGAGCCGCGGCGCCGACACCTCCGGACTGCCGCGCCGACACTGCGAGCCGCGGCGCCGACACCGGCCCGGACTGCGGTACTACGCCGAGCACGCCCCGAGCGTGCCCGACACGGCGGTGGAACCGGTCGGCCGTTCGAGCGCGTAGCGATACGGCGCCCGGCTCGCGTATGCCGGGCAGGTCGCGTCGCTCCCGTCGAGACACGGCGTCATCCGGGCCGAGTCGACGGGAGTCCCGTCGCCGGCGAAGAACGTGATGTCGAGCGGGATCGGGGTGTCGGCCATCGTGTAGCGCACCGTCGAGTCGCTCGGATTGACGAAGAGCATCCCTTCGTAGGGAGAGAGCGACCGCACCTCGCGAAGTCCCTGCACCCGTTGCGCCGGCGACCGCGCGACCAGCACCCGCAGGCAGCGCGGGCCGACGGCAACGCTCGCCTGGTCGAACTCGGCGAACGGAGCCGGCGCCGGCGCGGTCTGCGCGAACTGCAGCCGGCCGATCCCGCTCTCGTCGGCACGGACACGGATCACGAGCGCAACGATGCCGACGAGCGCGCCCACGGCGACGACGGCGGCCGCCGCGATGCGAACCCTCGGCGACACGCGCTATTGCGCGAGCTCGGGCTCGGCCAGGACGCCGTAGAGGCCGAGAGCGTCAGCCATGCGGTCGGTCATGTGGTACGTCTCTGCGCTCGCCGGGTACGTCCCGGCCCGCACATCGACACAAAAGCGTGCGATCGCGTCGGTCGCGAGCTCCTCGAACGCGGCATAGGCGCGCACGAACTTCGGCGCTCGATGACCGGGTCCGGCGAAGCCGAGCAGGTCGTGCCACACCAGCACCTGCCCGTCACAGTGCCGACCGGCGCCGATGCCGATCGTCGGCACGGAGACCGACTCGGTGATGACGCGGGCGACCGCGTCGGGCACGCACTCGAGAACGATCGCGAAACATCCGGCGTCGGCCAGCGCACACGCGTCGTCGGCCAAGGCCTTGGCCGCGTCGAGCTCCTTGCCCTGCACCTTGAAACCGCCGAGCGCGTGGATCGACTGCGGCGTGAGACCGATGTGGCCCATCACGGGTATCTCGGCGTCGAGGATGGCGTGCACGGAATCCAGGCGCTTGCGCCCGCCTTCGAGCTTCACCGCGCCGGCTCCGGCGCGCACGAGTCGCGCGGCATTGTGCACCGTCTCCGCAGTGTTGACGTGGTAGCTGAGCCAGGGAAGATCCGCCACGACGAGCGCCCGCGGCTTGGTGCGGGCCACCGCGCCGACGTGGTGCGCCATGTCGTCGGTCGTCACCTGCAGTGTGTCGTCGTAGCCGAGCACGACCATCGCGAGGGAGTCACCGACCAGGATCAGGTCCGCGCCCGCGGCGTCGACGGTGCGCGCCGACGGCGCGTCGTACGCGGTCACCATCACCAACGGCGTCCCGCCGCCCTTGCGGGCCGCTACTCCGGGAGCGGTCACACGTCTCGTCGTCGGGCCCGATCGGGACGCCTCGTTCGCGGACGTCTCGTTCAGGGACGTCGCGTTCGCGGACGTCGTGTTCGCGGTCATCTCCGCCACCTCCACCGTCCAGGGCACATTCGGCTCCCGGCAGCCCTGCCAGCGTACCGGCGCGTCCTCCAGGCCACCAATGGGCCGGTACCGTCACCGGTGAACCGGAACCGCCCCCCGGCGGCCCGAACAACCGCCCACCGGTGGCGCTGTACCGCCCGGGCCGCGTCGGGAACAATGCGCCGGTGACGACGCGTGCGTGCGAGAACTGCGCGGCCCCCGACGACGAGTTGCTGCTCGTGCGCCGCGTCTACCTGGTGCCGCCTTCGTGGGACTCGCCCGGCTCCCGATCGGTCATCGCCGAGCCGGAGCTGTGGTGCGTGTCGTGCGTCTCGCAGTATCCCTGCGAGCTCGTCGACGACTGAGCCGCCCCTGGTGTCCGGGCGGGTCAGCTCGCGTGGAGCCGGCCGTGCAGCGACTGGCGGCGCAGGTGATTCCAGCGGCACTCCACGCACACCTCGACGTCGTAGCAGGCGAACTCGTCGTAGGACTTTCCCAGCTTGCGCAGCTCGGCCGGGTTGCTGATCGCCCGGCCGTTCGCCTGCTTCAGCTTCTCGCCGTAGACATACGAGACCAGACGCAAGTTGGTGGCGCCACACACCGGACACTCGTCGTCGAGGTCGGTCCCGATGAACTGAGCCGCCCGGACCAGCTCGGGATGGGCGTCGCAGACGTCGAGCCGGGTGAGCGTGCCCCGCCGGAAGTCGCGCAGGACCGCCCGCCGGGCCAGCGCGTAGTCGGTGACGCTCTGCATCGCCGGAAAGTGTAGGTGGGAGCCGAACTCGACCAAACCGCGCCTTTCGGGGCCGAGAGCGGGCCGAAGCCCATTTCGGACAATGCTTGCATCGATATATCGATTCGATATATCGTGCATTACATGTTGGAGCTCGCGGTACTCGGGTTGCTCGCAGAGCAGCCGCGCCACGGCTACGACTTGAAGAAGCGTCTGTCCGAGACTCTCGGTCCGCTCTGGGGCATTTCGTTCGGATCGCTCTACCCGGCGTTGCGGCGCCTGGAACGATCCGGGGCCATCGAAGAGGTCGACGACGCGACCGCGAACCCGGCCGCGACCGGCACGTTCGTGCCGACCGGATCCCTGAAGGGTGACCTCGCGGCCGCCCGCATGCGTCTGCGGGCGCGGCCCACCCGTCGGACGCGCCGGGCCTACGCCATCACCGCCCAGGGACGGTCGTTGTTCACCGAGCTGCTGACCGACGAGGGCGACGACGACGAGCGCGCGTTCGCGGTCAAGTTGCTCTTCTGTGGGCACCTCGACCCCCCCGCACGGCTGGCGTTCCTCGAACGCCGACGCGCCCAACTCACCCAACGGCTGGTCGCCGAGCGCAAGCCCGCGGCCCGTTCCATCGACCGTTACTCCCGGTCGCTCCTCGAGCACCGGGCCCGGTCCACCCAACACGATCTCGATTGGATCGCCGAGCTGATCGCGCAAGAGCCGCGGAACAGGCCGGCGACCGAACCGAAGGAGCAGCAACGGCATGAGCCAACCCCAGAACTCCGAGAAGGTGCGCGTCCGCGATCGCGGGCGTGGGCAACTGCGCGAGCAGCCTGGTGCAGGGGGTCGAGTTCTACCGGAACGCCGACCCGAGCGAGCGCGTCCCCGGGCTGATGCACGTGCAGCTCGCGGGTTACCACGTCGGCGACATCGAGTTCGTCGCTGCGTTCGACGTCGACGCCGACAAGGTCGGTATCGACCTCGGCAAGGCGATCTTCACGAGCATCAACAACACGATCAAGTTCGCCGAGGTGCCCGACCTCAACGTGCGCGTGCAGCGCGCTCCCACCTTCGACGGCCTCGGGAAGTACTACCGCGAAGTCGTGGAGGAGTCGCCGGCCCCGGCCGTCGACGTGGCTCAGGCGCTGCGCGACGCTCGCGCCGACGTGCTGGTGTCCTACCTGCCGGTGGGTTCCGAGGACGCGCAGAAGCACTACGCCCAGGCCTGCCTCGACGCGGGCGTCGCGTTCGTCAACGCGATCCCGGTCTTCATCGCCAGCAATCCGGAGTGGGCCAAGAAGTTCGAGGACGCCGGTGTGCCCATCATCGGCGACGACATCAAGAGTCAGGTCGGCGCGACGATCACGCACCGCCTGCTCGCGCGCCTCTTCGAAGATCGCGGCCTCGCGATCGACAACACCTACCAGCTGAACTTCGGCGGGAACATGGACTTCAAGAACATGCTCGAGCGCGAACGGCTCATGTCGAAGAAGATCAGCAAGACCCAGTCGGTGACCAGCCAGATCGATCAGGGCATCAGCTCGGATCACGTGCACATCGGCCCGTCCGATCACGTCCCGTGGCTCAACGACCGGAAGTGGGCCTACATCCGCATGGAAGGCCGCAACTTCGGCGACGTGCCGCTGAACATCGAGCTCAAGCTCGAGGTCTGGGATTCGCCCAACTCCGCCGGTGTGATCATCGACGCGGTCCGCTGCGCCAAGGTCGCGCTCGACCGTGGAATCGGCGGCCCGCTGCTCGGCCCGTCGGCGTATTTCATGAAGTCCCCGCCCGTGCAGTACCACGACGACGATGCGCACCGGATGATCGAGGAATTCGCGTCCGGCGCGTAGACCCTCCGGCAGGTGCGGAGACCTTCCGTCACGAAGAGGCTGTCCCGGGCCAGAATGCGCCCATGACGAATCGACTCGATGCACGACCTCACCGCATGAACGACCGGGCATGAACACCGAGGTCTGGGACCGGATCGCGCAGCGACGCGGTCCGGACGACATCGCCCTGGTCGCCGAGTCGATCGTGTACGCCCCCGGTGGGCCGACCGAGGCCGATCTCCGGCTCTGCGGCGAGGTGAGCGCCAAGCGCGTGCTCGATCTCGGCACCGGTGGCGGCGCGAACGCGGTCGCGCTCGCGCGCCAGGGCGCGCACGTCATCGCGATCGACCGCTCGACCGCGCAGCTCGCACGGGGGCGCAAGCTGGCCTCGGCGGCCGACGTACGGGTCGAGTGGCACGAGTGCGACGCGGCCGATCTCGCCTTCCTGCGCGCCGACTCGATCGACCTGGTGATCTCCACGGGGATGCTCGGGGAAGTCGAAGACATCGACCGCCTGCTCCGCCAGGTGCATCGCGTGTTGCGGCCGGGCTGCGCGTTCGTGTTCTCCTTCGATCACCCGATGGCGCTCGCGGTCGGGCGCGAGGGCGAGGCGCCGGGAGCACTCCCACTCGGCGCGCTCGAGGTGCGTCGCTCCTACTTCGACACGCACACGATCGAGGTCACCTACGACGACGAGCGCATCCAGATCTGGCCCCGCACCATCGCCGACGTCTTCGCATCACTGCATCGCGCCGGCTACCGCGTCGAGCTGCTGCTCGAACCCGAGCCGAACGGCGGGAGCGGCCCCGGACCGGAGGTGCCGCGCACGGTCGTCTGGCGGGCGCGCAAAGAGGGCGTCTAGTTACCGGTCACGCTCCGGCGGGCACGTCGATGCCGCGCTCACGGGCCCAGGCCGCAAGTCGGGCGTACGAATCGTCGTCGTCCATGGGGCCCTCTTCCAGGCGCAGCTCCAACAAGAACTCGAGCGCTTCGCCGACCACGGGGCCCGGCGGCACTCCGAGGAACTTCATCACACGGTTGCCATCCAGCGCGGGACGGATGCGCGCGAGCTCCTCGCGCTGGCGCAGCTCGCCGATGCGCGCTTCGAGCTCGTCCATCCGCTTCCCGAGCGCGGCCGCCTTGCGAGCGTCGCGTGTCGTGCAGTCGCATCGCGTGAGCTCGTTGAGGTCGTCGAGCAACGGCCCCGCGTCACGGACGTAGCGGCGAACCGCACTGTCGGTCCAGCCCATGCGGTACGTATGGAAGCGCAAGTGCAGCTCCACGAGCCGGGCGACGTCGTCGACGAGGTCGTTCGGGTAACGCAGCGCGAGCATGCGCTCGCGCGCCATCCGGGCTCCGACCACCTCGTGGTGATGAAAGGTGACGCCCTGGGGGCCGTAGCCACGCGTGCGCGGCTTGCCGACGTCGTGCAACAGGGCCGAGAGTCGTATCCGCAGGCGCGGCGACGTCTTGGCCACGACCGCGATCGTGTGCGCCAGCACGTCCTTGTGGCGGTGGATCGGGTCCTGTTCGAGCTGCATCGAGTTCAGCTCGGGCAGGAACCCGTCGGCCAGGCCGGTGCGCGAGCACAACCACAGACCCGGCGACGGGTCGGGGGCGACGATCAGCTTGGAGAGCTCTTCGCGCACACGCTCCGCGCTCACGATCTTCAATCGACCGTGCATCTCCTCGATCGCGACGACGAGTGCGGGGTCGGGCTCGAAACCGAGCGTCGCGACGAACCTCGCCGCTCTCAGCATCCTCAGCGGGTCGTCCTCGAACGAGATCTCCGGCGCGAGCGGCGTGCGCAACCGCCGCGCGACGAGGTCGATGCGGCCGTCGAAAGGATCGATGAGCTCCGGCCCGGCACCGTGCGGGTCGTCCAGCGTCATCGCCATCGCGTTGACGGTGAAGTCGCGGCGCGAGAGATCGGTCTCGATGTCGTCGGAGAAGGTGACCTCGGGCTTGCGACTGTCGGGGCGGTACACGTCGGCTCGGAAGGTGGTGATCTCGAAGCGTTCGCCGTCCTTCTCGCAGCCGACGGTGCCGAACCGTTGCCCTTGGAGCCACACCGCGTCCGCCCACGGTCGCACGGCCGCCTCGACCACATCGGGGCGGGCCGCGGTGGCGATGTCGATGTCGTCGATGTCGCGGTCGAGCAGCGCGTCGCGCACGCTGCCCCCGACCAGATACGCACGGCTCCCGACCGCCGCCAGGCGCGCCGACAGCTGCTGGCTCGGCGAGTCCGAGACGAAGAATCGCTCCAGCCGGGCGGGAACTGCGGTCACGGCCGCCATTGTGGCGCGGACCGGCCGGACGGCCCGATTACTGGCCGGCGGCGGCCTGCTCGGCCGCGAGCTGCATCGTGTGCTGCTCGATCATGAGGCGCAGGTCGTGAGGCGTCGTCGACGCCGCCATCGCCTCGCGGAGGTCGATCGTCCCGCTCTTGTACAGCCCGAGCAGGCTCTGGTCGAACGTCTGCATGCCGTAGTACGAGCCCTCGGCGATGATCCCCTCGATCTCGTGGGTCTCGTCGGGGTTCACGATCTTGTCGAAGACCCGGCCGGTCGAGACGAGAACCTCGACTGCGGGCGCCCGGCCGCCCTCGCGCCTTTCGACGAGACGCTGACTGACGATGCCGCGCAACGACGCGGCGAGCGACATGCGTACCTGGCGCTGCTCGTGCGGTGGGAAGAAGTCGATGATCCGGTTGATCGAGTCGGTTGCGCTGATCGTGTGGAGCGTCGAGAAGACGAGGTGACCGGTCTCGGCTGCCGTCAGCGCGGTCTTCACGGTCTCGACGTCGCGCACCTCGCCCACCAAGATCACGTCGGGGTCCTGGCGGAGAACACGCTTCAACGCGGAGTGGAAGTCGGCGGTGTCGGTCCCGACCTCACGCTGGTTCACGATCGAGCACTTGTCGGCGTGCAGGATCTCGATCGGGTCCTCGATAGTGACGATGTGGCGGTTGTAGTTGTCGTTGATGAAGTCGATCATGGCGCCGAGCGTCGTCGTCTTGCCCGAACCGGTCGGGCCGGTCACGAGGATCAGACCGCGCTGGTGGTCCGTCAGCTTGCGGATGACGGGCGGCATGCCGAGCGCCTCGAACGAGGGGATGTCGCTCTGAACCCGCCTCAGGACGAGGCCGACGGAGCCCCGCTGGCGCATGACGTTCACGCGGAAACGGCCGAGGCCGGAGACGGAGTACGCGAAGTCGGCTTCGGAGCTCCCGATGAACTCCTCCGCCCGCTGCTTCGGCATGATCGCGAACGCGATGCGCTCGGTCTCCACGGGCGACACCGCGGCGAGGTCGGTGCGATCGAGCCGGCCGTCGATCCGGATGAAGGGCGGCGAGCCAACCTTGATATGGATGTCCGAGGCGCCCCGCTCCACCGCGTTGCGCAGCAGCTGATCCAGATCCAACACAGGCGCCGACCAATCTCTCGGGGCTGGTGGCCTCGTCGGCTCGCGCACGTCTGGCGAGCACGGCCCTTCCCGTTGTCGATCGGCACGAGCGGGCCGCCTCTGGAGCGGGCCGGCGCGAAAATGCGATCAACCGGCCCCGAACGGCCCTCCGGCGTGCAGGTCGCGGGCCGCGTGCACCACTCGGGTGCCGGGACCACCGGCCGTTGCCGGCTCGATCCGCGCCGGGCTCCCGAGCAGCGTGGAGACGGTCGCGGCGGTCGAGTCCCGCAAGGCCTCGAGGTCGTAGCCACCCTCGAGGAACACGACCAGGCGGCCGGGCGACGCCAGCGCCATGACCCGGGCCGTGAGATCGGCGTAGTCGCCCGCCGCGAGCCCGAGCCCCGTCAGCGGATCCGCCCGGTGGGCGTCGTACCCGGCGGAGACCAGCACCCACGTGGGGGCGAACGTCTCACACAGCGGTTCGACGACGGTGTCGATGGCCTCCAGGTACACATCTCCTGTGGCACCCGCCGGAAGCGGGAAGTTGACGGTCGTTCCGGCGCCCGTGTCGGTTCCCGCATCGGTGAGGCGCCCCGTGCCCGGGTACAGCGGCCATTCGTGCATCGACACGTACATCACCGAGGGATCGTCGTAGAACATGTCCTGGGTCCCGTTGCCGTGATCCGCGTCCCAGTCGACGACCAACACCCGCTCGCCCCGGTCGCGCAGCGCCGCAGCCGTCACCGCCACGTTGTTCAGCAGGCAGAAACCCATCGCGCGATCCGCGACCGCGTGATGCCCGGGCGGGCGGATCGCGCAGAAGGCGGACTCGCCGTCGCCCCGTTCCAACGCGGCGACCGCTTCGAGCCCACTCCCCGCGGCAAGGAGCGCCGCCTCCCACGACGCCGCCGACGCGCCGGTGTCGGCGTCGAGGTGCCCGCCCCCGGCGGCGCAGAAGCGTTCCAGATGATCCAGATACTCCGCCGAGTGCACGCGTTCGAGCTCGGCCCGGGTCGCCCGGCGCGGCATCGAGGCGCCGCCGGGCGTCGGGCGGGGCGCCGGCATCGAGCCCCTCGAGCACGGCCCGGACACGCGCGGGTCGCTCCGGGTGGCTGTGACCCGCGTCATGCTCTTCGAAATGGGGATCCGTCGCGACCAAGAGCACGTACCGAGGCTAACGAATGCCGGTCCTGGTGGCGGCCCGACGCCCTCCCGTCGCTACGCTCGCCGCCGGTGAAGGCGCATCGGGCGCAGTCCTACCGATTTCGTGGCGGCGTCGCGCGCGTCGCGGCGTGGCACGGCCGTCCCGACGTCGCGTCCTTGGCGCTGCTCGGCCCGGACGCGCCGTCAACCAGAACCCTGCACCGTCTCATCGAACGCATGCAACAGGCCGGATACCGCGAGGTCGTCACGAACGCGCTCGGACCGGGAGCAAGCCTGCCGCTCGTCGACGTCGGCTTCGCGGTCAAGGGACGCCTCCACCTCCTCGTGCACGACATGGCGGACATCCCCGCGCCGACCGACCGCACCCGGCGTGCCGGGCGCAGTGATCGCCCGGCGCTGCTCGCTGCCGACGCCGCCGCCTTCGACGAATTCTGGCGTTTCGACGAGGTCGCGTTGCGGGAGGCTGCGCGGCGCAACCCCGCGCGCCCACACCCGGGTCGCCCCGCGGACGGGCGCGCCGCGCGGGATACGGCCTGTTCGGGCGGGCCGGAAGCGCCGGCTACGTCCAACGACTCGCGGTGGCACCCGAGGCCCAACACGTCGGGCTCGGGCACTCCTTGTTGACCGACGGTCTGCGCTGGCTGGGCTCGCACGGTGCGGGACGGGCATATGTGAACACGCAAGAAGACAACGAACGTGCACTCGCGCTCTACCTGCGCTCGGGATTCCGCCAGCTCCCGGTCGGGCTCAACGTGTTGGGCCGCGAGCTGTGACGCCGGTTTCCCGGCGTGCCCGTTCGACGCGCCGCGGGCTGACGGCACGAATACTCCTCGCCGCCCTCGCGGCCGCGTTCGCGACGAGCGCGGCCGGGCTCGGAGCGCCCCCCGCCGCGGCACAACAGCGGCACAACGGACGGCACAACAGACCACGACGCCGGTCGCCGACACGTCTCGGCCCCGCGGTCGGGCTGAGTCTCGTGAGTCAGAGTACGTGGGTCGGGCTGCGCCAGAGCTTCACGATGAAGCTCCATCTCGACAACCTCGCCGCTCGCGGGCCGGCCGGGCGCGACGATCGCGGTCCACGTCAACCAGTCCGCGACGTCCCGGAGCGGCTTCGATGACGTCATCGCGCACGGCGACCTCGGCGACACCCTCTACCAGCTCAACCAGATCACCGTCGCGTCGCTCCCACCGCGACGCACACAACGACGTCACCATCACGTTCGGCCTCTACGGCTCCGGGGTGCGCCCGACCGTGAACATCACCCGGCCCGGCGTGTATCCGGTCGTCGTGCAACTCGTGAACACGGGCGTGACGTCGGCGTCGTTCGTCACCTGGCTCGTCGTGGTCGACTCCCGCTCCGCCCATCCGATCGACAAGAAGCTCTCCGTAGCGTTCGTGCTGCAGGCGGTCGCCGACCCGATCACCCTCGCGGACGGCTCGGACGATCCCAAGGTCGTCGCGCAGATGAAGCCGGGCGGGCGACTCGACCGGATTGCCGCGCTGCTGTCCGGCGCATCGGGGATACGCCTCTCGCTCGACATCGGCCCCGAGACCGCACAGGCATGGAAGCGCCTCGCGCAGACCGATCCGGCGCTGGCGAAATCGTTCGCGCATCTGAGAGCCGCGGCGACGCGTTCGACCACCGAGGTGCTGCCTGCAACCTATGTTCCGATCGACGCGGCCTCGTTGGAAGCTGCCGGACTCGGGAGCTACCTCTCCGGATCCGACGGGCAGTACGCGCTGGGATCACAGCGCGTTGCGAGCGACGTTCGGCAGCAACGTCACCGCGTCGGCACAGTCCGCGTTCGTCGATCCGGCTCCGACCAGTGACGCAGTGATCGACGGACTCCGCGAGATGTTGTTCGATCGGGTCGCCGTGCGCGACTCCGGCGTTGGTCCCGGTCATCCACCCGTTCACGCCTGCGGAAGCGTTCGTGCTCGACACCACCGGGGGCGAGTCGCGCGCGGTCGCGACGGCACCGTTCGTCGAGGACTTGCTCAACGGGCCCGAACCGAGCGCCGTGCGCGCCGAGCGCGTGATCGCCGCGCTCGCCGAGGTCGCCTACGAGACCCCTTCGGTCGCCGCGGGATCCTCGTCGCCCCGTCCGCCCGCTGGACCCCGGACACCCAGACGCTGCAGACGGTGTTCGCCGCGCTCCGTACACTTCCGCTCGTCCAGTCGGCGACACTCGACGACCTCTTCGGGACGATCTCGAACGAACAGGCCTTGGGCACGAACGTGCAACGTCGGCTGGCCGCGGCAGCCCCGGCTGCCGCTCCCGTCACCGCCGACGAGTACCTCACGGCCGCGACGCAGCTCTCCGCATACAGCGACGTCGTCGGCCCCGGGGACCCAGTGGTCGTGCAGGGCCGGACCGCGCTCCTCACGACACTGTCGACGAGCATCTCACCCGACCGCGCCCGCGCCACGCTGGCGCGGATCGAAGCGGCGATCGTTGCGTTCACCGCAGGCATCAAAGCCGACGCGAAACGGATCACACTCACATCTCGACGGGCCGACGTTCCCCTGACGTTCGAGAACGACCTCGAGCCCGGGCGCGACGTCAAGGTCCGCGTGCACCTCGACAGCGCGAAGCTGCTCTTCCCCGGCGGGCCCGATCAACAGCTCACGCTCAAACCCGGAAGCAACACGCTCCGATTCAGCGTCGAAGCACGCGCGTCGGGAACCTTTCCGATGACGATCACCGTCACCTCACCCGACGGTCGGCTCGCCTTCGGCGCCCCGGTACAGGTGACGGTGCGCTCCGCCGTTTTCGGCCCTTGGGCAGTCGGGCTCACCGTCGCGGCGCTCATCTTCCTCGCCGGCTGGTGGGCCAACCACTTCCGCCGGTCCCGTCGGAACCGGCGCGCCGAGAGGCGCTCGGAACCTGCGCCCACGCCCGCGCCGACGACGTGAGCGCCACCGTCGACGACCCCGGTCAGGGCCGGGCCGGCCTGGTCCGCTCGAGTGCGGTCGTCGCCGCGGGAACGTTGCTCTCGCGACTCACAGGCCTCCTGCGTGTCGTCGTGCTGGCCGCCGCCATCGGCAAGGAATCCCTCGCCGACACTTACAACCTCGCAAACATCACGCCCAACATCGTCTACGAGCTGCTCGTCGGCGGTGTGCTCGCGGCGACGCTCGTGCCCGTATTCGTCGATCTGCTCGAGCGCCGGGGCCACCGGTCGACGTCGGCCGTCTTCACGGTGACGATGACGGCGCTCACGCTGTTCACCGCCGCGACGATGCTGTCGTCACCGTTGCTGGCGCGTCTGTTCGTGTTGCACGAGCACGGTCCCGATCGGGCCGCGCAACTCCACGTCCTGACGATATTGATCCTCTGTTTCGTCCCGCAGATGATCTTCTACGGTTTCACCACACTCGCCAGCGCACTGCTGAATGCTTGCCATCGCTTCGTCGCGGCGGCGTTCGCGCCCGTCGTCAACAACGTGGTCGTGATAGTCGTGCTCGTCGCGTTCGTCGTTCGCACTTCGGGCCGGCACAGTTCGATCACCGATGTGGCGCGCGTCCGCGACGACATCGGGCTGTTGTTGCTCCTCGGCATCGGCACGACCGTCGGTATCGTCGCGATGGCGTTGGTCCTCGTGCCGGCCGTCGCGCGCGCGGGGTCCGGCTGAGATTCGTGCTCGCGTGGAAGGACCCCGCGATCCGGACGATCTTGAGGTTGTCCGGCTGGACGGCGGGCTATGTCGTGACGAACCAGCTCGCCCAGCTGTTCATCCTGATCCTCGCGAACAACTCCTCGGGCAACGTGTCGGCGTACGTGTACGCGTTCACGTTCTACGTCGTGCCTCACGGCCTCCTCGCGGTGTCGATCATGACGACGATGACACCGAATCTCGCGCGCCGCGCCCGCGCCGAGGACCAGCCGGGTCTTCGGCGCGAGTTCGGCCTCGGACTTCGTTACATCGTCGTGTTGGTACTGCCGGCGTCGGTGTTGTTCACGGTGCTCGCCCAGCCGATGCTCGCGGTGATCGTGCGTCATCAGTTCTCGGTGCACGACGCGGCCGTGACCGCCGACACGCTGCAGGCGTTCGCGATCAGCCTCGTGCCGTTCTCGGTGTACCTCTACGTCATGCGCGCGTTCTACTCGCTCCAGGACACGCGCACACCGTTCATGTTGAACGCGTTCGAGAATCTGCTCAACGTGGTGCTCGCGCTTGCGCTGTTCTCACGGTTCGGCGTGCAGGGACTGGCGCTCGCGTGGAGCGGGGCTTACTTCATCGCCGCAGTCGTCGCGCTCGTAGTGCTCCGACGCCGGATCGGCCGGGTTCCCGACCTCGACACGGCCCGTTCGACGTTCCGTGCCGGTGCGGCCGCGGTGGCCATGGCGGCGGTAGCGGCACCGATCGCGGGCGCTATCGGTCACTCGTCGCCGGCGACGGCGCTGCTCGCGACCGTGGGCGCGGCAACGGCGGCCGTGCTGGTCTACGGCGGCGGGCTCGTCGTCCTGCGCTCCACCGAGCTCTCGTCGCTCCGCCTCCTCGTCCGCGGGCGCGAGCCGCGCCCACCGGACCGGTAAGGCCGCCGTCACCCCCGCGTGTGCAACCCCGCCGTACGCTCCGCGTGGAACCCCTCTGTACCTTCGGCGTGGAACCCCTCTGTACGCTCGGCGTGTAACCATGGAGCTGCCGCCGGGATCGAACACCGGGGCTTGAAATGTCGAACACCCCCGAGGAGGACGCATGGCCGTTCGCATCGTCACCGATAGCGCCTGCGATCTCCCGGAGGCGATGTGCGAAGAGCTCGGCATCGAGGTCGTCCCGTTGACCATCCGATTCGGCGAGCGCGAGTACGTCGACCGCAAGGAGCTGAGCGTCGATGAGTTCTGGCGCGAGCTCGAGGCATCCCCGGTCCTGCCCGAGACCTCGGCGCCGTCGGTCGGGGCGTTCGAGGAGACATTCCGCCGGCTGAGCGAGGACCGCGCCGACGCCATCGTGTGCATCAACCTCTCGGCGAGGCTGTCGGCCACGATGCAGTCTGCCCAGGTCGCGGCGAAAGCCCTCGACGGACGGACCCCGATCGAGATCATCGACTCGCAGAGCGCGTCGATGGGCATCGGGAACCTCGTCCTGCACGCGGCTCGGCGGGCGCGCGTCGGGCGCAACCCTCGGCGAGATCGTCACCGAGGTCGAGGCCCGACGCGCGCTCGTGCGCACGTGTTCGCCGCGCTCGACACCCTCGAATACCTGCGCAAGGGAGGCCGCATCGGGGGCGCTCAGGCGATGCTCGGTTCGATGTTGTCGATCAAGCCCGTCATCAGTGTCATCGACGGCGCCGTCGAACCCGCCGGACGCGTGCGCACCCGTTCGAAGGCGCTCCGCTTCTTGATCGACCAGATCCCCCCGGGCCAGGTCGAGCTCATCAGCGTCCTCCACGCGAACGCGCCCGACCTCGACGATTTCCTCGAGATGCTCGCGCCCGTGGTGCCCGACGCAGAGGTGACCGTCGGCACGATCGGGCCGGTCATCGGAGTCCACACCGGGCCCCGGGTCATGGGAATCGCCTGGATCGATCGCCAGCGCTGAACATCGTCGAGTGCGCGACGACACCGACGACGTTTTGGCCGCGCCGCGCGGCGGATGGCGACCGCGCCGCGCTCGACACCCTGCTGCGCAAGCACACCGTGCTCGTACACGGTGTCTGCCGAAGAGTCCTCGGCAACCCCGACGACGCTCTCGACGCAACCCAAGAGGCGCTTCTCGCGATCGCTCGCAAGATCGGATCGTTCGACGGTCGAGCCAAGTTCTCGACATGGGCCTACCGGGTCGCGACCAACGCCGCCCTCGACGAAGCCCGGCGCCGCAAGCGCCGTCCGGTCCCGACCGAAGCCCTTCCCGAGTCCTCTGCGGGCCGCCTCGCTGCCGAATCCGGCGTCGCCGACCGCCTCGATCTCGACGCCGCCCTCGCCACGCTGACACCCGAGTATCGAGCCGCGGTCGCGCTGCGCGACCTCCTCGGGATGGACTACGCCGAGATCGCCGAGGTGCTCGGCATCCCGCCCGGAACGGTCCGGTCCCGCATCTCGCGCGGGCGCGCCGTCCTTGCCGATCTCCTCGGGAACCGGGAGACCACCTCCGAGCATCCAACCCGGTGACCATGGACCGCAGCGACACCCCACCGGAACCCGAACCGTCTCTCGACTCCGAACGACTTCTCGGAGCCGAGCTCGTCGACGAGCTCCTGTCGGCGGAGCTCGACGGGGAGCTCGACGCGGCGGCGCGCGATCTCGGTCTCGACGTCGACGTCGTGTCGGCCCGGCTACGAGCGACCCCGGGGGTCACCGGCCGCCGCCTCGCTCTGGCCCGAGCACGCGACCTCCTCGCCGATCCCCCTGTGGTCGATGAGCTCGTCATGGCCCGTATGCGAGCCACGGCGATGAGGGAAAGTCCGTCGGGGCGAGGCGACGCGCGGGTCGCGGATCGTTCGCGGCGACGGGCGCGGCTTGTCCTGACGGCCGGCGGCGTCGCGGCCACGATCGCGACGGTCGTCGCGATCGCCGTCGGTTCGGCGCGCGCGGCGCGGCACCGTCGCGTCCAAGCCCTCGGCGGCTCCGGCGCTCGCAACCGGGCCGAGCGACTCGGCCAAGACGGCAACCGTCCCGTCGGTCGTCGCGCTCGGCACGTTCACCGACAGCGTACACGCTCGCGCAGGCGGCGGTCGCCCACTCCGGCACGCGCTCGAACGGCTCGGGCACGCCGTCGCCCACGTCCACCCGGCAGGTGATCGAGAGTGCCGGGACCGAGACCACGGGCGCGTCGAAATCCGTTGGCGCGCCGACGAGCCCCGGGGCGACGCTCCCGACTCCGCACGACAACGCTCCGCACGACAACGCTCCGCACGACGACGCGAAGTTGTCCACCGAGCCAGGGTCCACCGGATCCGGGGTGGCCGCGAACGCTCCCGGCGCCTTCGACAACGGCGCCGCGAGAAGACCCGACCGGTGAGCGCGGCGGCTCTGTCGTGCACGGCGCCGGCGGGCATCCCCGTCGGTGCCCCCCCGGTGCTGCGCGCGATGGCGGCACTTTCGGGCAAGCCCGTGGTCGTGTTGGTCTACGCGGGGACCGGCGAGCACGTCGTTGTGGTCGAGAACACGGACTGCACGCTCGTGAGCCTCCAGATGTTCGGCTGACGGCCGGGGCCCGTCGGCCGATCGCGGGCGGCCCGGCATGTACGCTGCCGGGCCGGGAACGAGCCAAGGGACTCGAGTGAGCGACTGGACCACTGAAGCGACCGACGTGATCGAGCGCACCGTGGCAATGGTGCGCGACCGGACCGTGGAACCCGCCCAGGCGATCTCGCGCGCGGTCGTCTACGGCCTGCTCGCCGCACTCGTCGCCGTCCCGGCTCTCGCCCTGTTGACGATTGGCGCCTTTCGCGGCCTCGTCCTCCTCGAGCAGGGCTATACCTGGGGAGCCTGGTGCACGCTCGGCGGAATCTTCGTCATCGCCGGGGCGTTCTGCTGGGGCAAGCGAAATCCCTGATCCACCCTCGGGCCACGATCGGACTTACGAGCCATGAACGCGCGGGACGTCATCATCATCGGTTCCGGCCCGGCCGGCCTCACGGCGGCGATCTACACCGCCCGGGCCAACTTGAACCCGCTCGTGATCGAGGGACTGCAGGCCGGCGGCCAGCTGATGCTGACCACCGAGGTCGAGAACTACCCGGGATTCCCCGACGGCATCGTCGGTCCGGACCTGATGGCGAAGTTCCGCGAGCAGGCCGAGCGGTTCGGCGCCGAGTTCATCACCGCCGACGTCGACGAGGTCGACCTCGAGGCGACGCCGAAGCGGGTCCGCGTCGGCGGCCACGACGAGCACGCCCGCGCCGTGATCATCTCGACGGGAGCGCAAGCACGGATGCTCGGACTCCCGAACGAGCAGACCCTGCTCGGCCATGGCGTCTCCACCTGCGCCACCTGCGACGGTTTCTTCTTCCGCGGCCACAACATCGCCGTGATCGGCGGTGGCGACTCGGCGCTCGAGGAGGCGAACTTCCTCACCCGGTTCGCCGACAAGGTCACGTTGGTGCACCGGCGCAAGGAGTTGCGCGCTTCGAAGATCATGCAGGACCGAGCTTTCGCCAACCCGAAGATCGAGTTCTTGTGGAACGCGACCGTCGTCGATGTCAAGGGCGACGGTCGGGTCGAGGGTCTGGAGATCCGCGACGCCGAGACCGGGTCGGTGAGCGAGCTCCCGGTCACCGGGGTGTTCGTCGCCATCGGGCACGACCCGAACACAAAGCTCTTCACCGGCCAGATCGAGCTCGACGACGGTGGGTACGTCGTGACCCGTCCGGGTTCGACTGCGACGTCGATCCCTGGGGTGTTCGCGGCCGGCGACGTCCAGGACCACATTTTCCGGCAGGCGATCACCGCCGCCGGATCCGGATGTATGGCGGCGCTCGAGACCGAGCGCTACCTCGAGACCCTCGGCGACGCGTCCGCGTCGACCGAGTAACGAAAGGTTGTTCCGTGTCTGACGGTATTCTGACTCTGACTGATGCCACGTTCGACGAGAGTGTCGGCGCGTCCGACACCCCGATGGTGGTCGACTTCTGGGCCGAGTGGTGCGGCCCGTGCAAGATGATCGCCCCGGTGCTCGCAGACATCGCCAAGGAACACGAGGGGCGCATCCAGATCGCGAAGCTCAACGTCGACGACAACCCCAATGTTGCTCGTCGGTACGAGGTCATGAGCATTCCCACCCTGTTGGTGATCGCGAACGGTGAGGTGAAGAAGCGACTGGTCGGCGCCAAGGGCAAGCCCCAGCTGCTCGAGGAGCTCTCCGAGTTCATCGATTGACGGAACCTGTAGCGCTCAGGCGCGGCGACCACGGCGCCGCGGTACGAGACCTCAGTGCTCGTTTCGTCTGCCGCGGGCGCGCGTACGACCGCCGTCGACGTGTTCGACGATGCCTTGGAGGCCGCGGTACGCGACTTCCAAAAAGAGCGCGGCCTGCGCGTCGACGGCATCTGCGGACCGGAGACGTGGGGCGCCCTCATCGAGAGTGGCTTTCAGCTGGGCGATCGACTGCTGTACCTCTCGAGTCCGATGCTGCGCGGCGACGACGTCGCGGAACTGCAGCGGCGACTGAACGCTCTGGGGTTCGACGCCGGCCGCGAAGACGGCATCCTCGGTAGCGAGACCGAGACCGCGCTACGTCAGTTCCAACGCAATGCCGGTACGAACGCCGACGGGGTGTGCGGTCCGAGCAACCCTCAGCGCGATCGCGCGCGTCAGTGGGCTTGCAGCGGGTTCGGTCGCGAGCGTGCGCGAGCGCGAAGCGCTTCGACGCGCCCCCGGCGCCTCGACGGGCTTCGTATCTTTCTCGTCGCGGAACCGAACATGAGCGCGCTCGGCAACCGAGGTCAAGCGGGCGATGAGCAGCCTGGGTGGTTTCGTCGGGCTCGACGTGTCCGGCGACGACGCCGGCTTGCTCACGGCCGAGGCGAACCATTTCGACGCCGGCGCGTTCATCGCGCTCACCGACAGCGGCGATCCCGGCATCAGGTGTGCCTACTTCTCGAGCGGCACCTTCCGGTCCGAGAGCGGCCTGTGTCTGGCCATGCGGCTGACCGAATCGCTACGGACGTCCTCCCCGACGTCGACGAGCCGGTCGGCCGGACCTACCGGTTCCTGCGCGAGACGCGAATGACCGCAGTCGTGTGCGAGCTCGTCGGGAGCAGCGAGGCCGACGCGTGGACGATGCTCACCACGCGATTGCCGGAGATGGCTCGAGCGCTTGGTCGAGGGTCTGCGCCGAGGCGTCGAGGAGCCTCCCGACCAGGCTCCTAGCGCACGCTGTCTCGGATCACGGGGCCGGGATCACGGGGAAGAGGGCGAGCCCTGGCTCATGGTCCGGTAGATGCGTTCCAGGTCTTCGAGGTTGGCGAACTCGATCTGCACCCGGCCGTGGCGAGCGCCCATCGTGATCCGGACTCGGGTCTCGAGGTAGTCGCCGAGCAGCTCCTCGAGCTCCAGCAGCCCGGGCGGCGCGCAACCGACCGCCGGGATTGGCGGCCGCGGCTGCGATCTCGCTCTTGGGAGTGGGGGGCTCTTGGTGGCCGCGGATCGCCTCTTCGACCTGGCGGACCGAGAGATCCTCGGCGACGACCCGCTTGGCCAGCTGCTCCTGGAGCCCGCGGTCGGGCGTTCCGAGCAACGCGCGGGCGTGCCCCATGCGAATCGTGCCGTCCTTCAGACTCCGTTGAATCGACGGCGGCAACTGCAGCAGTCGCAGCATGTTCGTGATCGTCGCCCGACTCTTGCCGACCCGAGTCGCGACATCGTCGTGGGTCAGCGAGAAATCCTCGATCAACTGCTGGTACGCGGCGGCTTCCTCCAGCGGATTCAGTTCCTCCCGCTGGATGTTCTCGACGATGGCATGTTGGAGCATCGCCGCGTCGTCGGCAACCCTCACCATCGCGGGCACGGTCTGGAGACCGACGCGTCGCGCCGGCGCGCCAGCGGCGCTCGCCGGCGATCAGTTCGTATCCACCGTCTTCGGCGACGCGCACCAACACCGGTTGCAGGACCCCGACCTCCCGAATCGAGTCGGCGAGGGCTGCGAGGGCTTCCTCGTCGAAGTGCTCGCGGGGCTGCTGCGGGTTCGGACGTATCTCCGCGGTCGGAATGTCCGCGAGTCCACCGGCTTGCTCCGCGACGGTTCCGGTCGGGATCAAAGCCCCCAAGCCTCTACCCAGCCCTCCGGGTCGCGCCACGGCTCACCTCCTTCGCCAGCTCGCGATACGCGAGCGCCCCCCGTGACGTGGAATCGAACACGGTCACCGGCTGTCCGAACGACGGCGCCTCCGATATGCGCACGGTCCTCGGCACCACGGTGCGATACACCTTGGATCCGAAGTGCGCGCGCACCTCGCGCTCGACCTGTTCGGCGAGTTTCGTGCGAGCGTCGTACATCGTGAGCACGATGCCCCGGACATCGAGGGTCGGATTGAGGTTCGACTTCACGAGCGCCACGTTGCGGAGCAGTTGACCCAATCCCTCGAGCGCGTAGTACTCGCATTGAATCGGCACGATGACGTCGTCGGAGGCGGCAAGGCCGTTCACCGTCAACAGACCCGAGCGACGGAGGACAGTCGATCAACGTGAAGTCGTATCGACCCCGCGATCTGGGCCAGCGCCCGACGGAGCTTCAGCTCCCGCGAGAACGCCGGTACGAGTTCGATCTCGGCACCGGCGAGGTCGATCGTCGCCGGGACTACGAAGAGGTTCTTGACCGAGGTGGGTTCCGTGCAGTCGTCGATCGGGGCGTCGTTCATGATCACGTCGTAGATCGAGCCCTCCACGTTTCTATGACTGATGCCCATGCCCGTCGTGGCGTTGCCCTGCGGATCGAGGTCGATCACCAGCACCCGGAAGTCGAGCTCGGCCAGAGCCGCGCCGAGATTCACTGCTGTCGTCGTCTTGCCCACTCCGCCCTTCTGATTGGCGATGGAGATTACGAGCGGCAGGACGACTTCGTTCTCGTCGTTTGCTCCACCCCTCGCACGAAGTGACGCCAGTGCCTCCGGCGGAGGGGCGGGTAGGACGACCTCGGGAGTCTCGACGATCGGCGCCGGCGGTCTCGTCCTCCACGGACGGTGGCGGAGCTCCCCGGACCGCTCCGCGACGAGCGGCAGTGTCGGCGCGCGATCTTGTTTCTCCGTGACGGTGGTCCCTCGTTCGACTTGGTTCCTGCTCCGGCGATGTCCGTTCATCTTCGATGGTCGATCCGCCGACTGCCATTTCGCCGTCACGCTCCTGTGTCGGGGTCGTATTCACCGAACCCCGTCCTCCGAACCAGCGGCGTCGGGCAGGTCCTTGACCATCAGCGAGCGCGTCATCCGATGCCATTTCTCGCCTCCCAGGGGATGTGCTCTTGTCCCCAGATCCTTCGCAGCCGATGTGCGGGGCCGAGATGTGGCCGGTGCGTCCACCGTGCGAAGCCGGCGCATCGTACTACTGCATCTCCCACGCGCAAGAGGTCCGGCACGCAATGTTTCACGTGAAACGTCGTTTGCGCAGGATTCAGGCTCGAGATACGTACGTGCCGCGCACGAGATGTTTCACGTGGAACATCTCGGGACCCGGTCACCACAAGGGTCGCTTCGTCGGCTTTCCCGTCGGCCGCGGATACCGCTCCGGCGCAGTATTTTCCTTGCGCACAACGACGAAGTGTGCACGTCCGACCTCGGCAGGAGTCGGCTACTCCGAACCCGAGCTCGGCCAGCCGGGCGGTCGGCCAACGTTCTCCGGCAGTCTTGCGGCGGCTCGCTCACGACGACCACGCCGTCTATCTCGACCAGTCCGGTTGCGATCTCGGCCGTCACCGGTGGTGGGGCGAAGCTCCGCGCCGTGACGAGCTCGAAGTGCTCTCGGTACGGGGTGGTCGAGCCGGTTACTTCTGCCCGCTCCTCGAGCACCTCGACACGATCCCCGAGATCGAGCTCGACGAGCGCTTCTCGCAGGAACGCCGCTCGACGCCGGCCGACTTCAACCAGGATTCCCCGTGCCTCGGGCCACCTCGACGCCAACGCCAGGCCGGGGACACCACCACCGGTGCCCAAATCGGCGAAATTCCGGGGAGGTCGCCCGAGGGTGTTCTCCGCCGAGACGGCGAAGCCGACCGCATGTGTCAGCTGGCCCTCGACCGGACCCGGCCCGAAAAATCCGAGTTCCCGGGCCCGCTCCAGGATCTCGAGCAGACCGGGACGGGGAGGCGTCACGCGACGACCCGACGCCGAATCCGCGCTTGCAGCACCGGGCCCGGACGAGCGGTCCGGGAGTGTGGGTCAGCTGGGGAAGACGACCACACGGCGGCGAGGCTCTTCGCCTTCGGACGTCGTGTCGACCCCGTCGACGGCAGCGATCGCATCGTGCACGATCTTGCGATCGGCGGCGTTCATCGGTTCGAGCGCCCGCTCCTCACCGGTCTCGTTCACCTCGTCCGCGACTTGGCGGGCGAATTCCTCCAACGCCTGCCGGCGCCGTTCGCGGTACCCGGCGACGTCGACGTGGATCCAAGCGCTGTGACCACCAGCGCTGCGCTGGATTACCGCCCGGACGACCTCTTGGAGGGCCTGGATCGTGACTCCGCGTGGCCCGACCGAGCGCGCCCAGCCCGTCGCCTTCGATGTGGACCGTCACGTCGTCCCCGTCGATCTCGGTCCGAACGGTGGCCGCAAATCCCATCGTCCGCACCAGCTCCTCGGTGAACGTCGCCGCCTGTTCTGCCTGTTCCGCTACCGGCACCGTTTCCACATCGACCTCCGCTTGGGCATTGTCGTCGTCCGGGGCATCCGTACGCGATCGTTCGAAGACTCGACCCGGACACCGCCGCCGCCGTTACCTCGACCTCGACCTCCCCGTCGGCGCCGGGTCCCTCCCTGGCCGGGCGAGCGGGTCGTGGAGATCTCGTCGGCCGCTTCGACCGCTCCCGCGGCCCAGCCCAGGCCCGTTCTCTTGCTTGCGACGAGCGTGCGGCCTCGGTCGAACGTTCGCCCGGACGGCCGCCGGAGCGCCCGCCACGCGCGGCGGCCGCCGCTCTGCGACCGCCGCCCTGGCCACCGCGCGAGCTCCGTTCGCTGGGCCTGCGACGCCGCTTACGGTCGGCCGGCTTCTCCCGTGAGATGCGGCTTCACCCGCGCTCGGATGCGGGCGTCGCCCCGGGCGATCCCGAACAGCCCACGACGAGGCTCGTCGACCACCTCGAACTCGAGCTCGTCCTCGACAACGCCGAGCCGGTCGAGCGCGAGCTCCTTGGCGTCGTCGACCGTCCGGGCGGTGACTTCGATCCAGTCCATGGCTCAGCGCTTCCGCTTCTTCTTCTTGCGCCGAGCCGCGTTGGGTGACGGGGTCCCGGCGACGCCGTTCGCGGGACCCGGCGCCTCGGAGGAGCCGCTTGCCGTCCGGGTCGAGTGGTAGCCGTCGGCCGTGAGCCGGCGCCGCGCCGCCGCTTGGCCGCGCCCGTGCTCCTCCTCGTACATCTTGTTGAGCACGAAGTGCTGCTGACCGATGCGCCAGACGTTCGAGACCACGAAGTAGACGGTCGTCGCCGGCGTTGAAGCCGTACGAGATCACCCCGAAGAAGACCGGCATGATCTTGGTGACGGCCTGCATCTGCGCGTTCGGCGCCGCGCCGCCCGACTTCGCCTGGCGGGCCTGGGTCTGACGGACCTGGTACCAGCCGGTGAGGATGACCAGCCCGAGCAGCACGAGATACGGGCAGAGCGCTGACGACGCCGCTTCGGGATCGCGCTGGCGGCGGACAGGTTGAGGTTCAGCCCCAGGAAGTGCAGCGCGCGCTCGGCGCATGGTCTTTGACCTTGGCGGCGCACTCCGCGGGTCTCGGTGACGGTCCCGATGTTCCCGCAGATGTCGACGTAGAGCTTCGAGAACGTCCCCGATCGGGGGATGTGGTACTGGACGCCGGGCCGCCGGAAGGTGTCGAACACGGCGATGCCGATGGGGAGGATCAACAGCATCGGCAGACATCCCGCCAGCGGGTTGATCTTGTTCTCCTGGTAGTACTTGAGCAGCTCCTCGTTCTGCTTGGCCCGGTCGTCCTTGTACTTCTGCTGGATCTTCTTGATCTCCGGGCTGTACCCGCTGCATCAGGATCATCGAGCGGGTCTGCTTGGCGATCAGCGGGAACTGCACGCACATCACGATGCAGGGTCAGCAGGATGATCGCGACCCCGAGGCTGTGCAGTCGGGTAGTAGAGGACGCGAGCAGCCAGCCCGACGATCCGGTAGAGCGGATCCAGGAAGCTCCCGGCTAACACGGACGTCCTCCTGCCGTCAGCCTGCGGTCGCAGCGGGACCGGGTCGAAGCCCCGTCCCCCGAGTGGGTGGCAGCGGCTCAGCCGGCGGGCCGCCATCCAGCTCCCCGAACCGCGCCGTGCTCGATGACGGCTTCCCGCGCGTACTCCGAGCACGACGGGTATGAAGCGACACGGCGACGGCCGAAGCGACCTCAACCTGCTGGTAGACGTTGATGCCGGCCGAGCAGAATCCGCGCAGAGCGTGACCTGCTTCATCGGCGCGGTACCTGGTCACGATCGACCGAGAATCGCGCGCAGTGTGGCCGACAGCTCGCCTGTACGAGTCGTGCGGCGCGCCACGGGGCGCGCTCGCACCAGGTACCCCGTCCGGCCTGCAGGGTCGGCGCGCAGTTCCCGGACACGCGGCACGGAGCCGCCTGCGCACCCGGTTGCGGGTGACCGCGCCGTCCGACCGACCGCCCGACGGAGAAGGCGACGCGGGGCGGCGCTGTCTCTGGTCCGAGCATGGCGCTTCTCACTTCGAGATTTCCCGCCCGGCGCGCTCGCCCGCGGGCCAGGGCCTGAAACGATGTCTGGCCACGGACTCGCCAGATCAGGCTGAGAGATTGGCAGCGGCCCTTGCTGCGCCGGCGACGAATCACCGCGCGTCCCGCCCGGTTCCGCATCCGGAGCCGGAATCCGTGCTTCTTCTTCCGCTTCCGGTTGTTCGGCTGGTATGTCCGCTTCACGCATGGCCTCCTCGAACGCCCGGGCCGAGGTGGGGCCCCGGGGCGGGCGCGCAGCTGGTGTTCGAGCGCACGCGCACAAGTGAATGGAGGAGTGTACGGGCTGATCACGAACTCCAGCAATCCACCCCGTCTGGCACTGAACCGGAGTAGGGGGACAAGTGGTCCTCTTGTGACTTGTTGGCACACTCCGGCTCGGGGCGATAGCGTCCCGCTCCCCCGATGGGCCGGCCGGCCTCCGCCCACCGGTACTTCCCCGTGGCCACGTCACTTGGTGGTTCCGATCACTATCCCCAAGAACCACCAACGCGGCGGAACGAACAGGCCCAGGAGCAGCCCCGACCGCAGTCGAACGGCTTCTCCACACGTGTGGACATAGTTGTGGACAATCGGGGTTATGGACGATCGGGGAGTCGGTAATGGGCACTCCAGCGGCGGATGACCTTTGGGCGAAGGTTGCGGCGGCAGTTCGAGCCCAGCTCGCCGAAGCCACCTGGAACACCTGGTTCCAGGGCGTACACGCGCTCGACACCACCGACGAGGTCCTGATGCTGGGTGTCCCCAGCTCGGTTGCCGTGGAGCGGATCCGAACCAGTTACCTGGGCCTGCTCACCGATGCGGTCCAGGCCCTGGCCGGAGTACCCGCACGCGGTCGAGCTCACGGTCGACACCGCTCCACGCGCCGACGCCGACGATCTGAACGACCTCCAGGCCGACGCTCCCGCCGACCTCGTCGTGGAGCGCGGCCCGCGCACCCGAGCCCGAGCCCGCCAACGCCTGGCCGAGTACCCAGCTGAACCCCCGCTACACGTTCGACCAGTTCGTGATCGGTGCGTCCAACCGCTTCGCGCACGCGGCGGCGCTCAGTGTCGCCGAGAGCCCGGCTCGGTCCTACAACCCGCTGTTCATCTACGGCCCGGCCGGACTCGGCAAGACCCACTTGCTGCACGCGATCGGTCACCACGTGCGCGAGCTGTTCTCCAGCAAGCGGATCCGCTACGTCTCGACCGAGACGATGATGAACGAGTTCGTCGACGCGATGCGCTCCAAGGGCATGCCGGCCTTCAAGCGGCGCTACCGCGAGGTCGACGTGCTGCTCGTCGACGACATCCAGTTCCTCGAACGCACCGAGCAACTCCAGGAAGAGTTCTTCTACACGTTCAACGACCTGCACGGACGAGGTAGCCAGATCGTCATCTCCTCGGACCGGCCGCCCGAAATCGATCGCCACCATCGAGGACCGCCTCCGGAGCCGGTTCGAGTGGGGCCTGATCACCGACATCCAGCCACCCGGAGTTCGAGACCCGCCTCGCGATCTTGCGCAAGAAGGCCGAGGCCGAGCACCTCGAGGGCATTCCCGACGGGGTGCTCGCGTTCATCGCCGACAACGTCGTCGACAACGTCCGCGAGCTCGAGGGCTCGCTCATCCGGGTCGCGGCGTACTCCAGCCTGCACCGGGTTCCGCTGAGTCGAGGACATCGCCAAGGAGATCCTCTCCGACCTCCTGCCGGCCCGCAGCCGCGGGTCATCACGCCCCAGCTGATCCTCGAGACCACCGCCAAGATGTTCGGCTGGACGATCGACGACCTCTGCGGCAAGAGCCGGCGCCGACCACTCGTCACCGCCCGTCAGATCGGCATGTACGTGTTCCGCGAGCTCACCGACTACAGCTACCCGAAGATCGCCGAGGAATTCGGCGGTCGTGACCACACCACGGTCATGCACGCGTGCGAGAAGATTCGAGGCCAGATGGCCGAGAAGCGGGTGGTGTTCGAGCAGGTCAACGACCTGATCAACCGCATCAAGCACGGCGCGAGTGGATAACGCCTGTGGACACGCTGCGGACAACGGTGTCGGGCCCGGGGAGAACGACCGAGTCGCTGCGGCACGCCTCGGCCGCCCTGTGCACGTCGGTGGACGACGCGGTGAGGACCCATCGGTGCATCCACCAGCACCGACGCGTGGTTGTCCACAATCCACAGGCCCTACTACTACTAAGACCAAGAATTTCAGATTCGAAAGCATCGAGGAGGACAGTGTGAAGTTCCGGTGCGAGCGTGACACCCTTGCGGATGCCGTCGCGACCGCGCAGCGGACGGTGGCGAGTCGCAGCGGAGCCCTGCCCGTTCTCCAGGATCTCCGGATCTCGGCGACCGCCGACGGTTTGGAGCTCATCGGCTCCGACCTCGAGATCACCAACCGCGTGCAGGTCCCGGCCGATGTCGAAGAGCCCGGCATCGCCGTCGTTCCCAAGCTTTTGGGCGAGATCGTCCGCAAGCTCGAGCCCGGTCCGGTCACGGTCACGGTCACCGGCGACGAAGCCGTCATCAGTGCCGGGCGGTTCTCGACGTCGCTGCGCCTCAAGCCGGCCGAGGACTACCCGCGTCTCGCCTCCAGCGAGGGCCAGGGCGTCAAAGTCGATTCCACGGCGTTCGCGGCGGCCTTACGCCAGGTGGTGCGGGCGGCATCGAAGGACGACCTTCGGCCGATCCTCACTGGAGTGCTCATGACCGCTCACGCAGGCGGCCTGCGCCTGGTCGCGACCGACTCGTACCGGCTCGCCGTTCGCGATCTGAAGGGCGTGAGCATGCTGTCGGAGGGCCAGCGCGTGCTGGTCGCGGCCAAAGGCCTTTCCGAGGTGCAACGACTCGCCGGCGACGGCGAGATCGAGGTGGTGCTGCGCGAACGCGATGTCGTGTTCCGCACGTCCCGGGCCGAGGTGACCGCGCGCCTGATCGAGGGCGACTTCCCGAACTACGAGCAGCTCATTCCGAGCGGATACCCGAATCGGCTGACCGTGGCTCGCGAGGCATTGATGGAAGCTCTCGACCGCGTGCAGATCGTCGGTCAGAACCGCGACAACGCCGCCGTGCGCATCTCGATGAGTGCAGACGGGCTCGAGCTCGCGATGTCGGCTCAGGACGTCGGGAATGCCCAGGAGTCGCTCGACGCGAAGTTCGAGGGCACCGAGTTGACCGTCGCGTTCAACCCGGTGTTCCTACGCGACGGTGTCGACGCCATCGACTCCGACGAGGTCGCGCTCGACACGATCGATCCGTTGAAGCCGGCGACGCTTCGTGCCGCCGGCGGCGACGACTTCCTCTACCTCCTGATGCCCGTGCGAACGTCGTAGCCCGCATGCTCGTGACGGCCGACGCCGGGCCGGCCACCAGCGTCGGGCACCTGTGGTTGACCGATTTCCGCTGCCTGCGCGAGGTCGACGTCGAGCTCGCTTCCGGGCTGACCGTGCTGCTGGGCGCGAACGGACAGGGCAAGACGAGCCTGCTCGAAGCGGTCGGGTGGGTCGCCCGGGCCCGCTCGTTCCGCGGTGTCAGCGACGCGATGCTCGTTCGCTCCGGTGCCGCGGAAGCCATCGTGCGCGCGGAGGTGACGACCAGCGGTCGCCAACAGCTCTTCGAGGCCGAGATCAAGGTCGCGGGCCGGAACCGCATCCTGTGCAATCGTCAGACCGTTACCCGGGCACGGGATCTGCACGGGTTGTTGCGGGTAACGGTGTTCGCGCCCGACGACCTCACGCTGGTGAAGGGCGGCCCGTCGGAGCGCCGTGAGTTCCTCGACGAGCTCCTCGGATGCTCGCCGCGCGCTACGACGCGGCCCGGGCCGATTTCGAACGGGTGCTGAAACAACGTAACGCGCTCCTGCGAGCGGGTATCCGGGACGACGAGGCCCGCTTCACCCTCGACGTGTTCGACGAGCAACTCGTGCACGCGGGAGCGGAGCTGGTGCGGGGCCGGCTCCGGCTCCTGGAACGGCTCGTCCCGGCGGTCGCCGCGGCCTACGAGATGCTCGCGTTCGACGCCCGTCCGATCGCCGCGACCTATGTGAGCGAGGCGGCGCCGGAACCGTTGACCGCTGCCGACGCCGACGCGGTGTCGAGGAGCAACTCCGCGACGCGTTGGAAAGACGCCGGCGTGCGGAGCTCGATCGCGGTCTGACGCTCGTGGGTCCGCACCGCGACGAGCTGCATCTGATGATCGACGGTCTCGACGCGCGCTACTCAGGCGTCGCAGGGCGAACAACGCACGCTCGCGCTGGCGCTGCGCCTCGCCGGTCACATGGTGGTGCGCGAGCCTCGCGGGAGCAGCGCCCGTCTTGTTGCTCGACGATGTGTTCAGCGAGCTCGACGCGCAACGCGCGGCGGCGCTGGTCCGCAACCTGCCGCCGGGACAAACGCTGCTTGACCACTGCGGGCGCGCTGCCCCCCGATGTCGAGCGCAGCAGACCCTGATCGTGCCGCGACGGCCGCATCGAGGACGGATCGGCGTGACGCCGCCGGCGGGACGAACCCGTGCCGTTCCGCGACGCGATCGCGGCGGGTCGTCACGCGAGCTCGGTATGGCGGCGCCCGACGTCGTCGACGACACTCGTCGCGCGTTGGAGCGACATCGTCGGGCCCGACGATCGCGGCCACGCGCAGGTGCGTTCGGTGCGCGACGGCGAGTGCACGATCGCCGTCGACGGACCGGCGTTCGCGACCCAGCTGCGCTACGCCTCGGGGACCTGTCGAGCGCGTCAACGACCATTGCGGAGAGGGTTCGGTGACGTCGATCAGGGTGGTCGTTCACCGGGGCCCGCGAAGAACCGCTGAAGCCCGTCTTTCTGGTACACTGAGTCGACGTAAAACACCCCCTGTGACCAGGGCTTTTGTGTGCCCGGCCGGGGTGTTTGGGGCACGCCGACGACAGGCTTGCTGGAAGGGACGCACGCGTGGCGTACGGCGCCAAGGACATCTCGATTCTGAAGGGTCTGCAACCGGTGCGGGAACGCCCCGGGATGTACATCGGATCGACCGGGCCCGTCGGGACTTCACCACCTCGTCTACGAGGTCGTCGACAACTCCGTCGACGAGGCGCTGGCCGGCTACGCGACGCGTATCGACGTCACCCTGCTGCCCGACGGCGGCTGTCGCGTCATCGACGACGGCCGCGGCATCCCGGTCGATCCGCACCCCGAGTATCCCGACAAGTCGGCCGCGGAGATCGTGCTCACGATGCTGCACGCGGGCGGCAAGTTCGGGGGCGAGGGCTACAAGATCTCCGGCGGCCTGCACGGCGTCGGGGTCTCGGTGGTGAACGCGCTGCTCGCGCCGCCTCGAGATGGAGATCCGACCGCGACGGCGGCCGCTACTCGATGGTGTTCGTCGACGGCGGCGAACCCGTCGCCGGGCTGCAGCGCATCGGCGACTCCGACGAGCACGGCACCTCGATCACGTTCTGGCCGGACCCGCACGATCATGGAGGAGGTCGAGTTCCGCGCGCAGACGCTGGTCGAGCGGCTGCGGGAGATGGCGTTCCTGAACAAGGGCCTCGAGATCGTCTTCCGCGACGAGCGCGGCGACGCGCCGACAGAGCAGATCTTCAAGTACGACGGGCGGCATCGTCGACTTCGTGACGCACCTCAACGCGTCGAAGGAGCCGTTGTTCGCGACGGTCATCGATATCAGCGACACCTACGAGAGCGGCGAGGTCGAGATCGCGCTGCAGTGGAACACCGGCTTCTACGAAGGCCTCCACTCGTTCGCGAACAACATCGCCACCACCGAGGGCGGGATGCACGAAGAGGGCTTCAAGAAGTCCCTCACCAACGTGGTGAACAAGTACGCCCGGGCCAAGGGCACCTCAAGGAGAAGGACGAGAACCTCCTCGGCGAGGACATCCGGGAGGGCCTCACCGCGATCGTCTCGGTGAAGCTGCGCAACCCGCAGTTCGAAGGCCAGACGAAGACGAAGCTCGGCAACACGGAGATCCGCTCGTTCGTCGAGCGCGCCACCAACGACAAGCTCGCGGAGTGGCTCGAGGAACACCCGACCGAAGCCAAGGCGATCGTCACCAAGTCGACGCAGGCCGCGCACGCGCCGCATGGCCGCCCGCCAGGCCCGCGACCTCACGCGGCGCAAGTCGTTGCTCGAGTCGGCGCTCATGCCGGGCAAGCTCTCCGACTGCTCGACGCGCAACGCGCGAAGAGGCCGAACTCTTCATCGTCGAGGGTGACAGCGCCGGCGGCAGCGCCAAGAAGGCGCGCGACCCGCGCTTCCAGGCGATCCTGCCGATCCGCGGCAAGATCCTCAATGTCGAGCGTTCGCGTATCGACAAGATGTTCCGCAACGAGGAGATCCAGGCGCTCATCTCCGCGTCGGGCACCGGCATCGGCGAGGAGTTCGATCTCTCGAAGCTCCGGTACCACAAGATCATCATCATGACCGACGCCGATGTCGACGGTTCGCACATCCGCACGTTGCTGCTCACGTTCTTCTACCGCCAGTTGCCCGAGATCGTGAGCGGCGGCCACGTGTACATCGCGCAGCCGCCGCTGTACGGCGCCAAGCTCGGCAAGGACGATCGCGCGTATCTGAAGGACGAGGCGGCGCTGGCCGAGTTCGAGGCCGCGAACCCCGGCCGCAAGATCGAGGTGAGCCGGTTCAAGGGACTCGGCGAGATGGACTGGCACGAGCTCGGCGAGACGACGATGAACCCCGCTACCCGCACGCTGTTGCAGGTGTCGGTCGACGAGATCGACGCGATCGCCGACGAGACCTTCTCGACGCTCATGGGCGAGGACGTCGAGGCCGCGGCGCGGCTTCATCCAGACGAACGCCAAAGACGTCCGCTTCCTCGACATCTGATCCGGAGTAGCAGCGAGAGATGCCTGACGAACCGCAGACGCTCGGCAACATCGAACCCATCGAGATCCAAGAGGAGATGGAACGCTCCTTCTTGGACTACGCGATGTCGGTCATCACCGCGCGCGCTTGCCCGACGCGCGCGACGGATTGAAGCCGGTGCAGCGCCGCATCCTCTACGGCATGTACGCCGAGGGCATGCGGCCCGACCGCCCGCACCGCAAGTGCGCGAACGCGGTCGGCGAGGTGATGGGGAAGTACCACCCGCACGGCGACCAGTCGATCTACGACGCGCTGCGCGCGCATGGCCCAGGACTTCTCGCTGCGCTACCCGCTGATCGACGGGCACGGCAACTTCGGTTCGCCGAACGACCGCCCGGCCGCGGCCGCGCTACACCGAGGCACGCCTCGTCGCCGCTCGCGATGGAGCTGCTCGGGGAGATCGACGAGGACACCGTCGACTTCGGCGACACCTACGACGGCCGCAACCGCGAACCGCTCGTCGTGCCGGCGCGGTTCCCGAACCTGTTGGTCAACGGCGGCGGCGGCATCGCGGTCGGCATGGCCACCAACATCCCGCCGCACAACCTGCGCGAGGTCATCGACGCGACACTGCACCTCATCGACAACCCCGACGCGACGGTCGAAGACCTGATGCAGTTCGTGACCGGGCCCGATTTCCCGACGGGGGCGATGATCCTCGGCCGTGCCGGAATCGCCGAGTACTACCGCACCGGCCGGGGCTCGATCCGGATGCGCGCCACCGCGGAGATCGAAGAGGACGCCAAGGGCGGCCAGCGCATCCTCGTGTCCGAGCTTCCGTTCCAGACGTCGGTGGAGGCGATCGGCGCCAAGATCGGTGAGCTGGTCAACGACCGCCGCATCGAGGGCGTCCGCGACGTCACCGACCTCTCGGCCGGGGACACGGTCGGTCTCGTGATCGACCTCAAGCGCGACGCGAACGCGCAAGTGGTGCTCAATCAGCTCTACAAGCACACGCCGATGCAGACGAACTTTGCCGCGAACCAGGTCGCGCTCGTCGACGGCGTGCCGCGCATTGTTGAACCTTCGGCATGGCGCTGGACGTCTACGTAGCAGCACCAGGTCGAGGTCATCACCCGCCGCAGCCAGTACCGGCTGAACAAGGCCCGCGACCGCGCCCACATCCTCGAAGGTCTCCTCAAGGCGCTCGACATGATCGATTCGATCATCACGTTGATCCGGGGTTCGGAATCGGCCGACGCCGCTGCGCCAGGCGCTGCAACTCGCGCCGTACGAGTTCAGCGAGACGCAGGCCACCCACATCCTCGACATGGCGCTGCGCCGCCTCGCTGCGCTCGAGCGTCAGAAGCTGCGCGAGGAGTTCGATGAGCTCGCACAGACGATCGCCGAGCTCGAGGCGATCCTCGCGGACGAGATGAAGCTCCGCGGGGTCATCAAGGATGAGCTCACAGCCATCCGCGACAAGTACGGCGACGAACGCCGCACGGCGATCACGACCGACCCCGGCGACCTCGCCGACCTCGACCTCATCGAGGACGAAGAGCTCGTGCTCACGTTGACCCACCGGGGCTATGTGAAGACGGTCTCCGTCGACCAGTTCCGCACCCAGGCGCGCGGCGGGCAAGGGCGTGCGCGGCGGCAACCTTCGCGAGGAGGACTGGGTCGAGCACCTACTCTCCACGACCGCGCACTCGTATCTGTTGTTCTTCTCGAACCGTGGCCGCGTCTATCGGCTCGCGCGCGCACGAGATCCCGATGAAGGACCGCACCGCGCGCGGTACCGCGCTGGTGAACCTCGTCGCGCTGCAAGGCGACGAGCACATCGAAGCGATCATCGATACCCGCACCTACGAGGACGGTGTGTACCTGTTCTTTGCCACCCGCAACGGCGTCGTGAAGAAGACCCGCATGTCGGAGTACGACTCGTCGCTGCGAAGTGGTCTGATCGCGATCAACCTGAACGACGGCGACGAGCTGGTTCGGGTGATCCAGACGACCGGTTCCGACGACGTGTTCATGGTCTCGCGCAACGGCATGACCATCCGTTTCTCCGAAGAAGACGTCCGACCCATGGGTCGGGCTACCGCGGGAGTGCGGGGCATGAAGTTGCGTTCCGGCAACGACGGCGTGGTCAGCTGCGACCTCGCCCACGACGACGCTGTCCTCCTGTTCGTGTCATCCAGCGGTCATGGCAAGCGCACGCCGGTCGCAGCGTTCAACCGGCAGGGTCGCGGAGGCCAGGGGGTGCGCGGCATGCGGGTCACCGAAGCCCGGGGCACCGTCGTGGCCGCATTCACCGTCGACTCCGGCAACGAGGTGCTGGTCTTTTCTTCCGCCGGAAACATCGTGCGGATGGGCGTGGACGAGATCTCCGAGCAGGGACGGGACGCGACCGGCGTACGCGTAGCCCGGCTCGACGAGGGCGATACGGTTGTCGCCGTGGCACCGGTGCTCGAAGTCAGAGCAGAACGACGAGTCCGCGCCGGGCGACGAGTCCGGCGCCGGGGATTCGGCTCCCGCCGTCGACGCGGTCGAAGGCGAAGAGAACTGAGCTGTGGCTCGCGCCAAGGCAGTGCTCGAGAGCGTTCCCTCCAAGCCGCAACCGAGCGCGCCCGGGAAGCCTCGGCGCAAGCGGGTCGCATCGCCCCGCCAGGTCTTCGAGCGGCGCTATGTGCAGACGATCCGGTCAGTCGACCTCTGGTCGGTGCTGAAAGTCTCGATCTGCTTCTACATGTGTGCATTGATCGTGATGCTCGTCGCCGGCGTGATGCTCTGGTGGATTGCATCGGCCGCCGGCGTGGTGTCGAGCGTCGAGAGCTTCGTAGGCCAACTCGTCAACAACAAGGACTTCAAGTTGTTGTCATGGGAAGTGCTGCGGGCCGCGACCCTGATCGGTCTCGTGATCGTGTGCCTGCTCACCGTCGTGACCGTGCTCGCCGCCGCGTTCTACAACCTCTTCTCGGAGCTGCTCGGGGGAATCGAGGTCACGGTGGTCGAGCAGGAAGAGCTCAGCGGCTGACCCCCCGCACCTCGCGCGGACCGGCTCGTGGGCGCGGGTCGGTCGTTGCCGACACGCGGAATCTCGATGTAACTTCTCGTGTCGTATGCAGGCATCAGCCGGGCGGCCCGGTGTCGGCCACCGGGCGCTCGGACGCGGGCGTGCACGCTGGGTCGTGGCGGCCGCTGCGGCCGCCGTCACGGTCGTCGGGTCGGCGACGTTGGCCGGCGCTTCGGGGGCGGTGATCGCGATCCCGCCCGGACGCTACGCGGGCACGATCGACGTCAACGTGAGCGACGCCCTCGGCTCGAGCTTTGGGACGACGGGTACCGGGCAGGGCGAGGGGAGCGGCACGATCGACCTCTCCGCCGACCAGGCGAAAGTGACCGGACAGTTCGCCTGGAACGCGACCTTCGTCACGCAAGTCAAGAATCGGGGAGGGAGCGGCCGGGGTACCTATTCGGCCGCGGTGACGGGAGCGCTCTCGGGTGGGCCCGGCGCCGTATCGTTCTCGAACACCGGACATCTGACGGGCGTGGTCCACGAGAACATCGGCGGTGTCGTGGCCGATCAACCCGTCGACGTCACCAGTCCCTTCCCGGGGGGCTCGGTGCAGATCGTCGCCGCGAACTGTGACGAGGTCGACGGCAGCTTCGCTCCGGCGCTCAAGTCGACCGCCGAGAGCAACGGTCTCGTGGTCAAGCAACTCGTCGCGCAGTTCGCCGCATTCCGCAACGGCAACCGGATACCGCCGTCGCTCGAGGCGAAGATCCAGGCGCTGTATCAACGCGTGCACGCCTTCGACCTGGCTTTCATCGGCGCCCACGGCGACATCCCGCAAGCGCAGTACATCCAACAGGTCGGAGAGCTGATCGCGGCGGCGAACACGCTGTACACGTCGATCTATGACCTGATCGCGGACGCCGGCTGCGATGCGTCCGGATCGTGGGGCAACCTCTTGATCCCGACGATCGATCGCGTACTCGAGTCGGCGTTGGGCCAGACCCGTACCGGAGCGCACCTGAACGCCGACCAACTCCACGCGATCATCACCCTTGCCTTCGAGACGGGCGCGATCACCCCACAGAACATCAGCGACTATCAGGCCGATCCGAACGCGACCAATCTCCGGGCCTCCGACTACGAACAAGTCGTCGACCTCTCGCTACTCCATCGGGATCTCTCGGATCTCTTCGCAGAAGCGACCGCCAATCCTGCACAACCGGACGTGGCGTCCCTGCGCGACATCTACGCGACCGCGCAGATGGCGAACTTCACGGACCTCGTACAAGAAAGCGCGAGGTACGCGTGAGCCGCGTCGCCCTCGTCATGGCGGTAAGCGTGGCGCTGGTCGTATCCGCGTGCAGCTCGACGCACCATTCCACGAGTGGACCCGCGCAGCCGTCGCCCCGCCCGCCGATACTCGCCGCCCTGGCCGACATCGGCCTGCTCACGCCCGCGTCCGGTGGCGGCGCCCGACCCGAGCTGCGCTGGGCGACGGTGTCCGGCGCGTCGTCGTACGCAGTGACCTTGTACTCCGCCTCGGGCCCCGCGTACTGGGCGTGGAGTGGCGACAGCACATCGGTCGAGATGGGGGGCGGAGGCGCCGCGCTGCCGCCGTCGGCCCCCGGTCCGAAACTCAGCGCGTCGATGACCTGGCAGGTCTTCGCATATGACGCGCACGCGAAGATGATCGGGGCGAGCGCCCGCCGCGCGATCGGCCCGTGAGCGCGCTACGACTCTTCGCATCCATTACCTCAGGGACCAAAGCCCCCTTCTTCCGGGCCGGGGCTCGAAATGTCGCGAGCACGTGATCGTGACCAACTCCGAGATGACGGGCAGGGCACACGTCGGGCTTCGGTCCTCTTCGACTGTGACGGCTCGCGACGCGATCGTGCTCCCGCGCGAAAGGAGGCCCGGAGCGCGATGCGAGTCGGCCCCCTCGACGCGCGGCACCCGCTCTGACCTGGTGGGACTGGAGTGGGGCTAGCAAGAATCGAACTTGCGACCTCATCCTTATCAGGGATGCGCTCTAACCGACTGAGCTATAGCCCCCGGGCAGGCGCAGCAGCGTAGCAGCGGATGTGGCGACGAGAGCTGCCGCGACCGAGGACCCGGGTCGGGTGGAGGGGCTCCTCGATACACTCCCGCGTCGTGAAGGTCTTCAAGCGCCTGCTCCTCGTGCTCGGCGCCGCGGGCGCGGTGGGAGTGCTCGCGCGACTGCGCGGCAAGGGCGGTGTGCCGCCCACCAGCGGCGGTTGGCGCGAGCTCGAGGGCCCCGAATTTCGGTGAAGCGGATGATCTCGTGACGACCGCCCTCGTCGTTGGTCTCGGCGCCGTCGGTACCCGGGCCGCCCGCCAGCTCGTCGACACCCCCGGTATCGATTGCCTGCTCCTCGCCGATCGCGACGATGTACAGCTGGCCGAGTTGGTCGACGCGTTCGGACCGGACGCCCAGGCCGTCGGTTTCGCGCCGGGCGACCCGATCCCCGGGGGAGTCGACGTCGTGGTGACCGCGTTGCCGACCGGCGTCGACCATGCGGTCGTGACCGCCGCGATTGCCGCGGGCGTTCCGGTGGCCTCGAGCGAAGAAGAGCACGACGCGCTCGACCAGTTGCGGGTCCTCGACCGCAATGCCCGCGGCGCCGGCATCGCGGTTGCGGTCGGCTGTGGCCTGGCGCCCGGGTTGGTCGACGCCCTGGCTCGGCACGCAGCGTCGATGTTCGAGAGTGTCGACGAGATCCGGGTGGCGCGCACGGGTTGGGCGGGTCCGGCGAGCGTGAACACCGTCCGTCACGAACGCCGGGTACCCGTGCGCACGTGGCACGACGGCGACTGGCGGGAGGATCATCCCCACGGCGACAGCCTGGTGTGGTTCCCGGAGCCGATCGGGGCCCGGGAATGTCGAACCGTGACCGGCAGTACCGCACTGCTGGTCGACGCGTTTCCGGACGTGAAGCGCATCAGCGTGCAACTCGGAGAGTCTCCGAAGCGCACCCGTCTCCGGCGCCGGTTCGGCGACGACGGCGAGTGGGGTGCGGCGCGAGTCGAGGTGTGGGGCCGCCGCAACGGCAGCTTCGACTGCACCGTGTACGGCGTGGTGGAGCGCACCGCGGTCGCGGCGGGAGCGGTGCTGGCCGTGGTCGCCGCTCGGCTCGGGGGCGCGCTCCAACCCCGTCTCGACCTGCCCGGGGTGCACGGCCTGGGCCGTCTCCTCGATCCGGTGCCGTTCCTGGCCGAGCTGTCCCAGCGTGGAGTCCGGGCGGCCGCGTTCGAGGGTGTCGCGGTCGCCTGAGCCCCGGGAGCGGGGAATCGACACGGCCGGAAATGAGTCCGGGATTTGACTCCCCCCGATCGCCGGTCGGGCCGATCTACAAGTACCGTGAGGTGCCGGCCTTCGTGGGCGGTCCGAGGGCGCGGCCGGGGATACGTCGAGGATTGCGGTCGGTAACGATGACGGACGGACCCGAGGACAACACGCCCCTTCCGACGATCGAGCCGTCGTCGACCCTCCGACCCGGGTCGAACGGCGAAGCGCAGACCGACAGGGTCGGTGTGGGTGTGCCCGCGGCGCAGGTTCCGAGCGTGGACGACGAGATCCCGCTCTCGATCCCCCGGGGTGGTCAGGTTCTGGTGTTCGCAGGCCTGCGGCTGGCTGCCGGCGGTACCGACATCTCCCGCGAGGTCGCTCGGACCATCGCTCATGCCATCGAGGCATGCCGGGGTCCCGGCGTCGTGATCTTCGCGGGGGACACGTTCGATCTCCTTCGCGAAGGGCGTCCCGACCCGGATGCAGTGCTCGGCTCGCACGCACGCCTCGCGTCCGCGCTCACCTCGTTTCTTTCCGGACCCGAGCACCGGGTCGTGATCCTGCCCGGGATCCGCGACGGCGCGCTCGCATACGACCAGCGAGCCGCCGCCGGTCTGCGGTCGAGCGGCTGGGTCGTCGCACTCTCGTGCGTGTTGGAGATCGATACCGGGAGTGGCGTGCGCGTGGTGCGGGTGGAGCCCGGTCATCAGCTCGACCCGGCCGCCGCCTTCACCGATCCCCGCGACCCCAACGACCGCCCGCTCGTCGCCCATCTCGAGCGCGACGTGCTGCCGGGCTTCGCCAACGTCGGCGATGTGTCGCACAAGTGGCTGGAAGGCATCGAAGACGCCGATCCGGCCGACATGGGCGCGCTCGTCGCGTCGCGGTTCACCTACCGGCGGCTGTTCCGCCGGGCCGCGTGGCTCACGTTGCCGGTGCTCGCGCTCCTCGCCGTCTTCTTCCCCGTCGTGGCTTTCTCCACCCGACGCCGGAACTCCTTGACGCATGTCTTCCGCTTGCTCACGGCCGGGTTCGCGATCGAGCTCATCATCGTCGCGGTCGCACTCGCCTTCGTCGTCGCGCAGCTCCGCGACTCGCTCGGTTCCATATCGTGGCTGTCGCGCGAGTTGCGCGACAACGACGCGCCGCGTGGAGTGGCGGTCGGTCTGGCGGCCGGGGGCGGCGCCGGTCTCATCACGGGGCATTCGGGCCGCGCCGAGCTGACCGACCTCGGCGACGGGGCGTTCTATGCGAATTGCGGCACGGCGGGGCGCAGTGTGGACCGGGTCGAGACGCGGGGCGGCTTGCCCGCGGTGTACGGCGCCCGGTTGCGGTGTTCGTGGGTGGAGATGGAAGCGGGATCAGAGCTCCGGGTCCGGCTGTGGCACGGAGCGCGCGATCTGCCCGAGCGGACCTTCCTGGAACGGATCGCGACACGGGAGCGCATGCACTCGTGCTGGCCCCCGGCCGAGGTGGCCGAGCACCCGGGAACGGTGACGTGGCCGTCCGCAGGCGACTCGACGGCGCGCCGCCGCAGGACCCGCCGGGTCGCGGCCACTGCGATCGCCTTCGCCGGCGCCATGAACCTCACCTCCGCGGTGACGTTGCCGGTCGCGGACCGTCTCCGGGTGCTCGGTCAGTTCGCGCCGATCGAGGTCCCGGAGTTCGCCGCCGCGCTGGTCGCGATGTGCGGCATCGGGCTCCTCTTGCTCGCGTGGGGCATCCGGCGCGGTCAACGCCACGCCTGGCTGCTCGCGAACGGCCTCCTCCTGCTCGCGGTGCTCGGCAACGTCACCAAGGGCCTCGACATCGAAGAAGCGATCGTGGCGTTGCTGGTGGCGGTCTTCCTCCTCGCGCATCGAGATGATTTCTCGGCCCCGGCGAACCCGTCGTCGTGGCGACGCGCGCTTGGCGTCGGGATCATCGCGGTGGCAGTCACGGTCGTGGGTGGGACCGTCGGCATCGCGTTGCGACATCCCGCGCTGTCGTTGCCCAGGATCGTCGAGGCCGTGGCCCAGCGGCTCGTCGGCCTGAAGACCGTGGCCTTGCCGGGCGGGATCGATCGCCTCGTATCTCCGGCGCTCCTCGCGGTGGGCATCGTCATCGCGCTGACGTTCTTCTGGTTGTTGTTCCGGCCGGCGGTCTCGCCGCGGTTGTCGTCGTACCGGCCGCTGTCGAAGGAGCGGGCCCGGTTCATCGTCGAGAAGTACGGAGCCGATTCGCTGTCGTACTTCGCGCTGCGCGACGACAAGGAATGGTTCGGCTTTCGTGACACGCTCGTGGCCTACCGCGTGCACAACGGAGTCGCCTTGGTGTCACCTGACCCCGTCGGGCCGGTCGGGCAACGGGCGGAGTCGTGGGAGGCGTTCCGGGAGTTCGCCGACGAGCACGGTTGGCCCGTGGCTGTGATGGGCGCGTCGGCCGACTGGCTTCCCGTGTACGGCGCGAGCGGGATGCATGATCTCTACATCGGCGACGAGGCCGTCGTCGACGTGCGCCGGTTCAGCCTCGAGGGCAAGCAGAACAAGAGCCTGCGGCAGTCCGTGGGAAGGGTCGACAAGGCCGGGTACCGCGTCGAGTTCGTCGACCCCTCTCGGCTCGACCCGGATCTCGAGGCGAAGCTGCGGGCCCTGATGACCGAGAGCCGCCGCGGCGACGTGGAGCGGGGGTTCTCGATGACGCTCGGACGCGTCTTCGACCCCGAGGATCGCGGACTGTTGCTCGCGGTGGCACTGGATGCCGACGGCCGTCCTGCCGGCTTCTGTCAGTACGTGCCGGCCCGTGCGATCAACGGTTGGTCACTCGACCTGATGCGCCGGAGCGAGGCCGAGGGGGTCCCGAACGGGATCACCGAGTTCATCGTCGCCAAGACCATCGCTCACGTACGCGAGGAAGGGGCGGTGGGTCTCGCCCTCAACTTCGCGACGTTCCGCGCCGTGCTCGCGAGCGAAGCCGGCGACCGCCTGATGCACCGCGCGAGAAGTGGGTGTTGGAGCGCGTCGGCGACTCGATGCAGATCGAGTCGTTGTGGACGTTCAACGAGAAGTTCCAACCCGAATGGCACCCGCGGTACGCCGCGTACGACTCGCCCGAGCACCTGCTCAGCGCGTCGATCGCGGTGGCCCGGGCCGAGTCGTTCTTCGAGATCCCGATCATCGGCCGCTTCTTCAAGCCCGCGGGCGACGACGCCCGTGACCGCCCGCGTCAGGCCCCGCCCGAGGCGGTGGTCGCAGGTAAGTCGGCCGGAGAACCCGGACCCACTGTCTGAGGCCCGACGCGCTGTCGGCCGGTGCTCAGGTGTGGGACGGGCTCGGGCCCTCGCCGGCGACCTCGAAGGCGAGGTCGTCGACGTAGCAGTAGTACCAGTCCTCGCCGGGCTCGAACGACTGGATGAGCGGGTGCGCGATCTCGTGGTAGTGCGCGGTGGCGTGCTTGCCGGGGGAGTTGTCGCAGCATCCGACGTGCCCGCACTCTGTGCAGCGGCGCAGGTGCAGCCAGCGCATGCCGGTGCGGAGGCATTCGACGCACCCGTTGCCACTGGGCGCGACGTCGACGATGTGGTCCAGATGCATGCAGTTCTCGGTCACGAGCCTAGTTTTCCAAGTGCGTCAAGTGCCCCGGGTCCGCGCCGCGGCTGCCGCTCGTTCCCCGGTCGAGCGGACTCACGATCGCCTACTGATCCCACTCGGACCGCCGATGAGCACCTACGCTCTGCGGCCGTTACGTACCGCGGAGGAGTGGCAGAACGGTTCGTGCTCGGCACGGTTCAGGTTCCAGGTGGAGCGGGGAGTTGCCATGAGAACGTCGGGCTACATCCGGGGATGCGCAGCCGTCGCGGCGTTGACGCTCGTGACCGCGGCGTGCGGTGGCGGATCGTCGAAGTCGTCACCCAAGACGGGCACCACGCTCGCGGCCGGTGCCGGGGTGAACGGCACCGGCTCGGTGACGATCAACCCGCTCTTCGTTTCGACCGACTCGAGTGGCCATTCGAGCGGCGGCACCGAAGCGGTGACCGTTCGCATCCAGCCGTCGTCCGACGGCAAGCTGCGCGTCGGATTCAACGAGGACCAGGTCAGCGGCACCGGTCCGCAGTGGCGCGCCGGGGTTGGGACGCCGTCACGGTCGCCACGTTGATCGCCGGCGCGCCGCTCACCAGCCGCGACGTGGAGTTCGACATCACGGGCAAGATCGACGGCCCGAGCGCCGGCACGCTGATGACCATCGGCGTGCTCTCGCTGCTGCGGGGCGACAAGCTCGACAGCGACATCACGATGACCGGAACCATCAACCCGGACGGCACGGTCGGCCCGGTGGGCGGAATCCCCTACAAGGTCCAAGGTGTCCTCGCCGCGGACAAGAAGCGCATGCTGATCCCCACCGGTCAGCGCAATAGCGCCGACGACTCCGGCAAGCTCGTCGACGTCGTCGCCGAGGGTCAGCAGAAGGGCGTTGCCGTCTCCGAGGTGAGCGACATCTACGCCGCATACAAAGCGTTCACGGGCAAGGACCTGCCCCGGCCCGCACCGGCTTCGGACGTCTCTCTCGACGAGGCGACCTACCAGAAGTTGAAGGCGAAGGTGGAGACCTGGTCGGCGAAGTATGCGAACTCGGTCGGCGACTTCAACAGCCTCGCGTCGTCGATCCGGACGGACCTGAAGAGCATCGTCGATCAGGCGACGGCGGCACACGCGGAGGCGACCAAGCTGAGCAACGAAGGCCTGCAGGCAGGCGCGTTCAGCAAGGCGGTCGAGGCGGCGGCGTTCGCGAACGCAGCCGCGACGACCGGTTCGCAGCTCCAGGTGCTGCTGACGCAGGGCGTGACTCCCTTCGTGTCGAAGATCGAGGCGAGTCAGTCGATCTCCGGTGCCATCAACGGGTTGGTCGACACGCTGAAGACGTTCCAACCGCACACGGTGAGTGACGCGGGCGCTCTGATCGAGGCGTACGGCGACGCGGTCGACGCGGTCAGCCTGTCGACCTTCGGCCAGAGCTTGCTCGACTCGACCGCAGGCTTGTCGCTCGATGCACAGATCGCTCAGGTCACCGAAGGCGCCGTGTTCTACGAGTTCGCGGGCACACTCGTCGCCGAGGCGTCCGACGTGCTCGACGTGGGTCGCGACCTCGGCGGCGCCGCCCTCGGCCCGAAGGTCGACACGCACGATGTGGCCGAGTTCTTCCGCAAGGCGGGCGAGGCCAACCTGTCGGCCTTCGAGACCGTGATCATTGCTCCCGCCGCCGACCAGCTGAACATCAGCGAGAACAGCGCCAAGAGGTCGTTCGAGGTCAATGACCTCGACTACGGCTTGGCGGTGTCGGGCCTCTCGGTGATGGGCGCAATGCAGAAGTACTTCGGTAACGCGGCGTCGGGTGACTACGCCGAGCTCGGCGGTGCGGTGTCGCTGTACAACCGCACGGCCGGGCTCATGGCGAAGTACTACTCGCTCGGGCAGGTCGACCCGAAGACGCTCGACGTGACGGGCATCTCGAACGACGCCGCGTTCCAAGCCCGCGATCTCGCTGGCCCAGGACCAACTCGCCAGCGGCGTGGGGCTGCTGAAGTCGAAGAACGTGAACCCGACCATCGCGGTTGCCGACAACGAGATCGCCGGCATCGACCGTGAGGGCACGGCGTCGGACAAGTTGACCGCCTTGACCGAGTACTGGGACGGCTACCTGAACAGCCGGGTGCTCGCGTACCTCGGTGGGTTCGCCGTGGGCACGTGATGCGGGAGGACGGCTGAAACCATTGCGAAAGCGACGTCTGTCATCGTTCTCCGTGGCGCACGCGCCGGACGCGGCTCTTGGGTAAAACCCTCACCCCTTACCGGGAGGCGCTGTCCGGAGCGGCCCGCCCCTCCGGCCGGGCACCGATTCCGCCGTGGCCTACGCTGACGGCTGTTCTCGGGGACGTAGCTCAGCTGGCTAGAGCACCTGCTTTGCAAGCAGGGGGTCGTGGGTTCGAGTCCCATCGTCTCCACCATGTGATGTCGCGAGACATCGAGGACGGTCCGAACCCTCATTGGGGTTCGGACCGTTTGTTTTGTGGGCGGGTCGGTCCTTTGGGCGCGCCGGTGGGTTGGTAGTCGCGGGTGGGGTCGATGGTGAGGTCGCGGAGGAGTTCGCCGGTGGCGGCGTGGACCACGCGGACGTGGAGGTCGTCGACGAGGAGAATGATGTGGGTTCGGGCGTGGGTTCGCCCGATACCGATGTGGTGGAGCTGGCCGTTCACGCGCACGGTGACGGTGCCGCCGACGTCGACGCGGTCGTGACGGACGCGGTAGTGGGTGTCGTCGCGTCGGGTTGGGGTGGCTTTCGGGCGGGCGTTGTAGATCGTTGTTGGTGTCGCGTGGTGGGGCAGTGATCGGTGGGGGCGTTGGTCGTTGTAGATGGTGCGGAACGTGTCGAGCAGGGTTTGGAGTTCGCTGATCGACGTGGGTGCGGGTTGTTTGTCGAGCCAACGTTTCATCGTGAGTTGGAAGCGTTCGACTTTGCCGCAGGTGGTTGGGTGGTTCGGCCGGCTGTTCTTTTGCGTGATGCCGAGTCGGTGGAGCTCGGCTTCGAACGTGTTGCGTCCGCCGCGGCCGGTCGCGAACCTGACGGTGTAGACCATGCCGTTGTCGGTCAGGGTGGAGGCGGGTGGTCCGTGCTCGGCGATCGTGTCGCGGAACTCTTCGGCGACGATGCGCGCGGTGACGGGCTGGTGGGCGGTGATGCGCAGCGCGTAGCGGGAGTGGTCGTCGAGCCAGGACAGGATCTCGGTGTCGGTGCGGTCGGCGAGTGGGTAGTGGGTGAAGTCTGATTGCCAGCACTCGTTGGGTTGTTCGGCTTCGAAGCGGATGTAAGAGCTCCGCGGCCGTTTCTTGGGTTCGGCAACGATGAGTTCATGGCGGGTCAGGATCCGATGGATCGTGGCGCGGGCGACGCGCACCCGATGGTGGTGTTCGAGATGCCAGCGGATCGTGTCCGGTCCCGCGTCGAGGCCCTGGCGGGTCAGTTCCCGACGGAGTTCGAGGATCAGCGCGACGGTGCTGGGGTCGGTCGCGTCGGGTGAGGTGTGCGGGCGACGGGATCGCGGTTCGAACGCGCTGTCGCCTTGGGCTCGGTAGCGGGCGACGAGTTTGTAGACCCAGGATCGGGCAACGCCGTAGGTGGCGGCGACCTCGGACGGGGACCGGTTCTCGATGACGACGGCAGTGATGATCAGACGGGCTTTGGACACCCGTCCAGCGTCAAGGACTGTCCTCTATGTCCTGAGACATCTGTCCTCGATGTCCTGAACCAGCACACCATCGTCTCCACCACGTTCGGCCGGTTCAGAGGTATTGCCGACCAGTCGCAGGTGCGCTCCGGGCAGTGTGCCGGCGACTCCATCGCGCGTCCATCGCGCGGAGCTCTGTTCGCGGGTCGAGTCCCGTTGCGCGACGAACTCGTCGAGACGGCGGGCGATCTCGACGTCTCGTTCGCGGGTCGCGTGCTGGTAGCGCAGCGCGGCGGCGCTCGACGCGTTGCCCATCCGGTGCATCAGCTCCGCGGTCGAGGCGCCGGTTCCGGCGGTGATCGTGTTGGCCGTGTGTCGCAGATCGTGGAAGTGGAAGCCGTCCGGGAGATCGGCGACCGCGGCCCGGGCGCGGGCCCAGTTGCGATCGACGGCTCGTTTGCGGAGCACGTCGGCGCGTTCACCGGCGAACACGCGACCGTTGCGTCCGGGGGCGGCGAAGCGGCCGAGGTGAGCCTCCAGTTCGGGAACGAGGAACGCAGGCAGGGCGACGGTGCGAACGCCCGCTTCTGTCTTCGGTGCGCTCACGAGGAGTTCGCCCGTGTTCAGCTCGATCTGCTGTTGTTCCACCCGGACGGTGCGGTGGAGGAGGTCGACGTGGCGGCACTCGAGGCCGAGGAGTTCGCCGCGACGGAGGCCGAGGAAGCCCGCGAGCAGGATCAGGTACCGGTAGCGGGGCGGCGTCGCATCCGCGAGCGCCCAGACCTGTTCGACGGTTGCCACAGGACGCTCGGCGACCCGTTCCACTCCTGCGCCCTTGATGGCGCACGGATTGCGGATGATCAGTTCGTCGGCGACCGCGGTCTCGAGGATCGTGCGCAGGAGCCGGCAGCACTTGGCGACGGTGTTGGGCGTGAGCCGCGTCGAAAGCTGCGCCGCGCCACTCGCGCACCGTCGCCGGCGTGCGCACTCGAACGATCCGAATACAAGAGCCTCGCCACCGAATGGCAAACACCCGGACGGTCGACCGGACAAACCCAGGGGCGGGGATGGAGCTCTAGGCGAACGACGCTCGGGCGGGGACCGCTCCCGCGGAGCGGTGGGCTCAGTTGGCGATAGGCGTGCTCGACGGGGACTCGCCGTGACCGTCCCCGAACAGATATTCCGTGCGCGGGACAGCGTTGCACTCCGAAATTGAGGCGCGCGTTGCGCTGAAGCCCCGAGGACCGAGAGGATTTGGTCGTTCCAAGGCTTTGGTGGAGTGTGGTGGACGAGCATGTACCGAGCGTGGATCGTCGCCTCGAGTTTCAGGAGTTCGTGACCGAGCGCGGCCCCGCGATCCGTAGAGCCCTTGTGGGTCGGTATGGCCTCGAGATTGGGGTCGAGGCCTACTCGGACGCAATCGAGTACGCGTGGGCGCACTGGACGCGCGTCGCCGCGATGGCGAATCCGGCGGGGTACCTGTTTCGCGTCGGGCAGAGTCGCTCTCGTCGCCACCGCACGCGGCGCGCGCCGATGCAGTTCGCTCCGGAGCACCAGTTCGACACCGCGGACGATCCCGCGTCGCACGAGGCGCTTTGGAGGCTTCCCCCGGCACAGCGGACCGCCGTTCTCCTCGTGCATGGACACCAGTACTCATACCGCGAACGCGGCCGACCTCATGGCTGTGAGCGAGGCAGCGCTTCGCAACTACGTACACCGGGGAACCACGCGACTGCGCGTGCTCCTCCACTCGAAGGAGGCGCTCGATGAACAGCGTTGAAGAGCGCGTACGAGAGTACGCGGTAGAGCTCGATCGAGAATCCGCGAGACTCGTATCAGAGCGTGAACGAGATCTCTCAGCACCGCGAAACGCCTTGCGCTGCCGCCGCCGTGTGCGCGTAGCGGTGGTCGCGATCGGAGCTTCGGTGCTCGTCGCTGCTTTGATGGCGCTCGTCCTCGTGCCGTCATCGGGACGCGGGCGCGGGCGAGTGGCAATCGGCAACACCACTAACTCCACACTCGAATCTTTGCCCGTAGGCGATTGTCCTCGCGCCACGTTCGATCCTCAGGGAAGCGCAGACGGACTGCCGCACGGCGACACTGTTACGAAATCGGCTGTCGACTCTGTGCTCGCTCAGAATCGCGATCGGCTGGTCAGTCAGTACGGCGCGACTGATCTTGCAGTCGTCGGCATGGTCAGCAACGCCATCGCGACCAGCGCCGCTGGAAAGACGACGATCACGCGAGAGACGATCTACGTCATCGATGTCACACTCGGCTCCGCTACCTCGTGCCCGTCGGCGCCCGCGTTCTACGACGGCGTCCCGCTCATCTTTCGCACGCCTACGGCGGATAATCCGGCGCCCCGGAGTAACAATCCCCTTTCGTGCGTGACGGGCATCAGCGGCGGTGCGGCCGAGCGTCCACCCGGGATCGCAGGAACGCTGCGGATGATCGGAGGACCGCCACCCGGCATCAGCCAGCCCGTCGCAGGTACCGTGAGCATCGAGTCGGCCACTGGTTCGGGCTGCGATATCGCCGTGAGCGCGGCGGGTTCTTTCGACGTCGCTGTTCCCGTTGGTCGCTACACCGTGACGGGTCACAGTCCAAGCTTCGGCGACGGCCAGTACCTCTGCTCGGTCGCAGGTCCCGTCGATGTCACGAGTACGGGACTCGGCGCCCAGCCCGTCGAGGTCACTGTCAATTGCCCGGTGCGCTAGGCCGATCGGCGACCGCTGCATAGAACTGCGGAAGGCTCCCGACCGTGGAAGCGGCGCAGTTCGCCGGAATCGCCATCGTTGGCAGGGGGGCGGACCCGACCTGCTTGATATCATTTCTGATGTCAGGTGGGAGGTGGAGCTCGAGCCCGAGGTGGAGGAGTGGCTCGACAGGATCTCGTTCAAGGAGTTCGCGTCGGTGTTGCCGCACATCGAGCGATTGGGCGATCGCGGCAGCGCGTTACGGATGCCTGCGTCGCGGTCGTTGGGCGAGGGCCTGTTCGAGCTGCGGTTCGATCTCAACCGGGTCGCATGGCGCATCTCGTTCTTCTTCGCCGAGCGGAGGCGCATCGTGTTGTTGACGGTGTTCCGCAAGCAGCGCATGAACGAACGTCACGAGATTGAACGAGCACGAATCGCTATGCGGCGATGTATCGCCGAAGGTCACACCGCGGAGGAGGACTGATGGCCCGCACCACGATCAAGCAACTGAAGGAGCGTCGTCTCGCCGGGGCGAGCGCGGCCCAGCGCGCCGAGTTCGATGAGACGTACGCGGCCGCGGCGCTCGCGATCCGAGTCGGTGAACAGATCCGCGACGCGCGCGAAGCGGCAGAGTTGAGTCAGCGCGAGCTGGCCCAGCGCATGGGAACCAGCCAGGCCGCGATCGCCCGCCTCGAAGCCGGCGGTGTCGGCGCCACCCTCACGACGCTGCAACGCGCCGCGAGCGCGCTGCACCTCGACATCACCGTCGAGCTCCGTCCCGCGAGTTGACCCCCTGCGCAGGGCGCGCCGAGGTGTCGCGAACGATTCCATCGCACGTCCATCGCGCGGACGCCGTCATTCGGGCTCGTTCGCCATGGTCCACTGAGGTGACCCCCGTGTAGTGGTCCGGGTGATCTGTCCCCCTGACATTGGACCCGCGGTGCGAGAGTCAGGCGACGTTGGTGTGTTCCGCGTGAGGTTTCTCATACGCGACCGGGGACAGCATCCCGAGCGAGCTGTGCCGGCGGGTGCGGTTGTAGAACACCTCGATCCAGTCGAAGATCGCGCTCGATAGCTCCACGCGGGTCTTCCACTTTTGGGAGTTGAGCAGTTCGGTCTCCATCCGGCCCCAGAACGATTCGACCATCGCGTTGTCGTAGGCATCGCCGACACTGCCGAGCGAGTGGGCAAGACCGGCGCCCCGGACGCGCTGGCTGAACGTCCAAGACGTGTATTGACCAAGTTCAATCGGTCGACGCAACACCGGCTTGTTGTAGCGAGCGTAGGTGTTCCTCGAGGGCTTCGGCGGGTGTCTTCCAGCTGAGGGTCTTGCGAGGTCTGCCGTTGAGCGCGTGCCGCGACGGCGTCGATCTCTTCAGCGGTCCAGCGCGTCAGGTCGGTGCCCTTCGGGAAGTATTGGCGGAGCAGCCCGTTGATGTTCTCGTTGGGGCCTCGCTGCCAGGGACTCCGCGGGTCAGCGAAGAACACCGGGATGCCGGTCTCGACTTTGAACGCCGCGTGAGCGGAGAGTTCTTTCGCTCGGTCCCAGGTCAACGATCGACGGAGCTGCTCAGGCAACGTCGTCATCGTCGCTGCGAGAGCGTTCTTCATCGTGACCGCCCCGTTGCCGGCAAGCGCGGGTCCGTTCTTCGCGCGCGCGATTACGCCGTGACCCTTCTCGCGTGGAAGGGGGATCAGCATCGTGAAGCGTGTCGTGCGTTCGACGAGCGTGCCGATCGCTGATCGTTCCAGTGCAATCAGCAGATCGCCTTCCCAATGCCGCTTCGATGTCGCACCGCTTGACCAAGGGTTGTTCCTCACTCGAACCCAAAGAGACATACATATGAGTGTCGCCGGACGGCAAGCAGAGGCCATATCGAGCCGAGTGAGGCTGTCGCACGAATCCAATCGCGGGCATCGACGCTCCAACAGGTGGGATGTCGACGCGCAGCGACTTCAACATGTTGCGCCGCCTCGCCGCCGAATCCGATTCGTGCGACACCCTCGAGTGCAGCGAAACAGAGGCAGTGGCTTTCCTCGCACGGACGGCCGGGCGTGTTCGTGAGCGTCGATGAACTTGGGATGTCAGGGCGTCAAGCGGGTATCCCATAACGGCACTTCGGGGGCATGCCATGTCGATACGGACCGCGCGCTCGGAGACTGTCCGGACACTGGCGACGGGCGCCGTCGATCGGTCTCGCTCGAGGAGCCGCGCCAGCCCGTGTCGGCTACCAACGGCTCCGAACGTCGATTGCGTTCTTGGTCGGAGCGCAGGAGATACGCCGGATCCGATTGTGGTCCTCGGATGTCATGATGTGTAGTAGGTCGTCGTCGTTGCCGGGTCGAGTGATCAATGCCGGAGCAGCCAGTGGGTACGTCATGACGACAGGTGTGGAGAAGCACTACTCCGAGTCCGATTCACTCGTCGACGCGATAGCGACCTCGCTTCGGGCTGCCGGCATCGATCCCGAGCGGGTTGCAGCCGCGGACCTGGGGCCAGTGGATGAGTTTCACATCAGAGGACGGACAGCAACGCTGGCGCTGGCCGACGCCATGGGAGTCGATGCGCACATGTCCGTGCTCGACATCGGAAGCGGTCTCGGAGGCGCCGCGAGGACGCTGGCCCAGGAATACGGCTGCACGGTGACCGGCATCGACTTGACACCATCGTTCTGCACTGCGGCGAGCGAGCTGTCCCGCTGGACAGGACTCGACGATCGAACGATGTTCCGAGTTGGTGACGCCTGCGCACTCCCATTCGACGACGACAGCTTCGATGCGGCGATGACGATCCACGCCGTCATGAACATCCCCGACAAGTCAGCCGTCTATCGAGAGACTCACCGAGTGTTGAAGCCGGGCGGAGTCTTTGCCATCTACGATGTTCTGCAAGGCGAAGGGGGTGACGTGCTGTTCCCGGTTCCGTGGGCCCGCGAACCCTCGATCAGCCACCTCGCGACGCCAGCCGAGATGCGCGAACTACTGGCGGCCGTCGGCTTCGAGCTACTGGACGAAAACGACTCGACCGAGGAGAGCCTGAACTGGTTCCAGCAGCTCTCGGCGCGCATCGCTGAGCACGGTCCGCCCCCGGTCAGCTTCGGAGTGTTCCTGGGCGTTGACTTCGCGAAGATGGCGGCGAACCAAGTCGCCAATCTCACGGAACGTCGCATTCGAACGGTCAGCTATATCTGCAGGTCCTGACCAGCGTTCCCGCGCGAGATCACCCCGTCGCCCCGGTCTGAGGGGGCGTTTCTTGCAATCGCGAACGCGCGCACCGATTCCGGTAGCGGCTCGTTGCACCAGCGGCCCAGGCCCTCCGCAAGGAACACGCTGGGATCCCGATAGCGCCAGCGAGCGCGTTCTGTGCGCCCGTTTGGAGAGGTAGCCGATCCGCTGCCTGACGCTGAGCAGTTATGTACGGGGCATCGACTTCGGTATTGATCTCGTACTCGGTTCGGGAATGTGCGTCGTCCGATCGACATCGACGGGCGGCCTCGGTAGGGTCCAAGCTCATCTTCGAGGAGGCGGACGGTGGCCGAATTCCCCACGATCACGCACGTCGCGTTGACGGTAAGCGACCTGGCACGCAGCGTGCCCTGGTACGAGGCGCTCTTCGACTCGAAGCCGGTCCTCGATGAGGACACGGGACCGTTCCGCCACGTCGTCTGGCTGGTCGGCGGCACGTTGGTCGGACTCCATCAGTTCCCCGACCTCGCGAGCGCGGAACCGTTCAACGAACGTCGGATCGGGCTCGATCACCTCGCGTTTGCCTGTGCCAATCGCGCGGAACTGACGGAGTGGGAGTCGCGGTTGAACGCGCTCGGCATCACCAACGGCGGCGTCGTCGACGCGGGCTACGGATCGGGGTTGTCGTTCCGTGACCCCGACAACATCGCACTCGAGTTCTTCGCACCGCCCGGCTGATTTTCACGGCCCCCCGGACGTTCCCGTCGAGCCACGCTGCCCGCGGCCGAGTCGTTCTCGTCGAGAGTAGATCCGCCCGTGTTCGCGTCCCCCGCGGTGGCGGCGTGAGAGTGCCTCAGGTCGGCCTTTAGAAGGCCCGGTCGTCGATGACGTTGAGGTTGTAGAAGGTCGGCGGACCGTCGCCTAACGCGCCCATTCGCTCTGCGAGCTTCTGGGTGATCGGCAATTCCGAGTTCTTCATCGCCGACTCGTAGGAGTCGAAGAAGACGACCTGAAGGTAGCGGCCCGGGTTCTCGCGATCTTCGCAGATGATGGCTCGTCGAGCGGTCCAGTCCGGACCACGCTGGGCGAGCATCTCGTCGGCGGACTTCTGCATCTCGTCGATCTTGCTGGTTCGGAATTCGATCATCTGCACGAACATCGAGAACCTCCCGGCATGGCGTGTACATGATGCTCGATCTGCTGCCGGCGTGCGAGCGCCAGGCAGGTATTCCCTCATGGTTCCCACCTGGACAGCAGGAGCCTGCGGCGCGGCCAGTGAGCTGTCAAGGGTCACCGAGAAGGCGCACCGATGGTTGCCCGGTAGGAGCGTGTTACGCAACCAGCCGGAGCCGCACAGAACGACGCCTCCGAGTGCCCCATGACGTGTATCCCCGAACAACGCTGCAGGGTGTCCCCAATCGCCGGGACCGGGGCGTTCGCGATCGGCGAAATCGATCCCCGGCTGCTTGCAACCGCGAGCTCGGCAGTACGCACAACTGGGATAGGGCTCCGCGGCGCCTTAGATTCTCGATCCGTCGTCGGAGGCGACTTCAACTTCCCGGGGATATCAGGGCCGGACGGTCGACGCTCGAACCCTTCATGACCGTGTTAAGTGCTGGACTCCGCGCTGTAAGTGATAACGCCACGTGATGGTCGTCGGCAAACAAAGTCAGCGTTACCCTCTGACCAGGTCTTTTGCGAAGTTGGCCATTGCAGGTCGGGGTTCGAGAATCGTCTCATCGTCTCCACCAAGTTCGGCCGGTTCAGAGGTATTGCCGACCGGTCGCAGGTGCGCTCCGGGCAGTGTGCTGGCGAACAGCTGGTCAGCTCCGGTCCCGAATACGTGTCCTCGCGACGCGCGAGAGCGGGGTGTTCAGACGATGCATCGTTACGAGCCTCCGGCGCGTGCATGCGGACGCAAGAGGGGCCGGTAGGCGGCCCCGAGAAGCATGAACCCGGGTGCGACACCGCCGATCGCGCCAATCACTGCTGCGGAGGCACCGAAAGCCCCCACTGCGAGTCCTGCTACGCCGCAGGCTGCGATCGCTGCTCCGAGCGCGTCGTAGAAGGGCTGATGCCATACGGCGGCGAGCGCGATGAAGTGCAGTCCGACGACTACCGAGACCCAGGCGATGACGCAGTCTCCAGCATTGAACGGCCCGGTCAGCACAATGGCACCGGCAAGAAGTGCGACAACCTCGCCGCTGACGACGCACCAGTATCCGCGGCCGAACCGTCCCGTCGCACGGGACGCGTCGAACCGACCGCTGCCGCGCATCATCGCGAACAATCCGACGAACGCGACGATCGCGATCACGCGGAGGGTTTGTGCTGCTCCCGACGGCAACCGGGTCGCGTTCGCCATCACGTAGACGAAGCCGAACACGCCACCCATGATGACCGGCGTCCGCAGGGACCTGTCCGCGTCGGCGTGACCCATCACTCTGACCGTGCGGGTAACGCCTTCAGCAGGCGTTCCCCAGTCGCGTGGACCAGTGCGTGGTGCACGACGGATGTCGCGCCGAGGATGACGGCGAACGCGCGCTGGCGAGCAGCCCACAATCCGGTCACCGCGAGGCCAGAGATGGCCACCTCCTCGACGAGCCGCGCCGGTTCGGCAAGGCGTCCGAGCTGACGGAAGTCGACAGCGCCCCACACGCCGAACGCGACCGCCGGCGCCGCGATCGCGCGTAGTGTCCGCCGCGCCGCGCCGTTGCCACTTTGGTAACCCCAGTACGCGAAGGCGGCGACGATGCCGGTCTCCATGACTCCCCGCAAGCCGATGTTCGCCGCTACCGCGGGTGTGACGTTTGTCCCTCGTTGCTGGGCGCCCACCGGCTCGACCGGGGCGGGCCGGGTCACGCCGTCTTCGCGCCGACGCGTTGGCAGAACTCAACGAGTCGTGGGTTCACGACTGCGGGGTACTCGACCTGTGGGTAGTGGCCGGCGTCGGGCACCATGACGATGTCGCCATGCAACCGTTGCGCGATCCAGTGCGCCTCTGCTGCGGGATCACGGAAGTCAGGGTCGGCACTTCCCATGACCACGAGCGTCGGTGCGCGCACTTCATCGAGGCGAGCCTCGGCCGGATCGTGGCTTGTGCGCGTGGTCGCCGTGAAGGCCTTGCGATGGCCGGGGCGCCGCATGCTCGCTGCGACCGCGTCGCGGTGCTCCTCGAAGTCGGCGGGCCGGTGTCCGGGGTAGAGCTTCGGCATGTACGAGGTCCACATTTTGGCGGCCCACGGCCCTGACATGAGCAACTTGAACATCCACACCATGAGGGGGTTCGTCGGGGCGTTGCGGACGAAGGGACCGAGCAACACCAGCCCGTTCACGGCATCAGGTTGCTGCGCGGCGGCCCACACCGCGCCGCCGGCGGCCATCGAGTTCCCGATCACGACCGCCGGCCCACCGAGCTCAGCGATCAGTGCGAGGACGTCCTCGCCCACAGCGACGTCGTCGTACCGGTCGAACGTCGCGTCGCTGGCGCCATGACCACGCAGGTCCATTGTCGCGACGCGCAGACCCACAGCGGTCAGCGCGGGCACCGTATATCGGTAGCTACTCCGCAGCTCCCCCATGCCTGGCACGCACACGACCAGTGTGCCATCCCCAACGATGTCGTACGCGAGATGACCGCCAGGCCGGTTCAGCATCTGCGTTACAGCTTCATCTCCCTGCATTGAGCCTCCTTCGTTCGAAGCCTGCCGACGAACATCTCAGGTGTTTCGGCGTGTCGACCGGCTTGATGAAAGTCGACGGATCGCCATAGGCGCGGCCGTCAACAATTGCTGCCTCCATGGTCACGGGCGGAAATGAAGGTGACCAACTGGACCGGTGCGAAGCCGTCCGCGTGTGTGCTCATCGAGGAGCACCAAGCCGACGACAATGAAGACGATGCCGACCCCGAACCGGACGGGTGTCGGACATCGCGACCAGGGTGGGGTCGCCGCGTTTGAGTGCCTCCTTGCCAATGGCGTGCAGCCCGAACACTTCGGCGCCGTAGAACGGCAGTGTCAGCCCGATGCCACCTCCGGCGAGCAGAAAGGCTCGGTTGGCGAGTTGACCAGACGCGGAGCGGTGGAGTCGGCCGGTGATCCCGAGAAGTCCGAAGGCCAACAACACGAACCCGATGATCGCGAGCGAGTGGGCAAAGAGCCACGACGTCGAGGCGAAGGCCTTCGCCCCACCGATTCCCTTCTCGACGGAGAAGGGACGGATGGCCGGGTAGAGCACGAACAAGACCCCGGCGGCAACCAGGGCGGCTTGCACGACCTTGGTTGGGGCGATATCGACAACAGAGCTGCTAGCGGGCGATCGATTGTTGTTGTCCATCCTTCATCACTTGGTTCCGAGAGGATCCAGACGCTGCGAAATTGTTCCCGCTCGATGTTGCGGTTCGATTGCAGTCCGCTCCTGCTTTCGCGACAAACGCCCGTTCGCTCAGATGGATGACGTCTCCGAGGCGCTTGCAGTCGCGCACGCGCGCCGATTGCCTGACGGTCGAGTTCGTGTCACGCCAACAGCCGGAGCCGCACGGAACGACGCCGAGGTGCCCCATCACGTGTCTCCCCGAACCCCGCGCGTCGCGTGTCCCATAACGTCGGGTCCGGGTCGCGAGTGCCTTGTAGCGAGGGCGCTGAACCTCGACATCACCGTCGAGTTCCGCCCCGCGAGTTGACCCGTGCGGCGAGCGTTCAGCCGGGGACGCGGGCCGCGCTGAGGGCGATCCACTCTTCCATCGCCGCGTCGACAGCTGCGCGGTCAGCGGTCGCCAGCAGGTCGAGGAGAAGGCCGCGGGTGACCGCGACGCCGAGCCGGGCGTATGCCCTCGCCTCCTTGGGCGGGAGGCCGTAGGACTCGGCGATGGCTGCGGCGGGAGCGGCCCAGGCGTCGACGATCCCGTCGAGCAGCGCCGCCGTCGGTCCCCGTCCCTGCAGCGCCTGGCCGTACACCTCGAAGAACAGCCTCTCGTTCGGCCACAGCGCCGGGTCGGAGATATGCCGCCACCACGCCCGCATCGCCTCCTCGATCGGGACGGACGGGTCTGGTACGAGCTCGCCGAGCAACGCCAGCTGCCGCCGCTCGACCGCTTGCACGATCGCCACCCACAAGCCCTCCTTCGAGCCGAAGTGGTGGATCAGCATCCGGTGGCTCGTGCCGAGCGACGCGGCCAGCGCCCGCAGCGAAAGGTCGGCGAGGCCGTGGGTGGCGACGTGGTCGATGGCGGCGTCGAGAAGCTCTTGTCGAGGCACGTACGGTAGTGTACCATGTGGTACATGCCGAAGCCCGTGACTGTTTCCGTTGACGTCGAACAAGACGTCGAGGCCGTCTACGACTACCTCGACGTGATGGCCAACCACGAGGGGTTCAACGACCACCTCATGACCGACTGGGAGTTCTCCGGTCCCGCCCGCGGCGTCGGCGCCAAGGCGCGGGTGCGGACGAAGGCGCTCGGCGTCAGCGACATCGTCGAGTTCGAGGTGGTGGAGGCGGAGGCGCCCACGCGCATCGTCGAGGTAAACGTGGCGGCGAAGGCGGGTCGGACCGGCCAGGGCACCTACGTTCTCGCGGCCCTCCCGCGCGGCGGCACCCGCATCAGCTTCGAATACCGGTGGCTGGTGACGCCCCTGGCCGACAAACTCCTCTCGCCCTTGGTCCGGTCGTTCATCCGGCGCAACAACCAGCGGTCCATGCGCCGGCTCGCGGGGCAGCTGGTCAGCGAAGGGCTCGAGCAGGCGCGACACTCGCGGCGCTCTGGTGCTGACCGGGAGTGATGATCCCGGTGCACGCCGACACCGAGACGAACCTGCTCATGACGGCGTGGGACACGCTCCACGCCGGCGACGACCCGGCACCCGGCGTCGATGCGCTCGAAGTGACGGGGCCGAGAGGCGGGTTGCCCGCCCGCCTGCCGGTGGAGGAGCTCGCGCTCGCGTCCGTCGGCACCGCCTTGCTCGCGGCCTCGGCGCTCCACCGGCAGCGCAACGGGACGCCAGGTCGGGTCGCGCTCGCACCGAGCGCATGTCGCCGCGGCGATGAGGAGCGAGCAGCACTTCCGTCGGGGCACCGCCGCCGCGGCGTCGAGCTTCGCGCCACTGTCCAGGTTCTGGCCGACCTTGGACGGGTGGGTGAGGACGCACGCCAACTACCCGTGGCACCGGGACGCGTTGCTCTCGACGCTCGGCGTGCCGGCCGATCCCGACGCCGTCTCGGATGCCCTCGCGTCGCGGCGCGCCGTCGACGTCGAGGAGCAGGTCGTCGCTGCGGGCGGTGTGGCCGGGGCCGTGCGCACGGTCGATGGGTGGCACACGCATCCGCAGGGGCGCGCGCTCATCAGCGACCCGTTGATCGCGCACGAGGTGGTCGATGGTGCGCCCGCTCGTCCGCTCGGCGCGAGTGGGCGGCCGGCGGAGGGTGTGCGAGTGCTCGACCTGACCCGCGTCATCGCGGGACCCGTGTGCACGCGCTACCTCGCGGCGCTGGGCGCCGACGTCCTCCGCCTCGACCCGCCGCACCGTCCCGACATCGCCGACGGTGACGTCGCCGACACGCTGCTCGGGAAGCGGAGCGCGATCGTCGATCTGCGCGACGCAGCCTCCTCCGCGTTGCTGGACGAGCTCCTTGGCGGTGTCGACGTCATCGTCTCGGGATATCGGCCGCACGCGCTCGATCGCTTCGGCTTGGGCGCCGACGCCCTGGTCGAACGCTGCCCGGGCACCGTGATGGTGTACCTCGACGCGTGGGGGCACACCGGCCCGTGGGCCATGCGGCGGGGCTTCGACAGCATCGTTCAAGCGGTGAGCGGCATTGCCGTCACGGAATCACCGGACGGCGAGCGACCAGGCGTCCTTCCGTGCCAGCTCCTCGACCACGGCACCGGCTACCTCGCCGCCGCGGCGGCGCTCGACGGGCTCCGCCGCCAGGCAAAGAACGGCGGCACGCACCTACGGCGGGTGTCGCTCGCCCGCACCGCGGAGTGGCTCGTCGCCGCGGGCTCCGACTCGCCCGCTGCGCCGCGCGCCGACGCGAGTGGTGCGACCGACCCGGCATGGCTCGAACAGCTCGACAGCGACCACGGGGTGATCACGGCAGTCGCACCGCCTGGCCTGCTGGACGGCGAGCGGATGGCGTGGCCGATGCCAATCGCCGGGTACGGCCAGTCACCGCCCGCATGGCGGCCGAGGTAGGACGTGCCGTCCCGCCTCGGCCTCGGCCCCGATGGTGCGTGTTGCATCGCCGATCACAGCGTTCGCGCCCGATCGAGCCGGTGCCGGTCATCGATTTCGGAGGCCCAGCATCTCGGCGAGGGCTTCGATCGCGGCCGACGGATCGAGCCGCTCGTCGATGAGCGCGTGCAGGAGGAGTCCGTCCCCGACCGACGCGAGCAGCGTCGCCAAGGCTTCCGCCGACGGCGCCTGCGGAAGCACCCCGCGCTCCTGTTCGGCGCGGATCACCGCGATCATGCCGTTGCGGGAGCTTCGGCCTCACGTTCGGTCTGCTCCAGGTGTGCACGGAAGTCGTCGTGCTGCGCCGCGAGCACCACGCCGGCGTGCGCATCACCGCCTACCTCGCGTCGAAAGTGGCCCTGCTCATGCCGATCCTGCTCGTCGTCAACGCAGCGATGCTCCTCGTGCTCGCTGCGCTTCAACGCCTGCCGGACGCACAACCGCATGCGCTGGTCGACCTCTACATCACGACCGGGCTCGACGCGTTCGTCGCGCTCTGCCTCGGGTTGACCGCCTCGGCGGCCGTGACGACCACCGCCCAAGCTGCGCTCGCGCTCCCGATGCTGTGCTTCCCGGCTGTCTTGTTCTCGGGCGCCGTGGTGCCGCTCGCCGTCATGCCGAGTGCCGGGCGGATGATCGCCGCCGTCATGTCCGACCGATGGGCGTTCGAAGCCATCGCGCACCATCTCCACATCGCGTCGATCGCCGGGCCGGGCTCGCCGTACGCAACCCTCGGCGCATCCGGCAGCCTCACGTACTGGCTGCTGCTGATCGCCTTCGCCAGCGTCCTGATCGCCACGGCTGCCATCGCCGTGCGGCACCGCGCCGTGCGCGAGCTCTCATGAGCACCCGCGGGGCGGCCGCGAGGCTCTCCGGCCCCGAGGTTCGGCGGTGTGTGGACGTCGTCGTTGCCGGCCCGCGCACCGAGAAAGCTGCTCGAGGATCGATAGACGCAGCACATCACCGCAGCTGCGGGTTTCGGCGGTGGGGTCGGGAACCCGCTCACCCTCGCCGCGTGACACGCGACGCGCGGGAGATTGAGCCACAAGCACGACGACAACCCGACCGCCGAAACTTCCGCCAGACGTCGTCGAAGCGCCCGAATGGGCAGAACCCACTGACGCGTCGCGGCCCTGTCAGAGGTCGAGGTTGACGCGGACGCCGTGGGGGTCGGCGGCGTGGCGGGCGACGGTGATGCCATGGCGACCGGATGGCGGCTGCCACGAGTGGGTTGCCGGATCCCGCCATTGGAGTCGTGTGACCGGAACCGCGATGTGGAACGCCATGGCAGCACGGGCGGGGACCTCGACGCGCGCGAAGCCGACGAGTCGGTCCGGAGTGTCTGCGACGGGCCGCTCGGCGTAGACCTGGACGACGTCGGCACCGTCACGGGTTCCGTCGTTGCGCACCGTGCCCCGCACGTCGATGGCGTCGCCGACACCGACGACCTCGACGTCACTGAGCGAGAACGCCGAGTACGACAAGCCGAACCCGAACGGGAACAGCGGCGCGGTTCGGTGGCGGGCAAGGTGCCACCATCCGTGCCAGCAGTCGTAGCGGAACGTGCGCGCGTCACGGTCGAACGCCGGGAGATCGGCCTCGTCGACCGGGATGCTGAAGGGCAACCGGGCGGACGGGTTGACCGTGCCGAGGAGCACGTCGCCAAGACCGGGGCCGGCCTGGCTTCCGCCGTACCAGGCCTGTACGACGGCGGGTACCGCGTCGATCCATTCGGTCGGGATCACCGCGCTGCCACCTTGGATCGCGACGACCGTGCGCGGGTTCGCGGCCGCGACCGCACGGATCAGGGCAGCGTCGGATTCGGCGAGCCGCAGAGACGTGCGGTCGCCGCCAGTGCCAAAGCCGCCGTGCAGGACCGACCGGCCCGGCGGTTTGGTGGTCTTCGGGAGCTCAGCGATCGACGCCCGGAATCGGTCGACGACATCGGGCTCGTCGCCGGGCGGGAACAGCTCGATGAGCGACGTGTCGGTCTCGCCGATGTACTCGCCCTCGTCGCGAGACGTCGTACCGACCACCACGATCGCGACGTCGGCATCCCGGGCCACGGCGGCCGCGCGTTCGGCCTCGGTGCCGTCGTCGTAACGAACATCGCCGAAGGCGGCGCGCAGCCCGTCGAGCACCGTTACGCACTCGAGATCCCAGACGTCGCTCGAACCGACGTCGCCGGTGTTCACCGTGTCGGCGAGAGTGCCGATCACCGCGACCGGGCCGGCTGTGTCGTCGAGCGGCAACACCGGAGTGCCCCCGACCGACTCGTTGCGCAGCAGCACGACCGATCGCGCCGCGACCTCGCGTGCAAGGGCCCGATGCCGGGCGGAACCGACGACGTCGAGCGAGGGCGCGGGCCGCGACAGCATCGCGTCGAAGCGCAGCAACGTCGCGACGATGTGTTCGACCGCGCGGTCGACCGCGGTCCAGGACACGTCGCCCGACTCGAGCGCGGCCGGGAGATGCCCGGCGCGCACCATCCGGTACGGCATCTCGACGTCGAGGCCGGCGGCCACCGACTCGGCGGCGTCACGTATCCCGAAGATCCAGTCACTGATAACGAATCCCTCGAATCCCCACTCGTCGCGCAGCACGCGGGTGAGCAGTTCGCGGTTCTGGCCGCACCACTCGCCGTTGACGGAGTTGTACGCAGACATCACCGATGCCACACCCGCTTCGGCGATGCGGCGGAAGTGCGGCAGGAAGACCTCGTGCAACGCGACCTCGTCGACCTCGATATCGACCGAAAACCGCGCGTTCTCCATCGAGTTGCACGCGAAGTGCTTCATGCACGCCATCACGTGCTCCTGCAGTCCCCGGGTGAACGCGGCGCCCATCTCGCCCACGTGGTGCGGGTCTTCGCCGTAGGTCTCCTGAGCACGACCCCACGCCGGATGCCGCAACACATTGACGCAGACCGCGCCGGTCAGCGTCGCTCCGAGTGCCCGGAGCTCGCACCCGATCGCTTCGCCGACGCGCGTTTCCAGGCCTGGATCCCACGTGGCGCCGCGTGCCATGGAGACCGGGAAGCACGTCGCATTGCCGACGACCGCGCCGCGTGGGCCGTCGGAGAACGCGATGCCGGGCAGCCCGATCTCCTCGACGCGCGCCGCCATGAACGGCACCCTGTGGTAGCCGTCCTGGTTCGCAAGGAAGTCCACTCCCGCCCATGTCGGCGCGTCGCCGTCGAGACACCACAGCTTCTGCTCGTCCGTCATGGTGGCGACAAGCTCGAGGGCCGCGACCCGGGCGGAGGTTCCCGCAGTCACGGCCGCGCGGGCTTCGTCGAACGTGCGAATGGTCACAGGAGCACGTTAGGTGCCGGTTCGCTACGGTGGTTGGAGCCGGTACCCCCTGGAACGAGGGAGGAACGCGATGACTGTCGACGTCCGTACCCGGCGTTCGGACGAGGTCCGCACGCTCGATCGCGACGAGATTCTCGACGCGGTGTTGCCGGACGCGCTCCGGGTGCACGGCGACCTCGCGGCGCGCGGGCTCGCCTACCTGGATCTCCCACCGCTCGCGCTCGACGTCGACGGGCGCACTGCCACGCTCGCACCGGCGGCAGGCACGCTCGCGCTGCGCGCCGGCACCGCAGTAGCCGGCGTCATCGCCGCGTTGTCGGCCGATGCGCTGTCCGACCTGCTCCAAGACGTCGTCTCGACGATGGGGCTGGCGATGACGTCACGGGTCAAGATCAACGAAGGCAGCATCAACGACTGGATCGGCTGGGAGCCGGTGCTGCGCGCGCTGCTCGACGGCCGCAGGGTCCACGAGGCCGGCGACGTCACCTTCGCCGACCTCGACGGAAACGAGCTCGACCTGAGCCGGTCATTCGCGATCGACGACGACCGTGAACCGATGCGCCACTTCGTCGAGCAAGCCGGATTCCTGCATCTCCGTGCCGTGTTCGACGAGTCGGAGATGGCGGCACTGGCCGTTGACATCGACGAGCAGCTCGCGATCGCAACACCCGGCGACCCCGAGTACTGGTGGGCGACCGACGAGCACGACGTGGAGATGCCGGTACGTGTCCTCAACTTCTACGAGAAGTCGCAAACGCTGCGCCGGCTCACGAACGACGATCGGTATCAGTGGATCCGCGACCTGACCGGTGACGGACACGTCTTCCGTCACGGGGGCGAAGGACTCGTGAAGCCGCTCGGCATCGTGCGGGGCCTGTCCGATCTCCCGTGGCACAAGGACTGCGGGCAGGGCGGCCACTCTTTCGCGTGCAACGGGTTGACCTGTGGCATCTCCGTAACGGGTGCCGACCGCGTGAGCGGCGCGCTCGGTGTGATTCCCGGAAGCCATCGGGCGAACACGATGGCGACCGGCCGCGACCGGCGCCTCGACCTGCAGCCGCGCGTGCTCGAGACGCGCGACCGGAGACGTGACGATTCACTGCTCCGACACCCTGCACCGCGCGCACCCACCGGTCGAACGGCCCCGCAAGGTGGTGTACTCGGGCTTCAGCTTGCCGCCCCGGCCGGGCGAGGTGCAGCGCACCGACCCGGAGAAAGCTCGCCGCGCAGCGCTCGGGGCTCAGCGACGTGCAGTCACGCATCGAGGCCGCCGACAACGGGGCCGCCCCCGACCACTACCGCGCCGGCCGCGGCCGCTGACCATCCTTGGTTCCGACCGGCGCAGCGTTCGAATCGCCGTTCGAATCACCCCTCGAATCACTCCTCGAATCACCCCTCGAATCGGTCTGTGGTGGAACACAGGGGCGCGCCGCGAACGGCAGAATGCGCTGAGTGGACACGACACGGCTGACGGTGCACCCGAAGTTCGGGATCGGTGAGGTCGATCCGCGACTGTTCGGCGGATTCCTGGAGCACATGGGTCGGGCGGTGTACGAAGGGGTGTACGAGCCGACCAGTTCGCACGCCGACGAAGACGGCTGTCGGCGCGACGTGCTCGACGCGCTCCGGCGACTCGACATGACGGTGATGCGGTACCCGGGCGGCAACTTTGCGTCGGGATATCACTGGCGGGACGGTGTCGGTCCGAGGTCCGAGCGACCGACGGTGCGCGAGCTCGCGTGGCAGAGCGTCGAAACCAATCAGTTCGGTACCGACGAGTTCATCGCGCTTGCTCGCCGCATGGGCTGGACTCCGATGCTGGCGGTCAACCTCGGCACCGGCACACCCGAAGAGGCGCGGGACTGGGTCGAGTACTGCAACGCTCCCGCGGCGACGCGTGAAGCGAATCGGCGCGCGGTGAACGGCAACGCCGATCCGTTCGCGGTTCCCCTGTGGTGCCTGGGCAACGAGATGGACGGCCCCTGGCAGCTCGGCCACGTCCCGGCTCGCGAGTACGCGATCCGCGCGCAGCAGGCCGCGAAGATGATGCGCGACGTCGACCCGACGATCGAGCTCGTCGTGTGCGGTTCGAGCACGAGCGCCATGCCGACGTTCGCGACGTGGGACGAGGAGGTCCTCGAGTACGTGGGCGACGTCGCGGACTACGTGAGCTTGCACCGGTACGTCGACAACAACGCCGACGACACGCCCGACTTCCTCGCGGTCGGACGGAGCATCGACCGTCAGATCGAACGCATCGACGCCGTGTGCCGCACGGTGCAGGCCAAACGCCGTCGCCGCAAGCGCCAGTGGCTGTGCTTCGACGAATGGAATGTCTGGTACAAGAACATGGAGATGAACGGTGCCGGAAACCACGCACCGCACCTGATCGAAGAGATCTACAACCTCGAGGACGCGCTCGTCGTTGCGCAGTTCTTGAACTCGTTCATCCGCCACGCCGACGTCGTGAAGATCGCGAACCTCGCGCAGATCGTCAACGTCATCGCGCCGCTCGTCACCCGCGGCGACGAGCTGCTCGTACAGACGATCTTCCACCCCTTCGCGATGGTGTCGAGTCGTCGGACCGGCGTCGCCCTCCACGTCGTCACGGACGGCCCCCGGTACCGCGGGCGCTCGAACGGCACCGTCCCGAACGTCGATGCGAGTGCGATTCTCGGAACCGACGAGCTGCACGTGTTCGCGGTGAACCGCAGTGTCGACGAAGCGGCGACCGTCGTAGTCGAGGTGCCGGGGCACACGCTCGCCGGACCGGCCGCGGCGCAACTCCTCACCGGGCCCGGCGCCAAGACCGCGAACTCCTTCGCGCACCAGAATGTCGTGGCCCCGGTCGAGTTCGACGAGGTGCAAGTCGACGGCGGGAGCGCACGCTTCGAGCTGCCGCCACTCTCGTTCGCCGCGGTCTCCCTGACCCGGTAGCACCACGGTCGGGGTGCCCGAACCGACGGCCCTCGCCGGCGACTACCCCCGCGGCCGCGACCGCCGGGCAGTGGGGGCCGTGTTCAGTGCCACGGCGGCACGGATGAGCGCCTTCAACGCCCTTTCGTCGATCTTGTCGCCCTCGCGGATATCGATGGCGCGCCGGGTGTTTCCTTCGAGGCTGGAGTTGAACAGGCCCGAACGGTCCTCCAACGAGGCGCCCTTGGCGAAGGTCATCTTGACGACGTTCTTGTACGTCTCGCCGGTGCAGATGATTCCGGCGTGAGACCACACCGGAACGCCTCTCCACTTCCACTCTTCGACCACGTCGGGGTCAGCCTGCTTGATGAGAGCTCGGACCCGAGCGAGCGTCTCGCCCCTCCAATCGCTCAGCTCCTCGATCCTCGCATCGATCAGCTCAGAGGGCGAGCCTTCTCCTCCCGACGAGCCGCTCTTCTCCTTCTTCATGCGTGTCCTTCATGCGTGTCCTTCATGCGTGTCCTTCATGCGTGTCCTTCATGTGTGCCGTCGCTCTCGTCCGCCTCGGTGATCTCTGTCGCCGCCGGGACTTCCGTCGAGGGTGATCGTGTGCAGAGCTCAGGCCTTGGCGGCGTCCCAGGAGCCGCTTCCCGCGTCGGTGCCGGCGGTTGCCAGCTTCCAGGTTCCGGACATCGAACTGCCCGACACGGAACCGGTGTACGTGATCGCCTGAGAGCCGACGGTGCCGAAGTTGATCTGGTCGCCTTGCAGCGAACCGTTGATCGGTATGTCGCTGTTGCCCAGCGTCGAGATCTTGATCGTCCCGCTCAGGTTCGAACCCGACGTGCTCAAGGACACGCTGAAGGTGCCGCTGAAGGTGCCGCTGAAGTGGCCCGACCACGTCCCCGAGAGGCTGGAGGTCGTTGACGCGGCCGTGGTGCCGGAGGCGGCGGTGCCGTTGACGCTCGTCGGGGTGGTGGCGCTCGAATTCTTGCTCGAGCTGCTGCAGCCGAGAGCGAATACCGTGAGCACGGGCAGAACGGCACCGAGTAACAGCGCACGCTTCAGTGACGAACGCTCGGTCATGTCCCCCTCCTTGTTTGGAAGTCCTTGCTTGTCGAACTCCGGGGCCGAACTCCGCGGTTTTGTGAAGTGCGGTCCGGCCGTTCGCCGACCTTCGGTCTTGGCGCGGATCATAAGGGACAATAAAGACCCGGCGAGGCGGCAGCGTCAGTAGTCGATCACGTATGGGCCCCCGGGACAACAAAGTGCCCGTTTTTGTCGACGGCGCCTCCTCGATTCAGAAACGACGGTCAGCGCCACGGCATGATCGTCATCATCATGCCGTCGGGATCCTGCACGAGCTCTGTGAAAAGCCCGAGCTCCGTGAACGTGTCGAGATAGCAGAACCGAAGCGTCCCGAACTGCGAACCCATGACGCGTTCGAAGCCGGAATCGGCGACCACCGCGTCGAGATCGTCGACCAGGAACCCGAGATGGTGTGCACCGGGACCGTTGCTCGCGAGGAACTCCACGTGCAGCCCCTCGCCTCGCACCGGTTGCAGTAGCTCGATCTGCACGTTGCCGCTCCGCGCGAACGCGAGCCCGAGTGCGCACGAGACGGTTTGGCCGCGCAGCTCGTACTCGAGATCGGTGGCCGGGAGCGTGACGAACGGCGAACACCCGAGCGCCGACACCATCGCGACCTGCGCAGCAGCGATGTCGTTCACGACATAAGCCTGTTGGAACAACCCGTCGCCGATACGCGCGAGCAAGTCGGAGATCGAAGGCATCGACGTTCACTACACCGGCAACCCGAGGGAATCAACCCGCCGGAACCGAACGACGAGCGCGCGAGGTTGCTGCGCGGTGTTGCCCGCCGGGCTCCGTGCGCGCGCTCGGGTCGGGGTGTCAGTCCTGGGCGGTGGTCCGGTAGTCGCCGAAGGGCGCGTCTCGTTCCTGGAGCGCGTTGGTGAGGCCGTGTTCGCGGGAAGCGTCGAGGAAGTCGCGCATGGCTTGGGTGTGGGTTCCGAGCGCGCACATCTCGGTCCCGGCGCGGATCCCGGCGCGCAGCCCCATTGCATCCATCTGGCGATGCACGACGCGCTTGTTCAGCTGCAGGAGCTCGACCGGTACCAGCGAGATGCGTCGCGCGATCTCCAACACCCGCTCGTCGAGCTGGTCGGTGGGGAACGCGTCGTTCGCCCACCCGCGCGCGACTGCCTCGACACCCGTGATCGAGTCGCCGGTGAGCATCATCTCCATCGCTTTGCGCATTCCGAGGAACCAGGCATGGAAATGCATGTCGGGCACACCGAACCGCACCGCGGGATAACCCATCCGGGCGTCCTCGGCCATGTAGACGAGATCGCAGCCCGTCGCGAGCTCGCTGGCGCCCGCCAGGCAATATCCGTGGATCTGGGCGATCACGGGCTTGGCGAGATCCCAGATGCTCATCCAGCCTTCGGTGACGTGGCGCGGCCACGCACCCTCGCCGCCGGGCGTGTAGTAAGGCATCTCCTCGCCGACGTTCCCGCCGCCCAGGTCGTAGCCGGCCGAGAATGACGGTCCCGCCCCCCGAATGATCGTGACCGACACCTCCGGGTCGGCATCATGGGTGCGGAGCGTGTTGAGGATCGCTCCTCGCAAGGGATGCGTCAGACTGTTGCGCTTCTCGGGCCGGTTCATCGTGATTCGCCGTACGCGCGGCGCTGGTTCGTCGACCAAGATCACGTCACTCGTCGTCACTCGACTCTCCTTTTCGATCATCTGATGATCGGCAGCCTCGCAGACTCGCTCGGATCGTCGCTCCTTGCGGAGTGGAAGGCATGCGTGTTGAATGGCGCCCGACTCTCGGCCACCAACGGCGGCCGGTCATCGCAGGAACAGGGGCGGCCGTGACGGAGTACACGATGAGCGTGGACGATGTGAAGGCGCTGGGGGCGAAGCTCGACGCGGCCGGGTTGTCGGAGTCGGAGAAGGCGTTCCTGGCGGCCGCGGTCGACCTGGCCGCGAAGTCCTCGGATGCCGACTCGGAGGTCGAAGGCTTCGGATTCTCGCGGGGCTACAGCTTCGCGGCGGTCGAGACCCCGAGCCTCAGCGTGGGGTTCCTGAACGCGTTCCGGCCCAACTTTCCCCACCCCGGCCCAGGTCCCGGACCGACGCAATTGGGCGGCACGAACAGCATCATCATCGTCGGCGGGTAAGGCATCGAGCACATCCGGTCGTCGCCCGGGTCACCCTCCGGTCGTGCTCGACAACGCGTCGATCTGCTCGCGCGCGAACTCGATGATCTCGCCGTCGCTCAGCGTCGCCCCACGTCGGACGGCCGCGGCGAACGCGCCCGCTCCGAGATGGCGGCGGAGATCCTCGGCGAGGGCGTTGAGGTGCTCGGCATCGGCGGCCTCGAACGGCAATGCGTACGCGGCTCCGGCGGCACTGAGCGCGCCGTGGAGCGTGGCGGCCCCGAGGTGAGCTCGGAGCTGTACGAGGATGCCGAAGACATGGCGTAGCGACAGCCACTGGTTGGCCCAGTCGCCGCCGCGATACCAGAGCTCGATGACGTCCGCGTAGCGGCCCAGCGCTTCGCGCGGCTCGCCCTCGCGTGAGCGGAGCCACAGCACCTCGGTGAGGGCGAAGGCCTCGATCCAACGGTTGCCCGCGACACGGGCGAGGTCGACCGCGCGGCGCAAGTGTTCGGTGGCCTCGATCGGGTTCGTCGACTCGAGCGCGAGCCCGAGCGCATAGCTCGCCTGCGCGTGCGCGGTCGGTGATCCGGAGGCCGTGGCGGCGGCGCGGGCTTCGCCTGCGAGCTGGGCGCCTTTCACGTACTCGCCGATGCTCGTATGGGCGACGGATCGCATGTAGAGGGAGTGGGTGAGCCGTGCGGACGATCCACCCCGTGCGGACGCGATCATCCGTTCCATCCATGCAATGCCTCCCGCGACGTCGCCGCGGTAGAAGAGCGCGTTGCCGAGCGTCCGTTCGGCGAGCCCCGAGCAGTCGGCGTTCAGTCGCTCGGCCTCGGCGACGGCGCGCTCGCTCAGTTCGATCGCTCCCTCGAGGTCGCCCCGTACGAACCGGCCGTAGGCCGTCACCGCGACGAGTACCGGGAAGCGGGGGTGCTCGGAGACCCCGGAGAGTCCGCTGACGGCTTCGGCCCAGTTGGTGATCTCGGCATGCATGCACCGGAACGCGTATTCCCGTAGCCCGGTGACCAGTCGGATCGCGACGTCGACGTCGGAGCGTTCGAGCGACCACACGTGCGCGGACCGGAGGTTGTCGTAGTCACGGTCGAGGGCGGCGACCGCCGCGGCTTCGTCGGGGCCGGACAAGGTCTGGGCACTCTGTTCCACCAGGTCGAGGTACCAGTGCGCGTGCCGTTCCCGCACCGCCTCTCGCTCGTCGGGTCCTATCCGGTCCCGACCGAACTCGCGGAGTGTCTCCAAGAGGCGGTAGCGGGGCAGGTGCTCGTCGACGAGCTGCACCATCGATTTGTCGACGAGGTTCGCGAGAAGGGTGGAGACGCGCGCCGGACCGAGGTCCTCACCCGCGCACACTCCTTCGGCGGCGTCGAGCCCGAAGCTGCCGGCGAAGACACCCAGGCGCCCGAAGAGTTGTTGCTCATCGGGGTCGAGCAGGTCGTGCGACCACGCGACGAGATCTTGCAGCGTCCGGTGTCGGGCGATCATCGATGTCTGGGAGCCGGAGAGAATCTCGAACCGCCCGTCGAGCCGCTCCGCGAGTGCTACCGGGCTCATCGCCCGGATGCGAGCTGCCGCGAGCTCGATCGCGAGCGGGAGTCCGTCGAGCCGCCGAACGATTTCCGCGATGACGCTGACGTCGTCGGGCTCGGGAGAGTATCCCGGGCGTGCCGCCCGAGCGCGCTCCAGGAACAGTTGCACCGCCGGCACGTCGGAGACGCTGGCGGCACCGGAGTCTTTTGACGCGACGTCGAGCGGGCCGACACGCCACACGTGCTCGCTCGGCAAGCCCAAGACCTCCCGACTGGTGGCGAGCACGGTGACGTCGGGACACAAACTGAGCAGCCGGTCGGCCAGCGGGGCGACGGCGGAGCGTAGGTGCTCGCAATTGTCGAGCACGAGCAAGGCTTTTCGTGCCCGCAGGTACTCGACGAGCGTCTCCTCGACGGACAGGTGCTGGCGCTGCTGGACGTCGACCACGGTCGCGATGGCGGCCACGGTCGAAGCGGGATCGTGGAGCGGCGCGAGCTCCGCGACGAAGACTTCACCACCGAACTCGTCCCACAGGTCGTTCGCGAGCCGCAGGGCCAGCCGGGTCTTGCCGACACCTCCCGGCCCGGTCAGCGTCAACAGGCGATCGTGGCGCAGCCGCTCGACGAGCTGGTCGAGCATCTCGTTTCGACCGACCAGCTGTGTCGTCTCTGCCGGGAGATGTCGTGGCTTCGGAGCGCGTGCGCACCGTGTGGTTCTGCAAGAGGGTCGGGTCGTCGTCGAGCACACGAGTCTCGAGCTCCCGGAGCCGCGACGATGGTTCGAGCCCGAGCTCGTCGCGCAGGAGTGCCCGGAAGGCGGCTGCTTGGCGCAGCGCTTCCGCGGAGCGCCCGCTGCGATGCAGGGCGACGATCAGCTGGTGCCGGAGGCGCTCGCGCAGAGGGTTCTCGGCGGCGAGCGCTTCGAGCTCGCCGACGCACGCGGCATGTTCGCCGAGGGCGAGGCGCGCCTCCAACAGATCCTCTCGTGCGTCTGCCCGTAACTCCTCGAGCCGGATCTCTTCGAGCCGGGCCCATTCGAACTCGGAGAACTCCTCGAACGCGGACCCCCGCCAACACGAGAGCGCGGCGCCGAAGTGCTCGATCGCCAGCGCCGGATCCGACTCGGACTTGGCGAGCGAACACAACCGTTCGAAGCGCCTCGTGTCCAGCGTGTCGTCCGCGGCCTCGAGTGCGTAGCCCGGTGGCCGGGCGACGATGTCCGCGTCCGGCCGAAGCAGCTTGCGCAACCTGGAGATGTTGCTCTGCAGCACGCCGGAAGGATCAGCCGGGGGATTGTCGCCCCAGAGCTCCTCGCAGAGCCGGTCGGTGGAAACGACCTCGCCGTGGCGTGCGGCGAGGAGGGCGAGCACCAGACGGGGCTTCGGCCCGCCGATCGGTACGGGTTGTCCGCCGCGGACGACCGTGATGCTGCCGAGCACCCGGATCTCGAGAGATTCGTCCACGACGGCATTCTTGCGAGCGCGCTTGCAGAATGCCTGCCGACCGCTGCAAGCAGTCGGCAAGCATTCCGCAGCCCCCTCCTGAGACCCTGCCTCCGGACGAACCCGACCCCGGCCTCGGGTCCCGGTGGCGACTGCCCCCGGCGAGGTCCTCGACCAGGAGAGGTGCAACGATGAATCCCAACCAGGCGTTGTGGGAAAAGGGCGATTTCACTCGCATCGCGGTGAGCATGCGCGCCAGTGGCGAGAGCCTGGTCCGGCGGATCGGGATCTCGCCGGGTGCGAAGGTTCTGGACCTCGGCTGCGGCGACGGCACGACGGCCGTCCCCGCAGCGCGCATCGGGGCCGACGTCTTGGGGGTCGACATCGCCCGGAACCTCGTCGAGGCCGGGAACAAGCGGGTCGCGGCCGAAGGGCTCACGAACCTGCGCTTCCAAGACGGCGACGCGACCGACCTCGCGGACCTGGCCGACGACTCCTTCGATCTTGCCATGAGCATCTTCGGGGCGATGTTCGCGCCCCGGCCGTTCGAGGTGGCCAAGGAGATGGTCCGGGTGACCCGACCCGGAGGCCGGGTCGTGATGGGGAACTGGATCCCGGGCGACCCGACGCTCGTCGCGCAGCTCCTCAAGATCAGCTCGGCGTACGCGCCGCCGCCGCCCGAAGGATTCGTGAGCCCGATGACCTGGGGGATCGTCGACGACGTGGTCGAGCGGTTCGCCGCCGCCGGAGTCCCCGAGGACAAGATCTCGTGCGAGCCCGACACGTTCGTCTTCGACATCGACGTAACGCCGACGGAGTACCTCTCGTTGTTCCGCACCTACTACGGCCCGACGATGAACGCCTTCGACGCGGCCGAGGCGAAGGGTCGTGCCGACGAGCTGTTCGAGGAGCTCGACGGGTTGTTCAACGAGCAGAACCAGAGCTCGAACCCGAAGACGACCTGCATCGCCGCCACGTTCCTGCGCGTGACTGTCGCGCTGTGACGGTGACGAGGAGCCCTGGAAGCCGCGTGGCGACCGTGCGTCGGCCGCCCTTAAGACCGGCGGCTCCGGGCAAGATCGACGATGGCACGGAACTCCGCGTCACGCAGCGGGAGCACCGACAAGCGGTTCCCTTTCGCCAGGAGGCGGCACTCCGCGAGCGCGGGGAGTTTGCGGAGGTCGTCCAGTGAGACGAACGGCAACGCGCGTGACCGGCGCGACCGTGACCCAGTCCCAACGAGGGTCGGCGGGGCTGCTCGCCGGGTCGTAGTACTTGGCGGAAGGATCGAACTGCGTCGGGTCGGGCTCGGCGGTCTCGACGATCTCGCAGATGCCCGCGACGCCGGGAGGCTTGGCGTTCGAGTGGTAGAAGATCGCCCGCTCACCCCGTCGCATCTCGCGCATGAAGTTGCGTGCCTGGTAGCTCCGGATCCCGTCCCAGCCCTCGCGTCCGGCGCGCACGAGGTCGTCGTACGAGAAGACGTCGGGTTCGGATTTGATCAGCCAGTGCGCCATGCCCTGACGCTACGCGAGCGCGCGAGCGGGACGCGACGATCAAAGGGCCGTCCGATCCGGTCCGGTCACGTCGACTTCGAGCCCGGAGAGACGCGGCATCGCGGTCAGCTGATCGACGGCGTCGTCGCCGCTCGTGAGGTCGCCGGGGTTCGCGTCGAGGTGGCCGTGCGGCATCGAGATCACTCCCTCGCGCACGCTGGGGTCGGTGACGAACGCGGTACTGATCCGGCCGTACCGCGTCTCGATCTCGACGACCGCGTGCGTCGCGCTCGGGTCGACGTGCGTCGCGCTCGGGTTGACGCGCGCGACGGGTTCGGTCGCGTTCGGCACCGTACGCGATCGAATTGCTCCAGCCCATCTCGCGCCGCGGCGCGAGCACGAACTCCGACGGCGCCGGATCGGCGTATGCGGCGAGACGTTCGACGAGAGGAGCCGGTGCGATCGACCAGCGACCGTCGGGAAGCAGCTCGTCGCGCACCCAGCCGTGCTCGGCGGGGGTTGCGATTCCTCGCGGCCCGGCCGCGAACACGTCGTCGGCCGCGAGCGGCGAGTGCGCGAGCACGCCGCGGAGGTAGTCCCGGTCGCCGAGGTCATCCGGGTTCACGCCCGGCGCCGCGCGGCCCATCGCCCGGCTCAATGCCGCGAACATCCACCAGACCGGCCGGCGATCGGCGACCGGTCCCACGACGGCCGTGGTTGCCTGCAGGCCGGGTTTCAATGCCGTGAGCTCGCCGAGCGTGATGTCGGCGCGCTCCAACTGGCCGGTCGCGGGGAGCAGATGCGTCGCCATGTCCGTGATCGGGTTGTCGGCGACATCGACGACCGCGAGCACATCGAGCGTTTTCAACGCGGTCTTCAGCCGCCCCGGTTGCGGGAACGCGGTCAACGGGTTCCCGCCGGTGACGAAGAGCGCGCGGACGTTGCCGGCCTCGATCTCGTCGACGAGCGCGACGGCCGGGATCTGTCCCAGCACCCGAGGAAGGTCCGGCCGACTCGGCACCGCGCCCCGTTGCGGATCGGTGCGACCCGGTCGCGGCGGCGGAGACGGTGAACGGCGCCGCGGTGGAAGTGCATCCCGGTCTCGCGATCGAGCGAGCCCGACGCGATGAGGATCACCCAGCGCAGCCACTCTGCGAGGATGCCGTCGCGGGCCATGGTCACCCCGGTTCCGCACAGCACCGCGACGCTGTCCGGTGTGCGCGCGGAGATCGGCCACGAGTCGGTCGAGCAGCGCCCGGTCGACGTCGGCCGTCGCCGCGGCCCGTTCGATCGTGAATCCGGCAATCGCGGTACGCAACGCGGCGAGCTCGCCTGCGTCGCAGTGTTGTCGCAGCTCGCGCTCGTCGGCACCGCCTTGCAGCAGCGTGTTCGCCAGTGCGCCGAGCACGGTGACGTCCGTGCCGGGTCGAACCGCTAGGTATTCGTCTGCGAGTGCCGCGGTCTCCGAACGACGCGGATCGAGTACCCAGACCCTCCCACCGCGCGAGCGGTAGTCGCGCACGTGGCGGATCGGATCCGGGAGCGCGGTGCCGTACCCGTGGGACACGACGGGGTTGGTGCCGACGAAGATCGCGAGACCGGGACCGTTCGGGTCCCACACCGGGTTCAGCATCGGTACGCCGCTCACCAGCTCGGCCGCGACGAGGACCGGCGCGTTGTCGACCGTGACCGCCGTGAGAAAGGAACGACTTCCGATCGACGGGAGCCACTGGCTCGCCGCGATCTGGCCGGCGGAGTCGTACGCGAGCCCTGTCGCCAAGTAGAGCGCGACGGCGTCGGGCCCGGTGGCGTCGATGATCTCGTCGAGCCGTCGCGCGAGATCGCCGAGGAGCTCGTCCCAGCTCGACCTCGCGGCCGCGCAGGCGCGGGCGGTCGAGACGGAGGGGCGAGTGGTGCCATGCGGGCAGGCCTCGGCCCTTCGAACACGTGTAGCCACGCGAGACCGGGTGGTCTTCGTCGCCGCGTACCTTCAGCACGCGGTCGTCGTCGACCGTGACGACGATGCCGCACGCAGCCGCGCAGATCCGGCAGTACGAGAGCTCGTCGTGTTGCACGACCTCACGCTATGACGGCTCGGGTGACTGGTCTCCCGAGCCGAGGATCTCCGCCGTTCAGCGCTCGCCGTCCCAGATGCCGAACGCACGCCAGATCGGGCGACTCACCCGGGTCACGAGTCCGAGGTCGATCGCGAGCACGCGCACCTTGCGCAGCGACAGCCTGACTGCGGCGCGATGCTCGGCGTTGTCGGTGAACGCCTCGCGCAGCACGGGTTTCGGGATGCCATAGGCGTTCACGATCTGCGGAGACGGGCGCAGCATGAGCTGCGCCATGATCCCGAGGATGAACGGCGTCTGGATCGAGAGCGCGACGCGCCGCCGCGTCCCGAGCGCGGGGACGTTGTTCTTCAGGTAATGACGGGCGAACGACAAGTGGCGCGCTTCCTCGGTGACGTGGATGCGCATGATCCGATCGAGGAGCGGGTGCACGGCCCGGCCGCTGCCCAGTGTCTCCCGTTGCACGTGGTCGATCGGGTCCTCGCCGCCGAGCACGAACATGAAGAAGAGCTCGGGGAAGACACGGCCCAGTCGCACGACCCGTCGAGACGCGATCTTCACGATCCACGGCATGCCGGTCGCGTCGAGGCCCGAGCGGTTCACGAACTCCTGGAACATGAGGCTGTGCTGCGCTTCTTCGATGACCTCGTGGTACGCGTACCTGAACTCGGGTGAGCCGTTGGGCAGCGCCGAGGCGAACTCCAGCAGCCCCCGCTTGAGGATGCTCTCGAACTGCAGGCCCGTCTTCATCTGGCTCGCGACCAGGTGTAGGCCCAGGCGCGACCTCGCCGGCGCCGGGAGCGCGCGGTACCACGCGCTCTTGCCGAGCGGGTCGTCGGGCCCGAGCTCCCAGACGGGGTCGTCCGGATCGATGCGGTAGCCCTCGTCGTCCCACGTGACGTCGGAGTACGCGTCGAAGTGCTTGTCGACCGATTGCCGGCTGAGCCGGGCGAGCAGTGACGGCCAGGCATCCGACTGCTCGCGCTCGCCGACCTCGCTGGTCCGAGCCACGTGACCCCCTCGTGGAGACTGTGGTGACTGGCGAGTCACCCTCTAGGGTATGCATGGTGACCGGCGGGTCACCTCGTGTCAAGTGGGCACTGTCCGGTGTGGGGCTGATCCGGTGAGGATGGAGACGGCGTGGCCAGCGAGCGGTTGAGCAGGCAGGACCGGCGGGAGGCCATCCTCGATGCTGCCGGGAGGGTGTTCGGTGCCACGGGATTCGACGCCACCCGCATGGACGACGTCGCGCAGGCCGCCGGCGTTGCCAAAGGACTCGTGTACAAGCACTTCGCGTCGAAGGACGCGTTGTTCGAGGCCCTGATCGACCGTCAGGGTCGGTTGTACGTCGCCGAATTGCGGCGACTCCTCGGCGCAGCCGACGTGGCGGGCAGCCCGTCGGAGGCGACCAGGCGAGGTCTCGCGCTGTGGATGCAGCAGTTCGCGAGCGACCCCGCCGACGTTCCAGTTGAGCGATCCCGGGTCGCACCGCGCCTACGACCGTTTGCGCGAACGCATGCGCACCGTGATCGCGGAGGCGATTCACAGCGTCGAACCGGCAATCGATCCGGGCGACGAGTGGCTTTCCGCGGCTGCCGTGCAGGGTGCGGCCGAGGCGGTCGCGGTCGCGTGGCGGAGCCGGCGCGCCGACATCAGCGAGCAGCAGGCAAACGAGGTTCTGGCAGTGTTTTGTTGGGGTGGGCTCGCGTCGCTGCAAGAGTGCGCGCGGCGCGCGCAGAACCGGCGGAGGGTTAGCCGGTCGCGCGCACGGGTGCTCGAGAGCGTTCCCCGGGAACGGCGCCGTCCGCCGTCAGGCGCCCGCCCCGGCTCGGCCGACTTCCTGCAGGAGCCAGCTGTTGCCGTCGAGATCGTCGAACGACACGAACGTGCCGTAGTCGCGGCGTTCGGGATCGGGGCCGTCGGTCTGGCCGCCCTCGCCGAAGTGGAACAGCTCGCTCGCCTCCACCCCGCGGCCCACCAACTCGGCACGTGCTGCTTCGATGTCGTTCACCATGAGATGGAGTCCGCCGAGCGAACCGGCCGCGTCGACGTTCTTCATCAGTGCGATGGAGCACGACGAGCCGCGGGGATGCAGCTGCACGACGCGGAAGTCGTCGCCGGAGCTGTGATCGACATGGAGCTCGAAGCCCACGTGGTCCATGTAGAACGCCTTCGACTCGTCGATGTCGGAGACGGGCACCACGATGAGCTCGAGCTTGTAGTCCACGGTCAGGCTCCTGGTCGGTTGTCGGTTTCGCTCCAGAAATCGGTGATTCCGAGGAGTCCACGGTACCGGCCGTTCTCGGTCACTGCGATCCACTCGGCGTGCCGCTCCAGCATCAGCGACAGCGCATCCTGCAACGGCCGGTCGTGGGCCAACGCGGGAACCGCGGCCGGTGCCTCGCGGTCGCGTGTCAACAGTGACACGCTCCCGTCGGCATTCGCGTGCGGCGCGTCGTCGATCATCACGACGAGCGGTGCCGTCTTCAACACCGTCCTCGCGGTTGCGAGGTCGCCGGCGGTCGGTGGCGTGTGGAGCGCGCCGAGGTCGATGTGGGCGATGCGCAGTCGCTTGAGCGCACGGTCGCGGCCGACGAAGTCGGCAACGAACTGGTTGGCGGGCGAGGCGAGTAACCGATCGGGCGGGTCGAACTGGGCGAGGCGACCACCGACCTCGAGGATCGCGATGCGGTCTCCCATCTTCACGGCCTCGTCGATGTCGTGCGTCACGAACACGATCGTCTTGCGCAGCGTCTGCTGCAACCGCAGGAACTCGTCCTGCAACTGCGTGCGCGTGACCGGATCGATCGCGCCGAACGGCTCGTCCATCAGCATGATCGGCGGGTCGGCCGCGAGCGCGCGGGCAACGCCGACACGTTGACGTTGCCCGCCCGAGAGCTCGGTCGGATAGCGATTGCGGTACTCGTCGGCGGGCAGGCCGACGACCGTGAGCAACTCGTCGACGCGCGCTCCGATCCGGGCCTTGTCCCATCCCAGAAGCCGCGGAACCGTTGCGACGTTGGTGCCGACGGTCTGATGGGGGAAGAGGCCGACTTGCTGGATGACGTAGCCGATGCGACGACGGAGCGCGACGGGATCGACGGTCATGATGTCGTCGCCGTCGACGAGGATTCGACCGCCGGTCGGCTCGATGAGTCGGTTGATCATGCGCAAGATCGTCGTCTTGCCGCATCCCGACGGCCCGACGAGGATGCAGACCTCACCGTCGGGCACTTCGAGGCTGAGGTCGTCGACCGCGACGAGCCCGCTGGCGTATCGCTTGCGCACAGACTCCAGCCGAATCACTGGTGGGGGACGGTACCATCGGGCCCTTGCTCGCGGCCCCGCTGTCGAATGCCGTGCTCGCGAACGGCCCGAACTCGTGGGTGTGGTGGTCGTGGATCCCCGATCATCAACGCGAGATCTACGCGTACACGCGCGAGCACATCGCGCTCACGGCGATGTCGGTGTTGTTCGGCATCGTGATAGCGATGCCTCTCTCCATACTCGCGGCGCGCCGTCGCTCGGTCGCGGCCGTCGTCGTGCCGGTGGTGAACGCCGTCTACACGATTCCGTCGGTGGCACTGCTCGCCCTCCTGTTGCCGATGACGGGAACCGGTCGTGAGCCCGCGGTGATCGCCCTGACCCTGTACAGCCTTGCCATCCTCGTTCGCAACGTCTTGGAAGGGCTGCGCGGTGTGTCCAAGGACGTCCTCGACGCGGCCGACGGCATGGGTTACACCCGCCGGCGCCGACTCCTGCGAGTCGAGCTGCCGCTTGCGTTACCGGCCATCGTGGCGGGTATCCGGCTGGCGACGGTGTCGACGATCGGCCTCGTCACCGTCACCTTCATCGTCGATCAGGGCGGCCTCGGCCGCTTCATCCAGGACGGGTATCAGCGCGATTTCCACACTCCGCTCGTGGTCGGCATCGTCTTGTCGGTCGCGCTCGCGATCGTCGCCGATCTCTTGTTGGTACGCGTCGAGCGTGTCGTCACGCCCTGGCGTAATCGGACAGGGCGATAGGGAGCGTCCGTGCACCTCTTCGACTTCCTCGTCAACGTGTGGCACTGGCTCAGCTCCGGCGACCAATGGCACGGGGGCGAGGGCGTGCCCCACCTTCTCGCGAACCACCTCCGGATATCGATCTCGTCGTTGCTCGTCGCGGCCGCGATCGCGGTTCCGCTCGGAACCTGGCTGGGTCATCGTGGAATCGGTGGTGTCGTCGCCATCAACGTCGCCAACGTCGGTCGGGCGGTCCCGATCTACGCGTTGCTCGTACTGGCCGTGCAGATTTTCGGCATCACGAGTCCGAGGGGCTTCGGTTGGACGGGTTCGTTCGTCGCGTTCGTTCCGCTCGTCCTACTGGGAGTTCCACCCATGCTCACGAACAGCTACCTCGGTGTCCGGGAGGTCGGTGACGAGTTGGTCGACGCAGCGCGTGGCATGGGCCTGTCCGAAGGCGAGATCCTTCGGCGGGTCGAGATTCCCGTTGCAATGCCGTTGATCATGGCCGGCATCCGAACCGCGATGGTCGGGATCGTCGCGACGGCCACTTTGGCCTCTTTCACGGGTGTGGACACCCTCGCGACGCCGATCTACATCGGCCTGAACACCGGCGACAACGTCGCCGTGTTCGGTGGTGCCGTACTCGTGGCGGTGCTCGCGGTTCTCGCCGACATCGCGCTCGCGGTTGTGCAACGAGCAGTTGTGTCGCCGGGGTTGCGTGAACCCCGCACCTCGCGTCGAGGAGGCACGGTCGCGGCCGCTCCTGCCGCCTAGGGTGCACCGGACGAGTTCCCTCGAAGAAGGAGACATCCATGCGCCGGAACGCCCGACCGCGTTACCCCGGCCTCGCGCTGGGCGCGATGCTCGTTGCCGCCACGCTGATTCTCGCCGCCTGCGGGAGCAGCAACAAGTCGTCGTCGACGACTTCGGGCGGCGCAACGAACACGAAGATCGTCGTGGGTCAAAAGGACTTCGCCGGCGCGCAGTTGCTTTCGCAGCTCTACGGACAAGCGCTCGCCGCGAAGGGCTTCAAGGTGTCGTACAAGAACCTCGGTGCGACCGAGGTGACGTATCCCGCGTTGAAGAGCGGTTCGATCGATCTCTACGGCGAGTACCAGGGCACGTTGCTCACCTATCTCAAGGGCTCGCCCACGGCCGACGCGGCGGCGGTGAACACCGCGCTGCAGGCGAAGGTCGCCGCCGACGGCATCAAGGCGTCGACCGCGTCGAGCGCGCTCGACGTGAATGGCTTTTACGTCAAGAAGGAAACCGCGACGAAGTACAACCTCACCAAGGTGTCCGACCTCACCGCGGTTGCCTCGCAGTTGACGTTCGGCGGACCCGCCGAGTGCCAGACGCGGCCGTTGTGCCTGGGTTCCACGGAACAACAGCTCTACAACCTGAAGTTCAAGAGCGTGAAGAAGCTGGACGCGGGTGGACCCATCACCGACAAGGCGTTGCAGGACGGCAGCATCGACGTCGGTCTGCTCTTCACCGGAAGCAGTGTGATCGACTCCGACTTCCAGCTGCTCACCGACGACAAGGGCCTTCAGCCCGCCGACGACGCGATCGCGGTATGGCGGAGCGCGGTCGACAGTCCCTCGCTCGACACCGTGATCAACTCCGTGAACGCGAAGCTCGACACGGCGGCGTACAACGAGTTGGCATTGAAGATCTTCAACGAAAAGCAGGATCCGTCGGCGGTGGCCGGGACTTGGCTCTCGCAGAACGGCCTCGGCTGATCCGAAGTCAGGCGTGAGCGAAGGCGGGCCGGTCGTCGTGACCGGCCCGCCTCGACGTCTGTACGCCCGAAGTCGGGGCGATCGGCGAGAATCGGGTCGGATGAGTGCTTCGGTGTTGGCGCAAATCGACGCGGGTGTCTCGCTCGGGTTGGCCGCGATCGTCGAGACGGCGGCGATCCGCAAGCTCCAGCGCCCGCACGTCATCGCGCTCACTCTCGAACGGCTCGAACCGGCGCTCGCGGGTCGCCGCCGGCTCGCGATCGGTCTCGGGCGCGGCGGTTGCCGCCTACGAGGCGGCGGTCGGAGTCGGTGTCGCGGCGTTTCGCGGATCAGCCGGCTTCGTCTTCGCGTGCGCGCTCCTTGTGGCGTGTGCCGGATTCCTGGTGGCGCTCGCTCGGGCTCTCCAACAGAGCGTGCCGTGCGCGTGCTTCGGCCGGTTGGGCCGCACGGCAGTGGGCGGTCGGGAGATCGGTCGCGCGATCGTCCTGTCGCTCGGCGCCGGGTTCGTCGTCGTGCACCGTGCCGTCGCGTTGCACTCGGGCTACGGCGCCGGGCCGGTGGCGGTCCTCTCGCTCCTCGCGATGGTGCTCGCAATCGTGCTCGGTCAGCGCGTCGGCATGGCGGTACGACCCGGCCTCCAGATCGGGCCCGCGTCCGGCGACGATCCCCGGTCGTTCGCGAACACCGTGCGCAGCGTTGCCGGCCTCGACAACGACCTCTACTGGTACGGCGGGTGAGGCCGCCACCCGGGCGGACCCAGATCAGCGGGAAGTCACCGGCGACCCGAGCCCCCGGGTGTCACATCGCGTGGAGTCGTTGGGCGTCGGCCGGCGAGTAGATGCAGATGACATCGCTCATGTAACCGAGCCGCAACGCTGCACCGAGCATCGCCGCGCCCGATCCCGCGTCCGGCACGTGCGAGGTGAGTACGACGTAGGGATGCCGTTCGGCTTCCGCAGCCAGCAACGCTCCGTTGGCGATTGCTTTCTTCAGCGTGTCCGTGCGGAGGAGTCCGGGTCGGAGTCCCTGGACACTGCCTTTGTACTCGAACCACACCAGCGTGCCGCGGGGGCTGCGAGCAACGCGATCGATCTCGACGCCGACGTTGCGCATCAACTGTCGGCCACGGAGCTCGAACCCGTAATGGGTGAGCAATTGGTCGCACTGGTCCGCGAATTGGCGACCCTGGATGCCGGCCGAGGCCTGGAAGTCAGTCATCTGCGCCGTCGTCGCCGAACCCGCGGGTGAGTCGAATCTCCGGTGACGCGACCGCTGCATCGAAGCGGGACCCGGTCCCCACGTCTAGGTGGCTCGCCGATTCGCTCGACCACGCGCGTAGTCGCGCAGCCGCTGGAGGTCCGCGGATTCACTCAAGACCACGACATCGCGAACGGGGCGGTTTCGTCCCCTCATCTCTGCGAGGGCAGCTGCACCCGCGCTGTTCGGGGTCGGCGCGTGGGTCGTCAACAAGACGAGTGGTGGTGGCTTCGGGGCCTGGTGCAGGACGGCCGCTTTCCCGAGCGCCTTCCAGAGCGTGTCCGTGCGCCGCAATCCCGGCCGATTCGACGTGAAGCCCCCCGAAACGTCGAAGAACCACCGTCTCCCGGATCTGTCCCGCGCGATGAAGCTCACCTCGACACCGACGGGCAGAGGCACGTTCGACTCGATGTCCTCGAAGCCGAACTCCTCGAGCGCCGCGCGCGCCAGGTCGCGAGCGGCGAGTCCTTCCCGCACGGCCCGCGCCTGAAAGTCCTCTCCTTCGATGGCTGCGGTCGGGGTGCCGGGCAAGACGACGCGGCAATGGTTCCGGATCCGACTCTCGGAGGTGGCGCTTCTCGCGTTCCACGCGGCTCTTGGCTTTGGCGACGTACTCCGGGTCGGTGTCGTAGCCGACGTAGTGGCGGTCGGTCCGGACCGCGGCGATCGCGGTGGTCCCGGAGCCCATGAAGGGGTCGAGGATCAGATCGTCGCTGTACGTGTAGAGATGGATGAGCCGCTCCGGCAGCTCGACCGGGAAGGGCGCGGGATGCCCGACGCGGCTCGCGCTTCTCGGGTGGGATCTCCCAGACGTCGGTGGTCGCCTCCATGAACTCGTCCCGGAAGATCGAAGTCTCCGACGGCAAGAAGTCCTTGGCGCGCTCGTCGGGGGTTCACCGCGCGGTCGAAGCGACCCTTGCTCGCGATGATGACCCGTTCGCGTCAAATCCCTCAGGACCGGGTTCGCCGGGCGCTGGAACGAGCCCCACGCGCATGATCCGGCGGCGCCGTGGGCCTTTTGCCAGATGACCTCGCCGCGAAGCAGGAGCCGGAGCCGGTCCTGCAGGATCGCAGATGACGTCTGCCGGACAACGAGCGGTACGGCTTGCGGCCCAGGTTCGCGACGTTGACCGCGATCCGTCCACCGGGTTCCAGCTTTCGAACGCACTCGGCGAAGACTTCTTCGAGCATCGCCAGGTACGCCGCGTACGTTGCGGGAACGTGCCCTTCGCCGAGCGCGTCCTCGTACTCCTTGCCGGCGAAGTACGGCGGTGATGTGACGACGAGTGCAACGGAGTTGTCGTCGACTTTGTCCATGTGCCGAGCGTCGTCGTCGAAGATGTCGTCGATGTCCTTGCGGTTCGCGATGTCGGTCGAACTCGACAGTTCCGGCGCGGTGAAGCGTTCGTAGAATGGTGTGGCGTCGTGGTTCTCTCGACGGGAGACACCGAAGGCCGAAGTCGTCGTACCGCGCCGATGTGAAGAACGCGTCGCGCATATGTTCGATGGTACCCCTGAGTCGGGAAGGTCGCGAGCCGACGTCTCCGCGATTCCGTTGCCGCGCGGAAACCGACGAGACGTCTGCGCCGGCGCCGGCGAACAGGTGCTTTCTACCGGCTGTACGTTCCGATCAGGATGCCTTTGGCGATAGCGGTGCCCGCGATCTGCGTGAGAGCTTCGGCGGAGGCGGGTGGCGAGCAGGCGGGACCACTCGACCCGTCGGTGTTGTCGGCGCAGATGTAGTCGTTCAGCGTGTAGACGGTGAAGTGGTAGTGGTGCACGGACCCGACCGGAGGGCACGGGGGCGGTCCAACCCCGCGTGCCGCCGGTGTTGTCGAGCTCGCTGACGTTCGGTTGGTGATCCGGGACGCGACCCGCCGCCGGGCGCAGCCCGACGACGAGCCATTGGAGGAAGTCGCCGCGGACCGCGTCGGGATCATCGACCACGACTGCCACCGCCTTCGTCGTCGGCGGGACCGCGCCCCACGTGATCGTCGGTGGGGTGCCCGGTCCGTCGCACGTGTTCGCTTTCGGGATCGCGCCGCCGTCGGCGAACGACGGGCTCGTGACCTTGATCACGTCGGGAACGTTGGTCGCGTCGAGTTGGCTGGTGCTCTTCGACGTGCTTCCACCACACACGCGGCGACGCGGCCCGCGCCGAGAGCGAGCATCGCGGCGACGGCGACGATCCGTCGCCGCTCATGCTCGGGCCCGCTTCACGCGACCGGCTCGGGGTTCCGGATCGTGCCGTCGACCACGTCGAACCAGAATCCGCCGAGGTTCGGGATGATCGTGGTGACTTCGGCGCCGGCCCTCGTCGCGACCATGCGGAGCATCCCGTGGTGCGTGACGATGCACGCGATCCCGCTACCCGCGTGCGTCGAGCACTCGCCGAGGGCTTCGTCGAAACGGGCCAGCACGCTCGCCGTCTTCCTCGCCGCCGGGCGGCGCGGTCAGCTCGCCGCGCCGCCACGCTGCGCGCATGCCGGGCCAGCGCTCGTCGATCTCCGCGCCCGTGAGTCCCTGCCAGTCGCCGCCGTTGCGCTCCCGGAAGCCGGCATCGGCGATCACGGGCGACTCGACGTGCGCGGCGATGATCTCGGCGGTGCGGCGCGCACGGCGGAGGTCCGAGGTGTAGACGACGCGTGGGGCGAAGCTGTCGTGGGCCAAGGTGCGCGGCCCGCGCCGCGGCCTGTTCCTCGCCGGCCGCGGTCAGCGGCGCGTCGAGCCAGCCCTGCCAGCGTCGCTCGACGTTCCAGGTCGACTCGCCGTGGCGGAGGACCAGGAGCGTTGTCCGGCGCGGTAGGCATGGGAATCACAGTGAACCAGAGTCGGTTTGACCCCACACGTCACGGCCCGCGAAACTTGACCCATCGGTCAAGTTGTGCCAGCACGGTGCAATCGTGCCGCTCCATCTGGAGGCTCCCATGCCGACCGCTGTCATCGTCGACGCCATCCGCACGCCGCTCGGACGCCGCAACGGCAAGCTGAAAGACGTCCACCCGGTCGATCTCGTCGCCGCACGTGCTGCAGGCGGTCGTCGAGCGCAACGGCGTCGACCCGGCGCTGGTCGAAGACGTGATCATGGGCTGCGTCATGCAGGTCGGCGAGCAGGGCATCAACGTCGGCCGCAACGCCGCGCTCGCGGCCGGGTTCCCGGAGACGACGGTCGGCACGACCATCGACCGCCAGTGCGGCTCGTCGCAGCAGGCCGCGCACTTCGCCGCGCAGGGCGTGATCGCCGGCGCGTACGACGTCGTGATCGCGGCCGGCGTCGAGAGCATGACGCGTGTGCCGATGGGCGCGTCGGTCGCCGACGGCAAGTACGGATTCCCGTTCGGCCCGATGATGACGGGCCGCTACCCGAACCTCGTGCCGCAGGGCATCTCGGCCGAGCTGATCTCCGAGAAGTGGGGCATCTCGCCGCGAGGACAACGACGCGTTCTCGGTCGAGTCGCACCTGCGGGCCGCGCGTGCGCGCGAAGAGGGCCGCTTCGACCGCGAGATCCTGCCGATCACGGTGCCGACCGAGGCGGGCGACGAGATCGTCGACCCGCGACGAGGGCATCCGGCCCGACTCCTCGATGGAGACGCTTGCCAAGCTCAAGCCCGCGTTCAAGCCAGACGGCGTGATCACCGCCGCGAACTCGTCGCAGATCACCGACGGCGCCGCCGCGCTGCTGATCATGAGCGAGGAGAAGGCGAACGAGCTCGGGCTGAAGCCGCGGGCCCGCTTCCACACGTTCGCGCTCGCGGGCGTCGACCCGGTGATGATGCTCACCGGCCCGATCCCGGCCACCACCAAGGTGCTCGAGCGGGCGAAGATGACGCTCGACCAGATCGACCTCGTCGAGATCAACGAGGCGTTCGCGCCGGTCGTGCTCGGCGTGGGAGAAGGAGCACCACCCCGACATGTCGAAGGTGAACGTCAACGGCGGCGCCATCGCCCTCGGTCACCCGCTCGGCTGCTCCGGTGCACGGCTCATGACCACGCTGCTCAACGAGCTCGAGCGCACCGGCGGCCGTTTCGGCCTGCAGACGATGTGCGAGGGCGGCGGCATGGCCAACGCCACGATCATCGAGCGCCTGTAGACTCGGGACGGCTACCATCGGCGTACGGCGATGCTCGACGTCCTCTGGTTCGCGCTTGAAGGTGCTCGCGGCGCATCGTTGCCGCGGTCGTGCTCTACCTGATCGGCGCGCGCAGCATCGGCGAATTTCTCGAAGTCGGATCCGCCGCCCGACCCGTCCGAGGTGCCGCTCGAAGACGTCGACTACCGCTACCGGCTGCATCGTCTGCGGGGCCCAACTCGTGCTGTTCGCCGCGCCCGAGGGCGAGATGCCCGATGCGCCGCGGCACTGCCGGGAGCCGATGGTGCTGGTCACGCCGGTCGACTAGGCACGCCTGGCCCGGCCCGCGTCGGTGCGAGCGCTCGACTTCAGGCGTTGAAACGGATGACCCGATCGAGGACGTCGAGCGCGGTCGCCTCGAGGCTCTGATCGGCCGCAGCGGCCCGGATGACCAGGCGGTTGTACGCCTCGTCGATGTCGCAGTTCGCCTGCGCCGCGATCATCCCCGTGGCCTGGTGTACGTGGATGCTGATCCGGTCGGTGTTCATTCGTTCCTCACAGCCCCCGTTCCTCACAAGCTGTGGACAACTCTGTGGGGAATCACACGTTTGCGATTCGGTCACCTGCCCGACACCCGCTGGTCAGCGGTAGTTCGTCGCCATCAGGAACCCGCCGCTGATCAGGGCGATGCCGAGCAGCAGGTAGCGGTTCTCGGTGTCGGGGCCGGGGAGCAGGTTCAGGTAGTTGGCGACCACGACGACCAGGCCGACCGCGAGCAAGGTCGTGAGCCCGACGGGCACCCAGAGCTTCGAAGGCGGCGCCTTCTTCGGCGGCGGCGGCGTGTAGCGCGACCGCTTGCTCTTGCTCTCGGGCATGGCGAAAAGAGTACCGCGACAATGGCGCCGTGCGCACGCGTGCTCGTGATCGACAACTACGACTCGTTCGTCTACAACCTCGTCCAGTACCTCGGTGAGCTGGGCGCCGAGCCGGTGGTGCACCGCCACGACGCCATCTCGCTCGACGAGATGCGGGCGCTCGAGCCCGACGCGGTGCTGATCTCGCCCGGTCCCGGCCGCCCTCCGACGCGGGCCTGTCGAACGAGGCGATCCGCGCCTTCGGCGAGACGGGAACCCCGGTGCTCGGCGTGTGCCTCGGGCTGCAGTGCATCGGCGAGCTCTACGGCGGGTCGGTCGTGCGGGCGCCGCACGTGATGCACGGCAAGACGTCGGAGATCCGCCACACCGGCGCGGGCGTGTTCGCCGGGCTCCCGAGCCCGTTCACCGCGACCCGATACCACTCGCTCGTCGTCGCGCGCGAGACGGTGCCCGACGCGCTCGAGGTCACCGCCGAGTCCGAAGACGGGCTCGTGATGGGCCTACGGCATCGCGAGTTCCCGATCGAGGGCGTGCAGTTCCACCCCGAGTCGATCCTCACGGACGGCGGGCACCGGCTCCTCGCGAACTTCCTTGCCGGCGGCGGGGCGCGGCGACGCGGAAGGTGCGCGCCGCCCGCCGCGTGACCTCGGCGAGGCCGTCGTCGAGCAGCGATGCGAGCACCTCGCCGTCGAGCTCGGCCGCGTCGACCGCTCCGTCGCGCAGTCGGGCCATGCACCATGCCCCGCCGCTGGCGGAACGATCCCTCGAAGCGGGACTGCCGGTGCTTGGTCTCGTCCGACGTGCGGCCCCACGCGTCGCGCAGCGCCGAGACGATCGGGCAGCGCTCGCACGCGGGTACGCCGCGCGGTGCACACGGTCGCTCCGAGATCCATCAGGGCGAGCAGGCGATCGCGCGGCTCGAGCCCGCTGCGCGAGCCGACGCGCGCACGCCTCGGCCTCGGTGTCGGTCAGGCGCGTGCCCGCGCACGCGTTCGCAGACGCGGCGGATGTTCACCTCGATGCCGACCCGGTCGTCGTCGTCGACCTGCGCGGCGACCGCGGCCGCCGTGTAGCGGCCGACTCCCGGGAGAGCCGGGAGGTCGGCGGGCCAACCTTCGTCCGCTGATGCTGACGGCCGCCTCCCAGAGCCAGCGGGCGCGGCGCGGATATCCGAGCCGGCCCCAGCGCGGTGATGACCGCGCCGGGCCCCGCGGCGGCCATTGCTGCGGGCGTCGGGAACTCGGTCATGAACGAGTCGAAGACGGCAGCGACGCGCGGCACCTGCGTCTGGTGCAGCATCACCTCGGAGACGAGCACGGACCAACGGTCGCGCGACGCGCGCCAAGGCAGCGTGTGCCGACCGTGCTCTCGATACCAGCGCTCGAGCGCCGAGGTCACGGCCCGGTCGTCGTCGTGGGTGCCGTGGTCGTCGTCGTGGTCGTGGTTCCGCTCGACGACGCGATACCGACGGTGAGCACGACGTTGCTGCTCGGCTGCGCTTGCGTGACCTTGTTCGGGATTCTGGTCGAGGACCCGCCCGATGTTGGCGTCGTCGACCTTGTTCAGGGTCGACACGGTGAATCCCTTCGACTCGAGGTCGGCCTTCGCCGCGGCTTCGGACTTGCCGATCTCTCCCGGCACCGGACCGTCTGCGCGCCGCTCGACACGTAGATGTTGATGCGCGTGTCGAGCGCGACCTTCTTACCCGCGGGCGGATCGGTGCGGATCACCGAGCCGGAGGGAACGGTGTTGCTCGTCTCCGGTATCGCCGGCCCCAGGTTCGTGAATCCGTTCTGCTCGAGTTGTTGAGTGGCCTGATCGACGCTGAGGTTCTTCACCTGCGGCACGGCCGATGGGCGCCGGGCCCGACGACACGAAGATCGTGACCGTCGAGCCGACCGGGGCGCTGGTGCCCGGCTTGGGGTTGCTGTCGAAGACCGTGCCGGCCGGCGCCGCGTTCGACTGCAGCTGCGGGTTCACGACGAATCCGAGGTTCTTGAGCTCCGTCTGGACGGCGTCGGAGTTCTGACCAGTCGTGATGTCGAAGGGGATCGTCACGGTCGCGGTCCCGCTGCTCACGAACAGCGTCACGGTCGATCCGCGCTGTCGCGTTCTTTCCGGCGGCCGGGTCCTGGCGCACGACGGTGTCGACCGGGGCGACCGGATCCGCGACCCGCTGCGTCGTCGACCTTGAGGTGATGACTCTCGAGATCGGCCGTCGCCACGTCGACCTTCTTCGTCACCTCGTTGGGCACGGAGACCGTCTGCTGCGAGTTGCCGAGCTGGACCGCGGCGATAGAGGATCGCGCCGACGACGGCTGCGAGTCCGAGCAGCGTGAGCATCCAGACGAGGGCTGTGTTGCTGGCGCTTACGCGGCGCGGGCGTGAGGCCGGCGACCCGACCGCGTTCGTCGACGCGCGGCGTCAGCGACAGTTGACGCGCCGTAAGCCGCCGCCGCGGCCGCGGGAGCCGCCCGCACGGCGGCACTCGAAGCCGGGGTGGGATTGTCGACGGCGAGCGGCGACCGCGGGTGCGCCGAGGACCGGACGACCGCGCCGGAAGCGCAGTATGTCGGCGCGCATGTCGTCGGCCGTCTGGTAGCGGTTCTCCGGTTCTTTCTCGCGAGCGCGGTGACGATGATGTGCTCGAGGTCGGGCGGGACGTCGGGGTTGCGCTCGGTCGGGAGCACTGCGGCTTCGCGGACGTGCTTGTACGCGACCGACACGGGCGAGTCGGCGGTGAACGGCGCGACGCCCGTCACCATCTCGTACAGCACGACGCCGAGTGCGTACACGTCGCTGCGCCCGTCGACCGGAAGGCCCTGGGCCTGCTCGGGCGAGAAGTAGGTGGCGGTGCCCATGACCGAGCCCGTCTGGGTGAGCCCGTCGCTCGTTCCGGCACGCGCGATCCCGAAGTCGGTGACCTTCACCGTGCCCGACTGCGTGAGCAGCACGTTGCCGGGTTTCACGTCGCGGTGGACCACGCCGTTGCGGTGTGCGAACGCGAGCGCGGACGCGATCTCGGCGGCGATCTCGGCGGCCTGATTCGCGTCGAGCGGGGCCTCGCCGCGGATCAGATCGCGGAGCGAGCGCCCTTCGACGTACTCCATCACGATGAAGTACGTGCCGTCCTCCTGGCCCCAGTCGTAGATGGCGACGATGTTGGGGTGATTGAGATTCGCGGCGGCCTGCGCCTCCCGCCGGAAGCGCTCGACGAACGACGGTTCGCGTGCGTACTCGGGGAAGAGCGCCTTGAGCGCGACCGGCCGGTTCAGGAGCTGGTCGTGGGCGAGGTAGACCTCGGCCATGCCGCCCTGGGCGATCTCGCGTTGGATCTCGTAGCGGTTCGAAAAGACCCTGCCGGCCAGCGTCATGGTGGCGAAAACCCTATCCGCCGTTCGAAGGGCTGACCGGCTGCCCACCGCACGGCGACGCAGCCGCTTTGGTGTTCAGCAACGTCTGGAGCACTTGCTTCGCGATCGGTGCAGCGACCCGCCCGCCGGTGACCTCCGCGCTCGCCGACCCGCCGTGTTCGACGAGCACCGCGATCGCGTACTTCGGATGGTCGGCGGGCGGCGAAGGCGATGAACCACGCGTGCGGCTTCTGCCCCGTCGGCGGTCTCGGCGGTCCCGGTCTTGCCCGCGACCTTTACGCCGGGGATCTGCGCGGCGGTGCCGGTTCCTCGTGGATTGTTCACGACCGCTTGCATGAAGGTCGTCATCGTCGCCGCGATCGGCGGGGTCGATCGCGCGCTTGTACTGCTGCACTCCGACACGCGAGACGACCTTGTCGTTGGGGTCGAGCACGCAGTCGACGAAGTGCGGCTGCAGTATCGACACCCTGGTTCGCGACCGCCTCGGCGACGAGTGCCATCTCCATCGGCGTGACCGCGACCTGGTTCTGGCCGATCGCGTCCTGCATGAACTTCGGCTGGTTGTGCTGGAACGTGCCGGGGTCGGGGCCCGTGCTCGCGACGATCGCGGGCTCGATGCCCGAGCCGTCCTCGCGGGCGGCGGGTGTGTTGACGCCGAAGTTCTGGATACCGGTCGCGAAAGCTCTCGCCGAGGTCGAGGCCGACCTGCGCGAAGGTCGTGTTGCACGACACGATGAAGCCGTCGAGCAGAGATCCGCCGCATTTCTCCTTGCCGAAGTTGCCGAGCGTGACGCCGTTCGTCTGGGGCAGCACGATCTCGCTGAGCACCGGGAACTTCTTGTCGACGTCGATGTTGTTCTGCCAGCGCGATCGACGCGGTCACGGTCTTGAACGTCGAACCCGGCGGATAGAGCTCGCGCCACGATCGCGAGAGCAGAGGGTTGTCGGGCGCGTTCGTGAGGAGCGTGTACGCCGCCTGCGCCTTCTTCGTGTCGTGCGACGACAAGCAGGTTCGGGTCGTACGTCGGGTTGGAGTAGGCGGCGAACACGCCACCGGTCTGCACGTCGAGCACGACCACGCTGCCCCGGCGTGCCCTGCAGCGCGAACGCGGCGGCCCCCTGCGCGACTTCGGACATCGTCAACACGACGGTGCCGACGGGCTGCTTGTTCGCGAACGCGTCGGCGAGGTTGTTCACCTGGAGCTTGAGCGTGCGCCCCTCGAGATCGGACGAGTAGCTGGCCTCGACGCCGACCGACCCGAGCTGGATCGACTGGTACCCGACGATGTCGGCGAACATCGTCGCGGTATCCGCCGGGTACACGCGCTGGTACTTGTACTCGTCGCCGGTCGGCGACGAAAGCGCGACGACCGCGCCGTCGGCGGTCACGATCGGCCCGCGGTCGCGCCGGATGTCGCCGAAGAACTTGCGCGGGTTGCCCGGAGGCGTTCGCGAGTTGGCTGCTGCGACCGACCTGGAGGTAGGTGAGCTGCGCGACGAGCACGACGAACAGCACGATGATCGCGATGCCGATGCGACGGATACCGACGTTCATCGTGTCGCCGGCGGCGGACCCGGCGCGTTCGTGCGGACCGCTTCGTCGGAGATGCGCAGGAGGATCGCCAGCAGGGCGAAGTTCGCGACGAGCGACGAACCGCCGTAGGACACGAACGGGAGGGTGATGCCGGTGAGCGGGATGACCCGGGTCACGCCGCCGATGATGAGGAACGACTGCAGGCCGATGATCGTCGCGATGCCGGCCGCGAAGAGCTTCGTGAACGGGCGGACCGCGTCGACCGCGATGCGGATAGCTGCTGCCGACGAAGAGCATGAATGCGGCGATGACCCCGATCGAGCCGACGAGCCCGAGCTCTTCGCCGATCGACGTGAACATGTAGTCGGTCGACGCGAGGGGCACGCGCCAGGGCTGGCCGAGCCCGAGGCCGGTTCCGGCGATGCCACCCGAGCCGAGGGCGTACCAGCCCTGCACCGGTTGGATGCCGGTCCCTTGCGCGTTCGGCCACGGATTGGTCCAGTTCTCGACGCGTACCCGTACGTGACCGAACGCCTTGTACGCGACGACCGCGCCGACGACGAGGAGAACCAACGTGCCGACGAGGTACGCGGTGCGCCTGGTCGTCATGTAGAGCATCGCCGCGAAGACCCCGAAGAACAGCAGTGACGTGCCGATGTCCTGCTCGTACGCCGAGGACCAGCAGCGCCATCCCCCACGCGAGCAGCAACGGTCCGAGGTCACGCGGCGACGGAACGAACCAGCGCCCGATGCGGATGCCGGCCGTAGGTCAGCAGTTCGCGCTTGTCGGCGAGGTATGCGGCGAAGAACGCGACCAGCAGCACCTTGGCGACCTCGCTCGGCTCGAAGCTGAGCGGACCGAGCCGACCCAGAGGCGGCCGCCGTTGCGGGCCTGCCCGATTCCGGGCGCGAGCGGAAGCAGCAAGAACACCGATACCGAGCAGGAGCGACGATGTAGCGGTACCGCTCGAAGACCCGAACGTCGCGGACGACGATCGAGCGTGAGCACGAACACCGCGATGCTGATCGCGACCCACACCGACTGGACCCGTGCCTGCGACTTGTAGTCGCCGCCGGCCCCGGCGAGGCGGGCGATCATGACGAACCCGATGCCGTTCAACATCGCGGCGAGCGGGCAGCAGCGTCGACGTCGGCCGCCGGCGCGAAGCGGCGCACGGCGAGGTGGGCGACCAGTAGAGCGCCGAACACCCACGCCAGCAGGACGCCGACGTTGGGCGGGAGCTTCGGTCCGTTCGCGAGCGCGACCAGGATGTAGCCGCCGACCGTGACTGCGATGACGAGCAGTCCGAGCGAGAGCTCGGAGCGGCGGCGACTGCGCGCGAACGAAGTGACCGAGACGGCGACGGCCATCAGGGCTTCGCCGTCGTGGGTGCCGCCGTCTTGGCTGTGGTCGGGGTGGTCTTCCTCGTCGTGGTCGTGCGCTTGGGCACCGTGGTGGTCGTGCGCTTGGGCACGGTCGTGGTGCTGGTGGCGCTGGTCGTGGTCGTGCTCGTCGCGGCGGCCTCGAGCCGGTCGACGTAGGCCCGGGCGGTCGAGAGCGAGCCTCGGGAGCTGTTCGACTGGACACGGTCACGGTCGAGCGCGCCGAGATCGGCCACGGCAAGACCCGTGCGTTGGTCGACCGTCGGGTTCCAGCCGAGCACGCCGCCCGGGACCCCCTTGTAGATCACGACCTCGTTGCCCGACGTGCCGACGTAGTACGAGCCGCGCGCGTACCAGCCGAGCGCAGCAGTCGCGGCGCCGACGATGAACAGCAGTGGGAGCACGACACAGGATCGCGGCTGCGGACCGTGCGCCGGCGGGAGCCTCGGGGGCGGGATGGCTTCGGGCGCCGGCGGCTCGGGAGGGTCGCGGAGGCGCGATCGACCGCCGAGCGCGACGGCGGGCGGTTGGGCACCGAGGAGCGCGGCTGCGGTCGGGCGCCGACGCCGGCGTCGGTCTCGAGCACGTCGACGACGACGACCGTGACGTTGTCGTCGCCGCCCGCGGCGTTCGCCGCGGCGACCAGCGCCTCGGCCAGCGCGTTGCGGGTCGGGCTCGGTGCGGGCCAATCGTTCGATGTCGCGCTCGCGCACCATCGTCGTGAGACCGTCGGAGCAGAGCACGATGCGGTCGCCCGCCTCGATGTCGATCGTGTAGAGATCGACGTCGACGTCGTTCGTCGACTCCGAGCGCGCGGGTCACGATCGCGCGTTGTGGATGGGACTCCGCCTGCTCGGGCGTCAGCCGCCCCTCGCGCACGAGCTCCTCGACGAGGCTGTGGTCGTCGGTGGCGCGCCGGAGCGTGCCGTCGTGGAGCAGGTACGCGCGGGAGTCGCCGACGTGACCGACCAGCGAGCTGGTACCCGCCGACCGCGATGACGCGCCGTCATCGTCGTGCCCATGCCGGTGAGCTCGTCGTCGCCGGCGGCGCGGTCGATCACCGCGCGCGTTCGCACGCGCGATCGCGTCGTGCAGCGGAACGCCGTTCGCGATCGCCGCGCGGAGCGCCTCGATCGCGGTGTGGCTCGCGACCTCGCCGCCGCGATGGCCGCCCATGCCGTCGGCGACCGCGAAGAGCGCCGCGCTGGTCGTCGATGAGGAACGCATCCTCGTTGTTCGGCGCGAACCAGCCCTGGTATCGGTGGCCGACGCGGCGGCGAGTCTCACCGCTGCGCCTCGAGCACGGTTTCGCCGACCTGCACCCTGTCACCCTTACGGAGCTTCACGGGCTCGGTCGATGCGCTTGCCGTTCACGAGCGTTCCGTTGCGGGAGCCGGCGTCCTCGACCCACAGTGTGCCGTCGCGGTCGAACGCCCGCGCGTGCACCTGCGAGACGAACGTGTCGAACGTCGAGCGGTACCGCGCAGCCTCCGCCGCGACCGATCGTCGCGTCGCCCTCGATCGGGTACGCGCGACCCCGCTTCGGTCTCCGGTACCACCACGACCAGCCGCCATTCGTCGTTTCGCCGCCGAGCTTTCCCGGCGGCGGACGGTGGCCGGGACGACGGCCGGCGCGGCCATGGGCGCGCTGCCACGCAGCTCGCGGGCCACGATCCACGACGACCCGCATGAGGAACACGTAGAGCAACGCGAGGAGACAGAACTTCAGGACCGTGAGGATCGCATCGGACATGTGCCCGTTACGACTCCTGGTAGCGCAGAGACGTTGCACCGACGGCGATCAGGTCGCCGTCGTCGAGCACGTGTTCCTTCACGACGACCCCGTTCACCTGGGTGCCGTTGGTCGAGCCGAAGTCGACGACCTTGAAGCCGAAGTCGTCCCGGCGCACCTCGGCGTGGCGACGGGAGACCTGCGGATCGGACAGCGGGACCGCGCAGTCGGGCATGCGGCCGATGACGGCGGGCTCGTCGCCGAGATGCGACCCGGCCGCCGTCAGGGAGTACCAGCGTGCTCGGTAGCACCGGCGCCGTCCGCCGACGATCTCGGCGTCGATCCGCAGGTCGCCCCGCCGGGCGCTCCTCGTCGAGCACGAGCAGGACCTCGATCAGACCCTCGAAGTGGTATCCGCTCGTCGCGGCCGTGCTCGCGGGCGGCGTCGGCGAGCTCGCGGGCGAGTGCCTCGTGGAAGCCGGCGAAACGTTCGAGGTCGTCGCTCGAGAGCCAGACCGTGAAGCGATTCGGCGCGACCGTGCCGCGGACACCGAGCGTGCGGCCGGCGTCCATCTCGCGGCCGAGCCGGCGGCCGATCTCGACCGGTTGCAGACCACCGCTGCGAAACGCCTTCGAGAAGGTGCCTTCGACCAGCCGCTCAAGCCTGTCGCTCGAACCGCTGCAATCCCATCGTGGCGATGCTACCGGCGCGACCTCGAGGAAAGCGGCCGCCGTCCGGCGGGATTCGGAAGCGGCGCTGGTACGATGATTCGCTCACACAGGCGCGAGTGGCGGAATTGGCAGACGCGCAGGATTCAGGTTCCTGTGCCCGAAAGGGTGTGGGGGTTCAAGTCCCCCCTCGCGCACCCTTCATCGAGACCGGAGCGGCGTGGCGTCGATCGGATCCGGCTCCGGATCGCGCCACGCTCGGTGACGCCCTGCTGCTCGGTCGTTCCCGGTCGATAGAGACGGGAGACGTCCGAGAGGACAGGGAATGACGGCGTGTCGCCAACGGCGCGTCGCCGACGAATTGCCGTGCGTGCGGGCCCGCGGGAAATGGGTGCCGCCGTGCGATCTCACTGGGGGCTTGCCGATGCGCTCCGATCCGACCGACATCAACTCGAACCTGATCGCACCGCTGCGCCCGCACGTGATCGTGCTGTTCGGCGCCACCGGCGACCTCGCCCGGCGCAAGCTCCTGCCCGGCCTCTTCCATCTCGTCGCAAGCCGGCCTGCTGCCCGAGTGCCGGATCGTCGGCACGTCGCTCGACGACCTCGACGACGACGGCTTCCGCACTTCGCCCGCCGGCGCGCTCGACGACTTCGCCCACCACGGCGTGCCCGACGACCGACTGGGAGGCCTTCTGCTCGCGGCTGTTCTACGTCGCCGAAGCGGCCGGCGACGAAGCGTTGGCCAAGATCGTGAGCGAGCTCGAGGACGAGCTCGGCGGCGACGTCGCCCGGCTCCACTACCTCAGCGTTCCCCCGGCAGCCGCGCCCGAGGTCGTGGCGCGGCTCGGCGACGCTCGGGCTGGCCGAGCGGCGCGCGCATCATCATGGAGAAGCCGTTCGGCACCGACCTCGCCAGCGCGGTGGAGCTGAACGACTCGCTGCACGCGACGTTCGACGAGAGCCAGATCTTCCGCATCGACCACTTCCTCGGCAAGGAGGCGGCGCTCAACATCCTGGCGTTCCGGTTCGCCAACGGCCTGTTCGAGCCGATCTGGAACCGTCAGCACATCGCTCACGTGCAGATCGACGTGCCCGAGACGCTGTCGATCGGGCACCGCATTCCCTTCTACGAGCACACCGGCGCGTACCGCGACATGGTCGTGAACCACCTGTTCCAGGTGCTGGCGTTCATGGCCATGGAACCGCCCGACCGCGCTCGAGCCCCGATCGATCGGTGAGGAGAAGAACAAGGTGTTCCGATCCCTGAGCCCGATCGAGCCGTCGCAGGTCGTGCGCGGGCAGTACGAGGGCTACCGCGACGAGCCCGGAGTGCGCGCGCACTCCGAGACCGAGACCTTCGTCGCGCTGCGATGTGAGATCGACAACTGGCGTTGGGCAGGTGTGCCGTTCTACCTGCGGACCGGCAAGCGCATGGCCGAGGGCGCGCGCATCATCTCGATCGCGTTCCGGGAGCCTCCGAAGAGCATGTTCCCGTCCGGCTCGGGAGTCGGCGCGCACGGTCCCGACCACCTCACGTTCGACCTCGCCGACGCGTCGCGGCTCTCGCTGTCGTTCTACGGCAAGCGCCCCGGACCGGGGATGACGCTCGACAAGCAGAGCCTGCAGTTCGCGCTGCACGAGACCGGCCGCACGACCGATCTGCTCGAGGCATACGAGCGGTTGATCTACGACGCGATGAGCGGCGACCACACCCTGTTCACGAGTTCGGCAGGGCGTCGAGCGGTTGTGGGAGCGCTCGATCCCGCTTCTGGAGAACCCCCCGCCGGTCCGGCCGTACGCGCCGGGATCGTGGGGACCGAACGCGATCCACCAGCTGATCGCGCCCGACGCGTGGCGCCTCCCCTTCGAACGCGGTTGGCGCAGCAACTAGCCCGACGCGGCCCTGACAGACTGCGGCCGTGGCGGGGCGTCGCTCGATCGAGTTGTGGCTCGTGCTCGTGCTCGGTCTCGTCGTGGGCTGCAGTGCTTCGTCGTCTTCGGGTACCGGGCCCGCGCCGGTATCGGGCGCGCCGGTATCGGTTCGGCGCGCCGGCATCCGGCCCGCAGGCGGCTCGGGACTCGACCACGACGTCTTCGACGATGCCCGGGCAGGCTCCCTCGCCGGGATGCGCGCCCGGCGCGGGCCGGGCGACCACCGGTGCGCGGACCCGGCAGGTCACGACAGGTGGGGCCGTGCACCCGTACCTGCTCTCGGTGCCGGCCGATTACAGCCCCTCCCGACCGGCACCCCTCGTGTTGCTCTTTCACGGCTACGGCAGCGACGGACGATCCATGGCCACGCTCACCCGCATGCCGGCGCAGGGTTCGGATCGCGGTGTCGTCGTGGTCGCCCCGGACGGGCCGGACCACACGTGGCAGCTGAGCGGCACCGGACGCGACGCCGCCTTCGTCGATGCCATCGTCGCGACGGTCACCCAGTCGCTGTGCATCGATCTGCATCGTGTGTACGCGGCCGGCTTCTCCCAGGGCGCCGCGTTCGCGATCTTCTACTCGTGCGCGCGGCCGGATCGGATCGCGGCACTCGCGACCGTCGCCGTCGACTTCCAACTCGGGTGCAAGGAGCCGGTGCCGTACCTCGCGTTCCACGGAACCGCTGATCCCGCCGTGCCGTACGGCAACGGTCAGATCGGTGCGTCGTTGCCGGGCAAGGTGCGGGGGACGCTGTTGAACCTGGGTGACTGGGCCGAGCTCGACCGGTGCGCCCCGACGCCGGTCACCCGCGCCATAGGTCGCGAGATCGTGGTGCGCACCTGGACACGCTGCGCCGCCGGCACGACGGTCCAGCTCTACACGATCGTCAACGGAAGCCACACCTGGCCCGGCGCGGATCCCAAGGCGAGTCCGTTGTACACGACCCGGGAGATCGACGCGACCGCGCTGATGCTCGACTTCTTCGCTGCGCACGGTCGGCTCGCGCCGTGATCGTGGGGTTCTCGTGCGGTGCACCCGACCGGCCGTCGCGTACACCGGCCTCTCCGAGCCGGCCGTCGTTTACAGGCCCGCGGCGATCGCGAGGCCGATGCCGGCGGCGACGGTCGCGGTGAGGAGGCTCGCGATCGTGTTGCGGAAGGCGTCGGTAACCGCATCCTCCTCGAGCAGGCGGACCGTCTCGAACGTAAAGGTCGAGAAGGTCGTATAGGCCCCGCAGAATCCGGTGCCGAACCACGTCTTGGGAGTGGCCGGGAAGGCGTGGTACAGCGCCGCGCCGGTGATGAGGCCGAGCAGGAACGACCCGCTCACGTTGATGACGAACGTACCCCACGGGAATGCGCCGTTGGTGCGACCCTGTACGAACCGGTCGAGCAGGTATCGACACGAAGCTCCCGCGCCGCCGGCGACGACGAGGCCGGTCGCGATCGCCGCGGTCACGGTGGCGGATCCGCGCCCGCCCGCCCCACGTACCTGACGACCTCCACGTCGTCGAGGATGACGAGACCGTTGGTGATCAGCTCGTCGAGCGTCGCGAGGAACGCCTCGATCGCGGCGGCGGAGTCGACGACGGTGATGGCAATCGGCAGGTCGTCCGACAACGAGAGGATCCGGGTCGTGTGGATGTGGTTGGACGCGCCATAGCCCTCGATGCCACGAAAGACGCTCACGCCGGCCAGGCCGGCGGCGTGGGCGCGATGCACGATCTCGGTCGCGAGTGGGGTGTGGCCGACGTGATCCGACTCGCCGATGAAGATCGTGAGCCGCTTCTGTGGTCCTTCGAGCTTCATGACGTTCCCATCCTCACATGAGCTGCGATGTTCGATGCCGCCCCACGGGTGCGAGGCGCGCGCGATGCGATCCCCAGCCAGACTGCGGCGAACCCGGCAACGAGACTGCCCAGCGCGTAGACGACGCCGAGCGCGGCATGTCCGTCCTTGATCAACAGGTCGGTCTCGACCGCGAACGTCGAGAACGTGGTGAAGGCCCCGAGGAAGCCCGTGGCGAAGAACGGCCGGAGGTAGCGCGTCGGCGGGAACCGCTCGATCACCAAGATCAAGACAAACCCCAACGCGAAGCTGCCCGAGAGGTTGGTCCAGAACGTCGCCCACGGAAAGCCGTTCTTGGCGACGTGGATGAGCTGGGCGACCTCGTAGCGCGCGGGCGCGCCCAGCGCGCCGCCGGCTGCGATTGCCACCAGGACGTCCACACGGGTGTCGCCCGGGCGCGGCCCGGAGGCGAGGCGGAAGCCGCGCCGCTCGCTCGGCGCGGCGGGCGCGACGGAGAGGTCGGCGTCGAGCGGACGGACGGGTTCGTCGTCGTGCGGAACGTCGCTCACCTCCTCGGATCGCCCGTGCCGTTTCTAGTCGGCGCGGCTCGTCGGCTTCATGCTCGCGGGTCCGGCAGGTCCGACGTGCCGGGGTGGCACTAGGACTTGCCGAAGGCGCCGGCGGTGCGAGCCGCCGCGATCTGCGCGTCGTCCCAGCCGAGGACGTCGCGCAGCACCTGCTCGGTGTGCTCGCCGACGGTCGGCGCCTTGGTCGGCATCGGGAGCGTCTCGTGCGACGAACTTGATCGGGGTCGGCGAGCATGTCGGCGCCGACGCGTGCGGCCGGCAAGCAGCTCGAAGCGATCCTGGAACTGCGGATCGTCGGAGATCGTCTTGGGCGTGTTGACCGGGGCGATCGGCGTGTTGTGCTCGAGCCCGAACGCGAGCCATTCCTGGGCCGTGCGTCTTGGCGAACACGTCGCGCAGGATGACGCCTGCAGCTCGGTGTTGCCCTTGGCGTGGTCGCCGTACTGGCTGCCCGGCCATTGCTCGAACAGCTCGTTGCGGCCGATGCCCGTCGCAGAAGTTCTTCCAGAACTCCTGCTCCGAGGCCATGAACAGGACGTGGCCATCGTCGGAGTCGCGTAGAACTGGTAGCGCACACCGTCTCCATGCCGCCGGTCCCGGGCGCGCGCCGCTCGAAGTTGTCGGCCTCGTTGCCGGTGACCTCCGACTCCGGCCGCTCGTACGCCTTCCACGTCTCGCTGCGCAGCCAGTCCATCGACCGCGGCCGCATCGGACTGCGCGATCTCGATCTGGCAGCCCTCGCCTGATTCGCGCGCTCGCACGATGACGCCGGCGAGCAGCCCGAGCGCGCCGAACACCGGGCCCGCGTTGATCCCCGATCGACGACGTGCTCGGGCATGTACACGAAGCCCTCGTCGTCGATCTCGGGCTGCACGAGGCCCGCCCACGTGTCGTACGCGATGCCGTGGCTCGGCATGTCGTGGTACGGCCCGGTCATGCCGTACCCCGAGATCGTGCAGAACACGATGCCGGGGATTCACCTTCTAAGCTCGTCGAAGCCGAGGCCGCGCCGGTCGAGACCCCCCGGGCGCATCGCCTCGATGACCGCGTCGGCGTCGCGGACCAGCTCCATGAAGATCTCGGCCCGACCTCGGTGCGCGAGGTCGAGCACGACGCTCTTCTTGCCCCGGCTGATGTGCAGGTGCAGCAGCGAGACGCCCTCGACGATCGGCCACGTCATCTGGCGGATGTAGTCGCCCTGCGGGCGGCTCGACCTTGATGACGTCGGCGCCGAGGTCGGCGAGGTGAGTGGTGAGGTTCCCGGGCCCGAGCATCGACACTTCGATGATGCGCAGGCCCGCGAGCGGAGCGGGTCGATCACTGGTCACGGACGGGCAAACTACCGTCCGGCTCCCGGGCCGGTCGGGGCGAGCCCGGAACGGAACGGGCTACCTGGTCTCGTAGAGCAGGCGCAGCTGGTTGTCGGCCGTATAGGTCATGCCCCGCTCGATCGCGTCGGCTGTGACCTCGCAACTGCGCGTCGGCGAGCGCGACGAGCGCGCCGCCCGCGAACGACGCCGAGGGCGGCCCGCAGGCGTCGATGTTCGCGGTCACGACCTGCAACCGCGTCACCGATTCCAGCGCGGAGTCGACTGCATGACGCGGGTTCTCGCGCCGGTTCCGAACGAGGTGCTCGATCTCGTCTCGCAAACGCGCGATCTCGAGCCGGGCGTCGTGCTCTCGCGGCGGCACGGCGGCCGTCGGCGCGCCCGACTGCGTTTCGTCGGACTCCGGGCGGCTCGCGGGGATGCCGTCCGATTCGGACGGCGTGCCTACGGGCCAAAGCCACGACTGCGGAATCTGCGTCGATTGCATCGCGTACCCCCTCGCGTCCCTTATCGGCGGTTCGGGGCTCCTTCCTGAGCCGGGTCCGTTCGACCTTGCACCTCTCGGTGAGCGTCAGCTCGTCCCGCCGCCACCGTTGGTGACCGCGCCGTAGATCACGACGAGGATCCAGAACCCGATCGCGACGAAGCCGAGGATGATGCCGGCCAGGGCGAGCCCGTCGCCGCCCTGGCGTCCCTGGGCGTCCCGGATCTGGTTGCGGGCGACGAAGCCGAACACGACCGCGGCGATGGATCCGATGCCGCAGGGGATCCAGCCGACCAGGCTCAACACGAGGGACGCGACGGCGAGCCCGTTCGTCGACGGCGCTTGGTAGCCGGACGGCGGGTACGGCGGATACGGCGGGTACGGGCCGGTGCCCGATGGTGGATACGGCGGGTACGGCGGCGGATACGCGCCCGGGGGGCCGTAGGCGCCGGGAGGGGCGAACGGGTTCGGAACCTCGCCCGGGGCCGGCGCGCCGGGGGAGGGCGGCGGTGGCGCGGCTCCCGGCGGCGGATATGGGGGCGCGGGAGATGCAGCGGGCGGCGAGGGTTGTGCGGAGGGCGACTGTGGGTGGGGCGTACCCCAGGGGTTCGCAGGCGCGGGCGACCCGGACGGAGCGGGCGGTGGCGTGCCGGCCGGGGCCCCGGTCCCGAACGACGGGGTCTCGGGCGGGGGCGGCGCCGAGATGTCGATGCCGCACCGGACGCAGAACCGGTTGTTCGCCTGGTTGTTGTATCCGCAGTTCGGGCACACCATCGCAGACCAGCCTAGGGCCGGGCGGAAACGGCGCCGCCGGCACGCGTTCGGTTGTGGCGCGGCGTCACCCCGTACGCTCGTCGGCCGTGCGGCTGCATCGGGCGTTGATGGGTTTCGGGTGCGTGGTCGCCCCGTTGCTCCTGGCGGGCTGCGCAACGCCTGGTTACAACCAGACCCGACTCCAGTCGCAGCTGGAGCACGCGGGCACGACGGCCGACCAGGCGCAGTGCGTCACGAGCGGGCTGAGCGACACGTTCGACGAGAACCAGCTCGGCTCGCACTCGGCGCCCACCGCACAGGAGCTCGCCAAGACGCGTGCCATCTTGAAGCGGTGTGGGATCACCCTTCCGTTGCAGCCGCAGCCTTGAGCTCGCTCATCGTGTAGAGCGCCAGCAGCTCCAGACCCTCCGCGGCGAGCTTCTCGCGTCCACCGGACTCGCGATCGATGACGCAGATGACCGGCCCGAGATCGCGCGCCCCGTGCCCGCAGCTCCGATGCCGCGTCGAGGATGGCACCGCCCGAGGTGACGACGTCCTCGACGATGCACAGGCGCGTGCCCGCGACTTCGGCGCCCTCGGCAAGTTGGCAGGTTCCGTAGGTCTTGGCCGCTTTGCGCACGAACACCGCGGGCAGGCGAGTGACCTGGGACAGCATCGTCGCGATGGGGACCCCTCCGAGCTCGAGCCCGGCCAGTGCGTCGATCCCGGCCGGGACGAGCGGGGCACACGCCTTCGGCGATGTCGGCGAGGAGCTGGGGATCCGACTCGAAGCGGTACTTGTCGAAGTACTCGTGGCTGACCACGCCCGAGCGCAGCGTGAAGGTCCCCGTGAGGTGCGCCGCGTCATGGATGCGGCGGGCGAGTGGGGCGGGCGAGCTCGGTACGGTCCACGGGCCGAAGGTACCTCGGGCGCCGACGACTGGACCGAAACACATCTCCCGTTGACCGCGTGCGGGTCCTCCGGCACCTAGCGTTCGCCGTGCGGAAGGGGAAACACCGCGCCGGCCTGCGCCTGATGCATCGCATCGGTGCGCCGGCTCGGAAGCAGAGGCACTGGGATGACGGGACCGGGGGGAACCGTCATCCCGGAGCCTTGGCTGCTCCGGCTCCGGCTGCGCCGCGCGCAGTCTGCGCAGGGCGCGGATCTCGTCGGGCGCCATGTTCGTGTCGAAGCACTTGAGCTCCGCCATCTCCGCCACCCGCCGGTAGAACTCGGCGCCGACATAACGCCGGGCGAACCACCGATGCAGCGCGGGCGAACGCACTGCGTGCAACACGGCGGCGACGGGCCCGGGCAGCGGGATGCGGCCGCACGCCATGAGCGCGTAGCTGACGGCGACGTCGACCATCGGGTCGCCACCACGCGCGTTCGGCCAGTCGATCACCACGGGACCGCCGGCGACATGATCACGTTGAGCGGATGCAGATCGAGGTGCAACATCGCGGTCGCCGCCGTCGGGCATGCGCGGGAGCCAGTCGGGCGCGGAGATCTGGTGCAGGCGGTCGAGGAGGTCGGCGAGCATCCGCAGGTGCGAGCTGATCTTCCACGGCGGCCGCATCATCGCGTCCATCATGATCGGCCCGTCGATGCGTTCCATCACGATCTCGGTGCCGTCGGCGCGCACCTCCTCGATGCGGGGAACGGGGTAGCCGTGCTCGGCGACGTACCGCATGGTGCGGGCTTCGTGCGCGATCGACCGCCCGTCGCGGGTCTTGCGGCAGCACGAGCCCGGGCGCGAACTCGAAGATGTCGCCGTCGCGCCCGCTCGCGAGGACAGCTTCATCAGACGATGCGGCTCGTCTTGTCGCCCCAGTACCGGTCGCGCAACAGCCGCTTGTAGAGCTTGCCGGTCTGTTCGCGGGGAGCTCGCGCTCGAAGTCGACCGCCTGCGGACACTTGTACTTGCGCGAGGTGCTCACGGCAGTAGGCGAGCAGCTCGCGTTCGAGCATCGGGGCCGGCGTCGTCCCAGCTCGTCGGTTGGACGACCGCGTGCACGCGTTCGCCCATCTCGGCATCGGGGATGCCGAACACCGCGACGTCGTAGACCTTCGGGTGGTCGATCAGCAGGTTCTCGGCCTCCTGCGGATAGATGTTCACGCCGCCCGACACGATCATGAACGTGCGCCGGTCGGTCAGGTACAGGTAGCCGTCGGCGTCGAGATAGCCCATGTCGCCGACCGTCGACCAGCCCCTGTCGTTGAAGGAGTCGCGCGTCTTCGCGTCGTCCTTGTGGTACTCGAAGCCGGGCCGGTTCGGCGAGCGGTTCGAACCACACGGTGCCGACCTCGCCCGCGGGCAGCTCGCTTCCGTCCTCGTCGAGGATGTGGATCGGGCCGAGCATCGAGCGCCCGACCGATCCCGGGTGCGCGAGCCAGTCGGGAGAGTTGATGTAGGTCGCGCCGGTGCCTTCGGTGGCGGCGTAGTACTCGTCGATGATCGGCCCCCACCACTCGATCATCTTGCGCTTGGTCTCGACCGAGCACGGCGCCGCCGCGTGCAGGACGACCTTCTGCGACGAGAGGTCGTGCTTGTTGCGCACCTCGTCGGGGAGTTTGAGCATGCGCACGAACATCGTCGGGCACCCACTGCGAATGGGTGACGCGTGTACTTCTCGATGCACGCGAGCGCCTGCTCGGGATCGAAGTGTTCCATGGTGATCACGGTGCCGCCGAGCCGCATCGTGCTCATCGAGTAGAAGAGCGGGGCCGAGTGGTACAGCGGCGCCGGCGAGAGGTAGACGGCGTCGCTCGTCCATCCCCCAGATCGCAGTCATCATGCCCATCTCGGCCGGCAGCTCACCGACGCGCTGGCGGGTGATCTTGTACTTCACGCCCTTTGGCCGTCCGGTCGTCCCCGACGAGTAGAGCATCCGTGTCCCTTCGAGCTCCTCGTGCGAGGGGCTCGGCCGGGTATCGGTCGCGTGCCTCGTGGTACGACTCGTACCCGGCGACGAGCTGCGAGGGATCGCCGACCATGAGACGGACCTTGACGCCCGGCATCTTGTCGACCAGCTCGGCCGCGACGTCGCCGAGCGTGTCGCGACACGACGAGGACCTGCGCATCGCAGTCGTCGAGGATGTACGCGACCTCGTCGGCATTGAAGTGGGAGTTGATGCACGTGAAGAAGAGCCCCGACCGCTGCGCCGCCCAACACGGCTCGAAGTACTCGACGCGGTTCTCCATCAACACGGCGATGTGATCTCCGAACCGGAGGCCCGCGTCGCAGAAGAGCTGGGCGAGCCGGTTCGACCGGTCGTTCAGCTCGCGGTAGGTCACGGTCTCGCCCGTGTGCCGCCATGACGTAGGCGGGGTGCTCGGGCCGCTCGAGCGCATGCTTCCCAGGCCACATTGAGCATCCCCCCAAAGACGGTGGAGGGCGGCGAGCGAACCCTCCACCGTTGCACCGTCAGAGGCGACGTGCTCAGAACGTGGTGATGACCGAGCGAATGACCTCTCCGGCCTCCATGGCGCGGAACGCCTCGTTCACCTCGTCGAGCTTGATCGTGCGCGACACCATCGACCCGGTGTCGAGCCGGCCGGTCTCGATGAGGTCGGCGAAGCGCTGGAAGTCGCGGCGGACCTGACCCGACCCGTACTTGCAACCCTTCAGCGTCTTCTCGTTGAAGAACAGGTCGAAGGTCGACAACGTGACCGTGGCCTCGGCGCGGGTCATGCCGACCATGACCGCGGTGCCGCCCTTGCGGACCATGTTGAACGCCTGCAGCGTGGTCTCGGGGAGGCCGATGACCTCGAACGAGTAGTCGACGCCGCGACCGCCCGTGAGTTGCTGCACCTGCGCGACCGCGTCGCCCTCGTTGGGGTCGACGAAGTCGGTGGCGCCGGAGCGGCCCGGCTTCCTTGCGCTTCATCTCGACCGGGTCGACCGCGATGATCCGCGACCGCGCCGGCGATGCGCGCACCCTGGATCACCGCCTGGCCGACGCCGCCGCATCCGATGACCGCGACGGTTGCACCCGGGTGGACCTGCGGCGGTGTTGAGCGCGGCGCCGACGCCGGTGGTGACGCCGCAGCCGATCAACGCGAGCTGGTCGTCGGTGATGCTGGTGTTGACCTTGACGATCGAAGACTGGTCGCACGTCATCGCCTCGGCGAAGGTGCCGAGGCCGGTCATGGTCGTGTAGTCGCATGCCGTCGCTGCGCTTGCCCCGGTTGCGCACCATGACCTCGAACTCGGTGTCGCAGAGGTGGGACTGGTCGTGCAGGCAGAACCAGCAAACGCCGCACGCGGGAATGAACGAGGCGACGACCTTGTCGCCCTTGGCCAGGCCGATGACGTCCTTGCCGACCTCGACGATCGTGCCGGCGCCCTCGTGGCCGAGGACCGTGCCGGGCATGATGCCGACGTAGCCGTTCTTGAGCGACAGGTCGGAGTGGCAGACGCCGCTCGCGCCGAGTTGCACCACGACGTCTCGGGGTCCGGGCGGTGCGGGCTCGATGTTCTCGATCGAGAGCGGCCCTCCGGTTTCGGTGAACACTGCAGCCCGCATGGGCCTCCTCCTTGACCTGTTGCGCAGGCGCGTTCGACCTGCGATGACGGACCAAACGTAGCGCCTCGTGCGTGCGGTGCGCCTGTGCGAAATGGGTGGTCGTTTAGCATTCGGCGGTGCAGGTTGCGTATTTCGGTCCGGCGGGGACCTTCACCGAAGAGGCGCTGCTCTCGCAGCCCGACCTCGCCGCGGGTGACCGCTCGCCCTACCCGGCTGTCCCCGAGGTGATCGCCGCGGTCGAACGGGGTGACGCCGACGGCGGAGTCGTGCCGATCGAGAACATGATCGAGGGCTCGGTGTCGGTCACCCTCGACACGCTGGCGTTCGACAGCGAGCTCCTGATCCAGCGGGAGATCGACTTGGCCGTGTCGCTCAACCTCTGCGCCCGGCCGGGCGCAGAGCTCGACGATCTGCGTACGGTCGTGTCGTTCCCCCACGCGCTCGCGCAGTGCCGGGCTTGGCTGGCGAAGAACCTGCCCGATGCCGGCGCGCGCGCGTCGCATTCCACCTCGGACGCGGCGCGCGAGGTGTCGAAGTCGAAGGACACCGACGTCGCCGCGATCTGCAACGCGCTCGCCGCCGAGATCTACGGGCTGAACGTGCTCGCCCGCGAGATCGAGGACCATCCGGAGAACCAGACCCGCTTCGTCCTCGTCGGGCGCGGTGTTCCTGCGCCCGACAGGGCACGACAAGACGTCGATCGTCTGTTTCCAGCGGGCGAACCAGCCGGGATCGTTGCTGCAGATCCTGCAGGAGTTCGCGGCGCGGGGATCAATCTCAGCAAGCTGGAATCGCGTCCGACCAAGCGCGGGCTCGGCGACTATTGCTTCTTCATCGACTGTGAGGGCCACATCTCCGACGAGGTCGCTCGCAGATGCGCTGCGGAACCTGGTCGCCAAGCAGGCCGAGGTGAAGTTCCTCGGTTCGTATCCCGGTCGCCGGGGTCGGGTCCGTGGGCGTGGCCCGGCGCAAGGCCGCCGGACGCGCGTGGAAGCAGCGCGGCGGCGTGGGTCGAGACGCTGCGAGCGCAGATCCGGGAGACCGCGTGATCGACCTGAAGCGACTGCGCGACGAGCCGGAATATCGCCGGGGCATCGAACGCAAGCGGGTCCGCGTCGGCCTGATCGACGACGTGCTCGTCGCCGACGCCGAGCATCGCGTCGTGGCCCAGGACGTCGAGGGGCTGCGTGCCCGCCAGAATGCGGCGAGCAAGGCGATCGGCAAGGCCGCGCCCGCCGATCGCGACGCGATGCAAGATGAGGCCGGGCGGCTCAAGCAGGAGCTCACCAACCGGGAGGACACGCTCCAGCGTCGTGGAAGCGCGCCTGCGGGAGCTGGCGCTCCAGGTGCCGAACGTGGCTGACGGGTCGGTTCCCGACGGAGGCGAGGACGAGGGAGAGGAGCTGCGCGTCGTCGGGGAAACGCCTGCTCCTCCGCCGCTCGACCACGCGGCGTTCTCCGAAGCGATGGGGTTCGTCGACACCAAGCGAGCGGCCGAGGCGAGCGGCTCGCGCTTCGCGTACATCATGCGCGAGGCGGCGCTCCTCGAGCTCGCACTCGTCAACTACGCCATGAGCACGATCGTCCGTCACGACTTCATCCCGGTCATCACGCCCGCGCTCGTGCGGGAACGCACGATGGAGGAAGCCGGGTTCTTCCCGACCGACCGCGCCCAGGTCTATGACCTCGCCGGGGACGAGCTGTTCCTACTGGGAACGAGTGAGGTCGCGCTCTCGGCGATCCATCGGGGCGACACGTTCACTCCGGATCAGCTTCCGGTTCGCTACGGCGGCCTTTCCAGCTGTTTCCGGCGGGAGGCGGGCACCTACGGCAAGGACACCCGCGGAATCTTCCGGGTGCACCAGTTCGACAAGGTCGAGATGTTCTCGTACTGCGATCCCGAGTCGAGTGTCGAAGAGCACGGACGCATCCTCTCGATCGAAGAGGAGATCGTCGGCGGGCTCGGCCTTCCGTACCGCGTCGTGAACATCGCCGCGGGCGATCTCGGGCCCGCGGCCGCGAAGAAGTTCGATATCGAGGCGTGGCTCCCGTCCGAAGGCGCGTACCGCGAGATCACGTCGTGCTCGAACTACACCGACTATTCCGCGCGGCGCCTCGGCACGCGCGTGAAGGGGGAGCGCGGCAGCCGGCTCGTCCACACGCTGAACGGTACGGCCGTCGCGGTGAGCCGGATGCTGGTGTTCCTCTTCGAGCACTACCAGCAGGCCGACGGCAGTTTCGAGGTGCCCGACGTGCTGCGGCCCTACACCGGGTTCACCACCGTCGCCGCGTCGACGTAGCGCCGATAGCCTCGACGTTTCGGAGGGATGCCGGAGCGGCCGAACGGGGCGGTCTTGAAAACCGCTGTGCGCAAGCACCCTGGGTTCGAATCCCAGTCCCTCCGCTCGGCTCGGGTTCGACGTTCGCTCCTCAAGGCGCCGACGTTGCGCGTCGACGACTCGGCCGCCGCGCACCACGAAGCACGGACCCGGCCGGGAGATCGGATCCAATACCGGTTACGGGCGTGGTCGGTGGTTGAGCGACTCTGTGTTGTCGTCAGCGGGATCGCGTTCGTGAGGTAGGTATCGGCGGGTCGTGCGTGAGTCGGCGTGTCCCGTGTTGCGGCGAATGGTGTCGAGGTCGGAGCCGCGGGCGTGGGCGGCGGTGACGTAGCGGCGCCGCAGTGTGTTGCCGGAGATGGCCTGATCGAGTCCCGCCGATCGCGCGACTCGTTTCACGAGGTAGTCGAGTCCGAAGCGGGTGAGTCGGGCGGGTGTCCGGCCGCGGCGTTCGCTCAGGATGAGGGGTCCTTGCCGGCGTCGCCCGAGATACTTGCCGATCGCAACTCGGGTCTTGGGGTGCAGGTTGATCGTGCGTGACGGGTTGGCATGAAGGGTGAGTGTGGTTTGGGGCGGGCGACCGCGCACGTCGGTGGCGTCCGCGCGGATGACTTCTCCGACTTTGAGTCCGTCGAGCATCAGCAACCTGATGATGGCTGCGGAGCGAGGTCCAAGTTCGTCTGCGGTGGCGAGGAGCGCGTTCGCGTCGGAATCGTTGAGCAGTTCGGCGGTGCTGGTCGGTGCGATCGTGGGCCGAGCGATGTCGGTTGCCGTGAGCGCGGCGGTCGTGGCACCGCTGGCCGCCGTGTACGCGCTGAACGATGCGATGGCGGAGAGTCGGCGTGCGATGGTGGCCGGGCTGGCGCCCGAGACCTCGCATGCGGTGCGGTAGCGGGCGAGGTCATGGGCGTCGACGGTCAACAGATCAACGTGTCCGTCTCGGCACCAAGCCGCGAGGTGGCCCAGGTCTGTGCGATAGGCGGTCTCGGTGTTGGAGGACCGGCAGGTGCCCAGAAAACCGGCGACCGCCAACGTCAGGGCTGAGTCGTCGGGTTCGGAGTGGGCGGTCGTCATGGACAGATTTTGATCCGCTCCCTCTTGACAGTCAACATAATCACCGAGATTATGTGTTGAGAAGGAGGAAACAGGACGCTCCCCCGAGAGGCCCATCGAGAGGCCCCTTGCCGGGGGTGTCAGAACCTGGAGGTAGCCGTGACCATGCTCATGCGTTTCGACCCGCTGCGCGAGTTCGACCGTGTCTTCGACCAGGCCTGGAGCCAGACCCGCCAAGCCAGTGTCCCCATGGACGCCTACCGGCACGGCGACGGTTTTGTCATCCACCTCGATCTACCCGGCGTCGACCCCGCCTCGATCGACCTGACCGTCGAGCGCAACGCCCTGACGGTCACCGCCGAACGACACTGGCAGCCGGTCGAAGGCGACGAGGTCGTCGCCAGCGAACGACGCCAAGGCACCTTCACCCGCCAACTGTTCCTCGGCGACGGACTCGACGCCGACAAGATCCACGCCACCTACGAGAACGGTGTCCTCACGGTGACCGTGCCCGTCTCCGACCGCGCCAAGCCACGACGCATCGCGATCACGAGCGAACCGCGTCAGGAATCCATCACCGCGGCATCCACTTGAGTCACACGCGGCTCGCGACCTCGATGAGCCGCCGGCTGCCCGAAATCCGAGCCGAACGACGCGTCCGGAAGCTCGCGCCGATCGAAGCTACGACCGCTACGAACGGCTCGGAATTTCGCGCGCGACGTGAGTCGGACCACGGTGCGCCCGATGGTTCGACGCTGCTCCATCGCGTCGAGCGCAGCAGGAAGCTCGGCGAACGGCACTTCCTGCCCGACGATCGCACGGAGCTTGCCCGCAGTGAACAACGCCAACAGCTCGCCGTGCAGTCGTTCGCCGTCGTGGTGAGCGGGAAAGTTGAATCCGCTCAGGCGTTTGAAGACGACGGGGTCGTCGACGTACGCGTGACAGACACCCACGAGCGAGAAATTGCCGAACAGCACCGGCCGCGGGACGAGACCCGCGTCTTCTTGCTCGATCCCCGACGCGAAGCCGGCGAGGATGTGGCGTCCGTTGAAGGCCATGCATCGGAACGTTTGCAACGTCACGTCGCCGCTCACGGCATCGAAGGCGACGTCGACGCCCCGGCCGTCGGTCGCCTCGAGCACCGCCTCTGCGAAATCGGCTTCGCGGTAGTTGATGGCGAGCTCCGCGCCGAGGTCGAGACACAACTGCGTCTTCTCGGGGGATCCCGCGGTCGCGAAGACGCGCGCACCTGCCAGGACGCCGAGTTGTAGCGCGGCCGAACCTGCGCCCCCCGCGCCCGCGTGGACGAGCAGGGTCTCTCCCGGCTGCACCCGCGCTCGTTCGTAGAGCGCGAGCCACGCGAGATGGAACGGCATGAAGATCGCGGCGGCTTCGGGCTCGGCCATCTCGGGTGGCATCTCGAAGGTCATGCTCGTGGGAGCGACGACGTACTCGGCGTAGCCGCCGAACGCACCCGACGGAATCGCGACGACGCGGCGGCCGAGCCACGGTTCGGCACCCGTACCGCACCCCTCGACGAATCCGAGCACTTCCATGCCCGGGATGTACGGAACCGGCCGCGGCACGGTCTTGTAACGACCATGAATACCGTCGAGATCGTTGAAGTTCAGCGTCACCGACGTGACGCGGATCTTCAACTCCCCGGGTCCGGGCTCGGGTGCGTCGACGTCGTCGAGTCGCAGGACCTCGCTGGGCGCGCCGTATTCGTGAACTCGCCAGGCTCTCACGCCGACGGCCTACAACGGATCACGAAGCCTCGCAACACGTCTTCGGTTGTCGAGGTCCGACGCGTGTGCGAGGATTCGCGCCTCGCGAGCGGGGAGTTTGCGGTGGGATTGGGTGCGCGCAACCGGATCGTCGTTGTCATGGTGTCGTTCGGTATCGGGACGCTCGGTATCGCTGCGCTCGGCATGGGCGCCGCGGCAAGCGCTTCCGCCCGTCGGGGTGACCCCGACGGTGCAGCCGCCGCTCTCCGTGGTGACCAACCCGCCGACGACGCGGCATGTGATCATTCTCCCGACGGTACCGACGGCCGGCGTCGGCACGGGACCGGCGGCGACCGACGCGCCGACCACCGCCCCGGCGTCGACCACGACCGCGGGCGCGAACGAGACGACGACCTCGGTCGGGGGCTCGTCCGGGGCAAGCTCCCAACCTGGAAGTGTGTCGAACGCGGACTCGAGCAGCACTTCGGTCTCGACAACGATCGCGGCCGCGACCACCGCGAATGCCGCTTCGTCGAAGAGCAGTTCCAATACCGGGCTGATCGTCGCGGTGGTGGTCGTGCTCGTGATCCTCGCTGCCGGTGGCGGGCTGCTCCTCCGGCGGCGCCGGTCGACCGCGTAGATCCCCGATCCCTGTTTCCATTCGCGTTCTTGCGCCGGGCCACGACGCACTCGTGGAGACCTTCGATCCGGTCGGCTCATCGGTGAGTTGCGGGGGCGACGGCAGTCGTGACATTCGTGGAAGCTCGGTTCTCCCGGCGATCGCGCCCGGCGTGCACCATCGTGTGCGACGTGAGGGGGATCGCCGAGCCGGATCTCTCGACGCTCGACGCGCTCGGCGCGTCTCCAACTTGGCGTGCGTCGGTCGGGAATGGCGATCGAGCTGCACAACGCGAGCGCCGAACTCGCCGACCTCATCGCGCTCGCAGGTCTGAGCGATGTTTTGCCGGTCGTCGAGTCAGGCGTCGAGATGCACGGGAAGATCGAAGAGCGCGAACAGCGAGGGGTCGACGAAGAAGTCCTGGGCGATGATGGCCCCGCCTGAGATCGTGAGCACATGGATCGACCAGGCCGTGTGGCCGCCCTCGGGGTCGGCACGCCACTGCGCGAACGCAGGCGTGCCGTTTGCGTCGACGCGCGCCAGGCGCGACCCACGGCATTCGCGGCCGGGGCCGAGGAGCCAGGAGCGGTATTCGTCGGCGCCTCGCAGCCACAGCGGGTACGGAGGCATCTGCATCGTGACGTCCTCGTGCAAGAGCGCGACCAGACCCTCGATGTCGAAACGCTCGAAAGCATCGACGTAGCGGGCGAGGAGCTCTTCCTGAGCGTCGTCGACCGGCTGCGGCGTGCACGACGCGTTGACGTTACGCTCGCTCAACGTCGTTCGCGCTCGTTGGAGGGCGCTGTTCACCGACACGACCGTCGTGTCGAGCAGTTCGGCGACCTCGCTCGCCTTCCACTTCAAGACTTCACGGAGAATCAGCACCGCCCGCTGCCGAGCGGGCAGGTGTTGCAGGGCGGCGACGAACGCGAGTCGCACCGACTCGCGCATCTCGGCTCGATCGGCAGGGTCGTCGGTAGTTGCCAGCACGCGTCGATCCGGCATCGGCCCGACCCACGTATCCTCGCTCGTCGGTGCGACCACCGGACCGTCGGCGCGGCCCACCTCCATGAGATCCATCGGGAGCGCGCGGCGACGCCGACCCTTCAGCATGTCGAAGCACACGTTGCTCGCGATGCGGTACAGCCACGACCGCAACGAGGCTCGACCCTCGAACCGTTCGAAGCTGCGCCAGGCCCGAACCAATGTCTCTTGCACCGCGTCGTCGGCCTCGAACGCCGACCCGAGCATCCGGTAGCAGTACGCGGTCAACTCGGGTCGATACTGCTCGAACCCGAGCCGGGCGGCGGCCGAGTCGAGTCCGGCGGTGCTCGTCATGCGTGACTGCTCCAGTTCGGGACGACGATCAGGTGCGCGGGCCGGTCACGGTAGTCAACGACTCAGACGTTGGCCATGAGTTTGAACTGCGCGCCGGTCGAGTCGGTGGCGGTCGCCAACCGGCCGTACGGAGTGTCTTGCGCGGGGTCGACGATCGCTCCACCGAGGTCCACGATCTTCGCCAGGGTCGCGTCGGTGTCGGCGGTCACGAAGTACACCGACCAGAACGACGGACTGCCCGCGGGGAGGAACGCCTGCGCGTCCATGATGCCCGCGAGCTGCCCTTCGCCTTCGCCGAGTGTCGTGTAGCGGAACTCGGGTGTGTCGCTGTGCGAGTGGGTGTCCCACGCGAACACGTCGCGGTAGAACTCGACCGAAGCGTCGTACGCGCGGGTGTGCAGCTCGAACCATCCGGGCGTCCCCGGTTCGTTCAGGATGCCGAAGCCGGTGTGCAGCCCGGGTTGCCAGATGCCGAGGTGCGCTCCGCCCGCGTCGGCGAGAAGCGCCATCGAGCCGAGGTCGCCGACCGCCATCGCGGGGGACTCGGCCGAGCCTCCGTGCGCCGCTGCGGCCGCGACGGTGGCTTCGGCGTTCTCGACCGCGAGATAGATCGTCCACAGATCGGGTGTGCCCGCGGACCCGTCGTTGCGCATGGCACCGGCGACCATGCGGTCGTCCTTGGTGAAGTTGACGTATCCGCCGAACTCCGCGTTCGGTTCCTCCGACTTCCAGCCGAACAGCTCACCGTAGAACGCGCGCGCCCGGTCGGGATCACTGGTGAACAGATCGACCCAACACGGGGCGCCGACGGGGGCGGACTCACGTAGCGGCATTGTGGGCTCCTTCGAGACAACTCGGGCTCGGTCGCACTTCGAGACCGCCGGGCGGTGCGAAACTCATCGGTCGGCGGTGCGAAACTGATCGGTCGGCGGGTCGGCGGGTCGGCGGGTCGGCGGGTCGGCGCGCGGAGCCGAGCCTACGCGGTCGCCCAATCGTGGAGCAGCGTGACGGTCCTCCAGTTGCGGGTCGTCGCCGGCGTGGCGAGCGTGCGCTCGAAGAACGCGTTGTTGATCTTCGTCCGCCCGTAGCCGTTGGGGCAGTTGACGAACACCTCGCGACCGTCGACGACGAACGTGTCCGGCGTATACGCGTGCGGATCGATGGCCTCGATCAGGCGGACCGCGGGCTTGGCGTCGAGGAAGGTGACGTAGAAGTCGGCCCCGGAGGGATTGCGCACGGCGGCCCCGAAGGGATTGCGACCGATGATGCTCGTCAGGTCGCCAGGAGTGCGGAGCAGGACCGTGACCTCGAGGCCGGAGTCGCGAGCGATAGCCCGCTCGATGGCGGAACGCACCTGCGTCGGCGAACCGGCCGAAGTTCGGAACACGACGTTGCCGCTCTGGATATAGGTGCGCACGTCGTGGTGGCCGAGCGCGTCGAAAGTCGCCTTCAGGTCGGCCATCGGCAACTTGCGCCCGCCGACGTTGACCCCGCGGAGCAGCGCTACGTACGTCCGCAACGGGTCACGGCCGCGGGAGGCCCTGGTGCTTGTCGAGCATGTCTTCCATCACCGAACGGATGAACTCGTCGGCCTCCGACGTGAGGCCACCTTCGACTCCGCCGTAGATCGCCGCGCTCATGGGTTTGTCGGCCTTGTGCGTGTGCGCGTACGCGACCGCGTCGGCGAGATCGGTCGCGAAGGTGTCGGCAAGACCATCCTGGGTCTGGGGCGCGTGACCGCCATGTGGATCGCGTTCGGGTATTGCTGGCCGTTGAAGCGCCAACCCTTCGTCCGCATGTAGTCGTTGACGTGGTAGATGTCGAACTCGTCACTCGTGAAGCTGAAGCAGAACGTCGGTGTTCCGAGGATGCGGAGCTCCGGGTGCGACCTCACCGAGTCCTGCATCCTGAACGCGGTGTCGAAGATTGCCTTCGCGTACTTCATGTACCCGTCGCGGCCCATGCTGACGAGCGACGCCCACGTCGAGGCGAGAATGCCACCCGAGCGCGAACCTTCGATGCCGGGCGACGCGTACTTGCCACCGGACCAGTCGGTCATGAAGAAGTACTGGCTGTTGCGGAGGGGCTTGTCGCGAAAGGCGAGCACCGACGCCCCCTTCAGCCCGTAGCCGTACTTGTGCGTGTCGGCCGAGATGCTGGTGACGCCCGGGACGCGGAAGTCGAAGACGGGAATGTTCGGGTAGCCGAGCTCTTGGCCCCACGGCAGCAGAAATCCCCCGAGGCACCCGTCGACGTGCAGGCCGACGCCCCGCTCGAGCGCGAGGTCGGACAAGGCCGAGATCGGATCGATCGTCCCGTAGCCGTAGTTGCAGGCCGAGCCCACGATCGCGATCGTGTTCTCGTCGATCAGCGCGGCCATCGCGTCGACGTCGGCCGTCATGGTCTTCGGGTCGACGGGCGCTCGCCGGCACTCGATCGCGAGCAGGTGGCAGGCCTTGTCGAACGCCGGGTGCGCGGTCTCGGGCTTCACGAAGTTCGGTCGGTCGATCGCGCGGTGTTGCCGGGCGAACTCGCGGTAGGCGAGCAGGGCGTGCAGGATGCTGCCGCTCCCGCCGGACGTGACGAGACCCACCGGCTCGGCGCCGGTGACGGCTTCGGCGTGGAGCATGTCGAGGGTCATGGCGATGATCTCGCCCTCGAACTTCGTCATGCTGGGGCACATGTCTCGCTGCAGCGCGTTCATGTGCGCGAACAGCTCGAACGCCCGGCCGAGGAACTCGTAGTGCGTGTGGTCCCCGCAGTACATGGTTCCCGAGCACTTGCCCGACTCCCACGTAGCGTCCTCGTCGTGGGCGAAACCTTCGAGCTCGGCGATGATCGAATCGCGCGAGCGTCCTTCGGACGGCATGCCCCGCAGCACGTCGTGGGTGTTGGCGTACGGATAGGCCGTGCTCATGACAGCGCCTCACTGATCGGGAGTAATGCAGCGTAGGCAGCCTCGAACTGTGCGTGTCGATCCGCGAAGAGGCTGCGGGTGTGGGGGTCGGGTTCGAACCGGCGCGACGCCACCACTCGGTTCGCGGTCGAGGTCGGTGCGGGTCCACATGCCGGCCCGCTCCAACGCGAGGAGGGCCGTGGCGCGTGCGATCGCGACGTTCGGGCGGTCGAGCGCGAGGACCGGGCGATCGACGACGTCGGCGACGACCTGGCACCACGCGGTCGAGCGGGCCGCGCCGCCGACCAGGGCGATCTCGCCCACGGCATTGCCCGTGAAGGCTTCGACGGGCCCGAGGAGCCACCGCAGGTTGTGCGCGACCCCTTCGACCACGGCTCGCATCAGGTCGGTGCGGGTGGTGTCGAGCGACATGTTGACGAAACCGCCGCGCATCGCGTCGTTGCCCTGCGGCGCGTTCGATCCGCCGAGCCAGGGCAGGAACATGACACCGCCCGCGCCGCCCCGAGTGTCCGAGAGCGCAAGATCGAGGGTCGCGAACGGGTCGTCGGCGCGGTGGTCGGCGAGCGCGTCGGCGGCGAACACCAGATTGCGGAGCACATGATCGAGAACCTTGCCCCCGAGCCCGTTCTCGGCGCACACGACGTAGCGGTCGCGGAAGGGCGCAGGCATGGCGAAGATCTGGTGGTCGAGGTCGACTCGGAATGCCTCGACCTCGTCGACCAGCACGCTCGTGGTTCCGATCGAGATGCCGGCGCGGCCGGGTGTGAACGCGCCGGTCGCGACCGCGGCGGTGGCGGTGTCGTTGGTTCCCGCGTAGACGACTGCAGAGCGCGGGATCCCGAGCTCGTCCGCGACGTCGGCCCGGACGTCTCCTACGGGCATGTCGATCGAGATGAGCGGTGGCAACCGGGTGGGGTCGACACCCGAGAGCTCGACCAGCACGTCGTCGTACGCGGCCGGTTCGAGGAGGCGGTTGTCGCAGAGTTGGTACATGTAGGTGCTGTGGCGGCTGGCGGTGATGCGGCCGGTGAGGCGCGCGGTGAGGTAGTCCATTGCTTCCACGTAGGCCGCGGTGCGGTCGTGGATGTCGGGCCGGTCGGTCTGTAGGTAGAGGATGTGCCCGAGCGACAGTCCGCCACCCACGGGCGGGATCCCGTGGCGCTCCACGAAGGTCATGAACGCGCCTTCGTCGCGCGTCATGATCTCGAACGACTGGTCGGTTCCCCGCTTGTCCTGCCACATGAGCATCGGCATCAGCGGACGCGCCTGCGCGTCGATCGCGACGATCGAGGAGTACTGGCTACACACGCCGACGCAGGTGACCTCCGCGGCCGTTCGCGGATACGCCAGGGTGATCTCCCGCACCGCCTCGACCAGCGTCTCCCACGTCACCTGGGCGTCCTGTTCGGCGAGGCCGCCCGCTCGGTTCAAGACGAGCATTCGTTGCGCGCTCGCTACCGTGGCGCCGTCGGCGTTCACGAGCGCGACCTTCACGTTGGTGGTGCCGACGTCGATCCCGAGCGCGCTTGGCATCTCCGCAGTCTCGCGGGCCGTGCAAGCTCCGGTCCGCTCGAATAGTTCGATTCCCTAATGGTTCGGTAATGTGACGGGTCATGGTCGACCGAGCCGCCGATCTTCCCCGGGCCGCCCGGGCACTGGCGCTGGCGGCACGGGCCCTCGAACGGGCGGCGGCGGCCCGCGAGCTCACGCTGGCCCAGTTCCGGATCCTCGCGCTGATCGCGGCAGGTGACGAACGCTCGAGCCTGCTGGCCGAGCGCCTGGCCGTGGCCAAGCCGACGATCACGGCCGTCGTCGACGGCCTGGTCGAGCGGGGTCTCGTGATCCGCGAAGCCGTCGCCGGCGATCGGCGGTCGATCCGGGTCGCGCTCACGTCGACGGGTGTCGCCGCGCTGCGCGCGGCCGAGGACGAGATGAGCGAGACGCTCGATCGGATTTTCGAGCACGCCCGTGAGCGCGAGACGCTGCTCGGCGCATTGCTGGACCTCGACGACGCGCTCGCGTTGCGGATGGAGGCCCGCCTGCGGGGCGATCGCGGCCACGAGGTGACGAGGTGACCGAAGTCGCGGCGCCCCGCGCGCGCACGCGGGTCCCGCCGAAGAGGAACCAGGGCTGGATCCGGCGCCTCGTCGGCTATATGGCGCCCCACAAGAAGAACGCCTACATCGCGTTCGGGGTGGCGATCGGCGGTCAGCTCATCCAGTCGTTGCTGCCGGTAGTGCAGAAGGTTGTGATCGACGACGTCATCACACGACACAAGAAGCCGCTGGCGCCCTGGCTCACGCTCATGATCTCGATGGGTCTGTTCACGTTCGTGTTCGCCTATTTCCGGCGATTCCGCGGCGGTCGGATCGCGCTCGACGTACAGCACGACCTGCGGACCGCCATCTTCCGCCAGCTCCAGCGCCTCGACTTTGCCCGCCATGACGAGCTGTCGACGGGCCAACTGGTGAGCCGGGCGTCGTCCGACGTCGCGCTCATCCAGGGCTTCTTGCAATTCCTGCCCATCGGTGTGGCGAACGTGTTGCTGTTCCTCGTCTCGCTGACGGTCATGTTCCTCTTGTCGGTCCCGCTCGCGTTGGTCATGCTCGCCGTTGCCCCGCTGTTGCTGGTGGCTGCGATGAAGCTGCGCACCTCGGTGTTCCCGGCGAGCTGGGACGCGCAGCAGAAGGCCGGTGACGTCGCCAACGTCGTCGAGGAAGACGTGACGGGGGTCCGGGTCGTCAAGGGCTTCGGTCAAGAGGCACGCGAGCTGCAGCGCCTGGCAGACCGGTCGGAGGCGATGTTCGCTTCGCGCGTCCGGCTCGTGAACATCCAGGCCCGCCTGCAACCGGCGATGCAAACGATCCCCGCGTTCGGTCAGGTTGGCGTGCTCGCGCTCGGCGGGTGGCTCGCCCTTCACCACCACATCACGTTCGGGACGTTCTTCGCCTTCGCGTCCTACATGCTGTTGATCACTCCGCCGGTGCGCCAGCTCGCCGCGATCCTGACCGTCGGCCAACTGGCTCGGGCCGGCGCCGAGCGGATCTACGACCTGCTCGACTCGACGCCGCACGTCCAGGACCGGCCCGGCGCGCAGGAGTTGCACGTGCACCGCGGCGAGGTCGTGTTCGACCACGTGACGTTCGGCTACACATCGACCGAGCCCGTCTTGCGAGACTTCTCGCTGACCGTGGCGCCCGGAGAGACTGTCGCGCTCGTCGGCGGATCAGGCTCGGGGAAATCGACCGTGGGGTTGCTGCTCCCGCGTTTCTACGACGTCCACTCCGGAGCGATCTCGATCGACGGACTCGACGTGCGCGACGCGACGCTGCAGTCGCTACGGGGCAGCATCGGTGTTGTGTTCGAGGACTCGTTCCTCTTCTCCGACACGCTCACCGCCAACATCGCGTTCGGGCGACCCAACGCGACCACCGCCGAGGTCGAGGCCGCGGCACGCGCGGCCGAAGCCCACGAGTTCATCATGCAGCTCCCGAACGGATACGAGACCGTCGTCGGGGAGCAGGGGCTCACGCTGTCGGGCGGGCAACGGCAACGGGTCGCGCTCGGCGCGCGCGCTGCTCTCCGACCCCGAGATCCTCCTGCTCGACGACGCGACGTCGTCTGTCGACGCCCGGATCGAGGAAGAGATCCACGCGACGCTGCGCCGGATCTCGAGCAACCGCACCACCCTGCTGATCGCCCACCGCCGTTCGACGTTGTCGCTGGCCGATCGCATCGTCGTGGTCGACAAGGGCCACGTGGTCGACGCCGGAACGAACGAGGAGCTGACCGAGCGCTGCCGGCTCTACCGGTTGTTGCTCTCCGGACCCGGTGGAGACGCCGAAGGCATCGACGCGATCGAGGAGCAGGTGATCGACGACACGCGCGTCGACGGGGTCACGCCCGCGGCGTGGCGCGGGCTCGACGACGACGTGTTGCGGAGCGCGCTGATCACCGATCGCACCCGCGTCGCGAACCCGGCCGCGATGCGTTTCGGCGGCGGCGGGGGTGGCGCCGCCGGCGGTGCCGCGTGGGGTGGCGCGCTCGCGCCCACGCCGGAGTTGTTGGCGCAGGTCGACGCGCTCGAGCCCGCCGACGCCGACCCGCACGTCGATGTCGCGTTCGAGTCCCTGCCCGCGCCGCAGTTCGAGTTCCTCGAATTCCTGCGCCGGTACCGGGCGTGGCTGTTCGTCGGAATGTTTCTCGTGGCGCTCGACGCGGTGTCCACCCTCGCCGGTCCGTTGCTCGTGCGGTTCGGTCTCGACAACGGTGTTCGAGCCAACGCGCCGCGCGAGCTCTGGATCGCTTCGTTGGCCTTCCTGGCGATCACGCTCTTCGACTGGTGGGTGATGTGGGCGGAGGCGCGCGTGATGGGCCGGACGTCGGAGCGCCTGCTGCACGCGCTCCGGATCAAGGTGTTCGCCCATCTGCAACGGCTCGGCGTCGACTACTACGAGAACGAGATGGCCGGCCGGATCATGACGCGGATGACCACCGACATCGACGCGCTGTCGCAACTCCTGCAAAACGGTCTCGTGAACGCGCTCGTGAACATCGTGACCTTCTTCGGTGTGGGCATCGCGCTGGCGTTCATCAATCCCAGACTGGCGTTGATCAGTGCGGGAATCCTTCCGCCCCTGCTCATCGCGACCGTGTGGTTCCGGGCGGAGTCCACGAAGGCCTACGAGATCGCGCGTGAGCGCATCGGCGCCGTCAACGCCAATCTCCAAGAGGGTCTCTCCGGGGTGCGGGTATCGCAGGCGTTCGTCAGGGAGGAACGGAACCAGAACAACTTCGACGAGATCGCGGGCGGCTACCGCGACGCACACGTGCGGGCACAGCGGCTGGTCGCCGTGTACTTCCCGTTCGTCGACTTCTTGTCGGATATCGCGGTCAGTCTCGTGCTCGGTGCCGGCAGCGTGTTCGTCGCGCACGGTTCGCTGTCGGTGGGTGCGCTGATCGCGTTCCTCCTGTATCTCAATCTGTTCTTCGCCCCGATCCAGCAGCTCTCGCAGGTGTTCGACTCCTATCAACAGGCAAGGGTTGCGATCGAGCGGATCACGGAGTTGCTCGAGACTCCGACCTCGTTGGCGCCTCCCGAGCACCCGGTGCCGGTGCCGCGGCTGACAGGCGACGTGGAATTCGACGACGTGCACTTCCGGTACGTCGGCGCGCTCGAGGACGCCTTGCGGGGTGTCGATCTCCGCATCCGTCCCGGTGAGACGGTCGCGCTCGTCGGCGAGACGGGCGCCGGCAAGTCGACTGTCATCAAGCTGGTGGCTCGGTTCTACGACCCGACCAGCGGTGCCGTGCTTGCCGACGGCGTGGCCGTGAACTCCTACGAGCAAGTGCCGTTCCACCAGCAACTCGGCGTCGTCCCCCAAGAGGCGTTCCTCTTCTCGGGGACGATCCGCGACAACATCGCCTACGGACGCGAAGCGTCGACGGACGCCGAAGTCGAGACGGCCGCGCGGGCCGTCGGCGCGCACGACTTCATCGCCGGGCTCCCGGGCGGCTACCTGCAATGGGTGAGCGAACGCGGGCGGTCACTGTCGTCGGGTCAGCGTCAACTCATCGCGCTCGCGCGTGCTCACCTGGTCGATCCCGCGATCCTGTTGCTCGACGAAGCCACTTCGAACCTCGACCTGCAGACCGAAGCCAGGGTGCAGGCCGCTATGGGCGTGGCGGCGAGGGGCCGCACGACCGTCCTCATCGCGCACCGGCTGCAGACCGCACGCCTCGCCGACCGCATCGTGGTGATCGATCAGGGCCGGGTGGTGGAGGACGGCACGCACGAGGTGTTGCTCGCGCGCCGCGGCGCCTACGCACGGATGTGGGCCGTCGCCGAAGGCGAACCTTCCGCCGCTGCCAACTGAAATCGCGATTTCGGGACGGTAGCGTCGCCGGTATGCCGGAGATGCCTACCGATCGACCGGGCCGCACGTGGTGGCGCGACGGGGTGCTCTACCAGATATATCCGCGCTCGTACATGGATACGAATGGCGATGGCGTCGGCGACCTGCGCGGCATCACGGCCCGGCTCGACCACCTCCAATGGCTCGGTATCGACGGGATCTGGATCGATCCGATCATGGTGTCGCCCAACGACGACTGGGGTTACGACGTTGCCGACTACGTCGCCGTCGACCCGAGCCTGGGCACGCTCGCCGACGCCGACACCTTGATCGCAGAGGCGTCCCGGCGCGGTATCCGTGTGCTGCTCGACCTCGTGCCGAACCACACCAGCGATCGTCATCCGTGGTTCATCGACGCGAAGTCGTCACGTGATGCGCGTCACCGCGACTGGTACGTATGGGCCGACCCGAAGCCCGACGGATCGTTCCCGAACAACTGGACGATGGCGTTCGACCCCCGGCGGCCGGCGTGGACCTTTGACGAGGCGAGCGGCCAGTACTACCTGAACCAGTTCCTTCCGTCGCAGCCCGACCTCAACTGGTGGAACGACGAGGTCCGGGACGCCTTCGACGCGATCTTGCGCTTCTGGTTCGACCGGGGAGTTGCCGGCTTCCGCATCGACGTCGCCCACTCCATCATCAAGGATCGCGATCTCCGCGACAACCCACCCGCGACGAAGGACGACCACTGGTACGTCCAGATGATGGGTCAGCGATCCCTCTACAACGCCTGCCGTCCGGAAGTGCACGACGTGCTTCGGCGTTGGCGAGCGGTCGCGGAGAGCTACGACCCGCCTCGCATACTCATCGGCGAGACCTACGTGCTGGAGCCCGAGGCGTTCGCGAAGTTCTACGGCGACGGTGACGAATTGAACCTCGCGTTCAACTTCATGTTGTTGCACTCGGAGTTCGAGGCCCCGCAACTGCGCGACGCGATCGAACGCGCCGAAGCGCTGTTGCCCTCGAACGCGTGGCCGGTGTGGACCGCCGGCAACCATGACAGCCACCGGTTCCCGACCCGTTGGTGCCAAAACGATCCCGCGCGCACGCGCGCTGCGCTGGTGATGCTGTTGGGGCTACGAGGTACGCCGTTTCTCTACTACGGCGACGAGATCGGGATGATCGACACCGATGTCCCGACCGACCGCATCCTCGACCCGGTGGGCGTGTTCCACGGGGCTCGCATGGGTCGCGACGACGAGCGCACGCCGATGCAATGGACGCCCGAACCGGGCACCGGATTCTCGGAACCGGGCGTGGAGCCGTGGCTGCCCTACGGCGACTACGAGGCGTACAACGTCACGGATCAGCGTCGCGATCCCGACTCCGTCCTGTCGCTCACTCGCGATCTGATCGGCCTGCGCGATTCCTTGCCCGAACTCCGCGACGGTGCCTACCGGACGTTGCCGGTACCGAACGACAACGTGTGGGCGTGGTTGCGCGGCGCGCGCACCGTCGTCGCGTGCAACCTCTCCGACGCGCCGGCGGAAGTCGCCGAGGTGGGTCCGGGCGCGATCCGAGTCTCGACTCGGCGCGCTCGTGACAACGAGCACGTCGTCGGCTCGCTCCACCTGGCGCCCTGGGAAGCCGCCATCGTCTGGAGAGAGTCATGACGGGCATCGCACCGTGGCTCACGGTCCGCAACGCCACGGACACGCTCGCGTTCTACCGGTCCGCCTTCGGCGCGGTCGATGTCGAAAGTCACACGGACCCGGGGGGTGTGCTGCAGGTCGTGCAACTTTGGATCGGCGGCGCCGACTTCTGGATCCAGACCGACCCCGACGCGACCCCCGAGAAGTCCCGCACTCCGCCGGTGCACATGATTCTCTCCGTCGACGAACCCGACATCGTCTTTGCCCGGGCGATCGCGGCCGGCGCGAGCGAGGTCGCCCCCATGGCCGACGCGTACGGCTGGCGCATCGGAAAGATCGTCGATCCGTTCCACCACGTATGGGAGGTCGGGCGCCGCCTCGACTCCTGACGACACGATCCAGCCCGGCCGTGACAGTTCGGGTCAGGACGGGTGCGATCCGCACCAGGCGAGGAGATCGTCGGCACTCCACGCGTTCACGACCTGCTCGGCTCGCACGCCGCACTCCGCGGCGCGGTCGGTGCCGAACGCCTGCCACTCGAGTTGCTCGGCCGCGTGCGCGTCGGTGCTGATCGCGATCTTGACTCCCGCACCGACGGCTTTGCGCAAGATCTCCTTGGGCGGATCGAGTCGTTCGGGACGGCAGTTGATCTCGAGCGCGGTATCGAACACGCGGCACGCCTCGATCACCACGTCGGCGTCGAACTCCGACTGCGGACGGCCGCGGCCCACGAGGAGCCGGCCCGTGCAGTGCCCCAGCACGTCGACGAGCGGATTCGCGATCGCACCGACCATCCGGCGAGTCATTGCCGGCGCGTCCATACGCAGCTTCGAGTGCACGCTCGCGACCACGATGTCGACGCGTCCGAGCAAGTCCTCGGAGCCGTCGAGCGCACCGTTGTCGAGGATGTCGACCTCGATCCCGGTGAGAACTCGAAACGGCTGCATCTCCTCGTTCAATCCGGCCACGACGTCGAGCTGCTCGCGCAAGCGGTCGGTGGTCAACCCGTGCGCGATCGTCAGTCGGGGCGAATGGTCGGTGAGTGCGAAGTACTCGTGACCGAGGGCGCGGGCCCGCTCGGCCATGGTGCGGATCGTGTCGCCACCGTCCGACCAATCCGAATGCGCGTGGAGGTCGCCCTTGAGCTGCGCGCGCAATGCTTCACCGGCCGACGTGCCGGGGTCCTGCGCGTGTTCGAGCAGCTTTCGGAGATACTCGGGTGTCTCCCCGGCCAGCGCTTCGGCGATGACGGCCGCGGTCGTGTCGCCGACGCCGGGAAGGTCCTGCAGGCGGCCCGAGTCGGCGAGGAATCTCAGCTCGGACTCCGGTACCCGCGAGATCTCCCGCGCTGCCCGCCGGAATGCCTGTTGACGATGCCCGGGCGCGCGGCCGCGCATCAGGAGGTCGGCGATCCGCTCGAGAGCCTCGACGGGCGTCACGCCCCGAACGTAGCTCCGGCTCCCGGTCGAGAACTGCAGAAGCGCCCGTATACTCGCGGGGTTCCGGAGGGCTGACCGAGTGGCCGAAGGTGCTCGCCTGCTAAGCGAGTAGGGGGTGATAAGCCCCCTCGAGGGTTCAAATCCCTCGCCCTCCGCCAGTGTGAGGCCGGCTCCGAGGCCGGTAGTCGATCGGATGGGATGCCGGCTTCGGTGAACGGCCGGCGCGCCGGTAGGTTCCTGCCATGACCGACGAATACGCCGTGGCATTCGCCGCGCTGGGCGCAGCCACGCTGGGCGAGAGCGGCGCCCGCCCGATGGCTCCGCGGGTGCGCCCGGTCTGGCGCGGTGCGCGCGTCAGCGCTCCCGCGTTCCCGGTGAGTTGCAGCACAGCCGACAACCTCGCGATCCACGTCGCGGTTGCCGAGGCGCCGCCCGGCTCCGTGCTCGTCGTAAACGTGGGCCACGAGCCGGCCCGCGGCTACTGGGGAGAGGTGCTCACGACCGGTGCGCAGACACGGGGGCTGCGCGGTCTCGTGATCGACGGCGGCGTCCGTGATGTCGACGCGCTGGAAGCCCACAGCTTTCCCGTGTTCTCGACGATGATCGCGCTACGGGGCGCGACCAAGCAGGAGCCGGGCCATATCGGCGGCACCGCGATGGTCGGCGACGTCGAGGTCGCGACCGGCGACTGGATCGTGGGTGATGTCGACGGAGTCGTCGTGGTCCCCGACGCGCACCTCGACGACGTGCTCTCGGCCGGCCGCACGCGCGCCGAGAAAGAGGCGCGCTATTTCGAAGAATTCCGCGCCGGGCGCACGACGCTCCAGCTGCTCTCGCTCGACGACGCTCCGATCCAGCGCGACTGAGTCAGGGCCGCGGGTCGGACCGCTTCAGCCGACGCGGTGCAACAGGTTGCGGTCGGAGTGTTCCACGACCGCGCCGTAGCGCGTGCTCGACGGTGGTGAGCTCGTCGTAGGCCCAGGTGCCGTCGTCGTTGACGGTCACGGCACACTTGTAGTTCGACGTGCGTGCCGCGCTCGCGAGGAACCGGTTCGACAGCACGCCGTAGGTCTCCGAGCCGCATTCGGCATGCATCGTGAAGCTCTTGGCGTCGGGGGTGGCGTCACCGCCGGCGAGGACGAGGCTGCCACGCGGTACGACGAAGCACCGGAAGACCTCCGCGTCGGCGGCGTCGTAGAGCCAGTACCCCACCTCGGTGTGGAACGGGTTCTCTTCCTCGCCCCGCCACGCGGCCATCCGGTAGTCGAGTCCGTAGAGGATCTGGGTACCGTTCTCGACGGGCCCGAAAGGCTTCATCGAGGTCTTCTCGCGGTACGGCGTGTCCTTGACCTTGCCTTCGGCGTTGGCGTAGGCGAAGTCGAGGCCTTGATCACCTTCCCATTCGCCGATCAGTGCGGCGAGGGGTCCCCATTCGGCGTTGTCGCTCATGCGCCGCATGTTATTGAACCCGCCCGCGGCGCGAGCACACTGCTAGATCACGACGACGGAACGCAGGACCTCTCCTTGTTCCATCTTGTGAAAGGCGTGCTCGACCTCATCGAGGGCGATCGTCTCTGACACGAACTTGTCGAGCGGGAACCGGCCCTGGAGGTAGAGGTCGATCAGAGTCGGAAAGTCGCGTGACGGCAGGCAGTCGCCGTACCAACTCGGCTTCAGCGCGCCGCCACGTCCGAAGAAGTCGATCATCGGGATGTCGGGGAGCGCCATCTCCGGCGTCGGTACCCCGACCTGCACGACCGTCCCGGCGAGATCCCTCGCGTAGAAGGCCTGCTTCAGCACCTCGGGACGGCCCACGGCCTCGACGCAGAGGTCGGCGCCGTTGCCGTCGGTGAGGGCGCGGATCGCTTCGACCGGATCTTGCTTCGACGCGTCGACGGTGTGCGTCGCTCCGAAGCCCGTCGCCCACTCGAGCTTTCGGGGATCGCGATCGATCGCGATGATCGTGCGGGCGCCCGCGAGCCGGGCCGCCGCGATCGCGGCGTCGCCCACACCGCCGCAGCCGAACACGGCGACGGTGTCGTCGCGTTGCACTCCTCCGGTGTACGTCGCCGCGCCGAACCCTGCCATCACGCCGCATCCGAGCAGCCCGGCCGCCGTCGGGTCGGCCCGGCCGTCGACCTTGGTGGCCTGGCCGGCCGCGACCAGTGTCTTTTCCGCGAACGCGCCGATTCCGAGGGCGGGGGACAGCGGCGTGCCGTCGACCAGCGTCATCCGCTGGGAGGCGTTGTGCGTATTGAAGCAGTACCACGCGCGCCCGCGCCGACATGCCCGGCACTCACCGCAGACCGCGCGCCAGTTGAGCACGACGAAGTCTCCGGGGGCGACACTGCTCACGTCGGGACCGACCGATTCGACGACGCCCGCGGCCTCGTGCCCGAGGAGATACGGAAAGTCGTCGCCGATGCCGCCCTCGCGATAGTGCAGATCGGTGTGACAGACGCCGCACGCCTGCACGCGCACCTTCGCCTCGCCCGGCCCGGGATCGGGCACCACGATCGTCTCCACAGTGACCGGTGCCTTCTTGCCCGTCGCGACTACTCCGCGCACCTGCTCGCTCATAGCGGCGAGGCTACGCGGCGATCCGCGTGCTCGTCATGACGACGGCGGTGGCGGTTGGCGCCGGCCGCGCGAACTCGCCGTAGAGCCGCCGACGGAGCCGCCCGCCGCACCACTCCCCGTTCGCGCGTGCTCTCGTTGCCGATGAGGGTCAGACCACGTTCGGGGGCGTGCCGCCGGAGAGTACGGTCGCGACCGCGCTCGTGGCCATCGTCGCCATGCGCGTACGGGTCGCCCGTGATGCGGAGCCGATGTGCGGCAGGAGCACGGTGCGCGGCGCGCTCAGCAACCGGTTCTCGATCGCCGGTTCGTGCTCGTACACGTCGATGCCGGCCGCGAACAGTTGTCCGGCGTGCAGGGCCTCGGCGAGAGCGACCTCGTCGACGACCGTGCCGCGTGCCGTGTTCACGAGCACGGCAGTCGGCTTCATCAGTGCGAGGCGGCGGGCGTCGATCAGGTGGTTCGTTTCCGCGCCCCCGGGTGTGTGCAGCGAGACGATGTCGGCCGCGGCGAGCAGCTCATCGAGCTCGGCGACGTGGCCGGGCTCGTTCGTCGGTCGTCTGGTGTGGTGCAGCACTCGCATGCCAAAACCCTCGGCGCGGCGGGCGACGGCGCGCCCGATCCGCCCGAAGCCCACGAGCCCGAGCACGGCACCGTGCACGTCGAGCCCCAGGTACTGGGTCACGCCCCAGCCCTTCCATCGACCGGCGCGCAGGTCGGCTTCCGCGGTCGACGCGAGCCGTGAAGCAGCGAGGATCAGGAGGAACGCGGTGTCGGCGGTGGTGTCGTCGAGGACGCCGGGGGTGTTGCACACGGTGATCCCGTGCGCGGCGGCGGCGGCCACGTCGATGTTGTCGTACCCGACTGCCACGTTGGCGACGACCCGGAGCCGTCCGCCTTTCGCGCCGGAGCGCAGGACGTCGGCATCGATGCGATCGGTGAGCAGCGACACGATCGGCGTCGCACTCGCCTGCGAGCGCGACCAGCTCCTCGTGGGTGTACGGCGTGTCGTCGGCGTTCGGGCCGACGACGTCGTGGCCCGCGAGGGGCTCGGCGCCGCCGTCGGGAAGGCGACGGGTCACCAGGACTCGACCCACGGGTCAGCTCGTGTAGTCGACCGGGCCCGCGCCCTCGACGCCGACGGCGAACGCGAAGCAGTGGATCGGCGCGTGGTCGCTGACCGGGCGCAGCGAGTGCACCGCGTTGGGCGGGATGTGCACGAGGTCGCCCTGACGGATCTCTTGGTCCTCGCCGGAGATCGTCATGATGCCGCGGCCGGACGTGACGTAATAGAACTCGTGGGTCGGGTGGTGGTGCGGATCGACGAGGCCGCCGCCCGCGACCTCGAACTCGCTGACGAGCTCGAGGTGGCCGCCCTTGGTGATGTCGAACATCTCGCGGGGGCTCACCAACCACCACACGGGAACCGTGCCGTTGTGCTCGATGACCGGCTCGACGTCCTCGATCGACCGCACGTCCATTTCGTGACCCTCCACGCGATGGAGTAAGACTGACGCCGGCGTCAGCCTAGAGGGAGTGGAAACGAGGAGCGATGCGGATCGTCAGGCTGCAGCGCAACCGGCGACCCGCGACTCGTTCGCGCCGTTCGGCGCACTGCCGCCGGACGAGAACGACGGCAATCCCACCGCCGACCTCGAATTCCTCTGGAACGACGGCTCCGTGAACTTCATCGGGCACACGCTCGACGAGCTCGAGGTCGTCGGAGGCTGGTTGCGGTGCGAGTTGCTCAATCGCCACGACACGCACACGCAGACGCTGATGCCCATGAGCGGTGATGCGATCGTCGTCGTCGCACCCGCCGACGTCGATTTCTCGCGGCCGGAACACTTCGACACGGTCCGGGCGTTCGTGATGCCGCCGCCACACGTGCGTGCATCTTCGTCGCGGCACCTGGCACTGGGGCCCGTATCCACTGGATGCTCCGTCCGTCCGGATCTTCAATGTCCAGGGCCGTGGTTATGCCGACTGACAACGGGATCGCGTGGTTGGCACGCGATCACAGCGTTCTGTACGAGGTCTCCGGCTCAAGTCTGAGCCGTCTCGCGCTCGATGAACAGAGTGAGGGGAACGGGCCGGGGCTCCAAGAGGGGGAGCTATGCCGGCAACAGTTACTGCCACGACGCTCGATCGAGAGATCGCCGTAGAGGAGCGTCGGGTCGGGATACCGACGAGTCGACCGCTGACCGACGGGGCCATCGTCGCGCCGGAGGCTGCAGATCGCAGTCGTGCTCGGCGCGAGCGGTTTCGTGGCGCTGTTCGCGATGGCTTGTTGCCGACGGTGTCGTGCAAGCCGGTGCCATCGCGCTCGCGGCCGTCTTCGCCGCGTACGCGATGGAGAAGGACCGCCACCTCCGTCGCCTGGCCCTGCTGCGAGGCGACTCCCAGCGGATCACGCTCGCCGTCGCGGACGAGCTGATGTTCTCGGGCGCACTCGCCGGTGACCGCGAGCTGCTCGACCTTCGCGATGGCATCGCCCGATCGGCCGGGCAAGCTTGCCGCCGGTCTCGCCGAGGTCGTCGCGGCCGACTGCACGCGGCTGCGTGCTGCTCGGACCCGTCGGGCGAGGTTCCCGTCGCGGCCGAGCGCGAGTTGAACGCGCGCCGGCTGGTGCCCGACGACCCCGCCGCCCGCGCACGAAGCGCTGCGTACCCACAGGTCGGTGCGTCACGTCATCGACGACGACCGGGGTGTGCTCGTGGTCTCGCTCCGGCGCGGCGACGAGGTCCTAGCCCTGCTCGAGGCGGTCGCTCCGAGCGGCGAGCATTATCCGCCCCGCCGATGTCGCGCGAAGCCGACGCGTTACGCACGCGGCGCGGTTGCCGCCCTCGCCCCGCACGGGTAGCGCAAAGTAGCGTCGCCGCCCGTGGGTGAGCTCGACGGGCAGGTAGCGATCATCACCGGAGGCGCTTCGGGTATCGGCGCGCGACCGCCGTCGGTTCGCGGCCGAGGGCGCGACGGTCGCCGTGTTCGATCGCGACGGCGACGCCGCGGATCGCGTCGCGCGCGGAGGTCGGCGGCACGCGCGTTCGCGGTCGACGTGCGCGACGGCGACGCGCTCACCGCGGCGGTCGCGGCGGTGGCCGGGACGACGCGGCCGCATCGACGTGCTCGTTCAACAACGCGGGCTCCGGGCGATCTCCGTCCGCTGCACACCGTCGACGACAAGCTTTGGCACCGCCTCATCGACGTGAACCTCACCGGGACGTTCAACGGCATGCGAGCGGTGATCCCGTTCATGCTCGAGGCGGGGCGCGGCGCGATCGTCAACAACGCCTCGGTCTCGCGCGCTCACGCCGACACGAAACGAGGCCGCGTACTCCGCCGCCAAGGCGGGCGTGATCGCGCTCACGAAGAGCGGTGCGCTCGAGTACGGGCCGACCGATCCGGGTCAACTGCGTCGCGCCCGGGCCACGTCCGCACGCCGCTCACCGCGGTGTGGGAGCAGATTCCCGACGTGTTCGACCCGGTCGCCGAGGCGATCCCGCTCGGCCGGATCGGACACGCCGACGAGGTCGCCGAAGCCGTGCTGTTCCTCGCGTCCGACCGGTCGAGCTACATCACCGGCCAGACGCTCGTGGTCGACGGCGGCATCTTGCTGCCCCAGGCCGGCACCGACGCCGCGCTCGCCGAGCTGCTGGAACGCTTCAGGGCGCCTGAATTGCCCGAATCGGTCCGTCGCACGCCTGAGTTCGCCGGCCGTGCCGATGGAAGGTCGTGTTCGATCCGGAGCGCGACGAGGAACGGGGACCGCTCTTCTCCCTGCGCCTGCTCGTGGTCGCGGTCGATCGCGGCGGCCGGTTGCGTCGCGCTCTGGCCGTCGGTCAACGGCGTTCCGCGGCCGGGCCCGACGCACGCCACGACGGCTGCCTCGCGTCCTCGACGGGTGGCGCGCCGAGCAAGGCGGCCCCGAGCGTGACCGAGCTTGCCGCGTGTCAATGCGTCCATGCCCCGACCCGGCAGCCGACGGGCGCGGACGACCCGAGCGTTCATGGCACGGTTCCGGGCCGCGTGCCAAGCGTCGAGCAGCGCAGCCCGACGTCCAACAGGTCGGCGTGCGTATCCAGGACTGGCGTGGCAGGCCCGGGCACGTGCGTCGGCCCCAGCCGCCATCCGCCTCATCCACGTCCGGCCTCGGCCTCGCACGCACTCGTGGCTGCTCGTGGCGGCGTCGCGTCTCGTCCGCCCGGACGGGCGAAGGAACCGCCCGTGCCGCCCGCAACGGGCTCGCGGTGGTCTGACCCGCGAGGTTCGGTCGCCGGGCTCGGTCAGACGGCTTCGAGCAGCTCGCGGGCGCCGACGTCGGCGGACGGGTGGCGCAACTTCGACATCGCCCGAGCCTCGATCTGGCGGATGCGCTCGCGGGTGAGGCCGAAGTACTCGGCTACCTCTTCGAGCGTGCGCTCACCGCCACCGTCGAGACCGAAGCGCAGGCACAGGATCGTGCGCTCCCGCTCGTCGAGCACCTTCAGCACCTTCGCGACCTCGCCCGGAAGGAGCGACACGTGGCGGCGTGCTCGAAGGGCGCCGTGGCGTTGCGGTCCTCGACGAAGTCGCCGAGCTCGGCGTCACCGTCGTCGCGGACGGGCTCATCGAGCGAAACCGTGTCGACCGCGTAGCGGAGCACCTCCACGACCTTCTCGAGCGGAAGCTCGGCCTCGGCCGCCAGCTCGGCCAGCGTCGGCGTACGGCCGAGCGAGCCTTCGAGCTGGGCGCGCATCTTCAGCAGCGCGGTGAGCATGTCGCCCGCGTGAACGGGGAGACGGATCACGCGCGCCGAGTTGGCGATGCCGCGCTGGATCGCCTGGCGGATCCACCAGGTCGCGTACGTCGAGAACTTGAAGCCCTTGCGCCAGTCGAACTTGTCGACGGCGTGGATGAGGCCGAGGTTGCCCTCCTGCACGATGTCGAGCAGGGGCAGCCCCGAGGACTGGTACTTCTTGGCGATGGAGACGACGAGCCGCAGGTTCGAGTTCACGAACTCGCGGTGCGCCTCTTCGCCGCCGACGGATCTCGCGGCGGAGCTGGCGCCGCTGGGTCGGGGTGAGCTTCTTGGCCGTCGTCGAGCTCGGCCTGCGCGGCAACGCCCGCCTCGATCGCTTGCGCGAGGCGGACCTCGTCGTCCTTGGTCAGAAGGTCGTGGCGCCCGACGTCTTCGAGGTAGAGACGTACGAGGTCTTCGTAGTCTCGGTCCTCGCGGCGGGACTTCATGTGCTTAGCGGCCATGTTGTCCTTTCGGGCTCGCAGTTGGGCGGGATCTCGCCGGGTAGGCGTCGTCGTTGTCTTATCGGCCGGACGGGTACGTAGGTCCAGTATCGGTCGAACGCCTCCGGCTGAGCACGTGTTCGGCGAGCGGGACCGGTGAACTCGGCAACCGGGAGTTCGGGCGAGAAGACGGGCGGGCGCTGTGGGCAGGTTCGGGCGGCCGGCCTGTGCCGGTCCTCGATCATAACCGTTCCTGACCACGATCTCAAGCTGAAATAAGTGCGCTGACCTGGGAAAACGCTTCGCGCGAGGAGCCGTATCGCGTCCGACCGCGTTCTTCGGGCCTCGGGCCCAGGACGTCAGCGGGCGAGCGCCGACCACACGTGCATCGCTCCGTAGGCCCGCCACGGTCGCCACGACCTCTGCCGCGGCGGCGGGATCGTCGCCGAGCGCTCGCGGAGCGCCAGGTCGCCCGCCGGGAACGCGTCGCGCTCGGCGCACGCGCGCATCGCGACGTAGTTGGCGGTCCACGGTCCGATACCGGGCAGCGCGGAGCTCGGCGACGGTGTGGTCGAGGCCGCGGGCGCGATCGAGCGTCGATCGAACCGCTCGCGACGCGCCCGGGCGAGCTCGTTGACCGTCCGGGCCCTGGTCCCGGGCACCCCGACCGGGCCAGGTCGGCTTCGGCCAGGCGTTTCCGGCGCCGGGAACACGTGCGTGAGGCCCAAGGCGTCGATGCCCGGCACCGGCTCGCCGAATCGCTCGACGAGGCGCCCGGCCAGCGTCGTCGCGCGCGGCGACCGAAACCTGCTGGCCGAGGATGGCCCGCACGCCGACCTCGAACGGGTCGACGGCGCCCGGGACCCGGAGTCCCTTGTGCGCCCGCACGAGCGGCTCGCAGCGGCGGTCGCGGGCGAGGCGGCGGTCGACACCATCCGGGTCGGCATCGAGGTCGAAGAGGCGACGGACGCCGGCGAGGAGGTGCACGAGCCCGTCGAACGCAGGGAGGTGCACGCGGAGCCGCAGCGCCTGCTCGCTCGGGCTCGTTCCACACCTCGACCACCGCCGGGCGACCCGCCGAGGTCCACCGTCCGGCGGTACACCGCCGCATCGAGGTCGACCGACTCGACACCCGGGATCGCGCGGCGGCGCGAGGAACGCGAGCATCGCGTTCCACGCGAGCGGCGGACGGTACGGCACTCGCAGCTCGAGCCCACCGTCGGCGACGAGCCGATCGGGCACGCGCCGCTTGCCCGCAGCTCGCTGCGGCGTGAACCGGAACACCTCGTGCATCACCCGGTTGAACTGGCGCACGCTGTTGAACCCGGCCGCGGCGGCGACTGGGCCATCGGGAGGTCGGTGTCGTCGAGCAGCCGGCGTGCGAAGTGCGCACGCCGGCGCGCGGGCAACCTCGGCTCGGAGTCGCGCCGACGTGGTCGGTCGAACAGGCGCCGAAGGTGGCGAGCGCTCACGCCGAGGCGGGCCGCGAGCGTCGTCCTCGGTCGCGCCGTCGAGCGCGCCGTCGGCGATGCACGCGCATCGCACGGCACACGAGCTCGGGCGCTTCGATCCAACCCGGCCGGTGTCACGGTCGGGACGGCAGCGCAGGCAGGACCGGAACCCCGCGGCTTCCGCGGCCGCGGCCGAGCTGAACGGCCGCATGTTGCGACGGAGCGGAGTTCCCGCTGCAGCCGGGCCGGCAGTAGATGCCGGTCGTGACGACGCCGGTGAACTCTTGCATGCGCCGTTCTAGGCCATTGCCATAGACGGATCCGGACACGAGGCGCGCCTGTCCGGATCCGGCGACCGAACCGGCGTACAACGAGACCATGACCACTGAAGCAGCACCGAGGGAAGTCGCACCGACCGAACAGGCGGTGGTGGCGTTCCCGCTCGGTTCGTTCCGGGCCACGGTCGACGGGGCGTGGTGCGCGCGGCCACCTTCGATCTCACGGCGCAGTCGACGCGGCGCGACCGGTTCGGCGTGCACGACGTCCTCGAGGCGTACTTCGCCGGTGATGTCCGGGCGCTCGACTCGCTGAAGGTCGAGCCGCAACGCGCCAGCGTGTTCCAGCGCGAGGTGTGGCGTCGACTACGGGAGATTCCGGTCGGGACCACGATCTCGTACGGCGAGCTCGCCCGTCGCGTCGGGCGCCCCGAACGCGCCGCGGGCGGTCGGCAGGGCCAACGCGTCGAACCCGATCGCGTTGATCGTGCCGTGCCACCGCGTGATCCGCACCGGAGGCGCGCTCGGGGGTTACGCGTTCGGACTCCAGTACAAGCGCTGGCTCCTCGACCACGAGGCGTGGAACTCGCGGATTCCGTGGCAGCTCGACGAGCCGCTATTCCATGGGGACGCGGGGCACGATGACCGCGCCGACGCGATCGAAGATGTCGTCGAGGCTGTGACCGGTGATCGTCAACCCGTGATTGCGTAGTCCGACGACCGCACGGGTCGGGTCGGGCGCGGCGCGCACGAGGTCGGCGACCGACGCCGCGAGTTGGAGCGTGCCGCACGGAAAGTTCACCTCGGTCGACACGGTGCCGTCGATCCAGCCGTGCACGTGCAGGATCGCCCCGACCCCGGGATGCTCGCGGTAGATCATCCAGTGCTCGATGGCGTCGACCGACACGCGGCGGGCCTTCACGTCAGGCGGGACGCTCAAGACCATCGTTTCGCGGTCGGCGTCGAAGCCCCGCACGAGCAGGATGTGCGGTCCGACGAGCCTGAGGTCGGCCTTGTCGACGCCGCTCGCGCTCATCCAGTAGACGGGCCCCTCGGGGTCGGGCAATCCGCAAATGTCGTCTCCCGCGTAGCGTGCGCTCGACGTTGCCGTACGAGAGACCGCCGATGCCGTAGAGCAGCTCGACGTGGCGGAGCTCGCGTTTGGCGAGGATGTCCTCGATCGGGAAGGGGGCGGGCAGCAGGTCGAGCGACTCGAGCGCTCGTCCGGCGCGCAGCATCTGGGCGGTCTGTTCGTCGCCGCTCCACAGGTGGCGGGGAAGATCGGTGACGAAGTCGTTGGCGATGACGAGCTGCGACGACGCGAGCGGCTCGATGCGGTCGAACGCAACGTGTGCGAGCTCCTCGTCGGTGCACCCGGGGCCGACGCCGTACACGCCCTGTTCGAGGGTCACGAAGCGCACGACGAGGCCGTCGGCGGTGTCGCTCACCATGACGCAGAGGTTCGCGAGCGCGCGGACCAGCAGCGGGTAGCCGACGCGCAGGAGCTCGATACGGTCCTCGGGCACGTCGTCGAGCTCGGCGATGGCGATGACGAACGTCGGCGCGGCCTTGCGGCGGTAGGGCCGGGGAGCGTCGGCGTCGATCGAATGCAGCACGACGTTCGTGCCGGGGCCGGGCGCGTCGAGTCGGGTGTATCCCGCTTCGTTCATCAGTGCCGTGAGACCGCCGACGAAGCGCTCGAGGACGGGGCTGGTGCGCAGATCGTTGCGCGCGAAGGTCTGGACCGCATGGGTGGCGCGGGCCAGGACCGCTTCGGCAGTGAGCTCGTTCATCGTCGTCGGCCCGGCACAGACCCTCAGTTCACCACGCCGCGCCCGTCCCGATGGCACCGTCCGGTAGTTTCGCCGGTTGATGGCGGCGCCGAACCGACCGCGCGGCAGCCTCGGTCACCTTTCGCTGCCACGGGCACCCGCGCATCTCGGGGAGTCACACCAAGACGGTCGAGTTCACGCGTGACGTGGAGGTGACGGGCCGGGCGACCTGCGTGCTCGGCGTGCGCAGTGACCATGACGACCGCGCGATCGGGCGTCTGCGCGGGGATGTCGAGGTCACGCTGGAGTGCGCCGGGGTGGCGGATTCGTTCACGGCGACGATGAGTGCCTTCTTCGTCGGCGACGACGCGCTCGTGTTCCGGCGCGGACCGGGTCTGCGGGGCCGGACGGTCGCGTACGACGCGACCAAGAGCGCGGCCGAGATCGATCGCGCGCTGGTCCGGGCCGCCGCCGACGAGGTCGCCGAGGTGCGGGTGACGCTCCGAGAGCTCGGCACGGGCGACCGTCGCGGTGCGCTGTTCGTCGTGTCGGTACCTATCGGCAACGACGACGACCTGTCGCCCCGCGCTCGGCGCGTGCTCGAAGCCGCCGATCTCGTGCTCGCAGAGGACACGCGCCGCTTCCGCGATCTGGTGCAGCGCACGCAGATGCGCCTCGCGGGCCGCGTGCTCAGCTACCACGACCACAACGAGGCGGAGCGTTCCGGCGGTGTGATCGAGCAGCTCGAGCTGGGAGCCCGCGCCGCCTTGGTGAGCGACGCGGGCACACCCTTGTTCAGCGATCCGGGATACGTCGTGGTCAGTGGAGCCGTTGGCGCCGGGCTCGCAGTGAGCCCGGTCCCGGGCCCGTCATCGTTCCTCGCGGTGTTGAGCGCCTCGGGTCTGGCAATCGATCGGTTCACCTACGTGGGCTTCCTGCCGCGCCGAACCGCCGCCCGACAGGCCGAGATCCGGCGGCTCACCGATCGCGGGGAGGCCTTCGTCGCCCACGAGGCGCCGCGCCGCGTTGCCGGCCTGCTCGCCGACATCGCCTCGGTGAGTCCGGGATGGGAGTTGTGCATCGGTCGCGAGGTCACGAAGGTGTTCGAGGAGTTCCGGCGGGGCTCGGCCGTCGAGCTCGCGGCCGAGCTGTCCGACATGGGCGACGCGCGCGGCGAGTACACGATCGTCGTTGCTCCGCCCGCCCGCGTCGGCGCGGCGTCGACGGAACCCGACTCGCACACCGACGAGCAGCTGGACCGACTCGTGCGCGCGCTGCTCGAACAGGGTGTGACGCCGAAGACGATCGCGGGGGCGCTGAGTGCGTTGCCGGGCATGAGCCACAAGCAGGCCTATGCGCGTGTGCTCGCGATCGCCGATCGTCGATGATGCTCACCCGCGTGGTCGGCAAGGGTCGTACGGCGGAGATGACGGCGTCGGAGCTCGGCGCGCTGCGCTCCGAGTTCGCGAAGTGCGCGGTCGACGTCGGAACCGGTGACGCGCGCTTCGCGTATCACCTCGCATCGGAACATTCGGATTGGCTGGTCGTCGGCATCGACGCCCTCGACGAGCCGATGGGGGAGATCGCGTATCGCGCGGCGCGCAAGCCGGCCCGCGGGGGCCGCGCCAATCTCGTCTTGCTCCGCGGCGCGATCGAAGCGTTGCCGGTCGAGCTCCAAGACATCGCCGACGAGGTCGACGTCGTGTTGCCGTGGGGCGCGCTGCTCGAAGGGATCGTACGGGCGCGCCCGGATGTCGTGGGCGGGATCGCGACCTTGGCGCGCCCGGGTGCCGTTATCCGGATGACGCTGAACGGCGAGATCTGGCTCGACTCCACCCCCGCCCGCTTCGAAGATCTTCCCGTGGCCACTCCCGAATACGTCGCCGAAGCGGTGGCGCCCGAGTTCCGGCGGGCCGGCATCGACCTCGGTCCCGCGCGTTACCTCGACGCGAAAGAGGCCAAGGCGCTGCCGAGCACCTGGGCCCGACGTTTGGGGCACGGGCGACCACACCCACGATTCGTGCAGATCGAAGGTGTACGCCGGGGCACCGAAGGCGAGGGCCGGAATGTGTGACCACCTTCGCCCGCGTGGGAGGCTGTAGGCGCATGCTCTCCTTCTTCCGAGCCATCGTCATCGGTCTGTTCCAAGGCGTCACCGAGCTGTTCCCGGTGTCGAGCCTCGGTCACTCGGTACTCATCCCGGCGCTGATCGGCTGGGACGATCTCGTGACCGTGCAGTCGCAGAGCAAGTCGTTCTACCTCGCCTTCCTCGTCGCACTACACGTCGGTACCGCGCTCGCGCTGCTCGTGTACTTCCGCGACGACTGGATCAAGATCATCGGCGGACTGCTCGGGAGTGCGCGCGAGCGCAGAGTCACGACGCCCGATGCCCGGCTCGGGATGCTCCTGATCGTCGCCACGATCCCCGCGGGCGTGGTCGGCCTGCTGTTCGAACACGCGTTGCGGTCGTTGTTCGCCAAACCCGAGGCGGCCGCGATCTTCTTGACGATCAACGGCGCTGTCTTGTTGCTGGGAGAACGCCTGCGGCGGCGGGTGGCGTCGGGTGTGGGCTACGGCGGCGACGGTTTCTCCGGCGGCCGGAAGCTCGAGACACTCACCTTCGGCGAGGCCTTCTTCATCGGTTGCACACAGATCGGAGCGTTGTTCGCCGGGATCAGCCGGTCGGGCATCACGATGGTCGGCGGTCTTATGCGCGGCCTCGACCACGAGGATGCGGCCCGGTTCGTGTTCCTCCTCGCGACACCGATCATCCTCGGCGCCGGCCTCTACAAGGTGCCCGACCTCGCCGGACCTCTCGGCGACGGCATCCGCTCGCAGGCCTTCGTCGGAGCGATCGTGGCCGCGGTCGCCGCGTATCTCTCGACGAAGTTCCTCGTGCGCTTCTTCGAGACCCGGACCCTGACGCCGTTCGGCATCTACTGCCTCGCGTTCGGCGGGTTCTGCGTCGTGCGCTTCGCGTTCTGACGGCCTCCGCCCGACGCGCAGCTCAAGAGACGCGGAGCTCAGACGCGCAGCTCAAGAGACGACGCGGGCCATTTCCTCGATGCTGAGGACGCCGGTCAGCACGCGCCGCAGCGCGGCGATGCGAAGCGTGTCCATGCCCTGTTCGACCGCGATCTTCTCGATGTCGCCGCTCGGCGCGCGCTCGACGATCAACCGGGTGATGTCCTCGGTGACGGGCATGATCTCGAAGATCGCCGAACGGCCGCGGTAACCGGTCCGCCGGCAGTTCGAACACCCCACCGGGATGCGGATGTTGAGGGTTCCCTCGAGCATCTCGTCGGTCGCACCGAGTCGCCGGAGTTGGGTGTAGTCGATGTTCTCGACGGGCGTCGCACACGTCTCGCAGAGCTTGCGCGGCGAGTCGCTGCGCGGCGATGCACGAGACCGCAGAAGCGACGAGGTAGGGCTCGACGCCCATGTCGATGAGCCGGATCGGCGCGGCTGCGGACCGGGTGGCGTGCAGCGTCGACAGCACGAGGTGACCGGTGATCGATGCGTCGGCCGCGATGCGAGCGGTCTCGGCGTCGCGCACCTCACCGACGAGGATGACGTCGGGGTCGGCGCGCAGCGTCGAGCGCAACGCCGAGGGGAACGTCATGCCGGCGCGCGAGTTGATCTGAATCTGCTTGACCCCGTCGAGGCGATACTCGACGGGATCCTCGACGGACACGATGCTCTTGTCGTGGGTGTTCACCGACGAGATGAGCGCGTACAGCGTCGACGACTTTCCGGATCCGGTCGGACCGGTCACGAAGATCGCGCCCTGGGGCGTGTGGAACGCGGTGACGAAGCGTTCGCTCTCGTAATCGGACAGGCCGAGGCTCGAGAGGTCCATCGCGCCGCGTACGGGGTCGAGGAGCCGGAGCACGACCGCCTCACCGGCCGCGGTGGGAACGGATGCGATCCGGACGTCGATCGGCCGACCCTGCACGCTGAGCGAGAACCGGCCGTCCTGGGGAAGGCGGTTCTGAGAGATGTCGAGGCTGCCCATGACCTTGAGCCGGCTCACCATCGGGCGCAAGACGTTGAGGGGCGCCTCCGAGGTGTCGTGCAGGATGCCGTCGATGCGCATCCGGATCAGGACATTCCTGGAGGCGGGCTCGATGTGGAGGTCGGACGCGCGATCGGCGACGGCCTTTTCGAGGAGCGCGTTGACGAGCTTGACGACCGGGGCATCGTCGATGAGTGCGCCCCCGCTGATCTCGGCTTCGACGTCGTAGTCGTCGGCGGCGTCGTCGAGGCTGCTCTCGATGAGGTCGGAACGCGAATACGCGTGCTCGATCGCCGTGAGGAGATGGCCGGTGTCGGCGAGCGCGGCGAGGATCGACTGGCCGGTGAGCACGCGGATGTCGTCGAGCGCGAAGACGTCGTTGGGATTGGCCATCGCCACGACGACCTGGCCGCTCCAGCGCTCGACCGGCAGCGCGGAGTAGCGACGGGCGACCTCTTCGGGGATCATGCCGGCGAGGAGGACGTCGGGCGGGTGCGACTCGAGGTCGACGAAGGGAACGCCGAGGTGATCGGCGAGAGCCTGTGACAGCTGGAAGCTCGTGACCGCGCCGATGTCGACGAGGGACTCACCGAGGCGCTTTCGGGTGGTGCGTTGGTGGTCCAGGGCCCGCTCGAGGTCGTCTTGGGTGATGAGGCCACGATCGACCATGGCCTGGCCGAGGCGGGTCATGGAGTGCGACTGCGAGGGCAGTCGCATGAATGCCGGCACATCGCCCGCAGGCGCGGAATGGGCAGGATCCGGCCCGGAGGAGGTCTGAGTCCCGCTCGGCGCCGGCACGCTCTCCGAGGGGACCACGCTCTCTGACGGGAGCATGTCTTCCGGGGAAGTTTCGAGGTCCGGCTCACCGGGGGAGCTCGTCCGCATCGATTCCAGGATCTGCTGGAGGCGCGACTCGATCTCTTGGGGATTCGAGCTGCCGAGCTCGATCTCTTGCGGCGGTTGCGTGACGACGTCGAAGGGTTCGTTCGAGACCACAACTGGCAATCGGCCGTTTGTGGCGAACCTGGAGCAATCCCGGAGGGTTTGGCTGGTCCGGAGTGGCGCAATTCACCCCGCCGTGACCCCTAACGTCGGCAGCTCGGCCCCGGTCAGGAGGGAACACGATGGCAACTGCCGACGAGGTGCGCGACGCATTGCTCGAGCGCATCGCCTATCACGTGGTCAGCGCCGACGCGAACGAGGTCCTGGCGCTGGCCAAGGCCTACAGCTATCTCGTGGACGATGACGACCTGGATGACGACGACCTGGATGACCTGGATGACGACGACGACTAGGTGAGCACCGGAGTCCGTGACCCCCGCGACGCTCGGGTCACGCTCCGGTCACACACCTGGGACGACCTTCCAACGCAGCAGTGTCTGCCTGTGGAGGTTCGTCGATGTCAACCCTTACTCACCGGTTGCGCAGGCTTCGGCCGTGGTACTCGGGCATCCTCATGCTGGTCGTAGGGGCCGTCTTCGTCGTCGCCGGTTTGGTGCAGACGACGCTGTCACACGGTGGCAACGAGAACTGCCCGACGGGTTCGACGCTCGTCGCGAAGTTCGAATTCTCCGGTGGGAGATACGTCTTCGCAGGACCCGACGCCAATCGGGACGTCGTGCACATTACGAACGGCACCTCGACGGGAGGAGACTGGCAGTCGACGCTGACGATCTCGTATGTCATCGTCAAGGGCGGGACGAGCGCGGTCGTCACGACGCTGTATCCCGCCCGGACCAGCGGCCATTTCTCGAACGCGGGATTGCCGAGGGTGGGTGCGGGAAACATTCCGGCCGTTTCCAACGTCCAGTTCTGCGGTCCGTCCGGGACACCGTCGACCACCACGAGCTCCACCTCCACCTCGACCTCGACGTCCTCGACGTCCTCGACAACGGTCGAGGGTCCGACGACATCGTCCTCGACGACCTCCACAACGGTCGAGGGTCCGACGACATCGTCCTCGACGACCTCGACAACGGTCGAAGGTCCGACGACATCGTCCTCGACGACCTCCACAACGGTCGAAGGTCCGACGATCTCGACGTCGGGGTCGACGTCCACATCGACTTCGACGACGGTCGAAGGTCCGACGACCACGAGCCCGATCGAAGGTCCGACGACGAGCACGACCGTGAAACAGAGCGGCAGCACCGTTGCTCCGACGACCTCGACGACGATCGCTGCGAGCGGGGTCACCTCGACATCGATCTACGTCCTGGCTTCGGATCTGCCGTCGGGGTCGCTCCCCCGAACCGGATCGCAGTCGGCCCTGCTGGTCGGTCTGGGCGTCGTGCTCTTGGGTGCGGGTCTGGGTGTCAGCATCGTCGGCTTCCGGCGAGACCGGGGGCGTGCATAACGAGGGCGGAGCGGTCGCGGACGTATCTTCGGGTCTATGAGCTGATCGTCGCTCTCGCGGCGCCCGGCGTCATCGGCCTGACGATCGTCTGGATCCGACCCGACCAGCGCGGCCTCGGCGCAGTCATCGTGTTCGCCCTCGTCTGGGGATCAGCGCCGACGGTGTTGGAATCGATCGCGGGCACCGCTCCGTCCGGCGCGGCGATTCCCGGACGCGAAGCGACACTCACGACGGCCGTGCGCCTGGGCTCGGAACCCGACGAGATCGCGCCGCGAGCATCATCCTCGCGGCGCGGATGGGGCCGACGGTGGTCGTCGGTAACCGGCACCGGCCACTGCTCGACGAGCTCGGCCCGGTCGGCGTGCAGACTTACATCGCTGCGACGACAGAGCTGGCGCTGCGCGAAGCCGCGGCTGCGATCGACACGGCTGCCATCATCGTCGTGTCGGCCAGCGCGTTCCCCACGCCCGAAGCCCGCCGCGTGGCCGGAGTGCTCGACGACGGGATCGGCTGGGCGACCGGTCGCGTGGCGTCGCCGAACGACGACCGGTACGCGCCCCGCGAGCGGGAGGCACTCGCGCAGCGGCTGCGGTCGAACGCGCGCATGGCCGGCGCGACGTTGTGGGAACCCGACGCGACCGTTGTTCGCACCGACCTGGTCGTGGCTCATCCCATCGACGGAACCCGGCCCTGGGGGCACTGGCTGCGCGGGCTCGAACTGCTCGGCCTGCGCGGCGTCGAGGTCACCGAGCGAATCGCGCTGCGGGCGGCGCCGACCGACGCACCGGTGTTCTGGCCGTCGCAGATGATCCGGACGCGAGCCGCGGCGGCGGATCTGGCCGGCGCGGTCGACCCGGGGGCCGGTGCGTGCCCGGTTGCTGGCCGCGGCGGCGCTGGCGCGTGAGCTCTACGCGTGGCCACTCGCGTTGTGGGCAGCGGTTCCGTTGCTGATCGGGTGGTCGGGGTCGTCGCCGCTCTCGTGCGCGCCGATCGCGTTCGTCACGGTCGCGGGTGTCGCCGCGGTCGGACGGTGGAGCGCGAGCCGGCTCCGCTACGACGTCGGGCTGCATCCCGTCCGCGATGCCCGCGCCGCCGCGTACGACGCTCCGGGTTCGCTGCTCGCGCTGCCCTCGGCAGTGTTCGGGCGGATGCGGCCTCGGCGCATCGGTATCCCGGCCCAACCGCTGCTGTGGTTCGCGGTTGCGTTCACGTTCGCGACGTCGGTGTTGTTGCTCGATCGCGCGGCTACGTCGGATGCAGGAGCCAACGTCGCGGCCGGCGCGGCCGTGATGAATCTTGTGATGTCGTGGACGTTCGCGATCCGCGCGATCGGCAAGCGCGTGCGGACCGCGTGGTGTACCGGCTCGATGTCGACCTCCCGGCGCTCGTCGACGGACGCGTGCGGCGCATGTCGTCGAGGCCTCCGCGAACGGCTGCGCTGTCGTCGGGGCCCTGGGCGACGTCGAGGTGGGCGCGTCGGTCGTGATCGTCGTCGAGTTTCCGGACCGCGCCGACCTCCGTATACGCGGGCGCGTGACAAATCGCCGGCCGGGATTCGGGCAGGTGGTCTTGGGTGTCTCGCTCGACCTCGAGCCTCGGGCTCGCATCGACTGGATCGACGGGTTCTTCGACCCGGCACCCGCGGAGAGCGCACCCCCGAGATCCCGGTCGCCCGCGGGTCGTGTTGCGTTGCGTGCGCGCGAGCGCCCGGCCGGGTACCGCACGCTCTGGTTCCGTTTCGAGATGGTGCTCGTCGTTGTGGTCTCGCTGTTCGCGGCCGCCATTCTCACGATGGTCCTCCTCGGTTTCCGGCCGCTCGTCATCTCGAGTGGATCGATGCGCCCGCGGCTCCAAGTCGGCGATGTCGTGGTGACCACGTGGGTTCGCGCCGGCGACGTGCGCGTCGGTGAGATCGTGAGCTTCGACGAACGGGTTGGGAGCGGCGACCTGGTGACGCACCGGGTGCGCGGTATCACCGCAGTCGGTGCCGACCTGCGCTTCGAGACACGTGGCGACGCGAACACGATCAGCGAGATCTGGGAGGTCCCGCGCGCGGCCTTGTTGCGCCGCACGGTCTGGGACGTGCCCTCGATTGGTGTCGGCGCCTCCGCGCTGGGGTCGTCCGCCACGCGAGGCGTCCTGGTGTCGGGCGGGGCCGCGCTCGCCGCCACCGTCACCGGTCTCGCGCTCCGTAAGCGGAGGCGCGCCGCCGAACTCCTCTCCAACCCGGCGATCCGGTCGTAGGGCGGGAACGCCGCAGGGGCCGGAGCACGCTCGCGAGCGGCGGCGACGCGTTTCGAACCGCCGGAACCGGGGCTCGGCGGTAGACTCTTTTCCTCGTCAAGCGCTCGTAGCTCAATGGATAGAGCATCTGACTACGGATCAGAAGGTTGGGGGTTCGACTCCCTCCGAGCGCGCTGAACGTCTTGCCTGATCAGCGGGGTGATTGCTCCCGCTGAGGTCACCGGCAGAGACGGTGCAGCGGGCTTTCAGGGCCCGAATTGCTAACCAATTTCGATTCGTCTCGTCGCGTTTTCGGTCCTCGGCGCGCTTATCCGCACCGAGGAGGCCTTTCCGATGGCAGTGATGAGACGCGGCGCGAGTTGGTCGTTCGCGGTGTGGGTGCCCGCGCATGACGATGTTCCGCGCCGGCAGGTCGCGCGGGGCGGGTACCGCACGAAGTGGGATGCGCTGGCGGCCGAGCGGCGGTTCCTGGTCGAGCTCGAGGACGACGTCGCTACCCCGACCGAGCCAGTCGGACCGACGGTGGGCGAGTTCCTGGTCGAGTGGTTGGTGGCGTCGGAGCCGACGCGTCGACCGACCACGTCGGTGTCGTACGAGCGGTGTGTGCGCGATCACGTCATCCCGCATCTCGGGCAGGTGCGACTGCGTGAGCTCGCGCCGGAACACGTCCGGTCGTGGCAGGCAGTGCTGTTGCGTACGCCCCGTCGGTTCCGTGATGGTCCGCTGTCGACCACGACTGTCCGGTACTGCCACCGGTTGCTGCGCCGTGCGTTGCAGGACGCGTTGCGTTGGGAGCTGGTCGATCGCAACGTGTGCGATGCGGTCGTGGCGCCTCGGCGCGCGGATACGGAGATGTCGGTGTGGTCGCCGCCGGACGTGCGTCGGTTCCTGGCCTTCGTCGCCGACGATCGGCTCGTGGCGATGTGGCGGCTGTTCCTGGTCACGGGGATGCGGCGCGGCGAGGTCGCCGGCCTGCGATGGATCGACGTCGATCTCGAGGCCGGTCGACTCTCGGTGCAACACACGCGGGTGCTCGTCTACTCGGCTGCGCAGGTCTCGGAGCCGAAGACGAAGCGATCGCGGCGTGTCATCGCGCTCGACGCGGGCACCGTCGACGCGTTGCGGGACCATCAGACGCGTCAAGCGAGCTGAGCGTGAGTACGCGCAGGATGTCTGGGTCGAGTCGGGCTACGTGTTCGTGCGCGAGGACGGAACACCGATGGACCCGGACCGCATCAGCCACCTGTTCCGCGTGACCGTCGAAGCTGCTGGCCTCCCGAAGATCCGGCTGCACGATCTGCGCCACACCGCCGCGTCGCTCGCGTTGGCGATGGGTATCCACCCGAAAGTCGTGTCCGAGCGACTCGGTCATTCGTCGGTCGCGATCACCCTCGACATCTACAGCCACCTCACGCCTGGCCTGCAAGAAGACGCCGCCGATCGCCTCGGCGAGATCCTCGATGTTGACGACGTGCAGACCTAAACGAATGTCTGCACGCAAGGTCTGCACGACGACGACGCGCCGGGAAATTTGTCGCGTTCGGGGCGGACCGTGCGCTTATCAGAAGGACAAGCCGCTACCCGGAGGTACTCATGACAACCCGACGCACCTACACCGTCCCCGAAGTCGCCGAGATGCTCGGCATCTCACGATCAACCGCCTACGTGTGCATCCGCCGCGGCGAGATCCCGTCGCTCACGCTCGGTCGACGCATCGTCATCTCCAAGATGGCGTTCGAGGCCTTCCTGGCGGCGCACACGCCCGCGACGACGGCACCGGCGAGAGAGCAAGCCGCGACCGTGACGGGCCCGCTACGAGACGGCTCAGCGCCTCTGCCCGAATCGGCGAACCGCTGACCTCGACGGCCGGAGCGCGGTTGTCGACCGCGCTTGACGAGTCACGTGCGAGCTCGTCGACGCATCGCCGGCGCAACCACCACGGCCGTTGACCCCGACCTCACGACGCGCACCTCACTCGAGACGAATCACGACCTCGTCGCCGCTCGGTTGGCCATCCTCCGAACGCTGCGTTCAGAGCTCTCACACACGTTGCATCACGATGCCGTCGCCATCGAAAACACCCTCGCGAAATCGCTGCACGAACTTGCATTCGACGAATCGCGACAGCGCCTCTCGGCGAATCGGCCCCGTCGAACCGGTGACGCTCAGCCCGTCTGCACAGTCCCCGACGAGCTCTTCCTCGAGCTCAGCAACCGTCTCGTTGAAGCGTCAACTTCGAGCTCCGAGACCCCGTCCAAGATCGGCACAGAAGCTCCTATGTCAAGCGGCCTCGCGTTGTTCGCTTGTTTCGTGGTGTTGGCGGCGTTGGTCGCGGATCATCTGGCGGTAGACGAGATTGCTCAGCTGGCGTTTCAGGATCCGCATGGCCTCCCTCTTCGTGTGCCCGTGTTTGCGGGCGTCGTCGTAGATCTGTCGAGCGCGCGGTTCGCAGCGAAGCTGGGTCACGGCCATGCGATGCAACACGGCGTTCACGCGGCGGTTGCCGCCGGGGTTGAGGCGATGGCGGACTGGTTCACCTTTGCCCTCAGCGGACGACGCCGGGAGTGGCGCGGTGCCGTTGAACCGTGCGAAGCCGCCCTCGCCGGTGAAGCGGCGCGGGTCGCCGACCTCGACGAGCAGTTCCGCGGCTGACCGTTCCGCGATGCCGCACAGCTCGGTGAGCGTGGTGCCGGCCCGACGGTTGAGCGCACCGAGCTCACGCGCGGCTTCGCGATCGCGGGTATCGAGGTCGGCGACCGCGGTGGCGGTCTGGTCGAGGAACCGCAAACGCAGCATCGTTGGCGCGTCATAGCCGATCGTCTGGTCGCGACGAGCGATCGCGCGCAGCCGGGACCGGACATCGGCGGTGTCAGGCAACCCGTCACGGATCGCTTCCGGGAGCTCACCGAGGAGTGCTTCGGCCTCGTTCAACAGGTGCTGGCGCGACTTGTTGATCGACCGGCGAGCCTTGTGCCACAGGCTCAACAGCTCCGTCACTTCGTCCGGACCGCGGTCGTCACCCGCACGTTTGAACACGACGGGGACGCCGGCGTCGGCCTGGGTTTCGCGGGCGATACGCACCGAGTCGAGGGCATCGGTCTTGCCCTGTTGGCGATGCCGCGCCTGTTCGGCGGTGCGGTTCGGGCACACGTCGCGGACGTCGTGGCCTTGACGGATCAGAAACGTTGCGCTGTGCCGGCCGATACCCGAGGCGCCCTCGATACCCCACCGTGCGATCGGTCCGAACTGCAACGCCCACCGCTCCATCTCGCGGTGACCGTCACCTGAGACTCGGAACGTCTCGGTCCCCAACACGCCGCCGCGTTCGTCGAGCACCGTCGCGGTGATGGTCCGCTTGTGGGGATCCGCACCGAACACGTTGGCGTTCCCGCGCCGGCCTTCGTTGTGGTCCGTTTTGCCATGTGGTCCTCCCGGTCGAGACGTATCGTGAAGAGGGCCGGTCGACACATCCCCGTCGAGGGATCAACGCTCCTATCAAGTCAGGCCGGTCCCGAAGGCACGGACCGAGGGCGACACTTCTGTGAACAGACACCCGTGCGAGGGGTCTGGATATGCCGCGAGTCAACCCTCGGTCCGGCCTTCGACCGTACGAAGCCGTCACTCCGAAACGGTGGACCCATATGCCGGTTGCGCTATACACAACCGGACTGGGGTCCGGAGTGGCCGGCGGGCGACGGCTTCGACCGCTGCGCCGAACCATGACGGTCCGCTCCGACCGACATTGGTTGTCAGGCGCGGCTCCCGCTCGAATCCGAACCGACCTGAGCCCAAGACGTGCTCTTGGGCGTCGAGCACCCGGAACGTCGCTTCGTGATGCCCGTCGAGCACACGATGACTGCGCCAAACGGCGACTCGACGGCGCGACGTGTCACACCGTCAGCATCCTCAACTTCGATCGCGACCGCGTCGGCACCGACGAGGCCATCAACGGCACAGCAACTCCAGTCGCTCTCGCAGGCAAAGAACCGGTTTCCGATCGCCACTTCACCGCGTCCAAAGTGAGCAGGGCGAACGAAAGGCGGATCGAACCACCCCGACCCTCCTTGACCGTTGGCGACCTCCCACGAGTCTCCGCGACGAAGGAACACCTGCGTCTCGGTCGAGAGCGAGTCATCTTCGTGGTCGTCGCTCCATGTCCACTGGATGTGCAAGACCGCTCCGTACCTCGGTCCAACCCATCGAGCAACCGGAACTGATTCTCCCGGCGTGACGTGCGTCGGAAGTGGCGGGAGGCCGTTGTCGAGCACCCAGAAGCTCCAATCCTCCATCACGTCTTCATCGAAAGAGGACGGCGGGGGCTGCAACGGTGTCAGCTCGCCGTCTTGCGGAGTGCTTGCTCAACGGCTCGTCGGATCCACGCGGATACGGAGCGGTCGTCGGCATCGGCGCGGCGACGGACCTCGTCGAGCACGTCGGCTTCGAAGCGCACGGGAACCATCTCGGTGAGGTTCTGCTTGCGTCGGCGCGCCGGACCTTGCGGGGTCTGGTTCTTGGCCTTCGCGTAGTGGTCGTACTCCTGCTTGCGAGTCATCTTCTTCGGGGGAGTTGTCATCGGTCTCTCCGGTACTGATCAGCGAGATGCACTGCGGCTTCGTAACAGCCGATCGGTCGACATTTCGACGGATCGCCACTGTCCGGTGGAGCGAGCGGTACGACGAGCACGCGCCCCTCGACCTCAGCGACCATCAGCCAATGCGCCGGCGGGACGGCCGGGTAGAACAGCGGATCGGATTCCCATACCTCGTAAATGTCGTCGATGCCGAGCGGCACGTGCTTGAACAGGTGGGCCGCTTGGTCGTCGATCTCGAACGGATCGGTGTCGTCGAGCAGATCGAGATCGAACAGCTCGGCCACTTCCCGAGTGTATTACATTCGGATGCAGTCGAATACCGGCCTTGCCCGAGGTCCCTAAGCGACGACTCCTGCCGGGAGGGTGATCATGGCGAAGAAGGACTACGGACGGACGGCGAGTGATGAGCCGATCACCGACGAGCTCGTCGAGAAGCTGGCCGTGAAGGCCGAAGCGGGCTTCGACGTCGACGAGATCATTCGCCGACGCGGCGCGCGCTCACCAACGGATAACCAATTGTCCGAGACGGCACGGTCATCAGCGGACAACGACGGATGACGATTGCGCGTCGTCGCTGGTAGCGTCTGACGCGACAACACAGCCGAGGACCGAGCGAACAACTCGGGACTCCCGAGCGGCGCTACGGATCAGAAGGTTGGGGGTTCGACTCCCTCCGAGCGCGCTGAGTTGGTGCAGGTCAGAGCCGGTTTGCGGCTCCTCGGCCTGCGCTCTCCCGGCCTGCTTGCTAACGCTTGCTAACAAGAGGTCCGTAGGTCGTTTGTCGCGTTGAGCTCTCGCAGTGCGCTTATCCCTTGTGGAGGAGCGGATGCGAGGCAGTGTCGTCAAGCGCGGGAACACGTGGAGTTATGTCGTCGACGTCGGTCGCGATCCGGTCTCGGGTCGCCGGCGCCAGCGGTGGAAGGGCGGCTTCGCGACCAAGCGCGAGGCGGAGAAGGCGTTGGGCCGAGCGTTGGCGGCGGTCGGCGCGGGCGAGGTGGCCGACGCCGGTCAGATCACCGTTGGCGCGTATTTCGACGAGTGGCTCGCCGGGCACGTGCCGTCGCTGAAGCCGTCGACCGCGAAGAGCTATCGGGAGGTGGTGCAGTGGTACGTCAAGCCGCGGCTCGGCCGAGTGAAGCTCGTAGACCTCAACGCGCTCCTCATCAGGAGTCTGTACGCCGAGCTGCTCGCGAATGGTGGTCGTCGGCGACGGGCCGAGCTGTCGCCGGCAACGGTCGCCGTCGTGCACCGGGTGCTGCGGAAGGCGCTGAACGACGCGGTGCTGTGGGGTCTGCTCGTGCGGAGCCCGCTCTTGGGGGTGAAGCCGCCTCGGCATGAGCCGCCCGAGATGCGGGCGTGGAGTCCGGATGAGGCGCGGCGGTTCCTCGGCGCGGTGGTCGATGATCGTCTGTACGCGTTGTGGGTGTTGGTGCTCGCGACGGGGATGCGCCGCGGCGAGCTGGCCGGGCTGCGGTGGGGTGATGTCGACCTCGACGCGGGTGTGCTTGCGGTGCGTCGGTCGCGGGTGAGCGTGTCGTACCTCGTACGCGAGTCCGATCCGAAGACGCGATCGAGTCGGCGCACGATCAGTCTCGATGCGCGGGTGGTCGCGGTGTTGCGCGCGCATCGTCGGCGTCAGCTCGAGGACCGGCTCGTGTGGGGTGCGGCGTGGACCGACACCGGCTACGTGTTCACGAGCGAGGACGGTCTCGCCGATGCATCCCGAGCGGATCACGGTGCTGTTCGGTCGGCTGGTCGCGTCGGCGGGTCTGCCGAAGGTGCGGTTGCACGATCTGCGCCACACCTCCGCGAGCCTGATGCTCGTGGCCGGCGTGCATCCGAAGATCGTGAGCGAACGCCTCGGCCACTCCAGCATCTCGATCACGCTCGACCTCTACAGCCACGTGATCCCCGGCCTCCAGGCCGAGGCAGCCGAGAAGCTCGGCGAGATGATCCTCGGCGACGGTTGACGCGGAGCTGACAACGCGAGCGCAGCTGGCTCCGGTCACCCTTGACGAATGTCTGCACGGTAGGTCTGCACCTCCGCTGCCGGAGGAAATCGAGGCGCGAACTGCGCGTTCGCGTGTCGCGTTCTCGATCTCCACCGCGCTTATCCGTAGTGGACCCAACAACCAGGAGGCTCACGTGTCGTCACGTCTTACCTACACCGTCCCCGAGGTTGCCGAGTTGCTCGGCATCTCCCGATCCAGCGCGTACGAATGCGTCCGAAGGGGCGAGATCCCGGCGCTCACGCTCGGCCGTCGTGTGGTGATCGCCAAGACCGCGATCGACGCGCTGCTGGGCACTGCAACGAGCGACCCGGGAGAGTCCGCGGTCGGCGAGGAGCGCCTGTGAGCGGGCAGAATGGAGATCGGCTCGGAGTCCGCCGCAGCGCTCCCTCACGGTCCCACGACCAAGGAGCGCGCCCATGCGCATCGACCCGCCCTCCGACGACGAGAAGACGGCTGTGCGACGAGCTCTGCTCGCCGCGGCACGCGAATGCGGCATCGATCCGAACAAGCCGCTGGCGCTCGCGTTGTTCGTCACGCGCGCCGGCATCGTCGCCCACGAGTTCGTCAACGACCTCGTTCGCTCCGATCGCCATCGTCACCGGCTCACGTATCAAGAGATCGGTACCGCGTTCGGCATCACGATGCAGTCTGCACATCACCGCTTCCGCAACCGTCGCCGGTAGCGCACGCGCTCAACACTTCACCCCTTCCAAGATCGCCACAGACTTGCCGGTTCCGCTAGCGGAACCAGCTGACGTCAACAACGGCGGTGCGTCGTGAGCGGCAAGCAGCGTGAAGTGCGCGCGGCCGAACTCCTCGCGGGCGTGCGCCGCTCGTCGGACCCGGAGCGCGCCGCCGCGGGCGAGATCGAGTGGCTCGAACGCTCGGCCGAGACCGCCGAGCGATGGCAAGTACAGGAAGAGGAGTTGCTCGCCCGGGCCATCGAACTGATGCGCCGTACGGAGCATGCCCGCGCGGCCGCGACGAGAGCGGCGACCGCGCGTGCTCGAATCGAGGATGACCGCCGACACGAGAAACAGCGCCTCCGCAAGAACGCGCTGGCGCGGGAGCGCTACGCCGAACGCCGGCGGACGGAGGCAGCTCGCGTCGACAAGCGCACCGGTATGCACGCCCTCGCGATCGAGGTCGACTCGGCGGCGTATCAGGCGCTTAAGCTTGTAGCGCGTCGCCGAGGGATGTCGATTCCGATGCTCCTCGCCGAGGTCGTCGCAGCGGACCTCCGAAACGGTTCAGCGTTGCCAACGAGCGATAGGCCACGCTGGCGCCGTACCGGGGAAGGCCGTCGAGCGAACAAACACACGCGCATCGCGATCGAAGACACGGCTTGGGACGCGCTGCACGAGGACGCCATGCGGCTCTCCGTCTCCGTTGGGCGTCGCATCGGTATGGCGGTCGACGCTGCAGTCAAGCAGCTCAATGACGCAGGTCTGATCGATGACGACGGCACGGGAGACTTCTGGGAACGCGCGATTCCATGGACCGGTCGTTGAGTGGTCAGTTGAAGGCAATCCGGTCCGCGGCAGGGGACACAAGCGCCACTAAGCGCGGCGAGAGGACGCCGGTCCGGACGCGAAGATGCCGCTGAGCAGGCACTTTGCGGCGGACTCGCCGAACGCGGCATCGGACGGGGCCGGGTCGGCGACTTCGAGGAGGCCGCCGCAGTTTGCGGGTCAGGAATGATTGGCCGGCACTCATGAGGGCGGAATCTCACCGATCGCGCGTTTTGTTTCTGGTCGGCGGAAAGAGGCAGCCGCATGCGAGAATCCTGCATCTCGTTCCGGCGGACGCGGTTTGACCATCCCGTGAGCGGCGTTTGAGCAGCGGAGCTGATGCTCTGCTCGTTGGGGTGCTCGACCGAAGGGGTGGCAAACAATGTCGGTTTCGCGGATGCGGAAAGTTGTCGGCTTCATCGTGCTTGTCGGCGTGGCTGTCCTCGGAATGGCCGCGTGCGGCTCGTCCTCGGCCAGCGCGGTGACGCTCGAACCTGCCAACAACTCGGGTGCCGACCCGTTCAGCGCGTCGGTCGCAATCGGCCGGGTCGTTTCGTTCCCGGGCAACGTCGCGGCGATCAACGCAACGGCGCGCAAGACCCGCGCGGTGGACAACAAGACGCACACGCTCGTCGCGACCGGAACGGCGCCGGGCCTTTACGGAGGGTCGGGCGACGCACGCGTCTGTGACGCCGATCAACTCGTGGCTTACCTCGGGCAGCATGCCGACAAGGCGACTGCCTGGGCGGGCGTGCTCGGCATCGCGCCGGCGGACATCAAGAGCTACGTGGCGTCACTCACGCCGGTCGTGCTGACGACCGACACGATCGTGACGAACCACGGTTACCGCGACGGGCGCGCGACGACGCTGCAGTCGGTGCTCCAGGCGGGCACGGCAGTGTTGGTCGACAACACCGGCACGCCGCGTGTGAAGTGCAACTGCGGGAATCCGCTCACACCACCCGAACCGATCAACGTCACACGCGGCGCATGTGAACGGCACCCGATGGGCCGGATACTCGTCGAACGCGGTCACGACCGTTCGGGCCGGCACACCGGCGAGCACGCTCACGCTCATCGACATCCGCAGCGGGGAATTCTTCTCGGCGCCGATCGGTTCGAACGCGGGGGTCTGGGTCGCGGCCGACGCCATGCAGTCCGGAAACACGACGAAGATCCTCACGAGCGCCGACGCCCGTAGCTGGACGGCCGTGTCGACGATCCCCGGTGTCGCCGTCAGCGCACTCGCGTACGGCAACGGCAAGTGGATCGCAGCCGCGGACTCACCCCTGAACCTGCAATCGGGCTCCCTGATCTTCGAGAGCACCGACCTCCGGACCTGGACGAAGGTCGCGGACAGCCTCTTCCACGTCGGCGGGATCGCCTACGGCGATGGCAGGTGGGTCGCAGTCGGGACCGAGACGGCGGGCGTCGCGGTCGGCGGCCTCGAACACGCCGACCGCGTCGAATACTCCAGCGTGGACGGCACTGAATGGAACGCGGTCGACATCTCCGAGCTCGGCAACAACGACGCGAACATGCAGCAGCTGTACGCCGTTGCCTACGGGCCGAAGAAGTGGATCGCGGCCGGGATCGACGAACGCGACGATCCGACCGGCCAAACGAAATCGGCCCTGAGGCTGACCACGTACACGAGCGCCGACGGCGCACACTGGGCCGCGGGTACGCAATGGGACGCCGACATCCGACCGACACAGTCGGGCGGCGGCACGCCCACGGTCGTGCACGGCAACGAACGCTGGGTGCTCGGCGCATCCGCCGGCGGTGGCGGAGTGCATGTGCGCACCAGCGGCGACGGTGCGAAATGGGCCGACGCCGCAGGCGTCCAGTTCGGACAGGAGGCGCTCGAGGCCATGACCTACGGCGACGGCACCTACCTCGCCGCGGCGCTGGCTGCGGGACCGCAGGATGGCTCCGCGTCGAGTTCCACCGACTTCTACACGAGCACCGACGCGAGCGTGTGGAAGAAGGTCGGGACCCGTTCATCCTTCATCTCGGCCGTTGCATACGGCCCGGCGCCGTCCGGCCCGACCACGACGACCACGACGCCCCCGACATCCGTGTCCACGACCGCAGTGCCTTGTCGCAACGACTCCATGTGGCCCGCGATCAAGCAAGTCATCGCGGCAAACACGGTGCCCGAGCTCAATTCCGTGCGAGCCCATTGCTCGGGCGTGTGGGGATACGCCTTGTTCAAGATGACTGCGACCGGGCCCGATCTGACCGTCGTCGTGCACTGGAACGCCGCCGTGCGCGTGTGGGAATCGGCGCAAGACGCGTGTGCGCAGGGTGAGGTTCCATCGGACATCAGAGGCCAGGCGTGCACCGGCACAGCACCAAGCGCGAGCAACGTCCCACCGTCCACGACGACAACTGCGGCCGCCAGTGGCTCGGCCTCGGCTCCGCCCTGCACGAAGGCGACGTTCCAGAAGCTCCACCCGGCTTCGACGGTGGCGAGCTTCTGGTGCGTTGGCGACTGGGCCGTCGTCGACTTCACCAACGCCGACTCCGAGGGCGCCGACGCATACCGCTGGGACGGAACCGCCTGGACGTCGGCTCAACAGTTCGAATGTGACATCCCAGTCCCCGGTATGCCGGCGGAGCTGGTCAACAAGGTCTGCCATCAGGGATGACCCAGCTCGCGGTACGGGTGCTCGGGCCCCTTGAAGTTGCCATCGACGGAGCTCCGGTCGCGACCTCCGGTCCTCGACAACGCGTGCTGGTCGCGACGCTCGCGCTGCACGCGAATCGAGTCGTCTCCGTCGGCGCGCTGATCCATGCCGTGTGGGGCGATCGTGCGCCCGGTCGGGTCGAGCACACGTTGCAGCAACACGTCTCGGCGCTGCGCAAGCTGCTGGGACGCTCGTCGGTGACGACGCAGAGTCCCGGTTACCTGATGCACGTCGCCGAGCTGGACGCGGATCTGTTCGAGGCGTCAGCTCGGCTCGGCTTCGAAGCCGCCGCGGCGGCCCGTTGGCGAGACGCCGCCGGCGCATTCGAGGTCGCACTCGGCTACTGGCGTGGTCCCGCGCTCGCGGGCGTCGCCGACCTTCCCGTGCTTGCCGCCGCGGCCACGCGCTTCGACGAACAGCGCCTTGCCGTTGAAGAGATGCGTCTCGAAGCACTGCTGGAGTGTGACGACGTCCGCATCGTGATACCGGTGCTCGAGCAGAAGGTCGCCGAGCACCCGCTGCGCGAGCGCCTGCACGGTCTTCTGATGCGTGCGCTTGCCGGTGCCGGCCGCCAGGCCGACGCGCTCAACGCATACCAGGCTGCACGACGAACACTCGTCGACGAGTTGGGCATCGAGCCGTCGAAGGAATTGCGCGATCTCGAACGGGCCATCCTCGAGCAGCGACCGACATTGTCGCCGAGTACGTCCGCACAGGTCGCCGAGCTCTATGCCACCTTTCGTGCCGACGAACCACGGTCGTCCGGCAGCCTGGAGCTGTCTGACGGTCAGACGATCCTTCTTCCGGCCGGTCGCGCGCTCGTCGGGCGCGACCCGTCCGCGTTCGTGCGTCTCGTCGACAACCGTGTGAGTCGGCGACACGCCGAGTTCGACACCGCGGCGGAAGCGTGCGCGTTGCGCGACCTCGGCTCGACCAACGGGACGATGGTGAACGGCATTCGCATCACGGAGAAGATCTTGCAAGACGGTGACGTCATCCAAATCGGCGAGGGTGTCGAGCTCCGCTATCGCGCTGCTCACTAGCCCTTCGGGGCTTCGAGGTCGTAGAGCACGCCGTCGTTGCTTCCGATGACGATGCCGTCGCCGTTGACCGACGGGGAAGACAGCACCGGACCGCCGGTCGCGGCCGACGCGACGAGATTTCCCGACGCAGCGCGCATCGTGTAGACGTTCTTGTCGTTGCTCCCGACGAAAGTGAGCCCGTCACGGACGAGGGGCGACGAATCGACGCGATCGGCGGTGTGGAACACCCATGCCTGTGCGCCGGTCTTGCCCTCTAACGCGACGAGGTTTCCGGACTCGGTTCCCACGATGACGCGTCCCGCCCACCTCTACCGGCGAGGACTTCACGGGCGCGCCGAGGTCTGTGGCCCACACATCTCGCCCGGATGTGACGTCGATTGCGTAGGCGAATCCGTCGACCCCGCCCACGTAGGCCATCCCGTTTGCGATCGTGGGTGAGGACTGGACCGCGGCCGCGGTCCGCAGGCGCCAGAGTTCTCTGCCGTTTTCGAGCGTGACGGCGTACACGTTGTGGTCGTTGCTCCCGACGACGACCGTTCCGTGCGCAATGGCCGGCGACGAGACGATGACGTCATCTGGCGAGAACGCCCAGCGCTGGTTCCCTGTCGCCACGTCGAAAGCGCTGAGTTTGGCCGCCCCGACGACGACGGTGCTGCCGGAAACGGCGGGTGAGGACACGATCTCGTACCCGAGGGACCGCTTCCAGAGGACCGCGCCGCGCAGATCGAACGCGTACAGGTACCCGTCGTTGCTCCCGACGAAGATCCGGCCATCGACGACCGCGGGCGACGAGCGCACCGGTGCGCCGGTTCGGTATCGCCATCGCAAAGCGCCCGTCGTCGAGTCGACCGCGCGTACGGACCCGTCGTCACTTCCGAAGATCACGAGTCCATCAGTGACGGCGGGAGACGAGAAAACCGGTCCGCCGGTCGGAACCGTCCAACGTCGGACCAGTTGCCGCGTGCTACCGGCTCCGGCCGACGTCCCGGCCGCGCCGCCATCGCTTCCGCGGGACCGCAGCCCGGCTGCGACGGCGATCACCACGATGGCGAGCACCGCCCCGCCGATCAGCAGGCGGCTGCGCCGCCGGCGGCGCGGCGCCTGCTCAGCGGGCGCCGAACTCGCCGCCACCGCGGCGAGGAGCGACCCGGTGTCGCGGAGTTGCACCTCGGCGTCCGCCGGCCATCCTTCGCCCCACGAGTCTGTCGCCGCGAGGGTGAGTTCAGTGCCGAAGTTCGCGACCGAAGAGAAGCGCGACGTGGGATCACGGGCCAGCGCTCGTGCAATGGTCCGGGCGATCGCGCTCGGAACCGTATCGGGCAACGGCAGGGCGTCTTGCTCGACGCGTCGACGGCACAGCGCCGCGGCGCCTCCACTCGGGTCGTGCGTGAGGCGATGAGCTAGCGCCTCGTAGAGAACCGCGGCGAGACTGTACTGATCGGCGGCTGCATCGATGTCAGGGCCCTCTTCGCCGATGGCGTGGGCGCACTGTTCGGGCGCGGCATACGCGGGCGTCCCGAAGAACGCTCCGGCGTGCGTCATTGCGATCACGGTCGCGTCGACTAGGTCGCCGCGCGCGACACCGAAGTCCGTCACCTTGAGCGTTCCCGACCCGTCGAACATCAAGTTCTCCGGCTTCACGTCACGATGCAGGACGCCTCTGCAGTGGACGTGATGGAGCCCCGTCGCGGCGGCCAAGGTCGCGGCCACCGCGGTTGCTTGTGACATTCCGGCGTCTCGCCGGTCGGCCAGCGTTCCGCCCGACAGGAGCTCCATGACGAGCAGTTGCACACCTTCGCTCTCGCGATAGTCGAACAGGCGAACGACGTGCGGATGGTCGATCTGAGCGAGCAGCCGCGCCTCCCGCCGAAATCGAGCGTGGTATTCGGCGCTGTCCCCAATGGCGAGCTGCTTGACGGCAACGTCGCGATGCAGCTGGCGGTGACGCGCCCTCCACACGATCCCGAATTCGGCCGCGGTTGATCTCCCCGAGAAGGTCGTAGTCGGGAAGGAGCAGACGAACCGCGTCGGGATCGATAGCCACGATCGCTGAGTCAGTCCGACGTGCCCGGACCTGGTGCTGCCGCCGCCACGTGGCTCCTCGCCGCAAGCTGGTGCGCCCGATGTGGACGCCCGGGTGAAGACTGATCATGCCATGCCCGGCCCGCGGGGCAGACGGTCGGCGCCGCGCGTCCTTGATCCGCACCTGATCGCCCTTTGAGCGCGCTCCTTCACCCTGGGGATATCAACCCAACGACGAAGGAGCAAAGAACATGATGAACATGAACAAGACGTCCCTCGGATCGGTAGCGGCGATCGGGATTGTCCTCGTGGCGGGATTGGCCGGCTGCGGCGGCGGATCCGGCAAGTCGAGCGCCGCCAAGCGCGCCGCGACCTGCGACACCTACCAGCGCGTCGTCACGCTCGACAACAACGACGGCGGGGGCTCTGCCGCCCGCTACGCCCAAATGCGCGACCTCTACAAGCAGTTGCAAAAGGACGCGCCCGCGTTCGCTGCACTCGGACCTGAACGCGCTGATCGGCGACGAACAGCAGCTCGCGAAGAACGGTTCCGACTCGTCGAGCCAGAACGACGCGGCGCAGACTGCCGCGAACCACGTCGACGTCGTGCTTGGGCCGGTGTGCGCTGGCACTGGCGGAAGCAGCGCCTCGACGCCGGCGGGCGACGGCGACCCGTACGCGACGAGCACCGACAGCGGTGCGCCCGGCTTCGACGTGTGCGCCAATCTCCGCAAGTACGCCGGCGCGGACAACCCGGTAACCCAGGCGGAGTGCTCGAACGACGAGAGCCGTGCAACCGACTCGATGCCCTGAGCGGGAACGCTCCCGGGACTACGCCAGTGCGGCGCGCTGCTGCAGCACGGCGACCAACGGCTTCACCGCGTGCTTTCGGAACCAGCGGAGCTGAATCTGGGCGCCAACCCCGAACAGGATGATTAGGGGCCAGGTGACGATCCCCAGCCAGAGAAGGACCTCGTACGGCAGAGGCAGTCGCAGGACCATCTTGGTGAGGCCTCGGGGAGCGTTCTTCAAACCCCGTCGAGTCTTCTCGACGTACACGCTGTTGGTGGTGTGGTCCACGACCACGAACGCCGTGCCGCTCTTTCGGTTGTGTACGAGCCAAGCCGCGGAGACGACGTGCCCGTTTCCGATTGCCGGGTCGACGTTGGCCGCGTCGATCGCGCAGGTCGCGCCGTTTCGATCACTCAAGAAGAACCGGGTGTGGTTGACCTTGAAGTTCTTGCGACTGTCCACGACGGATGTCGATCCGACGAACGAACCGCCGATGATGGTGCCGGTCGTATGGGCGCTTACGGACCCGACGGTCTGCGAATCGGACCACGCCTGGACGTCGCTCGCGCGACCGGTGAACGAGGCGACAGAATAGCGGCGGTACAGGCCCGTGAAACCCGTTGCCGTCGAGTTCAGATGCAGCGGCCAGAACGACCTTGGCACCTGCCACAGGATGGGCAAGACCAGAACAACGATGAGAAGAACAACCCCCGATGACATGTCGTCCTGATCCTTCCAGTGAACCTTGATGGCAGCTCTCGATTCGCGGCGAGATCAAGCCGCGCCGCGCCAACGAGGACTCGCCGCCCGTGCCGGAGCACGACGTCGGCGAGGCCTACGTAGCGCCGAATCGAGGCGCGAATTGTCGCATAGCGCAACGCGCGCGGCAAATACGCGCCACCGAAGTCGGTGAACGGGTCTAAGTTCGCTACCTCGCCAGCTCGACACAGGAAACGTCGGGCCTAACACTGTCGTACCAGGCGGCAGTGTTACGCGATTTAGCTGTTCAGAAGTCGGAGTTCTCGATCTCGGAGCGCAAGTTGACGATTGTGCCCTGGGTCGCGGCGAGCTGATTGTGGAACTCGTCCAAGGCTGTAGCGCAGTCGGGCGAGTCGTACGAGGATCCGCACGCGGGTGCGATGGCCTCGACAGAGGTAGTGAGCCTCGTCAGGTTGGATCTCATCTCGGTCTCGATGTTCTGCAACGTCTCCGAGCGGTTGTTGGCGACCTGCTGGTCGAGACTGTCGAGCTGCGTCACGATCTCCTGGGCATGGGTCTTCAGCTGGGAGATCTCGACACTGTTGAGGCGCGCGCACATCGGGCGGGACTGCTGGCCTTCGCAGTCCCGAAGATCATTGTCTTCGTTGACCACGCTCTCGAATTCCGTGACCACCTTGTCGCGTGACCAAGCCGAGACACTGCTGACTGGGGGACTCGTCGACTCCGACGTGTTGGACGGCTTCCCCGACTTCCCCGACGAACTGCAGCTCGCAACGGCGAACGCGGAAAGCAATATCGTCAGAACCGGAACCATGCAGAGAGACCGGCGCGGCTCGACCGGCGCCGCGATGCGTCCCAGATTGTTGATGCGTCGCGTCGGGCCTGTGACCGTCACCGCACACCACCTCTCGTCGTTTCGACATGAATTCGTGTGAATCGCCGATTATCGTAGTAGGCCGGCTGCTGGGTGTCGGCGTCGTAGAACATGCGGCCGCGCTGGTACGCGTCGGCGCGTTCATCCTCGCAGTTATGGAAGTACCGCGATCACGCGGAAGCTGCAAACCCGATCCCGGCGGACATCTTCGAGACGTTCGCGCTTGCCGGCGCGTGAGGGCCCACGGGCGCCGGCGTCCGCGCTAGCCGAGGAAGATGCAGGTGGGTTCTTGGCCGATCTCGTTGATGAGGTCATCGAGGCTCGACGTCGGTTGGAGGCGGTCGTATCGGTGCCAGCGACTGTTGCGGTCGGCCCAGTACAGGGTCCAACGCGTCGAGGTCGGTTCGTTCCCGAGCTGAGCAATGTTCATGCGCGTCCATTCGCCTGGCCCTCCGTCCCACGGTGCCCGACAGTCGCCGATGATCACTGAGTTGCCCCGCGTCGTCGCTTCCAGTCGCATCTCGTCGCGATGTTGTGGCGGTGTGCGCTCGTCGCAGAAGCGGCGGATTCAGGCGAGCGCAAGTTCAGGAACCGGCACGGTCTCGGACCGTAGTGGCCGGTAAAACTTGTCGGCCGCTACGAGGCAATCGGCGGGCGTCGTCAGGGGATCGCACGCCTTCGCTGGGCAAGGTGCTGCGCTCATCGCCGCTTCGTGCTGACCGCTGTCCGTGCGAAGGCGGATCGAGTCATTTCGGCCAGCGGCGTTCGACGCGGTCGGGATGGACGATGTCGACGAACGGTCCCTGTTTGCGCGACCGTTGCACGATTCGATTGATGTTTGCCACGTATCTCGCGGCCATCTCCGGGCCGGTCATGTTCTGCGTCCCGAGGGCGAAGACCCGGAGCTGACTGGCGGCCAACGCCGACCGCTCATCGGGACGGCGAGTGATTCGCTCGTCCTTGGTCAGAACGACCCAGCCGTGTTCGGCGGCATCGGCGATCCACTGGGTGTCGGCGACGCGTTGATCTTGACCGTCGGGGTACACGTCGGTCATGGAGTGCACCACGTAACCGAGCGCGCGAAGGGCGTCCGCGACGATGTGGCGACCGAGGCTGCGGTCGACGAAGAACTCAGGCGGCGGCGCGGGCGGTTTCGGCAAGGGCCGCACGCACCTCGTCGAGAGGGACGCCGTAGTCGGTGGCGACGTCCGACTCGGGTTCGCCGGCACGTACGCGATCGCGTACGTCGGTCAGGCGCGCTCCGCCGTGCATGAATATCGGTTGCCCGAAGGCGCGCTCGGGGTCGACTACGAGAAGCTCTCGTTCGGTGATCGGCAGGATCAGCTGCGACGCGAATCCGTCCGGCCCGTAGGTGATCCTGCTGAGGTACCGGTCGATCACCTCGTGGAAGACGCGCTGTCCCGACGACACGACCGTCAGGAGCCGCAGCGTCTTGTCGCCATGCGCGCGGGCGTAGTCGTACAGCACATTGGCGCCGTCCGAATAGAGCTCCTGCGACGCGAGCGCGTGCTGGAGCTCGTGCTCCGTCCGCAATCGGTCGAGCGCGGGGCGAATCCGTTGCAGCGGGAGCCCGGTCTCCCGGAATGCCGCGAGAACCATCCCCTCAGCGAGCCCGATGAACGGGATCGTCACACCGGTGGTCCCCGTCACGGTTAGCAACGGTTCGCCGTGGACGGGACGCCGACCCTGAGGGCGCCGCTCGTAGCCGCGGGCCCATGTATCGAATGTCGAGCGCGGTACGCCGACGTATGCCGCGGCCTCGGTAACCGTGTACAACGGCACCGTGAATCGGCTCTCGAGGGCTGTGGTCAGAACGGGCTCCTCACGCATCATGGACGTGCTCGACGGTAGTCGCGGGCGTCTTGGGGTCGACTGCTATTCGTACCGCCGAGGTGCGCCAGTTGCTAACGAGTTTGCTAACGGATGGCGACGATTCCGGCGGGTTCACGTGCACGCACTGGACGCATCAGCGGTAACGTGCCTGTTCAGGAGCACTGCGGAGCACGAGGCAACCGGTCTCGCAACTCGCTGAGTGCCCTACGGATCAGAAGGTTGGGGGTTCGACTCCCTCCGAGCGCGCTGAACGTCTTGCCTGATCAGCGGAGTGATTGCTCCCGCTGAGGTCACCGGCAGAGATGCCGCAGCGGGCTTTCGGGGCCCGAATTGCTGACCAATTTCGATTCGCCTCGTCGCGTTTTCGGTCCTCGGCGCGCTTATCCGCACCGAGGAAGTCTTTCCGATGCCAGTGATGAGACGCGGCGCGACTTGGTCGTTCGCCGTGTGGGTCCCGGCGCATGACGATGTTCTGCGCCGGCAGGTCGCGCGGGTGCTCGGCTGCTCGGCTGCGCAGGTCTCGGGGCCGAAGACGAAACGATCTCGACCTCAGCCACCGTCTCCTCGAAGCTCCACCTCTTGAGCGCCGCGACCCCTTCCAAGATCGCCACAGACTTGCCGGTTGCGCTCTACGCAACCGGCAGAGGACGCAGACGCAGCGCTGACCGCGGTCGACACGCTCCGGCAACCTGGCAGAGACACCGGGGCGATGTGCCAGGGGCGACGCTGGCGGATTATTCGTGGGTTTCGAGGCGAGTGGCGACCCGTTCCGTTTCTCCCGTCGGGATGCAACATTCCAGGTGCCGATGGGCTTAGTAAGGGGTGATGGACGCGGGGGAGTTCGACGGTTGGTATCGCCGTGAACATCCTCGCGTCGCGAACAGCCTGTATCTGATCTGTGGTTCGGTCGACGTGGCCCGGGATACGACGGACGAGGCATTCTGCCGAGCTGCCGCGCGGTGGAGTCGGGTTCGGAAGATGGACTCGCCGACAGCTTGGACATTCAAGGTCGGTTTGAACCTTGTGCGGCGAGAGCTACGCCGAAGACGACGCGAGGTCGACGCCGTCGGTCGGATCCGTGCACCTGCTTCCGCCCCAGCGGAGTTACCTGACCGCGACCTGTGGTTAGCCGTGGGTGCGCTACCCGATCGGCAACGGCATGCCGTGGTGTTGCGCTACGTCGGCGATCTGCCCGAGGCCGAGATCGCAAAGATTCTCGGAGTCGCTCGCGGCACCGTCGCCTCGAACCTCGCGCGAGCTCGCGACGCCCTCGCTTCGAGACTGCTCGAACAGGAGACGCAATGATCGACCTTGAAGCAAGAGCGCACACGCTGAATCAAGAGGCCGTCACCCCGCGGCTCGCCGTCGACGTTGTGCTCGAGCGAGCCCGACGAATCCGCAAGCGTCGGAGACTCGTGGTGGTCGCTTTCTGTTGCAGTCTCATCGTCGCCGGGGCAGTTGCCGTCACACTGCGGTTGTCCAGAGCGTCGAACTCAGCCGTCGTTGTCTCACCGTCCACGGGATCTCGACGCGCGACGAAGCCAACCGTGCCGGCGCCGGCGCTCGTTGCGGTGCCGGGTCAGGCCATCGTGCACGGGCTCGGTGGTGCCGACCGTCCGGGTCGAGTCGAAGTCGTTGACACCAAGACGGGGCGTACGCTGCGCGTTCTCGGCGCGGACTATGACCCCTATCTCCAGAACGGCTTCGCGATCGCGCGGTCGTCTGGACTTGCCCTCTGGACCCGGCTGAACCAACCGGCCCAAACGCTCGAACTCGTAGAGGTTCCGATCGCCGGCGGCGAAGAACACGTGATCGGCTCTACCAACCCACTGGGTTCAGGTGCCGTGTCACCCGGGCCGCTGCTCACTGCCGTCAGTCCCGACGGGAGGCAGCTCTGGATGAACGGCGACAAGATCGTCGATCTTGGCACCGGTCATCAGGTCAACGTTCCGCAGCCGCCTTTCGCCGTCGGCGCGCGCTGGGGCGGCGCGACCTGGCTTCCTGACGGCCACCACTTGTTCGTGATCGAGCTCCAAGCCGTTTCCAACTGTGATCGCTCGTCGCCGCTCGGAGGGGTTCCCCCGGCGTGCGAAACCACGACCACCGCCGGAGCGTGTGGCTCGCACGGCTGGACCTACGACCTCGACGATCCGGCAGCCGGTTGGCGCGGCGGCAGCAACGCCGCCTCGCACCGCAGGATGGTCCGACCTGCAGATCCTCGGCCCCGGACGGCTGCCGGCAACGGTCGTCGTGGTAGCGCCCAGCGCGTCGTCGAAGAACGTCGGCCAACCGCGCACGACGATCATGACCGTTGACGTGAACAGCGGCGTGATCGTGGACGAAGTCACGATCCCGGGCGACAGTGTCCTCGCGGTCGACGCATCCGGCACGAATATCCTCTTCGCCGACAGTGGACGTCTCGAACGCCTATCGCTCGCGGACACACGTCCTGTGATCGTCCGCGAAGGGGTGGCCGAGGCTGCCTGGTGACGATCGGCCGAGGTGCGTCTCACCCGCATTCGGCTACCGCACGGACATGAGCGGACATCGACGGATGACGCGTGCGAGATGTCGCCGGCAGCGTTGTACGCGACAACACAGCCGAGAACCGGGCGCACAACCTGGTCCGTCCGAGCGGCGCTACGGATCACGAGGTTGGAGTTCGACTCCCTCCGAGCTCGTGGAGTTGGTGCAGGTCAGAGCCGCCTATGGCCTCGCCGCACCTTCGCCTTCCCGGCGTCGTCGACGTCGGTCGCGGCGCGCGCGCCATCCGCGGATCACTCATCTCGCGACACGCGGTCACGAGCGGCGGTTGCGCGAGCGCAGGCGAGCAGGTAGGCCCGCCGGACGATCCGGTGTTTGCTCCCACGTACGCGAAAGTTGGCTGTGCATGTCGACCTTTCGCGTCGTCCCGACGTGGAATAGGTGTGCGCGGTGTTCTCGAGGCTCGCGAGTCGGGCGGGGGCGTGACGGAGAGATCCTTCAACGAGGCGTTCCCGGAGTTGTTCGACTCGGGGTATCGCGCTGCTTTCCGGCTGCTCGGCTCGCGTGAGGACGCCTCCGAATGCGCCCAGGAGGCATCGCGCGAGCGTTTGCGTCCTGGAAGAAGCTCTCCAAGACGGGAGATGTCCAACCCTGGGTTGTGCGCGTCGCCAGCCGCTTGGCGATCGACCGCTGGCGAAGAGGTCGTCGGGCCCTCGTTCGTGTCATGCCGACGGAGTCGAGTGCGTCCATCCCGGATCGAGTCGACCTGCACCGCGCGCTGGACGGACTCTCGGACCGGCAACGTGAGGTCGTCATCCTGCGCTATCTGGCCGATCTGTCCGAAGTCACGGTCGCCGACGCGTTGGGCTGCTCGGTCAGCACGGTGAAGACCCACGCCGCCCGTGGACTCGCCGCGTTGCGGACGGTGCTCGAGATCGAGGAGGAACCGCAGCTGTGAGACTGGAAGATCTCGACGACATCACACCGCCCAAGGCCGACAGGGGCACGCTCACCAGCGTGCGACGCCGCGGCCGACGACTCAAGCGCCTACGACGAGCGGGCCGAGCTTCGATCCTTGCTCTGATCGCGGTTGCACTCGTCGTCGCGGTGACGGCCGCCACCGGTCGCGACCATCGACCTCCGATCGTCGCGGTCGAACCTACGACGACTACGGCCGGACCAGTCGCGGGAGCTCCAACCACGTTCGTGTCGACGCGTGAATCGCCAAACAGCTCGGACGTGACCGTGGCGATCTCCGATGCGCGCACCGGAAAGATCCTTCAGACCCTTCTCAGCGTGCCCGTCGGCACGCAGGTGACCGGTACCGCAATTGCTCCGACGGGGGAGGCGTGGATCACGCTGAACCGGGGGCCGAGCATGGGCGGCCACGTCGCCGGAGGCGACCCACACCCGCACTCGTGCTCGAGCACCCTCTTGAAAATTGATCCGCGCACCCGGGAGATGCACACCGTGGTGCTTGGCAATGACGACGAGCTCGTCAGCGATGTGCAGCCGAGTCCCACCGGTAACCGTATCGCGTACCTTCAGTCAGGTTGCGCGACCTCCTACTTCGACAGTTCGCTGCGAGTCAAAGATCTCACAACCGGCAGCGTCGTGAGCATCGGCGCGGCGGCCCCGACATGTCACGTCATCGCGAATCCACGATGGACGCTCGACGGTCGCAACATCGCGTTCCTGTACGGCAAAGCGGCCGGCCCGAGTTACGTCGGCGCGCTGGGTACGTGCAGTATGCCGGACGCCTCACATCTTGTGGTCGTCTCCGCGCAACGATCACAGCCCGGTGTGGTCGGTACCACAGCCCCTGTGGATCCCGGCTGCGAGGTCAACGCGGTGGCGGTCACGAGCGACGGCTACGCCGCGGTTGAACACTGCGGCTCGAGTCTCTTCATCAGCGGTCCTGCGCGCCTGATCCGCTACGACCTTGCGCTGCGGCCCGTGTCGCGCTCGTCGCTGGGGCAATGCGAAAACGGTGCCTCCATCGCCGGAACCCGGACCAGCCCGACCGTCATCATCAGCACATACCAGTTCTGCGGCGGATACAGCGTCCCCCCGCCCACAACCAAGGTCTTCGACGACTCGGGCCACGGCTTGCGACTCGTCCTCTCACTCCCGGGTGGTTCTACGGCCGTCGATCACATCGCTTACTAGCTGTACTCGGCCTCGTCGAGCACGACCGCTCCGTAGCGTGCAGAATGGACACTTGCTCGATCCGGTGAACGGACGGGCCGCGGAACGACCGAAGGCAGCGATGGAAGCCGCGATGGAAAGGGAGGTGGTCGGGTGACGGATCTCACGCGCCGGTCGTTCTTGGCGGCATCAGCCGCGGGCGCGGCCTGGCTGGCGCTCGGCGGCTGTAGCTCCTCGTCGGACAACTCCAAGGGCGCCGCGACACCAACGACCGGTGCGCCCCCGCGTCCGACGACGACGCTGCTTCCCGACCCGAAGACGGCACCGTTCGACACGGTCGTCGTGCTGATGCTCGAGAATCGTTCCTTCGACCACCTGCTCGGGTGGGTTCCGGGCGCCAACGGCAAGCAGGCGGGACTGACCTATCCCGACCTCCACGGTCGGCCCGTACCGACGTACGCAATGGGCAACGACTTCCAGGCGTGCGGCGACAAGGATCCCTCCCACGACTGGCGGTCGATGGTCACGCAGTACAACGGCGGGAAGTGCGACGGGTGGCTGAAGACACAGACCACCGGCGACCACTTCCCGATCAGCTATTACGAGCGGGCGCAGGTCCCCATCCTCGGCGCGCTTGCCACGAACTACACGTTGTTCGACAGCTACCACTGCTCGCTCATGTCCGCGACGTGGCCGAACCGCTTCTACATGCTCTGCGCCGCGACCGATGTCGACGAGACGGGCGGCTCGTACCCCACCACGCTCGCCGAGCGACCGTCGAAGCTCGACCTCGCCATCTTCGACCGAGTCCGCGGCGCCGGGTTGACGACCGGCTACTACCAGTGGGGCGAGCCGATGACGGGCTTGTTCCAGTCGGGTCGCTACGACGACATCACGTACCCGATCGCGAAGTTCTACGACGATGCCGCGGCGGGCAAGCTGCCCAACGTCACCTTCGTCGAGCCGGACTACACGACCGTCGCCGAGTTCTTCGGCACCTCGAACGACTACCACCCTCACGGCAACATCCAGGTGGGCGAGGGTTACGTCGCCGAGGTCTACAACGCCCTGCGTCACAGCCCGCAGTGGGATCGGATGGTCGGCGTCGTCAACTTCGACGAGAACGGCGCGTTCTACGACCACGTCCCGCCCCCGACGGCTATCGACGACAACGTCAATCCCAACCCGGGCCCGCACCCGAACTACAAGCAGCTCGGGTTCCGCGTGCCCTGCATCGCGATCGGACCGTTCGCGCCGCAGAAGATCGAGACCGACGGTCCCTACGAGCACTGTTCGATTCTCCGCATGATCGAGTGGCGTTGGGGCCTCGCGCCTATGACCGCGCGCGACGCCAACGCCAAGAACCTCGCGGACGCACTCGACTTCACCACGCGCCGCTCGGCACTCGAGCTGCCTGCCTTCACGCCGCCACCGAACACGCAGTGCGCTCACCCGAGTGTCGCGCTCGCCTGAGGTCGTCCCGGCGTCGCTGAGCGCTCGTCACCAACTTCGGGCGCCGAGGTATCGCGGCTGCCGGCGGCAGGGTTCGGGATCGCGCGGTGGGCGCGTAGCGTCCAGCGGCCGGGTTTCGGGAAGGGACGCAGTGGCCGAGCCAACAATTCTGAGCGCGACCGAGACCGTTTTGCGCGTCCGCGTCCCCCGTCCGAGGTCGTAGAACATCCCGGCGGCGGCGCCGGTGGTGGTTCTTGCCGGGGCGTGCGCCGCGTTTAGCGTGTGGCGGAGTCTCGTCGCGAAGCTGCGCGTCGCGGCGGTGCGGAACGACCCCGAATACGACCCCTGACTACGACCACGAACAGCCGACGACGTCACCCATGGAGAGGTCCGTGCATGCAACCCGATTCCGCTGAGGTCTACGCCGTCGCTCGCGGCATCGGGACGGCAGTCGCGAGCGCGGGCGAGTTGACCGAGATGCAGGCGTCATTGTTGCGGGCGGTCACGCTCGCCCTCACCGATGTCGATGTCGACTATCAGGACCTTGCTCCGCTCGGGCCGGACGAGCTCGCCCAGGCTCTCGTCGGTCGTGGTGAGGAGTACCGGCACCGGATCGTCCACCACATGGTGCTCGCCGAGCTGGTGTTACGACCGCTGCCCGACGAGGTCGCGCACAGGGTCGAGCGGTACGCGATGACGCTCGGCGTCGACGACGATTTCGTTCGCCTCGCCCGCCGCTACGCCGAGGGGAAGTTCGGGCTCGCGTGGAACGACCTTCGGCGCAGCGGCTTCACCGATCGTTGGGACCCCGAACGGATGCGTGCGCTCTATACGAACGCAGACTTCCAGGACCCGTTCGACGTCGGCGTCGTCGACGACGAGCTCGCCCGTCGATGGGAGGCATTCGAGACGCTTCCTGCCGACAGCCTCGGCCGACAGATCTGGGAGATGTACACGACGCGTGGTTTCGCCTTCCCCGGTACGCGGGCGGCGCGCCCGCGTACCTCGCGCAGCACGACTTCGTGCATGTGATCGCGGATTACGGGACCCATCTCGAAGGCGAGCTCGAGGTGTTTACGCTGATCGGCCGGGCCGACCCGGACCCGAGAGGATTCGCCTGGCTCGCGACCGTCGTCGGGCTCTTCGAGACGGGCTACATACATCAGCAAGGCTTCTTCCAGATGGACGTGCGCAGCCGGCACCTCCAAACCTCGGGAATGACCGACCGGATGGCCGACGCGTTGGTTCGCGGCAAGGAAATTGCCGAAGGCTTCGGCACCGATCTTCTGAACGTCGACTTCCACGCCGTCGCGGATCGTCCCCTCGAAGAGATACGGGCCATGCTGCACGTCCCCGAGAAGGGCTTGGCCGCGCTCGCGGCCGGTTCACCCGGCGTGCAGGATCCCGAGGGAATGTCCCCGACTCAGCGCGCCGCCCACGACGACTGAGCCGAGCCGGGATTTCGACCGCTTGCGGGAGCACCCCGCCGACAGCGAGAATTTCCACGTGCGCCCCTCGTGGTCCGGACGGATCGTGAACCCGGCATGATCCCGGGGACGAACGACGCAGTGACCGGCACGCAGGCGACCCGCGAAGCGTTGTTCGATGCCGCCTCCGGACATCTCGCGCACCGGCTCGTCACCTTCGAGCAGGCCGTTACCGACTTCCAGGACACGTCGCTCGAGTGGCGCCGGCTGTTCGCCGAGCTGCTCGGCACGTTCTTGTTGGTGTTGGTCGCCGCCGGCGGGCCGATGATCGGTCACGCGTTTCCCGACACGATCAGTCGTTCCGCGGCGGTCGTCGCACCGGGGTTGATGGTGCTGGCCGTGATCTTGTTCATGGGCAAAGTCTCGGGCGCGCACCTGAACCCGGCCGTCAGTCTCGGCTTCGCGCTACGTCGAGACTTCCCGTGGCGTCGTGTCCCTGCGTACGTCGTTGCCCAGCTCGCAGGCGCGGTCCTCGCCGCGTGGTTCCTGCAGGCTTTCGTGCATGTCTCGACGGTGTACGGCTCGACCTTTCCGGCTCCTCATTTCTCGAGCGGTGATGCCTTCGCGATGGAGGCAGTGCTGACGTTCGGGCTGGTCAGCGTGATCTTGGGTACGGCGTCGGGTGCGCAGAACCTCGGCATGATCGGCGCGTTCGGAGTCGGCGGCTACATCGTGTTGGCGGGCCTGTGGGCCAGCCCGGTCTCGGGCGCGTCGATGAACCCGGCCCGCACGTTCGGACCCGATGTCGTCGCCGCGGACTTCCACGCCTTCTGGGTCTACGTCGCGGGCCCGCTGGCCGGCGCGCTGGTCGCGGTCGGCGCGGCGTACCTCCTGCGTGGTCCCGGCGGTGGACCGGTCGGGTCCACGATCGCTCAGGGCACGGTCCACCTGACCGGCCGACCGGCCGACCAGCCCTTGAGCTGAGCTCGCGCTCGGGCCCCGTCGGGACCCCGGGCCGACCCGGGGTCAAAGGGCCGTCGCCGGCGTTGGATCCCCGAGGCTCAGCGGGCGCGGGGGCGCCGCCGGGAGCGACCGACCGCGGCCGCGCCCGTGGCGATCGCGGCGATGCCCACCCATACCAAGGGAGTGTCGTTGCCGCCGGTGAAGGGGAGTCCTTCCGGCCGGGGGGCACTCACCGTGGTGGGGCTGGTGGTGGTCGGAACCGTCGAGCCCTGGCTGTGTTGGCGAGAAGTCGTCGGCGGGTAATCGGCGGCGTGGGCGGCGGTTGCTCCGCCGATCGACAGGGCGACGGCCGCGCCGGCTACTGCAACGAACCTGGGGACTCTCATGACCACTCCGCTTCTCCGTACGTCGGAAACCGTAGTCAGTGTCGCCCGAGCGACGGGCCCGCAGGCGGATGGTCGCCTGCGCCGCGGGCGAGGCCCGACGGTCTCACCGCGGCGGGGGCCGATTGGACCTGCCCGAGCTGCACGTTGAGCACCGCGCCGAGCAATACGACGTATACACAGAGATACGTGCCGATCATGCCGACGACCGTGCCTGCGAGCGCGCCGTACACGGCTGTGTAGTGGGTCGAGAACCGCAGATACACGATGAACGCCCCGACCACGATGACCAAGCCGCCGCTGGCCGTGATTGCGCCCGGCCATTGCCTGCGTAGCTCCAGACGATGGCCGACCGAATAGCGGTACAGGACCGCGATGCCCGTCGCTACCGCGCACACCAACAACGGAACCGCGACGATGACAACGACGACGCTCGGAAGGTATTCGACGACGATCGCGGCGCCGGTCGAGATCAGCGCAATGAGTCCGAGCCCGAGCACGACGGCGACAGTCCCGACGAGCGCGCGGGCGCGGGCGCGTGCGTACTCCTCGGGCGCGAAGCCGTAGGCCGCTCGGATCGCCCGTTCCAGGTTGTAGATACCGGCCGATGCGCTCCACAGGGCCGCCAGGACGGACACGACCAGGCCGGCGGTCAGCCCGGTGCCGTCGGAGGCCGCGACCTTCTGCAGTTGCTGGCCGAGCGTCGCCCCGAGTGAGTCCGGTCCGCCGCTACCCAGGCTTGCGACGTTCTTGGCGACCGTCCCCGGGCTGACGGCGAGGCCGTAGACGCTCACGGCCGCGATGGCCGTCGGCAGCACTGCGATGACGAGCCAGAATGCTGCGCCCGATGCGGCGAGCCCGATCTGCTCGGCACTCTGTTCGTCCAGGACACCGCGCACGACCTCGACGACCCGGCCCGCGCGCGCGGGGCGGGCCGTCGGCGGAATGATCCACACAGTGTGTCTACCCGCACCGGCCCCGATGACTCGAGGTGCGTGCCCGGGTCTGTCACATTTCGCGAGGATATTTCGCAAGCTTCCGTGAGAAATTCGGCCGGTCGGAGCCGGCGCCGGGGCGCCGGCGGGATTGCCGAAGGCCTCGGGAGCGAACACAGCTGATCCCATCGGCACTTGTTGCCGATGGGATCTCGTGGACACCACGACTGGGGTGACGATCCAGGCCGCGCCCGGGGACGGATCGGAGCCCTCCCCCGAACAGCTGCTCGCGGACCTCGAGCGGGTCGCGTCGCGCGTCAAGTCGGGCTGGGGTAGCTGGGACCGGAACTCGACCTCCGGCGTGTCGGACGACCTCCTCCCGAACGCGGGAAAGAAGAAATGAGTGCCCGCCGGTCGCACCGTGGGTCGTGTCACGTCGTGCGGGTGCGCGCACCGCGCCGCGGTCGTCGATCCCGCCGGCGCGCCTGGTCGAGGAGCGTGGCCGAGTTCAAGCGGCTGACCTCGGCGTTGGGCGCCGCGAGCGTGCGCGACACCGTCGTGCACCGATAGCGGGTCCGAGTCCGGCCGGACCCATTGGCGAATTGCGTGCGGCGCGCTTCACCAACACGCCGTTGTTACCGCCGCCGGGCTTCGATATGGCGCGAGCTGGGAAAGCGTGGTGGGCGAGTGGCGAGTAACCGGAGACTCCGTTGACTTCGCAAGCAGATGTTCGATCAGACGCGTCACGTGTCTGCTTCGAGTCCGCGGGAAGCGTCCGCGATCGAGCCGGACGACAATCCGGGCGTCACCTCGCGGTGGCCGCAGCGGATCGCCACATTTGCCGTGCCGGTCGCGGTCGCAGCCCAGCTGCTGCCGATCTGGTTGACCACCCGGTTTCCCGATCAAGACGGGCCGGCGCACCTCGCGTCGAGCGTCGCGATCTCCGGCGCCTATCACGGGTCCGCGGCGACCGTGCTGCACTCTTACGTACAGATACACCTGGACCTCGGCCACAGCCCGCTCGGTCACCTGTTGCTCGCCGGCGCGGTACGAGTCGCCGGGGCGCTCACCGGCCAACGTCTCTTCCTGAGCGCGTACCTGGTTCTGTTTGCTCTCGCAGGCTGGTACGCGATGTCGGCGGTATACAAGGACGGCGGAGGCCTCGTCGCCCTGCTCCTGCCGGTGGGGTCGGGCTACTTCCTGACGCTCGGATTCTGGGACTTCCTGCTCAGTCTGGTCGGGGTGCTCGTCGTCGTCGGCTACTGGCTCCGCCACCACGACGACCCGGGTCCCCAGAAGTACCTGGCGGTTTCGGCACTGCTCCTCTGCGTGTCGCTGCTCCACCCGTCCGGCGTCATCCTCGGGGTCCCCTTCGTGGGTCTGGTCGCCGGGTTGGACGCGCGGCGGTCGCGTCGTCGCGGCGCGCTCGCCAGTGTCGGTGCGACGTTACTGGCGTGTGTTCCCGCGCTCGTCCCGGCGGTGTTGGTCGCGTCGAACGCGAGCGGGAGCACACCGAGACCCTCGCTCGCGCACAACCTGCGAGGACTGCTGGGCCTCGCCTACGTCGTGCGTGTCCTCCACTCGGGTACCGAGGCGGCGCTGACCATCGCGTTCATCGTCACGCTCGTCTCGTTCTTTGCAGTGGTCGCAACGGCCCGCGTGCGCTCGGGTCGACTGGTCGCGACAGACGGACTGTTGATCCTCGCGGTCGTGTGCGCGCTGGGTTCGTTCGTCGCGCCGAACGCGACGGGCGGAGCGGAGCTGATCAACGAGCGCCTGGCGTTGTTCGCCGTGGTCATGGCAATCGTCTGGCTCGGCGTCCAGCCGGCTGCGGCCCGAATCCGCGCGGCGGTCGCGATCTTGGGCGCTGTCATCGCGTTCGCGCTCATCGCGGTGCGATTGCCCACGTACCGGGCCCTCGATCGCGACCTGCGCGAGATCACATCCGTCGCCCGGGCGATGACGCCGGGCCGCACCTACGTGCTCGTGCTCGGCAAGGATACGACCGAGGTCGACGGTCGGACCAAGGCACTGCGCGCCGATCCGTTCCGGAGCGTGAGCGGCTATTTCGCCGCGCAACGCGAGCTCGTGGGGCTCGACAACTACGAGGGCCGCTACGAGTACTTTCCGTATCAGTACGTGCCCGCTCGCGATCCCGTCCGCCAGCTGTTTCTCGCGACCGACCCGAGGTCGTTCACACGCCACCCGCGCCTCGACCTGTCGGGGTACACCCGGCGAACCGGTGGAACGGTCGACTACGTGATCGTCCTCGGGCCCGTCGACTCGGCGCTGAAGGGCCAACTCGCAGCCGGCTACCGTTCGGTCGCCGTCAGTAGGCCGATCGGGCTCGTCACCCTCTTCGCTCGCAGGAGTTAGCCGAGCGATCGGCCCGGGTTATTCGATCTCGCCGAACGCGAGGGCGTAGGCGACCGCGGTGATCGAGAGACCGTCGAGCATCTCGCGCTCACGCACGATCCGGCGGACCTCACTGACCGGTACCCATTCGATGCGTTCCGACTCGCTCGGGTCGGTGGGCTCGCCCACGTGCACGGCACCCTGGGCGATGAACGTGTGGAAGACCTGATCGCTCAGCCCGTTCACGGGATGGAAGCTCACGAGCGGTCGCAGCGGACCCGGCCGCCAGCCGGTCTCCTCGAGCACCTCCCGGGCCGCGCCCTGTTCGGCGGTCTCGCCGGGATCGATCCCACCGGCCGGGATCTCCCAGCCCCACGAGTCGGTGATGAACCGGTGGCGCCACAGCAGCAACAGGCCACGGTCCGGGTCGTGGACGATGGCGCCCGCGGCCTTGTTCGGCAAGCGCACGACGTGGTGCTCGAAGCGCTCCCCGTCCGGGACCTCGACGTCGACGAGGCACAACCGGACCCATTCACTGTCGTACAGCACTCGCTCGCCGTGAACCTGCCAACGCACCGGTCGAGGGTACTTGCCGGCGCCCGCCGAACCCGATGTCGAGCGACATCGACGACGGGCGTAGATCGCAGTCGGCTACGTGGTCTTGCCTGCTCGCCGGCGCCCCATCATGAGACCTGTCGCGCCGAACACGAGCCCGAGTGCGCCGACGACGATGCCGACGATCGCGATCGTCTTCGCGCTGTCGACGTCGCTCTTGCTCACGGTGCTCGTCGACCCGGCCGCAGACCCGCTCGTCGGTGATGTCGTCGGCGTTCCCGCGCCGCTGTCGGCGGCGGCGGTGAGAGTCAGCACCGGCTCGGGCGAATCCGGCTCGGGTCCGCCCGGAGGCGAGACCTGCACCCACTTGACGGACTGACCGTTGCTGTAGGTCTGGATGGTCGGGAACGCCAGGGAGTCGGCGTCGCTGGGCAGGCCGACCGAGACCCGGAACTGCTGGAAGTCGCCGACCGGGATCCCCGAGCCGGTCGCGGTCCACGTGACGTTCTTGACGGCCTCGTTGACCGAACCGCTGTCGGTCGTGATCGGCTTGGTGACGTGGAACGAGGTCACCGTCGCCTTCCAGCCCGCGATGGGTTCGACGAGGGCTTCGGCGATCGGGTGATCGGTCGGGAACTGCACCACCACGTTGGTGGTCGTCGCGTTGTCCATCTCGTTCGGGACCACGAACGCGAGCACGGCGTCACTGCCTTTGGGCGCCGAGTCCGGCTCCACCTTCACGTGGGCCCAGGCCGGACCCGCGGCCGCGACCAACGCGATGCCGGCCGCTGCGATGACGATTGCGAAACGTCGCACAGGTTTCCCCTCGAGCTGTCGTCTGACGTGTCGTGCACCGGTCGTTCGACGGGCGAAAAAGTTCCCGAATGCTTACACGATGGGCTTCGGGTTGCTTCGACGCGGAGACGGAGCACCGCAAGGGAGCAGGTCTGCGGGCCTCCGGCCGGAGCCGGACGCCGGCGACCCGAGGAGGGCTCGGGATCCGGTCGGCACGACGGATCTGGCAAGAATGGGAACGATGCGGATGACCTTCCTCGGGCATGTGGGCTTCTTCGTGGAGACCCGGGGTGGATCGGTGTTGTGTGATCCGTGGTTCACGCCTGCGTACTTCGGGTCATGGTTCCCGTTCCCGCGCAACGACCGGCTCGATCCTGTCGCGTTCGCATCGCCCGACTATCTCTACATCTCGCATCTCCATCGTGATCACTTCGATCCCGAGTGGCTCGCGCGCTACGTCGACAAACGTGCCCGGGTGTTGCTCCCGGACTTCGAGGTGCCGTTCCTCGAACGCGAGCTGCGCGCGATCGGGTTCGAAGACATCGTGAGAACGGGCAACGGACAGCCGGTCGATCTCGACGGGCTGTCGGCGACGATCCTCGCGTTCACGTCCCCGGCCGACGGGCCGCTCGGCGACTCGCTGATCGTGCTCGACGACGGTACGGCCCGGATCCTGAACCAGAACGACGCCCGTCCCGGTGATCCGGAGGCGCTCCGCGCACTCGGCCCGTTCGATGCGCAGATCGTGCAGTTCTCGGGCGCGATCTGGTACCCGATCACCTACGACTTCCCGACCGAGCTGGGTCTCCGCCTGGCACGCGAGAAGCGGGTCAACCAGATGGCCCGCGCCCGCCAGTACATCGAGTGGGTCGACGCCGCGCACGTCTTCCCGTGCGCCGGTCCGCCCGGGTTCCTCGACGACGATCTGATCTCCCTGAACGACTTCGATCGTGATCCCGCGAACATCTTCCCCGACCAGATCGTGTTTCTCGACCTGCTGCGCGACGGCGGTATCGACCGGGGCAAGTTACTCGTCCCGGGCTCGACCGCCGAGCTCGCATCGGGGGCGTGTTCGATCCGTCACTCGGGAACCGACGACGAGACGGTCCGCCCGTTCGTGCACAAGCGTGCCTATATCGGCGAGTACCGCCGCGACTGGGAGCAGTGGCTGGCGGACGAGCGCGCATCGTGGTCGCACGAGCGACGAGACCTGGTCGCCGAGCTGGCTGCTTGGTTCGAGCCACTGATGCAGCGCGCACCGATCACGTCGGCGGGCATCGCGGGCAACGTGGTGTTGGACGTCGGGGAGCCCGGCGCCGACGTCTGCCTCGACTTCGTCGAGTCCGAGGTGCGCCCGTGGAAGGGCGAGGACGAGAAATACGTCTACAAGGCCGACGTCGACCGGCGCCTCATCGAGGCGTTGCTGGAACGCCACGTCGAGGATTGGGTCAACTCCCTCTTCTTGTCGTGCCGCTTCGTCTTGCACCGGCCCGATCCGGCGAACTTCAACGAGTTCGTCATGACCTTCTTCAAAGCGTTGTCGCCGGAACGCATCGCGTACGTCGAGCGGTCGTATCGGCAGCGGCGTGAGCTGGCGGACGAGTTCTTCGAGCGCGACGGGTGGCGGATCGAACGGTTCTGCCCGCACCGGCAAGCGGATCTCACTCGCTTCGGCGAGATCAACGAGGGCGTGCTCACCTGCAGCCTGCACCACTGGCAGTTCGACCTCGCGACCGGCCGGTGCCGGACGAGCGACGACCGGCACTTGCGGTGCGAGCGTGTGGAAGACTCCGCGTCATGAGTGCCTTCAACCATGTCGGTCAGTGTGTGACCGATCTCGAACGATCGAAGCGGTTCTACTGCGAGCTGTTCGGCTTCACGCTCGAACGCGAGATCAATCCGCCCGACGAAGGATCGGCACAGCTGCTGTCGCTCACGCCTCCGCTCGCGATGACGGCCGTGTACCTGGTGCTCGACGGTCTGGTGCTCGAGTTGTTGCACTATGGCGCCGAAGGTCGCACACAACCGTTTCGGTCCCGGACCATGGACGAGCCCGGCCTGACGCACCTGTCGCTCGCCGTCGACGACATGAACGACGTGTGCGCACGGCTCGCCGAGTTCGGCGGCGAGGTGGTCGAGTCGTCGAATATCGGCTCCGCGGTGTTCGTCCGCGACCCCGACGGCCAGCTCCTGGAGCTGTTGCCGATGGGATACCGCGTGCACTTGGAGAGCCAGGGATTCCACTAGCAGCCGCGCGGGGCGGGTCGGACGCGAAGCCGCGGGTCGACGCTCGCAGTCGTGCGAGACTGTTCCGTGCCCGCCGCCTTCCCGCCCACGAGCTTCCCGACCTCGACCGCCGTGGGATCGACGACGACGTTGCGGCCGGTCGCGGTCGCGTTCGTCGTGTTCGGCTTCTTCGCCGGTGGCTGGGCGGTCGCGACCGTCGACATCGAGCGCACGTTCCACCTGACCGACGCAGGGCTCGGCGCACTCCTCGCGGCCGGGATCATCGCCGCGACCGCGGTTGCCGCGATAGGCGGGACCGTGACCGACCGCTTCGGAGCCGGCCGTTCCTTGACGTGCGCGCTCGTGCTGTGGGGCACGCTGGTCGCGCTCGAGGCCGGGGCCCCGCATCTCGTCCTCTTCGTGCCCGCGTTGATGCTGGCGATGGCCGCCGGCGGTCTGGTCGACGTGGTGATGAACATCGTCGCCGCCGACGCGCTCGCGCACGATGCGGGTCGCCTCGTCCGCTTTCACGGCCTTTTCAACGCGGGCTGTGTCGTCGGCGCGGCCGCCACCGGCGTCGCTCTGCGTCTCGGCGCCTCGTGGCGGGACGTCTGGGTCGGGGTCGGGCTCGTCGGCGTGCTCACCGGCGTCGTGACGCGCCGCGCTCGCCTGCCGGAGCCGGAGCGCTTCGACCATCCGTCGATGTGGCGCGCCCTCGCCGGGTTGCGTCACGAAGGTCTCGTGGTCCTGGCCCTCGTGTTCGGCGCGTCGGCAATGGTCGAAGGTGGCATCGCCACGTGGGGAATCCTCTACCTCCGCGGCCACCTCGGTCTCGGTGTGCTCGCGGGTGTGAGCGCCTACGTTGCCGGCGAGAGCCTGGCCACGCTCGCGCGCGCATCGGGGGTGGTCCGCTCATCGGACGCGTCGGGACCCGGCGCTCGGTCGTCATCGGCGCCGGCATGTCGGCCGCGGGTATCGCGACCGAAGCGCTCAGCGGTACCGCGGGCATCGCCGCGGCCGGGCTCGCGGCGGCGGCGGTCGGCATCTCGGTCGTCTGGCCGTTGCTGCTCGCCGATGTCAACAACGAAGCGCGTCACCCTGCGCTCGCGATCGGCGGTATCACCGCGTGCGGCTACCTCGGGATGGTGGCCGGTCCGCCGCTGGTCGGGACGTTGTCGGGGCTCTTCGGGCTCCGGACGGGGTTGCTCGTTCTCGGCGCGATCGCGCTCCTGGTCGCGATCGTCCCTGCACATGTTCGTGTTCCCGCGCGCCTCGAGCCGCGCGACGCGTGATCAGGGATCGTTCTCGGGGAGCACGACGTTGCCGAACGCCCGGCGCAGCAGCGGCGTTTGCGCGTCGAGAGTCTGGGCCAGGGCGACACTTTCTTCGGCGGTCACGGGCGCGACGAGCGGAGCAGGTTGCAGGGGCGGGGCTGGTGCTGCGGGCTGCGGATCGGGCCCGACGCGAAGCTTCGGTTCGGGAGCGGCGTCGGGGTCGGGGTCGCGTCGGCCATCGGTGACCGCGCCCAGGCCGGGAAGCTCGACGGCTCCCGGTTGCGCACGTCGTCGTCGCGCGGGCCGCGGCGTCGAGGCGCGACGTCGCCGGGGAGTGGGGGTCGCGGTGTCGGACCGGGCCGTCGGGAGTCCGTTGTGGAGTTGCCATCCACGAGGCAGGACGAGGCCGGCTGCGTGGCAGCGCGCAGAGATCGCCTTCGGTGCGCGCCCCGTCGTCTTCGAGCTCGACCAGCCACGCCTCTCGTTGCGTCGGTTGGAACCGCAGCGTCGCCGCCGCCGGCGCGCCGCAGCCCGGGCGTGCACACAACCGCCGGTGGTTCGGGCCGTAACGCCGGGTCCAGTTCGCACCAGTTGTCATGCCCGGGGTTTCACTTTCGACACGGCGTTCGACAGGGCGCAACGCCCGGCCGGCACGAATCCATTCGTTGTCCCGCCCGCTCGTCTGGCCGTCGATCGCGGCGTGGTATCCCAGGGGCCTTCGAGTATGGCGCGCGGAGCACCCCTCGACTCCAACCGTGAGGCCGTCTCAGACCGCGCCGGCATTCTGAAACGCGCGGGCCAGCATCGGGCTGTCCGCGTCGAGGGTCACCTCGAGCTCTTCGGCGGCTCGGGCCCGGGCGCCGCGCCGGTCTTCGAGGTGCCAACCCTGCGGTGGCGTGAGCACGCGTACGTGCCGTTCACACAGTTCGCCCGCGCGAGCGGCGCCTTCGGCCGGGGTGTCGAGCCAGACGGTGAGGTCGCGCGTGTCGAAGGTGAAGGTTGCCGTTGCCGGCGCACTACATCCCAATCTTGCACAGTGACGTCGCACACTCCGACGGTAGTGCGCGCCGGACCCCTTTTCGTGCCAGGCTGACCCGATGCCGGGACGCGCGCGCGACGACTGGGCGGTACGGGTCCCTGCGTCGTCGGCGAATCTCGGTTCCGCGTTCGACGCGGTCGCGCTGGCGCTCGAAGTGCACCTCGAGTTGGGCCCCGGCGCCGAGTCCCCGGCGCCCGAGACCCATCCCGCGGTGCCGCGCGTTCCGTCACGGCGGCGGAGTCGGGCCGATCGCGGTGCGGGCGCGGTTTCCCGGGGGACGGGGCCTGGGGTTCTCGGGGGCGGCGAGGGTAGGTGGGCTCGTCGCCGCGTGCGCGCAGCAGGGACGCTCGTTGCGGGAGTCGAGGGCTTCGATCCTGCGGACCGCCGGCGATCTCGAGGGTCACTGCGACAATGTCGCGGCGTCTCTGTACGGAGGTGCCGTCGCCGTTGCCGGGGGTCGGGCGGTCAGGATCCCGCTGCCCGCGATCTGACCGTCGTCGTGTGGATTCCGGAGCGGGAGACGCCGACGCTGTCCTCACGGCGACTGCTCCCCGACCAGATCTCCTTCGACGACGCCGCGTTCAATATCGGGCGAACGGCCTTGCTCGTCGCGGCGCTCGCCGCGGGCGACGTGAGCGCGCTCCGGATCGCCACCGAGGACCGGCTCCACCAGGACCGGCGCCTGGCGCGGGCTCACGAGACCCGGCACGCGATCGAGGCCGCGCTGGCGGCAGGGGCCTTCGCAGCCTGGCTGTCGGGATCGGGCCCGGCGGCCGCCGCGCTCGTGGAACCGTCCGCGGCTCGGGAGGTCGCGGCCGCGCTTCCCGACGGCGGCCGAACCCACCTGCTCGCGATTGCCGAGGTCGGAGCCACAATGACGAGCCGAGACGCAGGACCCGGATGAGCCCGGATCGAGTCCCGACGAGAATCGAGAGCGCATGAGAATCGACGGCAAGTGCGTGGTGGTAACTGGTGCCGCGAGCGGCATCGGAGCCGCGCTCGCGCGCGGCGGTTCGCGGCCGAAGGCGCCCGGGGAGTCGTTGTCGCCGACATTCAAGAGGATGCGCTCGACACCGTCGCCGGGCAGGCGGGCGACAGTGGAGCGGTCCTCGCGGTCCAGTGTGACGTGACCGACGAGGGCAGGCTCCGCGCACTCGTCGACGCGGCCGAGGAACGGTTCGGTCCGATCGACCTCTTCTGCTCGAACGCGGGCATTGTCGTGCCCGGCGGCGCCGACGCCGGTGACGAGATCTGGCGCCGCAGCATCGACGTCAACGTGATGGCTCACGTCTACGCGGCTCGCATCATGGTGCCGCGCATGATCGAGCGCGGTGGCGGATACCTGCTCCAGACGGCGTCGGCCGCCGGGTTGCTCTCCCAGATCGGGAGCGCGCCGTATTCGGTGACCAAACATGCCACGGCTCGCGCTGGCCGAATGGCTCGCGATCACCTACGGCGAGCGGGGAATCAAGGTGTCGGTGCTGGCGCCGCAAGCCGTCCGCACCGCGATGACCATCGGCGTTCCCGACGGCGGCGTCGCCGGGGTCGACGGCATGCTCGAACCCGACACGGTCGCGGACGCGGTGGTCGCGCGGTCTCGCCAACGAGTCGTTCTTGATCCTCCCCCACCCACAGGTGCTGGAGTACTTCCGACGCAAGGCGTCCGACTACGACCGTTGGATCGCCGGAATGCAACGTTTGCAGGCGCGCTTCGGCGATTCCTTCTAGATTCGGAGGCGTTGTGATGGCAGGTGGGCCGATGGGCTCCGAGGTCGCTGCGGCAATCGCCGCGCTCGACGATGCATTCGGCGAGGCGCGGGCCGAACTCGAGGCGCTCGTGCGCATTCCGAGTATCAGCGCCGACCCGGATCGGTTCGCCGACGTGCGCGCGAGCGCCGAGGCGACCGTCGAGTTGCTCCGAGGCCACGGGCTCGAGAACGTGCGTGTCGCCGGCGTCGATGGATCGCAGCCGTTCGTGATCGGCGAGTGGCTGCACGCGGGGCCCGATCGACCGACGGTCTTGTTGTATGCCCACCACGACGTGCAGCCCCCCGGCATCGTCGAGAACTGGGCGAGTGATCCCTTCGAACCGCACGAGCGCGACGGGCGTCTCTACGGGCGCGGCTCCGCCGACGACAAAGCGGGAGCGGTCGCGCACGCGCATGCGGTCGGCGCGTGGCTCACGGCGGCCGGCACGTTGCCCTGCAACGTGCGCGTGCTGGTCGAGGGTGAAGAGGAGATCGGCTCACCGACGCTCCAGTCCTTTCTCACCGCTCATCTCGAAGAGCTCCGATCGGACGTGCTCGTACTGGCCGACGCCGGGAACTGGCAGGTCGGCGTGCCGGGGCTCACATATTCACTGCGCGGTCTCGCGGCCGCCGACGTCGAACTGCGAGCGCTCGACGGTCCGCAGCACTCCGGCATGACCGGCGGCGCGATCCCCGATCCCGTCATGGCGCTGTCTCGTGTCCTGGCGTCGCTCGTCGACGAGCACGGCGACGTTTCGTTCGACGGAGCTTTCACGGGGTTGCACGAGCCCGCGGCGGAGGAGCGCGTTCCGATCGCCGGGTTCGACGATTCCCCCGACCGGTTCGCCCGGGCATTCGGCATGCGGCCCGGCGTCCAGCTCGCCGGCGACCCCGACATCGCGTTGCACGAACGGTTGTGGCTCCGGCCCTGCCTCACCGTCATCGGGATCGAGGGTCACCCGATCAAGGGATCGTCCAACCAGATCGTCGCCCGCGCCTCGGCGCGCCTGAGCCTCCGGCTCGGGCCCGGGCAAACGCCCGCGCGTGTACTCGCGGGCTTGCGTGCCCACGTCGAGCGGCACGTGCCCTGGGGGCTCGAGTGCACCTTCACGGCGCTCGAAGGCGCGCCCGCGTGGCAGACCGATCCCAGCGGACCCGCGTTCGACGCCGCCCGCCGGGCACTGCACGCGGGGTTCGGAGTGGAACCGGTGCTGATGGGCGTCGGAGGGTCCATCCCGTTCGTCGGCCCGTTCGCGGAGGCATTCGGCGGGATCCCCGCGCTGCTCATGGGGCCCGACGATCCGCATTCGAACATCCACGGTGAGGACGAGAGTCTCCACCTCGCCGACTGGCGCAGCCTCATCCGTTCCGAGGTGTACCTGCTGGACGAGCTCGCGCGCCTGGGGCGCGCTAGCGCCGCGAGCGGCGGCGACTCGCACGCCACACCGTGAGCGCGGTGAGCGCCGCCGCCACCAACGCGAGGCCGACGCGGGTGAAGTCGATGACGGGCTTGACCCGGACGCCGTCGGGACCGACCTCGATGATCGCGACGGGCCGGCCGGCGTGGTGGCCGCCACCCCCGCCGCCGCTGCTGGTCGCGTGGTCGCCGCCGAAGCCGAATCCGCCGGAGAACTCCACGCTCGCGGCCGGGATCACGACCCGGTCTCCCGCCCGTACCGGCTCGGCGTAGACGCGGTCGGCCCCGACGTTCATGAGCCGGTCGAGCCCGCGGTTCATCGTGGCGCGGCTGCTGTCCTCGTCGGTCGGCGTGCCGATCGAGGTGGGTTCGCTCATCTCGACGTCCTCCTCCCGACGGGTCGTGACCTCCGGGGCCTAGGACCCGTGCGGTCGCGGGCGGATCGCCCGCAGCGCGCTCGCGACGATGATGGCACCGATCGTGATGCCGGCCATCGCCACGTATTCGATGTCGCGCACCGCGACGATTTGACGGCGGCCGTCCTCGCCGAGCACCTCGACGTGGTGAGGCCGGGCCCGAACGTACAACACGGCACGCGTTTCGTCACCGACGTGAATGGCCCTCGTGCGGGCGACGAGGGTGATGGTCCGGCCGTCGACCGCGATTGGCCCGACCGTCGTTTCTCCGGTGCGCGTGAGCGCCATGCACTGCATTGTCGACCACCGGTCGCGCATCGCGCGTGGATCCGCCGCGCCACGCTGCGTGGTGTTCCTTACGTACGTAATTGTCCGAACCGACTCGAGGTCCGGCAGAAAATGACGCGCCCGCACTAGCGGTGGACCGACCGTCCGCCGACGATGCGGGCTGATCCCGGGTCCTGTGGTTTTTCCACATGGTCCTCATGGACTATCCGAAGCAGTCCTCCAGCTCGCCGGGTTCCGATGGTGTCCCCTCGTCCTCCTACGGTCCGGCGCTGTTCGCCGAGGCGTAGGGCTCGGCACGACACCGCAACGACTCGCGCCTTCGCGGCGCGCGTCCCGAGGAGGATCCATGGCCGCAGGGCCGCATGAGCACGAAGGTTCGTCCTTCGCGCTCGACCTTTTGCATACGAGCTCGACGACGGACCGAAGCACGAGCACGGCGCAACCGCGCACGCCCGTCCGGCGTCGGTTCTTCGCCCGTCTCTTGTCGTCGCTGCGGGCCGCCCGCAGGAGCGACACTCGCCGCGCCGCGGTCTCGTCGATCGGTTTGATCAGCACCGCGGTCGCGGTGCTCTTCGCCGGCGGCGCCGTGCTCTCGAGCGCGGGCGCCTCGCCGAACGGGCCGTACGACCCGCTCGCCAACTCGGTGCGCGCATTCGGAGGGGCTCCGTCGTTCGGGCCGTCCACGGGGTTGCGGCTGAACGCCGACCTCGTCGCCATCGCCGCCACGCCGACCGGCCGCGGCTATTGGGTCGCCGGCGCCGACGGCGGCGTGTTCACATTCGGTGACGCCGAGTTCGACGGCGCGCTGGGCGACCGCAAGCTCGCCGCGCCCATCGTGGGCATCGCGGCGACGTCGTCGGGGCACGGATACTGGATGGTCGGCGCCGATGGCGGAGTCTTCGCCTTCGGTGACGCCGCGTTCTACGGCTCACTCGACAAGTCCGGTACGTCGATCGTCGCGATCGCCGCCACCCCGTCGGGGCAGGGCTACTGGTTGGTCGGCGCCGATGGCGGCGTGTTCGCGTTCGGCGACGCCGCCTTCGAGGGTGCACTCACGTCATACGGCCACCACGCTCCCGTCGTGGCGATCGCACCGACTCCTTCGGGCTACGGCTATTACCTGTTGGGAGCCGACGGTGGCGTGTTCGCGTTCGGCGACGCACACTTCGACGGCGCGACCGTCGACGGGCAGCACCTCGCGTCCGCCATAGCGCTCCCGCGCGGCGGCCGGGGTTACGAAGTCGCCACGAGCGACGGCACGATCTTCGGGTTCGGCGGCGCGCCTTCGCTCACCGCCGCCGATCCGCAGTCGGGTCGCCACCCGGTCGTCGCGCTCGCGACCCGGCCCGCCGGCGGCGGCTGGCTCGTGACGAGCTATGTCGCACCGACGCCGGTCGTCACCCAGACCGCGTCCAACGACGCGTTCCTGCGCTGCACCCGTGCGCACGAGTCGGACACTGCCGGCGGATACCGCGCCGTGAGCCCCGACGGCGTGTATCGCGGGGCGTACCAGTTCCTGCGGTCGACCTGGAACAACGTCGCCCGGGCTGCGGGCCGCACCGACCTCGTCGGCGTAGACCCCGCGGCCGCCTCGCCGGCCGATCAGGACCAGATCGCGCTGTTCTTGTTCCAACGCGCCGGCTACGGACCCTGGGGTGGACGCTGTCGCGGCCTGACCTGACCCCGGCAGCCGTCGGTCCGGCCCCGAGGTCGGCGCGGGCCGCAAAGGCGCGGTCGGAGAATGAATCGGGGCGCCGGAGAGAGTCACACCTCCCGGCGCCCCTAACGTTGGTCCATGGTCGATGGCCCGCTCTCCCCTGATCTTGCGATCGGGTCGTTCACCGACCACGGGCCGTGGGTCGTCGACCCCGACGCCATGACGTGGAGAGGCGACGTCGATCGCCTCCGTGCCCAGGCTCGGGGCGAGTACCCGAGGTGGATGGTGACGGGGCGGCTTCCACCGCTGGGCCGGCTCGCGCTCGTCGTCGGCCGCGTGGGGAGCGCGCTCGCTCTGTGGGCGGTGGGCGCCCGTCGCAAGGGGCCCCCGCACTCACGGCGCGATCTGTCGCGGCGGCTACGGGTCGCGTTCGGCCACCTCGGTCCCACCTACATCAAGCTCGGCCAGATCGTGTCCGGCGGCGAGGGGCTGTTCCCCGAGGAGCTGGTCGCCGAGTTCAAGCTCCTGCGCGACCGGGTTCCTCCCGAGCCGTTCCCCGAGGTCCGCCGCGTCGTCGAGCTCGAGCTGGGCCGTTCGCTCGACGACGTGTTCGCCTCGTTCGACCGGACCCCTCTCGCGGCGGCGTCGATCGCGCAGGTGCACGCTGCCCGGTTGCGGACCGGTGAGGACGTCGTCGTCAAGGTGCAACGCCCGCAGATCGCGCGGCTCGTCCGTCAAGACATCGAGGCGATGTCGTGGCTCGCGCCTCATCTGGTCGGTCGCATCCCGGTGGCAGCGCTCGCGAACCCTCCCGCGCTCATCGAGTTGTTCGCCGAGACGATCGTCGAGGAGCTCGACTTTCGGCTCGAGGCCGAGAACATGCTCGACATCGCGCGGGTCCTCGCCGAGACGGAGCAGCGCGCGACGATCGTTCCCCGTCCGCATCCGACGTTGGTGACGCGGCGCGTCCTCGTCATGGAACGCCTCGACGGGATCCCGTGGGACGACGTGCAGGCGATGCACGCGGCCGGCGTCGACACCGAAGCGGTGTTGCACGCGGGTCTCGTCTCGTTCATGGAAGGCGCCATGCTCTACGGCGTGTTCCACGGCGATCTGCACGGCGGAAACCTGATGGTGCGTCCCGACGGTCGCACGGTGTTGCTGGACTTCGGCATCACGGGGCGGCTCGACGAGACCAAGCGGATGGCCTTCCTCATGTTGTTGGTCGGGGCGACGAGCGGCGACACCATGTCGCAGCTCGGCGCACTCCGCGACCTGGGAGCGTTCCCACCCGACACCGATCTCGAGGCCGTGTTCCGCGACCTTGGTCTCGACCGTACGATCGACCCGACCGCGCTCTCGGCCGACGAGCTCGTGCACGAGCTCCAGGACCTCACCAAGAAGCTGCTGGCCTACGGGGCGCGGGCTCCCAAAGAGCTCATGTTGTTCGTGAAGAACATGATGTTCCTCGACGGCGCGATCGCGCGTCTCGCGCCGGATCTCGACATCCTCGGCGAGATTCAGCAGGTGCATACTGAGATCGCGCTCCGCCACGGCGCCCGCCTCGCGGCCGAGCTCGGTGTCGATCCCGAAATCGCGAATCAGTTCGACATGGACGCGATCAAGTCGGCGATGGGCGTCCCCGGGGTGGAGACGCTGACCTATCGCGACGTGCAGGAACGCCGCGACGTCGTGCGCAAGCGCCTCGAAGAAAAGCGCAAGCGAGCCTGACCACCCCACCCCACCACACCCCACCGACCAACAACCCCCAACAGATGTGCGACTTTTCCGCGCCAGGCGCGGAAAAGTCGCACATCTGTTGTCGGTGGGGTGTGGTGGGGTGGGGTGGTCGGTTGTTGGGGGGCTTTGTCAGTTCTGCCACACGAGGATGTCGCCGGTACCGCTCAGGAGCGCGGTACCGGGGAAGACGCGCAGCCGCCAGGGCTCGAGACGTAGCGCGGCGAAGTTGTCCGAGGTCGGCATTTCCCACGCGGGGACGATCTCGGGGTCGTAGCCGACAGGAGGCGGGGCATGGCGGAATTTGTCCCAGACGCTCGTGCGGGTCTGGTCGTCGAAGTGCCACACCGCGCGGCACTCGGCAATGCACGTGTCGTGGCTGTCGGTCCAGTAGCTGCAGGAGATGTACGGAGTGTGCTGCAGGTGCGATCGCTTCGTCGGCGTCGGCCCGGTCGCGATCCATCCCACGAGTGTCGTCCCGTCCCATTCCCACAGTGGGTGCAGGATCCGTGAACGCGGCCGTCCCTGGTGATCGACGGTTGCTGCCGAGCACCACACGATCCGGTGGGCCATCTCGACGAAGGCAGGCGCGACCTGCTCGAGAGAGGACATGGCGCGAAAACGTACACTCCGGGCCGTGCCGACGTTCCGGGTGCGCGGCCGACCCGACTCGCCGAAGGGCCCGATGCCATGACTCCGCGTCTCTCCGGTCGGCGGATCCTCGTGATCGGCGCCGGCACGCGCCGATCCGACGATCCCGATGCGCCGATCGGCAACGGTCGTGCGATCTCTGTGCTCGCCGCGCGCGAAGGAGCGGCCGTCGCGTGCGCCGACGTGGACGCGGATGCCGCGGCCGAGACTGCGCGGCTCATCCACGCCGAGTCCGGCCGAGCCGAGGTCATCGTCGGTGACGTCAGTGACGAGCACACCTGTGCGCGCGTGGTCGAAGCGGCGGTCCAGGAGCTCGAGGGCATCGACGGCGTCGTGTGCAACGTCGGCATCGGCCTCGGGCGCGGTCTCGAAGGGACGTCGGCCGAGGAGTGGGACGCCGTCCACGCGGTCAACGTGCCGCGCGCACTTCCTCGTCTGCCGGGCGGCACTGCCGGTCATGTCCGACGGAGGTGCGATCGTGCTGATCTCTTCCGTCGCGGGTTTGAAGCCGGGCACGAATATCCCCGCGTACGACACCACGAAGGCCGCGCTGGCCGGGCTGAGCCGCCACGTCGCGCTCGAGGGGTCACGGCGCGGGATCCGCTCGAATGTCGTCGCGCCCGGGCTCATCGACACGCCGCTCGGGCGGCGCGCGACCGAAGGCCGCCCGAGTCGCGGCCGCGCGCCGGTACCGCTCGGTCGCCAGGCGACGGCCTGGGAGGTGGCGGCGCCGGTCGTGTTCTTGTTGAGCGACGACGCCAGCTACATCACCGGTCAGGTTCTCGCGGTCGACGGTGGCCTCTCGACGCTCTGACGTCGGAGTCCGCGCTCGGGCGCGGCGGCGAGGTATTCGCCTACCGTTGGCACATGACGTTCGATCGTGACGAAGTCGAGGCCGCGTTTCGAACCTACTGGCTACTCGGCGCGGTGAACGAGGACTGGGACGTGTGGTGCGACACGTGCTTCACCGAGGACGTCACCTACATCGAGCACGTCCTCGGGAACAAGCAGGGCCGAGAGGCCGTTCGAGCGTGGATCAAACCCACGATGGCCGACTACGGCGAGATCTACACCGCGTACGAGTGGCACATGACCGGCGACGACGGTCGCGTCGTCGTCTACATGCAGAATCGTCGCGACACTCCGGAACCCGGCGCGGCCCCGATCGACTTTCCCGGCATGACGGTGCTGCAGTACGCGGGCAACGGCCGGTTCTCCTTGGAGGAGGACTTCTGGTCGCTCACCGAAGGCGGTGCGACGTTCAAGCAATACGCCGACGCGTGCAAGAAGTACGACCCCGGCTTCCGCCACAAGCGCACGCGGCGCAACTGGGGGAACGGACCGAGTGGACGCAGGGCGCGGCGACCTACGCCGAGTCACCCGGCGCGCAGAGGCGTGGGTAGCACGCGAGCGAGAGCCGGCGATGCCTGAAGCGCCCCAGATGCAGGCGCTCGCGGAGCGCGTCGGCGACTGGTTGGCCGGCGCGACGTTCGAGGGCTACGACCCGTTGGGATTCACGGGTCTCAAGACCGTCGAGCCGCCGCCCGAAGCGTTGGTCGGCGCGTCGGTCGTGCGCGTCGACCGGCGTGCGAAATACGTGTCGCTGCACTTCGACAACGATCTGCGGATCATGTTCCACCTCTCCCAGGCCGGACGCCTCGACTTCGAGCAACCGCCGAAGAAGACACGCCCCAAGGGTGCTGTCGTGCGTTGGCGTTTTTCGGAGGACCGCGCGGTGTTGGTGCGTGAGTTCGGCACCGAACGCAAGGCCGGCTGGTGGGTACTGGCGCCCGGCGACGAGGGCCCGGTCGGAAAGCTCGGTCCCGAGGCGACGAGCCCGGACTTCGCAGAGTGGTTCCGGTCGAGCGCCGACGGCCGTCGAATCCACACGATCCTGCGCGATCAGCGCACCGTCGCGGGCGTGGGTCGTGGTTACGCCGACGACATACTCCACCGCGCCAAGCTCTCGCCCTACGCGGCGCTGAAGTCGTTGGGTGCCGACGAGCGTGAGCGTTTGCTCGAGGCACTGGCGGAGGTACTGGCTGAAGGGCTCGAGCGCGAACGGCTGCGGACCGGCGGACTTTCGGCGAACAAGTTGGGCGAACACTTCACGGTGCACGGCAAGAACGGACTTCCGTGCCCCGAGTGCGGGACCGAGCTCAAGCGGGTCTCGTACGAGTCGCACGAGGTCGTGTACTGCCCGATGTGTCAGACGGGTGGGAAGGTGCTCGCCGACCGCCGCCTGTCCCGGTTGGTGAAGTAGCGCGCCGGAAGGCCCGCGCGCCGAGGTGGCGAGTCGGTGGCCGGCAATCCCGCTGGCTAGGCAATCTCGAGGTCGGCCCACATCTCCCAGATCGTGATCTCGGTGTTGTCGGCGACGGAGACGAGCGCCAGCGCGCCCTCCTCTGTGAGGCGAACCGCGTCGCCGGGCGCGAGGGCCCCGGTGCGGTCGAAGGTCACGCCGCCGGTCGACACCATCACGTGCACGAAGGGCGCGTCGGGCACGGTGACGCGAGCGCCGGTCTGCAGGGTTGCGACCCAGAGGGTGGCGTCGTGTTGGTGCAGGCGGATCGCGGCGTCGGGCTCGCGGCCCGACGCCAGCGGAAACAGGCCGTCGTCGTTCTTGAGGTCGCTGATGTCGCGCTGTTCGTAGCCCGGTGAGATTCCCGCGGTGTCGGGCGGCACCCACATCTGCAACAGCCGTACGGGCTCGACGCTGCTCGCGTTCTTCTCCGAGTGCCGGATGCCTCGCCCCGCGCTCATCCGCTGGGCGACGCCGGGCGTGATGACTCCCTCGTTCCCCTCGCTGTCACGGTGCTCGAGCGCACCGTCGAGCACCCAGGTGACGATCTCCATGTCGCGGTGCGGGTGCGTGCCGAACCCACCGCCCGCCGCGATGAGGTCGTCGTTCAGCACGAGCAAGAGACCGTGGTGCGTGTTCTCGGCGTCGTAATGATCGGCGAAGCTGAAGCTGTGCCACGAGTCGAGCCAGCTGATGTCGGTGTGGAAGCGCTCGTGGGCGCGACGAACATCGATCATGCTCCGTACATCCCGGTGTCAGAAGCGGACGCCGTAGGCGTAGCCGTGTCGGTTGGTGCGGGTGTTGGGGTCGCCGTCGCGCCATTGGTCGGTGACTTTGCCCAAGACGATGACGCCGGTGGGGCAGCGGTCGACGCAGAGTGCGCAGCGGGTGCAGACGTCTTCGTCGACGACGAAGAAGACGTGGTCTTTGGGGTCGTCGCCGGGTTGGTCGGCGTTGACGGCTTCGTCGATGGCGGTGGTGGAGAGCATGTGGATGCATTTCCACGGGCAGATGTCGACGCAGCCTTCGCAGAGGATGCATTCGGCTTGGTCGATGTGCAGGAACTGCTTGGGTTTGACGGCTTGGGTCAACCATTTGGGGTCGACTTCTTGGAGGACGTAGGAGGTCGAGAACTCCGGCATCGGCGGGTTCGCATCGTTGCGGGCCATGCCCCCAGCATAAACCCGAATATGGCGTGAGAAATCCCGCTGTTCCCGTCGTTCTCCCTGGTCACAGCGCTTGCCCCGGCACCGAGCCCGTGCGCAGTCCCCGACCGGTCCTTCGACGAATCGTCGACACGGGTCGTGGGTGGGCCGCCCGTGGCCGCGGGCGTGAACCGTCCTAACATCGGGCCGTGACGGTGGCATTCATACCCAGCCCGAAGAATGGCATCTTGCACATCGGGCCGATCCCGCTGCACGCCTACGGCCTCATGCTTGCGCTCGGCGTCCTGGTCGCGGCCAAGGTCGCCGAGACCCGCTGGATACGTACCGGGCGCGACCCCAAGGAGTTCAGCGCCATCGTCGTCCCCGTGGTGATCGCGGGAGTGATCGGCGTGCGGATCTACCACTTGTTCACCGGGTACAGCTGGGACGCCGGGGGCATCGTCGGTGCGTTCGAGATCTGGAAGGGCGGGCTCTCCATCTGGGGCGCGGTCGGCGGCGGGCTCATCGCGGTACTGGTCCTGGCACGCCGGCGCCACCTCCCGGCGCTGGTGCTCATGGATGCGTGTGCACCGGGCATCGTGCTCGCCCAGGCGATCGGGCGGTGGGGCAACTACTTCAACCAGGAGCTGTTCGGACGACCGACGACATTGCCGTGGGGCCTGAGGATCGACCTGGCGCACCGGCCGGTGGGTTACACGCAGTACGCGACCTTCCATCCGACGTTCCTCTACGAGTCGTTGTGGTGCCTACTCGTGTTCGGCACCATCGTGTTCGTCGAGCGGCGAGCCGCGTCGAAGGGCGATCCGTTGCAGCGCGGGCAGGTCTTCGCGCTCTACGTCGGGATGTACTGCCTCGGTCGCATCTGGTTCGAAGCACTTCGTATCGACAGCGCGGAGCGCATCTTCGGCATCCGATTCAACTTCCTGCTGTCGATTGCATTGAGCATGTTCGGCTTCGCGTATTTCGTGTGGCTCGGACGCCGCCCGCGCCCGGCGGCGGTGGCCGCGCGCGACGTCGCCGAGCCCGTGCCCACGCCCGTCGACGACTCCGGTACCTGAGGTCGCCTCCGGGAAATCCCCGATACTTTCCGGCGCACCTTCCCTCTAAGGTGTCGCGTGTGACGACGACGATCCCCCCCACGAAGACGGTCGCCGCCCGCGCGGTCGCGGCATCGAAGATCTATGGCACCGGTGATACCGCGGTGCGCGCGCTCGACGCGATCAGCGTCGAGTTCCCGCGTGCGGAGTACACCGCGATCATGGGCCCGTCGGGCTCGGGCAAGTCGACGCTGTTGCACTGTCTCGCCGGTCTCGATTCGCTCACCAGTGGTCAGGTCTACCTCGGCGACATCGATCTGAGCACGCTCTCCGACAAGGACGTCACGCGCGTACGTCGCGACCGCGTCGGATTCGTGTTCCAGACGTTCAATCTCATCCCCACCCTCACGGCCCTCGAGAACATCACGCTCCCGATCTCGCTCGCGGGCCGCAAGCCCGACCAGGAATGGCTCGACCGGATCGTCGACACGGTCCGGTTGCGCGACCGCCTCGAGCACCGCCCTTCGGAGCTGTCGGGCGGCCAGCAGCAGCGTGTCGCGGTGGCCCGCGCGCTCGTGACCCGGCCCGAGATTATCTTCGCCGACGAGCCCACCGGCAACCTCGACTCCCGCGCCAGCGCGGAGATCCTCGGGTTCATGCAGCGGGCCGTGCAGGAATTCGGCCAGACGATCGTGATGGTGACCCACGACCCCATCTCGGCGTCGTACTCGAACCGGGTCGTGTTCCTCGCCGACGGCCACATCGTCGACGAGTTGCGTGATCCGACTGCCGACGCCGTCCTCGGCAAGATGCGCACGCTCGGGGGCGAGTAGCCGTGTGGAAGGTCACGCGGAAGGGTCTCTCGGGACACAAGCTGCGATTCCTGCTGACGGCGCTCGCGGTCGTTCTCGGAGTCGCGTTCATCTCGGGAACGCTCGTGCTCACGGCGACGATCCAAAAGACCTTCGACGATCTCTTCGCGAACATCAACCGCGGCACCGACGCGGCCGTGCGTTCCGCGAACGTCATCAAAGGCGACTTCGGCAACGATCAGCGCGCCAACGTTCCCGCGTCGCTCGTGACGGTCGTGAAGCAGACGCCGTCGGTGGAGGACGCGGTCGGGAACATCCAGTCCTACGCCCAGGCGGTCGACAACAACGGCAAGGCGATCGGCGGGAGCGGTCCGCCGACCTTCGGGCTCGGTTGGGACCCGAACCCGAAGCTGAACCAGTTCCATCTGGTCGCCGGCCATGCACCGGAGAACGACGGTCAGATCGTCGTCGACAAACAGACAGCCGACAAGGGCCACTTCAAGGTCGGCCAGCGGATCACCATCTTGACCACCAAGGCGCCGAAGAAGTACGAGCTCGCGGGCATCGCCAAGTTCGGCACGGTGGACAGCCTCGCGGGTGCGTCGATCATCTTGTTCACGCCGGCGGAGGCGCAACGCCTCGCGAACGTCACGAACGAGTACTCACAGATCTCGGTCGTCGCCAAGCCCGGGGTGTCGCAGACACAAGTGGCCCAAGACATCGAACAGACGCTGCTGACCGACCCTGCCACCCACGCCAACCAGTACCAGGTGATCACCGGCAAGGCGCTCACCAAGGAGAACCAGGACTCCGTCCGCAAGGCTCTGGGCTTCATCAGCACTGCGTTGCTGGTGTTCGCGTTCGTCGCGCTCATTGTCGGCATGTTCATCATCTACAACACGTTCTCGATCGTCGTCGCGCAGCGGATGCGGGAGATGGCGCTGTTGCGAGCGCTCGGCGCGTCGAAGCGACAGGTGCTCGGATCCGTGATCGGTGAGTCCGTCGTGGTCGGAGCTCTCGCGAGCGCGGTCGGTGTCGCGGCAGGCGTCGGTTTGTCGATCGGGCTCAAGGGCGTCATGAACGCCGTGGGCTTCCAGATTCCCGGCAGCGGTGTGGTGCTCCGGCCGAGCGCGGTCGTCATCGGATTGCTCGTCGGGACGATCGTGACGATCGTGTCCGCGGTCGTGCCCGCGCGCCAGGCGGCGCGCGTACCGCCCGTGGCCGCGATGCGAGCCGTGGCGCTGGAGCGACCGATCAACCGGATCCGGCGGCTGGGGCTCGGCGGTTTGATCGTTGCGCTCGGGCTCGTCGCCCTCTTCCTCGGCCTGTTCGGCAGCAGTGGCATCACCTTCGTCGGGATCGGCGCGCTCCTCATGCTCGTCGGCGTGTTCGTGATATCGCCGTTGTTCGCCCGTCAACTGGCGCGGATCATCGGAGTGCCCCTGACGAGGCTGCGCGGCATCGTCGGCAGCCTCTCTCGCGAGAACGCAGCTCGGAATCCACGGCGCACGGCCACCACGGGCGCGGCCGTGATGATCGCGGTGTCGCTCGTCGGGTTCATCACGATCTTCGCGGCGTCTGCGAACGCGTCGATCGGCTCCGCCATCGATCAGCAGCTGAAGACCGACTACATCGTCACTCTCAAGGGCGGCGGCGGTCCGGGCGGCGGCGGGATCAGCCCGGCGTTGGCGAAGGGCATCAAGGCGCTCCCCGAGATCGAGGCTTCCACTCCCATCCGGCTCGGCGCGGCCGAGATATCGGGCAGCCAGACGTTCCTCGCCGCGGCTGACCCCACGCAGATCGCGCAGCTCTACGACTTCGGTGTCACCGCGGGTTCCGTCTCGGCGTTGGACGCTCCCAACACGATCGCCGTTTCGACCCGCAAGGCCGACAGCAAGCATCTGAAGGTCGGCAGCCTGCTGTCGACGAGATTCGTGCAGGCGGGCACCGAGCAGTTGCGAGTCGCGTTCATCTACAAGAACAACGCCCTTGCGGGCGACTACGTCATCTCGCTGACGACGTTCGAGAGGAACTTTGCCCCGCAGTTCCAACTGGATACACAGATCTTCGCCAAGCTCAAGCCCGGAGTGAGCGCCTCCCAGGGGCGCGCGGCGATCGAGCCACTCGTCGCGCCTTACCCGAACGCAGAGCTCAAGGACAACGCGCAGTACAAGGCCGATCAGAAAAAGCAGGTCAACCAGGTCTTGGTTCTGATCTACGTGCTCTTGTTCCTCGCGGTGATCATTGCCTTCATCGGCATCGTCAACACGATGACGTTGTCGATCTACGAACGGACGAGAGAGATCGGATTGCTGAGGGCCGTCGGCGGCAGTCGGCGCCAGGTCCGGTCGATGGTGCGGTGGGAGGCAGCGATCATCGCCCTCTTCGGTACGTTGCTCGGAATCGCGATGGCCCTCTTCTTCGGGTGGGCGGTCGTCGACTCGCTGCGCGACCAGGGCTTCACCAAGTTCTCCGCGGCTCCGGCGTCACTCGTGTTCATCGTGGTGGTCACGGCGCTCGCGACACTTGGGTGGGCGAGTCTCCCGGCTCGGCGCGCGGCCAAGCTCGACGTGCTCCGCGCGATCGAACAGGAGTAGCCCCGAGCCGGCGAACTCACCAACGAGAGGGTTGCGTTCCTCAGGACCGGTCGCGCAGGGCAGTGTCCTTCTGGCGCACCTGTTGCGTGAGGTCGGACTGGTACCGGACCATCGCAGCTCGCAGGCTCTCGTCGGCCTGACCGAGAATACGGACCGCGAGGAGTCCTGCGTTCCGGGCGTTGCCGATCGCGACGGTGGCAACCGGCACGCCCGCGGGCATCTGGACGATCGAGAGCAGTGAGTCGAGGCCGTCGAGGAGCTTCAACGGCACGGGTACGCCGATCACCGGCAGCGGTGTCAACGAAGCGGTCATGCCCGGGAGATGAGCCGCGCCGCCAGCCCCGGCGATGATGACCTCGAGCCCCCGGGCAGCGGCGCCGCGGGCGTAGTCGAGCATCTCCTCGGGGGTGCGGTGCGCCGAGATGATCCGGGTCTCGTGCGGCACACCGAACTCGGCGAGCACGTCGATCGCACCCTGCATGACCGGCAGGTCGGAATCGCTGCCCATGATCACCCCAACGCGCGGGTTGCCCACGTGGGCGACCCTAATGGACACTTGCGGCATGCGTACACGACTGACCGAGATGCTGGGTATCGAGCACCCGGTGATGCTCGCGGGGATGGGTGGAGTCTCCTACCAGCGAGTCGTCGCCGCGGTCTCCGAAGCCGGGGGGTTCGGAACCCTCGGCGCGGCCACGATGTCGTCGGAACAGCTCGACGACGAGATGAGCGGCGTGCGGAAGCTCACGGCGAAGCCGTTCGGCGTCGACCTTCTCGCCGCGTTGCCGGAACGTATGGTCGACGACGCCCACAAGGTGGTCGAGGGCGGGGCGTCGCTGTTCGTCGCCGGGCTCGGCGTCCCGCGCGACGTCATCAAGGTGCTGCACGACGGCAACGTCCTCGTCGCGAGCATGTGCGGAAAGGTGCGGCACGCGATCGCGGCCGTCGAAGCCGGGTGTGATTTCGTGATCGCGCAAGGTACCGAAGCAGGCGGCCACACCGGAACCGTCGCCACGATGCCGCTCGTTCCCCAGATCGTCGACGCCGTCGGTGAGCGCGTGCCGGTCGTCGCCGCCGGGGGGATCTTCGACGGACGCGGGCTCGCGGCCGCGATCACGCTGGGTGCCGACGGGGTGTGGCTCGGCACACGCTTCATTGCCACGCCGGAGGCGCGAACGGTCACCGGCTACAAGGACGCGTTGTTGCGCTCTCACGAGGATGACACGGTCATCAGTCGCGGCTTCACGGGGAAGACGTTGCGCGCGTTGCGGAACGAGTGGACGCGGCACATCGAGGAACATCCCGAGGAGCTCAGCAAGTTTCCCGAGCAGATGAGCAACGCGGTCGCCGCCAACGCCTTGCACCTCGGCGGTGACGAGAACACCCCCGTCGACCCGACGAAGGAGTGTTACCCGTCCGGCCAGGGCGTCGGCGCGATCCACGAGCTCGTGCCGGCGGGAGATGTCGTGCGCATGATCGTCGACCAGGCCGAGCACGCGCTCGCACGGGCCGCGCGCACCGTCGTGAGGTAGCCGGCGGTCGCCGGCCGTGCCTAGAGACCGGCCTTGGCGCTCTCTTCGGCGAGGTCGTGGTCGTACATCATCTTCACGAGCTCGGTGAAGCTCACACGCGGCTTCCAACCGAGCTTCTTGCGCGCTTTCGACGCATCGCCGATGAGGAGGTCGACCTCGGCGGGGCGGTAGAAGCGCTGGTCCTGCTTCACGTATGACGACCAGTCGTCGATGCCGGCATGCTTGAACGCGACGTCGAGGAGCTCGCGAATCGTGTGGGTCTCCCCGGTCGCGATCACGTAGTCGTCGGGCTCGTCCTGCTGCAACATCATCCACATGGCTTCGACGTAGTCGCCGGCATAGCCCCAGTCGCGCGAGGAGTCGATGTTGCCCATCGTGATGACTTCCTGCAGGCCGAGCTTGATGCGAGCTACCGAGCTCGTCACCTTGCGGGTCACGAACTCGAGCCCGCGTTTGGGACCCTCGTGGTTGAAAAGTATGCCGCTGCTGGCGTGGATTCCGTACGCCTCGCGGTAGTTGAGTGTCGTGTAGTGACCGAACACCTTGGCCACGCCGTAGGGCGAGCGAGGGTGGAACGGCGTCACCTCGGTTTGTGGCGTCTGCTGAACCTTGCCGAACATCTCCGACGACGACGCCTGGTAGAAGCGGATCGGATTGTTCTCGGTGCCCCCGACGATCCTGACTGCTTCGAGCATGCGGAGCACGCCGATGCCGGTGATCTCCGCGGTCAGCTCGGCCTGCTTGAACGAGAGCTGGACGAAGCTGATCGCGCCCAGGTTGTAGACCTCGTCGGGCTGGACCTGTTCCATCACCCCGATCAGCGAGGAGAGGTCGCGGAGGTCGCCTTCGATGAGCTCGAGCGCCGGGTTCTCGCTCTGCACCATGTCGATCTTCGGATTCGCCTGACCGTGGACCAGTCCGAATACCTGGTAGCCCTTTGTCTGCAGGAACTGCGACAGATGGCGACCGTCTTGACCGGTGATCCCGGTGATGAGCGCGCGCTTCACGAATACGACTCCGGTTCGGTTTTCACGGCGATGACGCTACTCGCGACCCGCGGCGTAATCGGGGTCCAGCTGGCGGCAGAATTCGGCGCAGCGCTGGGCCTCGTCGCGCTCGCCGATCGCTTCGGCCGCGGCGCGCAGGCCGTCGAGCGCCCGGAGGAAGCCGCGGTTCGTCTCGTGACGCCACCGTACGTAGCCCGATCCCCGCCACCCCGACTGACGGAGCCGGTCGAGGCCGCGGTGGTAGCCGACGCGAAAGTACGCATACGACTCGATGTCGTCGCGGCCGAGTCGTCCCAGTTGCGCCCACGCGTCGAGGAAACGGGGCCACCGCGCGCAGACATCGGCGACGGCGTCCCGCCGTCCGTCGACCTGTGCCAACGCGGCCCGGAGGGCTTCCAGCGCGTGATCGGGCTCGGGATCCAGAACGGTCTCGGGCGGCCCGGTCGACGAGAGGTGAATGTCGGTCATCGCGAGGGATCGTACGGGATCGACGGCCGGTATCTTGGCGGCATGCCCGAGACGGAGGCGCACACAGCGGAGACGCACACACCGGAGACCGCCACTGCCGACGACGCGGCGCCGACGGCGAAGCCGAAGCCGCCGACCCGGCTGGTGCTCGTCCGCCATGCAGTCACCGCGCAGACGGGCCCGTGGCTATCGGGCCGGATGCCCGGCATCTCTCTTTCCGAGAAGGGCGTCGGTCAGGCCGACGCGACCGCACAGCGGCTGGCCAAGCTGACGGTGACCGCGGTGTACGCGAGCCCGATCGAGCGTACGACGGAGACCGCGCAACAGATCGCGGAGCGTCACTCGCTCGACGTCCGCGCGCTTCCGGGTGTCATCGAAGCCGACTACGGCGACTGGACAGGCGGAAAGATCGCCGACCTGGCCAAGACCGACGAGTGGAAGGTCGTGCAGGTCGCTCCGTCGCCGCGCCCGGTTCCCCAACGGTGAGTCGATCACCGAAATGCAGGCGCGCACCGTCGCCGCGCTCGACGACCTCGTTTCGCGTCACCCGAACGAGACGATCGTGGTGGTGAGCCACGCCGACCCGATCAAGTCGGCCATCGCGCACTACAGCGGTATGCATCTCGACCTGTTCCAACGGGTCCACGTGTCGCCGGCTTCGGTCACGATCTTCGAGTTCCACTCGTACGGCGTGATGATGGTGAAGTGCAACGACACGGGAGGACTCGACGACCTCCTGCCCGAGCCCGAGCCGGCGGCACCGGAACCGGCTCCGTCCGACGCGCCGGCCCGATGACCGACGTCATCGAGTTCGATCCAGTCGACGACATCGCCGCGGGTGCGTTCGGTCGTCCGGGTGAACGCACCTTCGTGATCCAGGCCCGCAAGGGCTCGGCGGTGCTGTCGGTGCTCGTGGAGAAGGAACAGGTCCGGCTGCTCGCGCTCGAGGCGGCTCAGTTCCTCGACCGGATCGCGGCGGAGGAGCCCGAGGATCTGCCGAGCGCGCTCGAGCTGGGCGGGGGTGGCGTGAGTGAGATCGAGCCGCTCTTCCGCGCTCGCCTCATCGGGATCGGCTACGACGCCGAACGCGGGCTCGTGCTGATCGAGTTGCGCGAGGACGGCGCCGACGAGGACGACGAGGATCAGCCCCCGCCTCCCGACGAGGCCGAAGGTCGCATCGCCCGCCTCTACGCAACGCGTGCGCAGATCCGGGTGATGATGCGCAACGGGGTCATCGCGGTCGAGGGTGGGCGGCCGAAGTGCCCCCTGTGCGACTTCCCGATGAATCCCGACGGGCATATCTGCCCGCGCTGGAACTGAGCCGGTTGATGGCGGTCTCCGAGCTCCGGGCCCGCCGGCTCCTGCGAGACGGCGACATCGACGTCCTCGGCCGCATGCCGTGGTCGTCCAATGCGACCTTCTTGGTGAACCTCTCCGACGGCGACGACGAGATCCGCGCGATCTACAAGCCCCAGCGGGGTGAACGGCCGCTCTGGGACTTCCCCCGGGGCACGCTGTGTCACCGCGAGGTCGCCGCGTTCGAGGTCTCGGATGCCCTCGGGTGGGACATCGTGCCGGACACGGTGCTGCGCGACGGCCCGGCCGGCATCGGCATGATGCAACGTTTCGTCGACCACGATCCCGAGGAGCACTATTTCACCCTGCTCGACGAGCACGCCGACGCGTTCCGGCGCATGGCCGCGTTCGACGTCGTGATCAACAACACCGATCGGAAGGGCGGGCACTGCCTGCGCGCGCTCGCGAACGGACGCATCTTCGGGATCGATCACGGAGTGTCGTTCCACGCGCAGTGGAAGCTGCGGACGGTCATCTGGGATTTCGGTGGCGAGGCGATCCCTCCCGACGTGCGCGCCGATCTGCAGAGCTTCGCCGACAAGCTGCACCGCGGCGATGTGAGCGAGCACCTCGTCGATGCGCTCGACCGCTTCGAGCTCGACGCGCTGCGGGCTCGCATCGAGCACATCCTGTCGACGGCCGCCTTCCCCGCGCCGACAACGACTATCACTGCTATCCGTGGCCCATGATCTGAGCCATTGCCAGCGCGGTCCTCGTCGACGGTCGACTCCGGCCTGCGTCGGCCTCGGTGATCGCGGAGGTCAACCGGTTGCGACGGCGGCGGCGGGATCGCGAAAGAAGCGGCTGCGCGGCAACACGACGTCGGCGCCCGCGGCGCGGGCGGCGTCGGCCGCGGCGTCGTCAACGTGCGGGCCGAAGCACACGATGCGCGTGCCGGGCATCTCCGCTCGGATCTCCGGTACCAGTTGCGCGTTCCGGGCAAGGTCGACGATCACCACGTCGGCGGTCCCGTCGAGCGTGAACACGACATCGGGGATCGACGAGGTGATCTTCGAACGATCCATCAGGTCGGAGACCAGCGCGCAGACGCGCATCACCTACGCGGTCTTCGGTGGGAGCGGAGGCACGAGACCGGGCTCGGGCACGGCGAACTCCGGCCAGCGCTTTCGTGACCGCCGCGAAAGCTTGTGCATGAGCGCGATCGCGTCGGGGTCGTCGTCGCCGGGCCGGGTCTGGATGACCCCGTCGGCGAGCATGCGTTGCATCAGGTCGCGTCCGGCATCGGTGCGGACGATCGTGAGCGTCCAGTCGTTGTACTTGCCGATGCCGCCCGTCGAGATGTCGGCGTGTTCTGCGGCGAAGTCGGGACACATCTTGCAGCCCTCGCGCGTCCACTGGTGGCATTCCTTCAACGGAACCTCGTGGTAGTCGCCGTTGTGCATCCAGATCTGGAACACGCCCTTGATGTTCATCTTCTTGATGTCGGCCTTCTGCAGGCCGTACTTCGCCTCGAACAGCTCTTCGAAGATGGCGTCGTCGAAGGTCTTCGAGCACAACAGGCCGATGCTGAGCGCCAGCTTGCGCGCGACCTTGCCGGCCTTGCGCTGCTTCATCACGGGCGGGATCGACGACTGGCACGACATGCCGACGAGTGCGATCCGTTCGTCTTCCTTTTCGAGGTCCATGTACGCGAGCGTGTTCGCCGAGTACGTGTAACGGCTGCCGGCCGAGGCGACGATGTCGTCGCGTGTGCGCGCGACGCCGGGGATCGCCTTCCAGGTCGAGCCGTCACCTTCGAGGTACGAGACCAGCGCCGCGTCGATGATGTCGTGTTCGAGCGCGTAGACGAGCATGGCGGACACGAGGCCGCCGTCTTGACCAACTTCGTGCAGCTGTGGGTCACTGGCGCGCGCCAGGCAGATGTCCTTGAAGACGCCGCTCATCTCCTCCGGCTCGCGTGCGCGGCCGAACATGAACGTGTCGATCTCCGGCTCCCATGCACGAAAGCGGGGACAAGCCCGCGTGCACGAGGTACACGCCTTGTCACCGTGGCTGCAGTCGCCGGGCCCTCCGAATTCCTCGATCTGGATCGGCTTGTAGATGCCGTTCGTGTCGTCGTAGGACAACACGTCGTGCGGGCACACGATCACGCAGCCCGCGCACCCCGTGCACAATCCCGACGTGACCACCTCGGAGTAGAGGTGCTTCCAGGAGAAGGTCCAGCGTTCCTTCTTCTCGGCGCGGGGTTCGGTCTCGACCATCGCGCGGAGTCTAGAGGAGGGTTCCGACGACGACTCCGAGCGCGGCCGCCGCCGGAACCCCTACCGGAGTCCCTGCCGGAACGCCTATCGGAACGCCTATCGGAACCAACGCCAGAAGAAGGGCGGGAACACGAGGATGTCGTTCGAACCCGTTGCGGCAACGGTCGCGTTCGATTGCGCGTATTCTGCCGACACCTCGAAGTGGTGGAATCCGACGCGCAGCTTCTTGAAGGTCGCCTGATGTGCCGTGGCCGGAACCGTGAGCGTCTCGCCGCCCGGCTCTTCGGTCACACGGTATGCCGCGACCGAGTCGCCGGCGCCGCGACCGCGGCCGTCCACGACACGGTCGCAGTGTCCTGCCTTCCGGTGGCGTGCACGTTCGTCGGCGCCCCGTCGGAGGCGATCGGACGGCATCGGTTCGCCGCGCAGTGATCCGCATGGCGGGAGTGCAGCCGGGATTCCCGCGGGCGGGTCTGGGATGACCGGGAGCACGACGTTCGACGCTCGGCCGAAAGAGTGCGCCACATCGTTGACCACCGTGCCGTTCGCGGGGAGATCCGCGAAAGCCCAGAACGGCCGGTTGCCCCCGGGCGCCTCCACCGTGATGCGGATCCGCGATCCGGCTCGGAAGATGTGCGCGAACGGGAAGAGCGCGACGCGTGCCGAGACAAATTGTTCCTTCGGCAACGGCTGCACGCTGGCCGAGGTGTCGGGATGCACGGGTTGGAGCGCGGTCGACGACGGGTCCAGCGCACGGTGCGAAGCGCGCAGCCACCCGTTTTGCACGTACACCTCCTGGCCGTCCGGCCGGAGTTCGGTCAGCGTCACTTCCACGTCGGTATCGGCCGCGGTCGAACGCAAGTACAGGTTCACGCTGCCGGGACCTGCCATGACGGTCGTGCTCGACAACGGAGCGCTGTCGAACGCCAGAGCCTTGCCGAGTGGAAGGACGCGCCAGTCGAAGTTCGGGTGCGCCGCCCAGATGTCAGAGGTACTGCCGCTGTAGTCGGTCGCCGGCTTCGCCGTCGGGTCGTACACGTACGACGTGTACGCGTTTCCCGCAAAGTCGGGTATCAGGGGCCGCCTCGAGGCGAGCTTCTGGTCGGGCCCGAAGTACCAGGCGGTCGGCTTGGCGTCGGGCGGCGGCCACGACGGGAAGCTGATCGAGTAGTCGCCGAGCGGCGCGCCGAGGTTGTTCGGGTCGCCGACGCCGTTCTCGAACAGGATTCGCACCGGGAGTTCGGCCTGATACTTGGCGAGTTGCGACGCGTAGCTCTGGGTGTTGTCGAAGCGGTCCGGCGGCAGTTGGATGCCGGGGATTCCGGTCGCGGCCTGGAACACCGCGGCGCGAGCCGCGCTCGAGGGCCGTCAGGTGCGGGACCCGGTGCGCGACGTAGAACTCGAGGAATTCGTACCAACGGTCGAACTCGGCCACGAGGCTGTCGACGTGCGTCCCGTTGGTGCCGAACAGCTTGAGGTCGCCCTTCGGCACGCCGGTGAGGTTCGGCCAGATCAGCGACTCCTGTCCGCCGGTCTGCTCGTCTTGCCACGCACCGCCCATGAATACCGGTACGTCGATCTTCGGCGCGAGCAGCGCCGGGGTGATCGCGTTCGCCTGGTCGACGGGCTCGCGATACATGTGGGAGTCGAACTCGCCGACGAGACTCATGTTCTCGTGGCGGAGGAGCTGGTTCTCGGCGCACTGCGCGCCGTTCGGACCGCCCGCGTTCACGACACTCTGCTCCCAGCCCTGTCCGTAGGGCCGGGCGGCGTTGTCTCGTTCCTGGGCCCAGTCGCGGGGGAAGCCGACGTTCGGGATGCCTCCCGGGTCGGCCAGGCTGCGGTACGTGTCGGCCACGACCGACAGCGCCGCGATCGCGGCGAGATGCGGCGGGCGGGTGGGCGCGACGAACGTCTGCGCGATCCCCGGGTAGGAGATGCCGACCATACCGGGCTTGCCGTCCAGCACCCAGGGCTCCGCGGCGACGGTCTCGACCACGTCGTAGCCGTCGAGTGTTTGCAGTGGTTCGAAGAAGTCGAAGGCGCCGCCCGAACAACCGGTGCCGCGGATGTTCACGCCCACGGTCGCGTAGCCGAGGAGCTGGGCGATCTGGGTGCTCGGTTGCGGCGCGCCCGGATGCGACGGGTCGTAACCGGAGTACTCGATCACCGTCGGGTACGGACCCGCGTTGGCCGGACCGGGCAAGGTCACTTCCGCGCTGAGCCGGGTGCCGTCGCGGGTCGTGATGTACTGGAATCCACTGACCAGATGCTGCGACGTGTAGAGCGATTGCGGGGGAATCTCGCTCGTGGTCGCGACGTGTAGGGGCGTCGACACCTGGTTGCCGTCGACGACGGTGTACCCGTCGCCGGCGGTCACGTTGCGGAACAGGAAGCTCCCGAGGTCGTCGACCGTACCGGTCGCGACCGACACGTGCGCTGCGTTCTCCAGGACGAGTGCATCACCCGGAGGTGCATGGGTGACGTCGACCTGGTTGACGCTGCCCCGAGCGGTGAAGGTCGTGAGCGTCGTGGCGTGGGCCGTGCCCGCGGCCGGCACGAGCGCCAGAGCCGCCATCAGGCCGGCGAGCGCGACTGGAGCGAACTTCCGTGTATTCACCATGCCGCGGAGGGTAGTCACGGCCGGGGTCCTTGGCACTTCATACCCTACCGGGGTACAGTTAGGAGGTGGCTGGGTACACCGACAAGAAGGCGGCGGTGCAGCAGCGGCTTCGTCGCGTCGAAGGACAGGTCCGCGGCGTGCAGCGAATGGTTGACGACGACGCCTACTGCGTCGACGTCCTGACCCAGATCTCGGCGGCGACGAAGGCGCTCCAGGCGGTGGCGCTCGAGTTGCTCGATCAGCACCTGGCCCATTGCGTCGCCGACGCCATCGGCGAGGGGGGCACGGCGGCCGAGGAGAAGATCGCCGAGGCGTCCGCGGCGATCGCGCGGCTCGTGCGCTCATGAGCGTCCGCCTGATCGCGTTCGTGTCGGCGGGAGACGTCGTCGACAGCGTTTCGCGAGGCGTTCTTCATGTTCTGGGGGACGTTGTGGGCACTGGTGCTCGGGTTCTCGCTGTCGGGAGCGGTGCAGGCGTTCGTGTCGAAGCGACAGATGCAGCGCGTCATGGGCGATCACTCGGCGCCGGCAGTCGCGGCGCGCGTCGGGTTTCGGGATGGTCTCGTCGAGTTGCTCGTACGCGGCGACTGCGATGGGCAAATCGCTGTTCCAAAAGGGCGCCGATTTCACCACCGCGATGATCTTCATGTTCGCGTCGACGAACCTCGTCGTAGAGCTGGGTGTGATCCTGCTCGTGTTGATGGGCTGGCAGTTCGCGCTCGCCGAGTTCATCGGCGGACCGATCATGATCATCGGTCTCGCGTTGGTCGGTGGCTTCGTATTCTCGCCGCGTCTCGTGCGCGCGGCGCGGTCCCGCCTCGACGCCGGCGACCACGACTCGAGCGAGGTCACCCATGATCACGGACACGCCCCGGGTGACGATGCTGTCGACGATCACGCGTCCGTCACGAGCAAGGAGGGTTGGGGCGACGCGGCGGCATTCACCATGTCCGACATCCGCATGCTCCGACGCGAGCTCGTGCTCGGTTACCTCATCGCCGGGTTCCTTACCGTGCTCGTCCCCGTCGAGTGGTGGAACGATCTCTTTCTGCACGGGCACGGGATCTGGACGACGCTCGAGAACGTCGTGCTCGGTCCCTTCATCGCCGTCATCAGCTTCGTGTGCTCGATCGGCAACGTTCCCATGGCTGCCGCGCTGTGGCACGGTGGTATCGGCTTCGGTGGAGTTGTGAGCTTCATCTTCGCCGACCTCATCACGATCCCGTTGTTGCTCATCTACCGGAAGTACTACGGCACCGCGCTCACCTTGCGGCTGTTCGCCACGTTCTGGATGCTGATGTCGATCGCCGGGCTCGCGGTCGAGGGACTGTTCCAGCTGTTCGGCGTGATTCCGACCAACCGGCCCGAGGCGGTCGTGCCCGAACATTTCGCGTGGAACTACACGACCTTCTTGAACATCGCATTTCTTCTCGTGCTCGCGATGCTCTTTTGGTTGGCGCGCCAGCGCCGTTCCGAGGCCGCGTCGGGTCGGTACGCCACCGACCCGACGTGTGGCATGCAGGTCGAGAAGGCGAACGCCCCCGCCCACCTGGTCCACGACGGAACCGACGTGTGGTTCTGCTCCGATGGGTGCCGGGCGCGCTATGAGGAAACCCACGAAATCGGCACACGCCCAGCTCGGTAACCTTGAGGGGTCATGAGCAAGATCGTCGACATCCTCGCGGCCGGCCCGAGCCACTCGTTCGAGTTCTTCCCGCCCAAGACCGCGGCTGCGGAGTTGCAGCTCGAGGAGACCATCCGCGAGCTCGAACCGTTACACCCGACCTTTGTGTCGGTGACCTACGGCGCGGGTGGCTCGACGCGTGAGATGACTCACGACATTGTCACCAAGATCAACCGCGAGACGTCGCTGACCGCGATGGCCCACCTCACGTGCGCCGCGCACACCCGCGGTGAGCTGAACGACATCGTCAACCGATACCGCGACGCCGGTATCAGCAACATCCTCGCGTTGGGCGGTGATCCGCCGAAGGATCTGAACCTCCCGCCCGGTGATCTTGCGCACGCGACCGATCTCATCGACCTCGTGCGTGGAGTCGGCGACTTCTCGGTGGGAGTCGCGGTGCATCCCGAAGGGCATCCCGCGTCGACCGACCGGGCTACTGATCGCCGGCGCCAAGCCGAAAAGCTGGCGCGTGCCGACTTCGGCATCTCCCAGTTCTTCTTCGAGGCTGACGTGTGGTTCGCCTTTCTCGACGACCTGCGAGAGCTGGGCGTCACGACCCGCGTGATTCCCGGCATCATGCCGGTGCTCAACGTGAAGTCGGTGAAGCGCATGGCCGAGATGTCGGGCGCCGACTTCCCGGCGTGGCTGGAGCAACGCCTGCGAGCGGTGGAGGACGACGAGGAGGCGATGCGAGCGGTCGGCATCGAGGCGACGACCCAGCTCTGCCGCGATCTCATGGCCGGCGGCGTGGATTCATTCCACTTCTACACACTGAACCGCTCGTCGGCGACGCGCGAGATCTACTCGAACCTGGGCTTCGCGGCGTAGGTCGACGTGCGCCGGGCGTTCGACGTCGACGATCCCGGCCGCGAATTCGAGGGTCCGCCCGGCCGCCGCAAGGAGGCGGCGCAGCATCGTGGTCGTCGGATCGACCTCAGCTTCTTCGATGCGCGAGACGGTCGATCACCGGGACACCCGCAGGAACGGTCTCGGCTACGAAACGGTCGGCGTGCTGCTCTGCGCGGCGGGAGGTAATCCCGAAAGACTCAACACCGAAGCCAGCTTCGCCGTACTCTGCGGCACATCACCCGTCGCGTCCAACATCGCCGCTTGACACCAAGAGGCGCCTCAGTTCCGGCGTTCCGGCGCTATCTCATGTAAGTGGCTTGACGGAGATGAGACAGGGGTTCTCGGCACCCCAGCTATCGGTGCGTTCTTCGAGCGGAAGGAAGCCAATCGACTCGTAGAACGCCCGAGTGCGTTCGTACTGCTCCGACACACCGGACGGGCCGAGGGTCTTCACCTGAAGCAACGCCACGCCGTTCTCGCGCAGCCCGGACTCGACCGCCTGGACCAAGCGCCGGCCGACTCCTCGACGATGCAACGTCCGCGCCACCGCGAGCACCTCGATCTCGGCAGCGACAGCGGTGTGATGCCGCACAACGCACACACCGACGACTTCATCATCTCGAAGTGCGAAGGTGCTCGGGAGGCGTTCACGCGGCGTCGACGTAACTCAGGATCGACTGCTCGATCCCGAACCACTCGGGCAGATCCCGCAGGAGTGCTCAACTTCATCCGGCCGCTGCCCGCTCGACACGATCGTCACTTCCATCGGCCCCAGCTTGCCTCGACCCACCCCAGCAGCCAACGCATAGCGGCAGATCTGGCGCGCACGTCGGCATCTATGGCGACGTGGCACTCGGAACGTTCGCCGGTTCGATCCACTCGGCCGCCCGGATCTGATCAGCGACGAGAGTCGCCTTCCGGTCTCCCTCGTGCCAGCGATACAGAGCGCCGTGACGGATCTGCGCGTCGGCCGGAAGCAAGCCGATCGCCAACACGTTCTTGCCGGAACGGTCCGCGTGCAGCGTGTCCTCGGGACCGTCGAAGACATTGGCGACCGCGAGTCCGCCGGGAATCGTGAACAACGTCCGGGTGGCCACGCCGGTCGCCGGTTCGAGATCGACGACGGTGGCCGGGTTCGCGTGACTGCCGTTGTGCGGGGTGACGCCGAGAGCTCCGCCGTCACCCAGAAACCCCGCCCAGTCGGCGTTGGTCGCGTGAGGAATCGGGGTGGCGTCATCGAGGGTGCCGGCCGTCGCGGTGTTGATCAGCATCGGCGAGGTGTAGGGCGGCTCCGCGTCGTCGTTGTAAGCGAGGTGAACCGAGTCGGTTGCCCAGGCGAGGAACTCGAGATCCACGCGGCATGACGAGACGTACGAGCGTCGGGCGCCAGATTCAAGGTCGAGCACGACGAGCTGGTCGTGATCGCTGTCGCACGGATTGCTCGCGTTGCGGACGTAGGCAAGGAACTTGCCGTCCGGACTGACGGCAGGAAACACACCAGGTCCGACGACCGCGACCGGTCCACCGCGAACCGGAACCCGGCCGACCTCGTCGACCAACCCGACGCACTCCCCCGGGGTCGGTTGGCGGCTGGTCGTGAAGTACACCTTCTTGCCGTCGGGTGTGACTGCGAGCGTCGGGTTGTCAGCGCGTGAGACCTCGTGAGGCGGCGAGAACCCGGATCACGTTCCCGTTTGCGGCAGAGATGACTGAGATGCGTGAGCCGTACGCCTGGAGTACCACGATTTCGGTCGGCGGGCCCGGAGTGGACGGCGGGACCGCACTGTTGACCGAAACCTTCGGACCGTCGGTGTGAGACATCCCGACCGCGACAACCCCGCCGACAACGATCACAGCGAGGCAGGCTGACGTCGCCAACCAGCGACGGCGCCGCACCCGCAGTTCGGAACCTCGTCGATACGCCCTGTCGAGCAGCTCAGCGCGCCGATCATCATCCATCGTCAAACCTCTCCTTCGGAAAGGATGTCAACATCGAATCGCGCCCGCAGCGTCTGCAGCGCACGGCGACCGTGCTGTTTCACCGACCCGACCGTGATCCCGAGCTGATGCGCAGTGTCGGCTTCGCTGAGATCGGCCAGGTACCGCAACGCGACGACTTCTCGTTGACGCTTGGGCAGACTCGCCAGCGAGTCGTTCAGCGCGAGTCGGCTGACCAGATCATCGACCAGGTCACGGTCACCGGACCCCGACGACTTCGTGGTCCGGCGCCGTTCGCGGCGGGACACATCCAGAGCTTCGTGAAAGGCCACTCGCGTGACCCACGCCCTTCGGTACGGCAACGCCCGCACCCGCGACCAGCCGTAGGTCCGACCCATCACCTCGGCCGCTACGTCCTCCGCTGCCGACTCGCCCGCGAACTCGCCGGGCCACGCGCTCCGCCGACTGCGAACAGCTCGTCGAACTCGGCATCGAAGCTCGGATCGCGACGGATCTCCATCCCACCCCGTTAACCCCGCGAGTGCCATTCGAGGATGACACGCCGAGCGAGAAGGCCGCGGAACCGCAGGTCTGTACGCGTGACCACCGGGGAACGCTGCTGATCCGCGGGTCGCGTCAAGGCTCGTGAGCGTGCAGCACCGTGCGTGGTCCGTTCGCGTCGTGAGTTATTCGCGTGTAGCGATTGCGGGTCGTGGGAGAGATATGCGTTGAGGAAGTCGAGTTCCGTCCGGAGCACTGCAGTGTGGGCGGGGTCGGTCGCGTCCATGCCACCGCCGTGCCCGCCTCCGCGGATCGTGAGGAGGTACGCCTTGCCCGCGAACTTCGAGAGCAGTTGCGGTCCGGTCGTCGCGGGGATCAAGGGGTCGTTGTCCCCGAGGACGATCAGCAGCGGCGGCGTCGACCATTCGTAGGTTCCGTTCGGGAGGTCCCCGACTGGGCCTTCGATGGTGACGGTCGCCGCGATGCGCGGGTCACGACAGCACGAGTTGTACGCGACTGCCAGCGCGGTCAACCCTCCGAGCGAATGGCCCATGACCCCAATGCTGTGACCGTTGACGCGTGCCGGTGCGAGTTCATTGGGCGACATAGTGAGCCAATCGACCGTTCGCCGCATTGCGCGTGTATCTTGCGCTACGTCGTTGCTCGTGAAGTTCGGTCCGGCGACGACGAAGCCATGCCTCGCGAAATCGTCGAGGACAGAGGAATATGCCTGGGCGTTGCTCCCGTAGCCGTGGATGAAGACAACTGCGGGGAACGGACCGCCGCCGATCGGTACTACGACGAAGACATCGAGAGCGTCTTCGCCCGATCCGCCGACGGGTAGCCGGACCTCCGTCTGCTTGACCTGATAGGTGCGCGCTGGGCGTAGCGCCACCCAAGTCGTAGTCGTGGGTACCGGGGCCGTGGACGGGACAGTCGGCGGCACCGAAGCCTGCGTCGATCCAGAACAGCTCGCCAGCGCTATGACGAGGACAGCCCAACTCAACCCGAGGCGCAAAGGAACCCACACCCCCCCTAGACGATCGTCCGTAGTACCGGGTTGCACGCACGCACAGACTGCCCTGATGGTTGAGTTCGTGTCACACGCTGCGTTGGTTTCGTAGCGTCGAGCGTGCCGGCGGATGGGTCTCGAGAATGCCCGGCTGCCTGCGGGTCAACTCCAGTGACACCCTGCGCGCGCGTCAGTCTTGGACGCACGTTCTAGGCCCCTTGGCGATAATGATCGTTCGCCGCGAACGCCGGTGGAGAGTTGCGACTCGTCGGCGACATTGACGAACCTCTCGCACGGCACCGCTCGGTCATCGCGTCAGCCGACGATGCCGCTTGTCTCCCATCGGGCGTCGACGTCGTCACCGCGTACGAACAGGAGCGGGCTTCGCGCCCAAACGCCCCATCCGCCCACAAAACAAACGGTCCGAACCCCAATGAGGGTTCGGACCGTCCGGGATGTCTCGCGACATCACATGGCGGAGGGAGTGGGATTTGAACCCACGGTGACTTGCGCCACAATGGTTTTCGAGACCATCCGATTCGGCCGCTCTCGCATCCCTCCGGGCGAGATAGTACGGGATCAGGAACCCCGTCTCGATCGGAAGAACGCTCGGAGCAGGTCGCCACACTCCTGCGAGCGCACGCCGGCAACGACGTCCACGTCGTGGTTGAGGCGGGGGTCGGTGGCGAAGTTGTAGAGGCTGCCGGTCGATCCGGCTTTCGGATCCGCGGCGCCGAAGATCACGCGGGTGAGGCGTGCTGCCCACGCCGCGCCCGCGCACATGGGGCATGGTTCGAGGGTGACGACCAGCGCGTGATCCGTGAGCCGCCAGGTTCCCGCGCGCTGCGCCGCGGCCCGGAGCGCAAGGATCTCGGCGTGCGCGGTGGGGTCGCGGTCGCGTTCACGGGTGTTGTGTGCTCGGGCCACGACCTCGCCGGTCGGGAGATGCACGACGATCGCGCCGACCGGCACGTCGTCGTGATCGAGCGCGAGCACGGCCTCACGGAGCGCTTGCTCCATCCAGCTGCGCTCGTCGTCGCTGCCCACCAGCTCGCGTTCCATGCCGCGCGCAATCTAGGGCCGGGCCCGGTCAGTCCTCTGCGGGCCCGGTCAGTCCTCTGCGGGCCCGGTCAGTCCTCTGCGAGCATCGTGTAGATCTCCTTGCGAGCCCGGTTCAGGATCTCGAGCATGCGTTCGACCTGGTGCTGGTTGCCCGACGAACTGACCTGCTTCGCCGCGACCAGGAGTTGGCGCAAGGTGTTGCGGAAATCGCCGGCGCCCGTGTCGTTACGGCCGGCGATCTCCCACGGAGTACCTCCCGCCTCGTCGATGCGCCGGGTGGCCTCCTCGCGGCCCGTGTCGGTGATCTCGTAGACGCGCTTGCCGTCGCGTTCGACGGAACGGGTCAGGCCTTCGTCCTCCAGGAGTTGCAAGGTGGGGTAGACCGACCCCGGGCTCGGTCGCCACGCGCCCGACGTCTTCTCCTCGAGGCGCTGGATCACGTCGTAGCCGTGGCCCGGCTCCTCGACGAGGATGGCGAGGACAGCGGTGCGAATGTCGCCTCGCCGCATCCGACCGCCGCGGCGGCGGCCTTCCCAGCCCTCGGGGTCGTGATGGTGGCCCCGATGGCCCCGGTTCTGTTCACGAAAATCTCTCATGGCGTGCTCCTTGCTCCTTGGTGGTGCTCTCGGTTGCTGCGTCTGACGCCCGACGTCTGACCCCCCGCGTGGGGAGCTCGAAATGCGGAGCCCTGGGCGACGTGTCTCGAGGTGTCGCGATATATCGTAACCGGTCGAGATACTCACGTCAAGCCCCTGCGCCGCAGGGCGAATTCGTGCGAATCCCTGGCGAGCCGGGCAGAGCGGTCGATGAGTCGCCATGGGACGTCAACTGGCCTCGGTCCACCGAGCACAAGAGCTTCTTCTCGCCCGCCGACCGATGGAGAGCGTCATCGCCGAGCTCCGCGGAGCTTCGGTGTCACCTCTGCCGACGCGATCGCCGCGATCGTCGTCGGCCGCTCGCTCAATCGCTTCGGCGGCCCGAGCTCGCGCTGAGCGATCGGTTGGGCGGCCTGGCTGTCCGGGACGTCACAGCCGGTTGGCGGCTCGACATAACCACCTGTTGACCTGGCGATTCGTACGATTGGTCGGTGAACCGACGTGTCGTGTTGATCAGCACGGGTTGTGCCGCAGTTCTGGCGTTGGCCGCGTGCGGCGGTTCCGCGAAGCAGTCGAACTCCTCGACGCCGGTGTCGACGGTCACCGGGAGCGTGGCGACGGGATCGTCCCGACCAACTGTCACGACGCGTCCACTCCCTGCGAGCACGCGTGACATCTACGCGGCCGACAGGCCGAACGCGCTGTCGGATGTCGTGAAGAACGACCCGCCGCGGATCTACGTGCCGAACTCACTCAGCGACACCGTCGACGTCATCGATCCCTCGACTGCGCAGATCGTCGACCACTTCGCGGTCGGGGACCTGCCGCAGCACGTCGTGCCGTCGTGGGACCTCAAGCACTTGTACGTCACCAACGATCGCAGCAACACGCTCACGCCGATCGATCCGATGACCGGCAGACCCGGGCCGACGATTCCGGTCGAGGATCCTTACAACATGTACTTCACGCCCGATGGCAAGTACGCGATCGTGGTCGCCGAACGCCTGGCGCGACTCGACTTTCGCGACCCGCACTCGTTCCGTCTCGTGAAGTCACTGCACGTTCCGTGCGTCGGCGTCGACCACATGGACTTCTCCGCCGACGGCAGCTACCTCATCGCGAGTTGCGAATTCTCCGGGCAGCTCGTCAAGGTCGACCTGCGCGACCGGTCCGTTGCCGGCTTGATCGACCTGAATGGCGGCAATTCGAAACCGCAAGACGTGAAGCTCGATCCCACTGGTCGCGTCTTCTACGTCGCCGACATGATCCGGGGTGGCGTGTACACGGTCGCCGGCGACACGTTCACGGTGACGGGATTCGTCCCGACGGGCGCCGGCGCGCACGGCTTGTACGTCAGTCGCGACTCGAAGTATCTCTACGTGACGAACCGAGACGCGGGATCGATCTCCCTCGTCGACTTCGCAACGAACGCGGTGTCGCAGACGTGGGCGATACCGGGCGGGGGTTCTCCCGACATGGGGGGAGTGTCCGCCGACGGCAAGGTCTTGTGGCTCTCCGGGCGCTACAACGGTGTCGTGTACGCGATCGATACCACCACCGGCGCGCTGTTGCACAAGATCGCGGTCGGCTCCGGGCCTCACGGACTTTCGGTGTTCCCTCAACCGGGCCGGTACTCGCTCGGGCACACCGGCGTGTTCCGCTAGCCGTGTCGAGGTCGAGGCCGAGAACACGACGGCGCTCGCCGCGGCCGTCGTCGTGATGGGTGCGCTGGTGGTCGGTGCATGCGGGAGCAGCGGCGGTCACGCTGCCGGCGGGCCGACGACGTCGATCGCACCCGGCGCCGCGCCTGCTTCGGGTGGCTCCTCGAGCACGACGTCCTCGGGGGCTCCGGCGTCGCGGGCTTCGTCCACGATCCCGAACGGCACGCTTCCCGAGCGTGCGGCGCTCGCGCCCCAGATCTACGAACCCTCGCTACCGTTCGCCATCCAAGAGGCTGCCGCCGCAACGACCGGCGGCCGCCTGTTCGTCGTCGGCGGTTACGACACCCAACGCAACAGCAGTGCGCGCGTGTTCGAGTTCGACGGGACCACGTGGCGCACGGGCCCACCGCTCCCGATCGCGATCAACCACCCCGGTGCAGCCGCGATCGGGGGCGATGTCTACGTCGCGGGAGGTTTCACCCCGGGTGGAGCCACCGCGCGGGCGTTCGTCCTGCGGGCCGGTGCGGACACGTGGCACGAGATCGCGCCGATGCGTCGACCACGGGGCGCGCTGGCCCTCGACGCTGTCGACGGGAAGCTCTACGCCATCGGGGGACGCGATCGTTCGACGCAGGTGGATGTCTCCGAGGTGTACGACCCCGCAACCGTGTCGTGGAGTGACGCGGTCGCCATGCCCTCGCCGAGGAACCATGTCGCTGGTTATCTCGACGGAGGCACCGTCTGTGTCGCCGGAGGTCGTACACCGGGTACGAGTGCGGCGATCGACTGTTTCGATCCTCGGAGCGCCACGTGGCTCACGCGCGCGACGTTGCCGACGGGGACGTCCGGCGCCGCCGCCGCCGTGATCGACGGTGTCACGGTCGTCGCCGGTGGCGAAGCGGCTTCGGAGACGCATCTGGTCGCGGAGGTGCAAACGCTGCGGAACGGGCGCTGGAGTGATGTCCCGATGCTCGTGCCTCGGCACGGCACCGCGTTCGCGGTGTATCGCGGCCGGCTCTGGGCCTGCGGAGGTGCGACTGCGCCCGGATTCCAGGCGGTCGCCACGTGCACGTCGATCGCGCCGTAACCGGCACGAGGCGTCGCACGGCGGGAGGGGACCCTCCTTGTGGAATCATCTGCGTCTCGCAGCATCCTGATCCGTCGGCACCGATCGCAGTGCCACCACGTCCAGCTCTGAAAGAGGCGGAATGGCAATGGAAGTCGTGCTCCTCGGTACCGGGAACCCCTTGCCGGATCCGGCGAGGGCCGGCGCCGCCTCGCTCGTGCGCGCCGACGGGACGACGGTTCTCGTCGACGCGGGCCGCGCCGTGTGCATGCGGCTGGCCGGCGCGGGTGTGCTGCCGGTCATGCTCGATGCCGTGCTGCTGACCCACCTGCACAGCGACCACATCTGCGACCTGAACGACGTGGTGACGACCCACTGGGTGATGAGTCCGGTCCCGAGGACGCTGCGGGTGTTCGGTCCCCCCGGGACCCGACGCGTGTTCGACGGAATGATGGCGATGCTCGCGCCCGACGTCGGGTACCGCATCGCGCATCACGCCGATCTCGAGTGGGGGCCTCAGGTGGAGGTCGTCGAGCTCGAGCCCGGTGTCGTGTTGGACGAGGGTGGCGTGCGCGTGATCGCGGCTCGTACCGATCACCGGCCCGTCGAGCCGACGCTGGGCTTCCGGTTCGAAGCCGGCGGCAAGTCGGTCGTCCTCGCCGGCGACACCGTCCCGTCCGCGGGTCTCGACGAGCTCTGCCTCGGCGCCGACGTCTACGTACAGACGGTGTTGCGCGACGACCTCGTGAGCCTGGTGCCGATGCAACGCTTCCGGGAGACGATCGACTACCACTCGACCGTCGTGCAGGCGGCGCAGACCGCCAGCCGGTGCGGGGTGAGCATCCTCGTGCTCACACATCAGGTCCCCACGCCCCCGCCGGGCGCGGCCGATGAATGGATCGCGATCGCCGCGAGCACTTCGGTGGAGAGGTCGTGTTCGGCGAGGACCTGGCCTCGATCTCGGTGTGAGCGGATCTCGGTGTGAGCGGATCTCGGTGTGAGCACCGAAGGGCCGATCTACGATCCACCGTCCGAAGCCTTCGACACGACCCGAGCGGGGGACCAATGACCAAGGACGCAACAACCGCCACGTCGTCACGCACGCGCCGGGAAGCGCATCCGAGCATCGACCCGATCACGGGCGTCGCCGAGGCGCCTGCTCCTCATCGCGAGCCACGTTTCACGCTCGCGGCACGCGAGGAGTCGGCTCGGGCGAAGCTCGACGCGGTTCGCCGCCGCGGAACGGCAAGCGCCCAACGTCCTCGTCATCCTCATGGACGACGTCGGTTGGGGCGACTTCGGCTGTTACGGCGGCGGTATCGCCGTCGGAGCAGCCACCCCGAATGTCGATCGTCTCGCTCGTGAAGGGCTGCTCCTCACGTCGTGCTACAGCGAGCCGTCTTGCACGCCGACGCGGGCGTCGATCATGACCGGGCGCCTGCCCATGCGGCACGGTCTGTTGATCCCACCGATGTACGGCATGCCCGGGGGTTTGCAAGGAGAGATCACGCTGCCGCAGATCCTCTCGGACGCAGGGTACGTCACCCAAGCCGTCGGCAAATGGCACATGGGTGAGAATCGGGAGAGCCAACCGCAACACGTCGGATTCGACGACTTCTACGGATTTCTTTCCGTCTCCGACATGTACACGGAATGGAGAGATCCCTACTTCTTCCCCGAGGTGGTCTACAGCGACGCGCGTACCGAATGGGTGAAGAACATCCCGTTCAACAAGTGTTTCGTCCACGCGGAAAGGGGCGGCGAGCTCGACGACGTCGAAGAGGTCACCATCCCGGTGTTGTCGCTCCTCGACGACAAGTGGTGCGGGTACTCGGAGGCGTTCATCGAGCGTATGGCCGACTCCGATCGACCATGGTTCTTGTATCACTGCACTCGAGGCGCCCATTTCGACAACTACCCGCACCCGGATTTCCTCGGGCGGTCTCCGGCGAAGCACCCGTACAAGGACTCACTCGTCGAGCTCGACGACATTTGCGGGCGCCTGGTCGAGGCGCTCGAACGCACCGGGCAGCTCGACTCGACGATGGTCGTCATCACCTCCGACAACGGACCCGAGATGGAGACCTGGCCCGATTCCGCGTACACGCCGTTCCGGTGCGCGAAAGGTTCGACGTGGGAGGGAGGCGTGCGTGTTCCGGCGGTCTTCTCGTGGCCCGGAATGATCGAGCCCGGCCGCGCGAGCGACGGCATCGTGCACCTGCTCGATCTCTTCGCCACCTGCGCCACGCTGGCCGGCGCGCAAGACAAATTGCCGACGGATCGTTACCTCGACACGATCGATCAGACGTCGTTCCTCCTCGCGGCTGCAGATGAAGGCGAGGTCGTGTCGAACCGCAAGTTCCAGCACTACTGGTTGACGGCGAACTATTCGGCGGTGCGCGTCGGGGAATACAAGTACATGCTCACGTCGATCACCGACAACGACACCGACGTGCTCAACCCGGGCGGTTTTACGGGGTCCGTACAGCACTACGGCTACGGCCGCCTGTTCAACCTGTATCTCGATCCGAAGGAGTCGCGGTCGTACATGATCCGCAAGCTCGTGTACATCGATGCGATCCTCGCGGAGACCGGTCGGCACCGGCGGACGTTCCAGATCTGGCCGAGCAAACCGGCGCAGACCCCGATCCCCTCCTCGTAGGTCCCCGCGCGCCGGAATCTCGACGCCGCTAGGACCGCTCGCGGGCCAGCATCACCATCCGGCCCTCGGCCGCGGAGCGGCGCGCGGCGTCGAGCACGACCATGTCGGCGACGCCGTCGGCGAAGGTCGCAGGTTGCGGGCCCGGGGGCGGGGCGAGTGCCTCGATGCGCGCCGCGGAAGTGTTCGGCGAGGCGGGTGAACGGGCCGAGGTCGAGCCCGTGACCGATCATCCGCTCGTACGTGGTCGTGAGGAGACCGATCGGAGGCGCTGACGGCGGCGCGGTGCGCAGGTCGCCGGGGACGGCAAGTTGGCGGGTCCCGGCCTCGTCGGCGACCCACACCGCGTCACCGAGACTCTCGATCCACGCGGTGCCGTGGGTGCCGATGACGCGGGTTTCTATGAGGAACGGCCCGCGGTCGGCGGCGGTGCTCTGCATCACGCCGACTGCCCCCGATCTCATGCGGAAGTGCACGACGAACCCGTCTTCGACGGTCGTCGGACGGGCGATGCTCACGAGGGACGCGGTCAGCCGCGTCGAACTCGCCGAGGGTCACACGGATCTGGTCGATCACCTGCGAGCCGTGCGCGCCGAGCCAGCCACCGCCCTGGGAAGCGTCGGCCCACCAGTCCGGGAGATCAGCGTCGGGATCTGCGAGCACGGGCACGTGCAGGACGAATATCGCGAGCCGGGGTTCGCCGACGGCACCGTCGCGGACCGTCCGCGCGAGCAGTGCTTGACCGGTGTCGAACCGGAACTCGGTTCCCAGGATGTGGACGACCCCGGCGTCCTCGGCGGCGGCGAGCAATGCGCGGGCCTCGATCGCGTCGCGTGCGAAGGGCTTCTCGCACAGGACGTGCTTTCCCGCCCGGATCGCTTCGACCACCAAAGGGGCGTGGGTATGCGGCGGGGTCGCGATCGTCACCGCGTCGACACCCGGCTGTTCGAGCGCGTCGCGAAGAGAGGTACGAGCGTCGGGAACGCCGACGGCCGCGGCCCGCCGGGCGGTCTTCGCTGCATTACGGCCGACCAGCGAGCGAACGTCGAAGCCGGCGGCCTGCAGCGCGCGCACGTGGGTGAAGCAGCCGAAACCGGTGCCGACGACGACGACGCCGGTCATCGTCGTACCGCTATCGACCTGCCCTTCGCGCGCCGAACGCCGGATGGCATCGATGACTTCCATGGTTGCGACACCGTCGACGAAGGTCGCGGGCGCCGGATCGAGCGATCCCGTCGCCCCTTCGATGCGCGCGCGGAACTGCTCGAAGAGGCGCGTGTACGGCCCGACGTCGAGTCCGGTCGAGTGCAGGAGGTCGTACGCGCTCAGCATGAGGTCGGCCGGGGGCGGATCGGCGGGGCCAACCGCGAGGTCGGGAGGAAGGTCGATCTCGCGCGTGCCGTCGGCGTCGGCGACGAAGACCCGGTCACCCTCGGCCCAGGCGGTTCCCCGGGTTCCCACGACGCGCGTCGCGAACAGCATCGGTCCACGATCCGAGGCGACGCTCTGCAGGAGTCCGGTGCAGCCTTCCCGAAGGCGGAAGTGCACGAGGTATGCGTCTTCGGCGCTCCAAGGATGGTGACCGACGTTCGGCAGGCTCGCGCTCACGGTCCCGAACGCTCCGAGCATGCTGTGGATCTGGTCGATCACGTGCGACGCGTGCGCGCCGAGCCAACCTCCGCCCTGGCCGGCGTCGCTCCACCATGCCGGCACCTCGGCGTCGGGATCGGCGAGCAGCGGGATGTGCAGGAGGAACGTGGCGAGGCGCGGCTCGCCGACCGCGCCGCCGAGGACGACCCGGGTGAGCAGCGCCTGGCCCGGAGCGAAGCGGAATTCCGTGCCGAGTAGGTGCACGATGCCGGCGCGCTCCGCCGCGGCGAGCAACCTGCGGGCTTCCGGAGCGTCGCGTGCGAACGGCTTTTCGCACACCACGTGCTTTCCCGCCCGTACGGCGTCGAGGACCAACGGTCCGTGCGAGTTCGGTGGTGTCGCGATCGTCACGGCGTCTATGCCACCGTGCGCGAGCGTCTCGCCGAGCGACGTCGAGGCGTGCTCGATCTCGAATCGTCGGGCTCGGGAAGCGGTCTTGGCGGGGTCACGACCGACGAGCGCGCGGACCTCGAAACCGGCAGCCCGCAACGCGCGCACGTGGGTGAGGCAGCCGAATCCGGTACCCACCACGGCGACGCCGACGCTCACGCCCGGATCCCGGATGCATTCGCGAACATCGACAGCAGTGTGTACTGCCCGACCACGAACAGGATCTCGACGAGGGCCGGCGCGTCGTAGTGCTCGGCGAGCGCGGCCCACGTCGCGTCGCCGACGTCATGCTCGACGTGCAACTCGTCGGCTGCTCGCAACAGCGCGCGCTCGGCCGCGTTCCAGTCGCCCGCGTCGATCGTCCCCGAGACCAGGGAGATCTCCTCGTCGGTCAAGCCCGCCTCGCGGGCGTACTCCACGTGCTCGGTCCACTCGAACTCCGAGCGGCAGTTCCACGCGGCGCGCAGCGCCAAGAGCTCGTGATCGCGGTGCGAGAGCACGCCGTTCAGCGCGAGCGCGGCCGCCCACCCGAGGAACGGGCCCAACAGATCGGGCTGGCGTGCGAGCACGGCCATCGTGCGCGCGGGCTCGCGCCCCGGCGGCGCGATCAGCGCGAGGAGCTCGGCGACGTCGGCGCGGAGCTCCTCGCCGAGCGGCACGGGGATTCGCGCGACGTGCGCGACTGGGTCGAACATGGTGATCGTCTCTCCGATGCTGTCGGCGCGGGGGAGCCTAGGTCCGGACCGCGATCCAGGGTCCGGGACAGGCACGCATCGAGATCGCGATCGGGCCGGATCTTCTCGGGCGGCGAGGGTTACTTGTCGATCAGACCTCGTAGGACGCCCGGCGACCCCACGACGGTGGAACCGCACCGCCCCCGGCGAGGCGTGTGGGGTCGGCGAACGAGACGACGTCCAGGAGCCGCTGTGAGCCTGCCTCCCAAGGACATCCCTCGGTGGTCGAAGCGCGCCGGCGAACCCGACACCTCGCACGCGGTGCCCGGCTCGGGGCGCCCTTGGTCGCGGATCGGACCGCGCCTGCTGTTGGCGGTCATGGTTCCCGTTGTCGCGTTGAGCGCGCTGGGTGGCCAAGGCGTGCTGCAGCGCTACCGAGACGCGAACGCCGTCTCGGCTGTGGTCACGCAAGTGGGGCGAGTCGTGCAGACGTTGCATCTGTATGCCGGCCTGGTCGGGGAAGGGACCGGCTCCGACTCGATCACGGTTGCCGCGGCATTGCACCTATCGCCCGCCGATGCGAGCCGGCTCGTCGGCTTCGATCTCGAGGCGCGGCTGCGGGTGGATCGGGCCGCGGTCGACGCCGCGATCGCCGACGGCACCGGTGCCGTATTGGGCGGCAACGTGTCCCAGCTGGTCGCATTGCGGGCGCGTATCGACTCCGGGACCGTGAGCGACGCGATTGTGCGGCCGTTCTTCGTCAGCATCGTCGGCGACGCGGAATCAGCGTGGCTCGACCAGATGCGTCAGTTGACCCAGACGTCGCTCAAGACCGTTGGCTCGGCCGAGCTCCGGCGCTCCATCGCCGGATTGGCGGATACCGTGGATGCGTTCATCTCCGGCGCGAAGAAGCAACTGCCGCCGGCGCGCTCACGGTTCCCGGTGTACCCGGCACGGTCACCGCCGTGACCGACCTCGCGGCCGACAACGCGCGATACACACGTGCTGGCTTCGGCATTGGGGGCCGAGCTCGACGGGCAGGGCGCGGCCGCTTGGCAGCGCCTGATCGTCACCGACCCCGACGTGAAGACCTTCCAGCAGTTCCTCGCGTCGCTCATCCGGCGGCCTTCGGGCTCGGCTGCCGGCGCGAACCTCACGGAGATCGGTCGCACATTCCGCAACGGTCTGATCTTCCAGGATCACCTTCGCCAAGTGGTCGACGCCGCCGCGGCCGACGTCCTTCCCGTCGTGCGCGGGCTCCAGATCGGCGCCCAACACGCGCTCGAGCGTTATCTGTTCGCGTTGGGCGTCATCACCTCCTGCAGCGTCGTGATCGCGGTCGTGACCGCCCGCAAGATCGTCATGCCGTTGCGGCGGCTTGCCGACCGCGCCTCCGAGGTGAGCGCCGGCGTCATCGACGGCGACCCACTCGATACGAGCGGACCGGGCGAGGTGGCGTCGGTCGGCGCTGCGTTCAACGAGATCGTCGCGAACCTCGCCGCACTCGACGCAACCGCGTTGGCCCTGGCCGCCGCCGATCTCGACAATCCCGTGCTGGCGACGTCGGTACCCGGTCGGATCGGCGACTCGTTGCGCCACTCCGTGAACCTGCTGCAGCAATCGATCCGAGACAACGAGGAACTGCAACGCGACCTGGAGCTCAACGAGGCGCGATTCCGAGAGCTCGCCGATCGCTCTCCGGACGTTATCTTTCGATTCTCCCGCGCGCCGGAGCCGCATTTCGAATACCTCAGTCCGTCGTTCGAGCACATCACCGGCATTCCCGTGGCCGCGGTCGAAGCAGATTTTCGGGTCTTTGCCGCCGCGCTCGACGACGCGGGCCGGGAGCTTGTCGCCGACGCGGTCGCCGACCGGCACTTTCATCCTCGTGTCGATCTCGCGTTCCGGCGCAAGGACGGCACCATGGGTGTGTTCGATCTGCGCGTGGTCGAGACGCACGACGGCCGCCAAGGTGTCGGGCGCGATGTCACCGAGATCAGGGCCCTGCAAGTCCAACTCGCCGAACAAGCCACGCGCGACCCGCTCACCGGGCTCGCCAACCGCCGACTCCTCGACGAGCTCCTCGGCCGCTCCCTCCGGCGTGCCAACCGCTCCGGCACACCGCTCGCGGTCGCGTTCCTCGACCTCGACAACTTCAAGTCGGTCAACGACACCCACGGGCACGACGCGGGTGACGCGGTCCTACGCGCCACCGCGGAACGGCTGCTGACCGCGGTACGCGACGCGGATGTCGTCGCTCGCTACGGGGGCGACGAGTTCGTCGTCGTCTATGAGGGTGCCGACGACGACGCCCGCAACCGCCTGGCCCGGCGCATCGACGACGCGCTCCGCGAACCGATCGACATCGGTGGCGGCGTGACGGTGTGGTGTCCCGCGAGCGTCGGCGTCGCCGACACCCGAAGCACCGCCCCGAACGCGGCCGCGCTCGTCGGCGCGGCCGACCGCGCGATGCTCGAAGCCAAGAAGGCGCAAACCCCGTCAAGGCGACACGACGTCGGTCCCGATCCCGTCCGGCCCGATCCCGTCCGGCCCGATCCCGTCCGGCCCGATCCCGTCCGGCCCGATCCCGTCCGGTCCGTGCCGTGAACCCGTCCCGTCCGACGGCACCGTTCGCCCGGGATCCCGGGTGACCGTGTTGCGGTGCGTCGCGCGCAAGGCGTGTTGTCGGTAAGCCCAGCCGGGTCCGCGCAGCACGTAGGAGAGCCGCTCGTGCCAGGTGGTCGACTGCGCCACGTCGCCGAGCATCTCTGCATGTTCGTGGGTGGCGACCCGCGCCGGGTTGAACGTCTTGATGTTCTTCGTGAGGCCGTATACGACAGGTTCTCGTTCGGGCTCGAAGGTGCCGAAGAGGCGATCCCACACGATGAGGATGCTGCCGTGGTTGCGGTCGATGTACTGGCGGTTGCTCCCGTGGTGCACGCGGTGGTGCGACGGCGTGTTCAGTACCTTCTCGAATGGCCCGAGACTACGGATCGTGTCGGTGTGGATCCAGTATTGGTACAAGAGGTTGACGGCGCGTGCCGTCGACACGAGCTCGGGGCGGATGCCGAGCAGTGACAGCGAGCTGTACGGGAGAAACGTGCCGAACGCGTCGGCAACCGGCTGTCGTAACGCGGTCGAGAGGTTGTAGCGCTCACTCGAGTGGTGCACCTCGTGGATCGCCCACAGGTACCGACTCTCGTGCATGAACCGGTGGTTCCAGTAGTAGATGAGGTCCCACCCGAACACGGCGCCCGCGAGCGCGATCGGCCCGGTCCCGAGGTCACGCACGAACCGGCGGTTCCACATGCGCTGGCGGCTCGTCAGATTTGCCCACGCGGTCGTGATCGCCACGCCGCCGGCCACTACCGCGACGACGCCGCTCCCGCTCGCGACGACGTGGGCGATGCCGGTCGCGCCGGTGACGTCGTCGTCTCCGAGCGCGGCACGCCCTGCAGCCCGCCGGCGAGCGATCCGGTCGGCCATCGTGGTGATCGCGGCGGCGGCCACCGCAGTCGCGATCACCTTCTTCGCGTGCCGGCCCTTGCCCGGGGTGAACGGCGCGAGCAGCCTCGGGAACACGCTCGGCGCGAGCAGGCTCCCGATCCCCATCGAAAGGCTCGTGATCGTGTCGCGTCGCTCGTAGTCGGCCGCGGCTCGGACCGAGCCGAGCGGCGCGCGCCTTCAGGAACCGCTGTTCGGCCCCCATCGTTGCGAAGTAGAAGGGCGTGGCCACGACGGTCGGATCCACGGCATCAGACCTGATCGGCGAAGTTCATGTCGCCGACGAGCGCCGACGAGCGCCGACGGCGTGTGGAGGGTGGGCGCATGTCGGCCACCCTAGGTCGGTCGGGGCAGTTGTCGCACCGGGCAGATGCGAATTTGCGCGATCGACGTCGTGAGCTGTCGGCACTTCCGGTGGCCTCGACCCGATGACCGTGGCGGCGACCGTTGAGTACCGTGGTCGGCATGACACCGGAGGAGATCGCCGACCTCGCGCACCTGCGCCGGGCGCGCGATCTCGTGGACCGCGAGTATGCGCAGCCCCTCGATGTCCCGGCCATGGCACGTGCCGCGCTGATGTCGCCCGCGCACTTCTCGCGCCGGTTTCGCGCTGCGTACGGCGAGACCCCCTACTCCTATCTCATGACGCGACGGATCGAGCGCGGAAAGGCTCGTCTGCGTCAGGGGATGTCGGTCACGGACACCTGCTTCGCGGTGGGTTGCACGTCACTCGGCTCGTTCAGTTCGCGTCTTCACCGAGATCGTCGGCGAGACGCCATCGCAGTACCGCGCGCGCGACCACCGCGACACCGAGATCATCCCGGCGTGCGTGAGCTTGATCGCGACACGGCCCCGGCGTACCAGGGTCGAGGTCTGAAGCTGCCGACCGGTGCCGGGGGTCGGCCCCGAACGGACCGGTGCCGGCCGCAGCGGACGCCGACCGCTCCGGCACCGAGCAGGATCGGAGAAGCGCGCGGCGGGGTGGTGCTCCTAAGGTCGTCGCATGGCAGTCACCGTCTCCGCAATGTTCATCCCCGTCCACGACCCCGACGCCGCGCTCGTCTTCTACCGCGATGCGCTCGGCCTCGAGGTCCGCAACGACGTCGCGTCCGACGGCTTCCGCTGGGTCACCGTCGGTGCGCCCGGGCAGGACGTCGACATCGTGCTGTCCCAGCCGCACGGCGGCCGTTCACAGGCCGAGGGTGACGCCCTCCTCGCGCTCGTGACGCAGGGGTCGATCCAGGCTGCGATCTTTCGCACGGACGATCTCGACACCACGTTCGAGAAGGTCCGGGCGTCGGGTGCGGAGGTGCTCCAGGAGCCGGTGTCGCAGCCGTGGGGCGCGCGCGACTGCGCGTTCCGGGACCCGTCGGGCAATCTCGTCCGCATCGCGGAAGCCTGAACGTCGCCCGCGGCGCGGCCGTGCCTCATGGAGTCACGCCTTCGGGGGGCCAGCCGGGCAGGAGGCCGCGGTCCGCGCAGAGCTTGGGGGCGTAGATCCACTTGCCGGCGAAGCGGAGCGCCTCGTCGTTGCGGGCGAGCCAACCGACGACGGCCGCGGTGGCCTCGGCCGGAGCCGAGCCGAAGCCGAGCTCGTAGTCGTCGCCCGGGTGCTGCAGCCGTCGCTTCTCGGTGATGACATTGCCGGGATCGACGTTGAAGGCGCGGATCCCTCGGTCCTTGAACTCGGCCTCGATCCCGCCCGCGACCCGGCCGAATGCGGCTTTCGATGCGGCGTAGACGATCCCCCATCCCCCTGCGCCCGCGGGGCCGGGCGGATCGTGCCGGGCCGACCCCGACACCATGTTGATGATGCGGCCGTGGCCGCGCTCGATCATGTGGGCCAAGACGACCTGGATGAGGCGGAGCTGGTGGGAGAAGTTGCCCCGCAGGGCTCTGTCGATGTCGTCCAACCGCAGGTCGAGAATACGGTCCATCGTGCCGGGTCCTTGGTAGATCGCGTTGTTGAACAGGACGTCGATGCGTCCCCACTCGGCGAGCACGGTCGCCGGCGCAGCTTCGACGCTCGTCACGTCGAGCAGGTCCATCGGCACGATCAGTGCGCGCCGCCCGCGCGCTTCGATCTCGGCGGCCGTCGTTTCGAGACTCCCGGGAAGCGCGACCACGGGATCGTCGCCGCGGACGGAGTTCGGCTCGCTGCGCGCGTCGCCCTCGTGGACGGTCCGGGCGGTGATGGCCACGTCGAGCCCGGCAGCGGCGAGCGCGATCGCGGTTGCCTTGCCGATTCCGCGGCTCGCGCCGGTGACGAGTGCGACCGCGGCGTCGGTCATGGTGGGCACCTTTCGTCATCGCCGGTTGGTCAGGGCGGCTCGGGGCTCCGGGTTCGGAGAGCTCGTCGGCATCCGAGCCCATCCGGCGTGGAACGTGGGGATTGCCAACGGGTGGCGCGTCGGTCGACGCCGAGCGGAGGGAGTGGGACTGTTTTCAAAGCCTCCCGATGCCCTCATGGTGGCTCTTCAAGCTCCGCAGCCGCGGTAGCCGGCCATTGTTGCACCCCGGCTCCGACACTCGGAGCCGGGAATCCGCTGCCTCACGACCTCGGGGTTCTCAGGTTCCCTCGCCCTGGGCATGATGGCGACGGTTCGGGGTGGCGATCCCCGATTCGTACGCGAGCACGACAGCTTGCACGCGATCGCGAAGGCCGAGTTTCGTGAACAGTCGCGTCACGTGGGTCTTCACGGTGGTTTCACCGATGATGAGCTCGGCGGCGATCTCGCTGTTCGAGAGTCCTTTGGCGACGAGGCGGAACACGTCGAGTTCGCGCGGGGTGAGGTCGTCGAGTCCGGGGGGCGGCGCGGGCCCCGGTTCAGTGAACTCCTCGATCAATCGCCGAGTGATGGACGGAGCGAGGAGCGCGTCGCCCGCCGCGATCATCCGTACTGCCGACGCGAGCTGCGCGGCCGGAGCGTCCTTCAGGAGGAAGCCACTCGCGCCGGCGCGCAACGCGTCGAACACGTAGGCATCGAGGTCGAAGGTCGTGAGGATCAGCACCTTCGTGCCTGGGTGATCCGCGGTCCCGACGACGCGCCGTGTTGCCTCGATCCCATCGAGCTCGGGCATCCGGATGTCCATGAGTACGACATCGGGACGAAGCTCGCGAGTAGCGACGATGGCGTCGTGACCCGTGGTGGCTTCGCCCACGACTTCGATGTCCGGTTCGGCCTCGAGGATCATACGAAAACCCGTTCGGACGAGCTGCTGGTCGTCCGCGATCACCACGCGGACGCTCATGCCAGCGCTCCTCGCAACTTTGTGGGCAATCGCACCATGAGAGTCCGGTCGTTACCGCGGACGTCCACCGTGAGCTCGCCTTCGCACAGCGCGACGCGTTCTCGCATCGTGACCGTCGGCCAGCGAGTGCCGGGAGCGGTCGAGGTCACGTGGAGGTCGACATGGTCGTCGGTGAAGCCGAGCACGATATCGAGGGCGCCGTCGTCATGGATGACCATCGCGTCCTGAAGGATGCGGTACAGCCCGAGGTCGACGCTCGCGGGAAGCGGGCCTGGTTGGCCGTCGACGCGCAGCACGATCTGGCGCCTCGACGCCCGCGCCGTGTCGACGAGCGAAGGGATCTGACCGATGCCCGGCTGGGGAGCAAGCTCTACTGGCTGGTCGGAACGGCGAAGCACACCGAGGATCAGCCGCATCTCGGCGAGGGCGGCTCTGCCGATGTGCTCGATCGTCGCCATCGCGTCGTCGGCTTGATCGAGATCGATCTCGAGAAGCCGTTGCCCAGCCTGCGCGTGCACGATCATCGCGCTCACGTTGTCGGCGACCAACGTCTGGAGCTCGCGTGCGATGCGCGTGCGCTGCTCGGCGACGGCCAGACGCTCGCGGCTTTCGGTCTCGACGGCGATCTGCTCCGACGTCCGCTGCAGTTCGGCCGCCAGCACTCGTTGCGTGTACATGTACCGGCCGACCACCCAGGAGGCGACACACACGCCCAAGGCAAACGCCCAAGAGTTCGCACCGGCGGGGCTGATGAGGTTGATCGCCACTGCGGTCGCAACGCACGCCGCAAGGCCGGCCCCGGCGGCCGAGCGCGGCTGAGTACGCGGCGACGGAGTACGGCGCGATGAACAGCAGGAGCTGCGGAGCGTTCAACATCGACGGGTCGTTGCGAACGACGAAGATCAAGGCGGCGAGGCCGGCCATCACCGCACACGTCGTTACCAGGGGCGCGCGACGCCGCCACCACAGCGGACCGGTCATCATTGCCGCAGCGCAGATCCCGGCCACCATCGCCGGATAGCTGCGATGGTCGCGGTCGAGCTCGTGCACGATCAGTTCGAGCTCGCATGCGATTGCGATCCCAGTCGCGACGATCTGATCGAACCGGCGCTCGCGCGACGTGGCGGTCAGCGCGGGCGCTCCCTCGTTGAACGGCGCTCCCTCGTTGAACGGGATGTGGGCGTGCACTCTGAACCCGCCGCCGGGCCGGCGCCCCGCCTCGAGTCGACCCCCATAGAGCGCGAGCCGTTCCCGCATTCCGATGAGTCCCTGACCGCCGGAGTCCACGGCCGTTGGACGGTGCCCAGCGCCGGTGTCGACGATCTCGAGATCCAACGCGTTCCGTTCCGAACGCGACCACGACGCGCGCTCGAGCGGGTCCCGCGTGCTTGATCGCGTTCGTCAACGCTTCTTGCACGACCCTGTACGTGACCAGGTCGAGGGCGGACGGCAGCGTCCGGGGTTCACCGTCGACGCGCACGTGCACCGGCATGCCTGCGGCACGGGCGCGATCTGCGAGCCGGTCGAGCTGGGCCAGGCCCGGAGAGACATCGCTCGTAAGGGCGAGCTCGTCGCGGCGCAGCACGCCGATCATCCTTCGAAGGTCCAGCACTGCATCGCGACCGCAGCGCTCGACGGCTTCCATGGCTTCGACGGCGGCGGCGCGATCGCGTGCGGCTACTCGGCGAGCCGCGCCCGTCTGGATCACCATCACACTCACACTGTGAGCGACGACGTCGTGCAGCTCGCGCGCGATCCTCGTGCGTTCCTCCGTCGCTGCTTGCCGCTCGCGTTGACGTTGCTCTTCCTCGAGTCGCTCGGCGTTGGCTTGCAGCGCGTCTGTTCAACTTGCGCGCGTGCGCCCAGCACGCGACCGGCTGCGAACGGGATCGCCATGAAGAAGATCCACACGGACACCACGTCGACGATCAGGGGGTTGCCCGGGCTCGCCGCGCTCGGGCTCGTCGCGATCGCCGGAAGAGGCAAGGCCAACACCAGCGCGTCGACCCAGGTCCAACCTCGGAGCGCGCTCCGGCGTCCGACCGAGTAGTAGTTCAGAGCGAACGCCAGCGGTAAGACCGCGAGGTCGGCGCCGCCCGTGTGATCTGCGACCACCGCGCTCGCACCGCTCACGATTACGGCGACGACGGTGTTTCGTCTCCGAAAAGCGACAGTGGCTGCCGCGACGAGTCCGGCGACGACGGCGAGCGGCTCGATCCCCTTCACGCCGAGCGAGCTCAGAACGATGCTGGCAGCCAACAGCACGGCTACCACCACGTCGACGGCTGCCGCGGTCGGACGAAGCCGAGACCGGATCCGAGTCATCGTGGTCACGTCGCGAAGGTAACGCCGGTCGTCACGCTGCACATCCTCCCCCGCGGCGACTCGCCTCGTACTTCAGGAGGAGGCCACGATCGCGCGATCCGACTGCGTGATGACGACGGCGAACGGGTGCCCATGCGACGTTGCTCTTCGGCACAACTCGGTGCCGTTCGGAAAGGAAGAACCGATGATCATTCGCCGCAAGCACCTGGGCCTGCTCGCCCTCGTGGTCGTCGCACTGTTCGTCATCGCCGCCCCGCTGGGCGACAAGCATCACGGCATCGGTAAGCACAACGCGTTCGCCGCGACCGTCGGTCAGGGCATCTTCATCACGTTTCTGATCGCGTTCCTGGTGCTCGTCGTGACCGTGGTCGTGTGGCTCGTGCAGTCGCTGGTCCGGTCGCGGGTGAAGGCCTGACCGCGCTCCCTTGCGCGTCAGATCCTGAGCCTGCATGCGGGGTTGACACGGGCGCATCCAGCGTCCGAGCCATCCGACGCAGAACGCGGGGCTCTGCCAGGGGAGAACCCCCAACCGGAGCCGAGCGGAGGGAGTGGGATTCGAACCCACGGAGAGTTGCCCCACACACGCTTTCCAAGCGTGCCGATTCGGCCGCTCTCGCATCCCTCCTGAACCGGAGGATCGTATCGGGGAGATGCTAGGTGGCCCGCTCGCAGCATGCATCAGGCGACCCGGCGGCACCCGAGCGTTTCCGCTGAGAGCTGCTTCCTTCCGGACCTGACTCGGTTCACGGGCGCTCGTCGCGCCGGACCCGACACGGCGCGAGCGGGCCGAGGTGCAGCCTAGCTGGGCCTCGGTACATCGCCGCCGTGGTGTCGCAGAGCCTGTACCGCAAGTACCGGCCCGCAGAAGTTCGCGGAGCTGGTCGGCCAAGATCACGTCACCATCGCCTCCGGACACGCCGTTCGCGAGGATCGCGTCGGGCACGCCTACCTGTTCTCCGGCCCGCGCGGCACCGGCAAGACCACGACCGCTCGGCTGCTCGCACGGGCGCTCAACTGCCTGGATCTCGGTGACGACGGCGAGCCCTGCGGCAAATGCGAGAACTGCGCAGCCGTCGCCGCGGGAACGTTCTTCGATCTCGTCGAGCTCGACGCGGCGTCGAACAACGGCATCGACGCGATGCGCGAGCTGATCCAGAGTGTCCATCATCGGCCTCGGCGCCATCGAGCCGGCGCAAGGTCTACGTCATCGACGAGGTGCACATGCTGACGCCCGGCGTCGTCGAACATGCTGCTGAAGACGCTGGAGGAGCCGCCCGCGCACGTCATGTTCGTGCTCGCGACGACCGATCCGCAGAAGGTGCTGCCGACGATCCGCTCGCGCACGCAGCACTTCGAGTTCACGCTGCTGTCGCACGACCAGCTCGTCGGTCATCTCGCCGACATCCTCGGCCGGGAAGGCGTCGAGGCCGATCCCGAGACGCCTCGACCTCATCGCACGGCGCGCGGGCGGTTCGCGCTCGCGATGCACTGTCGCTGCTCGACCAGGCGCTCGCGGTCGGTGGCGGTCGGCCTCGACGCCCTGCAGGTGCAAGCGGCTTTCGGCGGCGTCGCCGTTCGAGCAACGGGTCGCGGTGCTCGAGGCGGTCTGCCGCGAGGACGTCGCGGGCGCGCTCGTCGGCGTGCACGATCTCGCTCCTCGCGGTCACGACGTCCGCCGCGTCGCCGACGATCTGCTCCGCACCTTGCGCGACGCGTTCTTGCAAGCCAACGCCTCGGGTCGGGTGCCCTACGACGGTGCGCCCGAGGAGTGCGTCCGGCTCGCGGCGCTCGCCAAGGAGATGGGCAATGCCGCGATCGTGCGCGGCGATCGAGGTCATGGGCAGCGCCATCGTCGACATCCGCGGGCAAGCCGTCGCGGACCCGCGGCTCGTGCTCGAGGTGGCGGTGGTGCGCATTGCCCGCCGTGAGGCCCGTATCGCGCGAGGAGACACTGCTCGACCGAGTCGAGCACCTCGAACAGCGACTTGCCGGCGGTGCACCGGCGCCGGCGGCACCGCCGTCTTCGGGACCGGCCGGCGGACCGGCGTCGCCGTCGGCGCCGCGCCGGCCGTCGGCCGCACCCGTGCCGGGCGGACCGTGCTCGCTCGCCGCCGACGTCAAGGCCCCTCCGACGATCCGCCCGCGCCGGGAGCGGCCACCCCGGCCGGAGAGGCTGCACCCGATCGCGGCGAGGCCGCACCGGTGACACCCGACAAGGCGGTGTTCGCTCTCGACGACGTCATCGAGGCGTGGCCCGAGGCGCTGGCACTCTTGAAAGCGCCGGTGCGGGCGGGTATCCAGGACGCGCAGCCGATCGCGCTCGAGAACGGGATCATCGTGTTCGGGGTCCCGAAGATCCGGTTCGATGCGATCAACGATCGGTTCCGCAAGGAGGCTGCGGCCATCAAGGAAGCGTTCGCGCCACGCGCTCGGCGCCTCGCCGCGCTTCATGTTGCGCCCCCACGACTTCGACGCCGTCGACGCCCTCCGCCCGGCGACCGCGGCCGGAGCCGGCGCGGCGGGGTCCGGACCGGGAACACGCTCGATCGCGCACGAACCCGAACCGCCACCCGAGGACGATGAGGCAGTCGATCTGACGAGCTCGCGGACGCGCCCGATGCTCCGTTGCCGGACTCGGTGACGCGGCTGGTTGCCGGGCTCGGCGCCGGAGATCATCGACGAGCGCCGGCGGAGCTGAGGACGGAGAGCGGCCATGACCAATCCCGACCCGATGGACATGCTGAAGCAGATGCAGAAGATGCAGGCGTCGATGGCGGCCGCGCAGGAGGCGCTGGAACACGCCGTCTGGAGGCGACCGCCGGCGGCGGCGTCGTCAAGGCGACGGTAACGGGCGAGGGTGACCTGCGAGAGATCAAGATCGATCCGAGCGTCGTCGACCCCGACGACATCGAGACCCTCGAGGATCTCGTCGTCGCGGCAGTGGTCGAGGCCACACGTCAAGCACAGCGAGCTGCAGTCGGAGAAGCTCGGGGCGGTGACCGGCGGGATCGACCTCGGCTCGATGCTCGGCGGCCTCGGCAATCTCGGCGGATCCCTCAACCCGTGAGTCGCTCGTGAATCCTTACGAAGGCGTCATGCAGACTCTGATCGACGAGCTCGGCCGGCTGCCGGGCATCGGCCCGAAGTCGGCACAGCGCATTGCGTTCTATCTCTTGAAGGTCGACGCGCTCGACGCCAAGCGTCTGGCCCACGCGATCGAGGAAGCCAAGGACCGGGTCACGTGGTGCCGCCGCTGCTTCAACATCTCCGAAGGCGACCTCTGCGCGTTCTGTCTCGATGAACGGCGCGACGCACACGTGGTGTGCGTCGTGGAGGAGCCGCGCGACATCGTCGCGGTCGAGCGAACCGGCGAGTTCCGCGGGCGATACCACGTGCTGCAGGGGGCGATCTCGCCGATCGAGGGTGTCGGACCCGAACAGCTCCGGGTGAAAGAGCTGCTCGCGCGCATTCAGGACGAGGACATCACCGAGGTCATCCTTGCCACGAACCCGAATATCGAAGGCGAGGCGACGGCGATGTATCTCGCGCGCCTCCTGAAGCCGGCCGGGCTCACGGTGACGCGCATTGCAAGCGGACTCCCGGTTGGCGGTGACCTCGAGTACGCAGACGAAGTCACGCTCGGGCGCGCGTTCGAAGGCCGGCGCGAAGTCGGCTGACGCACCGGGCGATTCCTGCCGTGAGGAAGAGTCAGCGCAAGAAGATCTGATGGAACGTCGGATTCCATCCGATGTTCCACAGCCAGAGCGCGCCGAAGACGGTGAACACCGCCCAGATCGGTACGCGGAGCCGCGTCAACGACGAAGGCCGGACCAACGCGACCAGCGCGAGCATGACCACGACGATGCCCCCGGGGTTGAACGCAAGCGATGTCACGATGTGACCGTGTACCGCCGCGACGACCGATCGCGTCATGCCGCACAGCGGGCACGGGATACCCGTGACGGCCCGCAGCGGGCACGCGAACGGCGGGTGGAAGGGCAAGATCGGCCACGCGGCCGCGACCGCCGTCATCGCGGCCGCGGCGACGCGAAGGCCGCGGCCGGGCCGATGCAGCCAATGCGCAGCGCGGGGCCCGGGCGCCGGTGTGGGTGCGGTCCACGCCGTCACGAGCGCGCCTGCTTGGCGACCACGACGCCCTCCAGCAAGTACTCCGGATGGGCGCCGTACGGAGCGCCGGCGACCTTGGGCGCGACCCGGGCCGCGAGTTGTCCCGCAAAGTGCGCGCGCACGGGCGGCGGCAGCGCGAGGCGCCGCTCGAGAAACTGCTGGATCGTCGCGAGATCGGTCGCGTCGATCGCCGAGACGTCCCAGGTCGTCACCGCTTCGACCGGCACCGTGGCCCGAGCACCGACGTTGCTCGCGATCCCGGGGAAACGCTCGCGTACGACGATCGTTCCCGCGGCCAGGTCGCCCAGCCGCTGGTCGCGTTCGGTCGCAACCATCGAGATCACGCCGGTGATGTAGAAGATCGGCAGGAAATCGACGACGCGCAAGATCGTGCGGATCGCGCTGGTGAAGAAGTTCACCGGCTCGCCGAGATCGCCTACCACCCGGATGCCCGCCGCCACCTTGCCGATCGTACGGCCCCCGTTCAGCACCTCGAACGGGACGTCGTAACCGAAGATCACGAGGAAGAGCAGAACCCGTCCGATCGCGTGCACGAAACCGGGCGCCGATGTCTCGTAGATACCCAGTGCCGAGCGCGAAGATGACCGCGACCTGGATCACCGTGTCGAGGAGGCGGGCGACGAAGCGGGAACCCACGCCGGCGAGCACGAGCTCGAGCGAGACGCCCTCCGGCGTCGCGATCGTGACCCGGTGGTCGAGGAGCACGTGACCAACTTAGACGAGTTCGTGCGCGACCGAACCGAGACGTGGACCGAGCTCGAGCGGCTGGTCGGCGCGCGCGGGAGCTCGCCCGCGCGTCTCGGACCTGAAGGCGTCCTCCGGCTCGGCGCGTGTTATCGCTCCGTCGCCGCGGATCTCGCGTTCGCGCGCCGCCGTTTCCCCGCCGATCCGATCGTGCATCGACTCGAGCTCCTCGCCCGGCAGGGTCGCCATGCGGTCTACGACATGAACCCGTCGAAGCAGACGCTGCGCACATTCGCGTCGCGCGGGTACTGGCGACGGGTGCGGGAGCGTCCGGCGCTGCTCGTGCTCGCGATCGTGTGTCTCGCGCTGCCGACGCTGTTGGCCGGAATGTGGGCGTGGCGCGATCCCGGGCCGGCGAGTGGCCTGGCACCGAGCCGGTATCAATCGGTGACCCAGCCGCGCGCGGACGGTCGGGACCTGGGCATCTCCGTCGACCAGCAGTCGGACATGGCTGCCGAGATCTTCACGAACAACATCCAGGTGACGTTCCTCGCGTTCGCGGGCGGGATCCTGCTCGGTCTCGGCACGCTCTACGTACTGATCCAGAACGGGATCCTCCTCGGCGCGGTCGCCGGGCTTGCGATCGGAGCCGGAAACGGTCACCCGTTCTTCGAGCTCGTCGTCGCGCACGGCGTGCTCGAGCTCAGCTGCATTGTCGTCTCCGGTGTCGCCGGCCTGCGCATCGCGTCGGCGATCGTCGACCCGGGCACGCGCACGCGCGGTGACGCGCTGCGGTCCGAGGCGCGAGCAGCCGTCGAGATCGTCCTCGGTACGACCGTGTGGCTCGTCGTCGCGGGCCTCGTCGAAGGATTTCTGACGCCGGCGGGCAAGGGTCTCACGACGGTGCTGATCGTCGGGTTCGGCCTGGGCGCGATCTACTGGGGGCTCGTGCTGTGGCGGGGGTCGCCCGAGCCGGCGGCGGTCAGAGCCGCGCCCGCGCCTTGAGTCGTAGATAGGCACGCACACACGCCTCGCCGAGCTCGGCGGCCGGTGCTTCCACCACCCGGGCGCCGGCGTGCTCCAACCTGCGCACCACGCGTCGACGCTCTTCCAGAACGTCGATTGCGACGGCGGCGGCGTAGACGTCGTGCGTGGTTGCGGGCGCTCGCCGGCGTACGTCGTCGAGATCAGGGTCGCGTACCGACGCGACGATGACAGCGTGACGGCGGGTCAGCACCGGCACTGATCCGATGAGAGCCGCGCGCTGCCGCGGCTGTCGACGATGTCGGTGAACACGATGATGAGCGAGCGCTTCCCTCCGCTCACTGTTCGGAACGCGAGGTCGTAGTCGCTGTCGACGCTCTTCGGTTCGGCATCGAGAATCGTGCGCACGACAGACCTGCCTCCGTTGCGGCGCGGGCGCAACTGCGACCTGAGCTCGCTGTCGAATACGGTCACTCCGCAGCGGTCCCCGAGCTCGTCGGTGACGAGCGCGACCATCGTGACCGCGTCGACGGCGGCGTCGAGACGGGTGGTGCGTGCGTCGAGGGGTGCAGACATGAGACGGCCTGCATCGAGGAGGCACACGACGTCGCGGTCCTGTTCGATGCGATATACGTTGCTCATCGGCCGTTCGGCCCGTTCACTCACGATCCAGTTGATCTGGCGGACGTCGTCGTCGGGCAGATAGTCGCGGATCGACTCGAAGTCGGTCCCGAGCCCCAAGGGTCCGCGCGCTCGGAGGCCCGGATCACGGAACTTGCCGTGTCGGATCGCGACGACCACGCGTTGGGCTGCGACGACGTCGGGATAGACGAGCAGCGTCGCCTCTCCCTCGCCGGAGAACGTGCAACGGCCGAGACCGAACGGACCGTGACAGCGCGCGGTGACCGGCGGCAGTGTGGCGTGACCGCGCCGGTGTGCAGTCACCTGCGCGTCGAGGGCGCCGCGCCCGATCGAGGGTTCGACGTCGACGTCGGCGGGCCGGGGCTGGCGGACCTCGATGCGATCCGGCGTTTCCGCGTCGGTTTCGACCAGCAGCCGGGTCGCAACCCCTCGCGACAGGGTGCGCGGGACGGTGCGCCGCACGCGTAGCCGACGATGCGCGACCACGAGGTCGAAGACTGTCGCGACTACGACGACGGCGACCAGGCTCAGCGCGACGAAGCTGGGAACGGCGAGCGCGAGGAGTGCGATCGCGAGCAACGTGTACGCGGCACGAGGGGTCGGCGTCATCGAGGCACGGGCACCGACGAGATCGCCGCGGCAACGGCGTCGTCGGCGCGGTAGTGCTCCAACTCGGCTTCGGGTCGCAGCATGATCCGGTGCCGGAGCACCGCGGGGGCGACCGCCACCACGTCGTCGGGGATGACGTACTCGCGCCCGGCGAGCCTCGCCGCGGCCTTCGACGCCGCGAGGAGATGCACGGCCGCACGCGGGCTCGCTCCGAGAGCGACGCTCGGCAGCTCCCGCGTACGACGGACGAGCGCGACTACGAAGCCGATGATCGGCTCCGACACGGTCGTTGCGTCGACGAGCTCGCGCAGACCGAGGAGCTCGTCCGGCGTGGTCACGGTCCGCACGTCGGCGAGCGTCGCGGGGGCGACCCCGCGATGTGCAAGGCGCAACATGGCCGCTTCGTCGGCGGCCGTGGGGTAGCCGACGTCGAGCTTGGCGATGAACCGGTCGAGCTGTGCTTCGGGCAACGGGTACGTACCTTCGTACTCGATCGGGTTCTGGGTGGCGACGACCAGGAACGGCTCGGGCAGGGGCCGGGCGACCCCGTCGATGCTCACCTGCCGCTCCTGCATCGCTTCGAGCAACGCGGCTTGGGTCTTCGGCGGGGTCCGGTTGATCTCGTCCGCCAGTACGAGGTTGGTGAAGACCGGTCCGGGCCGGAACGCGAGCTCGCCGGCGCGCAGGGTCATCGTGCCGGTGAGGTCGGACGGGAGCATGTCGGGCGTGAATTGCACCCGCCGGAACTCGACGCCGAGCGCCCGTGCGAACGCGTTCGCGAGCAATGTCTTGGCGACGCCGGGGACACCCTCGAGCAGCACGTGACCGCCGGTGGCCGTCCCGGCGAGCAGAACCTCGACGACGTGGTCCTGGCCGACCACCACCTTGCGGACCTCGTTGACGACTCGATCGCGTAGGTCTTTCACCGTGTCCTCCCGTCGCCGTTACCGTCGCCGACGCGGGCGACCGCGCTTCCCAACGCAAGGACGCCCGCGTCGTCTGTGACCGGCGCGAACAGCGCCGCGATCTCGTCGTCGGGGCAACCGAGCGAACGCGCCACCGCTTTCAGCTCGGATTCATTGGCATTCGGTCCGAGCGCGGCGCGGCCGGCGAGCCGGTCTCGGGCCCATCGTTGCGCGGGCGCGAGGGCACCGGCGCGATCTCGGGTCCGCTCGAGACTGATCGACACCGCGTCGACGTATGCAGCGCGCGCGGGAGGGAGGTCGCGCGCGTTCCGATCGGGCGGGCCGAATCGGCGTGCACGCGACCACACGAACGCGAGCGCGGCGATGCCGAGGAGGATCAGGGCGACCTTCCACCGATGGGGGATGGCGGCCAGCCCACGGCTCGCTCCGTATCCGTGAACCCCTTCCGCGAAGACAGTGGGACGGCCGGCATCGCCGCTGAGCGCGAGAGCGAACGCGGCGTTGTCGCCGGCATCGAGGTACGCGTTCTCCAGGGGTGAGAGGTCGGCAAGGAAGTAGATCACGCCGTGACCAACTGCATCGCGCGTGACGAGGGAGCGTTCGCCGGCCCGTACGAGCGGATGCCCGCGACCGGGTGCCGTCCACGATCCGGTGCCGCTGGACTCGACGTCGTGGACGCCGGCGAGAGCGGGATCGATGGTCGTCCACGACGACGCGCCCGCCGATTGCCAGGACGGCGGATCGTCGCTGATTTCGGTGAGATAGTAGGGAGAAGCACCTCCTATGACGAGCCGCCCGCCGTCCGTCACGAACTGCACCAGGGCGTGTGCGTCGTCGGCCGTGAGTGTCGCGGGCTCGAGAACGAACACGGTCGCGTCGTTGGGCGGCGGCCGAACCGCGATCGGTCCGCGCTGTCGGGTGACGTCGTGGCCGTAGTGGGTCAGGAGCGATCCGAACGCGGCGAGCCCGTCGCCGCCCGTCGCGTACGACGAACCGCCCACCCCGCCCGGCTGATTGCCACCGATGGCCCGGTCGAGTCCTTGGGCGACGACATCTGTCACGACGAGGACACCGACGATGATCGCTATCGCGGTCCAGAGGCGTCGACCGGTCGACCCTTGTCGTGACGCCATCGGTTCCTCAGCGGTGGTGACGGTCATGAGCGCCGGCTCTCCTCGAGCACGTTCGGCCACTCGCGGCGAGCGCGGGCGACATCGGGGGGATCCGCCGGTCGCCCCCCGTACGTCACCGCTTCGAAGGTCTCGGCGAGATCGTCGAAGCGCGCAGAACCGAGCGAGCGGCGCACCTCGCCGGTGGTGACGGACGGCCGGTAGCTGATCGCGCCCCGGTCGCCGAGGCGCAGCAATCCCGCTCGAAACCGCAGGCGTACAGCCCGGTCGAGGTCGCCGTCGCGTTCGGCGGCGTCGGCCGCACGCTCGAGCGCGTCCGCGTCCTCTGCGGGGTCGGGCGCCGGCGCCGCGCCGCGCGTCTTCGCGCGACCCGGCCGCCCGGCTCTACGTTTGGCGATGCCCCACGCCGTGAGTCCGACGACCACTGCGAGGAGGGACAGCCAGATCACGGGTGGGATCCCGCTGATGACGTTGCCGAGATGCCGGAACCCACTGATGATCCGGTCACCGAGCCATTGCAGCGGTCCCCGCAGAGGGCGGGGAGTGGGGCTAGAGCGGAACCGACGATCCGAAAGGATGTGGTGCGCCGTGCTGCGCGCGGCAGCGGGATCGACGGGCGGAGCTGCGCGCACCGCTCAGACTGCGATTCGCGCGTCGTTGCGTTGCATCATCAGCTGGATGTCGTAGGCCTCGTCGCGGATGCGGAGATCGAAGTAGAGGACGACGACCGCAGTTGCGACGAACGGCGTCGTCAGCACTCCCGCGATCGCGCTCACGATGCTCTCGCCGATGACGACGGCGACCGTGCTACCGCCGCTATGGAACACGATGCGAATTCCTTCCGACAAGCCGGCGTTGAGGACCAGGCCGAGTAGCTGCGCCGTGAGGACGAGCCCGAGAACGTGCATGAGGTGCGCCTTGGTCAGTGTGACGGAGCGACCGATCGCGGCCCCCACCCCGGTCCGTTCGAGGATCAATACCGGTAGGGCCACGGAGAAGAATGCGAGAGGCAGCAGCACCCCGACCAGGCACGCGGCGATGCCGACGACCTCGCTGACGAGCACGACCAGGCTCGTTCCGATGACTGCGAGCACACGAGGTCGCACCGCGCGGAACGCGTTGCCCGCTCCGGAATCGGTGCCGATGTACGCGTCGGCGACCACGCTCGTACACGCGGCGATCACCAGAGCCGTCGACAAGACTCCGACCAACGCGACGACGACGAACGCCGCCAGCTGCACGCCGTACGAGGTCGTCCCGTACTGCGGGGTGACCGTACCGGTCAGGCTGAGCGAGTAGCGATCGGGCTGAGCGGAAAGCAGCACCAACGCGCTGAGGGCCTGGACGGGAACGACAACGGCCGCCGCGATGAGGACGAGGCGCGTGAACCGGGCCCGGTAGAGCGCGACCGCGGCATCGAGTATCTCCCCGACTCCGCGCGGACGCAGTTCCGACACCATGAGCCCACGCTAGGCACTGTGCAGACCCGCGGCGCGGCTCCCGACCGGAGCCCGTTCGGCATGCGGCGTCTTGGTCAGAGCGTGCGAACGATCGCGGCGTCGCCTTGGCCGCCGCCGCCGCACAGGGCCGCCGCGCCCACGCCGCCGCCACGACGGCGAAGCTCGTTGATGATCGTGAGCACGAGGCGCGCGCCCGACATCCCGACCGGGTGCCCGAGCGCGATTGCACCACCGTTCACGTTGACTACCGCGTCGGTGATGCCGAGGTCTTTCATCGACGCGACTCCCACGGCGGCGAACGCCTCGTTGAGCTCGAACAGGTCGACGTCGCCGGTGGTCATGTCGTTTGCCTCGAGCGCACGCTTGATGGCTCGCGATGGCTGGTGCAGGAGCGAGGTGTCGGGTCCGGCGACCATGCCGTACCCGATCAACTCGGCGAGCGGAGTCACACCGAGCTCTTCGGCTTTGGCCCGGCTCGTGAGGATGATCGCGGCACCGCCGTCGGAAATCTGCGAAGCGTTACCCGCGGTGATCGTTCCGTCCTTCGAAAATGCGGGGCGGAGACCGGCGAGGGACTCGAGCGTGGTGCCGGGTCGCACGCCCTCGTCGGTGTCGACCACGACGGGATCGCCCTTGCGTTGCTTGATCGACACCGGCGTGATCTCGTCGGTGAAGCGGCCTTCCTTCTGGGCGGCGGCAGCACGCTCGTGCGACTTCGCCGCGGCCTCGTCCTGTGTCTCACGCGAGATGTTGCCGACCTGACCGACGTAGTTCTCCGTGCCCGCACCCATGTGCATCGCGTCGAACGCGCACCAGAGGCCGTCGTTGATCATCGAGTCGACGATCTCGTTGTTGCCCATCCGGTAACCCGCGCGCGCTCCGGGCAGTAGGTAGGGCGCGTTGGTCATCGATTCCATTCCGCCCGCGACCACCACCTCGGCGTCGCCGTTGCGGATCATCTGGTCGGCGAGGTACACCGCGTTGATCCCCGACAGGCAGACCTTGTTGAGCGTCATGGCGGGAACGGTCATCGGGATGCCGGCGTTGAACGCAGCTTGACGCGCCGTGATCTGGCCCGAGCCCGCCTGCAACACCTGACCCATCAGGACGTAGTCGACCTGCTCGGCGCCTATGCCGGCGCGCTCGAGCGCGCTCTTGATCGCGATCCCTCCGAGGTCCATCGCGCTCAAGCCGGCGAACGCGCCGGAGAGCTTGCCGATGGGCGTCCGGGCCGATCCGACTATCACCGAACCCGTCATGGGTGCCTCCTCGAGACGAAAGATCGTCCTGGGTGTTCGGCTCGCCGGAGCCGATCGCTCCGGAGCCAATTGCTGATGAAGTGTCGCCAGTGTAGGGACGGGTGGTTCCGTTCCGCTACCGACCGGTAGGTTCAGATTCATGACGACAGAGATCGCTGCGATTCGCGAGGCCATTCTCGCCGGGGCGCCGGGGGAGGAGATCGGGGCGCTCCCGATGCCGGCCACGGTGCGGGGGGCACTGGTCAAAGCTGACGAGCAGGAGATGTTCGCCGGCCTCGATTCGCCCGAAAAGGACCCACGGCGTTCGATCCATGTGGAGGAGTTCCCCCTGCCGGAGCTGGCTCCGGACGAGGCGTTCGTGGGGGTGATGGCGTCGGCCATCAACTTCAACACGGTGTGGACGTCGATCTTCGAGCCGCTGCCGACGTTCGGGTTCCTGAAGCGTCTGGGCCGCGAGAGCGTGTGGGGTAAGCGTCACGATCAGCCGTACCACGTGATCGGATCCGATGCGTGCGGTGTCGTGCTGCGGGTGGGATCCGCGGTGCGGAACTGGAAGCCGGGCGACGTTGTGACCGCACACTGCCTGCATGTCGACGACCAGGACCCGTCGTCCCACGACGACTCGATGATGGCGACGAACCAGCGCATCTGGGGGTTCGAGACGAACTTCGGCGGCCTCGCCGAAGTCGCGGTCGTGAAGGCGAATCAGCTCATGCCGAAGCCCGCGCACCTCACCTGGGAAGAGGCGGCGTGCAACGCGCTGTGCAATTCGACCAGCTACCGCATGATCGTCAGCAAGAACGGCTCGCAGATGACGCAGGGTCAAGCCGTGCTCATCTGGGGTGCCACGGGCGGCATCGGCGCGTACGCGACGCAGTACGTGCTCAACGGCGGTGGGACTCCGGTCGGAGTCGTGTCGTCGGAGAAGCGGGCCGAAGTGCTCCGCGCGATGGGGTGCGAGGCCGTCATCGACCGGCGGGCCGAGGGATACAAGTTTTGGAACGCAGACGACACGGAGCAGGATCCGGCCGAGTGGTTGCGCCTCGGCAAGAAGATTCGCAGCCTGGTCGGCCGCGATGTCGACATCGTCTTCGAGCACCCCGGTCGCTCCACGATGGGCGCGTCGGTGTTCGTCGCCAAGCGCGGCGGCATGATCATTACGTGCGCGGCTACGTCGGGCTTCAAGATCGAGTACGACAACCGGTACCTCTGGATGAACCTGAAGACGCTCAAGGGTTGTCATTTCGCCAACTACCGCGAGGCGTGGGAGGCGAACCGGCTGGTGTGCGACGCCCGCATCCATCCGACGATGTCGAAGGTGTACCCGCTCGATCAGACGGGTGAAGCGGCGCTGCAGGTGCACCACAACCTGGTCGAGGGCAAGGTGTCGGTGCTGTGCCTCGCCCCCGCTGAGGGTCTCGGCGTGACCGACGAAGCCACCCGCGAACGGCATCTCGACCAGATCACACTCTTCCGCCGAATGGCGGTCTGAGCGACGGTAGGACCACCATGAACATGCTGCTCACCGAGATCGACCACGTCGCGATCGCCGTCCACGACCTCGAAGCCGCGATCGGCTACTACCGCGAGACGTTCGGGTGCGAAGTCGAGCACCGCGAAGTTGTCGAGACCGACGGAGTCGAGGAGGCCCTGCTGAGGGTCGCCGACTCGTATGTACAACTGCTCACGCCGACGCGTGACGACTCGACGGTGGCGAAGTACCTCGCCACGAAGGGCGAGGGCCTCCACCACATCGGCTACCGCGTCGCCGACTGCGCGCAGGCGCTGGCCTCGGTGAAGGCGCACGGCCACCGCGTCATCGACGAGGCTCCGCGGCCCGGGAGCCGGGGAACGACCGTCGCGTTCGTGCATCCGAAGACGGCGTTCGGGACCTTGATCGAGCTCGTCCAGGAGTAGCTTGCCGATCGCGATGCCGGTCCCGATTCCCCCCGACGCCGAAGCGCTACAAGAGCCGCCCGACGCGGCCGAGACCCGCTTGATCGCCGGCGCGGTCGCCGGCGCGATCGCGCCGCCGGGTGGGCTCACGAGCCTGCAGCGGGTTCTCGTCGAGTCGCTGGTCGAGTCGATGACGGGATTCGTCATCCCGGTCACACGTGTCCCGCGTGTCGCGCCCGACGAGTTCGCGCGGGCGCTCGCGCGACGGAGCAAGGGCTTCCGTGAGCGGATGGTGCAGTTCATGCTGCTCTGCTCGCTGGTCTTGGTGCCGCTCCCCGACGAGGTCGTCCGGCGCGTCGAGGAATACGCGGCGGAGCTGTGCATCGCGGATCCGATGCTGCGTGTCGCCGAGCGGTACGCGCACGGCAGCCTCGGCCTCGCTCTCATCGACTTCCAGCGCAGTGGATACATGGAGACGTGGAACGGCGCCCACGCGGCCGCGCTGCACACGTCGAGGCAGCTCGCCGACGCGTGGGAGGAGTGCGTGTCCGATCCCGCGCTCGCGCGACAGTGGGAGGCGCTCCGCTCGCTTCCCGAAGGCACGCTCGGGCGCGAGGTCGTCAAGTTCTACGACGCTCGCGGCTTCGCGTTCCCGGGCACGCCCGGGAGCGCTCCACCCTTCCTCGCTCAGCACGACTGGGTGCACGTGGCGGCCGACTACGGGTCGACGGTCGAGTGCGAGATCGAGGTATTCGGGTTCATCGCCCGTGCCAACGACGATCCGCACGCGTTCTCGCTGCTCGCCATGATCGTGAGCCTGTTCGAGACCGGCTACACCGCGTCGGGCATGGGCCTGTTCCAGTACGACCGGGGTCACCTGTCGCACCAGGGCATGGCGGCTCGTCTCGCCGATGCGATGCGTCGCGGCGCGCTGTGCGCCGCGCACGCGGCCGGGCCCGATCTGCTCCGGCGCGACTGGTTCGACGACGCGGCCCGACCCGTCGAGGAGGTGCGCGACGAGCTCGGCATCGTTGCCAAGTCGGAGCTCGCGGTCGCGTCCGGCTCGGTCACGCCCTGGGAACCCGGGGGTATCTCGCCCTTTCAGTACGACTGCGGTCGGAAGGCGGCCGAAGTCGCGGGGAGGGAGTACGAGTCGTACGGCGCGCGGCCTGCGTGAGCCCGCACTCGACCGGGGGCTTCGCACCGCCCGCGAACTAGCCTGCACACCATGTCCGACACTCCCCACCCGATCACGGAGCGACTCGAGCAGCTCGCGAAGCTCAAGGAAGAAGCGCGCACGCCCGGCAACGAGGCGTCGGTCCGGCGCCAACACGAGCGGGGCAAGCTCACCGCCCGCGAGCGCATCGAGCTGCTCGTCGATCCGGGCTCGTTCGTCGAGCTCGACATGCTCGCGCGACACCGTGGCCACGGGTTCGGCATCGAGAACAACCGCCCGCTCACCGACGGCGTCGTCACGGGATGGGGGACCGTCGACGGGCGCAAGATCTTCGTGTTCAGCCAGGACTTCACGATCTTCGGCGGCGCGCTCGGCGAGGTGTACGCGGAGAAGATCCACAAGGTCATGGATCTCGCCGAGTCCACCGGCGCCCCGCTCGTCGGCCTCAACGACGGCGGCGGCGCGCGCATCCAAGAGGGCGTGGTGTCGCTCGCGAGTTACGGCGGGATCTTCCATCGCAACGTGAAGGCCTCGGGGGTGATCCCGCAGATCTCGGTCGTGCTCGGCCCGTGCGCGGGTGGCGCCGTCTACTCGCCGGCCATGACCGACTTCATCTTCATGGTGAAAGGCGTGTCGAACATGTACATCACCGGTCCGGACGTCGTGAAGACGGTCACGGGCGAAGAGGTCACGCATGAGGAGCTCGGCGGAGCGCTGACCCACGCGACGAAGTCGGGCGTCGCGACGTTCGTCGCCGACGACGAGCAGCAGTGCATCGAGCAGGTGCGGTACCTGTTGTCGTTCCTGCCCTCGAACAATCTCGAGGACCCCCCGCACTTCGAGACGACGGATGATCCCGACCGATCGTGTGACGCGCTGCTCGGGCTCATCCCGGAGACGGCAAACCGCGCGTACGACATGAAGAAGGTCATCGCCGACATCGTCGACGACGGTGATTTCCTCGAGGTCTTCCCGTTGTGGGCGATGAACATCGTCTGCGGGTTCTCGCGCATCGACGGGCACGTGATCGGTATCGTCGGCAATCAGCCGCAGGTACTCGCGGGATGTCTCGACATCGACGCGTCGGAGAAGGCGGCGCGCTTCGTACGGACGTGCGACGCGTTCAACGTTCCCCTCGTCACCTTCGTCGACGTTCCCGGATTCCTGCCCGGCACCGATCAGGAGTACGGCGGCATCATCCGCCACGGTGCCAAGCTGCTCTACGCGTACTGTGAGGCAACGGTGCCGCGAGTGCAGATCATCACGCGAAAGGGCTACGGAGGCGCCTACGTCGTCATGAACTCCAAGTCGATCGGCGCAGACATCGCGTTCGCATGGCCCTCGGCCGAGATCGCGGTCATGGGTGCCGACGGCGCCGTCAACATCATCTTCCGCAAGGACATCGAGTCCGCGCCCGACGCCGACACCCGGCGCTCCGAGCTCGTCGCCGAGTACGAGGATCGGTTCCTCAACCCCTACCAGGCCGCGGAGCGGGGTTACGTCGACGACGTCATCGATCCCCGTGACACCCGCCGCATGCTCGCTCGCGCGCTCGACATGTTGCGTACCAAGCGCGAGCAACTGCCGTCGCGCAAGCACGGGAACACACCCCTGTGACGCCGGAGGAGGTTGCGGCGGTCACGGCCGTCACGGTTGCTCTCCAACGTCGTCGCGACGAGGCGGTCGAGACGGTGCCGAGTGCACAACTCAGCGCATGGGTCTACGCGTCACGACGCTCGGCCCAGAACGCGCGCTTGCAGCGTGGGCCGTGGCGACTCTCGGGCCGGATCGGGCGTCGATCACGAACCTGATCGTGTCCGGTTCCCGATAGGTTCGGTTCGTGAGCGACGATGCGATCCACGACGCCGAGCTGTTCACGGTCGGGCCGGACGAAGTCGTGGTCACCTTTCGGACCGCGGGGGAGCGCGAGGTCGAGACGCGTGTGGGCGATCGTGCCGTTGTGACCGAGGGACCGTGTCACTACGCCCGCGTCCTCGGCCTCGAGCCCGAGACGCGCTACGACATGTCGATCTCGGGAGCCGAACCGTCGGTCTTGCTGCCGGCGCAAGTGACGACGCTCACGCGGCCGCCCGGCGCACTGCTCACGACGATCGCTACTGCCAACGACGTGCATTTCGGTGAGACCGAGTGCGGCACTCTCGGGCTGCCCGAAGAGATCGGTCCGGTGTTCAGCACCGAGCCGGGGGCCGAGCCGTATCCCGAGGTGATGAACGGTGGGGCGATCGATGCCATCGCGCGCCTCGATCCCGACGCGGTCGTCGTGAAGGGCGACCTGACCGACCGCGGCACCGAGGAGGAGTACGAAGCGTTTCTGCGCGCCTACACGCGCCTCGGCAAGCGGATGTATCACGTGCGCGGGAATCACGACGCGATGATCACCGAGGAGATTGCCGCGACCGGACCGTTCTCCGTCGAGCTCGACGGTGTCACGGTGGCGGTGCTCGACACCGTCCGTCCGGGAACCGACCGTGGCCGGGTTTCCGCGCGAGCAGCTGAACTGGCTCGACGACCTTGCCCGCGAGTCGACGCAGCCGCTACTCGTGTTCGGGCACCATCATCCCTGGGATCCGGCGTCGCCGACACGCGACGACACATACTTCGGCATCAATCCCGACGACAGCGAAGCGCTGTGCGCCCTGATCGCGCGACGAGAGGCGATCGCGGGGTACTTCGCCGGACACACTCATCGGACGAGAACACGACGCTTCGCCTCCGCGCGTGAGGTCCCCATCGTCGAGATCGCGTGTGTGAAGGACTATCCCGGCGCCTGGGCCGAATACCGGGTGTACGAAGGTGGATACGTGCAGCTCACACGGCGAATCGACTCGCCGGCCGCTCTGGACTGGAGCGAGAAGACGCGAGGGATGTTCGGCGGCCTGTACCGCGATTACGCGTTGGGCGACCTCGCCGATCGATGCTTCACCCAGTCGTTCTAGGCTCATCCGATTCGTGTAAGGGGGATGCGGTGAGGGCGCGAAGCCTTTGCGCCGCGGGAACGGCCGCGTTACTCCTGCTCGGTTCGTGTGGAAGCAGTGGTAAGCCCAGCTCGTCGGGGAACGACACGACGACGACCGCTGCGGCCAAGGTCCGATCGCACGTGACGATCGACGCGAGGGAGTTCAGCTACACCTTGCCGGCTCAGATTCCTGCGGGCTGGGTGGACATCACGTTGCACATCTCGGGAACTGTCGACCACCAGATCGCGTTCGCGAAGTTGAACGCGATCTCGTTCGCGGCATTCGAGACCGCGGCCGCGACGACGAACCTCGAGACGCTCGGTGGCGTCGACTTCGTCGGTGGCCCGAACAATGTCGACCCGGGCAAGTCGGTGACTGCAACCGTGCATCTCGAAGCAGGCGCGTACGGCGTCGCGTGCTTCATTCCCGACGGCCCGGACGGCAAGACCTACGCCGAGCACGGCATCGTCGGGGAGGTCGAGGTCGTGAAGACGACGGAGTCGGTGGACGATGCGCCGCGGGTCGACGCCGGCACCGTGTCGCTCGGCGACTTCTCCTTCCTCCTCGACGCTTCGTTCACGGGAGGCGGCACCGTCGAGATCAAGAACACCGGGACACAGGTGCACGAGCTGATCATCGAGAAGGAAGCGACGGGTGCGACGCTCGCCGATGTGAAGAAGTTCCTGCTCGTCCTGCCGGGGAACCCGGCCCCGAGTGGGCCGCTTCCGCGCGGCGGGCGGCGTGGTCGGCCTCGGTCCGGGCCGAACGATCCACCAGACGATGGCGCTCACGCCCGGTAGGTACGTGTTCGTCTGCCTCTTCCCCGATCCGAGCAAGGGCGGCCTCCCCCACGTGTTCGAGGGGATGCTGAAGGAGATCACGATCCCGTAGCCGCTCGTATCGTGCCGAGCCGGCAGTCGTCGGGCATCTCCGCGGGCTTTAGCCTGCGGGAATGTCCGCGCTCGAGGGGTTACGTGTCGTCGACCTCGCCACCGTGTTCGCGGGTCCGGGCGCAGCTCGTCACCTCGCCGACTTCGGTGCCGACGTGGTGAAGGTCGAGGCGCCGGCGGGCGACGGTGTGCGGCGCATGGGCTGGTTCCCACCGGGCGACGCCGACTCGTACACGTGGAAGCTGCTGGGACGGAACAAACGCGCGGCCGTGGCGGACCTGAAGAGCGACGCCGGTCGCGATCTCTTCCTGGCGCTGGTCGACGAAGCGGATGTGTTGATCGAGAACTTCCGACCGGGAACGCTGGAACGGCTCGGGTTCGGTCCCGACGTGCTTTCCCTGCGCAACCCGCGCCTGGTCGTGTTGCGGGTGACGGGGTTCGGTCAGGACGGTCCGTACGCGTCGCGGCCGGGGTTCGCGACGATGGCGGAGGCGATGAGCGGGTTCGCCGCGATCAACGGAGAGCCCGACGGACCGCCGTTGCTGCCGCCCATCGCGCTCACCGACGAGGTGACCGCCGTCGCGGGCGCCTTTGCAGTCATGGTCGCGCTGCGCGATCGTGACCGTACGGGCCTGGGCCAGGTTATCGACGTCAACCTGCTGGAGTCGATGCTGCAGATGATGTCGGCGTTGCCTTCGGCGGCAGCCCATCTCGGCTACGAGCAACCCCGGCTCGGTTCGGGGATCCCCTATTCGGTCCCGCGCGGCACGTACCGGTGCGCCGACAACCGCTGGGTCGCGATCTCCACGTCGGCAGAGTCGGTCGCCCGGCGCGTGTTGACGCTGCTCGGGCTCGCCGACGACGAACGCTTCGCGACCTTCGCGGGTCGCGGCGAACATCGTGACGAGCTCGACGCGGCTGTGGCGGCATGGGTCGGTCACCGACCCTCGACCGAGGTGATGGCCGCGTTCGAACAGGCGGAGGCTGCGATCGCGCCGGTCTACACGATGCGCGAGGTGCTCGAGGATCCTCATGTCAAGGCGCGCCACGTGTTCGTCGAGGTCGACGGCATCGTGATGCAGGGGCCGATCGCCCGGTTCTCACGCACGCCCGCCGAGATGCGCTGGGCCGGCCGTGCCCTCGGGGCCGATACCGACGAGGTCCGCGCCGAACTCGAACTTCCTTGAATCGGCCGGGCCCAGACACCGCGCAAGGCGCGACCAGCGAGACGTGCCGCCCGTTAGTTCGATGGTTCGGGCGCGAGCTCGACGCGGTCACGACCGCGCGAACGGGCTTCGTCGAGCGCCTTGCTCGCCTGGTGCACGAGCTCGGCGGCGCCCAACGCGTGGGTCGGGTAGCACGCGACTCCGGCCGAGAGCGTGAGCGCATCACCCACCGGCGACGCGAGCAAGGTTCCGCGAACTCGTTCGGCGGCCCATACCGCGCCGGCCTCGGGCGTGTCTTCGAGGATGGCCCCTACCATGAGGTCACCGAGTCGGCACGCGGCGTCGCTTTCGCGCAGCGTGCGGCGTACGACGTCGCCGACGACGCCCAGAGCCTGAAGCCGGGTCGCCCGATCCGCGTCGGACATCGCGTCGATCTCGAAGATGATCACCGAGATCGGGCGCAGCGACCGCCGGGCCGCCGCGACCTGTTGCTGAGCGAGCACGGCGAAGTACTTCTCGTCGTAGAGGCCGGTGGCCGGGTCGAAGGCCTGCTCACCGCGAGCCTTCGTCTCTTCGATGCTGGAGCCGAGCTCTTCCTCTGCCACTTTGCGACTCGCTTCCTCTTGGAGCACCGCGTTGATCGAAGCGAGCTCGCGGCGTACGGCGCGGATCTCGTCCTCGGCCTGCTCGAGCCGGTCTTCGCTCTGACGGGCGCGTGCACCCAGCGCGACACCGGCAATCGCGGCGACCACCCCGGCCGAACCCGCAACAACCGCGAATGTGGGTGAATTGATCGCAACTCCGACCGCTCCGGCCGCGAGCGCGGCGACACCGCCGGTGGCGGCCACGATGACTCGCGGGTCGTGCATGCGTCCTCTCATCGGCGTCCCGTCGCCCCTGCCTAAGGCTTCGATCGGTGGACCAGGGCCAGCTCGGCCAGGTCGCGCATCATGCGCGAGAGCTGGTAGTCCTTGGGCGTATACACCCGGGCGATGCCCATGGCCTCCAGCTGGGGCCGGTCCGCGTCGGGAATGATCCCGCCCACGACCACCGGCGCGTCGACCCCGGCTTCGCGCAACAGCCGCAACGTGTCCGGTACCAGCCCGAGGTGCGACCCCGACAGGATCGAGAGCCCGACCACGTCGACGTCCTCGTCGCGCGCGGCCGCGGCGATCTCGCCCGGCGTGAGCCGAATGCCCTGATATACGACCTCGAATCCGGCGTCGCGGGCGGCGACCGCGATCTGTTCGGCGCCGTTCGAGTGCCCGTCGAGGCCGGGTTTGCCCACGAGCAACCGGATCGGACGGCCGGTCTCGGCCGTGATCTTCTGTACCAGCTCGCGCACGGCCTCCATCTCGGCGCCCGGCTCGACGGCCACTTGGCCGACCCCCGTCGGCGCCCGGTACTCGCCGAAGACCTCGCGCAGCGCACCGGCCCATTCGCCGACGGTCCCGCCGGCTTTGGCCAGTGCGATGGTGGCCGGCACGAGATTCTCCGAAGTGCGGGCAGTCGCCTGCAGATCGGCGAGCGCGGCCTCGAACACGCCCTCGTCGCGCGCCGCTCGCCACGCGGCGATCTCGCGTACGTGCTCGGCTTCGATCGTGCGGTCGATCGTGACGATGCCGCCGTGGCGCGCGCTCTCGGCGAGCGGTGACGGCTCCGTCTCGGTAAACGAGTTGACGCCGACGACCTTCAACTCGCCCGACTCGATGTGTCGAACGCGCTCGGCGCCGGCCTGCACGATGCGTCCCTTCATCTGGTCGATCATGGCGAACGACCCGCCCCCGTCGAGCACCCACTGCAACTCGGCCTCCGCCGCTTCGCACAGCGAGTCGACCTTCGCTTCTACGACGACGGAACCCTCGAACAAGTCGCCGTACTCGAGCAGGTCGGACTCGTACGCGAGGACCTGTTGGATGCGCAGTGACCATTGCTGATCCCACGGCGTCGGCAACCCGAGCGCTTCGTTCCAACACGGCAGTTGTACGGCGCGCGCCCGCGCGCGTCCTTCGAAAGGGTCACGCCGAGCATCTCGAGCACGATCCGCTGCACGTTGTTCTCGGGCTGCTCCTCGGTGAGCCCGAGCGAGTTGACCTGCATCCCGTAGCGGAACCGGCGCAGCTTCGGGTCATCGACGCCGTAGCGGTTCTTGCATATCCGGTCCCACATGCGCGTGAACGCGCGCATCTTGCACATCTCTTCGACGAACCGCACTCCGGCGTCGATGAAGAACGAGATCCGCCCGACGACCTCGGGGAACTCGTCTTCGGGGACCTGGCCCGACGCACGCACGGCGTCGAGTACCGCGATCGCGTTGGCGAGCCCGTACGCGAGCTCCTGCACCGGTGTCGCGCCCGCCTCCTGCAAGTGGTACGGGCACACGTTGATCGGGTTCCACATCGGCGCGTGTTTCACCGTGTACGTGACGAGGTCGACCGTCAGCCGCTTCGATGCCTCGGGCGGGAAGATGTACGTTCCCCGCGACAGGTACTCCTTCAAGATGTCGTTCTGGGTGGTGCCACCCAACTGCTCGTGGGCAACACCCTGCTCGTCGGCGAGCGCGAGATACATGCCGAGCAGCCACATCGCGGTGGCGTTGATCGTCATCGACGTGTTCATCTCCGCGAGCGGGATGCCGTCGAACAAGGTGCGCATCTCGCCGAGGTGCGGAACGGGAACTCCGACCTTGCCGACCTCGCCCCGGGCGAGCGGGTCGTCGGGGTCGTAGCCGGTCTGGGTCGGCAGGTCGAAGGCCACCGACAGCCCGGTCTGACCTTTCGCCAGGTTCGTGCGGTAGAGCTCGTTCGAGGCGCGCGCCGAGGAGTGCCCGGAGTACGTCCGCATCAACCAGGGGCGGTCCCGCTCGGCCATCGACACCATTCTCCCGGATTACCCGGTCCCGGCAAACTCAACCCTGCCGACCCCCGATCGGCGAAGGTCCCGGGACGAAACCGGTCCTACCGCTCGTACCTACCGCTTGTACCTACCGCTTGTACCTACCGCTTGTACCTACCGCTTGTAGTCGTAGAAACCGACGCTCGTCTTGCGGCCCAGACGCTCGGCGCTCACCATGCGGCGCAGCACGGGCGCGGGCGCGTAGTTGGGGTCCTTGAACTCCTCGTACAGCGCTTCGAGGATGGCCAGGCTCGTGTCGAGCCCGACCAGGTCGAGCAGCTCGAGCGGACCCATCGGGAAGTTGCAGCCGCCCTTCATGGCGGCGTCGATGTCGTCCCGGGTGGCGACACCGGCGTCGAAGAGCTTGGCGGCGTTGTTGAGGTACGGGAACAGCAAGGCGTTCACGATGAAGCCGGCCTGGTCCTTGACCTGGACGGCGTTCTTGCCGCACGCGGTCGCGAACGAGGTTGCCGCCTCGACCGTCTCGTCGCTCGAGGTGACCGCGCGCACGACCTCCACCAGGGCCATCATCGGGGCGGGGTTGAAGAAATGGATGCCGCAGACCTTCTCCGGGCGGCCGGTGTTCATCGCCATCTCCACAACGGGCAGCGTCGACGTGTTCGTCGCGAGGATCGTGCCGTCCGGGCAGATGCGGTCGAGCTCGGTGAAGAGGTGCTTCTTCGCGGCGAGATCCTCGACGATCGACTCGATGACGAGATCGCACTCGCGCAGCTCGCCGAGATCCGCGACGGCGCGTACCCGGCCCAACACCGCATCGCGTTCGTCGGCGGCGAGCTTGCCCCGGTCGACTTGCTTGGCGAGCGACTTCTCGAGGCCCGCGACCATGGCGTCGGCTGTGCTCTGGGAGCGGCTGCGCAGCACGACTTCGATCCCGGACTTGGCCGCGACCTCGGCGATGCCCGAGCCCATGATCCCCGACCCGACGATCCCCACACGCTTGACCGACATCGACCCCGACCTCCTGAGCGCCCGTCCTCCTGAGCGAATCCGGAAGGCTACCGGCGGGTAGGCCAGGTCGGCGAGTGCGCTCGGCCCCGCCCCGTCGCTCGTAGGATCCAGCGTGTGAACCCGCGTGTGCCTCCGCCCGTGCCTCCGCGTGTGCACGAGTGTGTGCACCAGGCCATCCCAGGCGTGACCAGGAGATCGAGAGCGTGACCAAGGCCGGTACCGTCGCCCTCGTCGGCGGCGACGAGTGGACGGAACCCTGTGCCGGGTTCGACGCCCGCCTGCTCGAGCTGGCGGGCACCGACGAGGTGCTCGTTCTGCCCACGGCGGCCGCCTTCGAGCATCCCGATCGGGCGGTCGAGCACGCCTCGCGGTATTTCGCAGGGCTCGGCGCCCGCGTGACCAGGCTGCCCGTGCTCAACCGGCGTGATGCCGAGGCGGACGCCAACGTCTCGACCGTGCGCGTCGCCCGCTTCGTGTATATCGCCGACGGTTCGCCGTTACACCTCCGATCGGTGCTCAAGGGCAGCCCGTTCTACGACGCGATCGTTTACGCGTACGGGCGCGGTGCCGTGATCGCCGCTTCGGGTGCGGGCGCCACCGTGTTGGGAGACCCCATGGTCGATCCGCGCGGAGGTGCGTACACGGTCGGCCTCGGACTCGTCCCGGGTCTCGCGATCTTCCCGTACCACGGCCGCGCCGCCGATCACCTGCGCGAACGGTCGGTCGACCTGCTCGCTCGCGAAGGCGTGCTGGTAGGCGTCGACGAACAGACCGCGCTGATCCGCACGGGCGACGGGCCGTGGGAGGTCGTCGGCTCTGGTGGCGTGACTGTGTATCGCAAGGGCGCGAAGCCCAAGACCGCGAAGTCCGGCGGAACCATCGAGTTGGGTGCCGCCACTACGACTCGGTGATCGTCACCTTGAAGATGTAGAGCGGCCGTGCCGGGGCACCGGTCGAGCTTCCGGGGACTGCGAGCGAGCCCATCTTCTTGACGTTGTCGAGGCCCGCGCTCACCATTCCGATGTATCCGTAGTGATCCCCGATGCTGCTCGCGTCGGCGGTATCGATGAAGAACTGCGAGCCGGCGCTGCCGTCCGGGTCGGAACCGGACTTCGCCCAGGCGACGGCGCCGGCTGGGTACTTGCCGTCGGGCGGGAGCTCGACCTTCGTGGTGTAGCCGGGGCCGCCGCTGCCGTCGCCGTTCGGGTCGCCGCCCTGCACGACGGGCGGGTCGGTCGCGACTCGGTGCCATTTGAGCCCGTTGTAGAAGCCCTGACGAGCGAGGTAGACGAAGTTGTTGACGCTCTTTGGTGCATCCTTTGCATCGAGCGCGATGGTCACCTCGCCGCACGAGGTCGACAGCTTGGCCGTATACGTCTTGGTCGCGTCGATCGTCATCGTCGGCGCTTTGAGCTTCGTCGGCGTTGCCGCGGTCTTGGGCACGGTGGACACACAACCAGTGGGGTACGCGACCGTCGTCGAGGTCGTCGAGCTCGCCGTAGATGTGGCGACCTTCTTGGTGCTCTTGTGACTGATCAGGTTCTCGACCACGAGCACGACCGCGAAGAGTGCAACCGCGATCCCGACGTTGCGGATCATCGTGTTGCGCTTACGCTTCTTCAGCGCCGCCTCGCGGGCCTCTCGTGCTGCCCGGGCGTTCTCCTTCTTGCGCTGGCGTTTGTCTGCGGAAGGCACGGCCGCTGAATGTACAGGGCGCCGAAACCAGTCCGGGGTTCGGCGGGGCCGCCGGTAGCCTTGACGGCCGTGGGTCTACTGGTGCAGAAGTTCGGCGGGACCTCGGTCGCCGACCCGGATCGGATCCGGGCCGTCGCCGATCATCTCGTCCGCACGCGCCGGGCGGGCAACGACGTCGTCGCCGTCGTCTCGGCGATGGGCAAGACGACCGACGACCTTGTCCGTCTCGCCAACGACGTCACCCGCAACCCCCGAGGCCGCGAGATGGACATGCTGCTCACGTCGGGCGAGCGGATCTCGATGGCGCTGCTGTCGATGGCGGTCGAGGATCTCGGCCAGCCGGCGGTGAGCTTCACGGGGAGCCAGGCCGGCATCCTCACCGACACGGACCACGGCCGGGCCAAGATCATCGAGGTGCGCGGCGATCGCATCCGTGAGGCATTGGCCGACGGCAAGGTCGCGATCGTCGCCGGATTCCAGGGTGTTTCCACCGCCCGCGACATCACGACACTCGGCCGGGGCGGCTCCGACACCACGGCCGTCGCGCTCGCGGCAGCATTGGGCGCCGACGCGTGCGAGATCTATACCGACGTCGAAGGGGTGTACACGGCCGATCCGCGCGTCGTGCCGACCGCGCGGAAGCTCGCCCGGGTGTCGTTCGACGAAATGCTCGAGATGGCGGCGACGGGCGGACGAGTGCTCGCCCTGCGTTCGGTCGAGTTCGCCCGCAATCACCACGTCAAGGTCCACGTGCGTTCGAGCTTCACGTGGGCACCCGGAACATGGATCACCGAGGAGGACGCGGCGATGGACCCGGTCGAGGCAATGGAACAGGCGATCATCTCGGGCGTCACGCACGACACGAGCGAGGCCAAGGTGACCATCGAGCGCGTCCCCGACCGCCCGGGCATCGCGGCAACGATCTTCCGCGACCTCGCCGAGGCCGGCATCAACGTCGACATGATCGTGCAGAACGTGTCGAGCGCGGGCCTGACCGACATCTCGTTCACCGTGCCCCGGGCCGACGTCGAGCGCACGGCCCGGTGTATGGAGAAGATCGTCGTCGACACCGAAGCGGTCGGCTTTGCTACCGACGAGCGCATCGGACGCGTCTCGTTGGTCGGTGCCGGCATGAAGACGCACCCCGGTATTGCGGCGAGGATGTTCGAGACCTTGGCGGTCGAGGGCGTCAACATCGAGATGATCAGCACCTCGACGATTCGGATCTCGTGCGTGCTCGCCGAAGAAGACGTGGAACGAGCGGTGCAGGCGCTGCACGCGACGTTCGGTTTGGACAAGGAGTAGCGGTGCGAGTCGGGTTGATGGGTGCCACCGGGATGGTGGGCACCGAGATGTTGCGGATCCTGGAAGAACGTTCGTTCCCGGTGAGCGAGCTGCGCGCGTACGCGTCGCCGCGTTCGGAGGGACGCAAGCTCGCGTTCAACGGCGGCGAGGTGGTGTGCGAGGTCTTGCGGCCCGGCTGTTTCGACGGGCTCGACCTCGTCATCGTCGACGTCGACGAGCCGATCTCGATCGAATGGGCGCCCCAAGCCGCCGCGGCCGGCGCCAAGGTCATCGACAAGTCGTCGGCCTTCCGCATGGACCCCGATGTGCCGCTCGTCGTGGCCGAGGTGAATCCCGCCGACATGCGCAATATGCCGAAGGGCATCGCGTCGTGCCCGAACTGCACCACGATGATCCCGATCACCGCGCTGGCGCCGCTGCATCGCGCGGCGCGCATCGAACGGATGGTCGTGTCGACGTACCAGTCGGTGTCGGGTGCGGGGCAGGTCGGGCTCGACGAGTTGAACGCGCAGTGGACGAAGCTCGACGGCCGCTCGGAGGAGTTGCGCCGCTCGGGCCGTCAATCCCGCTTTCTCGTCGACAGTGAGGTCTGGGACAAGCCGATCGCGGGCAACGTGATCCCACTCGCCGGGTCGGTGAAGGAGCTGGGGTACACGTCGGAGGAATGGAAGATGGTGCGCGAGGCGCGCAAGATCCTTCACGACGACGAGATCCGGTGCAGTGTCACGTGCGTTCGCGTTCCTGTGTACGTCGGCCACGCAGTGAGCGTGAACGTCCGGTTCCGCCGCCCGATGTCGAAGGCGGAGGCGGTCGAGCTGTTGCGCGACGCACCCGGCGTGCTGCTCGCCGACAACGGCGATGGCTACCCGACCCCGCAAGAGGCGGCCGGAATCGACCCCGTCCTCGTCGGTCGCATCCGCGAAGATCCGTCCGAGCCGGGCTCCCTCGATCTCTGGGTGACCGGCGACAACCTGCGCAAGGGCGCGGCGCTGAACGGCGTGCAGATGGCCGAGCTCCTGCTCGAACAGTGACCACGGTCACGGCGGTTCAACCCGGGCCGGATTCCGGCCGAAAACTCCGGGGTGAACGTCTCCGGCGTCTCCGGCGGTGGTAGCTCGGCGACGAGCTATCTGTCGTCGCCCGCCGTGCAGTTCGCGCAGATCCAGGGATCGACGCTTTCGACGCTGTTCGGCGGGGCCTCCGGCGAACCCACAGATCTGACCTCGCTCACCTCCGCGGTCGTGGCGATGCCCCTCTACGAGCAGCCTGGTCTTCTCACGGGGTTGACCCGGTGGGACGGGAGCATGAACCCGGGCTCACAACGGACCCCGGCGACGTTCGCCGACGCGCCGGCCGCTCCGGTGCAGCCCACGTACTCCTTCAACCCGTTCGACCAGTCGTCTTGGGGTGCTCCGCCGACCGGCTCTACTGTCGACGCGACCGCCTGAGCGATCGTCGGTCCGCGCCCCGGCGCTCGCCGAACACCCGCGGGATGGCAGGAAGGATTCCTCGCGCCAGATCCGGTGGAGTGTCGATCTCGGGCCTGCGCGTTCGTCGTCGGTGTGATCCGATAGCGATTCCCATGAGGAGGCACAATGCGCTACATCCTGTTGATCTGCGCGGACGAGTCCGGAGTGCAGGCGCTGAGCCCGGCCGAGGGCGAGGCGATGATGGCCGAGTACGGCGCGTTCGGTGAGGAGATGGCAAAGCGCGGCGCGCTGCAAGGCGGTGAGCGCCTGCGCCCGACGACCGACGCGACGACGGTGCAGCTCCGCGACGGCAAGGTGCTGACCTCCGACGGTCCCTTCGCCGAGACGAAAGAGCAGATCGGCGGGTACTACGTCGTCGACTGCAAGGACCTCGACGAGGCAATCCAGATTGCCGCCAAGATCCCCGGAGCGCGCGTGGGCACGATCGAAGTGAGGCCGATCTGGGAGATGTGACCGGCGCTCCGAGTGGTGATGACGCCGAGGTCGAGGCGGCGGTCGTCTCGGCATTTCAATCGGATTGGGGTCGCGTCATCGCGACCCTGATCCGGATGACCGGCAACTGGGACCTCGCCGAGGAATGTGCGCAGGACGCATTCGCGCGCGCGCTGGATTGCTGGCGTCGCGACGGCATCCCCCGGAGTCCCGGAGCCTGGCTCACCACGACCACGCGCAACCGCGCGCGGGATCGCCTCCGGCGCGCCAGGGCGGGAGCGGCGAAGCTCGAGGAGGTGGCAGTGAGCCGCGTACCGACGGCTCCGACGACCGCGGTCCTGATCTCGACGACAGCGGCGTCGAAGACGACCGGCTGCGGTTGATCTTCACGTGTTGTCACCCGGCGCTCGGACGGGAAGCGCAGGTGGCGTTGACGTTGCGCACGCTCGCGGGGCTCACGACCGCCGAGATCGCCCGCGCCTTTCTCGTGCCGGAGCCGACCATGGCGCAGCGCCTCGTCCGCGCGAAACGCAAGATCCGCAACGCCGGCATCCCGTATCGCGTGCCCCCGGCCTACCTCCTGCCGGAACGCACGGAATCGGTGTTGGCCGCGCTCTATCTGCTGTTCAACGAGGGCTACTCGGCCACGGCCGGAGCCGAACTCGTGCGGGGCGGGCTGTGCGCCGAGGCGGTGCGCCTGGCGCGGACGCTCGCGGAGTTGATGCCCGACGAGCCTGAGGTGAACGGCCTGCTCGCGCTGTTGATGCTGACCGACGCGCGACGCGCGGCCCGGGTCGACGACGGCGGCGACCTGATTCCACTCGAGGAACAGGACCGCACCCGCTGGGATGCCGGTGCGATCACGGAAGGGGTCGCACTCCTGGATCGGACGCTGCGGCGTGGCCAACCCGGTCCGTACCAGGTACAAGCCGCGATCGCCGCGTGCCACTGCGGTGCGGGGGAAGCGCGCCTGACCGATTGGGTCGAGATCGCGGCGCTCTACGGCGAGCTGTTGCGGATGGTGCCGTCGCCGGTGGTCGAGCTCAACCGTGCGGTCGCGATCGGCATGGTCGACGGACCCGACGCCGGGCTACGCCTCGTCGACGCGCTCGATGCGTCCGGCGCGTTGGCGGGATACCACCTGTTGCCGGCGACCCGCGCGGATCTGCTCCGGCGGCTCGGTCGCTTCACGGACGCCTCGAGTGCGTACCGCGACGCGCTCGAGTTGACGTTCACGGACTCCGAGCGGCGTTACCTTGCCCGCCGACTGCATGACTGCCTCACGGCGATCGAGGGCTGACGGCGCGTCAGCTCGGTGCGGCGTTGCACGTTGCGGACCGGAGCATGCCGTGGCCGCGCGGCTCGATCAGCACCGGCTCGATCAGATACGCCAGACCGCACAGCTCGAGCAACCGGCACACGACATGAGACGGCGAGCGCAGCGAGAGCCCGCGGTCTTGTGCTTCGAGGCGTGCGTAGCTCCGCACCAGGGTGCCGATCCAACCCGCACCTATGAACTCGACGCCGGCGAGGTCTACCACCACGTCCGAGGCGTCTCTTGTGATCGCGGCGTCGAAACTCCCGACGAGCGAGTTGAGCGCGGCTGCGTCGAGCTCACCCTTGAGCTCTACGACCGTACGGACCGCGTTCGGAGTGGCACGCTCTTCGGAAACGACGACTCCCGGCCGGTGATCGAGGTCGTTGATGAAGGAAATGCCTGTGTTCATGCGTAGCTCCCCGAGCATCGGCCTCAGTCACGATGCGCTACCGGGGTCTGGAGCAACGCGTTCTTCTGGATCGACGGTACACCTTCCGCTGGACTGAGTGTCAAGGGAAATGCGACTCCTCGGGCCGGCTCCGAGATCTTGCGGTCGCAAAGAGTTGGGATTCCCCACGGTTGCCCACTGGCCTGTCGTCCGGACGTCACCCCTTTCGATGCGCCTCCCGGCTGCCGTATAGTCACGCAGAGGGGCGACTCGTGCGGGGTGGGCGTTTCGGAGCAGTCGCGATCGGCGTGTCGATCACGCTCTTCGCGGCAACGGCATGTGCGGTCGACGTCACGCCGCCGGTGATCTCGGGGGTGTCGGTCACGCCGGGACAGTCGTCGGCGACCGTGGTGTGGTCGACCAACGAGGTCTCGTCGTCGCGCGTGGAAACCGGGACGACCGTGTCGTACGGCATCGCGGCGGCGGATCCCGCACTGGTCACGGCACATTCGATGGTGGTGTCGGGGTTGGCCTGCGCGACGACATACCACTATCGGGTGACGTCGGCCGACGGGTCGGGCAACTCCGCGTCGACCGCAGATGCGACGTTCGCGACCACCGCGTGTCCGGATGTGACGCCGCCGGTGGTGTCGGGGGTGTCGGTGGTGCCGGGTCGGGTGTCGGCGTCGGTGGTGTGGTTGACGGATGAGGTGTCGTCGTCGCGGGTGGAAGCCGGGACGACCGTGTCGTATGGCATCGCGGCGGCGGATCCTGCACTGGTCACGGCACATTCGTTGGTGTTGTCGGGGTTGGTGTGTGGGTCGTCGTATCACTTTCGGGTGACGTCGGCTGATGGGTCGGGTAACTCGGCGTCGTCGGCGGATGCGACGTTTGTGACGTCGGGGTGTGCTGTCGCGGGTGGTCCGGTGTCGGATGATTTTCATGCGTCGTCGTTGAATGGTGGGTTGTGGTCGGTGGTGGACCCGGTGGGGGATGGGTCGGTGGGGGTGGATGGTTCGGATTTGGTGTTGTCGGTGCCGGGTGGGGTGGCGCATGACACGTGGTCGGATGGGTTGCGGGGGTTGCGGGTGGTGCAGCCGGTCGCGAATGCGGATTTCGAGGTGGAGTCGAAGTTCGATTCGTTGGGGGTGTTGCAGTATCAGGATGAGGGGATTGTGGTTGAGCAGGATGCGTCGACGGTGTTGCGGTTCGATGTGTTCGGTGTGGGTGGCGGTCAGGTGATGGTGTTCGCGGCGTCGGTGTCGGGTGGGGTGTCGTCGGTGAAGGTGGCGTCGAGTTTGTCGGGGTCGGTGTCGGCGCCGTTTTGGTTGCGGGTGAAGCGGTCGGGTTCGGTGTGGGTGTTTTCGTATTCGGTGGATGGGGTGTCGTGGGTGGTGGGGGGTTCGTTCAGTTTTGTGATGTCGGTGGCGCGGGTGGGGCCGTATGCGGGGAATGCGGGTTCGCCGGTGCCGGCGTGGTCGGCGAAGGTCGATTATTTCTTCAATACGGCGAGTCCGATCGTGCCTGAGGATGGTGGGTCGGGGGTTACGACGACGTTGACGAACGATGATTTCAGTGCGGGGTCGTTGAACGGGGGGACGTGGAGTTTCGTGAACCCGGGGGGTGGGTCGTCGCAGTCGATGGATGGTCAGCATGTGGTGATCAATGTGCCGGCGGGGTCGAGTCATGATCCGGGTTCGGGTGGGGATGGGGCGCCGCGGGTGGTGCAAACGGTCGCGAACCGCGATTTGAGTGTTGACGCGAAGTTCGATTCGCAGGTGACCAAGCAGTTTCAGGAGCAGGGTGTGGTGGTGGAGCAGGACTCGACGCATTATGTGTTTGCGTCGATCGTGCAGAATTGGTTCCAGAGCGCGTTTGTGGTGAAGACGGTGTCGGGTTCCACGGTGACGACGAACACGAACGTGGAGATCTATAACCGGCAGTCGATCGTGGTGCGGGTTGCGCGCACGGGGAACAGTTGGACGTTCGGGTATTCCTATGACGGGTTGCGTTGGACGGCGGCGGCGGCGTTGACGCTGCCGTTGACGGTCGCGCGGGCGGGCGTGTTCGGCGGCAATTTTGGTGGGGGGTCTTCACCGGCGTTCGTGACGAAAGTCGATTATTTCGTGAACTCGACCGCGCCGCCGGCGACCGAGGACGGGGTCGCGTGGCCGTCGGCGCCGGCGGCGCCGGTGATCAACGTGTGGTATGGGGCGAACCAGACGTTCGGGTCGTTGGGTCAACCTCAACGTTGGGTGAACGTGTTGGGAGATGTGTCGGACCCGTCCGGGCTCGCGAGCCTCACTTACACGTTGAACGGCGGGACCGCGAATCCGTTGTCGTTGGGGGAGAACCAGGTGCGGCTCGTCGCGCCGGGCGAGTTCAACGTCGAGCTCGACTATGGCGCGTTGCAAACGGGTGTGAACACGGTCGGGTTACGAGCGACCGATATCTTCGGGAACGTTTCCACCACGACGGTCACTCTCACCAAAGTCAATGGTGGGCCGTGGACATTGCCGTACACGGCGAACTGGGCGAACGGGGCCGGGAACCCGAACAGCATCGCGCAAGTCGCGGATGGTCACTGGGTCGTTCAACCCGACGGCACGATCCGTAACACCGATATCGGTTATGACCGGCTCGTCACGATCGGTCAAGCCAGCACCTGGACCCAATATCAAGGGACCGTGCAAGTCAAGATCAACTCGATCGATCCCGACGGATCCGCGATCGGGATCATCGCCGGGTTCAAAGGCGCGACGTCGGATCTGCACGGCATCCCAACCCCGGACCAGCCGCGGATCGGTCACCCGTTCCCGGCCGCGTTCCTGTACGACAACAACCAAGGCGCCGGCTCCAAAGCCGAGATCTACGCCAACAGCGACACCCACCCCGAACAAACCCTCACCGCCGATAGCAGCGGACTCACCCTCACCGTCGGAACCACCTACACGTTCAAGTTCTCGGTGACCGACAACACGATCGGTGGCAGCCTCTACAAATTCAAGATCTGGAAAACCGGGACCACCGAACCCGCGAACTGGCTCCTCCAAACCAACAGCGACCTCTCCCGCGGCTCCATCGTCCTCGCCGCCCACCGCGCCGACGTCAACTTCGGCACCGTCACCCTCACCACCACCCCCTAACCACCCACACCCGACACCGGGGTAGGCAGCTGCGTCGGATCCGGAGTGACGCTCAGCACGAGATCCGGCGCGCGACGCCACGGTGTTGTCACATGCCGAACCGCACTCGCTCGACGGCCGCGACGGCCTCTCCGGGCCCGCTGACTTCGACTTCGGCGGCGCCCCGACGCCCGAAGAGGTAGAACAACAGCTCGCCCGGCTGTCCGGTCAGGCGCGGAGTCGGCGTTCCGCGACGCGCTCGCCGGACATGGGTCGTCCCCACCCACTCGAGATCGAGTCCTACGCCGTGCAGGCGCCTTGCGAGGAACCAAGACGCCAAGCCGACATTGCGCCACAGTGCTTCATCCAACGCGGAGGAGTTCGTCCGTGGATCAAGACCGTTGGCTCTGCGTACATCTTCGTGGTGAACGAAGAACTCGTTGAGGTTCGGGCCCCGACGCACCCAACCCACGCGAAAAGAACCCGCGCGGCGGTCCCGATCGAATCGTTGCGAGCAGGGTGGCGAAGTCCCTCCGAACGAGTGTCTCTCTGCGCCGTTCTGCAAAGCTGCCCCACGCACCGGGCACTACAAGCCCTGGTGCGGCGATGTGGTCGTGCTCGCGAAGGACGAGGTGCGCCGCGAGATCGTGCGTCGTCCACGACTCGAGCAGCGTTGGAGCTACGGGGCCGAGCTCGCTCGATGAGCTCGCACAACCTTTCGCGTTCGATGGCATCAAGGAAGGGTCGGTCATCGGCCATCCGTCTCCCATTTTCCATCATGAGCACGACGACGGCGTCGTCACGCACGCAGATTGCCCGGTTCGGAACGCGGATGCGAGGCGGTTGCGAAGACCGTGCAGATCTGACGCGAGGCGAAGGCTTACATCGCCGCCGAGGTCGGTACTCGTGCGGTGTACAGAGCCGTCACGAAGGGTCGAGTGATCGCGCCGCCGAAGTCGCGCTCGACGAGCGCCTGAAGGTCGTCGAGCACGTGTGCCCGCTCTCGTTCCGGTCGCCGCAAGACGATCGCCATCGTCGCATAGAGCGCGCGGATTGCGGCGGCATCGAAGGTGTAATCGGTTCGGAGGATGTCGAAGGCGTCCACCCGGGTCGGATCCTCGAACAGCATCCACCAGAGCGCCACCCATCCGCCCGGGCGTAGCGCCCGTCGCAGCTTCTCGCGTCCGACGGCCTGATCGACCCAATGGAACGACGTCGTAGACCGTTTCGGGATACGGAGGTCGCCCCGACGTGTACGCGACAGGATTCTGTCCGTACAGTTCCCGGCCTACCGACCTGTTCAAACGCTGCCGACGGCTCGTCGTTGCTCACGAGCGCATAGTGGCACCTTGGCGAGTGGAGAGGACCAGATCTTCGCTCGTCGGCGTCACCGGGTCAGCTCCTGGTCAGCTCGCGCACGAAAGCCCAGAGTGCGAACGGGAGCAACAGCAGAACGATCGTTGCGAAATAGGTCGGCGGCAGTACGTGCTTGCCCAGGTCCCAGTAGCCGCCCCCGAAGACGGCGAGGACGTACGTGCTCAGAGCGCCAAGCGCGGCAACTGCGCTGATTCGCGTGAGCCAGGCCAGGTCAGATCTTGCACCTCGAGGTTCGCGACGACGAACGAGCAGGGAGCCGGCGACCGGGATGGCGAGAGCGAGGAGTATGACCAGCAGGCCGACCGCGCCATGCCATCGTGAGAGGAGCCAGACCCCGACATGTACGGGAAGGTCGAGAGTCTGGCGGAGCAGGGTTCGATGGGCGACTTTGCCTTCGGCGTTGGCGGGTAGGTCTGCGACATCCACTTCGCGGCTTGCGAATACGGCTTCCCGCACGAAGCTGACGGCCACCGTTGGGTGTTCGAGAAGGGCGATGGTGACGCGCCGCCGCGTGGCGTCATCATGTTGCTGGATCGCTTCAACCCAGGCTTTGGACGCCAGCAGTTCGTGCTCATGTCCGTAGAACGGGGTATCGACGGCGAACTGCAGGTCTCGTGAAAGGCCGATCGCGTCGAGGGTCACGCCTGCATGTTCGAGTTGTGGAACCGCGCCCAGGAACACGAAGTCGTGCGTGTTCACGTCCTGGGTCCGTACGCCATTCTGTCGATCCGCGCGGGCCCGAATGATTCGACACCGTGACGTAGAGACCGGTGCAGACGAGAAGAATGAGCGCAAGGCCGAGTCCCGACAGGTAGGGCGCCACTGCTCGCGGCCGCGTGATCCGGCGGCTCGTCCCCCTGGTCGTCGCGAGCACGACCACGCCGACGAGAGCGATTCCGACGTAGGGCGGTTTCGCAAATCCGCCGTATGCCGCGCCGAACCACGTCAGCGCGAGCGCAGCTCGACGTTCCCACCTCGGCCGCGGGTTGCGCGCCGAGAAGATGGAAGCTGTGCCCAGCAGCAGAGCGACCGCGCCCACGAAACCGCTCGACTCTTCCAGCGGGGATATGAAGAACCGAGCAAATGCCGGCGCCGCCGCAGTGATCACGACAACCGCAACAAGGACGATTCCCATCCAGCCGCGAGCACTCAGCAGCAGAGCACCCAGGCCGGCGATACCGGCCAACGTCAAGATCTCTACAACGGCCAACCAGCGCAGATCGAAGGTTCCCGTTCCGATGGCAGCGGCGATCTGCAACGCAATGAAGCGCGACGTCGGAAACCGCGAGGCACACACCGAGGAGACTCGTCGGTATTGCGTTTGCAGTACCGGAGTCTCGAACGCCAGTTGAGCGGGACCGCCGATCGCGACCAGATCAGCGGAGCACATCAGTCGAGGACCGTCACCTTGATCGGCAGCGCCGTAGACATCTCCGAATACACCCACGACGGTACTCACGAGAAGAACCGTTCCCAATGCGAATACGACAGCGGCGATGACGCGCGACCGCAGCCGCCACCTCGGCTCAGCCGCCGGGCCGGGAGCACCCCCGGCGGCCGTCATCTCCGTCTCTCGATCCACGTTGCGTGATGAAGACCCCTCGGCACGGCGCCCCATTGTTCGTGAAGGTAGCCCCGATGCGGCGCGTACCTCGGCGGAGGTGAGCCGGCCGAACGTTTTGGTGTTCGACAGTTTGTCGCGACACCGTGTGGCCTATGGGGCAGTGGTGACGACGATCGGAACGGATTCGTACCAGGCGTCGTAGGCACGGGTGTAGCTGCAGTAGGCGTTGATGACGTAGCGGCCGGCTCGGGTGGTCCCGGGGATCGTGAGGATGCCGGTCCAGGGGCGGTCGGTCGGGGTCGTCACCACACCGCTTGCGACGTCGGGCTCGGCGCCGACGAATCCTCCGGGTGAGGCAAGTCCGAACAACACGCCGACACGCACTGGTTGTGGTGGGCAACCCGCGGAGGCAAGGACGGTCAGGCGGTCGCCCGGTCGTGCCACGGTCGAGGGAGAGATACGCAAACGACGGAAGGTGCGGACGCGGACCGCGACTGGCGGATACGAAAAGACGATGTCGTGTGTGCCTCGCGTCGCGCAGACTGCGTCGGCCCGACGCATGCCGAGCATGGTGCTGTCGCCGACCTTTGCGGTCGCGGTCCAGGACCCGTCGGCGCGCGGGGTGATGTCGTCGACTGCTGTACCAGCGGTCGTAGAGGTCCAATCGATGAGGACCCGTGCGACGTCACTCGGGGGGCACGCCGTCCCGGAGAACGTGACCGGCTCACCCACGCGTAGCTCTCGCGGAGTCACGACGAAACCTCGCGTGGACGTCGGTGGCGGAAGCTCCGGTCGCGTCACCGGGGACGTCGAGCCGGCCGTCGCGAGCGACTGTGTCGAAGCAGCATCGCGTGTTGACGTGCTCGAGCATCCACTCACGAGCACGACGGCCGCGAACGCGAGGCGGGCGGGAGCTGACATCCCCGGTAGCTTCGCACCACCCGGCGGTAGGGGTACCAAGCACTTGTGCTCGCACCAGATCTGGCGCCGCGATCGCGTCCAACGGCGCCCTCGTTTGGTTGTGAACGGTCGTCCAACGTCAATCCCACGACGGCGGGGGCGACGCGCGCTGTTAGGGCCCGACGACGTAGCGACACGTCACCGAGGCAGGTTGGACCTCGACGATGCGGCGGTGCACCACGTCGGCGGCCCACGCGTGGATAGCCGGGACCGTCACACCTTCGGCCAACGATGGCACCACCGCGAGAGCGGATCCGTTCGCTCCGCCCTGTACGGCGCAATCGGACGACAAGAAGAACGGCTTCGGCACCGCAAGGCTCATCGACGCGGTCACTTCGAACGTCGGGTTCGAGCCGTGGTCGTTCGGGTCGTGGTGCACCAGCCAGACGTAGCCGCCCGGAAAGTGGCCGCTGCCGTCGCCCCGGGACGCGGCGACCGCGTCGAGCGCGAATGCGCCGCTGCACGTCCCGGCGCACGCGTACCCCCAGTACCAGAGCTGCACGGGCTTCCCGTCGACACGCAGTTGATCGTCGGGACCGTCGGTCGTGTACGACGTGCCGACCCATCCGGACGCTCCTCGGGAAATGATGCCCGGGGCGGTCGTCGACGTCGTCGCCGGCTGCGCGCCGGCCGAGAGTGCGACGGCGAACAGGTCGGACCATTGGAGTTCGCCGTTGACATCGTTCGGGTCGTAAACGTCGTCTTGCGGTTCGTTCGGACGGTTGGCGAGCCGGGCGATGCCGCTCGTGCGGTTGGTGTTCGTGTCGAGCACCATGAGATCGCCGCCGGCGCGGACGAACGCGATCTGGTGGTCGGAGACCCAGACCGGTGCGCCGACGCCCGGCGCCGCACCGGTCGCGTGCGCGTCCGAGCCGTCTGCGTTCATGACCCACAGCTCCCGGTGGGCGTACCGCTTGCTCCATTGCGGCTCGCCGGTGAGCGAACTCACCGACGCGTTCGGGTCGCGTGACGCGGCGTTCCGGACGAACGCGAGCCGGTCGCCGTCGGGCGACCACGCGAGGTCGAGCGTCTGCGCGCCCTCGGCGGCGGACGGCACCTGGCACGGATCGGCGCGGTTCGGATCGCAGAACGCGACATTGCGAGCGTCGGTCACCATGCGACCGTTGCTCACCACGGTCGCCAGCACACCGCGGTGCGACCATTGCACCCAGGATCGCTCGACGAGCGTGTTCGTGAGCCGGCGCACCGTGCTCGGCCCGACGACGAAGAGCGGCAGGCCGTCCATCGCGATCGAGCCGGAGTACTGGTCGTCGAGCCAGACCATGGGGTCGCCCGCCGGTGTGACGCCGGCGAAGAACAGTCCATAGGTCGCGGCCGAATCGTTCGGCGTCAGCGCCGAAATGTTGCCGAACGGTGTGAACGTTCCCTCGTGCTGCAGGTCGGCGATGAAGATCCGGTCGTGACCCGGGCCGCCGTTGCCCGACGGCACCCGACGGCTGAGGTACAGCGAACCGTCGGCTCGCCACGTGAGGTCGGTGACGCCCAACCATTCGTAGGGGCCGCCCGTGACGACGCGCGGGCCGCCGATCGTGAACGCCTGCAGGTCAGTGTGGCTCGAGCCGCCGAGCACCGCGATCGCATTGGTGCGCGGCGCCCACGCCCAGCGGTTCGGCTCGCTGCTGACGCGAAGTGCTCCCGAACCGTCGGCGTGGGCGACCCAGAGGTCGTGGCCACGCTCGTAGGCGAGGAACGCACCGTCGAACGACCAGCGCGGGCGCACGATGTTGCTCGCGGCGACGATCCGGTGTCCCGCGCGCGCGTCGGGCTCGCGTACGTACAGGCCGTCGTTCGTGACGTACGCGAGGGCCGAGCTGGTAGCGCTCGGGCGTGGCCCGACCGGCTTCTCGGGCGTGCCCGACGGGCGGCTCAAGAGCACGCCGAGCGTGGCGGCGACGAGCACGACGACGACCGCGGTTGCGACGATGACACGCACGCGGGTGCGGCGCGGCGCTCGCGGCTCCGTCTCGGGTAGGGGGAACGGCGGCGCGGGTGGCGCCGACCCCACGAGCTCGACGATCAACTCCCGCACGGCAGCGTGACGTCGTTCAGTCATCCGTGATCAGCTCCCGTAGCTTGTGGTGGGCGCGCGCGAGGTGGCGCTTCACGGTGCCTTCCGAGATGCCGAGCAGTGCGGCCACCGTGGCGCGGTCGAAGTCGTCCCAGTACGTGAGGACGACGACCGCGCGCTGGCGGACGCTCAACTTCGCCACCTGTTCGAGCACCTCCGGGCGGGGCACCTGCAGATCCGCACGCAGGCCGCCGCCGGCCGCGGCGGCGCCGCGCCTCACGTGCCCGGCGCCGCAGCGTCGAGCGGTGGTGCATGCGCGCTTCGTTCAACACTGTCCGGAAGAGGTACGCCCGCCGGTTGCGCACCTCGGGCCACTGCGGCGTGGTCACCGCCCGCAAGACGGCGCTCTGCACGACGTCCGGCGCGTCGCTCGGGCCGACAAGACCGGTCGCGAAGCGGACGAGGTCGTCGGCATACTTCCCGTAGACCTCGTGCGCCGCGATCACACCCACGTCCTTACGATGCCGCTCCGGGGCCGCCAGGGTGACACGGTTGCCGATCGGTCCGGCTGAGGGGTCGAGGCAGGCGGCGCGGCGGCGACCAGCGAAGCCGATCGCGCCGCGGCCGACGCCCTGGGGCGCAGAATCCTCGACGCGACACGCCCGTGAACGCGCCCTGAACGCGCCATGAGCCTCGGGCGCTCCCTCGATCTACGACCCGCCTGGTCGCGCTGATCTGGTGAAACCGAGTCGGGGTGCCGGGATTCGAACCCGGGACCTCAGCGTCCCGAACGCTGCGCGCTAACCAAGCTGCGCTACACCCCGTAGTGAGGCGGCGATCCTAGTCGTCGGGTGCTTGGCGGATCGCAGCCAAAACCGTCGCCGCCAACTCGGGCCTGCACACGAGCAGATCGGGTAAGTACGGGTCGGGCCGGTTGTACACCAACGGCGATCCGTCGATCCGGGAGCAATGGCAACCGGCGGCCGCCGCGACACCGACGGGCGCAGCGGAGTCCCACTCGTACTGACCGCCCGAGTGTGCGTACACGTCGGCGTGTCCCTGTACGACGGCCATCGTCTTGGCGCCCGCCGAACCCAGGGGCACGAGCTCGGCGTCGAGCACGCCGGCAAGGTACTCGGCCAACTTCGGCGGCCGTGTCCGCGAGACGAGGAGGCGAATCTTTGCGCCGGCCTCGGGCGCGAGCTTCGCCGGTGGCCGGGTCGCGAACACGACGTCGTCCTGCGCCGGCAGCGCGACCGCGCACGCATGGGGTGTTCCGTTGAGCACCAATGCGACGTGCACGGCCCAGTCGCGGCGGCCCGCTTCGCCGAACTCGCGGGTGCCGTCGAGAGGATCGACGATCCAGACCCGCTCGCGCTCGAGTCGGATCGGGTCGTCCTTGGACTCCTCCGACAGCACCGCGTCGGCGGGCCGCGCTTGGGCCAGGCGCGCCAGGATCAGGTCGTTGCTCTCGCGGTCTCCGTCGTCCTTCGTCGCGCCTTCGGCCCGTCGGCGCACGAGGAGCCGGCCGGCTTCGCGAGCGATCTCTGCCGCCAGCTCATGATCGTTCACGGCTACGGGCTCAGCTCGCGGCGGGAAGCAGTTGCTTCGCGGCCCGGCGCAAGATTCCCGCGTCGACCGGCTTCACGAGCATCAGGTCGACGTCGGCCCGCCGGGCGATGAACTCATCGGCCTCGCGGTCGAGTAGCAGCAAGATGTTGGCGCGGTCGATGCGGCCGCCGGACTCTTCGAGACGTAGGTCGAGCGCGACGGCGACGCCACCCATGTTCCCGATCTGCATGTCGAGGACGACGAGGTCGGGGTCGATGTCGGCGTACACGTCGCGTACGTCCTGGCCGCTCGTGACCTCGACGACGTTCTGGTCGCGGCCGGTGAACGCAGCCCGCACCTGGTCGCGGACCCACTTGGCGTCGGCGGCAACGAGGATCGTGGTCATCGGTCAGGGACTGTATCGAACAGGAGCTCGCCGACCTCGAGCAGCGTCGTGAAGTCGTGGACGTCGTGGGCCAGATACGGCACGTAGGAGAGGGCGGTGCCCGTCCCGATGCGGGCTCGCATCTCCTCGATGTGGTCGCGCTCGAGCGTCGCAATCTCGCGGAAGTCGGCGAGGTTGTCGTAGAGGGCGGCGAGGCGGAGCGCCGCTTCGTGGGCCGAGCCTCCGGCTGTGGATCCGGCACCGTCCGGCACGAGCCGGAGGACCGACGCCGCGGCGCGCAAGCCCGCGGGAGACTCGTCACCGAACGAGGGATGCACCCGGTTCACGATCAATGCCTCGACCGACTGGCCCGCCTCGGCCAGTCGCTCGGCGAAGAAGGTTGCCTCTTGCATCGCGTCCCGGCGAGGTGAGCTGACGAGCACGAACGCCGTGCCGGGATCGACGAGGAGAGCCCCGACAACCTTGGCCCGCTCGCGGAACCCGTCTTCCATTCCCTCGAAGGCGCGGAAGAACGCGACGACGTCCTCGATCACCTCGGAACCGACGACGCGGGCGACGGTCCGCAGGAAGGTCTGCACCGCGACGCTCGCGACGCGCAGGTACGCGCGCGGGTCGGCATCATCAGGAAGCGGAACACGCGGTTGTCGAGGAGACGCGTGAGCCGCTTCGGCGCGTCGAGGAAGTCGAGCGCGTGCCGGGTGGGAGGGGTGTCGACGACGATGAGGTCGAACCCGCCCTCGTCGTAGAGCTCGTGCAACTTCTCCATCGCCATGTACTCCTGCGTGCCGCCGAGCGCGCCGGAGACGTTGCGATAGAAGGTGTTGTCGAGGATGCGTTGCGCCTGTTCCGGCGACGCCGCGTTGCGGGTGACGAGCAGGTCGAACGTCGACTTGGTGTCGAGCATCAGCGCGGAGAGGTCGCCCGCCGGCCGCTCGTCGCGCGTCGGCCCAGTAACGTGCGGCCGATCTCGGTCGGATCGTTACTGAGGTGCGCGATGCCGAGCGCGTCGGCGAGCCGGCGGGCGGGATCGATCGTGACGACACACGCGTTGCGTCCCCGCCGCGCGCCTTCCAGAGCGATCACCGCCGCGGTCGTGGTCTTGCCGACCCCGCCGGTTCCGCAGCAGATGACGACGCGCGCGGTCGTCGACGAGCTGCTTCGATGCGGGTCGTCACAGTTGCCCGATCCCGCGTTCGAACGCGTCGGCGAGCACGTCGAGCTGGTCCGGCGTGATGTCGGGGTCGAACACGAACGGCAGCTCGATCTGTGGCGAGCGGCAGGCGTTCGTGCAACCGTCGGATCTGTTCGTGTTGCAGTCCGTGCCGCTCCGTCCAGGAAGCGCGGCCGCGTGCGCGAGGTCGTCGGCCTCGCGTGGCGAGACGAAGCGGTCGCACGCACGCGCGTCCTCGAGGATCGCCGCCGTGTCGGCGGTGACGGGGACCGGCAGAGGCGTGAAGCACCCGTTCACGACGACCGGCCCGAGCGCGACACCGGCCCGGTCCTCGATCGCGAACGCGGTGTCGACCACCTCGCTCACCGGCGTCTCCTCGGCGAGGGTGACGAGCATCACCTGGCACCGCGTCGGATCCGATATCAGGCTCGACGACGTCCTGCGCCTGTTTGCGGATCGGTCCGACGCGTACCGCGTCGAGCAGGCCGCGCGCCGACAGGAGGAAGGTGACCGCGTGACCGGCGGCGGGCGCGTCGACGATCACGAGGTCGGCGCGTACGCGCCTCCTCGATCGACTTCACCTTGCCGAGCACGAGGATGTCCTTCATGCCCGGGACCGCGGTCGCGACGACGTCGAGCGCGCCCGACGACGCGAGCCGTTTCGAGATGCGCTTCATGCCGTGGGTCACGAGGTAGTCGACGAGCGCGGCGTCGGGAGTGAGGAACCGGGCCCGGACACGCGTGGTCGAGATCGATCTCGTCGTAACCGAGCGCGGGGGCACCGAACATCGCGGGGAGGCCCGACTTCCCTTCGACCTCGACGATGAGGACGGACCGACCGGCGCGCGCGGCCGTGACCGCGAGCGCGGCCGTCACGGTCGTCTTCCCGACGCCACCTTTGCCGGCGACGATGATGACGCGGGAGGTAGAGCAGAAATCGGCCACCTCCATCGCCCCATCGTAGGAGGAGCGACCGGGCGCCATTCGCCTGATCGGTCGGGCTTCCCGGGGTCTCGCGTGCTACGACTGGCTGATGCGGTGGCGTCGTCTACTGATGGGCTTGGGTCGGCGGCGCGCTGATCGCGTCCTCGTTCGGCGTGCTGCTCGTACGGTCGCGGCGTCGTTCGGAGCGGTCGCATCCGCACAGACTGTGAGCGACGGTCGGATCGATGTCGTGCAGGTAAACGGATTCATCGACCCGTCCAATGCGGCGCTGATCCGATCGTCGTTGCGCGATGCCGAGCGGGTGCATTCGACCGTCGTCGTGTTCCAGCTCGACGCGTCGGGTGCGGTCGACGTCGACGTGAACGCGCTGCTGTACGACGTGACGCATGCGACCGTTCCCGTGACGGTGTGGGTCGGTCCGTCGGGTGGTGGCGCGCGCGGCGCGCCGGCGCTGCTCGCCCGTTCGGCCGACTTCGCCGCGGTCGCTCCAGGAGCGCACCTCGGACCCGTCGACCCGATCCGCTACGACGACACGTCGTTCAAGGTCGACGCGCCGCTCAAGGACGTGACCGCGAAGGCGTCGACGCTGCTCGAGTTCATCGGTCTGCTCGACGGCCGGAGATCCAGACCGCGTCCGGGCCCGGTGAAGCCGGCGACGATCAAGGTCGTCGAGCTCAACGGCAGACAGGTGCGCGAGCCGAAGGGCGAGGTTCACTTCCGCAAGCTCGGTCTCCGGGCGCAGCTCGCGCACACGCTGGACTCGCCGTGGGTCGCGTACTTCTTGTTCGTCGCGGGCCTGGCCCTCATCGTGTTCGAGTTCTTCTCGGTCGGCGTCGGCGTCGCGGGATTCGTCGGCGCGGTCGCGCTCGTTCGGTGGCTGCGTTCGGCTTCTCGCATCTCCCGGTCGCCCCGTGGGCGGTCGTGTTGTTGCTGCTCGGGATGTTCGGGATGTCGATCGACGTTCAGGCCGGGAACCTCGGGCCGTGGACCTACATCGGCGCGGCGTCACTCGTCGCGGGATCGATCTGGCTCTTCGGCGGTTCCGTCGCGCCTCGATCCGCCGTGGTGGGTGCTCGTGCTCGTCATCGGGAGCACGGTCGTGTTCATGCTGTCGGGCATGACCGCGATGGTGCGCTCGCGGTTCTCGACGCCGACGATGGGGCGCGAGGACCTCGTCGGCGAGATGGGCCGCGCCGAGGCCGACGTCGATCCCGACGGCGTCGTGCGCATCCGCGATGCGCTGTGGCGCGCCCGGACGAACCGGGCGACGCCGATCCACGCCGGAGACCCGGTCCGCGTGGTCTCGATCGAGGGCGTGGTGCTCGAGGTCGAGCCCGAAACCGGCGGCGCGCGCGATCACCGCGAGCGCCGGCGCACCGCCCTGACCAGCCCGTTTGTCTTCGCAGCGGGCCGGAGATACGTTCCGCGCCGTCTCGGGGCGTGGCGGGGATGGAGTAGGGCGTGGCGCTCGGCATCGTTCATGAAACCTGGCATTTGAAGGCCTCGTGCCGAGGTCCCGAGTCGGCGTTGTTCTTCCCGCCGTCGGTCGCCGAGCGGCGGGAAGAGCGCGATGCGCGTGAGGCGAAGGCGAAGGGCATCTGCGCGCCAGTGCATCGTCCGCCAGGACTGCCTCGACTTCGCGCTGCGGGTGCACGAGCCGCACGGCATCTGGGGCGGCCTGACCGAAGCCGAACGCCGCCGGCTCCTCCCCGACGCCTGAGAACGGCACGCCGATCGAAATGCCGTTCCCCGGCGCTCGGATGCCGGACTGGGCCGGACGCGGCTCCACGTAGACTTTCTCCATGGAGACGGTCCGCGACGCTGCCACCGTGATCCTGGTGCGCGACCGGCCTGACCTCGAGGTGTTCGTCGTGCGGCGCAACTCCGCCTTGGTCTTCGCGCCGGGCGCGACGGTCTTCCCCGGCGGTGCGGTGGATCCCGCCGACGGGGAGGTCGCGGCCCAGCTCGGCGTCGACGAGTTCCGCGCCGCGGCGGCCCGCGAGTGCATGGAGGAGTCGGGGATACCGATCGACGCGCGGGAGCTCATCGAGTTCGCGCGTTGGGTCACTCCGGTGGGCGCGCCCGCGTCGGTACGACACGCGCTTCTTCGTCGCCCGCGCGCCCGACGGTCACGAGGGTGAGCACGACGGCAGTGAGCTCGTGGCCTCGGCCTGGATGCAGCCCGCCGACGTCCTGGCCGCGTTCGCGCTCGGCGAGATCGACCTGATCCTCCCGACCCAGCGCAGCCTCGAGGTACTCGCCCGCTTCGATCGCGTCGACGCGCTCCTCGCCGAGCTGCGAGAGGCCCCGTGCCCAACCTGAATCCCGAGTCCCCGAGCGCGCTGTCGCCGCTCATCCGCAGAGTCGTGGCCGACAACCCGGGATTGATGACCGGACCCGGCACGAACACGTATCTCGTCGGCATCGACGAGGTCGCGGTGATCGATCCCGGCCCCGATCTCCCACTCCACGTCGACGCGATCGTCGGCGCGTCGATGCTGCGAGCGCGTGAAGTGGGTCCTGCTCACCCACACCCACCCCGACCATTGGCCGGCCGCGGCCCGGATTCGAGAACGCACCGGCGCACGCATCGGCGCGTTCTCGCCTTCCCCAAGTCTGACGAGGTCATGCTCGAGCTCGACATCGTGCTCGCCGACGGCGACACGATCGACGGAACGGAGTTCCGGCTCGAAGCTCTCCACACGCCGGGACACGCGCCGAACCACCTGTGCTTTTGGCTCGACGAGGAGCGGGCGCTGTTCACCGGCGATCACGTACTCAACGGCACGACCACCGTCGTCAACCCGCAGCGCGGCGGCGACATGGTCCAGTACCTCGATTCGCTCGAGCGGCTGCGCAAGCTTCGCCGGGTCGCCAGGATCTGCCCCGGCCACGGCGACGTCATCGAGGATCCGACCGCCGTGCTCGACGAGTACGTCGCGCATCGCAAGATGCGCGAGCGCCAGATCCTGAAGCTCCTGAAGACCAAACCCGCGACGATCCCCAGGATCGTCACGACCCTCTACCGCGAGACGCCCGAAGGACTTCCGGACGGCCTCGTGGAGATGGCTCGGCGCCAGGTCCACGCGCACCTGCTGAAGCTGAAGGCGGAAGGGAAGGTCTCCGGCAGCGGGCTCAAGGCGAGCTGGACGGCCTCCTAGGCCCCACGTAGCCTGAGGACGCAGCCGAAGCATTCGGAGCGCACTGCTCCGCAACGGATCCCTCCGAGAGGAGTCGCGATGAGCGACACGCAGCTTTTCATCGACGGTGCCTGGGTCGACGCACAGTCGGGCGAAACCTTCCCCACGTACGCACCCTCGACCGGCGAGAAGATCACCGACGTCGCCAAGGCCGGTCGTGAGGACGCGCAGCGCGCCGTCGAAGCGGCCCGCAAGGCGTTCGACGACGGTCCGTGGCCGCGGATGTCGGGCAAGGAGCGTGCAGAGAAACTGCGTGCGGTCGCCGACATCATCGACACGCGCAGCGCGGAGATCGCCGAGGTCGAAGCACGCGACGGCGGCGGAACGATCAAGAAGGCGATGTTCGCCGACGTGCCGGGCGCGGTGTCGACGTTCCAGGCGTTCGCCGATTGCGCGGAGAACGAGCCCGATGTGATCGAGCGCGGCGAGAGTCCGTTCCCGCCCGCCAAGAGCATCGTGCGACGCGAGCCTTTCGGCGTGTGCAGCGGCATCGTGCCGTGGAACTTCCCGTTCCTGATGGCGGGCTGGAAGATCGGTCCCGCGATCGCCGCCGGGAACACCGTCGTGCTCAAGCCTGCGAGCTTCACGTCGCTGAGCGCCATCGAGATGGTCAAAGCCGTGGAGGAAGCGGGGATCCCGGCGGGAGTCGTGAACCTGATCACCGGCCCCGGCGGAGCGCGGGCGAGGAGCTCGCGCAGCACCCCCTTGTCGACAAAGTGGCGTTCACGGGCTCGACCGAGGTCGGGCGGCGCATCATGCAGCTCGCATCGGGCACCGTGAAGAAGGTCACCCTCGAACTGGGCGGCAAGTCCGCCAACGTTGTGCTCGACGACGCCGATCTCGACCTCGCCGCGGCCGGCGTGTTGTGGGGCACCTTCTTCCACAACGGCCAGGTGTGCGAGTCGGGAACGCGCGCACTGGTGTCGCGCAAGATCTACGACGAGTTCGTGGGGCTGCTCGTGGAGCGGGCCGCCAAGATCGTCATCGGCGACAACATGGACATGAACACCGATCTCGGCCCGCTCGTCGCGCCGAGCCAGGTCGACACGACGGAGCGCTACGTGAAGCTCGGGCTCGACGAGGGCGCCAAGCTTCTGTGCGGTGGTTCCAAGCCCACGAATCTGGCCTCCGGCCTCGACCAGAGCGCCTACTACCTCCCCACGATCTTCGAGGCAGACAACTCGATGAAGATCGCGCAGGAAGAGATCTTCGGTCCGGTGCTCTGTGTGATCCCGTTCGACTCCGACGACGAGGCGATCAAGATCGCCAACGATTCGATCTATGGCCTCGGCGGCGGGGTGTGGTCGAAGAATCTCGAGCGGGCACACTCGGTCGCGGCGAGCATGCGCACCGGGACCGTCTGGATCAACGACTACCACATGATCACGCCGACCCAGCCGTTCGGAGGGTACAAGCAGTCGGGCATCGGGCGCGAGCTCGGCGACTACGGCTACAACGAGTACCGCCAGATCAAGCACGTGTGGCAGAACACTGCGACCGATCGCAACGGTTACCTGCACTTCGCGGCACTGAGCGGCAACATTTGAGAGTGACCGGCACTGCCGCGGCGGAGCGCGTCGTCGATCGGGCGACGCACGATCGTCGCGGCACGCTGGTGTTCACGATCGGGACCGGCTGCTGTGAGTCGACCGCGCCGTTTCTCTACGAGGACTTCTGGCCGGGACCCGACAGCGAACCCGTCGGCGAGGTCGCGGGCGTTGTCGTGTACGCGCCCGAGTACCTCCGTGCTCTGTATCCGGGCGACGAGGGCGTTACCGTCGACGTCGAGGAAGGCTCGATGGCCGAGTCGATGTCGATCGAGACGGAGTACGGGTGCCGTTTCGTCCTGCGCGATCCGAGCGGCGCCCCGGTCGATCGTCAGGAGCAGCAAGTCTGTGATGTCCCTGAGTCGGTCTCGGCGCTACGGCCGCGCGGTCGCCAGGAGCTCCCGGAGGAATTGCGTCGCGCCCGGATGCGTTAGGCCGGATGGGTCCGTCGTAGCGTTGCTCTCTTCGGTTTCGTTGCCGATGGAGGACTCGTGACCGACCCGACCGGCGCACTGTTGGTTGCCGACCGCGTGCGCAAGATCTACCGCACCGGAGCGGAAGAGGTCGCGGCGCTTCGTGACGTCGACCTGGTCGTGCACGAAGGCGAATTCCTCTCGGTCATGGGGCCGTCGGGCTCGGGTAAGACCACGCTTCTCAACTGCTGTTCTGGCCTCGACGACATCGACGGCGGGCGCGTGCTGCTCGATGGCGTCGACCTGCACACGCTCTCCGATTCCCGCCGAACCGCGAACCGGGCGTCATCGATGGGTTTCATCTTCCAGGCGTACAACCTCATCCCCGTGTTCAGCGCGGTCGAGAACGCGGAGTTGCCACTGTTGCTCGCGGGCGTGGATGCCAAACACGCTCGGCGGCGCGCGTCGGAAACCCTCGAACGTGTGGGGCTCGGCGCAGCGGCTGAAACACCGTCCCGCCGAGCTGTCCGGCGGCGAGCAGCAGAGGGTGGCCGTCGCCCGTGCCCTCGCGGGCCGACCCCGGATCGTGTGGGCCGACGAACCCACCGGCGCCCTCGACTCGGAGACCGCCGAACAGGTGATGCAACTTCTCCGCGAGCTGAATGCGGACGGCCTCACGCTGATCGTGGTGACCCACGACGCCGGCGTGGGCGGGAGCGCGAATCGTGCGATCAAGATGCGCGACGGACGGATCGTGAGCGACGGCCTGGTTGCAGGTTCGACCGGGGCGCGATCGCGCCGTCGACCTCACGCTGACAGCTCGATGATCATCGTCGCGGTTCTTTCGCTGCCATTCCTCTACGTCCTTGCGCGCAAGCCGGTCCTGCGGCGGCTCGCGCTGCGTAACGGGGTGCGCCGGCCGCGGGAGACCGCTCTCGTCATCCTGGGGTCGCTGCTGGGTACCGCGATCATGACGGGCTCCTTCGTCGTGGGCGATACGTTCAACTCCTCCATCCGGCGCACCGCCTACGAGCAGCTCGGCCCGGTCGACGAGATCGTGTCCGCGAACGGACTCGCGGCCGGAGCCACGTTGCGATCGCGCCTCGGGCGCCTCCACGATCCGAACGTCGACGGCATCCTCGCGATGACGACGACCCAGGCATCGGCGGCGTCGACCGGTACGCCGGTTCGGGCTGCCCCCAAGGCTCAACTCCTGGAGGCCGACTTCGTCTCCGCTCGGGAGTTCGGTGGCGATCCGCACTCGACCGGGATCTCGGGTCCGACCCCCGGCGCCGGCGAAGCGGCGATCGGTAGCGATCTCGCGCGCACGCTGAAGCTGAAGCCGGGCGACGACCTGGAGGTGTTCGCGTACGGCGCGCGTGTGCGGCTGCGGGTGCTGCGAGTCCTGCCCAAGCTGGGCGTCGCAGGCTACTGGTCGGGAGACGAGACGGTGTCGAACAACGTCTTCGTCGCGCCGGGCACGATCGCGGGCATCGTCGCCCGGGGCGCTCCGGTCGCGGTTGCTCCGCCGCAATCGATCGTCCTCGTCTCGAACACCGGAGGCGTGGAGGCCGGAGTCAAGCGGACGGCCGCCGTCGACCAGCTGCTGCAGGAGCGGCTGGCGGGCGTGGCCGCGAGTGTGAACAATCGCAAGCAGGCCGTGCTCGATCGGGCGGAGCGCAGCGGGCGATCGTTGTCGCGCCTGTACACGTCGCTCGGGTCGTTCGCAGTGCTCGCCGGCATCCTGCTGCTGGTCAACATCTTCTTCATGCTCGCGGACGAGCGGAAGTCGGAGCTGGGCATGCTCGCGCGCGCTGGGCCTCCGTCGGATGTCGCTGCTCGGCGCGTTCGCGGCAGAGGGTTGGTGCTACGCGGTGCTGTCTGCTGTCGCGGGAACGTTCGTCGGCCTCGGTCTCGGGCGGGCGTTGATGGCGGCGGCGGCGAAGCTGTTCTCCAAACGCGGAGACGATACACGTGTCGCGCTGCATTTCGCGTTCAAGTGGGCGAGCGTGGAGCGTGGTCTCGTCGTCGGATTCGTGATCGCAATCGCCACTGTCGTCGTCACGAGCGTCTGGCTGAGCCGCTTCAACATCATCAGAGCAATTCGCGACATCACCGAGCCCGTCAGCCACCGGCCCCGTCGTCGTTCGGGATACCTCGGCGTCGCCGGTGCGGTCGTCGGCTTGCTGATGACCGGCGCGGGCGTGGCCGGCTCATCGTTCTTGGCGTTGCTGCTCGGACCGGTCGCGGTCTTCGTGGGTATCGGGCCGATGCTCGCGCGCGAGCTTCAAGAAGACGTCGGTAAACACCGGTATCGGCGCAGCCGTGATCGTGTGGGCCGTTGTAGCCGTTCCCGTCGCGATCGCGCTCGGCATGTCGGTCGACATCTTGGTGTTCGTCGTGCAAGGGCTCGTGCTCGTCGGCGCGGCGGTGGTGTTGACCTCGCAACACCAGCAGGCGATCGGCCACGGGATCGGGCGCGTTGCCAAGCGTTCGCTCTCGGTGCGGCTGGGGCTCGCGTATCCGCTGGCGCGGCGTTTCCGCACGTCGATGACGCTCGGGATGTTCGCGCTGGTGGTCTTCATCCTGGTGTTGGTCTCGGTGTTCGCGTCGATGTTCGCAGGTCAGATCGGTCAGTTCACACGCGACGCGTCGGGTGGATTCAACGTGGTCGCGCAGTCGAACCCGACCAACCCTGTGGCCTTCGACGCGTTCGCGCGCGATCCCGGCGTACGCGCGGTAGCCCCTCTCGCGACCGAGAACGTGCAGATCGTCGCCGCGCCCGGTCTGACCCAGGCTCGGGAATGGAATGCCACGGGCTACGACGCCGCGCTTCGCCGACAACGGCGCGCCGAAGCTCGACGACAACGGCGGTTACCCGAACGACGCGGCGGCGTACAGGGCGGTGCTGGCATCGCCCGACCTCGCGATCGTGGAATCGTCGTTCCTCGAGTCGGGCGGTGGACCGCCGAGCAGCATCGTCAAGATCGGCGATCGCTTCACCGCCCAGGACGAGGCGAACGGCCGATCGCGCACGTTCACGATCGCCGCGCTCAGTAGCAGCGACGTCGCCAACAACGGCGTGCTGTTCGGGATGACCGCGGCCCGCGATCTCTTCGGCGCTCGCGCGGTAGCCGACCGCGCGTACCTGGAGGTGGCCGACCCCACCGCGTTCGCAGACACGTTTGCCGGTCGTTTCCTGGCCAACGGCGGGAGAGCCGAGACCATTCGGGGCATCGTCCAGGACGACATGGCCCAGCAACAACAGTTCTTCTTGTTGATGCGCAGCTACCTCGCGCTCGGACTCGTCGTCGGGGTGGCAGGCATCGGCGTGATCATGGTGCGCGCCGTCCGGGAACGGCGTCACCAGGTGGGGGTGCTGCGTGCTCTGGGTTTCCAAGCATCGGCGGTCCGGGGTGCTTTCGTCGTGGAGTCGGCTTTCGTCGCGATCGAAGGTGTCGCGATCGGCACCGTGCTCGCGCTGGTCTGCGCGTGGTCGATCACCCTGAGCGACGCGTTCGGCAACTCGCTCCCGTTCCGCGTTCCGTTCGGCGCGATCGGGCTCCTCGTCGTCGGCACGTTCGCCTGTGCCCTGCTCGCGACCGCGGCGCCGGCGCGGTCGGCATCGCGGATCCAGCCCGCGGTCGCGCTCAGACTCGCCGAGTGAGAAGGCAGCGCGGCGTAGTGTCCCGCGACCTCGCCGAACACCAGACGATGCGGCCGTTCGGCCGGCTCACCGCGATGAGCTCGCCAGCCAATCTCGCCATGCGCCGAGGAATTCCGCGAAGCAGCGCGCCCCTCGTCGCCGGGAGGGGGTGGCCACCACGCCCGCCACGCGGCGTCCACGTCGTCGAGGCTCGCATCCGGTTCGCCGAGGAGGCGCCGGCGCACGACCGCGCCCGCGACCAGCCGCTGTTCGTCGGCGTCGAGCCGGAGCTGCTCGGTCACCGTGCGGACCACGCCCGCGGCGAAGACCGAGTCCTGCACCGCGAGCGACACCCGCATGCCGTCGGCGTCGGCGCCCCAGTACGCGCGGAGCGCCTTGCGGAATCGGCGCTCGTCGAAGCCCCGTGCGATGGCCCGTTGGTGTTGACCCCATACCGGGCGGTGTCCACCTCCACCGAGCAAGGTGTCGACGAGCCGAGCAAACGGATCCGTGGTGGCGCGGTCTTTCGGGCTCACGCCGGCTTGTGCACGAGGTCGAACATGCGGGCGGTGCAGCCGGCCATCTCGACGGGCGGCAACAGTGACGTCACGATCTGCGCGGCGATGTCGTGCAGCGCGACTGCCGCGGGCGCGTCGGGGTGGGCCAGCACGACGGGCGTTCCCGCGTCGCCGTCGCTCGACACCGCGGGCTCGATCGGCACCGAGCCCACGAGCGGGGCGCCGGTGAGGGCGGCCAGGCGGCGGCCGCCACCGGCTCCGAAGATCGCGTGCCGCGTGCCGTCGGGCGCGACGAACTCGGTCATGTTCTCCACGACCCCGAGCACCTTCAGGTACGAGCGCCGGGCCATGTCGGCAACCCGGGCCGCGACCTTCTGCGCACCGACCGCCGGCGTGGTCACCACGAGCATCTCGGTCTGGGGCAACAGGCGGGACAGGGCCATCTGGATGTCGCCGGTCCCGGGCGGCATGTCGATGAGCAGGTAGTCGAGGTCGCCCCAGGTCACATCTACGAGGAACTGCTCCAGTGCCTTGGCCAGGATGAGTCCGCGCCACATCAGCGCGGTGTCCTCGTCGTCGACGAGGAGGCCCATCGAGACGATGCGCAGCAGTCCCGAGCCGACCGGCACCTCGTTCGGTGCGATCTTGCCCTTGCCGCTGGCGGCCTTGGAGCCTGCGAGGCGCCCTTTCACGCCGAGCAGGCGCGGGATCGAGAACCCCCAGATGTCGGCGTCGAGCACGCCGACCGTGAGGCCACGCGCCGCGAGCGCGGCGGCGAGGTTGGCGGTGATCGACGACTTCCCGACGCCGCCCTTGCCGCTGCCGACCGCGATGACCCTCGTCGTGGCAGGGACCTCGGTGACCGGCGCCGATTGCGAAGCGCGCAGCCGCGCCTTTTGCATCAGCGCCGAACGCTCCTCCTGGGTCATCTCGTCGTACTCGACGGTGACGTCTCCGACGCCCGGGAGCCCGGCGACCTTCGAGCGGACGTCGGTCCCGATCTGGCCCCGCAGCGGGCAGGCGGCGGTCGTCAGCGCGATCTTGACCATGACGTCCCCGCCGGCATCCACCCGCACGTCGTGGACCATCCCGAGCTCCACGATGGACGCGCGGAGCTCGGGATCGAGCACGCCGGCCAGGACCCCCCGGACGTCGTCGGGAGTCGGGAGCGTGTGCGAAACCTCGGCGGCGTCGCCGCTGAACGCCGCGTTGGTGGGGGGTGGATCGCTCATTGTGCTCATGTACCGAATAAAACCAGCGAAGACCTTGAAAATATGCCCGATTGCAAAGTACCGTCAAGGAAATGGACCTGTTGGCCGTCTTGAAAGCCCTCGGCGACGAGACGCGATTCTCCATGTACCAGGAGCTCGCGGGTTCCACCGCGGCCCTGACCGCCACCGAGCTCGCCGAGCGGCTGGGCCTGCACGCCAACACGGTCCGTCTCCACCTCGAACGGCTCCGCGAGGCAGGCCTCGTGGACGTCGAACCGGTTCACCGGGGAACGGTCGGGCGTCCCCAGCACGTGTACTCGCTGGCCGCCGGGGCCCCGGGCCTCGGTCTCGACCCGCCGAGCTACACGTTGCTCGCCGGGATGCTCGCGATGCTGGCCGAGCGCGTGGGCGCCGAAGCGCCCGATGCCACGGCCGCCGGCCGCTCGTGGGGGATCGAGGCGGGCCGGCGGACCCACTCCAAGTCGTGTGTCAAGGCGCTCTTCGGCGAGATGGACCGGCTCGGTTTCGACCCCGAGCGCGGGTCGGCGCCGCGTGGGAACACCGACATCGCGTTCCTCCATTGCCCGTTCCGGGAGTTGGCCGAGGCCTACCCGGAGCTCGTTTGCAACCTGCACCGCGGGATCTGCGAAGGCGTCGTGTCGTCGGTCGGTGGGGGAACAGTCGAAGAGTTCTCGACGTTGTACGACCGCGACCCGTGCCGGGTCACCGTTTCTGTAGAAGTATCCTGAGGCCAGTTCGGAATCTCGTGCGTTCACGGAGGCTCACATGATCGCCCTGACGGAAACCGCCACCACCAAGGTCAAGGAACTGATCGCGGCCGAGGGCCAAGAAGAGCTGTACCTCCGGGTCGCAGTGCGTCCGGGGGGCTGCTCCGGGCTCTCCTACGAGATGTTCTTCGACACCGAGAAGACCGCCGACGACATCGTCGAGTCCTACGGCGACGTTCAGGTCGTCGTCGACCCCGACAGTGCGCAGCACCTCGTGGGCGCATCGCTCGACTACAAGGACGGCCTCCAGGGCGCGGGTTTCGCGATCAACAACCCGAACGCGCAGCGCACCTGCGGTTGCGGCCAGTCGTTCTCCTGACGAGCCCGCTCGTTCCGCCTGACGGCCCCGCACGCGCGGGGCCGTTGCGCTGTCCGGGACCGGGGGCCGGAGTACCGTCGCCGCGATGGCGACGCCCATCTCGTTCGTGTTGAACGGCGCGCCGGTCGTGGTCGAGGCGGAACTCGAACACGGCGAGTCGCTGATGAACGTGTTGCGAGAGCGGCTCGGCGTGATGTCCGTCAAGGACGGATGCGCTCCGCAGGGACAATGCGGATGTTGCACGGTGCTTGTCGACGGTGAGCCGCGGGTGTCGTGCGTCACGCCCGCCGCTCGCGTGGCCGGGCGTGCGGTGACCACGGTGGAGGGTCTCGAGGAGAAGATCCGCGCGAGTGTCGCCGACGCGTTCGTCGCCTCGGGGGGATCGCAATGCGGTTTCTGTACACCGGGAATCGTGATGCGGTTCTCGGGGTCCCGCCCGCGTGAGGTCGACCGGGCCCTGGCCGCGCACCTGTGCCGGTGCACCGGCTGGCTGACCGTCCGCGAGGCGATTGTCGGCGCCGAGACTGCACCCGGGCGGGACCTCGACGCCGCGTCCCGGCGCGCCACGCTCGAGACCGGCGGTCCGCAACGTGTCGACGTCGCGGTCCCGTTCGGTGGCGCGGCGTTCGCCGACGACACCGCGCCGCGTGACGCTCTCGTCGCGGTGCCGTTGCCTCCCGGCTCGACCGCCGATTCCGTCGAGGCCGCGGGTCTGCGCTGGGTCGTGGCCGATTCGTTGTTCGAAGCACGCGCGCGGGCGGAGAAGGTGCAGGGCCGGCGCACGACCGTGGTGTCTGGTCCACCGCTCATCGACCGGATGCCGGCATGCCCTCCGGGCGGGGTGCAGCTGGCGACCCATTGGGTCGAGCCTGCGTACCTGGAACCGGATGCGTCGTGGTGTGAGCCCGGAGGCGAACCGGCGTCGCCGCTGGCGAACGGGGGCGCGTTCGGCGGCAAGGTCGGTTCCGCGGCTGCGATCGCCGCGGCGAGCTCGCCGGGCGATTCGGCCGTACGGTGCGCGTGGTCTATTCACGAGAGGACGTGGTGCGCCTGGGGCCGAAGCGTCCGCCCATCGCCGCGGTCGCCGTTGCCGCGGGCGGCGTGGTGCGGATCGACGGCGTGATCGCTCACGGGGCGGGCGTTCCGCGTGTGTGGCCCACTCCCGAGGGGGTCGTGGTGGAGCCGCGGCTGGACGCAGGTCGAGCTTCCGGGACCTCCCGTGAGCGCGGACCTGCGGGCGGTCGGCCTGGCCGAGCAGGCCGTGCTCGTCGCCGGCGCGCTCGACTCCGACATCGAGGTCGTGACGCCGAGCGGTGCTCGTGCGAGCGCGACCGTTGCGGTCGAGCGCGGGAAGGTCGCTCGGGTCGCCGTGTCGGTCGCGGCCGGTGACCCGCTCGACGAGGTCGTGCTGCGTTCGTACGCGATCGGCGCCGCGCACATGGCACTCGGCTGGGTCACGAGCGAGGGTCTCGCCGTCGATACCGAAACCGGGGAGATCCACGACCTCACGATCCGCTCCTTCGGCGTGTTGCGACCCGCCGAGACGCCTCCTATCGAGGTGACGATCATCGACGACCCCGCGCCGGCGCGAGGTCGCTCGACCGACGCCGTGTTCGCCGCGGTCGCGGCCGCGGCGTGGAACGGGTTGGGACGACCCGGTACGTTTCCGGCGCCCAGGAGGTAGTCATGCCGATCGAGTCCGTTCCCACTCCTCATGCCCCGCCCGCAGCCGGCCCCTATTCGCCGGCGGTGCGTGCCGGCGACTGGTTGGTGCTCGCGGGTCAGGTCGGCCTCGATCCGGCAACCGCGACGATGGTCGCCGGCGGTGTCGAGGCGCAGGCGCGCCAGGTGCTCGTGAACATCGAAGCCGTCCTCGGCGACTGCGGAGCCGGGCTCACCGACGTGGCCAAGACGACCGTGTTCGTGACCGACATCGCCCAGTTCGCAGCGGTCAACGCGGTGTACGCGGCGGCGTTCGGCGATCATCGCCCGGCTCGTTCGACGGTCCAGGTCGCCGCGCTGCCCGGCGGCGCCGAGGTCGAGATCGAAGTCTGGGCCTACGTGCCCTCGTAGGCGTCGCCGCGCACGCGCTCCCGCTAGATTTCTCTCGTGGTCGGCGTCGTGCTCGTGCTGCTCGTTATCTTCATCGTCGGACCGATCGGGCTCTTCGCCGTCGGCGGGCTCTGGTCGGCGCTCACCGGTTGGCTGCTGTCGGCCGGCGCGGACGATCGAGCCTCCGAGTCTCCCGGCTGACGCTCAGCCCTCGCTCGGCGTCGGGGTGGCGCCGGGCCAGCGTGACTGACCGAACCGGTACCCGACCGAGCGCACGGTCTGGATCAGGTTCGCGTTCTCCTCGCCGAGCTTCGCCCGCAGGCGCCGGACGTGCACGTCGACGGTCCGGGCACCGCCGTAGTACTCGTAGCCCCACACCCGTGACAGCAGTTGCTCGCGGGTGAACACCTTTCCGGGGTGGGTCACGAAGAACTTCAGGAGCTCGTACTCCATGTAGGTCAGATCGAGGGGCTTGCCGCTCACCGCCGCCTGGTACGTCTCGAAGTTCAACACGAGGTCGCCGTACGACGCGACCCTCGGGCGATCCGGCTCGACCGGCGCGGAACATCAGGTGTCGCAGCCGGGCCTCGAATTCCTTCGGGTGGAACGGCGTGAGGCAGAAGTCGTCGAAGAGGTCTTCGCGGTGCTCGAGATCGTGGAGCTGCGCTCCGGTGATCAACAAGAGGATCGACTCCACGCGCGAATCGCCCTTGCGCAGGCTCCGGCACAACGTGAACGCGCCCTCGGGGTCGTCGTCGGCGCACACGACGGCGCCGGTCCAACCGTCGACGGGTTCGAACTGCATCGCGATCGCGGCATTGCCGACCGACTTCCACCGAACGCCCGACAGGTCGAGTGTCTGCGCGAGCAGAGGCGGCGCCGGATCAGGAAATACCAGCAATAGCTCGTTCAAAGTGTTCTCACTCTAGAGTCGCCCGTCCCTCGCCGGCATGTCGAGGCGGTGCCTACAGCGTGCCGAGATAGCGGGCGATCTCGAACGGAGTGACGTCGGCCTTGTAGTCGGCCCATTCGCGTCGCTTGTTGATCAGGAAGTTCTCGAAGACGTGGTCGCCGAGTGCGTCGGCGACCAACTCCGAATGCTCCATCGCGTCGAGCGCGTCGCGCAAGGAGCCGGGCAGCGACCCGATCCCCTCCGCCGTGCGCTCCTCGTCGCTCAGGGCATAGATGTTGTCGGTCGCCTCGGGAGGCAGCTCGTAGCCCTCTTCGATGCCCCGCAGGCCGGCGGCGAGGATCAGCGAGAAGGCGAGGTAGGGATTACAAGCCGGATCGGGGGCGCGGAATTCGATGCGCGACGATTCGTTGTTGTTCCCGGTCTTGGACAGCGGTACCCGAACCAGAGCAGAGCGGTTGTTGCGAGCCCAGCACTTGTAGACGGGAGCTTCGTAACCGGGTATGAGCCGCTTGTAGGAGTTGACCCACTGGTTCGTGATCGCGGAGATCTCGTTCGTGTGTACCAACAGGCCTGCGATGAAGTGCTTGGCGACCTTCGACATCCCGTACTCGTCGCCGGGGTCGTGGAACGCGTTGACGTCGCCCTCGAACAGCGAGACGTGGGTGTGCATCCCGGACCCGAACGCGCCCGCGATCGGCTTGGGCATGAAGGTCGCGTACACGCCGTTGTCGGCCGCGACCTCCTTGGCGATGAGCCGGAAGGTCATGACGTTGTCGGCCATCTCCAGAGCATCGGTGTAGCGAAGGTCGATCTCGTGCTGACTCGGTCCGTTCTCGTGGAACGAGTACTCGACGGGGATTCCCATGGCTTCGAGGCGCAGCACGGTCTGCTTGCGCAGGCGTGACCCGAGGTCGTGCGCGGTGAGGTCGAAGTACCCGGCGGAGTCGAGCGGGTCCACGCCGCCACCGGACCGGAAATAGAAGAACTCCATCTCGGGCCCGACGAAGAACGTGAAGCCCTTCTCGCGCACGCGCTCGAGGTTGCGCTTCAGGACGCGGCGCGGATCACCCTCGAAGGGCTCGCCCGCGAAGGTCGAGATGTCGCAGAACATCCGGGCCATGGCGGTGTCGCCGTCGTCGGTGGGCAGCAACTCGAAGGTGTTCGCGTCGGGCCGGGCGAGCATGTCGGATTCCTGGATCCGGCTGTAGCCCTCGATGGTCGATCCGTCGAAGGTCATGCCCTCCTCGAGCGCGGTCTGGAGCTCGGCGGGTGTGATCTCGACCGATTTCAAGAAGCCGAGCACGTCGGTGAACCACAGGCGCACGAAGCGCACTCCCCGTTCCTCGACGGTGCGCAACACGTACTCGTTCTGGCGTTCCATGTGCGGAGTTTACGAGCGCTCGCCTAACCTCCCCGAGGGCGGGTAGCGGCGGTAACAGAGCATTCACAATAGGGCAACGACCAGGAAATCGCGCGAGCAGCAAGGTGCCTTGTCAACGTGGGCGGAAGCACGCCCTGGAGATCGGAGTGAGCAGTGGCCATCAAGGCGGAGTACATCTGGATCGACGGCACTGAGCCGACGGCGCGCCTTCGTTCGAAGACGAAGATCCTGAGCGACACCAAGAAGCTGCCTATCTGGGGCTTCGACGGTTCCAGCACGAATCAGGCGCCGGGCAAGGCGTCGGACTGCGTGCTGAAGCCCGTGTTCTCGTGCCCGGACCCGATCCGCGGTGGCGACAACATCCTCGTCATGTCGGAGGTACTCCTCACCGACATGACGCCGCACGTCACCAACACGCGCGCGTTGCTCACGCCGATCGCGGAGAAGTTCGCAGACCAGGAGCCGTTGTTCGGTATCGAGCAGGAGTACACGTTCTTCAAGGAAGGCCGCCCCCACGGCTTCCCGGTGCGCGGCTTCCCGGCACCGCAGGGCTTCTACTACTGCGGCATCGGTGCCGACGAGGTCTTCGGTCGCGACGTCGTCGAGGCCCACCTCGACGCGTGTCTCACCGCGGGACTCGGCATCTCCGGCATCAACGCCGAGGTCATGCCCGGCCAATGGGAGTTCCAGGTCGGTCCGTTGTCGCCGCTCGACGTCTCCGACCAGCTGTGGGTCGCGCGTTGGCTGCTCTACCGAATCGCCGAGGACTTCGGCATCGCCGCCACCCTCGACCCGAAGCCGGTCAGCGGCGACTGGAACGGAGCGGGCGCGCACACGAACTTCTCCACGATCGCGATGCGCGAGGGCTACGACCCGATCATCGCGGCGTGCGAAGCGCTCGGGAAGAACGCGGCGGAGCACGTCGCGAACTACGGTGCCGATATCGAACAGCGTCTCACCGGTTCACACGAGACCGCGCCCTGGAACGAGTTCAGCTACGGCGTCTCGAACCGGGGAGCCTCGGTGAGGATCCCGTGGCAGGTCGAGGTCGACAAGAAGGGCTACATCGAGGACCGGCGGCCGAACGCCAACATGGACCCGTACGTCGTGACCCGTCTGATCACCGAGACGTGCTGCACGGCGCTCGCCTGATCCCAACGGCGAGCTGCAATTCGTCGATCGGGGCGGCGCGAGCCGCCCCGATGCGCGCCTGCAGCCGGCACCCGGCCTCGGCCGTCCGATCGTGCCGCGGCGCGGGTCTCAGTGGTCGGTCGAATGGAGCGGCGGTTCCCAGTCGAGCGCGAGATCGTGTATCGGATCGGGTTCGTACATGTCGTCGTCGTTGAAGTCGTCCCAGGAGACGCGCGTGCGGTGCGCGGCGACGGCCGCGAGCGCGAGCGGAACCACCCAGTTGAACACCGTGAAGGCTTCGGTCGTGCCGATGGACGCCGCGACGAGATGGGCGACGGCGACGAGTGTGAACGTCGCGGCCCAGATCAGCGTGATCAACACGTTGACGCGGTGAAACGCGGGGTCGTCCCATCGGCTCGATCGGACGTGCGGACGTGTGTAGTGCTCGACGGCCGGAGTGAACGCCAACGAGCCGAACGCGATCACCGCGAAACCGGCGGCTGAGAGCGTGCGCCCGTAACGAGCGAGGAACCCGGTATCGGATCCGTGTACCGCGCCGGCGATCGCGAGCGCTCCGAACCAGCCGATCGCGCCGAGCACGACGATGTTGCGCCAACGGCTCTCGGTGCGCGATCCGGTTGCGAGCAGGGCGATCGCGGTGATCAGCGCCCCGAGCGCGGCCCACAGCGGCCCGCCACCCCTGGCGCGGTCGATGACCGCGAAGACCACCCACGGCAATAGTGCGGCATAAGGCTCGTCGCCCACGAGTGCCTCCCGAACGCGGATCGACGCCGTTGAACGCCTCACGGTACTCCGCGATCAATCCACAGCGAAGCGGTGCACGGAGACCGCGTAATCGCGACCGGGCCGAAACGGATCTTCCGCCCAAGTTGAATAACGCTCGGTCACGACCAAGCCCGCGGCACGACAGTCCCGATCGTACGAGTCGAGGTCGTAGCCGCGCCCGAGCCCGAAGCCCGCGATCAGCGAGCCGGACGCGGATACATGGCGCGCACAGCTACCGACGAGCGCGGCCTGCGTGCCCGGTGCGGTGAACAGCGGGACGTTGCCGGCGAGGACCACCACGTCGAAGGCGCGCCCGAGATCGAGTGTCGTGAGGTCGTGCTCGTGCCACTCGATCCGGGGTCCGTTGGCGCGCGCCGTGGCGAGCATCGAAGGGTCGATGTCGACGCCGACGACCTCGACGCCGCGGCGGGCGATCTCGATGGCCACCCGCCCCGACCCGCACCCGGCGTCGAGCACCGAGCGCGGCGACCGGCGCATCACGAAGGCCGCTTCACCGTGTACGTCGACGCCGCTCGCCGCCAGCTCGTCGAAACGGCGTTGGTACTCGTCGCCTTCCCATCGGGTCATCGGGGCGAGTGTCGCGCATGCCGGCTCTCGCCCGCCGAGGACCGCCCCGTATCCTGGGATCATGCCGCGCTTGCGGGTGGCCGCCGCCCAGCTGAACCTCGTCGTCGGCGATCTCGAAGGGAACGCCCGGCGCATCATCCAGGCGTACGACGAAGCCGAGGGAGCGGGCTGCGACCTGGTCGTGTTCCCGGAGCTGACGGTGACCGGCTATCCCCCCGAGGACCTGCTCCTGCGCCCCGCGTTCGTGGCCCAGGCGGCCGAGACGCTGGACAAGATCGCGTCCCGTACAGGGCGCGCCGCGGCAGTGATCGGCTTTCCCGAGTCCGGCCGCGACCTGCACAACGCGGCGGCCGTGTGCGCGAACGGGCGCGTGTGCGGCGTGTACCGCAAGCAACTGCTCCCGAACTACGCCGTCTTCGACGAGCAGCGCTATTTCGTCGCGCCGAGCGAACCGCTGCCGCTCTTCGACGTCGCAGGCGTCAAGGTCGGAGTGTCGATCTGCGAGGACGCGTGGAGTCCTACCGGGCCGATCCTTACCGAGGCCGCCGGCGGTGCGGAGCTGATCGTCAACCTCAATGCGTCGCCGTACTACGCGCAGCGGCTCGCCGAGCGCGAGACGATGCTTGCTACCCGCGCCGCCGACGCGTCGGTGCCCATCGTCTACGCGAACCTCGTCGGCGGTCAGGACGAGCTGGTGTTCGACGGCGCGTCGTTGGTGTTCGACGAGCAGGGGATGCTGGTGGCGCGGGCGAAGCAGTTCGTTCCGGACCTGCTGGTCGTCGACGTCGACGTGCGCCCTGCGTTCCACAAGCGCCAGCTCGATCCGCGCGGTCGGGTGGAGACGTTGGCGCTGCCCGTGATCCCGGTGACCGACGCCCGCCCTCCGGAGACACGGCTGGCGCCACGCGTCGAACCGACACTCGCGCCCGTACACGAGGTATACGCGGCCCTCGTGCTCGGGACCCGCGACTATGTGACCAAGAACGGATTCGAAAAGGTCGCTGATCGGTCTGTCGGGCGGGATCGACTCGGCTCTCGTCGCCGCGATCGCAGTCGACGCTCTCGGCGCCGGCAACGTGGTGGGCGTCCTGATGCCCTCCCGGTATTCCAGTGACCACAGCATCTCCGACGCGAACGGCGCTCGCGACGAACCTCGGGATCACATCGTTCACAGTGCCGATCGAGCCGGCGCACGCGGCCTTCGAGGCCATGCTCGCTTCGATGTTCGCGGGTACTCGGCCCGGCTTGGCCGAGGAGAACGTGCAAGCGCGCGTCCGCGGCAACGTCATGATGACCATCTCCAACAAGTTCGCTTGGATGGTGTTGACCACCGGTAACAAGAGCGAGATGGCGACCGGTTACGCGACCCTCTACGGCGACATGGCGGGTGGCTTCGCAGTCATCAAGGACGTCCCCAAGACCCTCGTGTACGCGTTGTGCAACGACCTGAACGAACGTTCCGGTCGCGAGGTCATTCCTCGCACCGTCATCGACAAGCCGCCGTCGGCGGAGCTCGCGCCCGGCCAGCTCGACTCGGATTCCCTGCCGCCGTACGACGTGCTCGACCCGATCATCGAGGGTTACGTCGAGGACGATCTCTCGGTCGTCGAGTTGATCGCGCGCGGTCACGACCCCGAGCTCACGCGCCGCGTCGCACGCATGGTCGATCGCAACGAGTACAAGCGCCGCCAGGCCGCTCCCGGTGTGCGCGTCTCGCCCAAGGCGTTCGGCAAGGACCGCCGGCTCCCGATCACCAATCGCTGGCCCGGTTGAAGGTGGAACCGGACGGCGTGAGCGGGTCCGTCCCGCTCACGTGGGAGACGGCGCGGCCGCTCGTGCCCGAGCTCGCGTTGGTGGCCGCGACGATCGCGTACGGTGCGACGTTCAAGCTCGTGCAGGATGCGCTGACCGACGTGACTCCGGTGGGCTTCATCCTGCTGCGCTTCTCGATGGGTGCGTTGGTGCTGGTGCCGTTCGCGTTGCGGAGCGGTTGGCGCGGTCCCTCCACCGCCCGCGAGACCTTGCGGATCAAGCACTTCGTCGGCGCGGTGCTCGCGTTCGGCGTCATCGGATTCGCCGGATACTGGTTGCAGAACGCCGGGCTCGAACGAACGACGACATCGAACTCCGCGTTCATCACGGGTTTGTTCGTCGTGTTCACGCCGCTCATCGAGATCGCGGTCACTCGCCGGCGTCCGTCGTTCAACGTGTTGCTGGCCGTCGTGTTTGCCGTACTGGGTCTGTTCTTGCTCGAGGGAACGACGTTGCGCCTGCACTCCGGTGACGCACTCACCCTCGGATGCGCGTTCTGTTCGGACTGTGGATCCTGATGGGCTCGTACCTCACCCAACACTTCGACCCGATCGCGCTCACGGCCGGGCAGCTCGTCGTGTTCGTGGTGCTCGCGGTCCCCGTCGTCGCGATCACCGGGATCGGCCACGTCACCACGCAGGTGCTGGTCGCGGCCGCGATCACGGGCGTCTGCTGCAGCGCGCTCGCGTTCACGCTCCAGCTCTGGGGCCTGCGCTTCGTCGAGCCGGCGCGGGCGGCCGTGATACTCGAGCTGGAGCCGGTCGTCGCCGGGATCATCGGCTACTGGGTGGGCGAGCGGCTCGGCGTCTCCGGCTACATCGGAGCCGCGATCATCCTCGCCGGCATCGTGATCGCCGAGTCGCGCTCGTGGTGGGCCACCCGACCAACCTGAGGATTCCTTGACCGATCGGTCAAGGGCGGTGAGAATCTGCCCCGATGACCAAGCAGACGCCGACCAAGAGCACGCCGACTCCCGAATCGACCAGTGCACGGGCACCGTTCGCCCCCTGGGACCGCCGCGAGCTGCCGGGGCTGTTCACGGTCGACGAATCCGCGCGCCGCGTCGGCAACTACAAGTGGGCGGAGATGCGCCTCTTCGAGGTGCTGGGCGGTTGGGTCGCTACCGTCCCCGAGCTCGATGTGAAGCTCGTGCTCGGCCGCCACACCTATCACCACGCCTGGCACGCCGAGCTGTGGCACAAGCGGCTGCCCGAGTTGCGGGAAATGAACCCCGACCGCCTCACGGTGCCGCCGAACGAAGCGTTCGTCACCTTCATGGACGCGGTGCGCGAGCCGGAGGCGCCAGAGCTCACGATCGAGAAGCTGACCGGGGTCTACCGCGTGCTGATCCCGCGCTTCATCGCGGTCTACACGTATCACCTGAACGGCACGAGCACGATCACCGACGCTCCGACGATCCGCTCGCTGAAGTTCGCGTTGCAAGACGAGTTCGACGACTGGCGGGATGGGGAGATGTTGCTCCAGTCGCTCATCGACAGTCCCGAGAAGGTGGAGCGTGCCGGCCGCCGCCAGGCCGAGCTGGAGAAGCTGTACCTGGCGTCGGGCGGGATCGCAGGGCCCGGTAGCCTTGGGGAAGACCAGGAGGTTCAGCGTCTCGTGAAGAAGATGCTCCCGGAATCCGAGTTGGCACGCGACGAGTGGTTCGTGCGTACGAAGATCGAGGATCGCATCTTCGATCCGCGGGGTCCGAAGGTCGCCCTGCGCAACACCGGCCCCGCCAAGATGGCCATCGACCGGCCCGCAGCCGGTGAACGTTCGCGGTCGTTGATGCACGGCATCTTCGTCGGCGAGATCCAGGCTCTCGAAGGTGCCGGGCGCACCTGCTTCGACTTCGACGACGAGACCGCGCCGTTCCAGCTCAAGCTCGACATGGCGCGCCAGTGCTGGGACGAGTCGCGGCACTGCGAGATCTCGGTCAAGCTCGGCGATCACATGGGCACCGAGATCGGCGAGTACACCGAGTCGACGTTCTTGTTCGCGGCCGCGTGCAACCCCGACCCGGTCTTTCGCCTTTGCGGCGTGAACCGCGCGCTCGAGGGCCTCGCGATCGACGTGTTCAGCTCGATGAAGGACTTCGGGAACGAGTCCGGTGACCCGATCCTCGAGTTCTGCGAAGACTGGATGCTCGCCGACGAGGTCACCCACGTGAAGATGGGTTCCGACTGGCTGCGGAGGCTCACCGAGACCGATCCCGATCGCCGCGAGCGGGCGCTCGAGTTCCAGCGGACCGTCGACGCGATCTTCAATCTGGGTGGATTCCGAGGCGAGGACGACGAGAACCCGATCCAACTGGCCCGCGACTTCCGTCGCCTCGCCGGCTTCAGCGAGGACGAGAACGACTCGCTCGCGGCCCTGGCCCGCGAATCGACCGAGCAGGTGCGCCAGATGGCTGCTGCGGCCGCCGCCGCGCTCGACGCTTCCGCTCAGGGTTCCTGAGCGCGCACGCGTGAGCAGCATCACCGTCACCCCCGACCCGTTCACGCTGGTCCCCTACGACGCCGACGAGATTCGGGCACTGCTCGAGGACGCGGTCGCGCAGGCCGAGATCCCGCCCTCGGTCGACGTCGATCTCGTCGTCGACGAGGAGCTGTTCGCCCCGCTGACCGGACACATGTCGGATGTCGTCGACGGCCGCGCCGTGTTGTGGATCTCGGGCGCCAACTTCGAGGACAACAAGCGACCGTGTCATTTCTCGGCTGATCAGGCGCGCCTCGATCTCGTCGTCATGGCGCTGCGGGCAAAGGATCGGCTCTCCGACGACTTTGCCGCCGCGCCGCCCGACGCCGAGCTTTCGCGGGGCGAGCGGGCGGCCTGGGACGCGTACGCGGTCGGCCGCGCCGCCGCGCCTCGGCCTCGACGTCCGGCGACCCCGTCAGCTCTACGACTTCCGCTTGCAGCACGGCTTCACCGATGTCGCCGACGCCGCCTTCGAACGGTGCTGGGATAACGCGCGGGTCACGTGGGACGGCATCCGCGAGATCTGCCAGGAGACCGGCGCCAACGAGCGCGGCCCCTCCAAGGTCCCGGTCGACCTTCTCCGCCGGAAGTAGTCGCTCCTCGGACTCTGCTCTTGGAGCTCCCGCTATTCGAGATCGTAAGCAGAGATCGGGTCGAAGAGATCTATCTCCGGTTTCGACGCGAGGGAGGCCAGTACCGCTCTCGCCATGTCGGTCATCAGTGGAGAGTCCAGGTGGGACTGCACCGACGCCGCCGATGCCCACTTCTCGATGACGAGGACAGCGGCCGGGCCGGGTCACCGACGCCACCAGATCCACGTTCCGGCAAGCGGCCTCCCGGCGCGTCATCACCACGTAGTTCGAAAGTGCCGCGAGCAAGGCATCTTCGGCCCCGGTTCGGGCGTCGAAGGTGGCAGTCAGGAGTGCGATCGCGACGGCGCCCTCGGCGCCGTCATCGGGCCTGCTCTTACCACTGTCGTCAATACCCGAATCGGCCATGATCGCTCGTTCCTGCCCGGATTCTGACGCTTGACGGGGTGGTTATCGTACAGAGCACGGGGGAGCACACCGAGCTGGCGGGGCTACAGGGTGACGGTCCGAAGAAGATCAGGTGACGGCTGTCCGAACGAAGGATTGATCGGTGGCGAAGGAGCGAATTGAGCGGGACGAAGAAGACCTGGTTCGGCTCTACCTCACCGATATCGGGCAGTACCCATTGCTCACCAAGGACGACGAGGTCCGCCTGGCCCAGGCGATAGAGAAGGGCAACGCCTCCCGCGAACAGCTCAACTCGGGCAAGGGCCTGACCCCGGCCAAGAAGCGCGAGCTCCGGCGCGGGGCCCGCCACGGCGACGACGCCCAGCAGACCTTCGTCCAGTCGAACCTCCGGCTGGTCGTGTCCATCGCCAAGAAGTACCAGGCGTCCGGGCTGCCCCTGCTCGACCTGATCCAAGAGGGCAACCTCGGCCTCATGCACGCCGTCGAGAAGTTCGACTGGCGCAAGGGCTTCAAGTTCTCCACCTACGCCACGTGGTGGATCCGTCAGGCGATCACGCGCGGTATCGCGAACACAGGACGCACCATCCGCCTGCCCGTGCACGCCGGCGACACGCTCGCGCGACTGCAGAAGGCGCGTTCGCGTCTCGAGCTCAAGCTCGGCCGGCCGGCCACGCTGTCGGAGCTCGCGGCCGAAGTCGAGATGCCCGAGGACAAGGTCACCGAGGCGCTTCGCTTCGCCGCCGAGCCCCTCTCGCTCTCGGAGCCGTTGCGTGAGGACGGCGACGCCGAGCTCGGCGACATCGTCGAGGATCGCTCGGTCGAGTCTCCGTTCGAGGTGGCCGCGACTGCGCTGCTGCCGGCCGAGATCGAGAAGCTGCTCGCGCCGCTCGACGAACGCGAGCGCCAGATCCTGGCGTTGCGCTTCGGCCTCGACCGCGGCGAGCCGCGGACGCTCGAGGAGGTGGGCGAGTACTTCAACCTCACCCGGGAGCGGATCCGCCAGATCGAAGCCCGAGCGATGTCGAAGCTGCGGCACCCGAGCGCCGACACTGGCGCCCGCGACCTCCTCGCGGTCTAGTTCCGGCAGCGTTCGGCTTCGGTAGATCCGCCGGCGGACCTACTGGCGGCGGGATCGGATCGGCGCGCACGATAGAAATGTGAAACTCGCGCGGCGGCTCGAGCGTCTGGTTGACGTGCACACGGTCGCCCCATTGGCAGTCCGCAATGAGGTGCTGCTCGACCGGCTGTACCGCGCCCACACGCCCGCGGCGCTTCGCTTCGCACTCATGCTCACCGGCGAGCGCGAGCTCTCCGAGGATCTCGTGCAAGAAGCGTTCGTCCGTGTCGCGGCCAAGCTCGATTCGCTGCGCGAACCCGACGCGTTCGCCGCGTACCTGACCCACGCCGTCGCGAACCTCGCGAAGTCGCACTTCCGGCATCAACAGGTGGTCGCGCGCCACGAACGCGCGGTCGATCTCAGCGCCTTGGTCGTGCACCCCGTCGATGTAGTCGCAAGCGACACGCTGCTCGTCGCGCTCCGTCGCCTCCCCATGCGACAGCGGGCAGCGATCGTGCTCCGTTACTACAACGACGCGTCGAACGACGACATCGCACGGGTCCTCGACGTCCCTCTCGGCACCGTGAAGTCGCTGCTCTCGCGCGGGCTTGCGAAGCTGCGCGAAGGAGTGCGCGATGCGTGACGCGTTCGAGGAGCAGCTCGTCATGCGGCTCGGCACCCTCGGCGAAACGGTCGATGAGGAGCTCCCTCCGCCGGGTGACCTCGAGCTGCAGGTACTCCGCCGCCGCCGCCGCTCACGCGCCCGCCGGCGCTGGTCGGGCGCGCTGCTCGCGGCTGTGATCGTCGCGGTCGCGGCGAGCGTCGCCGTCGTGCAGGGTTCGTCGGGGCACGGCTCGATCCAGGTCGAGTCGCCGTCGACGTCGCTCGCGACGGCGCCGAATCGTGACTCCCTGCAAGCAGGGACCGTGATGCTCTCCGCGCGTGGTCATTACGTCTTGTCGCTCGATGCGGGCGGCCACACGAACGCGACCATGGTCTCGGTACGGATTGGCGAGATCACCTACGCCCGGGCGACCGACGATCATCGACAGCTCTGGTACTTGTCGACCCGGAACGGTTCGAGCGGGTGCGGTGACGTCGTTCGCGCCGACATCGACGGCCGCACGTCGAAAATTGTGACTCGAGCAGTGACCTTCGACGTGAGCCCGGACGGCTCGCGCCTGGCGCTCTACGGGGCCGGCGACCTCGCCCGGGGACGGTGCGCGCCGGTGACGTCGTCGTCGGTAGGTCGCGTCGTCGTCGTCGATCTCACCACTGCCACATCCTCGGCTGTGGCGATGAGTGATGTGACGAGCCTGCGCTGGGCGCCCGATGGTGCCTACTTGGCGGTCGCGCGGTGCGGAGCGTTCCAATGCGGCTTCCAGCGGATCGATGTTCCGGTCACGCTCGGAGCTCCGCTCCTGACGACGGCGGGGACCACCGCCGGGTTCGCCCGCATCCCGGCAGGATCCGCTGAGAACATCGTCTTCGGGCCCGGTGGGCTCTATGAGTTGGCGCGCACGGTGTCGATTGCGGCGGGCGGGAACCGGGCGACGACCGTGACCGAGAGGGTCGAGCGGTACGACGCACGCACACTCGGCTCGCCCGTTCCCGTCTTCGCTGCCGGCGACGACTGGAGCGTGTCGCAAGTGATACCCACCACGACGGCGACGTACGTGGTCGCGACGCCGCTCGCGCCGGCCGCGGCGTCCGCGGCTCCACCCTCCGCCGTCGGTGCCATGGCCCTGTACCGGGTCGTCGCGGGGCGCCTCGCCTTCGTCCGCAACCTGGTGAGCCCCGGCAACCTCACGCCCGTGGTTCCGCTCGCGGCGGGCTGAGCCGCGTCGGGCGCGACCGACAGGCGCGCCCGCTAAGGTCGGGTCGTCGTCAGCAGGAGGTTGGTCATGAAGAAGGTTCTATTGCTGCTCGTGCTCGTCGCGCTCGGTGCGGTGATTGCCAAGAAGGTCCGCACGGCCTGAGCACTCGGGCTTGAGTACTCGGGCGTGTGTGAGATGTCCTCGACATTTCACACACGCCCTTTTCCGCGATCGGGATTCCGCGGTCGGGATCACGCGGTCGCACGCTTGCGCAACCACACGTACACGCCGATGGCGGTGCCGGCCGCGATGGCGACGCCCCCGGCCGCGAGTGTCGGTCCCCTCGGTGGGACCGGGACGCGATCGCGGAGACGGACGGGCCGTTGGAAGTAGCGGACCTCCCATTCGCGTTCACGTGCGACGCGCGCGAGATCCCGATCGGGATTGACCGCGACCGGGTGACCGACGAGCTCGAGCATGGGAAGGTCGGTGATGGAGTCGGAGTATGCGTACGACGACGCGAGGTCGAGCGCCTCCGCAACGGCCATCTCACGGATGGCGTCGGCCTTGTGCGACACGTACGCGTAGAACTCGAGCTCGCCCGTGTAGCGGCCTTGCTCGTCGAGGCGAGCGCGGTGTCGCGATGACATCGTCGACGCCGAGGTACTCACCGATCGGCTCCACCGTCTCCGCGGGTGACGACGACACGATGACCGTCTTGCGTCCCGCCTTGCGATGTTCCTCGATCAGCTCGAGCGCCTCTGCGTAGATGATCGGCGTGAGTACCACGTCGAGTGTCTCCCGCACGAGCTCTTGTACGTGTTGCTGGTCCCATCCCTTGGTGAGCGCGAGCATCGCTTCGCGCATCCGTTCCATCTTGTTGTCGTCCGCGCCGACGAGGAGATACACGACCTGCGCGTACAAGCCCCGCACGATCGTTCGCTTCGAGATCAAGCCGTCGCGGTAGAAGGTTCCTCCCAGCGCCATCACCGAGCTGGTCGCGATCACGGTCTTGTCGAGATCGAAGAACGCAGCCTCCACGAGGACGAAGCCTACGTCTCGTCGCGTTCCAGCCCTTGACGGCGCGATGGTCCGCACATAACGTGCGCGCTGGCTTCCCCCGGCGACTTCCCCGTCGTGACGACGCGTTCCGCGTAAGTCCTGCGGTACGCCCCGACGTGGGGAGACAGCCATGCTCGTCTGCTTCTGGTCGCCGAAGGGTGGTTCCGGCACCTCTGTGATCGCGGCGGCGTCGGCGCTCGTGCTCGCCCGGGAGACCGACGCGCGTCTTGTCGATCTCGCGGGCGATCAGCCTGCGGTCCTCGGCCTTGCTCACGATCCGATGCCAGGGTTGCTCGACTGGATGCACGCCGGTGCGGGCGCCCCGACCGATGCCTTGGAACATCTTGCAGTCGCCGTCGCGCCCCGACTCGCGCTGCTGCCCGCCGGGGATCTGCAGGGCGCTCCCGCGTCGCCCGAAGCCGGGGCTGCGCTCGCGGTCGCGCTCGATGCCGATCCCCGTCCCGGTGTGTGCGACCTCGGCCGGCTCGACAACCCGGCCGCGCGGGCGTTTGCCGAAGTTGCGGGAGCCGGCATCGTCGTGGTGCGCGGCTGCTATCTGGGTCTACGCCGAGCCGTGCGCCATCCCGCCATCGTCGACGCGGTCGGCGCGGTCCTGATCGACGAGCACGGCCGGTCGCTCGGCGCGCCCGACGTCGAAGACGTGCTCGGGATCCCGGTGCTCGCGGCCATTCCCGCACGGACGTCGATCGCCCGGGCCGTTGATGCCGGTGTGCTCTCCACGCGCCTCCCCGACAGCCTGAGCCGCCCGCTCCACCACGCCCTGTCGAGCGTCGGATTCCTGGGCGAGCAGGCAGCATGAGCCGGTCCGTGTACGACTTCTCCCTCCGGAGTGGTCGCCGCGACTCCGGGGAGTCCGGCCTGCGGAGTGGGGAGTCCGGCCTGCGCAGTGGGACGCTGCGGGAGACGCTGCATCGGCGTCTGCTCGACGCGCCGTTGGATGTCGGGCTTCTCGACCGGCCGGAGCTGCGGGCCCGGCTGGCACTCATGCTGCGCGAGGAGGCGCCGCTCCTGGCCTCGGCGACCGCCGACCTCGTGCTCGACGAGCTCGTCGACGATGTCGGCGGTCTCGGGCCGCTGGAGCCGCTGCTCGCCGATCCGACGATCAGCGAGATCATGGTCAACGGCGCGAGCCGGGTATTCGTCGAGCGCTCGGGTCACATCGTGGCCGTCCCGTGCGAGATCGACGCTCCCACGATCGTTCGTATCGTCGAGCGAGTCATCGCACCCCTCGGGTTGCGGCTCGACCGGGCGTCACCGATGGTCGACGCCCGCCTCTCCGACGGTTCGCGATTGCACGCCATCCTCCCGCCGCTCGCCCCAGACGGGCCGTGCGTGTCGATCCGACGCTTCGGCGCGCGGGCCGTGCCGCTGTCGGCTTTCGGCGTCGAGGGCGGAGTCGAGGCGTATTTCGAAACGATGGTTCGTGCCGGCTGGAACATCGTCGTGTCGGGCGCGACGAGCTCGGGGAAGACCACCTGCTGCAACGCGCTGGCACGGGCAATCGACCCGGCCGAACGCATCGTGACCATCGAGGAGACGGCGGAATTGCGCCTTGCGCAACCTCATGTGGTCCGCCTCGAAGCCCGGCCGCCGAACGCGGAGGGAGCCGGTGCGGTCAGCGTGCGCGACCTCGTCCGGAGCGCACTGCGCATGCGGCCCGACCGGATCATCGTCGGTGAGGTACGTGGTGGCGAGGCGCTCGACATGCTCCAAGCATGCAACACCGGCCACGACGGCTCTCTGTCCACGGTGCACGCGAACAACCCCGACGACGCGCTCGCTCGGATCGAGACCCTCGCGCTCTGTGCCGACGTTCCCATCCCGCTTCCGGCGATCCGTCAGCAGATGTCGGCCGCGATCGACGCGATCGTGCAGGTTCGTCGCGGCCGCGACGGGCGACGGGTAATCGTCGCCGTTGCCGAGTTGTCGCCGGTTCCCGGCGGGCAGACGTTGCGCCTGCTCGAACGTGTCGACGGTCACCTCGTCGCGTGTGCGACCCCGACACGAGTGGCGCGCCGGCTCGAGACGGACCTGGGAGAGGAGTGGTCGGCATGCGTGCGTTGATCGTCGCGATCGGCGGAACGGCCCTTGCAATCACGTTCGCACGTCGGGCACGGCGCTACGCGATCGCGGACCGACTGCGTCCGACGGGGTCGGGCGCCTCGCGCCGCGTGCCGCCGTGGTTGCACGCGCGAATGGAGCGCGCGCTCGACGCCGCCGCAATCGATGTGCCCGTCGAACGAGCGCTCTCCACCTGGCTCTGGGGGATCGTGGTCACCGCCGCTCTCGGACTCGGTTCCGGTGGACTGCAGGTGGCGGTCGGGCTCGCGGTGCTCGCCGCGCTCGGCGCGCCCCTGGCGGTGCTGTCCATGCACGAGCGACGCGCGAGACAGATCGCGACCGTGGTGCCGGAGACGCTGGAGCGGGTTGCGTCGGAGTTGCGATCGGGAGGGACCGTTGCCACCGCGATCAGCGCAGTCGCAGCGGGAAACGGCCCGCTCGCGCCCGATTTGGCGCGCGTCGACGCACGTGTTCGCTTCGGTGCATCACTGACCGATGCGCTCGACGTCTGGTCGCAGGAGCGCAAGGTCGCCGGTGTCGACGCGTCGGCGGGCGCGCTCGCCCTGTGCTCTTCGGTCGGGGGGAGGTCGGCCGACGCTCTCGACGGACTCGCGACGTCGCTGCGCGATCGCCTCGGGGTCGCGGCCGAGGCGCGGGCCCTCTCGTCGCAGGCTCGCATGTCGGCGGTCGTCGTCGCCGGCGCGCCGCTCGCGTACATCGGTTGGTCCGCGGTAGTCGATCCCCACGCGCTGCACGTGCTCACCGGCACCCTTTTCGGCCGCCTGTGCCTGTTGCTCGGTGTCGGGCTCGAAGCGCTCGGAGGTTGGTGGATGCGCAGCATCGTGCGAGCCGGGGGCGGTTCGTGATTGCGGTGATCGCAGCCGCGTGGGCGGGCGTGCTCGCGTTACCCGTCGTAGCGCTTGCGCGGCGTATGTCGACCGCCGACCGATCGCGAGCCCTCCGATCGCGCCCGGAGCCCGGTCCCGGGATCCGCCGGCTCAGGGATTTCCTTGCCGCGCGTGTCACGACGTTTGCGCCGGTGGGTGCGTTCGGCCGTGTGCTGCGGGCTCCGGCCCGGGCGCGGCGCGCGCCGCAGGCTCGACGACGAGCTCGCCCGCCAGGTCGGAGTCGCCGTCGATCTGGTGGGTGTCGGCGTCGGTGCCGGGCATACCCCGTATCTCGCGGTCGAGCTGGGTGCGCGCTGGTCGCCGCCGCTCGTCAGTCGTGAGCTCGAAGCGGTGATCCACTCGTGCGCGATGGGTCGGTCCTTCGACGAAGCGTTGCGCGAGATGGCTCTGCGAGCCCCCGCGACGCGGGCGCTGGCCGAGACGTTGCGCACGAGCTCCCGGCTCGGGTCGCCCGGCGCGCCGGCGCTGACCCGCCTGGCCTCCGAGCTGAGGACTGACTTGCGCCGTCGCGCCGAGGCCCGGGCTCGTACCGTGCCCGTACGCCTGTGCTTCCCGCTCGTGGGCTGCATACTGCCCGCCTTCGCGCTGCTCACGGTGGTCCCGGCCGTCATCGCCGGGATCAGTCGCTGACCTGCCGGCCTTCCCCGCCACCTTCCTCGCGACCACATTGCTGCACGCGCTGCGTGCACCCGTCGACCAGGAGGTCGAACGTTGTTGCAATTGCTGTCCAACGCGCTGGTTTCGCTGCTGCGAAGCGGTGATCGTTCGGAGTCGGGTCAGAGCACAGCCGAGTACGCGCTGGTGATGATCTCGGCGGCCGCGATCGCCGGTCTCGTTCTCACCTGGGCCAAGCACACGAACCTCATCGGAGGCCTGTTCGACACCGTCGTGCACGGCCTGCTCCATATCTGATGTCAGCGCCCCTCGTGGGTGGTCGGGGCGCGCGTTCATGCGCGCGCCCCGACCACCCAGACACCGACATCTGCGGCGGTGATCACGGACAGGCGACGGTCGAGTTGGCGCTGGTGCTACCGCTCGTCTTCGCGATGCTCGTGCTGCTGTTCCAGATCGCGCTCGTCGCCCGCGACGAGATACTCGTGGTGCACGCCGCTCGGGACGCCGCCCGCGAGGCGACCCTCACGGGTGATTCCGCGTCGATCGCGGCGGCGGCTCGGCGCAGCGTCCCGGGCGCGACGGTCGAGGTGATCCGGCGCGGGGGCGTCGGCCAGCCGGTCGAGATTGCCGTTTCGTCGGTTTCGCACACCGATTTGCCGCTGGTCGGCGCGCTCGTCCCGGACCTGACCTTGCACAGCACGACCGCGATGCTGGTCGAGCAACCGTGACCCGGCCGCCGGACGACGACCGCGGCAATGTCAGCGTCCTCGTGGCCGCGGTCATCGTCGTGGCGATGTTGCTCTGCGCCGCGGTAGCCCATCTGGGGAGCGCGGTCGCGGAGAAGTCGCGGGCGAACAATGCCGCGGACGGCGTCGGCCCTCGCAGCGGCCGACGGCCTCGCGCTCGGGAGCTCTCCCGCCCGAGCTTGCCGATCCGCCCGGTCGATCGCGATCGACAACGGAGCCCGCCTGTTGACGTGCGACACCGGTGGTGACACCGCCGACGCGCAAGCTGTCGAGGTGACAGTGGTGATCGGCGACGCGCACGCTCGCGCCCGGGCTCGCGTCGATCTCCGCAGCTTGTCGGCCAACCGCATCTTTGCCAACCGCGCCTTTGCGAACGGTGTCGCCCCGGCGGTGGGAACGTCGAGACCTTGACGCACCGGCGACGCGACCCGAAACGGAATCGATCGAAAGGGTCATCGACGCGGCGAACCGCGATATTCGGGCTCGAGAAACCCTTTCGACAAATCGCTCGAGACCTCGGTCACCACATCGCCCAAAGTGGTGATTTCCGCCACGCTTGCCTTCACGCTCGCACAATCCTCTCAAGCCCCCTGGACAGAGAGTCGATCTCAGCGCCATTGCCCGGTACGGAGGCCGAGCGGCGACACACACCAAGGATGCGACCATGTCCATGAAGAACAAGCTCTTCGCAGCCGCCGCGGCGGCAGCTCTCATCACTGCGGTCAGCGCGGGTACTGCCTTCGCCGACGGCTTCACCAACACCAGCACACCCGGGTTCACGATCACGGGCGGTTCCGGTCCTCGGTTCGACACGGCCGTGGCCGGCGGAACCACCTTCCCGACCGTCGGGAACTTCAACAACGTGACCATGAACGGAACCCCGCAGCTCACGAGCGCTTCGATCGCGCCGTTCACCGTGATCGACGACTCGGGTACCGGTACGGGCTGGAGCGTGACCTTGGCCGTCCCCAACTTCACCGACGCCGCCGGCGACGTGGTGGATGCGTCGGGCGCGGAGATGAACGCGGCGGTCGTTGCCGCGGGCACGAGCGACTCCCCGATGGGCGGCGTTTACTCGACCGCTGCCGGCGACTTCACAACGGCCAAGAAGATCGTCGAGGCCAACCCGGCCGACACGACCCACAACGGTGGCGCTCCGCTGGCCTCGGACGGATCGACGAAGGTGGCAGGTATGGGGACCTACCTCATCTCGCCTCAGATCCTGAAGCTCGTCGTGCCCGCGAACGCGGTCGCGGGTGCCTACAGCGCCACGGCGACGCTTGCCATCACGAACACACCGTGATTGCCGATTAGGACTGGCTAGGAGGCGCCGGTTCGGGCACTGAGCCCGGGCCGGCGCAGCCGCCTATCGGATGGCAATACCCGGGAGGCACGGGATGCGACGGGTTGGGCGTGCGGTCGTCTTCATGGCGGCCGCTTTGATCGCGTCGGTGGGTGCGATTGCACCGGCCGCCGCCGGCAAGTTCGGAGATGTGGTCGGGGCGACGACGAGCCCCGGATCGTCGATCTCGGCGAAGGGGCACTATTACCTGCTTGCCGCCGGTCCCGGCGCGACCGTCACCCAGAGCATCCGCGTCAACAACCCCAACGATCATCCGATCGACGTGTCGATCGAGGCTGTCGACGCCGACCACGGGAGAGCAAACCGGCGTCCAGCTCGGCAAGCCCGGGAGCCCCAAGGCTCTCATCGCTCGCTGGATCGTGGTCTCGACCCCCGAGGTCACCCTCGCGCCGAACACGGAGCGGGATATTCCCTTCACGGTACGGGTGCCGCTCAACGTGGGCCCGGGTCAGTACCTTGCCGGTATGAGCGCGTCGGTGCCGCTCTCCGCAGCCGATTCGAGCACGACGGTGCCCAGGGGGGATCAGGCCGGGTTCTCGATGGCCGTGCGCTTCCAGCGTGCCATCGCCGTCGAGATCGACGTCCCGGGCGTTCGCGCACCGAACCTTCAGGTGAGTGGAGCCGAACCCAAGGCGACCCCTGGCGGCGTCGATCTCGGCATCCACATCGCGAATGACGGCAACGCGTTCGCACACGGCGCCGGCGTCGTCCGCGTCGCCGATACGAACACGGACGCTTCCTTCAAGATCGACACCTTCGTAGCGGGAACGGCCATCGTCTACCCCCTGGCCTGGACGAAGTCGGTCGTGCCGGGCTCACATCACGTCGAGGTCGACCTGACCTACGAGGGCGGGCGCCGGACGACCTGGAACGGGACGGTGGTCATCGCCGGCGATGCGCAGACCCGGCTCGAGAACTCGCTACGGAACGTGGCCGTCGGCGGGCACGGATCGCGGTCGAATCTCGTGCTCGTGTTGGCCGGGCTACTCGTTGTGGCCCTGGTCGGCGCCGCGACGGCGCTGCGGCGCCGCAGCCGGGCCGGACGGCCTGTCAACTATCGCGCGGTTTGACCGATGAGAGCGCGGCGGTCGGCGCTCCTGGCGCGGCCGCTCGGGACATCGGACATGAGGCGATTGATCGCGCTCCTGGCGAGCGTCACTGCTGTCTTCGTCGTCGCCGCGGCACCGGTCGCGGCGGATCCCGGCGCGCCCGCTTCCGCAAGCGCGGCGACCGGTCCGGCGGTGCCGAAGGATGCGGTCGGGCTCTCACCCGCGATGATCGCCGGAACCGGGTTCGCGGTGACACTCGATGCCGGCGCGTCCGAGGAGCACGACCTCGTGGTGTCGAACCACACCGCGAACCTGCTTCTCACCGTGAAGCTCGGCGCGACTGACGCAACCGGGAACCTCGGCACCGCGGCGGCGTCCTGGCTGGCGTTCGGCGACGACGAGATCCAACTCGCGCCTCATGTCGCGACGACGGTCGCGATGACGATCGCGGTGCCGCACGACACGCAACCCGGTTCGGCGCTCGCGCACGTGAGCGCGACGGTGGTGAGCGCGGTGTCGGCCGCCGACGGCAGTCCCGTGTCCGGAATCGCGACCGACACCTTCCCGGTCTCGATCGTCGTGTCGGGAACACCGAACGCGCAGATCGCGATCGCGGACGTGCACCGTGTCGATCAGGGCTCGACCCATCAGCTCGCGCTCGTCTTGCGCAACTTCGGCGCGCAGGGTGCGCACGTCTCCGGTCACGTGCGGGTTGCGGGTGATTCGCCCCAGACGCTGTCGTTCACGTCCGACCTGGCCGCGAGCCGCGACACGACGCTCGACCTCGACTGGAAGGCGCCACCGGCCGGAACCGCGACCGACGTCGCGGTGGATCTCGAATACGGCGGCGGCAATGTCGCCGTCATGGTCCTCGCAGCTCGGCGGCACGCCCACGGAGCTGTCGCCGACCTCGGCGACGTCGATGAGCCCGACGACCGCCTTCACGCAAGCAGATCTGTCGACCTCGACCAGCCCCGCTTCACCGTCGAAGGGGTCGTCGTCGCCGTCGTTCGTGACGCTGCTCGCGATCCTCGCCGTGGTCGCGGCCGCTTCGTGGTTCGGGTTCGAGATGCGGGCCTCGCGCCGGCGCCGCGACCTGGAGCCGCATCCGGCGTTCTTCGGAGCACCGCCGGGCTGGGTCGCGGCCTCGACCGACGAATCGATCGACCTCGCCAAGCAGATCGTGCGGCTCACCGATGTCGTGGTGCAGCTCGTCGAGTCGCACCGGGCCGGGCTCGAGGTCGTGGGCGAGCGGCCGCGTCGCGCGCAGTCCCGACGCGCACGCGGCCGAGGCCTGTGCGGCACCCGCCGCCGAGCCCGCCAAACCGAGCGCGGCGCGCGCCGGACCGGAACCGCCCGACGATCCCGCGGGCTTGCCGCCGGCTCCGTACCAACTGCCCACCGAACCTGTCAGCTCGGCGTCTCCGACGCCGGGCGACTCGTCGCCGCCCGGAGCCGGTCGATCCGCAGGCCGCCACCATGGCGCGGCTGCTCGAGCTCGATCGTCAACGGCGGACGTTGCGCGGATGGATGGACTCCGAGGATTCCGGCGTCGCCATCGAGCCGCCGATCGCTTCCCCGACTGCTCCAACCTCCCATCGGCAAGCTCCCGGAGCCGATGCCCGTGCCGATGCGCCGATCGATGCCGGGGACGAGGACGGCTCCGCCGACTAACGAGTCGGTCGGTTGCCCGACGGCACCCCCTGGCGCAGGCGTGTCATCACACTCAACAATGCGACCGCAGCCCGTTTGTCGAGATACTCGTTCCAGTTGCCGCACTTGGGCGACTGGACGCACGAAGGGCACCCGTCGTCGCAGGAGCACGCCGAGATCAGGTCGAGGGTTGCCTGCGCGTGGCGAGCGGCGGCATCGAACGCGAGCTCTGCGATGCCGGCGCCGCCGGGGTAGCCGTCGTAGACGAAGATCGTCGGCTGCCCGGTCTGGGGGTGCATCGCCATCGAGACGCCGCCCACGTCCCAACGGTCGCAAATGGTGAACAACGGCAGCATGCCGATCAGCCCGTGCTCGGCCGCGTGCACCGCGCCGATGACTTCCGATGCCTGCACCCCGGCGGCCTCCAGCACCTCGGCCGGGAGCGTGTACCAGCATGCACGTGTCACCAGCGCGCGTTCCGGCAGGTCGAGCCGGCAGACCTCGATGACACCGTTGGTGGAGATCTGTTTACGTTGGAAGGCGACCACCTGGCTGCGGACCTCGACGGAACCGAGGTGGACGATCGCGTCGCCGAGCGCAGCGAACGCGTCTTCGGTCACGATCGTGATGTCGGTAGTCGTGCGCGCCTGCGTGTACTCGTCGGCGTCGTCGTGCGGCTCCAGGAACGCGAGGTGGTCGTCGCGGTCGAGGTGTTCGACCCGGTACTGCCGCCCTTGATGCAGATACACCGCACCCGGGTGCGCGACCGAGAAGACGCGCGCGTCGTCGACGGTTCCGATGGTGCGTCCGGTCTCTTGGTCGAGCAACCGGTACTCGATCGACGAACCACTGCGAAGGCCGACTCCGCGCGCGGGCCCTCGATCGCCCGACCAGTACATCCGACCACCTCGAGGTACGAGTTGATCGGCGTGCACGAGCTCTCGGACGGCGTCGTCGAGTCCGGCCCCGAACCACTGCTCGTCGTCCGGTGCCAGTGGCAGCTCGTGCGCGGCGCACGCGACTTGTGCGCGCATGATGAATGGGTTCTGGGGATTGACGACGGCACGCTCGGGCGCTCGGCGAGTGAGCTCGGTCGGATGCGCGGCGTACCACTGATCGAGCTGGTCGTCGCCGGCGACGAGCACCGCGGCCGAGCGCCGGCCGGTGCGCCCGGCCCGGCCTGCCTGTTGCCACATCGACGCGAGCGTGCCCGGAAAGCCGTTCAGCACGACTGCGTCGAGGCCGCCGATGTCGATCCCGAGCTCGAGCGCGTTCGTCGCGGCGATGCCGAGCAGGTGACCGCTCGAGAGGTCGGTCTCGAGGGCGCGGCGCTCCTCGGGCAGGTATCCGGCCCGATACGCGGCGACGCGCTCGGTGAGCTCGGGTGCCACCCCGGCGAGTCGCCGCCGGGCGTACTGGGCGACGACCTCGGCGCCCCGCCGGCTCCTCGTGAACGCCAGTGTCTGATGGTCGGCTCGCACGAAGCGCGTGAGGAGCTCGGCCGTCTCGATGTTCGCCGAGCCTCGCGCGCCCGAGTGCGCGTCGAGTAGCGGTCGCTGCCAGCACGCCAGCACGCGTTCGGCGCGTGGCGAGGCGTCGTCGACGATCTCTTCGACGTCGCGTCCGCACAACGCGCTCGCCAGCTCGCCCGGATTGCCGATCGTCGCACTCGCGAAGAAGAACGTGGGGTCCGAGCCGTAGTGCTCGCACAGCCTGCGCAGCCGACGCAGCACGTGCGCGACGTGTGAACCGAAGATTCCCCGAAGCGTGTGCAGCTCGTCGACCACGACGTACTGCAAACGCATGAGGAACGTCGCCCACTGCTTGTGCGACGGCAGGATGCCCATGTGGAGCATCTCGGGGTTGGTGAGCACGACGTTCGCGTTCTTGCGTGCCCACGAGCGGTCGTCGTTGGGAGTGTCGCCGTCGTAGGTGACCGCACGCAGACCGGGCACCAGCCACGACCTCAGGGCACGGAGTTGATCTCGGGCGAGCGCCTTGGTCGGGAACAACAGCAGCGCGGTGTCTCTGCGGTCTTCGACGACCCCCGAGACGATCGGCACCTGGTAACAGAGCGACTTGCCCGACGCGGTCCCGGTCGCGACGACCACCGACCTCCTGTCGTGCAACGCGTCGATGGCCGCTGCCTGGTGGTCGTACAGCGCGGGGATGCCGTGGGCCTCGAGCCGGGCCACCACCTCCGGATGGAGTGGATGCGCCGTTGCTCCATAGCGCGCCGGCCGTTCGGCGAGCACCTCGCGATGGACGCAGCGGCCGATCAGCTCCGGATCGGCCGCGAGCTCGTCGAGCGTCGTGCGGGCGTCCACGCTTGCACGGTCGCCGCTTCTTTCGCTCCCACGGTCGCCGCTCGTCGTGATCGCATCGGTCTCGAGTGGCATCGACCTCGAGGGTATCGACCGGGTGCGCCGCCGAAGCGACAACGACCCGAAGGCCGACTTGGGTCGAACGGCGAATCGGACCAGGGCTGCTAGTGCGGGCTCTCGACGATCCCGTCATCGCGGAAGTCGGCGAAGAGTCCGGCCGCTCCCGCTCCCAGGCCGAGGCACTGACCGCCGACGTAGGGGATCGTGATGTTCTGGATCCGGGTGGGGTCGAGCGAGAACGCGACCCGTCCGAGCCGGTACAGGTCCTTCATCCCGATGCCGTCGAGTTGCGCGTGCCGGCCGAGCAGCGCGAGCAGCTTGAACTCTCCGGGCGCGTTCTGCATCTTGGCCCGGAGTTGACTCATCGCGTCGAGGATCAAGATCCCCTGGTTGTGTGTACGGACGATGTCGCTCGTCGGGAAATCGTGGCGGTCACGCGCGAAGGCGAGCGCCTGGGTTCCGGTCATGTGTTGGAGCCCGGGGTTGAAGTACGCGCCCGAGTAGGTGTCGTGCATCTGGGTCGGGACGTTCACCTTGACGCCGCCGATACCGTCGACGAGACCGAGGAAGCCCGCGAAGTCGACATCGACGACGTACGAGATCTGGACACCGACGAGACCGCCCACGTCGTTGGCCTGGGTGCGCGGTCCTGTGGTGTTGCCGGCGTTGATCTTGTCTCCGTTCCAGCACATGTCCCGGGGAATGTCGAGCATCGTCGCTTGATGCTTGGCGGGATTGACACCCAGCACATGGAGAGCGTCGCCCCGAGCTCCGCCGACGCCGGGCCGGGAGTCGTTGCCGACCAACAGGATGAAGAAAGGAGCTGTAGGTCCGCCGCCGACGCGGTCGGCGCTCGGGATCGGAGCGAGTTTCTCTACACGGAGATATGTCGCGCCCGACGCGATGGGTACGTGCACGCCGGCAAGCCACGCCGCGAAGATTCCGACGACGCCGAGGAGCACGGCGGTGGTAGCGCCGACAATCGCGACGAGCACGCGCTTCGCGCCGCGTCCGACGCGACGTTCGGGGCCGGACGTGCGCTCGGCAGGAGTGTTTTCGGTAGCAGTGCTCACGGCGTCGTACCTCGCGTCGCGGTTGTGGTGGTCGTGCCTGCCGTCGACGTGCGAACCGATTGCACGCGATATGCGGTGACGAGCCACTTGGCGCCCGTCTTCGCGAACGTCAACTCGATGTGACGGTGGAGCGACACCGGACCCGTTCCGCTGGTTGCTTTCACCGTGATGTCGAAGTCGGTCGCCAGGTACATCAGCTCACCCAGGGTGCCTTCGAGTGACGAGAGGTGCACCGGTGTGGCGACGGTCGACAGGTTCGTGACCTTGCCGACGTCGAGATCGGTCAGCGCCCGGCGGTCGGGGCCCGTCGCGGGCTGCTTCACCCCGGTGTCGAACAGCGCTGCGTATCCGGACCCGAGCGCACCCGTCTTGAGCGGCGTGAACACGGCGTCGTCGAGGTATGCCTGCGCCGCGCCGAGCACGGCCTTACCCGTGGCGGTATCGATCTGTTTGGTCGGGCCCGCGCTCTCGATGTCGACGGAGCCGATCTTCAGCACCGAGGTCGCGACGGCGAGGACCTTGGGACGTGTCGTCGTAGTCGACGCCGCCTTGTGCTTCCCGCCGCCGCAAGCCGCGAGGAGCAGCGTGAGCGAGACGGCGATCGCGAGTGCCCCGGTGCGGGGCGGGTGGAAGGTGTCGGACACGGGCGCCATCTTCGCATTCGCGCGGCGCTACCCTCGGTACCCGACGGGGAGGTCGTGCGGTGCCGGTGCGAAAATTCGTCGAGAAGTTCACCAAGCCCGTCGAGGTCGAAGATCGCGAGCGCTTGGCGTCTTGGTGCACCGAGCGCGGAGTGAGCGCGCTCGACGCTCTGGAGCTTCGGCGGCCGGTCCAGATCGCGGGCGAGATCCGCTCGGTGCGCATCGTGCCACGCGCTGGGCGCGGCGTCGCTCGAAGCGTCCGTGTACGACGGGCGTGGAAGTGTCACGGCAGTGTTCCTCGGGCGCCGCAAGATCGTCGGGCTGTCGCCCGGACGGCGCGTCCTGCTCGAAGGCGTCGTCACGGGGAGCGGGAAGCACGCGGGCGAGAATCTGATGTACAACCCCGTGTATCAGCTGCTTTGAGGCATCTGTGAGGTAGCTGGGGCGAGCACCGGCTCTGCCGGCGGACGGCTCATCCGCCGGTCAGGATCTGGCGCACGTCGTCTTCGCTGTCTCCGGTCACCATCGCGAGCACTTCGTCGCCCGACTCGAACACGGTGTCGCCGCGCGGCATCACCACGTGCTCGCCCCGCACCACGGCCACGATCGTCGCGTCGCGAGGGATGTCGAGATCGCGGATGGCGCGGTCGACGACCGGCGCGTTCTCGGCGAGCGTCACCTCCACGAGACGGACGTTGCCGCCCTCGAATTGGAGGATGCGTACAAGGCGGCCGACCGAGACGGCTTCCTCGACGAGCGCGGTGATGAGATGCGGCGTCGAAACCGAGAGGTCGACTCCCCAGTTCTCGTTGAACAACCATTCGTTCTTCGGGTGATTGACGCGGGCCACCACCCGCGGCACCCCGAACTCCTGCTTCGAGAGCAGCGAGATCACGAGGTTGTCCTCGTCGTCCCCGGTCGCTGCGACGATCACGTCGCAGCGCTCCAGCCCGGCGAGGCGCAGCGACGCCACCTCGCACGCGTCGGCGACGATCCACTCCACGCCGTCGGCCGCGTGCCGCTGGGCGCGCTCCACCACGTCCTGGTTCTGTTCGATGACGAGAACCTCGTGGCCCGTCATCGCCAGCTCGTTGGCGATGAACACGCCGACGTTTCCCGCACCCGCGATCGCGACCCGCATCAGTCGGTGCCTCCCGATTCGATGTGCTGGTGGAGCTCTTCGAGAGCGTCCATCTCGGAGACGAACACGAGCACGTCGCCCTCTTGGCCGATGAGGTCGGCGGTGATCACCTGGGCCTGACCGAAGCGCGTCACCGCGGTCAGCCAGAACCGCCCGGGTCGATTCAGCTTCGACAGTTTCTGACCGATGGCTTTCGCCGGGATCGTCCGCTCCACCAGCCCGATCCTCCCCGTGGGATCGACCCAGTCGTGGTTGGTCTCTCCCGGGAGCAGCCGCCGCAGCACCTGGTCGGTCGTCCACGAGACGGTGGCCACGGTCGGGATGCCGAGGCGTTGGTAGATGAGTGCGCGGCGGGGGTCGTAGATCCGGGCGACGACGTGCTCGATGTTGTAGGTCTCCCGTGCGATGCGTGCGCAGAGGATGTTCGAGTTGTCGCCGTTCGTCACCGAGGCGAAGGCGCCGGCCTCCTCGATGCCTGCCTGCGTGAGGTGATCTCGGTCGAAGCCGAACCCCACTACCGTCTTGCCGCCGAACTCCGGGCTGAGCCGGCGGAAAGCGCGCGCGTTCTTGTCGACCACCGCGACCGAGTGCCCGGCCAGCTCCAGGGCACCCGCCAACTCGCTGCCGACTCGGCCACATCCGATGACTACGACGTGCACGACCGGCCTCCTCGCCCCAAGGGTCGACGGCGGATGCTACGGCGTCGCAGGCGAACGGCGCGTAACCGGGTACGACGTGACCGGCACCGGCGATGGCATGCTGGCGTCGGGAAACGGCGGGCGTAGACGGGACGACTGTGCTCGACAGCTTCAAGCGCGTGCTCGTGGGTCGCCCCCTGGCGACCTCGGAGCAGGAACATCAACGCATCATCAAGACGATCGCGCTCGCGGTCTTCTCCTCCGATGCGATCTCCTCGACGGCGTACGCGACGCAGGAGATCCTTCTCGTCGTCGCCGTCGGGGGTTCGAGTCTCTCGCTCGGGCTCTCGAAGCTCGTACCGATCTCGATCGTCGTGGCCGCGCTGCTGGCCATCGTCGTGACGTCGTACCGCCAGACGATCTTCGCGTATCCGAGTGGTGGCGGCTCGTACGTCGTCAGCCGCGAAAATCTCGGCCCGGGAGCGTCGATGGTCGCGGGCGCCTCGCTGCTCGTCGACTACATCCTCACCGTCGCGGTCTCGATCTGCGCAGGCGTGCGCGCGATCACGTCGATCCCCGCGCTGAGCAGCCTCACGAACGAACGCGTGCTGTTGTGTCTCGCCGCGATCGCGTTGATCACGCTCGCGAACCTGCGCGGCATCAAGGAGTCGGGCCGCATCTTCGCTCTGCCTACATATCTGTACATCTTCGTGCTCACGGGTCTCGTCGGATGGGGTCTGGCGCACGAGTTCAGCCTGTTCGGCATGCACTCGTTCTCGACGATCTCCTTTGCCGACGTGACCAAGAACCTCAGTCCGCAACAGATCGCCGATGCGAAGAGCAACCTGAAGATCGGCGCCGAGACCGTCGGCACTCTCGGGCTGTTCCGCTTGATGCGCGGCTTCTCGTCGGGTGCGGTCGCGCTGACCGGAGTCGAGGCGATCTCCAACGGTGTCCCGGCCTTCGAGCGCAACGAGTCGCGCAACGCCGCGATCACCCTCGTCTGGATGGGGATCATCCTCGGAGGCCTGTTCCTCGGAGTGTCGATCCTGGCGCACCACCTGCATCCGATCCCGCTCGACACCGGCGAATCGGTGTTCTCGCAGATGGGCCGCACCGTCTTCGGTCAGGGCATCCTGTATTACATCCTGCAGGGGGCGACTGCCGCGATCCTGACGCTCGCGGCCAACACGGCCTATGCCGACTTCCCGCGGCTCTCGTCGATCATCGCCCGTGACGGTTACCTGCCCCGCCAGCTCGCGAACCGCGGTGACCGGCTCGTGTTCAGCAACGGCGTCCTGGTTCTCGCGCTCGCCGCGAGCGTGCTCGTCGTGATCTTCGGTGGGAACGAGTCGAAGCTCATTCCGCTCTACGCAGTGGGTGTGTTCACGTCGTTCACGCTCTCGCAGACCGGGATGGTCCGACATCACCAAAAGGAGCGCGAGCCGGGGTGGCGGCGCAACATCGTCATCAACGCAACCGGCGCGATCTCGACCCTGATCGTCACGCTCATCATCGCGTCGTCGAAATTCACCGAGGGCGCCTGGGTGTCGATCGTCGTCGTGCTGCTCGTGATCGCGCTGTTCCGCGCCATTCACACGCACTACGCGACCGTGGCCAGGAGCTTGAAGGTCGACGACACGTTCAAGCCGCGCCGGATGAACCACACCGTCGTCGTGCTCGTGGGCACTGTGCACCGTGGTGTGCTCGAAGCGCTCGCGTACGCGAACTCTCTGCACCCGAACCGCCTCCTCGCGGTGACGGTGGTCTCCGACGAACAAGAGCAGGACAAGATCGAGAAGGACTGGAACGATCGCAAGATCGACATCCCGCTCGAGATCGTCCACTCGCCCTACCGGGAGCTTTCGCGTCCCATCATGCGCTTCATCGACGAGCTCGACGCGCGCTACCAGAACGACATCATCACGGTGGTCGTGCCGGAGTTCGTCGTGGGCTCGTGGTGGGGACAGCTCTTGCACAACCAGAGTGCGCTCTTGTTGAAGGGCCGGCTGCTCTTCCGGAAGGGGACCGTCGTGACCTCGGTCCCGTATCACTTGCGCCAGTAGTCGCGAATCCTGCGATTTCGGTCAGACTTCCGATTGACTTTTGGTAGAGCAAAACTTAGATTGTCGGCTATCGAAGCTGAGATGGACGCTCTGTCCAAGACCGATCGCGAGGCGCTGAAGGCCATCTACAGGCTTTCGCGCGACGGCGAAGCGCACACAGGGGTGCTGGCGGAGCGGCTCGGGCTCGCCGCGGGAACGGTGACCGCCGTCGTGAAACGGCTCGCCGACCGGCGCCTCGTCGACCACAAGCCGTACAAGGGCGTCGAGCTCACCGCCGCCGGGCGCCGCGCCGCGTTGGCCTCGATGCGCCGCCACCGCATCGTCGAACGGTTCCTGGCCGACATGCTCGGCTACGCCTGGAACGAGGCCGACCGTCTCGCTACCAGCTTCGAGCACGAGATCCCCCAAGAGGTCGAGGACCGGATCTTCGTCGCGCTCCACCGGCCCGAGACCTGTCCTCACGGATTCCCGATCCCGGAGAAAGAAACCGCGGAGCTTCCGGTCATGCCGCCGCTCTACGCGCTGGAGCCAGGTGACACAGCCGTGGTCGCGGTGCCAGGCTCCACCGATCCCGAGATCGTTGCCTTCCTCGACACGCTCGGTCTACGGCCGGGTGTGACGGTGGAGATCAAGGAGAAGCATCCCTTCGACGGCCCGCTCGTACTGCGGGTGGATGGCAAGGACCGCACGCTCGGGTCCACCGTCGCCAATCAGGTTTACGTCCAGAAGTCCGCCTAGTCACCTGGGGAAAGAAATGACGCACGTATTGGCCGCCGAGGGCGGCTACCAGACCTTCTACCTCCACGGAGGTGAGTGGCTCATCCTGCTGGGCTCGGTCGCCACCGCGCTGATCGCCCTCCTCGTTGGTTTCTTGTTGATGCGCGGCGTGCTCGCGGCCGACGAGGGCACCGAGAAGATGAAGGAGATCGCCAAGGCGATCCAAGAGGGCGCGATGGCCTACCTGCGCCGGCAGTTCAAGACCATCCTGCGTGATCCTCGTGCCGCTGGCCGTCGATCGTGTTCCTCACGTCGACGAAGGTGAAGACCGATTCGCTCTCTGCGTCACCTCGGTGCCGTCGCGCTGAACTTCGGGCAGTCGGGCCTCTTCCGCACGAGCGCGTTCGTGCTCGGGTGCTTCATGTCCGGCCTCACCGGCTTCATCGGCATGAGCCTCGCCGTGCGCGGCAACGTGCGCACCGCGGCCGCCGCGAAGCGCGGTTCGATGCCTGCGGCGTTGCAGGTGGCGTTCCGCACCGGTGGCGTTGCCGGCATGTTCACGGTCGGCCTCGGTCTCTTCGGCGCGTCACTGATCATGATCGCGTTCCAGAACACGAGTTCGGCGATCCTCGTCGGCTTCGGTTTCGGAGGATCGTTGCTCGCGCTGTTCCTGCGGGTCGGGGGCGGCATCTTCACCAAGGCGGCCGACGTCGGCGCCGACCTCGTCGGCAAGGTCGAGGCCGGCATCCCCGAAGACGATCCCCGCAACCCGGCGACCATCGCCGACAACGTCGGCGACAACGTCGGCGACTGCGCGGGCATGGCGGCCGACCTCTTCGAGTCGTACGAGGTCACGCTCGTCGCGTCGATCATCCTCGGGGTTCCCGCGTTCCAGACGATCTTCCCGGACAAGCCGCAGCTGTGGGCGATCGGTGCCGCTGTTCCCGCTCGCGGCCCGCGCGGTCGGCGTGCTCGCGTCGATCGTGGGCGTGTTCGCGGTGCGCGCCACCGACAAGGACAAGTCGGCCATGGCGCCGATCAACCGGGGCTTCCTGACCGCGGGAATCCTCACCATCGTCGGCACGCTCGTGCTCGCGCCTGGCGTACGTCGGCAATCCGTCCAGCGGCTCGCTCTCCGAACGTCGGCTGGCGGATGTTCGGCTGCCGTGGTCGGCGGTCTGGTGCTCGCGCAGATCGCGTCGCGGATCACCGAGTACTTCACCTCGACGGAGACGAAGCCGGTGCGGGAGATCGCGGAGTCGGCCTCGACCGGTGGTCCGGCCACGGCGGTGCTCGCCGGTATGGCGAGCGGCCTCGAGTCGTCGGTGTGGGCCATCATCGCGATCGCGGGTGCGCTCGGCGTCGCGATCGCTGCTGGGCGGCGGCAGACATCCAGTTCTCGCTCTACCTCGTAGCGCTCACCGGCATGGGCATGTTGGCGACGACGGGTGTGGTCGTGTCCGAGGACACCTTCGGCCCCGTGGCCGACAACGCGGCCGGCATCGCCGAGATGTCGGGCGAATTCGAAGGCGAGGCCGCTCGCATCATGGTGAGTCTCGACGCGGTCGGGAACACCACGAAGGCCGTGACGAAGGGTTTCGCGATCGGCTCGGCCGTCATCGCCGCAGTCGCCCTGTTCTCGTCGTACATCGAGACGATCGAGCAACCAGCTGCCGACAAGCTCGATATCAAGTGTGCACCGACTTGTTCGATCAACCGCTTACGACGATCAACGTCGCGAACCCGAAGACCTTCATCGGTCTGCTCATCGGCGGCTCAGTCGCCTTCTTGTTCTCCGCGCTCGCGATCCGCGCCGTCGGCCGGACAGCGAACGTCGTCGTGCAGGAGGTGCGTCGCCAGTTCGCCGACGGGCTGATCATGAAGGGCGAGAAGCGCCCCGACTACGGACCGGTCATCGACATCTGCACCGCGGCGTCGCTTGCGAGAGCTCGCGACGCCGGCACTGCTCGCGGTACTGACGCCCGTGATCATCGGCTTCGGCATCAACTACCTGGCGCTCGGGGCGTTTCTCGCCGCGGTCATCCTGACGGGCCAGCTCATGGCCAACTTCTTGTCGAACGCCGGCGGCGCGTGGGACAACGCCAAGAAGTACATCGAGGACGGCAACTACGGCGGCAAGGGCAGCGATGCCTACCGTGCGGCCGTTATCGGCGACACGATCGGTGACCCGTTCAAGGACACCGCCGGTCCGGCACTCAACCCGCTGATCAAGGTGATGAACCTGATCTCGTTGTTGATCCTGCCCGCAGTGATCTCGTTGCGCGACAACTCGGGCGCCCGGTTCAGCATCGCGGGCGTTGCGCTCGTGGTGTTGATCATCGCGATCCTGTTCTCCAAGCGGGGTGGCGCGACGCTGCAGGCCGGCGGCCCGACCGAGGAGACGGCGCGCGCCGTCGCAGTCGGTCACTGATCGTCACTACCACGCCGTACGTCGAGGGCCGCCCTTTCGGGGCGGCCCTTCGCGTTGGGTCAGTTCCCCGGCTCTTGCGCGCGCTTGTGCCGGCGGTACTCGAGCACCGGCGGGATCAAGGAGCCCACGATGATGACCGCGACGATGGGCAGGATGTACTTGTCGATCGAGATCGACCGGCCGACCACGTAGCCGAGCATGCTGATGCCCACCGTCCAGAGCACCGCGCCGATGAAGTTGGCGGTCGCGAACTTGCGCTGGGGCATGTGCCCGGCGCCCGCGAGCATCGGGACGATCGTGCGCACGACCGGTACGAAGCGCGCGATCACCACTGCACGCGGTCCGCGCCGGTCGAAGAACGCCTGGGCCCGCTCGAGGTAGTCGATCCTGAAGATCCGGGCGTCGGACTTGAACAGCCGGGTGCCGTAGCGGCTGCCGAGACCGAAACCGAGTTGCGCTCCGGCGACGGCGGCGGCGAGCGTGCCGAGTACGACGACCGCAAGGTTCAGGTGCGGGTCGCCGGCCTGGTTCGTCGCGCAGAACGCGCCGGCGAGCACGAGGATGGAGTCGCCGGGGAGCGGCACCGGCAGGAGACCGGACTCGACGAAGACGATGAGGATGAGCCCGATCGTCCCGAACGTCTCGATGAGGTCCTTGGCGCTCAGCCAATTCACGCCCACCATCAGGGCCGTCCGATACTCGCGGGGGTCCCGGCATACGGGGAGTCAGGTGTCGTCACGGCGGCGCACGTTAGACGGTACACACAGAGTGGTTGGTCGGACGCAGTGTGCACCGATTTTGGGCAGCGGAGTCCCAGGGGAGGGGCGACGGGCTACGGTCCGCGACCCGAGTGCCGACAAGGACGCATTCCGTGTCGCCGGCGCAACAGGGAGAAGCAGTGGCAAAACCGCTCGTCATCGTGGAGTCGCCGGCGAAGGCAAAGACCATCGCGGGCTTCCTCGGGAGCGACTACACGGTCAAGGCGAGTGTCGGACACATCCGTGACCTCCCGCGGACCAAGGACGAGGTTCCCGACGACAAGAAGGTGACCCACGGCCGGCTGGCGGGGATCGATCCCGACGACCATTTCGACGCCTGTTACGTCGTTCCCGCGAACAAGAAGAAGGTCGTCGCCGAGTTGAAGGCCGCGCTCAAGAGCGCCGACGAGCTCATCCTCGCGACCGACGAGGATCGCGAGGGCGAGGCCATCGGATGGCACGTGCTCGAGGCCCTCGCGCCGCGAGTGCCGGTGAAGCGGATGGTCTTCCACGAGATCACCCCACACGCGATCCGGGACGCGCTCGCGCATCCCCGGGATCTCGACATGAAGCTGGTGGAGGCTCAAGAAGGCAGGCGCAAGCTCGACCGCATCGTCGGTTGGGAGACCTCGCCGGTGTTGTGGCGCGTGTTCGGGCGGGGCCAGGCCGCGTCGGCGGGTCGCGTGCAGAGTGTCGCCGTACGGATGGTGGTCGAGCGGGAGCGCGCGCGCATGCGCTTCCGGTCAGGTCAATGGCACGATCTCGAAGGCACCTTCGTCGCCGACGCGCAACCGTTCCGCGCGCGTCGCTCGTCGAGCTCGACGGCAAACGCGTTGCCGAAGGCCGAGACTTCGACGCGGCAACCGGTGCGATCTCGGCGGCGCGCGCGAACGACGTCGTGTTGCTCGACGGTGAGCGCGCGGCCGGGCTCGCTGATCGTCTGCGGGATGTCTCGTATCGCGTCACGAGCACCGAATCCGATCCCTTCACCGAGCGGCCGCGTGCTCCGTTCACGACATCGACGCTGCAACAAGAGTCAGGGCGCAAGCTCCGGTTCACGGCCGCGCGCACGATGGCGGTAGCCCAGCGTCTTTACGAGCGCGGCTTCATCACGTACATGCGTACCGACAGCACGAACCTGTCGGAGCAGGCGATCGGGGCTGCCCGCACGGCGATCCGTGAGCAGTACGGCGACGACTACCTGCCGGCCGAGCCGCGGGCCTATCGCAGCAAGGTCAAGAACGCGGCAGGAGGCGCACGAGGCAATCCGTCCCGCCGGTGACCGCATCCGGACGCCCGACGCGGTGAACGCCGAGCTCGACGGCGACGAGCGCCGCCTCTACCAGCTGATCTGGATCCGGACGGTCGCCTGCCAGATGGCCGACGCGCGCGGGCGCAAGCTGACGATTCGTCTGGGCGCCACTTCTCCGCAAGGCGAGCAGGCGACGTTCCGTGCCTCGGGGAAGGCGTACGACTTCCTCGGCTGGCGTCGCGCGTACGTCGAGGACGTCGACGAGGGCGATGAGGTCGAGACGGAGGCGCGCCTCCCGTCGGTCGTCGAGGGCGCGGTGCTGAGTTGCAGTGAGCTCGCGTCGGTCGGCCATGAGACGAAGCCGCCGGCGCGCTACACGGAGGCGAGTCTCGTCAAGGAGCTCGAGGAACGGGGGATCGGTCGACCGTCCACCTACGCGGCGGTGATCGAGACGATCCAGGCGCGTTCGTACGTCTGGCGCAAGGGCACGGCGCTCGTTCCGGCCTGGACCGCGTTCGCGGTGACGAATCTGCTCGAGCAGCACTTCGGTCATCTCGTCGACTATTCGTTCACGGCGACGATGGAAGAGGCGCTCGACGTCATCGCGCGCGGTGAAGGTGAAGCCGAGAAGTGGCTGCACTCCTTCTATTACGGCAACGGGCAGCCGGGCTTGCACGAGCTCGTCTCCGACGAGCAGTTGGCTTTGATCAACCCGCGTGGGGTGAGCACGATCCCGATCGGGGTCGACGACACCGGGCACGAGATCATCGTGCGGGTCGGGCGTTACGGGCCGTACGTGCAGCGCGAAGACAACGAGACCGCCTCACTCCCGCCCGACATCGCGCCCGACGAGCTGACCGTCCCGCTCGCACTCGACCTGATCGCGAAGCAGTCGGAGGGGCCGCGCGCGCTCGGCGAGGACCCCGAGACTCAGCTCCCGATCTTCGTGCTCACGGGCCGCTTCGGGCCGTACGTCCAGCTCGGCGAACAGGAGGAGGGCACGAAGAAGAAGCCCAAGCGGGCGTCGTTGTTCTCGTCGATGACCCCGGAGTCGGTCACCCTCGAAGAGGCGCGGCAGCTGCTGAGCCTGCCCCGTGTCGTCGGGTCCGACACCGAGGGCCGCGAGATCGTTGCATCGCCCGGCCGCTTCGGGCCCTACCTGAAGCGTTCCGACGGTGAGACGCGCAGCCTGAGCTCTGAAGAACAGCTCTTCTCGACGACGCTCGCCGAGGCCGAAGCGCTCTACGCGCAGCCGAAGATGCGCCGGGGCCGCCAACAGAAGCCGCCGCTGGCCGAGCTGGGCGAGAACCCCGACAACGGCCAGCCGGTGCGCGTGCTCGAGGGCCGGTACGGCGTCTACGTCACCGATGGAAACGTGAACGCGACGGTGCCGCGCGGCAGTGATCCGGCCGCACTGACGCTCGATGAAGCTGTGGGTCTGCTGCGGGCCCGTGCCGAAGCCGGTCCGAAGAAGGCCAAGAAGGTCGCCAAGAAGACGGCGAAGAAGGTCGCCAAGAAGGCGACGAAGAAGGCAACCGCGAAGAAGGCAACCGCGAAGAAGACGGCTGCGAAGGCGACGAAGTCGACCGCCAAGACGACGGCGGCGAAGGCGGCGAAGCAGACGGCGGAGGGTCCGGACTCGTCCCAGGCGTGATCGGGTCGGGACCGTAGGCTGGCCGATCCATGAGCGACCCGGCGCGGTTCATCCCGCTTCCGCCGCATCAGGGGGCACCCGACGAGGGTCAGGTGCGCCCGTCGATCTGGCGGGTGTTCCGCACCCCGGGCTTCGGTCGTCTGTTCGGCGCACAGGTCGTGTCGAGCCTGGGGGACTGGACCGGGCTGCTCGCGATCTTGTTGATCGCCAGCAAGGTCTCGACCTCGGGAACCGGCATCGGCCTCGTGATGGTGGCGCGCATGGCCCCGGGACTCGTGCTCGCGCCCGTCGGCGGCGTGCTGCTCGATCGCTGGAATCGCAAGACGGTCATGGTTGCGTGCGATATCGGTCGGGCCGGCCTGCTCGTCGTCCTTCCGTTTTGGGACAACCTGCTCGGGCTCGTCGTCATCTCGTTCCTGATCGAGGTGCTGACCCTCCTGTGGGGCCCGGCCAAGGACGCGAGCGTGCCGAACGTCGTGAAGGATCCCGAGCAGCTCGCGTCGGCGAACTCGCTCGGGCTCGGTGCGGCGTACGGGACCTTTCCCCTCGGAGCAGCGTTCTACGCCGCGCTGGCCGGTGTATCGAAATGGCTCGGCGACGTCCACTATCTCGGTCGTTTCCACCAACCGGAGCTCCTGCCGATCTGGATCGACGCGCTGACCTTCTTGGTCTCGGCACTGCTCATCTCGGGGCTGCGGCTCGACGAAGCCGACCGCGGGCCGATCCAGAGGGTCAGTGCGTCGCAGACCTGGCACGACATCGTCGGCGGCCTTCGGTTCATGCGCTCGAACCCGCTCGTCCGGGGGGTCATGGTCGGTCTGGCCGGAGGAATCATCGGGGGAGGGATGATCGTCCCGATCGGTCCCTTGTTCGCTCGGGACGTGCTCGGCGGCGGTGGATCCACGTTCGGGCTCCTGTTGACGTCGCTCGGCGTCGGAGCCGCGATCGGCGTGGTGGCGCTCCAGGCGGTGCAACGGCGTGTGCCCCGCGAAGCGGTCTTCACGACCGCGGTGGTCGCGACCGGCGGCGCGATCATCGGCGCGGGGGCGGTCTCGTCGTTGACCCCCGCGATCTTTCTCGTCGCCCTCGTCGGCGCGGCCGCGGGGACCGCGTACGTCACCGGTTTCACGGTGATGCAAGAGCGCGTCGCGGACGACATGCGCGGTCGAATCTTCTCGACCCTCTACACCGTGGTTCGGTTCTGCCTGCTGCTCTCGCTGACCGTCGGTCCGTTCGTATCCAGCGGACTCGGGTCGCTGTCGAAGGCGCTGACGAACGGCTCGGTGAACCTCGGCAACGTCCACCTCAGCTTGCCGGGTGCGCGACTCGCGTTGTGGTTCGGCGGAACGATCACGATCCTCTCGGGAGTCGCGGCCCGGCGGCGGATGCGGATGGCTCAACGAATGGACGTGTCGACCTCATGACCTCGGCAACGGGTCGGTTCGTCGTCGTCGAGGGCGGGGAAGGGGTCGGGAAGTCGACCCAGGTCCAGTTGCTCGCAAGCGCGTTGCGGGAAGCGGGGCTGGACATCGTCGTCACGTTCGAGCCCGGCGACACGCCGGCGGGGGCGCAGCTCCGCGCGGCGCTCCTGCACTCCGATTCGTTCCTCGACGGGCGCGCGGAGCTGTTGTTGATGCTCGCCGACCGGGCCCAACACGTGGCCGAGGTGATTCGCCCCGCGTTGGCGCGGGGCGCGGTCGTGGTGTGCGACCGGTACTCGCCGTCGACGCTCGCGTATCAAGGCGTCGCGCGCGATCTCGGTGTCGACGAGATCGAGCGACTCAGCGCGTGGGCGGCCGACGGGCTCGAGCCGGATCTCGTCATCGTGCTCGACCTGCCCGACGCGGTGGCGGATGCGCGCGTGTCGGCGGTGCGGGACCGGTTCGAGCGTGCCGGCGCCGAGTTCCACGCCCGGGTGCGTGCCGCCTACCGCAACCTCGCACCGGCCCGGGGATGGGTGCTCGTGGGGGCGGGCGGAACTCCCGGCGAGGTGGCCGAACGCGTCCTCGGAGCGGTCGCACCGGTGCTTCCCTAGGCTCGCGACGGTGGACACGGTGGTCGTCGGTCAAGAACGCGCGCTCGGCGCCCTGCGACAGGCTGCGGCGCGGCCCGGGCACGCGTACCTTCTGGTCGGGCCCGCGCGGATCGGGCGTGGAGGACGCGGCCCGCGAGTTCGCCGCCATGCTCATCGGTGTTGCCGACGACGCACGCGGGAAGCGGGCTCGTGATGCGCAGCGTGCATCCCGATGTCGTGGAGTTCGAGCCGGGAGGCGCTTCCTATCGCGTGAAGGAAGACGTGCGGGACCGCATCCTTCCTGAAGTTGCGCGGGCCCCGATCGAGGGTGAACGGAAGGTGCTGGTGCTCTTCGAGGCCGAGCGTCTGCGCGGGAACCAGAACGAGTCGGCGAATGCCATGTTGAAGACGCTGGAGGAGCCTCCGGACCGAACGGTCGTCGTGCTGGTGACGGGTTCCCCCGACGATCTGCTCCCGACGATCAGGTCGCGATGCCAACGCATCGACTTCGATCCGATCGCCGATGGCGACGTGCAGGCAGCGCTCGAGCGGGAGGGAGTACCGGCTCGCGATGCAGCACGCGCTGGCGGCGCTGGCGGGAGGGCAGCTTGCTCGCGCCCGCGCGCTCGCCGGCCGGCTCTCGTCGCTGCACTCGGTGTTCGCGTCCGCTCCCGCGCGCGTCGACGGCTACGGCGCGACCGCATTCTCGATCGCGGAGGAGCTCGATGGTGCGGTCGAGGAGGCGGCCGCAGCTGTCGAGCGCCAACACGCCGAGGAGCTCGCCTCCTTCGACGCGGAGATGGAACGGCTCGGCTACGCCGAGCGCGACGCCGCGCGGCTGCGCCGCCGCATCGACGAGCGGCACAAGCGCGAGACGCGCCGCACGCGCATCGATCTCCTGCTCGAAGGGATCACCGCGGTCGAATCTGTGTACCGCGACTCCCTCGCTGCGCCGGCGCCGGCGCTCAATGCCGATCGATCCGTGCTCGACGTCACGCCTCGCTCCGCCGCGGCCGCGCTCGACGTGTGTCACGAGGCACGCGAAGCGTTTCTCATCAACGAGAAGGGCTTGATGCGGCTCACCTCGCTGTTGATGACCCTCCCGCCCGCAGGGTCGGCCTGAGGGGTCGGTTACACTCTTCAGCTTCGCCGGGGTAGCTCAGTCGGTAGAGCAGCTCACTCGTAATGAGCAGGTCAGGGGTTCGAATCCCCTCTCCGGCTCCACTGCAATCGCAGGTGGGAGCCGTCGCGTCGCTCCTGTCAGCAAGACGCCCGAACCGTCCATCGCGCGTTCATCGCGCGCGCCGGCGAGGAAGTGGTCCTCGATCGCCGCGGCCGCGGCGCGATCCGCGTGCGGTGCGACCTGCGCGTAGACCGCGAGCGTGAGCCGCGGGTCGGAGTGACCGAGACGGTGTTGGGCGGTGCGGACGTCGACCCCCGAGGTCACGAGGACGGTCGCCGCGGCCCGGCGCAGGTCGTGAAATCCGAGTCCCGCGAGCCCGGCCCGCTTGCACGCGGGCACCCACACGCGGTCGTGGAAGTTCGCGTAGCGCAACGGGCCGCCCTTGGGGCCGGGGAAGACCCACGCGTCGGCGTCGGCGGCCGTGAGGCCGCTCCGGGCGAGATGCTCGGCGAGCAGCGCGGCGAGCGCGGGCGCCATCGCGATGCACCGGCGCGCGGCCGCGCTCTTCGGCGGCCCGATCACGACGCGGCCGCCCGCCTCCACGACACCTTCGGTGACGGTCAGCAAACCGTGCAGCAGATCGAGCGAGCGCACGCGCAATCCCGCGCACTCCGAGAAGCGAAGCCCGGTGACCGCCGCGAGCTGAACCATCGGCCGGTACGCCGAACCGACCTCGGCGGCCAGGCGTTCGAGCTCATCGGGCGTGACGACGTGATGCGGCGACGGCTCGGCCCGCGGAAGCTTCACCCCGCGACACGGCGACCGCACGAGAACATCCGCTGTCACCGCGGCGGCGAAGACCGCGCGCACGACCGCGTAGTACCGGCGAACCGTGTTCGGCTTGTACCGCAGGGCCCACGGCGCGACCAGACGTTGGATATCGAGCGGCGTCACGGAGCCGAGCTCGCGGTGACCGAGCTCGGGCAGGATGTGTCCCTCGAGGATCTGGCGGTCGGCGATCTTCGTCCGGGGTCGCTTCGTGGCGTCCCGATCGAGCCAGCCTCTCGACCACACCGCGAGGGTCGTTGACGCGGCACGGGGGTCGGTCCACGCGCCGCGGTCCATCGTCGCCCGCTCGCCTCGCTCGAACTGCTGCGCGCGACGGAGCGTCGGGAACGTGCGCATGTACGGGCGCCCGCTCGGGTCGCGGAGCCGGACGTCGTAGACCGTTCCTCGTTGCGTCGTGCGTCGCTCGATGCTCATGCCGGGTCGCTCACGGTAAACGCTGCGAGCGCCATCATCAATCTGCCCGCCGTCGCTCGACGAACGCGTGCAGCGCGTCGACGGGAACCCGGACGGATCGACCGATGTGCACGACGCCGATCTCGCCGGCGGCGACGAGCTCGTACATCGTCGTGCGTCCGATCGACAGCGCGCGTGCCGCGTCGATCATCGTGAGCAGCAGCACCGTGCGTTCGTCGTTGTCCCGATCCTCTGGTTGTGTCGTCTCGTTGGTTTCGTTCATCACTACGGATAAGCGCGCGCGAGTGGTCAAACGCGACAAGGAAATCGCGACCAGAGCGAGAATCACACACGTTGCATCTCGATGCTTCGTTGTCGCGTTTCGGTCTGCACGCGCGCTTATCCGTAGTGATGATGTCGATCGGGAAGCTGAGCGCCGGGCAGGAGGGCTACTACCTCGCCGGTGTCGCGCATGGCGTCGAGGACTACTACCTCGAGGCGGGCGAGGTCCCCGGCCGTTGGCTCGGCACCGGCGCCACCCAGCTGGGTCTGGCCGGTGATGTTGATGACGACGCGTTCCGGGCGGTGTTGGCGGGTGAGGATCCGTCCGCCGGTGTTCGTCTCCGTCGGGGTAACGCCCGGTTGTGCGCGTTTGATCTGACGTTGTCGGCGCCGAAGTCGGTGTCGTTGTTGTGGGCGCTGGGCGGCCCGGACACGGCGCGGGCGGTCGTGGCCGCGCACGAGGCGGCGGTCGATCAGACGATCGGCTATCTGGAGCGGGAGGCGGTGCGGTCGCGCCGCGGTCACAACGGTGTCGAGTCGGTTGCGGGTGGTGGGGTGATCGGGGCGGCGTTTCGGCATCGCACGAGCCGGGCCGGTGACCCGCAACTCCACACCCATGTCCTGGTCGCGAACGCGACGTTGTGCGAGGACGGGGTGTGGCGGGCGTTGGATGGCCGGCTCCTGTACGGCCACGCGCGTACGGCCGGGTTCTTGTACCAGGCGGCGCTGCGCGACGGGTTGACGCGGTCGTTGGGGGTGTCGTGGGAGTACCCGGTCTACGGTCAGGGCGAGATCACCGGTGTCGGCCGTGACGTGCGGCGCGAGTTCAGCCGCCGGCGGATCGAGATCCAAGCAGCCGCCGCGGAGGTGGGGAACGATTCGGTGCGGTCCCGACGTCGGCTCGCGGTCCGGACCCGCACCGCGAAGGACTACAACGTCGACGTCGAACAACTCCGGGCCGATTGGCGGGCGCGTGCAGACCTGCACGGCCTGTCCCGCGACCGGGTCGAAGCTCTGTGCGCTCAACCGATGTCTGCACCAACGTCTGCACACTTGTCTGTACCGGAGACGCCACGGACGGCCCTGGACATCGACGACCGACGGCTCGCACGGCTCATGGAATTCGAGGACGGCACCTTCGATCGGCGTGCCGTCGTGCGGATGGTCGCCCACCAGTGCCCGCCCGGCGCGACGATCACCGCCGTCGAGGCTCGCGCCGACGCGTTCCTCGCGAGCGACCAGGTTCAGCCGGTCGGGGTCGCGTTGACCGGCGTGCAGTACGCCACGGTCGAGCACCTCGAACTCGAACGCCGCGTCCTCGCCGAGATCGCAGCCCGCCGGGACGGCAACTACGGCGTGTGCACGCAGGCCGCCGATGCGGCCGTTGAGGCTGCCGGGTTGAGCGCGGAGCAGACCGCGATGGTTGCTTCGCTCACGTCGAACGGCGCCGGTGTCTCGGTCGTGGTCGGCGCGGCCGGAACCGGCAAGACCCACGCGCTGAAGGTCGCACGGGAGGTGTGGGAACGCGACGGCTACCGGGTGATCGGCTGCGCGCTCGCGGCCCGCACCGCAGCCGAGCTCCAAGCCAGCGCCGGGATCCCGTCATGCAGCCTCGACCGGCTCCTCGGCGCACTCAACAGTCGGGAGGTCGACGGCCTCGCCCGACGCTCGATCGTCGTCGTTGACGAAGCCGCGATGATCGGCACCCGCAAACTCGACCGGCTCCTACGCCACGCCGATCGGGCCGACGCGAAAGTCGTCCTTGTCGGCGACCACCACCAACTCCCCGCCATCGAAGCCGGCGGCATCTTCGCCGCCCTCGCCCGACAACCCGACGCGATCCACCTCACCGAAAATCGGCGCAACCGCGACCCGATCGAACGCGGCGCGCTCGCCGAACTCCGAAACGGTGACACCGCCCGCGCGCTCGGGATCCTCGCCGCGCACGGCCGCGTCCACGACCATCCCACCAAAGCCGACGCCCGGGCCGAGATGGTCGCCCAGTGGCTCGACAAAACCCTCGACGGTGACAGTGCGTTCATGCTCGCCGCCACCCGCGACGACGTCACCGCCCTCAACCAACACGCCCGCGCCGCCCTCCAAACCGACGGGATCATCGGACCCGATGAACTCGACATCGACGGCCGCCGATTCGCGGTCGGCGACTGGGTCATGACCCTCACCAACGACTACCGGCTCGGCGTCCTCAACGGGCAACGCGGCACCATCACCCACATCGACGCGCGCCGCGGCTCGGTGGCCGTCGCGTTCGATGACGACACCACCAAGACGATCCCGGCCGCGTACCTCGACGCCGGCGGCCTCGATCACGCGTACGCGATGACCGTGCACAAAGCCCAAGGCCAAACCTGCGACTACGTGTACGTCCTCGGCGACGAACACCTCTACCGAGAAGCCGGCTACAGCGCCCTCACCCGCGGCCGCCACGAAAACCATCTCCACATCGCCCGCCCCGAGCACGACACCGAAGCGCATCACGAGCCCGAACCCGAAGACGGCTACACGACCATCTGCCGAACCCTCGACCGCTCCCACCAACAAGAACTCGCCCTCCACAAGGCGATCGAACACGCACTCGAGCAGCAGCTCGGTCCCCGTAACACCGACAGGGACCTCGGCGCCGGCATCGAGCTATAACACATGTGTTATCGTGGTGGGGTGTGGACGGTCGTGTTCCACCCCGAAGCAGAAGCCGAGCTCGATGCACTACCGGTCAAGGAACGGGTCGCAGTGATGCACGCGGTCGAGAAACTCGCCGCCGTCGGCCCCTCGTTGCCGTTCCCGCATCAGAGCAACGTGAAGGGCGCGGAACGGCTCCGCGAGCTTCGACCCCGAAGCGGTCGGAGCCCTTGGCGGCCGTTGTACGGAAGAGTGGCAGACACCTTCGTCGTCGTTGCGGTCGGGCCGGAAGCGCTCGTCGACCCACGGAGATTCCGACGAGCGGTCGCCGCCGCGACGAAGCGGCTCGACGAGATCGAAGCATGAGGAGACCGACGTGAAACTCGACAAGATGCGCAACAGCGACAAGGTGATCGCACGTCAGCTGAAGGACCCGCACGTTCGAGCGGAGTGGGACCGAACCGCGGTCGCGCGCGCTGTCGCGGCGCGCCTCGTCGAGTACCGCGTCGAGCACGACCTCTCCCAGACCGCGTTGGCGCGGCTACTCGGTATGAAGCAGCCCGCCGTCGCGCGCCTCGAAGCCGGCGAGCACAACCCGTCCTTCGACACCCTCGCCCGCCTCTCGAGCGCGCTCGGCATCGAGTTCCACATCGCCGTCACCCCCGCCGGCGTCGCGATCTGACGACCGCGCGGGATGGAGTGACGCACCGACAAGTGTCGAGCGGTTCCGCTTCCGACTGCGTGGCTCATACCCGACCCGTGGTCTGAAAGACCAGAATCACCTGCGAGGGCGCACGGACGGCTTCGAGGCTTCGCGAGCGCAACCCGTTCAGTTGTTCCCCCGGACGGTCGGTTGGATCTGGACCGGCAAGAATCTGAGGCCCGTGTCCCCCAAGCGCGCCGGTCAAGCGAGTAAAGGGGGTGGGATTGCTGGATGCCGCGGCGGGTGCCGTTCGGGGGGTGGGGTGGAAGATGAGGCGGCGGCCGATGCGACTCTCCAGTCCTTCGTCGCCTTCTACGACGAGCAGTATCGACCCCTACTCGCGTTCTCGGCTTCTCTCTGCTCAGATGTCCATGCCGCTGAGGACCTGACGCAGGATGCCTTCCTCGCAGCGGAGCGGCGGTGGGATGCGCTCAGCCGATTCGACCGTCCGGATCTCTGGGTTCGGCGAGTCGTCGCGAACCGCGCCCGTTCACGATGGCGCCGTCTCGCGAGTGAAGAACGTCGAGCACGACGACTCAGTGACGCTGCTCGATCCGTACACGTGCCAGGTATCTCGGTGGCTGACACTGACATCTGGAGCCTCGTTCGCCTGTTCCCCCGCGCCAGGCGCAGGTCGTCGCGTTGACGTATCTCGACGATCGCTCGATCGCCGATGTCGCAGCGATCCTCGACATCGGCGTCGAGACGGTAAAGACGCATCTCCGGCGCGGCAAGGCCGCGCTCGCCCGGGCGCTTGAGATCGATGCGGATTCTGAGGACAAGGCATGAACATCGACGAGGAACTTCGCCGCGCCACGCGCGCACATCGGGAACGATTCGACACGGTTCCCGTTCCGATACTGCGACGTACTCGGCATGCACGTCGCACTGCTGCATTCATCACCGCGGCGATCGTTGCAGTCGTCGTGGTCTCAGCAGTTGCGGTCGGTGCACGATCGACGCATCGGGTTCGTATTGAAACGCCGTCGCCCACCTCGCTCGCACCCGCACCGACTTCGGTGCGAGACATTGGTGTCACTCCCGGGGCGCTCGCGCCGACGTGGATACCTCCGACCGAAACGATCTGGTCGGTGACGTCGCTGCATACAACCGGTGACATCGGTCTCGAGACGACGACTGTTCGGCACCGCATCCCCGAGCGGCGACCTCGCACCAGGTCTCCTCCTCGAATTCGGTCGGAATCCTCCTGGGGGCGGCGTCGGAGGAATGAAGGTGGTTCACGTTCGTGGCCATAAGGGCTACACGATCGATCCGCCCAAGGATGCCGTGGGCGCGAGTGGCGAGATTCAGTGGGTCGAGTCCAACGCAGTGGTCCGAGCAACTTTCCGGGGGACGTCGCTCGCGCAGGCCATCGCCGTCCTGAACGCATTTCAGCCCCGCGACGCCGACCTCACCCACGGATTCGACCCGCGAAGTTCACCGACCGGGTATGGCCTGCTCGGCGAACACGCCGTTCCCGGCTCGGCTCGCAGCACGGACGCGGTGTTCGAGTACGCCCACGACGGAACGGGCAGCGGGAACACCGCCGATCTTGAAATCAGCACATACACGTTCAAGTCATACCCCGGCTACCTGCGAACCTGGATCGGTGGACAGCGTGGCGCAAACGGCGCCGTTGTCGAAGCTGATCCCTCGGGACGATATCGGTCGGTTCTCGTTTCGTGGCCCGACGAGAGCCTCGCCGTCGTCAAGTCAACGAATCTCGACATACCCACCCTCGAACGGATCGCGCGCAGCATTCAGCCCCTGTCGCGCAACCAAGCAGCTCACCTGGCGAGCACGCGCTCCCACACGACTCTCGGCACTCCCGACCGTCGGATCGACGCAATTCGCAACGGCAAAGGTCGAACTACACCAAGAAGGCAACCGATACGCGCTTTGCCTCCGCAGAGCCAAGCTCGCTCCCGTATGCCGCAGCAACGTAGAGCCGCCGTTCGGAGATAACTACATCGCTGACGCCGTGGTGTTTGCACATCAATGGATCGTCTTCGCCGCGTCGCCGACTGGTCGACCCACCGCGAGCCCAAGCAACAGCCGCTCAACGCTGCCCGCCGACGGTGCGACGATTCGACAATGGCGCATCGCCCTGTTCTCGATACCCGCAGACGTTGACGGGGTTCGGATCAACGTGCCGACCGCCCCGAACCCCTATGCTCTTGTCGACTTTGTTCGACCGGGTACTGGCTCGTGACTCCCCGGTGATCGCCACGGATCGGCAGGTGCGGTCAGGGTCGGGATAGGCGAACCGACGTATGTACGGGCCCGAGACGTTCGCTCGACGCCCGTCCGGTGGACGAAGACAGCCGTCGTCGCTCCAACGATCGGGCGGGGTTCGTAGGCTGAGGCCCACGAACCGGCGGACCAGCTTCGGCCAATAACAACATGATGACGTTGAACGACACGGCGCTGATCGAGTTGTCGCAGGTCGATCCAGCGGCATTCGGCGAGATATTCGATCGGCATTTCAAGGCCGTATACCGATTCTGCGCACGCCGCGTCGGCGAGACCCGGGGAGAGGACCTCGCCGGAGACGTATTTCGATGGGCATTCGAAAATCGGGATCGCTACGACCTGTCTCGATCCGACGCCGGACCGTGGCTGTTCGGCATCGCACTGAACATCGTCCGACGACGCAATGCGGTCCTCCGGACGCGAGTACGCCGCCTTCGCTCGATCGCTCAACCAACGAGTCGACTTCTTCAGCGAGGTCGATGCGCAGGTTGCGTCAGCGCTCGATGCCAAAAGTGAACTCGCCGCCGTGGCCGACGCTCTCGAACGGCAGCCGATCGCGGACGTTGAAACGCTCCTTCTGTATGCCTGGGACGAGCTGTCGTACGCCGAGATCGCACAAGTACTCGACGTGCCGATCGGCACGGTTCGATCGCGCCTCAGCCGAATCCGCGAGCGCTTGCTCGTCGACCTCGACGAAACCGCGGTTGCGTACTCCGCTTGCTCAGATCTTCATCCGCCTCGGAGGTAGTCATGCACGATGTCATCGTTGATCGGGTACGTCAGCTCGCTCATCCTGTAGAGGATCCGAGCGAGCTACAAACCTCTCGCCAGAAGCGCGAATTGATGCTGACGGTGACCGGCACAGGAGCACCCATCGGTGCAGACCGGGACCCGGTCGACGAGCGCTCCGCAAACCGCCGTCGGCGGAGCCGGCGTCACTGGGCTTGGCTGCCAACGGGTGTCGTCGCAGTCGCCGTGACATTCGGTGGGATCGCGGCCGCATTCACAGTCCTGGGGCCAACCTCCCAGCAAGCCCAACGCATCACGAACGCCTTCCAACCGGACAATGGTGCAGGCCTTGTTCCCGGCACCAGGCCGACGCTCAACTCGGAATCCGTCTTGTGTCAGGTCTCCGGCAACCCGAATCCTCCCGGCTCGACGCAAGCGTCCGACGCTCCCATGACGGAGCCGTTGACGGCGGAGATGCTTGTCGGCGCGTGCCAGCACTCCGACGTCGTCGGCGTGCAAACGAGCCAAGTGCCGGTCACGCCCGCCACGTTGTGTGTGACGACGCAGCCGGCAGCGCAGACCGGTGAGCCGACGGGCTGGCCCGTTGTGGTGCTCGGCAGCTCATCATGCTCGGGTGCGGGTGACTCGCTACCGCCTTCGGACGTGATGGCCCAGGTCAATCGGCGTCGAAGTGTCGAAGCGACGATCATCGCGATCCCCGAAACCTGCCCAACCAAGGACCAGACGATCCGCTGGGTACGAGAACAGCTCGCCACCTTGCACGAAAGCATGAACATCGTCGAACGCAGACATTGGTGTCCCGGGCGGCAGGTGCTATTTGCCTACCGTGCACTGGGCATTCCCACCCACTGGAGGCCCGACCGTCGAGGTCAACGCACACGAGTATCCCGGGTGAGCCCCGTCGGCTGGCGCGAGCAACATCCGTCGCCGCGCCGATGCTGAATCGCTTCCCACCGCGGCCCGCGGACGACGTCATCGCACGTCCATCGCGCGTTCATCGCACGCGCGTAGCTCATTCGCAGTCGTTCGTGCTCGTCGGCGCATAGCGGTTGACCTGCGCTTACGTCCGTTCGGGTTCGTCGTCGTCCGCTTCGGAATGATCTCGTAATGAGCAGGTCAGGGGTTCGAATCCCCTCTCCGGCTCCACTGCTTGCGCAGGTGGGAGCCGTCGCGTCGCTCCTGTCAGCAAGACGCCGTCAGCGTCCATCGCACGTCCATCGCGCGCCCTCTGTGCGGTCCCGGTAGATGCTTTCCAGTGTGGCTCCGGTAGTTGAGTGACGTTCTGCGGCGCGGTTCCGGTAGTTGGGTGACGGTGGCTCCGGTAGTCGTGTTCCACTTTTCTGGCTGACGGGCTGTGCTTCCGGTTCGACGTTGTCGGGCCGGGAGGGTTGTCGTGCTGGTGGAGCTCCGGGTTGTGGAGCAGGGATATCAGGCTGTGCTCGAGGTGCTGGGTGGGGCGTCGGTGACCGAGGTCGCGGGTCGTTTCGGTGTGACGCGTCAGAGCGTGCATCGCTGGTTGCGCAGGGATGCCGCAGCGTCGGTCGATCGGCGCTACGCGACAACACACGACAACGCCGAGCGTTGTTGCCGAGCGCACGGCATGGAACAGGCAACTGCCCCAATCATGGTCGGAGACCGCGGAAATGGGTTGCACCGCCTCTGCGACCACTGGGACGGCAGCGAGCGCGACCAACCCTCGTCCCAACCTCCAGTTGGCGCCCGTCCATCGCAACAGAGTCCGACCAAGAGATGATCCCGACGTGAAGAGAGCCAGCACTACGGCGATCAGGACCAGCCCGAGAACCACCCGCGCAGGCTCGCTGACGATCAGCCCCCGAATGACGTCCGCAGATCCGTCGACGACGAACGCAGCGTCCACGGCAAACTCACTCCACGCAGGCGACACCGCGCACCGATTGCCCGATCTCGCGCCGATGCGGCGAGCGCATAGCGGCAAGTTATGCGTGACCCGAGGGAGTCTCGCCGAGATCATGGCTCACGGTAAGCGGTGTCCGAGCTCGCGCCCGTCCCACGGCGAAGATCGTGAGCACACCGACGACGCCAGCGGCAACGGCGCTGAGAATCCCACTCATTCGGTATGACCAGTTCAGTCCGACGAACGCGACGAACGACGGGCTCTGATCTGTCTGGGGTAGGTGGGAGCGCTTCGTGAGCGAGTACCACGCCGCATAGGCCGCGCAGGCAACCAAGACAATGCCGATGCACTGCGTGATCGCGAGGACGCCTCGCGACCTTTCAGTCGGCGTGTTCGAAAGGACCAGCACGATGACTGCGACGAGCGCGAACAACCCAGCGAACGCGCTCGCGGATTCACATGCCTGGAAGACACGATCGCTCGCCGATACGCCTGTGTCGCCGAACACCATGATCATTCCCGCCGCGATCGAGAGCACGGAGACCGCAGCGAGGCCGCGCCCGAGTGCAATCCAGGTGCGTGTCGGATCGTCGTCCTCGCCCATGCACGGATAATGCCCTGATGGTTGAGTTCGTGTCACGCTTTGCGGTTTGTTCGTAGCGTCGAGGGTGCTGACGGGTTGGTCTCGAGAATGCCCTGCCGCTTGTTGGGTTGGCTTTCGAGCGATGAGGCCGTCTCGCTGGTTCCCGTGCTGTGGCGTGGCTCGAAACAGGAAGCGCGACACCGACGCCCGCCTTCCACCATCGCCGCACGCACGGATGTTGCCCGATTCGCGCGCCGGTGCGGCGAGTACCCGATCGGCAGGCATGGCGTCGTCGAAAGCGGTCACCCGTGGGACGGGTATCGCTCCGGACGGCCGATGCGGACATCGACGCCGGGCGAGTAGTGGACGATCGGCTGTTGTCCCTGGCAGGACGGAAGACCGGCCATGGTGATGAGGAGATCATCGACGGCGATGGGTTCGGCCCGGAACAGTGGCCAGGGCGTGTGCCACGCACGGGCGAAACGAGTCCGATCGCCTGCGGCGCTGAAGAGAACCCAGCGAGCGGTCAGGAAGTGGTCGCGGTCGTCAAGGTCGGCCGCCGCGAACGGGTCGCCGATCCGAACGCGGATTTGGCTCGTGTCGGCCTGTGCGTCGGGCCATCGTCGTCGACACCTGTACGCGATCTCGCCATCATGTTCGTCGAGGCGCATCCGCGACCAGAAGTACGGGAGCCGGTAAGTCGCGCGGGCAGTGATCACCGCGCCGAGGCGGGCGGCATCGAGAGAGAAGAACCAGATCCCCGACCGACCCTCACGATCGCGAACGTAGGTCCGAACGTTCGTCTCGCAGAAGTTCGACACCCAGGCCAAGCGATGGCCACGCGCGGTCGCGACTCGCATGAAGAACGGCACCACGCCAACCCACGCCACATCCTCGAAGGTCTCGACCTCTAACCACTCGGGCACCAGCCGCTGGACGGTGGACGGATCAAACGACCAATGCACGAATGTCAGTCGTTCCCACCGTTGCGACATGATCGGCTGATCGATCGTGAACGGGCAACGCGGCGAGAAAGCATCATTGCGCTCCGAGGACCGTTCGTCGTCGGGTGTCACTGTTCCAGCATGACTCCTCTCGCCGAGCTTTGACGCACCGGGCAGGCGCTCAACGCGCTCGAGTACGCGCCATCGCCCGGCCCGTGCGTGACCTTGGGCCCTACTGTCGGGAGGGGCCGCGGCGCATCATGTGATCAACATTCCGGTGCTCGCACGGCCCTTTCCTCGATGGAGGCCGAGACGCGAACGGCCGGGAGGATCGCCTCTGCGTGAGGTATTGCGATGCGCAACGCGGCAACCCGACCGCCGAAACTCCCGCCGGCGTGGTTCATGCACACGTTCTGGCGTGTTCATCGCGCGCTCTACCGGCTGAGTGGCGGTCGATTCCTGTGGACTCCGGCGAGCCGGCGCGGCTGGGGTGCGTTGCGCCTCACGACCGTCGGGCGGAAGTCGGGGCAAGAACGCAGCGTCATCATCGGCTACTTGGAGGACGGGCCGGACCTCGTCACGCTCGCGATGAACGGCTGGGATGAGGGTCATCCCTCGTGGTGGCTCAACCTCGAGGCGCAACCGGACGCCGTCGTTCGAATGGCAGGCCGGCGTGTGCGCCAAGTGCACGCGCGCTGCGCCGTCGGCGAGGAGCGTGATCGGCTGTGGCAGCGATGGGTCGCGGTTGATCCGCAGCACGACGGCTATGCCGCCTTGCGTTCGACCGAGACGCCCGTAGTCGTCCTGGAACCGCGCGACGGGACTGCTTGACGTCCCGCTCCACCGCAAGAGCCTCGGTCTCGGCGGGGGCCGGCAAGGGTGTGATGCCGCACGACGCGGACGCCGACGACAGCGAGCACAGAGAACGCCCGATCCCGGTTTCCGGAGCGAGTGCCGATCGCAGAATGGTTGGCGTCCGTCATCTCCCAGCGGCTACGCACATGGCACCACCCCGCACCGGACGATCCGGAACACGACCGGAGTCATGGTTGTCGTCCTCGTCGCGATGAGATCTCGATCTCGGAGTCGTCTCATGGGTGAATGGCATGTTCTTCGAACGATGGAGCGTTGATGCCCGACCACGACCTTCAGGCGCTTGTCACATCCACCTACCTCGCGCTCGGCCGACGTGCTCGATGACCTTCCCGCGCCACGATGGAACTCGCCGTCGCTGTGCGAAGGGTGGCGGGTACGGGAGGTCGTCGCCCATCTGACGATGCCAGCCCGCTACAACGAAGACGCGTTCATGGCCGAGTTCCGCGACGACGACTTCGATTTCACGCGACTGTCGAATCGCATTGCCAGCCGCGACGCCATCCGGCCCACCTCGGATCTTGTCGCGAACCTGCGCGACGACGGGCTACACCGCTGGACACCACCTGGCGGCGGGCAGTCGGGTGCGCTCAACCACGTCGTGATCCACGCACTCGACATCACCGTGCCGCTCGGTGCCGAGCGAAGCGCGTCCGACACCGCGGCCCGCAGCGTCCTTGACGATCTCACCGAAGGCGGCACGCACGCTCACTTCGCCACCGACATCGGCGGACGCAACCTCCAAGCGACCGACATGGGCTGGTCCTTCGGTGCCGGACCTACCCTCTCCGGAACCGCGGCGGACCTCATGCTGCACATATGCGGCCGGGCAGTCCCCGCCGATCGGCTCCACGGCCACCCGCTCACGAAACTCAACTAG